>CAWBXX010000003.1:0-593796 GCA_963792885.1 uncultured Alphaproteobacteria bacterium
CCTGAGCCTGTCCTCGGGCCGGCTCTCCGCCGGACCCGGGGAGCGCCACCTTCTCCCGGTCTCGGGAGAAGGCTGGTGGTCATTCCGTCTAGGGTGTCGAGCCGGCACCCGCGCGAAGCCCCTCGAAAATCCCCTCCGGCGTCTCCCCTGCCCTAGTCCGCGCATAGACGCGCTCCATCGCCGCCGCCTCCCGCTCCGCCTCGCGCTGCAGTCGCTCCGCCTGCACGATCTCGGCGGCTTCCGGATCGGCGTCGTATTCCGCGACGTCACGCTTCAGCCACCGCATGATCATCGCCTTGTAGTCCTCGGTACTCCTCCTCCGTGACGGGGAACCGCGCGTAACCGAGGCACGGCCGCGACGATTTCGGTTTGCGTCCGCATTTCCGGTGCCGCCGGCAGGCGCGGCGCGGACAGGTCAGCACCCGCAGCGCCCGAAGCTCCACGCGCACGCGCTCCTGCTCCTCCGACCACCTGAGCCCGGCCCATTCGTCCTTCATGGCACCAAAGATAACGGCGCCGCGACGAGCGGGGATAGAGTCGCGACGATGCGTGCGCGCTCCACCCTCTCCCAGCCGAAATTGGGTGTTCCCGATTTCGGCAAAGTAGGAATCAAACCGGGAAACATCCCGGTTTGCGGGAGAGGGTGGTCGGCCGAGCTGACCGGGAGAGGGCGAGGACAAGAAGCCACCAATGATGTCGTCATGCCGGGCTTGACCCGGCAATGGCGACAGTGAAGCGACGAGCGGCGCGCATCTCCCCTCTTATCCCCACTCCCCAAATCCTCGCGTATCATCCCCTCGCCGCTCTTCACGGAGGGACCGGATCGCGACCGGCGTGAATCTCGGGAAGGGCGGGCGGCGCCGCGATGCGTCTCCCGGAGAGACGTGGCGCGGCGAGCCCGGAAGGGTCCACCCGGAGGCGCAAGCCTCCCGCGGGATGTCGCACCGCTGGTATTCGGCCTTCGCGAGAGGGCCGAGGATAAAGAGTGGACGAGTCGGGTTTCGTAACCGCCGCGCGGGGCGCTTGGAGAGCGCCACCAACGCAACGACCGAGGTGCTCGCTCAGCGCCCCGCTCCCTCCTTCGAAAGAGGAGGCAGGACGATCATAGCCTTGGGCCGGGAGGCCGCGGGAGCGATAAGGCTTGTACCCCTCCCGCTGTTTTTGCCGGCCTAAACGGGACCGCTAAGCCAGGAGACCTTTCCGGTCTTCAGATCGTAGATGGCCGCGACGACCTTCAGCGTGCCGGCGCCGACGCGCTCCGGCAGGATTGCGCCGGAGGTGGCGAGCCGCCCCGCGGTGCGCGCGGCGCTCTCCTTGGCCGCGTTGTCGACGAAATCTCCGGCTTCGTCCCTGACCGCCAGCGCCGCCGGCACGATCGGCTCGATCATCGTACCGATCGCGCCGGGATAGGTGGCGTTCTTGGTGACGATGTTGCATGCGGCTGCGACCGCGCCGCAGCTCGTATGCGCGAGCACGACGATCACCGGCGAGCCGAGCACGGCCGCGCCGTATTCGACCGTGCCGAGCGTCGCCGTGTCGACAAGGTTGCCGGCGTTGCGGGCGACGAAGAGCTCGCCCACGCCGAGCCCGCCGAAGATCAGCTCCGGCGGAACGCGGCTGTCGGCACAGCTGATCACCGTGGCCCACGGCGCCTGGCCGGACGTCACCGAGCTCCGCTGCGCCGAAAGGTCGAGCACGCAAAGCTGCGGGTCGGCGACGTAGCGGGCGTTGCCTTCCTTGAGCTTCGCCAGCGCCTCGTCGGGCGAAAGCGCCGTCCCCTTGCCTTCAGCGGCAAGTGCGGCTTGCGGCGCCGCCCCGGCCGCGGCGGCGAGCACGCCCGCGGCCCCGATCTTCAGCATGTTGCGACGGCTGATGCCTCCGCCTGGGCAATCCTGACACATTGCTCGTCTCCCTACCGGGGCGTTTCCGCCTGCTGTGTATCGGCCTGTGCCGCGAGGAATGCCGCCTGTGGTCCTAACGGGGCGTTACGCGAAACCGAGGCATTGCAACCTTATGGGGCGCCCAACTGCGCCAGGCTTTCGGGCGCTACCGAAATCTTCGCCCACTCTTAGCGAGCGCCCTCACCCATCCTTAACGCTGCGGGCGAGTCCTGGCTGGATTTCGATCGTGCGTTTCCAGGACCGTAACGCCCCACACGCAAGAGTTTCAGCATCAAGAGGGATTCCAAGATGCTGATGACATCGTTCGCGCGTCCGGCCTTCGTGCTGGCAAGCCTCCTTCTCCTTGCCATGCCGGCCGCAGCGCAAGGCACGGCGGAAGAGCGATCGGCCTGCGAAGGCGACGCCTTCAAGTTCTGCTCGTCCGATATACCCGACATCCCCAAGATCGAGGCTTGCCTGGAGACCAACCTGACCCAGCTTTCGCCCGCCTGCCAGGCGGAGTTCGACGCCTCCGCCGACAAGAAAACGAAGCTGCAACCCGCGCACTTCAAATAGGGCGCGACCCGGAAGGCGGGCCCCGCCGGTGCCCGGATTGAACTCCGCCGCCTAAACCTCTATATCGGCTGCGCTTCCGCATTTCGCTGCCTTGCTTGCTGCCCCTTCGGGGGAATCTCCGGGTCAACGCCGAATCGGAACGAGCGGCCAGGCAAATCCTCGCCCGCGGCCGATACGCGATTTAGCGCGCTACCAGAGGAGCCAGACCAATGGCAAAAGGCACAGTGAAATTCTTCAATGCGACGAAGGGCTTCGGATTCATCGCGCCCGACGACGGCGCCAAGGACGTGTTCGTCCACGTTTCCGCGCTTGAGCGCTCGGGCATCTCGACGCTCCGCGAGGGCGACAAGGTGAGCTTCGAGGTGGTCACCGACCGCGGCAAGCCCGCCGCCTCGAACATCCAAATGGAGTAGCCCGCACGCCAGGGCTTTCCAATCCGCCCGGCGCCTGACTGCGCCGGGCTTTTCACATCGCCCGAGCGGCGAGGAGGGAGAACGCCATGGCCTTCAGGCGCCCCAACTACAATCAGCAGCGTGGCGATCGCGAGCGGACCAAGGAACGCAAGAAGCAGGAACGGCTCGAGCGCCGCGAGGCGGACGCACAGAAACGCAAGGCCGAGCGCGAGAACCTTCTCGGCCCGGACACCGGGCGCGACGCGCCCTCGCTACAAACGGACGCGCGCGAAGCTTCCGCTTCCGACGCGCCGACGGAGAACGAATGATGGCCCGCAAGAAAGACAAGGTCGACAACGGCGTCGTGCTCTTCGACGTCTTCTACGAAGACGGCAGCCGTACCTCCAACCGCAAGGTGCCCGCCACCGAGCTCGGCGGTCTTGACGGTGACGCGCCGGCCAAGACCTACATCATGGATCAGGATCGAAAGATCGCCGATCTCTCCGGCAAGGCCGCGCGCCCCATCAAGAGCCTGATCCGCTCAGCGGACCGTGCCCGCGCCGAAGCGTTCGCCGCCGCCAGTCCGCGCAAGGCTCGCGCCCGGGTCGAGTAGCCGCCGGCGGAAATGCGAGCTCAATCGTAAAGGCCGGGCTTCTTCTCCAGCTTCACCGCTTCGCGCGTCCCGCTATGCAGCGCGCGCACGCCGGCCTCCGCGACCGCCTCCGCCACGTAGCCGTCCCAGGCGCTCGCTCCGGTCGTTCTGCCCGCGCGGATCGCGTCGACCCAGCTCGTTGAGCTCGATGCGATAGGCATCCTCGAAGCGCCCGCGCCAATCGGGCGGGAACGACAGCGCGTGCTGCCCCTTGAAACGGATGTCGCCGGGGCGCGGGCGGGCGAGCTCCATCGTGCCCTCTTCGCAGACGAGCTCGGCGCGCACGTCGTAGCCGTAGGCGGCGTTGATGAAGATCTCGACGTCGGCGAGGATTCCGCTTTCGGTCTCGCAGACAACGAGCAGCGGGTCGTTCGGCATCACGCCGCGCTTTCCTTTCGACTTGAAGGCCGAGATCGCCACGATCTCCTCGTCGAAGAGCCAGCGCAGGATGTCGAACTCGTGCACCGCTGAATTGGTGATCGCGTTCTCCGGCGTAAACCAGTCGGGCGCCGAGACGTTGCGGTGGGCCGAGTGGATCATGAGCGCGCGCCCGAGGCCGCCGCCACGGAGCGTCTCGCGCATGGCCACGTAGGGCGGATCGAAGCGGCGCATGTAGCCGACCTGGATCAGGCGCTTGCCGCCTTTCGCTTCGGCCTCGACGGCCTTCAGGCATTCCTTCGGCGTCGGCGCGAGCGGCTTCTCGCAGAGCACCGGCTTGCCGACCTTGAGGCACGCGAGCACATAGCCGAGATGCGTCTCGTCCGGCGAGGCCACGAGCACGGCGTCGACAGTGCCGTCGACGATCAGCGCGTGGCCGTCGGTCATATGGCGGTCGACGCCGTGTTTCTCCGCGACGTGCCTGGCGCGTGAAGCGTCCGCGTCGGAGACCGCGACGAGATGCGCTCCCTGCACGTGACCGGAAAGAAGGCGCGCGTGATCCGCCCCCATGATCCCAGCCCCGATCACGCCGATTCCGACGCTCATCCGACTTCCCCGTTTGTCCTCAATAAGCCAGCCGACCGTTCTGCGGCCGTGCGGTGCACGCGACTTAGCCCGGTCCTACTTGATTTTGCTAGAAGGTCGGAATGCCACAGCGGAGCGCCGGCATCCTCCTTTTCCGCCGCAGAAGCGGATCGCCGGAGGTCTTGCTCGTCCACCCGGGCGGGCCCTTCTGGGCGAAGAAGGACGAAGGCGCCTGGTCGATCCCGAAAGGACTCTGCGAGGCGGGCGAGGATCCGCTCGCCACGGCGCGACGCGAGTTCTTCGAGGAGACCGGCGCCGAAACGCCGCGCGCTGCCGTCCCGCTCGGCGACTTCCGCTACGCGGGCGGCAAGGTCGTGACCGCCTTTGCCCTGGAGGGCGACTTCGACCTCGCCGGCTTTCGCAGCAACACTTTCGCGATGGAGTGGCCGCCGCGCTCCGGCCGCATGGCGGAGTTCCCCGAGGCCGACCGCGCCGCCTGGTTCGACCTCGACGAGGCGGAGCGTCGCATCGTGAAGGGCCAGCGCCCGATGTTGAAAGCCTTCGCGGCGCTTCTCACCGAAGGGCCGGAGCGATCAGACTAGGTCGGGAACTCATAAAGCTTGCAGCCAAAGGGGATGGCAGCAAGCTTGACGAATGCGAGGTAGTCGGCGGCCGCGCGGTTTGTTGGGCGGCATTGGCTCGAGAACGCCCCATTCGTCATCGGTGAGTTCGTAACGCATGGACCTAAAGCCCCGGTTCGGGAGTTGGATACCTGCCTCACGACACCCTCAGAGCTCCTCCTTCATGTCCGAAACCGGCGGAACACCCAGCCGACATGCCCGGATCGTACGCAGAGATCCGCTTGTGACCCATCGCGGACGTTCGGCTTTTCATGCTCCCTGGCATTTCATCTCGTTCTAAGCAGCTGCCCCAACCCCCACCCGAAACACCGGCAGCTCCTGCTGCACGCCTCGAAGCTGGGCTGTTCGCGGCTCGACTGCAAAGGCCGCCAGTTCATCGCGGACGCCGGCGGCGTTATAGACGTCCTCGCTGACGTAGATTTCGTCGGCATCCGCGAGGCTCTGCACGCGTGAGGCAATGTTCACCGTTTGCCCGAAGTAATCGAGCCGATCGTTCAGCGTCACAGCGATAGCGGCGCCCTTGTGGATGCCGATCTTGAGGATCAGCGCCTTGTCTGGCTGCCGTTCATTGAAGGATGCGATCTCGCTGCGCATTTCGAGCGCCGCCTGCACTGCATCCGCAGGTTTGAGGAACGCCGCCATGACCGCGTCGCCGATCGTCTTGATGACTGCGCCGTTGTGGCGGACCGTCGCTTCCTGCAGCCGGTCAAAATGCTGCTGTACTAGGGCGAATGCGTTCAAGTCTCCAATCCGATCGTAAAGAGCGGTCGAGCCCTTCAAATCAGTGAAGAGCAGGGCGATGTCCTTGACGCCGAGCCCCTCGCTGCCGCGGATCACCTCGGATCGGAAGAGGTCACGGAACGTCTGAGTGGTGAGCAGCCGCTTCCCTGAGAGGAACGGCGCGAAGTGGAGTGGCGGCGGTCGGTCGACGCCGGGCGGAAATTGAAAGACACCGAGGACGACTCGTTTCTTTGCGCTGCTCGCAATGTCGAACGTCAGCTTGCCAGGCGGGAGAGTAACGCCGTCCGGCTGGCATGAATTCTCGTCGCACCGAACCGCAACTTTCCGCTCGCTGGCTGGCAGCGCCGGATCGATGGGGAAAAGGAAACCCGCGTCGCCGTCGGTGCCATAGCCGTAAAGCGCCCCCGCTTCGGCTTCGACCTCGATTTGAATCGTCTTCCCGGGTTCCAGGTAGGCCACCGCTCGGGTCAACATCTCCTTCACCTTAGCGAAGGGAGTTCCATCCGGAATTAGACCCTCTGACGCTGACATGTAGTTGAGAAGATAGTCCGCGGCTGAGAGGGTCTCGGGATCGTGATACGTGATCAGGCGGATCGATGGGCTGATCGTGAAGGTAATCGCGATCATGTCGTCGAGTGTGGCGACGAGATCGATGTGGCAGATCGTGCACCGGCAATGGCTATTGAGATTCTTGAGCGCGCGAAAACTGTCGATCACGCATGAGCAAATCGGACAGATCAGAACCCAGGTCATCTCGAAGAGACCTAGTGCGGCGGCGTGCAGGAAGAGGTCGATTGCCTCCTCCTCATTAAGACCCTTGTCGGTCGCAAATTTGATTGGATTGATCCGCAAAAGCTCGGCGTCATTTGCAGAGCGGATATGGCCTTCCAGCTTTGAGACTAGACGCGGACTCCAGGTCCGCGCCGTCTCCAGCGCCGTCAGCTTCTCTTCGAGAAGCCTCTCGTCAATCGCTCCCACGGCGGTCCCCCCGGCTGCAAGACGCCGGTGGAACGAGCTTGATCCTTGTTGCCCGACAGTTCCGGCAGCGATGCAAGCTTATCACGACTGAAGAACCTTTCCCATCACCGCCACGAAGATCGGATGTCTGGTGCTGGCGGATTTTGTTGAAAAAGTCAGCGGTTGAGGCGGCGAGGGTTCACTGATTTATTCCTGCAGATAGCAGGAGTTGAGTCGATGATGGGACCGCGGCGAGTTCGAACAAGGTGCGCTGTTCTACGCGTTCTCGCTGGATGCTCATGTGCCGGGCGATCACCTCCTGAGGTCGATCGACCGTTTTGTCGATCTATCGGAGGTTAGGCGGGAGCTGGCACCGTTCTACAGCTCCATGGGGCGACCGTCGATCGACCCCGAGCTGATGATCCGGATGCTGATTGTCGGCTACTGCTTCGGCATCCGCTCCGAGCGTCGACTCTGCGAGGAGGTGCATCTGAACCTCGCCTATCGCTGGTTCTGCCGACTTGGCCTCGACGGCGACGTGCCGGACCATTCGACCTTCTCCAAGAACCGGCACGGCCGCTTCCGCGACAGCGACTTGCTGCGGAAGGTGTTCGAGACGGTCGTGCGGCGCTGCATGGATGAGGGCCTTGTCGGCGGCGAAGGCTTCGCCGTCGATGCCAGCCTGATCAAAGCCGATGCCAACAAGCAGCGCTCCGCCGAGGCCTCAGAAGACGTCGATTGGGAAGCGATGGCGCTCACGCGCCGATCCGTCCGGGAGTATCTCGATACGCTCGATGAGGCAGCCTGGGGCGCGGCCAGTCAAACCAGGCCAAAGTTCATCTCCCGATCCGACCCGGCGGCGCAATGGACAGGCGCCCTCAAGGGGCATGCGTTCTTCGCCTACGCCACGAACTACCTGATCGATCTCGACCACGCCATCATCGTCGATGTCGAGGCAAGCCGCGCGATCAGGCAGGCGGAAGTCGGTGCGGCACGCACCATGATCGGACGCGCCGAAGAGCGCTTCGGGCTCTACCCGGAACGGCTTGCCGCCGACAGCGCCTACGGCTCGGCCGAGATGCTCGGCTGGCTCGTCTACGAGCGCGGGATCGAGCCGCACATCCCTGTCTTCGACAAGTCGGCGAGAACCGACGGCACATTCGAACGCGAGGACTTCACCTACGATCACGGGAGCGACGTCTATGCCTGTCCCGCCGGCAAGATGCTCACCTGCACCGGGACGCTGGTCAATGACGGCGCGACGCTGCTCATCGCGCCAGCAAGCACGACTGCGATGCCTGCGAACTCAAACCGCGCTGCTGTCCGAAGGCGCCGGCGCGCAAGGTGCCGCGGTCGATCCACGAGGGAGCGCGGGACATGGCCCGCGACATCGCCAAGAGCGAGGAAGGCCTGACCTCGCGGCGCCAGCGGAAGAAGATTGAGATGCTCTTCGCCCATCTCAAACGCATTCTGCGCCTCGATCGGCTCCGATTACGAGGACCGAATGGCGCGCGTGACGAGTTCCACCTCGCAGCCACCGCCCAGAACCTCAGGAAGCTCGCCAAGCTCATCCCGATGCCAGCACCGCAGCCGGCATGAAGCCGATGCGGCCGCCCTCACGCTCCACTTCTCACGCGCGCCGGCCGACGCAGACTTCTTCAACAAAATCGGCGCTTAGCAGACGTAGCTTAGCTGAGCGTGCCGACGACTTCCGCTCTTGGGGGCGAACTGGACGTTGTGCATCCAGAGCGCGTTTATGAGTTCACGCCCTCTAGCCTTGTCATGGCGCCGTCAGCATCGGGCAATAGGATCGGCGGCCGAATTTCAATCACAGCGTGATGACGTGGAAGTAGTCGAGGGCCAGAAGCCAGATCATGATGACGGCGAAGAACGCCGCGAGAAGCGCAATGCTCAGTCCGAGCACCTTCCAGCTCGACTGGAATTCATGACGGTCGGACGCGGCGATCGCCTGCTTCGACATCTGGTAGCGGTCCGCGACAAGGCGCGCGACGACCGTGTAGGCGACCGGAATGACCATGTTCGGGAATTTTTCCGGAAGAAACGGCACGATCAGGAAAATGACGACCACGAAGATCGCGCCCCAGAAGAACGTGGCTCTCGCACGTCCCTCCTCCCCCAGCGCGCGGAAATTCGCCCACAGCAGATAGACCACCGCGAACGGTCCGCCGACGAAGGAGCCTGCGCCGACCTGGTTCGGGGAATAGAGATAGGTCTTGTCCACGCTTCGCCCCCTTGCATCGACGTGAAATGGCATGCGAAGCGGCGTGTCGCCGTCTCCTCCGCGATTAAACCGAAGCATGCCGGCGGTGCCAACAGCCGGGGAAGCGTCGATGGTCCTTGAATTGGCACGGCCTGCCGCAAGCATCGCGCCGCGGGCGGTGGGGGGGCGCGAGCACGGTGTCGTCGCGGCCGGCGTCTATGCCGGCGGGCAGCGCGTGTGCGACGTCACGATCGACGACGCCGGCGCTTGGTCGAAGCGACCCGGGCACGTCGTCTGGATCGGCCTCTACCAACCGTCGCGGGAACTCCTTCGCCGCGTCGAGGCGCAGTTCGACGTGCATGAGATGGCGGTAGAGGATGCCGAGCGGCCACACCGGCGCCCGAAGGTCGAGCAATATGGCGATGCACTTTTCATTGTCGCCCGCACCGCGCAGCTTGTCGACGGGCGCGTCGCAATTGGCGAGACCCAGCTTTTCGTCGGCCGCGGCTACGTTGTCTCGGTGCGCTACGGCGCGTCGAGCTCCTATGCGGTCGTGCGCCAGAGGTGCGAGGCCTGCCCGCCAGCACTCGCCCACGGCGAGGACTATATCCTCTACGCCATCCTCGATTTCATCGCCTACAATTACGTCGCCGTGATTGCGGCGATCCACGCTGAGATCGACGGGATCGAAGACAAGGTCTTCGCCTCGGAGCTTTCAGACGCGGGAGTCGAGCGGCTCTACATGTTGCGCCGCGATCTCCTCAAGATGAGGAACTCCGCCGTCCCGCTGATCGAAGTGTGCCGCCGTGTCGAGCATTCCGGCGTCCGCCCACTCGAACCCTCGGTCGGTCCGCTCATTCGCGACGTGACCGACCGCGTCTATCACATCCAGGAGGAGATCGACTCGCTTCGCGAGGTGCTCGCCTTCGCCTTCGAGGCAAGTGTGATGAGCGCGCAGATGCAGCAGGCACACATCACCCGGCGGCTCGCCGCATGGGCCGCGATCCTCGCGGTCCCGACTGCCGTCGCCGGCATTTACGGGATGAACTTCATCGATATGCCCGAGCTCCACTGGCGCTTCGGCTATTTCGCCGTGCTCGGCGTCGTCGCCGTCGTCTGCGGCGTCCTTTACGCCTCTGGCGCTTCCGCAAGCATGGCTGGCTCTGATTCGTTCGTGAGCGAGCATTCCGAGCGTCGGTATAGGGAGGCGGGTGCTTCCGAGGACTTCGCTACGGACGAGGCCTGCTTGCCTGGGGACTGTTGCGTTGTTGCACCGCGCCACCGAAGCCGGCCCTTGACGTGAAATCCTAGCGGAAATCGGCTGGTAATCCGGCAAAGCTACTGAAATATTAAGGGGTTTTGCCCGCCCGGCAATGCAGCCATGCGTTTGTTGCAGTGCACAACGCAGATCGCGCCGACTATATGCGCGGTGACCGCAGAGGTCTGCGGGCGCCCGCCCGGGGCGGGCGAAGAAGGACAAAGACAATGTCGCACAGCAACACGAATACGCTCCGTAGCCGCTACCGCCGCTGGCGGCGCTACCGCGAGACGCTTCGCGAGCTTCAGGGGCTTTCGGGCCGCGAGCTCAGCGATCTCGGTATCAACCGCGGCGACATCGGCCGCCTGGCGCGTGAGGCCTCCCGCCTCTAAGCCAAAGGCCGAACGCCAAAGATCAGGCCGGGGGCGCCAGTCGCCCGCCGGCCTTTTCATTTTCGGTGAGTGCTTAGGAGTCGGGAATGTGTGTCCTTGAGCGCTTCCATTCCGCGAGCAGCTGAATAACCGGCGGCTCGCCGTTGGCTCGCGGCCACGAATCGATGGCCCACCTGTTGCCTGAGCTCGTGTCCAAGAGCACGGCGGTGGCATGCGGGTAGCGCAGATCGATGAAGAATCCGCGCGCCGAGGGCAGCTCCACCTTGTGATGCCGCAGATAGCCATTTTTGGCGAGCAGCATCAGTAGGCTCGTCGTATTCGTCGCCTCGTCGATGCAGTCCATCTGGTCGTCGGCCCCGCGGCCGAACTGCATGCCGGGCAAGTCCGCCGACGTGCCGATGCGCGCGCCGACGATATCCTCGAACACCTGGACCGAGTGCGAAATCGCCGCCCGTTCGGCCGCGGCATCTGCGACACCGGTCGCAAGCTTGCCCGCAATTAGCGCTATCTCATCGGAGTTGAAGCGAACCGGCGTGACGATGCGGCACGTATAGCCATGGCAAACATAGATATTGTTGGCGGTCGGAGCGTGCCCATGCCCGCGGGCAAACCAGCTTTCCTGCGCGTGCGCAGCGGTCGCAAGACCCGCCACGGTGACAATCAGAAGAATGAGTTGCCGCATCGAAACCATAGTGCTCGGCTGAGCTTAACGATCCGTCGACCCTAATCAAACGGAGGCGGCCTTGCTGTCCCCACCCGCGTGGCTCCATATCGGGCCAATGAGAGAGCCCGAGCACAAGTTCATGTGATCGGCGGCGGCCTCGCCGGCTCCGAAGCCGCTTGGCAGCTCGCCGAGGCAGGCGTTCTGGTCGTGCTGCACGAGATGCGGCCGACGACGATGACGCCCGCGCACAAGACCGGCAGCTTTGCGGAACTCGTGTGCTCCAACTCTTTCCGCTCCGACGATGCCGAGACGAACGCGGTCGGGCTGCTGCACGCAGAGATGCGGCGCGCCGGATCGCTCGTGATGGCGATGGGCGACCGCCACAAGCTTCCGGCCGGCGGCGCGCTCGCGGTCGACCGCGACGGCTTCTCGGCAAGCATCACGGAAGCGCTTCGCGCGCATCCGCTGATCCGCGTGGAGGAAGGCGAGGTCAAAGCGCTGCCGCCCGCGGAATGGGGGCTTACGATCGTCGCGACCGGCCCCCTCACCTCGTCGTCTCTCGCCGCCTCCATCCAGGAAGCGACCGGCCTCGACCGCCTCGCCTTCTTCGACGCGATCGCGCCGATCGTCCATCGCGAGACGATCGACATGGACGTCGCCTGGTTCCAGTCGCGCTACGACAAGGCCGGGCCAGGCGGCACCGGCGCCGACTACATCAACTGTCCGCTCAATCGCGACCAGTACTACGCGTTCATTGCCGGGCTCGTCGCCGCCGAGAAGGCGGAGTTCCGGGAGTGGGAGAAGGATACGCCCTACTTCGACGGCTGCCTGCCGATCGAGGTGATGGCGGAGCGTGGGCCTGAGACGCTGCGCCACGGGCCGATGAAGCCGATGGGCCTGACGAACCGCCACAAGCCGGACGAGAAGGCTTACGCGGTGGTGCAGCTTCGCCAGGACAACGCGCTCGGCACGCTCTTCAACATGGTCGGCTTCCAGACCAAGATGAAATACGGCGAGCAGGTGCGCCTCTTCCGCACCATACCGGGGCTTGAGCACGCCGAGTTCGCGCGGCTCGGCGGGCTCCACCGCAACACCTTCCTGAACTCGCCGCTCCTCCTCGACGAGACGCTGCGCCTGAAATCGGCGCCGCACATCCGCTTCGCCGGCCAGATCACCGGCTGCGAGGGCTACGTGGAGTCTGCCGCGATGGGGCTGATGGCGGCGCGCTTCGCCGCGGCGGAGGCGTTGGGCGCGACCCCGGTCGCCCCGCCTGCGACGACCGCGCATGGCGCGCTCCTCGGCCACGTTACCGGTAGGCTCGGCGTGCCCGGCGAGACGGCGGGCAACTTCCAGCCGATGAACGTCAATTTCGGGCTCTTCCCGCCGATCGATCAGCCGGTCCGCGACGAGGCCGGCAACCGCCTCCGCGGCACCGCGAAGACGCTGGCGCGCAAGCGCGCGCTCTCGCGCCGTGCGCTCCGCGACTTCGACCTATGGCTCGGCGCCACCAGGCGGCTCGCCGCCTGAGGTCTGCGGCCAGTCGGAGCGGCGGAGCAGGAGGTCGAACGACGCGCGCCGGAAAGCGTCATGTCTGACGTCCGTCAGCTTTCCCGCTGCAAACTGGAAGAGGAGAGCGACCCTCCTGCCCCCAAGCTGCAGGTCGACAAGGAACGGCGGACGCGCCCGGTCTTCCGGGAGCGCCTCCACGGCCTCGACCCGCTCCTTGAAGGCATCGAGGAGCGTCTCGGCGGTGATCTGAAGGTTCACGTCGCCCGACTGGATTTCGATCAACGTGCCTTTCGACTGCAGCCGCACGTTTGGCAGTCCGCCGTCGAGCGAGACCTCAGCGGACCTTACGCCGGTAAGCGAGAGAGTCGGGACGACGAGGTCGTAGCCGTCGATGGTAACGGCGCCCGGATCCTGCGCCGATCGAGAAGATCTCCCCATCCTCGGGTCGGGCGGCAACTCCTTGACGTTGAGCGCCTCCCAGAAGTTGCGGCCCGTCTCGATCCGCCTGTCCGCGTCTCCGGCGGCGAGGAAAGGATCGTCGGGCCGCCCGGCGAAAAGCGGCCTCAGCCGGTCGATCTGCCGGATTTCCGCGAGCATGCGCACGATCGAGCGTACGTCCTCCGCCGCGCCGCGCGAGAATTCAGGCGTTCCCGAAATTTTTCCGTCTCTCGAGCACGCCGGCATCGCGCGAGATGATCTGTCAGCCGATCCATCTGCGATCGTGCCGAGACGGCGAACATGCCCCATGGCCCGAAGCTCCCGACGAAAAGCGCCAGCGCCCCGAGCGCCGGAATGACGCGGACGTCGTCGCGGGTGCGCGCGGAAAGTTGCGCGAGCAGGACGAGGCCGAGGAAGAGCGCGAAGAGCCCGAGCGCATATCGCTCCGGCGTCACGCCATAGATGCCGACGCGCTGCCAAAGCGCGATCAGAAGCAGGCCGAGCGGCACGACGAGCCCGAAAGGCCACCAGCGCAGGAAGAGCCGCGTCGGCGCCCATGCGAACACCGCCATCGGATGCACGACGACCCTGAGCGCAAGCACCGCCAGCCCGAAGGACAGCACCATCCAGCCGATCTGCCCTTTCGGCAGCTCCGCCTCGATCAGGATCTTGAGCGCGTAGACGTGAAGGATGACGACATAGACGGCGAGCAGCGGTACGGCGACGAAGTCGGAAAGGATGCGAATCCCGGCGACGAAGATATCCGCGGCGTCGGGCGTCGTCGCGCTCCGGGAACGTCGTCGGGATGAGCGACAGCGCAAAGAGCGGTCCGACGAAGCCGAGGCCGATCGACCAGATATGGCCGTAGAGCGAGGACTTGATGTCGACGCCGAAGAGATAGTCGATGCTGGCGAAGATCGCCGAAAGCCCGGCGCAGAAGACGATGATCGCGATGAAGGCGAGCGCCAGCCGCGTGGATCAGGCGCCAGATGAAGGCCCAGAAGCCCTCCGGCTCGCGCCGGACGTAGGGCGCTAGCGGAATGGACGCGACCGCGGCGACGAAGAGCGCCGGAAACGCGACGCCAAGCCGGTCCCAATACCAGAGCGCCGAGCCGATGGACGCCGCCAGGACCAGCGAAAGAAGATGGCGCGGGAGAGCGGCGATGGCCCGGCGCTCGCCGAAGAGCACAGCTGCCGCCGCAAGCGCCGCCGCGCCAACAAGCGCGATGCCGGCGCGCACGATCTCGTCGTCGGGGAGCTTGATGACCTCGGCGATCGCGAGATTGACGTAGACCGCGAAGACGGCGAGCGCCACGACCGCGACCGGAAAGCGGCCGAAACCCGCGACAAGCGGCGTCGCGAACCTCGCGCCATCGTTCGAGCAGCCTGCGCATCATCCGCCTCCCGCCCTGGCCGCGCAGCCGCGCCCAGCCGATGCGCGTCAGGCTTTCGAGATTCGAGATGCCAGCATCCCTTTCCGCGATGGCGGGACCAAGGCGTTCGATCCGGTTCGAGCAGCGGCTCGACGATCGCGAGCGGCAGAAAGGCCGGCCGCAGCGCCGGTTGGCAATTTCGCGACGTGCTCGCGGGCGAGCGCGAGATGCGCGGCGCGCGAAAGCCGCGAGCGCCGCCGACCGCCGCCGGCAGACGGCGGGCCGCGCCGAGGCGAGAACGGATCGGCCGCCGTCATCCCATGCTCGGTCAAGAAGTCGCGCCGGGAAGGATCGTCCGCCCGCGGGCGCGATCTGAGGCGAAGCCGCGAAAGCCGCCGCGCCACGCCGTAGGCGACGCCGGCGTGGCCCGCGGCGTCGGCGCTCTCCTCGGCCGCTGCGCCGGAGACGATCGCCGCCATCTGGAAGAGCGCGGACTCCGTCTCCCCCATCCGCCCTTCGAGGTCGGTGAGCGTCGCCGGCGGATCGGAATAGAGGTCGGCGCCGCGCGCCTCGATCAGCGCTTCGAACGCGGCAAGCGGCAGCGCGTGGCGAGCGATCGCGCCGGCAGCTGCGCGAAGTGCCGGAGTCTCGCCCGCCCCTCCCGCCGCACCGCCTCGACGAGCGCGTCGCTCCACCATCTCAGCCTGATCTCGCCGAGCGCCGGCTCGTTCACCTGGTGCGGCACGCGCGCGATCTCCGCGGCGAAGCCGTAGAGCGCGAGAAGGTCGGCGCGAAGCGCCGGCGGCGCGAAAAGCGTCGCATAGTAGCGCGGCAGGTCGTGCGCCCGCACGAGCGCGGTCACATAGGCGATGTCGTCTGCGGATGTCGCCTGCGCCGTCATCTGCGCTCCACAGGCCGCTTAACGGTTGCTCTCCACCGCAACGAGCGCCGCGGCGACGGCGCGCTCCTCCGAGAGGAGCACGTTGTAGGTCCGGACCGCCGCGCCGGTCGACATCAGCTCCGGAAAGAGCCCGGCCGCCTCGAGCGCCTCGCGCGCCGCGCGCGGAAGCGGCGTCATCGCGTCGCCGGTGCCGACGAGGAGGATGTCGATCGCCGCCGCTTCGGCGATCAGCCGGCCGACGCGCCTCCGCCGTGATCTCCGCGGCGCTCGCGACCGGCCACGCCTCGATGCCGCTCGGCAGCGCCAGGATCGAGCCGCGATGCGACATGTCGGCGAAGCGGAAGCCGCCGTTGCCGTAGGCCTCGATCGGCGCGCGGCCCGGAAAGCGGGCCGGCTCCATCAGGAAGCCGCCGCCGCTCTCGCTCATCTCAGGCCTTGGCGGCGTCGGCGGGCTTGCGTGGCGGCCTGGCTGGCGCTCGGCGCGCGGGCGCAGGTTGAAGTAGATCAGGATCGGCCCGCCGATGAAGATCGAGGAGGCGGTAGCGACGAAGACGCCCCAGAGCATCGCCGCGGTGAAGGAGCGGATCACCTCGCCGCCGAAGAAGAACAGCGCGAAGAGCGCGAGCAGCGTCGTCAGCGACGTCATGATCGTGCGCGCCAGCGTCTGGTTGGTGGCGAGATCGATCAGGTCGGAAAGCGGCATCTGCTTGTAGCGGCGCAGCAGCTCGCGGATGCGGTCGAAGATGACGACGGTGTCGTTCAGCGAGTAGCCGAGAATGGTCAGGATCGCGGCGATCGACGAGAGGTTGAAGTCGATCTGCGTCACCGCGAAGAAGCCGATCGTCAGGATCGCGTCATGGACGAGCGTGGCGACCGCGCCGACGGCGAACTGCCATTCGAAGCGGAACCAGATGTAGATCATGATGCCGACGATGGTGAAGACCGTCGCGATAAGGCCGGTCTGCGCCAGCTCGCCGGAGACGCGCGGCCCGACCACCTCGACACGGCGGTACTCGTAGTCGTCGGAGCCGAGCGTCGCCTGCACCTTCTCAACGACCACCTGCTGCGCCGCGTCGCCGCCCGGCTGCATCGCGACGCGGATCAAGGCATCGGTCGGCTCGCCGATCCCCTGCACCTCGACGTCGCCGAGATTGAGCCCGGAGACCTCGGAGCGTATCTGCGCGAGGTCGGCCGGCCCGTCCTTGTGCCGCACCTCGATCATGGTGCCGCCCTTGAAGTCGATGCCCTGGTTCAGCCCGACGGTGAAGAGCAGCACGAACGACACCACGATCAGGACAAGCGAGATCGGCGTGCGGATCCTCGCAAGCCTCATGAAGGGGATGTTCGTGCCGTCGGGGACGATGCGAAGGGGCATGGAGCGGAGCCTAAAGCGGAACGGTCTTCGGGCGCGCATAGCGCACCCAGGTGGCGACGATCAGCCGCGTCATCAGGTAGGCGGTGAAGAGCGTCGAGATGATGCCGATGGCGAAGGCGACGGCGAAGCCGCGGATCGGGCCGGAACCGAGCGCGAAGAGCGCGAGCGCGGCGATGAGCGCGGTCAGGTGCGAGTCGATGATCGTCGCGAATGCGCGCGAAAAGCCGGTCTCGAAAGAAGCGATGGTCGAGCGCCCGAGCCGGTTCTCCTCGCGCATGCGCTCGTAGATCAGCACGTTCGCGTCGACCGCCATGCCCATGGTCAGCACGATGCCGGCGATGCCGGGAAGCGTCAGCGTCGCGCCGGTCGCCGTGATGATGCCGATCATCAGGAAGGTGTTCACGACCATGGCGATGTCGGCGAAGAAGCCGAGAATGCCGTAGCAGAGGACCATGAAGAACACGACGGCGGCGAGCGCGACCACCGCCGCGATCTCGCCGGCGCGGATCGAATCCTGGCCGAGGCTCGGGCCGACCGTGCGCTCCTCAACGATGGTGAGGTCGGCGGGAAGCGCGCCGGCGCGCAGGAGCACCGAGAGGTTCTGCGCGCTCTCGACCGTGAAGTTGCCCTCGATCAGCCCGGAGCCGCCGAGGATCGCGTCGCGGATGACCGGCGCCGTGATGTATTTGTCGTCGAGCACGACGGCGAAGCGGCGGCCGACATTCTGCTGCGTCACGTCGGCGAAGATGCGCGCGCCGCGCGTGTTGAAGCGGAAGGTGACGATCGGCTGGCCGGTCTGCTGATGGAAGGAGGGCTGCGCGTCGGCGAGGTCGTCGCCGGAAAGAAGCGCGCGCGTGTCCACCATGATCGGCGGCTCGCCCGCCGTCGCCGACTGCACCAGTTCGCAGCCGGGCGGCGGCGTGACGCCGTCGGTCGAATGCTCGCTGCACTCCATGTGGAACGTCATGCGCGCCGTCTGCCCGAGGATCTGCTTGAGCTGCGCGGTGTCCTGCAGGCCCGGCACCTGGACCAGGATGCGGTCGCTCCCTTGCGCCTGGATGGAGGGTTCGGTCGTGCCGAGCGCGTTCAGGCGCCGGTCGAGCACCTGCACGCTCTGCGTGACGGCGGCGCGCATGCGCGCCTCGATGCCGTCGTCGGTGAGCGAGGCGGTGATACGGTCGCCGTTTTGCGTAAGCTCCACCTCGCGCAGCGCGCCCTGCCCGAAAAGGCCGGACTGCACCGGTGCGGCAAGCGGCTGGAGCGCGGTCAGCGCCTTATCCGCGTCGGCGGAATCGCGCAGCGTGAAGGAGACCACCTGCCCGCGCGCGTCGAGCCCGCGATAGCCGATGCGCTGGTCGCGGAGCGTCTGCCGGACATCGCCTTCGAGCGTCTTGACGCGATCCTTGACCAGGCTCTCGCGGTTCACCTCGAGCAGGAGATGCGCGCCGCCGCGGAGATCGAGCCCGAGCACGATCTGCCGCTTCGGCAGGAAGTTCGGCCACGACGCCACCGTCTCCGCGGAGAAGAAGTTCGGAATGGTGGCGACGATGCCGGCCACCGCGACGAACAGGATGAGCGCGATCTTCCAGCGCTGGAAATAAAGCATCGGTGTCGATCTTTCAGAGCCGCGAGGGTCTCCGCATTAGTTCGAGTTGGACGCCACCGGCTCCGCCTTCGCCCGGACCTCGGCGATGAGGCTGCGCATGGCGCGCACTTTCACCCCCTCGGCGATCTGCAGCTCGACCTCGGTGTCGTCCACGACCTTCGTCACCTTGCCGACGATGCCGCCACTCGTGACGACGGTGTCGCCGCGGCGGATGGCCTTCAGCATGTCCTCGCGCCGCTTCGCCTGCTGCCGCTGCGGGCGCAGGATGAGGAAGTACATTATGACGAAAATGAGCGCGAACGGCAGCAGCGTCGTCATGATGTCGATGCCGCCAGCGCCGCCGAGCGATTGGGCATAGGCCGGTGTGACCCACATGAAGGCCGATCTTCCCTCTTGAGCGGGCCGCGGCCCTTTTGAAATTTGCGCGGACTATAGTCAGGGGCCGGCCCATTGCAACTCCGCAACGGTGTCGAAAGCCGGCCCTTTGCCGCACCGGCCGGGCGTGATATCGCGCCGAACGAGAAGCCTTTGGGAGCAGTCCTTGCAGGAAAGCTTCAACCCCACTCTCGCCGTCCTGGAGCGGATCGCCCAGGCGCTTGAGCGGCTTGCGCCGACCTCGGCGGAACGCACGGACTTCTCCGCGGCGGAGGCCTTCGTGTGGCAGGCCGAGCCGCCGCATTTGAAGCCGGTCGCGAAGGTTAATCGCGTCGCGCTTCCGCTGCTCAAGGGCATCGACCGCTCGCGGGACATCCTGATCGACAATACCAGCCGCTTCGCTTCCGGCTTTCCGGCCAACAACGCGCTTCTCTGGGGTGCGCGCGGCATGGGCAAGAGCTCACTGGTCAAGGCCGCGCACGCGGCCGTCGCAGCCTCGCTGCCGATCGGCTCGCCGCCGCTCAAGCTGATCGAAATCCACCGCGAGGACATCGAGACGCTTCCGATCCTGATGGGGCTCCTGCGCGAACGCCCCGAGCGCTTCATCCTCTTCTGCGACGATCTTTCCTTCGATGCGGGCGACGCCTCCTACAAGTCCTTGAAGGCTGCGCTGGAAGGCGGGCTGGAGGGCCGGCCGGAAAACGTCGTCTTCTACGCCACCTCCAACCGCCGACACCTTTTGCCGCGGGAGATGGTGGAAAACGAGCGCTCCACCGCCATCAACCCCTCCGACGCGGTGCAGGAAAAGGTGTCGCTTTCGGACCGGTTCGGGCTCTGGCTCGGCTTTCATAATTGCAGCCAGGACGACTACTTGGCGATGGTTGCCGGCTACATCGAGCACTTCGGCATCCCGGCTGAAGCCGAGGAGTGGCGCCCGGAGGCGCTGGAATGGGCGACGACCCGCGGAAGCCGCTCCGGTCGCGTCGCGTGGCAATTCGTCCAGGACCTGGCTGGACGAATGGGCGTTAAGCTGGAATAGAAGCTCCGCAACCCATCGTCATGCCCGGATTTGAAGCCGGGCATCCATTCCTTACTCGTGGACTACGGCTCAACCTGGGAATGGATTGTCGGATGCGACCCGGCAATGACGACGGGGTTGAGCGGATTCCTCTTAAGTTTCACTGAGATGCTGGAGCGGATCGACGGGCGCCGCGTCCTTCCTCAGCTCGAAATGCACCTGCGGCGTGGTCACACCGCCCGACATGCCGGAAAGCGCGATCACCTGCCCGCGCTTGACCTGGTCGCCGCGCTTCACCTCGAGCTTGCTGTTGTGGGCGTAGGCGGAGACCCAGCCGTTGGCGTGGCGGATCAGCACGAGGTTGCCGTAGCTCTTCAGCTCGTTGCCGGCATAGATGACGGTGCCGTCTTCGGCGGCCTTGACCGACGTGCCTTCCGGCACCGCGAGGTTGATGCCGTCGTTGCGCTCGCCGTTCGGCTTCTTGCCGAAGCCGGAGATGATGCGGCCGCGGACCGGCCAGCGGAAGCCTTCCGTCGCGGCTGTCGAGGTCTGAGGCGCGAGCGGCGCCAGCGAGCCGGCGTTACCGGTCTGCGGCGCGATTGCGGCCTGCTGCACGGGTTGAGGAGTCGGCGCGGCGGCAATAGGCGCCCGCGGAGCCGGTGCTGCGGGAGGCGGTGCCGGGACGTCGGCAGGGTTCAGGCTCGCAACCTGCACGCCCTCCTGCGGAGCGCCGTCCGCGCCCGGGATGACGAGCCGCTGCCCGATCTGAACCGTGGTGGAGCCGCCGTTGGCTGCAGCGAGCTGGTCGACGGTGATGCCGTAGCGCTGCGAGATGTTCCAGGCGGTGTCGCCGGACTGGACGAGATGCGTCGTGCCGCCGCTCGGAGCGGAGCGGTGGTCGATCCGCGCCGCCTGCTCGCCGAGCGTTGTCGGCGGAGCCCCAAGCTGTCGCGACCGGGGCTCCGCCGCGGCAACCTGCGTCGCAGGCGCCGGTGCCGCGCGGCGGGCGCTCGGTGGCGTGTAGGGTTGCGGCCGAGCCTGCGGCCCGGGCTCGCTCGAAGCAGCGGGAGCGTAAGCGGGAGCGGCGGCGTACTGCGGAGCCGGCGCGGCGCCGGCCGGCGGCGGCAGGTCGGCGCCCTGCACGCCCGCGGTTTGCGGCGCGTAATAGGTGTTGCCAAGCGGCGATGCCGAGCCGGAGAGGATCTGCTTCTGGTTGCTCGTCGACCCGGTGAAGACCGGCGAACGCAGCGTGTCGATGCTGCTGCAGGCGCCGAGTCCGGCAAGGAGCGCGAGCAGGCTGATCGTCCGCAGGGTGGAGTGGTAGGCTGGACTGGAAACCGTGCGCACGGTGCGCTCCCCTACTCGGAACTCAATGAAAAAAGCTCAGTCCGGATTAAAGAGGAGGCAGGGTTGATAACGGGTTAAAGGTTGAGCGTCGGACCCGAAACAACGGCGGAAAATCGGCAGGGGCCGAGATCGCGTGTGTCAACATTGTGACCGATCCGCTGGAAAAGGGTCAGCCGCTGCGGTCCGAGCTCCGGCCCGATCGGCGCGATCAGGACGCCGCTTTGGGTGAGCTGCATGATGAGCTTGACCGGCGGCTCCGGGCAGGCTGCGCCGACCACGATGCGGTCGAAAGGCGCCTGCAGACGCCAGCCCAGGAGGCCGTCACCGACGCGCGTGCTGATGTTGCGGATTTCGAGCCTCCGGAAGCGCTCCTCCGCGGCTCTAGCGAGCGTGCGGAAGCGCTCGATCGTGGTCACGCGCCGCGCAAGTCGCGCCAGGACGGCGGTGTGGAATCCGGAGCCGGTGCCCAACTCCAGCACCGAATGGCGGTCGCAAAGGTCGAGCGCCGCGGTGATCTCGGCGACGACCGTCGGCGCGTCGATCGTCTGCCCGCAATCGATCGGAATTCGATGCTCGGCGTAGGCGCGGTGGCGAAATTCCGCCGGGACGAAGAGCGTGCGGGGCACCGTCTCCATGGCGCGAAGCACTGCGACGTCGGCGATGCCGAGCCCGCGCAGCCTGAGCACGAGCGAGGCGGCGTGGACCTGCGTCTCCTCGTCCTCCTCGTAGGCGGGCGGGAGAGCCGGTTCGTAGGCCAATGCCGCCTCGGCGCTCATGGCAGAAGCATGCCCGACGATGGTTAAGAGAGGGCTTCGGGAAGATGCGAGCGGAAGCTGTTGCGACGAAGCGGAAGTAACCTCCCCCTTGCGGGGAGGTCGAAGTTCGAAGGACGCGAAGCGGACGGAGAACTTCGGGAGGGGGTGAGCTGCGACGGCAACCCCCTCCCGAACGCTTCCTCGTTTCGCTCGGCAGCGTCCGACCTCCCCGCAAGGGGGAGGTTAAGGCGCGTCCGCCTCGATTTTCTCCACGCCACGCATATAGGGCCGAAGCGCGTCGGGGACGGTGATCGAGCCGTCTTCGTTCTGATAGGTCTCCATGACCGCGATCAGCGCACGGCCGACCGCGACGCCGGAGCCGTTCAGCGTGTGGACGAAGCGCGGGTTCTTGTCGTTCTTGCCCTTGAAGCGCGCCTGCATGCGCCGCGCCTGGAAGTCGCCGCAGACGGAACAGGAGGAAATCTCGCGAAACGCTTTTTGGCCCGGCAGCCAGACTTCGAGGTCGTAGGTCTTCTGCGCCCCGAAGCCCATGTCGCCGGTCGAGAGCACCACGACGCGATAGGCGACATCGAGCCGCTTGAGCACCTCCTCGGCGCACATCGTCATGCGCTCGTGCTCTTCGAGGCTCTTTTCCGGCGTGGTGATCGAGACGAGCTCGACCTTGTCGAACTGATGCTGGCGCAGAATGCCGCGCGTGTCCTTCCCCGCCGACCCGGCCTCGGAGCGGAAGCATGGCGTCAGCGCCGTGAAGCGCTTGGGCAGCTCTTCCTCGCCGAGGATTGACTCGCGCACGAGATTGGTGAGCGGAACTTCCGCCGTGGGGATGAGCCACAAGCGCTCGAAGTTCTCCGTCGAAAGCAACTTCTGCAAATAATCGCGGAACTTCACCTCCGATGTGGATTGTGAATGGACAATCGCATTCCTCAGAAGACGCATCGACTTCTTAATCTCAATGTCGACCTGAAATTGCTCTCCTGCCTTCTCGAAAAGTGCCGATATGTCTGGACGATAGTCGTTGCGGAAGCTCTCGAGTGCGACAGATTTCAGCAAAAAATCTTCAACGGGCTCTACAATCGACTCTGACCGAAGAGTTTGACGGAGTATCTTTGTCTCGAATAGGTCCTCTGAAAACTTCGGCAACTGTCCGGTTCCGAATGCAGTTTCGTCCTTCACCAACAGCGGCAGCTGCACTTCGGTGTAGCCGTGCTCCTCAGTGTGAAGGTCGAGCATGAACTGGCCGATCGCGCGCTCCATGCGCGCAAGTTGCTTCTTCAAGACCACGAAGCGTGAGCCGGACAGCTTCGCCGCTGTCTCGAAATCCATCTGTCCGAGCGCCTCGCCGAGATCGAAGTGCTCCTTCGCCCAGTTCACGCGGCGTGGGTCGCCCCAGGTGCGGATTTCCTTGTTAGCGGTCTCGTCGCCGACCGGCACGTCGTCCAGCGGGATGTTGGGGATCGTCGCGAGCGCGTCGTTCAGCGCCTTCTCCGCCGCCCTCTCCTCCTCCTGCGCCGCCGACATTTGATCCTTGAGGGCCGAGACCTCCGCCATAAGCGCGTCGGCGCGCACGGAATCCTTCTGCGCCTTCGCCTGGCCGATCTCCTTCGAAGCCGCGTTGCGCCGGGTCTGCATTTCCTGCAGCTTCTGGACCGCCGCGCGCCGCGCTTCGTCGAGCTGGATCAGCCGCGACGACTCAGGCTCCGCCCCTCGGTTCATGAGCGCCCGGTCGAGCGCTTCCGGGTTCTCGCGGATCCATCTGATGTCGAGCATTTCAGGGCCTGGGCAACAAAGTGGGTGCCCGAGAGGCAACCGACCTTCGTGTCGTCATTGCCGGACTTGATCCGGCAATCCATTCCGGAGCAGTCACGACGGGCTGAGCGGTAACGGAATGGATGCCCGGGTCAAGCCCGGGCATGACGACAAAACTGCCGGAGCCGACGCTACACCGCGGGCATCCTGCCCCGCAGTCTCAAGCTCGTTTGACCGCCGTGACCGGTAACTCCACTCGGATTCTTGTCGAGGGCCTCGGAGTAGGCTATCGCCCTTCCGGCGATCCGCCATGTTCCGCTTCTTCGAAAACCTGGTCGACCCGTTCCGGGCGCACGACCCCGGTATGCCGCCGCCCACGCTGGCCGGCTTCTACTGGCATTACACCCGCGAGGTGTGGCCGGTGCTCGCCTGCCTCCTCGGCGTCGGCCTGCTGGTCTCGCTGATCGAGGTGTCGATCTTCCGCTATGTCGGCGCCATCGTCGACATGCTGAAGACGACGACGCCCGACCGCGTCCTGGCCGACTATGGCTGGACCTTCGCGTGGATGGCGTTCGTCGTGATCGTCGCCCGGCCGGTCGCGACGATCCTGCACGACCTCCTCGTGCAGCAGTCGCTGGCGCCCTCCTTCACCAACCTCGTGCGCTGGCAGACCCATCGCTACGTGCTCCGCCAGACGGTCGGCTTCTTCACCAACGATTTTGCCGGGCGGATTGCGGCAAAGATTATTCAGACTGGCCCGGCCCTTCGCGAATCCGTGGTGCAGGTTTGCGACGCGCTGTGGTTCGTCACGATCTACTCGGTGAGCTCGCTGGTGCTCTTCGGAAAGCTCGATGCGTGGCTGACGGTGCCGCTCGCCGTCTGGATCGGTCTTTTCGTCCTTGTGCTCTATTACTTCGTGCCGCGCATCCGCAGGCGCTCGGTGATCGTGTCGGAAGCGCGCTCGATGCTGACCGGCCGCATCGTCGACAGCTACACCAACATCCAGACGGTAAAACTCTTCGCCCACACCTCGCGCGAGGACGACTACGCGCGCGACGCGGTCGAGGACCACACGCGGAAGTTCCGCCGCTCCACCCGCCTCATCACGTCGATGTCGAGCACAGTCGTGATCATGAACGGGCTCCTGATCGCCGGCACGACGGCGCTCGCCATCTGGCTTTGGGCGGGCGGGCTTCTGTCGTTGGGCGACCTGACAATCGCGAGCGGCCTCGCCATCCGCATCGCCACCATGTCGGGTTGGATCATGTGGACCTCGATCGGCGTCTTCGACAATGTCGGCGCCGTGCAGGAGGGCATGGAGACGATCGCGCGGCCCCAGGACCTGGTCGACAAGCCCGCCGCCATGGAACTGAAGGTAACGAGCGGCGAAATCCGCTTCGAGAACGTCACTTTCCACTACGGCAAGAAGAGCGGGATCATCGAGAACCTTTCGCTCACGATCGCGCCCGGCGAGAAGGTGGGGCTCGTCGGCCGCTCTGGCGCCGGCAAGTCGACCATCGCTAACCTGCTCCTGCGCTTCTACGACGTCGAGGGGGGCCGCATCGTCATCGACGGGCATGATATCGCGCAGGTCTCGCAGGATTCGCTGCGCAGCCAGATTGGCCTCATCACGCAGGACACCTCACTCCTGCACCGCTCTATCCGTGAGAACGTGCTCTACGGCCGCCCGGACGCGGACGAAGACGCTATGCGTGACGCGGTCCGCCAAGCGCAAGCCGATGCGTTCGTGCCGGGGCTCTCGGACCATTGGGGCAGGCAGGGCTTCGATGCGCATGTGGGTGAGCGCGGCGCCAAGCTCTCGGGCGGCCAGCGCCAGCGCGTCGCCATCGCCCGCGTGCTTCTGAAGGACGCCCCGATCCTCGTCCTCGACGAGGCGACCTCGGCTCTCGACTCGGAGGTCGAGGCGGCGATCCAGGAGAGCTTCTTGAAGCTCATGGCCGGGAAGACGGTGATCGCCATCGCGCATCGGCTTTCGACCATCGCGGCGATGGACCGACTAGTCGTGCTCGACTACGGGCAGATCGTGGAGATGGGGAGCCACGCGGAGCTCATCCGCAAGGGCGGGCTTTACGCCTCGCTCTGGAGCCGCCAGTCCGGTGGGTTCCTCGACGCGACGCCGCGGCAGGAGCAGGTAGCGCCATCGTCCTTCGTCGATCCGCAAGCGGCGGAATAAGCCTCAGGCGGCGGCGTCGGCCGCTTCGCGCTGGGCCTCCGCCGCGCGGCGCTGCTTCTCGATATAGCGCACCGCGAAGATCGAGATCTCGTAGAGCGCGATCGTGGGCAGCGCCAGGCTGATCTGGCTGATCGGATCGGGCGGGGTCAAAACCGCCGCCACGATGAAGGCGATGACGATCGCCCACTTCCGCTTGCCCTTCAGCGTCTCGGTGGTGACGAGGCCGGCGCGCGCGAGCAGCGTCATAATGACCGGAAGCTGGAAGACGAGACCGAACGCGAAGATCAGCGTCATGATCAGCCCGAGATATTCGTTCACCTTGGGCAGAAGCTCGATCGTGGCCCGGCCCGGTCCACCATGCTGCTCCATCGAGAGGAAGAACTTCATCGCGAGCGGCATCACGCCGAAATAGACGAGCATCGCGCCGAGCGCGAAGAGGATCGGCGTCGCGATCAAGAATGGCAGGAAGGCGCTCCGCTCGTTCTTGTAGAGGCCCGGCGCGACGAACTTGTAGATCTGGTTTGCGATGATCGGGAACGCCAGGAAGAGCGCGCCGAAAAGCGCGAGCTTCATTTGCGTGAAGAAGAATTCCTGCGGCGCCGTATAGATGAGCTTGATGTCGCGCAGCGGCCCGGCGGCGCGTTCGTAAGGAATGACCAGGATGTTGAAGATGCGGCTCGCGAAGAAGAAGCACACGATGAAGGCAATGAAGATCGCGATCATCGCCCGCATGAGCCGCGACCGGAGCTCGATCAGGTGATCGAGGAGTGGCGCCTTCGAAGCTTCGATTTCATCCTCGCTCATGCCGCGTCCGTTCCATGCGCGGGCGTCGGCGCACCGGTCTTCAACGGCTCCGCCGTGTGCGGATGATCGCCGGTCTTGTCCGGCTCGGGCACGGACGCCGGGATAGGCTTGTCTAGATCGCGCGTCGCGGTGCTGGCGTCCTTCGCCGCGTCGCCCTCAAGCGCAGGCGCCGGCGCGCCGGTCTTCGCCGGCTCGGCGGTATGCGGATGGTCGCCGGTCTTGTCGGGTTCGGGCGACTCTGCCGGAACCGGCTTGTCTGCCGCGCGCATCGTGGCGTCGAAGTCTTTCTTCACGTCGGTCAGGGGCTTCGCTACCGCGCTGATCTGCTTCTTGGCGTCATCGAGCCCGGCTTCGCGCTCCGCTTCGCGCAGCGCTTCGTCGAACTGTCGCTTGAAGTCGTTCGCGGTGCGCCGGACCTGACCCATGGTCTTTCCGAAGGTCCGGAGCATGCGCGGCAGGTCCTTCGGGCCGACCACGACGATCGCGACCGCCGCGATGACGAGAATCTCGCTCCAGCCGATGTCGAACATCGCTTAGATCTGGCGCGTTGGAGCGCTCAGCTCGCCTTGGTTTTCTTCTCTACCGCCTCAGACGCCATGGGCTGCGCGGGATCATGGTCGATGGCATGAGGCTTCTCGTCGTCGTCCTCAGCCATGCCCTTCTTGAAGGATTTGATGCCCTTCGCCACGTCACCCATCAGATCGGAGATCTTGCCGCGCCCGAAAAGCACCATGACGAGCAGGAGTACGATGATCCAATGCCAAATCGAGAAACTTCCCATATCCGTCTCCAAAACCCCCGCTTGTCGCCTGTCCCCGCCGGCCGGGGCGGACTATCGCAAATCGCCGTCGCCCCTTCAATCGCAGCGCCTTAGCCGCCTTCCGGAAAGACTAACACGTCCCGTTCGTCAAAGGAGACGCGCACATCCGCGCCCGGCCCGAGCCCGTCTCCGGCGCGCGCTTTTGCCAGCAAATAGGTCTCCAGGCCTTCCACGGCCACCTCGAAAAGCTCCACCTCTCCGAGAAAATGCCGCGTGCGGATGCGGCCGGGCGTGCCTGCGCCTGCTTCGCTCCCCGCCGCCAGGAGCACGCCGCGCGGGCGGATCGCGACCACGATTGCGGCACCCTCCGCGTGGCCCGGGCAGGCGAAATCGGTGATCTGCGTTACCGCGCGGCCCGCCGTGACGGAGCCGGGCAGCTCGTTCAGCGCGCTGAAGAAGCGCGCCGCGAAGAGGCTCTGCGGCCGGTCGTAGAGGTCCTCAGCGCCGCCCTGCTGCACGATCCTGCCGCGGCGCATCAGCACGATGCGGTCGGCCATGCGCATCGCCTCCTCCGGATCGTGCGTGACGATGATCGCCGTCGCGCCGGCTTCGCGCAGCACCGACAGCGTGTCGGCGCGGACGCTGTCTCTGAGCCGGCTGTCGAGTTCGGAGAACGGTTCGTCCATGAGAAGCACGCCGGGTCGCGGCACGATGGCGCGTGCGAGCGCCACGCGCTGCTGCTCGCCGCCGGAAATTTCGTGCGGATAGGAATCCGCAAGATGCGAGAGCCCAACGCGCCCGAGCGCCGCTTTCGCCTCCTCAACGCGGGCTTTGCGGTCGAGCGCGGTCAGCCCGAACATCACGTTCCTCAACACCGTGAGATGCGGAAACAGCGCGTAGTCCTGGAACATCAGCCCGATGGAGCGCTTCTCCGGCGGCACGAAAACCGCCGGCGAAGCGACTTCGCGTCCGTCGAGGAGCACGCGGCCGGACGTTGGCGCGTCGACGCCCGCGGCGATCCTGAGAAGCGTGGTCTTGCCGCAGCCCGACTGGCCGAGCAGTGCCACGATCTCGCCCGGCTGGACGTCGAGGTCGACGTTGTCGAGCGCCGTCACGCGCCCGAAACGCCGCGTCACGTTCTCCAGCGTCAGCCTTGAGGCAATGGTCGCGGCTGCGCGGCGACGCCGCTCGGCCGGAAGCGTTGAAGCCATGCGCCGGGCTTATGGAGCGCTGCGGCGCGCCCGGCAAGCCACCTAGTCGTCGCGGTGAGGCGGCTCGTCTGGGTCCGGGAGCTCGTCGGACGGCTCAGTCTCGGTGTCTTCAGTCGGCTCGGCTTCCAGCTCTTCCTCGTGCTCCGTCGCACCGTATTCGTCGAAGTCGGGCTCGAGAGGATCCTCGTCCTCGGCAAGCTCGGCGCTATCGTTCGGCGCCGGAAAGTCGTCGCCCGGTACGGCAAGCGACTCGATCAGTCCCGCGGCCTTGAGGTCCGCGAGGCCGGGAAGGTCGCCGATCGACTCCAATCCGAAATGATCGAGGAAGCCGGGCGTCGTCCCGAAGGTCACCGGCCGCCCCGGCGTACGCCGCCTGCCGCGGAGCCGGATCCAGCCGGCTTCGAGCAGCACGTCGATCGTTCCGCGCGACACCGCGACGCCGCGTACGTCTTCGATCTCCGCGCGCGTCACCGGCTGGTGATAGGCGACAATGGCGAGCGTCTCGACCGCGGCGCGCGAGAGCTTCTTCTCCTGCATGATGTCGCGGCGCAGAACGAAGGCGAGATCTTCCGCCGTGCGGAACGCCCAGCGGTTCTCGGTGCGGCGGAGTGTGACGCCGCGCCCCGCATAGGCCGACTGCAGCTCGTGGAGCAGCGTGTCGAGGTCGACGCCTTCCGGCATGCGAAGCGCGATCTCGTCGCGCGACAGCGGCTCGGCCGACGCGAAGAGGATCGCCTCGAGCATCCTGAGATGCTGGCGATGATCTTCCGGCGCGAGGCTGCGCACGTTGGATTCGTCCCAGGCGGCAGCCGCCTCAGCCATTCGCCACCTCCGGAAGAGGCGCAGCGTCTTCGCGCGCCCGCCGCCGCACATAGAGCGGCGCAAACGGCGCGCTCTGCTTCAATTCAAGCTCCCCTTCCCGCACCAGCTCGAGGCTCGCCGAAAAAGCGCTGGCGCGCGCGGTCGAGCGAAGCTCCGGCTCCGCGAGGTATTCGATCAGGTAGGAGTTGAGCAGCTCCCACGTCTGCGTTGCGCCGATCATGCGCATCAGCCGCTCGCGCGCTTCCTGCAGCGTGAAGACCGGGCGCTCGGCGAGTATGACGTGGTTCGCGATGCCGCGGAGCCTGAGCGTCGCGTAGGCGGAGAGCAGGTCGTAGAGCTTCGCATCCCAGACGATGCGGGTATTGACCGAAAGCTGCTCCGGCGCGCCGCGGGGAAAGACATCGATGCCAAGCCGCGCGAAACCCATCAGCCGCCGGCCCGCCTCGCGGATCGCTTCAAGGTGTTTCAGACGGCGCGCGAGAGCTGCGGCCAACTCTTCGCCGCTCGGCTCTTCGTCCTCTTCTTCCGCTGGCAGGAGCAGGCGCGATTTCAGGTAGGCGAGCCACGCCGCCATCACGAGATAGTCGGCGGCGATCTCGAGACGCAGCTTCCGCGCCGCCTCGATGAAGGTGAGGTACTGCTCCGCCAGCGCCAGGATGGAGATCTTCGCAAGGTCGACCTTCTGGTCGCGCGCGAGCTGCAGCAGCAGATCGAGCGGCCCCTCGAAGCCGGCGACGTCGACGACGAGGCATTCCTCTGGCGCGGGGCTACGCTCTTCGAACTCGAAGACGGATGGATCGGTCACAACGCGCGCGGGTTCAGTCATGCCTGAGCCTGATCGAGCAGGAATTGGAAACGGCGCTCCAGCGCCTGCCGATCTTCAACCTCCGCCGCGCGGCGGAAGGCAAGCGCGGCATTCGTCCGGCGCAGCGCGTCGTCGGCAAGCTCAGGCACGCCGGCGGCGATCTCCCTCATCTCGTCCATCACGCCGTTGCAATGGAGAACGAGGTCGCAGCCGGCGGCAATCGCCCGCTCTGCGCGGCTGCGCAGCGTGCCGGTCAGCGCGCGCATGGAAATGTCGTCCGTCATCAGAGCGCCATCAAACCCAATTCGATTGCGGATGATGTTAGCAATCACGGCGCTGGAAAGCGTCGCCGGCGCTGCGTCATCAACGTCTAAAAAGACCACGTGCGCCGTCATGCCGAACGGCGAGCGCTTCGCCAGCAGCCGGAACGGCGTGATGTCCTTTGCTTCGAGGTCCGCCATCGTGGCGTCGACCCGCGGCAGCTCTGCGTGGCTGTCGACGGTTGCGCGGCCGTGCCCTGGCATGTGCTTGATGACGGGAAGCACGCCTCCCGCAAGAAGGCCGTCGAGCTGGGCGCCGCCGAGCGTCGCCACCGCATCGACCGTCGTGCCGAGTGCGCGGTCGCCGATCGCCGCCGTCCCGCCTTCGACCGGGATGTCGAGCACCGGCAGGCAATCCACGCTGATGCCGAGCGATTGGAGGTCGAGCGCGATGAGCTTGGCGCCGAGGAACGCGGCCTCCACGCCTGAGAGCGGATTGTGCTCGTAGAGGCGTCCGTATGTGGCGCCTGGAGGATAAGCGCGGAGATGCGGTGGCCCGATGCGTTGAACGCGTCCGCCCTCCTGGTCGATGAGGATCGGCGCGTCGTCGCGCTGGAGCGCATTTCGGATCGCGTAGCCGAGGGTCCGGATCTGATGCGGTGTCTCAATATTGCGGGCGAAGAAGATCACACCCCACGGATGCGCGTCGCGCAGGAACGCCTTCTCGTCTTCCGAAAGCACCGTGCCCGCAAGACCACAGATAAACGCGCGCGAAGCCACGCTCTTGGTACGGTCTTATTGTGTGACGAAGCAGTTACCGCCCGCGGCCTTCAGCGCTTCGCATACCTTGATCGCATCGTCGCGCGACGCCCACGGACCGACCCGGACGCGGTAGTAGAGGCCCTTCGTCCCAAGATCGGCCTCTTGGATCACCGGATTAAGCTTGCCGAGGACCGACGAGGTACTGCTGCTGGATGTCGGCGTAGGACGCCTGCGCCTGCTCCATGCTCCGCTGCGAGCTCACCTGAACGAGATACCCCTCCGGAATTGACTCCGCGGAAGTCGGGAGAGACGCCGCCGGCGCGGCAGCGGGCGTTGGTTCGGCAGCCGGTGTGTTTGAGCCGGTGAGGAGGTCGACGGGCGCCTCGCTTTCCGATGAGACCGGAGGTGGCGCCGCCACGGCGGCGAGGTCGGTCGGCTCCACGTTCGTCGAGTCCGGCGCCATCAGGTCGCCTGTCGGCGCCGGCGCTTCGGCGTTGACGGCCCCGGTGCTCATCTCAGCGCTTGCGGGTGGTGCCGCGTCGGGCACCGCGGCGGGCGCGGTCGGCGCAGCAGATGCCATCTGCTGCTCTCCGCCGGTTGTATCCTCGCTGTTGGCGACGATGGTCCCATCCGGACGCACGGTGAAGGTCGGCACGCGACGCGGCCCGAGCTCGTCGGTGGCGGCCGGCTGCTCCGATGCAGCATTCGTGGTGTCCGTGCCGTCGCCGAACGAGCCGTCTGCCTCCGACTGCGGCGACGGAAGAACAATCCGCGCCACCTCACGCGGCTCCTCTGCATTGTCGACGACCTGCTCGTCAGCGGGCGGCGTATTGCCGGCGACACGGTTGTAAACGGCCTCGCCGACGGTCTCGCCGTCCGTAGCCGCCTGATCCGTGGGCGGCTCCACTTTCACCGGGCCTGCGTCAGCGGCGATCACAGGCGGCGGCGTCGCCGGTCCCCCTTCGGTGGAACGCAGATAGAGGGCAGCAGCACCGCCGATCAAGACGACAACGACGACGCCAGCGACAGTGATGAGGGCAGTCCGTAGACCCCTGCCCCGCTGCGCGGCCTGCGCGCGCGCCGCAGCGGCCCGTCGGCTCGCAGCAGGCACAACCGCCGCAGCAACCCTTGGCTCATCGCGCGGCGCCGGCTCCCCGCTCTCCCAGGGCTTTTCGTAGGAGGAACCGGGGAAGTCCGACTCCAGCGCCTCGGCAAGCCTGGCGTTGATTGCCGCGCGCTCGTCCTTGTCGTCGCGGGCCGGAACATCCTCGTCGAATTCCGGAAAAGCGTCCGCGATCCGACGCCGGCGAAGCGTTTCGGCAGCAATCGGGTCGTCCGCCCTCGTTTCGCGAACGGGCTCCGCCTTCAGGAAGGGGTCATGCGCGCGCGTCGCCCCGCGGTGGGGAGCGAAGAGCTCCGCATCCGAAGGCTCGTCATCCCCGAAGCCCGGAAGGCTCTCAACGCGCCGCGCCGCCTGAGGCGGTTCCGCACTCAGGGACTCTACACGCTGGGGCTCTGCAGGTAGAGGCTCTGCACGTAGGGGCTCCACACGCTGGGGTTCAAACTGCGGCGCAGGCGCCGCAAGATGGCTGATCTCAGGTGCAGCGCGATCCCACTCGGCATGTGCTTGGCCGCGGAAATGATAGTTGGTGCGGGCGGTGCGCGCCGGCATTTCTTCCGACTCTTCGTCCCAGATCGACGCGGGCGCCTGCCGTTCGTCCTCGATGTCGAGCGGACGGAGGCGCGATACGCGCCGGCTCGGCCATCTCTCAACCGGCTCGTCGGCGAGCGGCTCCTCCTCAGGGGCTGCCGCCGCGATGTCTTCCGGCTCTTCGTCCGCTCCTTGGTCTTCGGTCTCCTCAATGTCGTCGTCGGGGTCCGGTGCTGCGAGGCCCGATGTCGCCGAAATGCGCTCTGCATGACGCTGCTCGAACTTGCCGAGCTGCTCTTCGATGGAGCGCAGCAGATCATCGGGGTCGCGGTCCACGGCGCGTGGCCCCGGTCGCTGCGGATGGCCGGAGCGGGATGCGCCTGCGCGCGGTGTCGAGTTGGCGCGGCCGCCAAAGGAGCTTTCAAGCTCCTGCAGCAATTCGGCTTCAAGCCCGTCCACGTACGCGTGCCGTTGGTTCGATTCGTTACGGGTCGTCATCTTGGGTTTCTCTGCCTTGGGCGTGGCAAAACCGCCGTCCCCGCTCACGATGCGTGCGAGTTCGACGAGCGGATCCTCTTCCGCATCAATCTTGTCGGGCATCGCCCCCGAAGCCCGACCCGACTTTGGATCGCTTCCAGCCATATGATCGGCCCTCAAATCTAGCTTACCGTGGGACTGCCGCGGTTTCACCCCATTAATGCACTAATGCATCTCATCCGGGGCCTCGACCCCCAGTATGTTCAGTCCGCATTTCAGCACTGAGCCGACTGCAGAAACGAGGCCGAGGCGGGCTTGGCTCAGCGCAAGATCATCCGAACGGATAAAACGCAATTGCGGCAGTTCCTTGCCGCGATTCCAGTGCGCATGGAAAGCACTTGCGAGGTCATGGAGATAGAATGCGACCCGGTGTGGCTCATAGCTCCGGGCCGCAATCTCCAGTGTTCTTGGCCAATCCGCCATGATTTGCAGAAGCGCGCGCTCGCCCTCGTCCTGGAGCAGCAGGAAGTCCGAATTAGCAAGTGAGTTGGAATTGAGCGCAACCTGCGACAATTCCCCGCCCGCCTGCCGCATCACCGAAGCGGTCCGCGCGTGCGCGTATTGCACGTAGAAGACGGGATTGTCCTTCGACTGCTGCTGCACGGTGGCGAAGTCGAAGTCGAGCGGCGCGTCGGCCTTGCGGAAGAGCATGATGAAACGCACCGCCCCGGGCCCGACCTCCTCAACCAGCTCCCTGAGCGTGACGAGGTCGCCGGAACGCTTCGACATGACGATAGGCTCGCCGGCGCGGAAGAGCTTCACCAGCTGACAGAAGAGTATCTCGAGCGCCGCTTCGCCGTCGCTCATCGCCGTGACGGCGGCCTTCATGCGCTTCGGGTAGCCGCCGTGATCCGCGCCGAGCACGTCGATCATCCTATGGAAGCCGCGCAGATATTTGTCGTAGTGATAGGCGATGTCGGAGGCGAAATACGTGTAGCTTCCGTCCGATTTCAGCAGCGGACGATCGACGTCATCGCCGAAATCGGTTGAGCGGAAGAGCGTCTGCTCGCGATCCTCCCAATCCTCGGGGAGCTGCCCTTTGGGCGGCGGCAGCTTTCCGCGATAGATGAGGCCCTTCTCCGCAAGCGCCGCGATCGCATCCGCGACCCGGTCGGAGGTCCCTCCCTGCAGGGACCGCTCCGAAAAGAAGACGTCGTGGTGCACCCCGAGGAGATCGAGATCGCTCTGGATCATCGCCATCATCGCGGCGACTGCCCGCTCGCGGACGACCGGCAGCCACTCAGGCACCTGCAATTGGAGGAGCCCGCTTCCGAACTCGGCCTTGAGGGCCTCCCCGACAAGCTTCAGGTAGTCACCCGGATAAAGTCCGCTCGGGATCTGGCCGATCGCTTCGCCGAGCGCCTCGCGGTAGCGGAGGTAGGCTGAGCGGGCGAGCGCATCGACCTGCGCGCCGGCGTCGTTGATGTAGTACTCGCGCGTGACAATGTAGCCCGTCGCGGCAAGAAGGCTGGCGAGCGCATCGCCCACCACGGCGCCGCGGCAATGGCCGACATGTATCGGCCCCGTCGGATTGGCGGAGACGAATTCTACGTTGACCTTCGCGCCTGCGCCGATCCTGGAATGGCCGTAGGTCGCGCCGGCTTCGATGATCGCCGCCACCTGCCCTGCCCAGAAGGCTTCCGAGAGCCGCAGGTTGACGAAACCCGGACCGGCAACCTGGACCGAGGCGACATCCGGATCGGCCTCGAGCCGAGCCGCGATCCTGAGCGCAAGCTCCCGAGGTTTCGCGCCGAGCGGCTTGGCCAGCACCATTGCCGCGTTCGTAGCAACGTCGCCATGCGTCGGGTCGCGCGGCGGCTCAGCCGAAATGCGCTGAAGCGCTTCGCCTGCTGACTCGACGCCTGTGGCGCCGACGACCGCCTCCACGGCGGCCCTGATCCGCTGTTCGAAGACGCTGAAGAGGTTCATGAGGGGTCCCGCGGCCCGCGGCCCGTGACGCGCACGAATTCCGCCGCTTTGGGCCGCGCCCTAGCTCAGATCGGGGGTGTCGTCAAACAAGCGCTGATGTTCCGCGACAGCGTAGCGGTCCGTCATCCCGGCGATATAGTCGGCGACGCGGCGGGCCACGCCGAAGGCGTCGTGGCGCTCCAAACCTTCGGCCCATTCCTCCGGCATCCGGCTCGGATCGGAAAAAAAAGCCTCGAAGAGGTCCGCAATCAGCGCCTCCGCAAGCTTCACCGGGCGCATCACCGTCTCGTTGCGATAGACGTTCGCCATGAGAAAGCGCTTCAGCGCCACTTCCGACTGGGCCATCCCGCGAGAGAAGGCGACCAGGGGGCCGCCCGCCCGGCGGACAGCGTCCGCGCTTTCAACTCCGGCCTCCGCGATCCGGCGCGATGTCTCGGTCAGGACGTCGAGAATCATCGCCGTGATCGTGCGCCGCACCAGCTCGTGAACGACCCGGGCGTGATCAAGCGCCGGAAACGCACCGTGGATGGCGGCGAGGATCGGACCGGTGAGCGGCTGCTCCTCGAGATCCGCGAGATGGATGAGACCGGCGCGAAGCCCGTCCTCCAGATCGTGGCAGTCATAGGCGATGTCGTCGGCGATTGCGGCGACCTGCGCTTCGAGCCCAGCGAAGACAGAGAGCTCCAGGTCCTGCCGCTCCTGGAAGGCGCGGATCGCGTAGGGAAGCTTGCCACCGGTGTAGACGCCCGCCGGCCGGCCGGCCGAATCGAGGATCGGACCATTGTGCTTCACCAGGCCTTCATGCGTCTCGAAAGAGAGGTTGAGGCCGTCGAAGAGCGCGTAGCGGTGCTCGAGCTCGCTGACGACGCGGAGGCTCTGTGCGTTGTGATCGAAGCCCTCGTATTCGGAGAGCGCTTCGTCGAGCGCACGCTCCCCCGCGTGACCGAAGGGCGGGTGGCCGAGGTCGTGGGCAAGCGCCAGCGCCTCCGCCAAGTCCTCGTCGAGCCCGAGCGGTCGGGCGATCGAGCGCGCGATCTGCGCGACTTCGAGCGTGTGGATCAGCCGCGTGCGGTAGTGATCGTCGCCGTGCTGGATGAAGACCTGCGTTTTGTGCTTGAGGCGCCGGAAGGCGTTCGCATGAATGATGCGGTCGCGATCGCGCTGGTACGGCGACCGGAGTGGGTCTTCAGGCTCCGCGTGGATGCGGCCGCGCGAGGCTGCCGGGTCCGTGGCATAGGGCGCCCGCCGGCGCTCGCCGTTGCGGAGGAGCCCGCGCGGCAGCTCGACCATCCGCCTCCCCTCGCCTGAGAGCCGCCGGCCGCGCCCGCCGAGTGCGGATTGACTACCGGCCCGGGCGTTCTTAGCTACAATGCAAATCGGAGCAAGAGCCGAAGAGCCATGGACCAGCCGAGCGTCACGCTTTCCGACAGCGCCGTCCGCCGTATCGCCAGGATTCTGGCGGCTGAGCCGGCCGGCACTGCGCTTCGCGTCAGCGTCGAAGGCGGCGGCTGCTCCGGCTTCCAATATCGCTACGATCTCGTCCAGGACGATCCGGAGGCGGACGACATCGTGCTCGTCCGCGACGGCGCCAAGGTTCTGATCGATGCCGTATCGCTGGACTATATGGGCGGCTCGGAGATCGACTTCGTCGACGACCTGATGGGCCAGTCGTTCCAGATCAAGAATCCGCACGCCGTCGCGTCATGTGGCTGCGGCACCAGCTTCTCGGTCTGAGGCCGATTATCCTCGCCATCCTCGATGTCGTCGTTGCCGGACTTGATCCGGCAATCCATTCAGCAACATTGATGGCAGCTGCGGGCGTTCCGGAATGGATGCCATGGTCAAGCCATGGCATGACGACAATTCTGGAACCTCTGCTCTAGCCCGATGCGCATCGCCACCTGGAACATCAACGGCGTCAAGGCGCGGATCGACAACCTCCTCGTCTGGCTCAAGGAGACGGCGCCCGATGTCGTCTGCCTGCAGGAGATCAAATCCGTTGACGAGGCCTTTCCCTCCGACGTGCTTGCTGACGCCGGCTACAACGTCGCTGTCCACGGTCAGAAGGGGTTCAATGGCGTCGCTCTCCTGGCGAAGCATCCGATCGAGGACGTCAAGCGCGGGCTTCCCGATGGCGATGGTGACGAGCAGGCACGCTTCATCGTCGGGCTTGTCGCGCCGAAGGTCGGCGTTGCCGTGCGCGTCGCCTCCGCCTACATGCCGAATGGCAATCCGATCGGCGGTGAGAAGTTTGCCTACAAGCTGGCTTGGCTGAAGCGGCTCGAAGCCTGGGCCCGTGCGGCACTCGACGACGAGGAGCCGCTCGTCCTGGCCGGTGATTACAACATCATCCCCGAGCCGCTCGACGTGAAGAATCCGGAAGCTTGGACCGGCGACGCGCTGTTCCAGCCCGAGACGCGCGGCGCCTACCGCCGCCTGATGGCTCTCGGGCTGACTGACGCCGTCCGTGCCGTCAAGGACGGCGGCGACATCTACACCTTCTGGGACTACCAGGCAGGCGCCTGGCAGAAGAACAACGGCATCCGCATCGACCACGTCCTGCTGTCGCCGGAAGCCGCGGATCGGCTGATCGAAGCCGGCATCGACCGTTACGTCCGGGCCTGGGAGAAGCCCTCGGACCACGTGCCGGTCTGGGTCGAACTGCGGACGTAACAAATGTGTGGTCGGCGCATGACTTGGCCGGCTCAGTTTGTTACAGTGCAATCATGAGATTGCTCCTCGGCACACTCGCGGCAGTGCTGGTCCTCGGCAGCGCAAATGCCTGGGCCGGCGCTAATTGCACTTGCCGCGCCGAGGGCGTGGAGGTGACGCTGGGTGAGACCGTGTGTCTCCGGACCGCCACCGGCCCGCGCCTGGCACAGTGCCAGATGGTGTTGAACAATACCTCGTGGAAATTCCTGCCGGGAGCTTGCCCGCAGGCGTCCCTTGCCGTCTCGCGGCAGATCGCAATGTCGGTCGCGCCGGCGGACGGCGTCTCCCTCCGCTAACCCGAAGCGACGAACTAACTATTGAAGAGGTGACGGCGTCGTGGCCTGCGCCTGCGCGCCACCTGTGCGGCTCGCCATCCAGGCTTGCGCAAGCGCCATCGCCTCCCGCCGCTCCGGCTCGCTGGCCGTGGAGAAGGCTTGCTCGTGCTTGCCCTGGACCACTGGGTCGCCGGGGCTCGAAAGCCGCGCGATCGTGAGCCACATCAGCCCCTCGACCGGGCGGCGATCCATACCGATGCCCTCGTAGAGCATGTGGCCGAACTCCGCCTGCGCGCCGACATGGCCTTTGCGCGCCGCAAGCTTGAACCAGCGTGCCGCTTGGCGGGCGTCCTGGTTGCCGCCCTGCCCCTGCAGGAACATGTTGGCGAGCGAGAACTGCGCGTCGGAGTCGCCGAAGTAGGACGCGGCATAGGCAAAGAACCGCCGCGCGCGGCTCGGGTCGGCGACCACCTGGCCGGGTATTCCGCTCTGGTAATAGGTGCCGAGCGTCACGAACGCGTCGGCGACGAACGGCGCGTCCGGCCCGTGCGGGTTCTCGTCGCCGTATTCATTGGCGACCTGCGTGAAGAGCTGCATGGCCTTGCGGTCGTCCTCGGCTACGAGGTCGCCCGTCTGGTACATGCGCCCGAGCTTCCATAGCGCCCCCGGATGTCCGTTGGCAGCGGCGTAGTTCAGTGCCTCAAGAGCCGTCGCGGCGTCGCCGGCCTTGTAGGCCTCATAGCCGGAACGGAACGCTTCGGAGGGTGTCAGGTTCGGATCGAGGGCCTGCGCGGCGCCGGCCCCGAGCCCCGTCATGACAACGACCATGCAAAGTCTAGAGATCCGCATAAGTCACCGTCTCAGCGGCACCACCCGGATGGGTGACCGCCCCGTCTTTTGCCGAGCCAACGAGCTGGGCGTATTTCCATAACGCGCCTGACCGATAGTCCGTCTCGCGCGGCTTCCAGGTCTTCCGCCGCGCCGCAAGCTCCTCATCGGAGAGCTTGACGTCGAGGCGCCCGCTCTCCGCATCCAACTCGATGATGTCGCCGTCGCGCAGGAGGCCGATCGGCCCGCCAAGGGCCGCCTCAGGGGCGACGTGGCCGACGCAGAACCCGCGCGTCGCGCCGGAAAAGCGGCCGTCGGTGATGAGCGCGACCTTGTCACCCATTCCCTGGCCGTAAAGCGCCGCCGTTGTGGACAGCATCTCCCGCATGCCGGGGCCGCCGCGCGGCCCTTCGTAGCGGATGACCAGGACTTCGCCTTCCTTGTACGTGCGCTCGCTTACGGCGGCGAAGCATTCCTCTTCGCTGTCGAAACAACGTGCAGGGCCGGAGAAGCGAAGGTTCTTCATGCCTGCCACCTTCACGATGGCACCTTCCATGGCGAGGTTGCCTTTGAGCCCCACGACGCCGCCCGTCTTCGTGATCGGGTTGTCGGCCGGACGCACCACGTCCTGATCGGGGTTCCAGGCTACCTGGGCAAGGTTTTCGGCAATTGTGCGGCCAGTTACGGTTAAGCAATCTCCATTGAGAAAACCGTTATCAAGAAGTGTCTTCATGAGCAGCGGGATGCCCCCCGCCTCGAACATGTCCTTGGCGACGTAGCGCCCGGCGGGCTTCAAATCGGCGATATAGGGCGTCCGCTTGAAGATCTCGGCGACGTCGAAAAGGTCGAACTTGATCCCGCATTCGTGCGCGATTGCCGGCAGATGTAGGCCGGCATTGGTCGACCCGCCCGAGGCGGCGACCACGGTCGCGGCGTTCTCCAGCGCCTCGCGGGTGACGATATCGCGGGGGCGGATGTCTCGGGCGATCAGCTCCATGATCTTCTCGCCCGAAGCCATGCAGAACGCGTCGCGGATTTCGTAGGGAGCCGGGGCGCCGGCCGAATAGGGCAGCGCCAGCCCGATCGCCTCCGAGACCGTCGCCATGGTGTTCGCCGTGAATTGAGCGCCGCACGCACCGGCCGAGGGGCAGGCAACCTGCTCCAGCTCGTCGAGGTCGTCGGTGGACATCTTGCCGACCGAGACCATGCCCACCGCCTCGAAAAGGTCCTGCACTGTGACCTGCTTGCCACGGAACGTCCCGGGAAGGATCGAGCCGCCGTAGATGAAAACCGAAGGCACGTTCAGCCGGCACATGGCCATCATCATCCCGGGCAGCGACTTGTCGCATCCCGCCAGCCCGATCAGCGCGTCGTAGCAATGCCCGCGCATGGTCAGCTCGACGGAGTCGGCAATCACCTCGCGCGACACCAGCGACGATTTCATACCCTGGTGCCCCATGGCGATGCCATCGGTGACCGTGATCGTGGTGAACTCGCGCGGCGTGCCGCGGGCCGCCGCCACACCCTTCTTGGCCGCCTGCGCCTGACGGGCGAGCGAGATGTTGCAGGGTGCGGCCTCGTTCCAGCAGGTGGCGACGCCGACGAACGGCTGGTGGATCTGCTCGCGCGTCAGACCCATCGCGTAATAATACGAGCGGTGCGGCGCGCGGCTCGGCCCCTCCGTTACGTGGCGGCTGGGCAGCTTTTTCTTGTCGAACGTTCTTGCATCCATAACGACTGCTCTCGCCACGTCCCCCAAGTCCGGCGCGGCTTGGCTGCTTTCGGGTGCCCTTAAAATCCGCCCCCGGGACACCCTATGGACGGCATCGAAACCGACGCCGTGGTGTTCCTCACACAATAAGATCGATCGTGGCGAAAAGGGGGGCACGGGGGAAAACGCAGCGGATTTGCAACAGCTGTGGCAGAAGGGTTACAGAAACTTAAACCTGCCGACGAGCTACGCGACGCTCGATAGCGACAACGCTCCGTCGGGTGTCTCCGCACGCCCTCCGGCAACCCTGGCACCCCATACCGGGCGTTAATTTTCGCCGCCTTAAAGTTCCTTAGAAGGGCGTATGGTATCGGCCCGCGGAGGGCGCCCCGGGCGCCAAGCATCCGGCTAATCCAGACGCAGTGCGGCATGACACGGCTTTCGCGATTTCGAACCTGCTTCTTGGCCATGTCGAGCAGGGTCGCGGCAGCACTTGTCTGCGTTGTGACGTTGGCATCGGCACAGACTCAGCCGACGGCCGACCAGACCTTCGACGACACCTTCCTCTCCCTGCTCGCCCATCCCGACCTCTCAAGCCCGCGCTCCACGCTTCATGCGCTGCAAGACGACGTGCGGCGGGCCTACAGCGTGCTCGCGTCAGCCTACGACGAGCATCGGCACACCCCGGGTTTCATCGCGTCAAAGGATGTGAAGAAGAAAGTCACGACCGCGCAGCTCCTGCTGCGCCAGGCGATGACGACGCTCGATCTGAGCCAGGTCCCTGCCGTCGACCGGCAGAGGATCGGCATTGAGACCGTGCTTCTCCTGAAAGAGATACTAGACCGGCTTCCGGCCATGCCCGCCGACAGCATCCCCGGCCCTGACGACATTGGGGGCAAAGACGGCAAGCCGCCGCTGCAGGTTTGGTCCCTGCCCTATGCCGAGATCCAAATCGTACGGATCGCGGACGGTCAGGAGGCCGGCCGCTACCTCTTCTCGTCGGGGACCGTCGCGCGCGTGCCGGAGTTCTACAACCTCATGAAGGACTTCTCGGAGCGCCCCAACGCCGACCCTGACTTCTTCGACTTCTACACGCTGACGCCCGGGCATTTGCTGCCGCCGAAATGGTATCTCTGGATCGAGGAGCTCCCTGCGTGGACGAGGCTTCCGCTCGCCGGCCAGGCGGTATGGCAATGGGTAGGCCTCTTCCTCGTCGTGGCGGTACTCGCCGGTGTCTACGCCGCAGTCTGGCGGCTGCCGCACCACCGTATCGCCTCTGCGGCGCCGGTCAGCCGCGCCGCGTTGCGCCTGTTGATGACGATCTTGATCGCGCTGGCCACCCTCGCCGCGCAGTGGGTAGTCAGTTATCAACTCAACATAACGGACTGGCCCTTCATAGCGACGAACGCGGCGCTCTATTCCATTGCTGCGTTGGCGGCCGCCTTGGCTGGCTATTTCGCCTTCGCCTGCCTTGCCGAGCTCATTGTCGCCTCGCCCAGGATCAACTCCGCGAGCGCCGATGCGAGCCTGCTGCGGATCAGCGCGCGTGTCCTTGGGATAGCGGCCAGCGTAGCGATCATCTTGTACGGGGCGCGGGAGGTCGGCATCTCTCTCTACGGCGTCCTCGCCGGGCTCGGTGTCGGCGGCTTGGCGCTCGGCCTTGCCGCCCGTCCCACGCTCGAGAATCTCATCGGCGGACTGACGCTCTATGCCGACCGGCCGGTGCATGTTGGCGACTTCTGCCAATTCGATGGCGCAATGGGGACGGTTGAGGAGATCGGACTTCGCTCCACGCGCGTGCGCGCTCGCGACCGGACGCTGATCACGATACCGAATGCGGAGTTCTCCAACATGCAGCTGGTGAACTGGTCGCGCCGCGACCAGGCTCTGCTCAACACGACGCTGGGGCTCCGATATGAGACGACACCGGAACAGATGCGAGAAGTGACGCGACGCGTTCGCGAGCTTCTCCTCAATCACCCGGAAGCTGACCGCGACAAGGTCCGGGTGCGCTTTCACGAGTTCGGCCAGTACGCACTTGGAATCGAGATCCGCGCCTACTTCAATACCACCGACATCTCCCATTTCTTGGAGGTCCAAGAGGAACTGCTCCTTGAGATCATGCAGATCGTAGAGGACTGCGGAACGGAGATGGCTTTCCCGTCGACCACGACCTACCATGTCATGGACGGCAAGGCATCGACCCTGCTCAGGGGTCTCGCGCGCCGGCAGAAGAGACCGGAGCCGGAGCGCGAAGAAAGCAGCGAGCCACTGCCCGGCTCGACAGCCTGACGCGGTGCTCGAACTCTACGCGGCTTCCTTGACCCGCCTTAGTGCCGCCGTGAGGCGCTCGCCATCCGCTGCGTAGGCGGCGCGCTTCTCACGCTCCGCCTCGACGACCTCCTCCGGCGCGCGCGCAACGAATTTCGCGTTGGCGAGCTTTTTGTCGATCCGCCCGATCTCATCCTCGATGCGGGCGATTTCCTTTTCGAGCCGCAGTTCTTCGGCGGAGAAGTCGATGACCCCGGAAAGCGGGATGGCGTAGGTCTCCTCGCCGACCACGAGCTGCGCCGACGACGGCGGCACGGCATCGGTCGGCATGATCTCGGTGACGCGCGCGAGAACTCCGATCGGAGCGGCATTCGATGAAAGCCGCTCACGCGTCAGCGGCGAAGGGCTGATAGCGAGAAGCGTTGTCTTCGCAGCGGCCGGCACGTTCATCTCCGAGCGCACGGACCGGATGGCGCTGATCAACTCGACGAGCCAGTTGATCTCTGTCGCAGCAGCCTTGTCGGAGAAATCTGCGCTCGGCCAGCGCGTCAGTGCCAACACGCGCTTCTCGCCATCCCCGAGGCCGGTCCATAGCGCCTCGCTGATGAAGGGCATGAAGGGGTGCACGATCTTGAGGATCAGCTCGAGGACATGTGCGGCCGTCGCCCGCGTCTCGGCTTTCGCCGCTTCGCTCGACCCTGACAGCACCGGCTTGATCAGCTCCAGATACCAGTCGCAGAACGTCGCCCAGACGAAGTGGTAGAGCGCGTCGGCGCCATCGTTGAAGCGATACTCCTCGATCGCCCGCGTCACGGTCCCGACGGTGGTGGTCGCCTCCGTCAGGATCCAGCAGTTCACCGTCTCCTTCGCCTGCGCCGGCTCGAAGGACGGATCAGGGCGGCACTGATTGATCTCGCAGAAGCGCGCTGCGTTCCAGATCTTGGTGCCGAAGTTGCGATAGCCCTCGATGCGTGCGCGCGACGCCTTCACGTCGCCGCGCGGCGTCACCAGCGACGCCATCGTGAAGCGCAGTGCATCCGCGCCGAACTCGTCGATCAGCTGAAGGGGATCGACCACGTTCCCCTTCGACTTCGACATCTTGGCACCCTTCTCGTCGCGCACCATGCCGTGGATGTAGGTGGTGTGGAACGGCTCCTTCCCCATGAAATGGAGCCCCATCATCATCATCCGCGCCACCCAGAAGAAGATGATGTCGAAGCCGGTGACGAGAACGCTCGTTGGATAGTAGCGCTTGAGCTCCGGCGTCTCGTCCGGCCAGCCGAGCGTGGAGAACGGCCAGAGCGCGGAAGAGAACCAGGTGTCCAACACATCCTCGTCGCGCCAGATCGGGATCGCCGGAAGCGGCTGACCGTTTTCGAAGGCTGTCGCCCAATAGTTAGTCGCTTCCTGGCCCGAAGGGCAGACGACCACGTTGTGACGATAGTGTTTCTCCGCCGCCTGCTGCGCGGCTTCTTCGGAGGCTTCGACGAAGAGCTCCTGTTCGTCGAAGGTGAATCCGCTCTCCTGTCGTTTCGGTCCGTACCAGGCAGGAATGCGGTGACCCCACCAGAGCTGCCGCGAGATGCACCACGGCTGGATGTTCTCCATCCAGTCGAAATAGGTTCGCTCCCAGCTCTTCGGCACGATGGCGGTGCGGCCCTCCCTCACGCTCGCGATCGCCGGCTCGGCGAGCACCTTGGCGTTCACGTACCACTGGTCGGTGAGGAAGGGCTCGATCGGCACGTTTGAGCGATCGCCATGCGGGACCGTGTGCGTGTGCTCGTCCGTCTTCTCGAGCAGCTCGCGCTCCTCCATCATGGTGACGATGCTCTCGCGCGCGGTGAAGCGGTCGAGCCCGTCGAGCGCATCGATCGTCTCGGCGAGCTGCGCCGATGGCGGCACGTCGCGCAGGAAGTCTTCGTTGCCGCGAAGGCGGATGTTCGCTTCCACGTCCATCACGTTGACGAGCGGCAGATGATGTCGCCGCCCGACCTCGAAGTCGTTGAAGTCGTGCGCCGGCGTGATCTTCACCGCTCCTGATCCAGCTTCCGGATCGGCATATTCGTCGGCGACGATCGGGATGCGCCGTCCAACGAGCGGAAGGACCGCATGCTTGCCGACGAGATCCTTGTAGCGCTTGTCGTCGGGATGGACGGCTACAGCGGTGTCGCCAAGCATCGTCTCGGGCCGCGTCGTCGCGACCGTGATGAACCGGTCCGTGTCTTCGATCGGGTAGCGGAAGTGCCAGAGATAGCCCTGCACCTCCACCGGCTGCACTTCGAGGTCGGAGATGGCGGTGACGAGTTGCGGGTCCCAGTTCACCAGCCGCTTGTCGCGGTAGATCAGCCCTTCCTTATGAAGCTGCACGAACACCTTGAGGACGGCGCGCGAAAGCCCCTCGTCCATCGTGAAGCGCTCGCGTGACCAGTCGCATGAGCAGCCGAGACGCTTCAGCTGGTTGATGATGATGCCGCCGGACTCGGCCTTCCACGCCCACACCTTCTCGACGAAGGCATCGCGGCCGATCGCCCGTCGGTTCGGCTCCTGCCGCTCCATCATCTGGCGCTCGACCACCATCTGCGTGGCGATGCCGGCGTGATCCATGCCTGGCTGCCAGAGCACGTCCTCGCCGCGCATGCGGTGGTAGCGGACTAGGATGTCCTGCAGAGTGTTGTTGAGCGCGTGCCCCATGTGGAGCGAGCCCGTGACGTTGGGCGGCGGGATGACGATCGAAAACGGCTCGGCGCCCGGCTCCGCGCCGGCGCCCGCGCGGAAGGCTTCCGCCTTCTCCCAAAGGTCACGGATATGCGGCTCGACGCTCGCCGCGTCGTAGGTCTTGTCAAGCATGACGGCCCCGGCAATGGCGGCGGTGTTAAACTGGTGCCGCCTGAGCCTGTCAACCGCACAAAACGCGCCAACACGCACCCGCGGGGTGTGTCACGAGTGCCTTTCCTTCAGGCCAAACCGTTCAGCGTCGCCCGCGCGAGACCCGTTCGATCTCTTCCTGCACCTTGCGTTCGACGATCGAGGGAAGGTTGTCGTCCAGCCATTGTTTCAGCATTGGCTGCAGCATCTCCGTGACGACGTCTTCGAGCGTGCGCGAGTTCTGCGCCAGGATTGTGTGCGCAAGCGCCCCGAAAGCGCCCGAGATCGCGTCCCCGGACGCCGGCGACAGGAGCGGGCCTTTGTCGTCTTTGGCCGCCGGGACACGGGGTGCGATCGACGGCCGCACCGGCTGCGGCGGGCGGTTCGACGCGGTGCTCGGGGCGTCTCCGAGTGCGGGACGGCGCATGGTGTCCCCGTAGGTAGGCTCGGGCCGGGTCGGCCGTTTCGGATCTCCGCTTGGCTTGTCCTGTTTGGCTTCCACGCTCGGCTCATCCTTCTTGGCTTCGGCAGCGGGCTTCTGCGGGTCGGCAGGGATCGTCGGGCCTACCTCGGCTTTTCGCGGCTCAAAAGTCGGACGCTTGACCGCAATGGGCTCAGCGGTCGCGCGGGGAGCGGTCAAATGCTCTACCGTCGCGCGCCGAGCTTCGGGCTCCATCGGCTCGTGCCGGACCACGTTGCCCGTACCGGCAACCACCCCGTCGATCTTCGGAGCCGCAGAGTCGCCATCCTCAGAGATGATCTGGCGGATAGACGCAAGAATCTCCTCCATCGACGGCTCGTGCACCGCGCTCGGATTCGCCATTCTCTTCCCCCGGTGATGGGCCCGCCCCGATTCGTCCTGCGAATCAACGACAGATTAGACGCAGACGTGTGTGCTAGGAAAACGCCGCCTGCGCAATAACGCCGCGATTTCCCGACGTAATATTTGAAGGCTGCGCTACCGGCCGTCGGGTGTCCTCACGCCGATCAGCTTGCTGCGAACTGCGCGATAGTGCTGCGTCGGGTCGTAGGCTTCGGTCGGTAGGCTGAGTTGCTCGGCGGTAAGCCGCCCCATCGCCGAAAGGAGCGCGAAGGACGCGACGACACGGTCGCGATGCGCGACGATCGCCGTCTCGCGGGCGCTCAGAAGCTCTTGCTGTGCGTCGAGCACGTCAAGCGTGGTGCGCTGCCCGACCCGCTGCTCCTCCTGCACGCCGGAGAGCGCGATCCCGGCCGCGTCGACCCCCTCGTTGGCCGCGGAGATCGCGCCGACCGCTGCAGCGACCTGCGCCCATGCCGTGACGACGGCGGCGCGAACCCGGTCGCGCGCCACGTCGATTTCGATCTTGCGCAGGCCGTAAAGTTCCTTCGACTGACGAACTTGGCCGTACACCGCGCCGCCTGGGTAGAGCGGGATCGTCAGCCGCCCGACAATGCTCGCAGAGTTCGGATCGAAATTGCCGTTGTAGCTCTCGTTGTGCTGAACCGTCCCCTGCAGGCTGACCTCCGGAAGGAGCTCACCCTCCGCCTTCTTCACCGCATAACCCTGCGCGTCCGCCTGATGGATCGCCGCGAGGATGAGAGGGTGGGCGTCCTGGCTGATGCCGACAGCTTCCTGAACGGTATTCGGCACAAGCCGACCGAAGGGGAAACCATCGGCAAGGCCGTTCGGATCGTGTCCGATGACCTGCCGGTAGGTAGCCCTGCTTGTCGAGAGGTTTGATTCTGCCAGGGAAACGGCGGCGCGTGCCTGGGCAAGCCGCGCGCGCGCCTGTGCCACGTCGGTGCGCGTGTTCTCGCCCACGTCGTAGCGCTCGTTCGCAGCGCGCACCTGCTCCTCGAGAAAGAGGACGTTGCGGTGGCGGATGTCGAGAATGGCGGTGTCGCGAAGCACGTCCGTGTAGGCCTGCGCCGCGTCGAAAAGGACGTTCTCCACGGTGTTGCGGAGCACTTCACGGCTCGCGAGCACGCCGACCTCCGCCTGCCGGACTCCGTTACGTACGCGGAATCCCGAGAAAATGTCCTGCGAGACCTGCATGCCGACCGTCGTGGAGCCGGTCGTCTTGTCTGCGGTCGCGGAAGCGACCTGGTCCGTTCTAGTTCCCGTGGTCGTGCTGAAGAGAGAGATGACTGGCGTGTATCCGCCGCGCGCGATCGGAACATTCTCGTCGTCGGCGCGCGTCTGCGCCCGCGCCGAGTTGATCTCAGGATTCCAGGAGTAGGCCGACGCCAGGGCCTGAACAATCGTCTCCGCCGAGGCAGACGAGGCCCCCGCGAACATCAAGACGCCGATTGCCGCCGCGATGACGGCGTGACTGCGACGGACCACGAGTCCCCTCGATCACGCTGGTGGCCCGGCAACCCGGGCCCGAAGACAAAACGCTAACGACCCAAAAACCGTAACACTACGATAGACATATGCCCTGCACCGCCGCGGCTCATCAACAGAATTGATGCGCTGCCGTGACGAATAGCCGCCGATCGTGTCGTGAAGGCGACGCCCTCAGAATACGAACGCGCGCGGTCGCTCGAAACCCGGCAGAAGCGTCGCCCAAGCGTCGAAACGCGGCCATTTGGTGGCCTCCGCGCCGACCCGCTCGTAGAGCATGGCGCGGCTGACCCTGTCGTCACGCTCGATCGAAGCGAGAATTCCACCGGGTTTGAGCTGCCCGACAAGCCCCTGCGGCATCGTCTCCACGGCCCCGTCGACGAGAATCGCATCGTAGGGCGATTCGGCCGTGAGGCCCTCGGTCAGCTTCCCCTCGACGACGGAAACGTTGGTGGCCCCGAGCCCTGCGAGCCGCTCGCGGGCGAGCGCTGCGAGCGCCTGATCCTCCTCGACCGCCACGACCGAGCCGGCGAGATGCGAGAGGATCGCGGCTGAGTAGCCGGTGCCGCAGCCGACGACCATCGCCTTCGCATCCGGCCCGAGCGGAAGCGCGTTGATGAGGCGCGCTAGCCGCACCGGCTCCATCATGCGGCGCGCTGGCGCCGCATCTGCCATCTTGAGCTCGCGGTCGGCGTAAGCAAAAGGCTGCTCGGCGGGCACCACGAAAGCCTCACGCGGCACCTCAAGGAACGCGCGTAAAACCTCACGATCGGTGACTTCGTTCGGCCGAAGCTGGTTGTCCACCATACGCTGCCGGGCAACGGCGAAATCGGTCATGCGGTCGCAATCCGGAAACTGGAATTGGAGGCCTCGCCCGGAATCGAACCGGGGTGCACGGATTTGCAGTCCGCTGCGTCACCACTCCGCCACGAGGCCGGGTCGCGGCTGCGTTACCAGAGGGATTGGGGCATCACAAGTGTGCCCCTGCCGGTGGATGATGCGGGCACCCGCCGGATCGGCTATGGCCGACCGATGCCGCTGAAGATGGGTCGCCACAACGGTCTCCGCCAGCCCTCCGATGAGCCGGACGGGGTGCGGTCTGCTTCCGCATGATCGGGCTTGCGCTGAGATTTGGCGTGCTCGGGGTCGCGCTGGTCGTCGACCGGTTGATCGGAGATCCGCCGGGACTGTGGCAGCGCGCGCCGCATCCGGTCGTCCTCATGGGGCGATGCGTCGATTTCCTCGATGCCCGGCTGAACGGTGCAAACGCGAACTTTGCACAGCGCCGCAGGCGGGGAGTCGTTGCGGTCCTCGTCCTTGTCGTGGGGGCCGCGGCGCTCGGATCGCTGCTCGCCGCTGTGTTGGGGCGCTCGCCGGTCGGGATGGCGATAGAGGCGCTGTTTGTGGCCGTGCTTTTGGCGCAGAAGAGCCTCGTCGACCACGTCGCGGCGGTCGAGCGCGCACTGCCGGCGGAGGGGATCGAGACCGGCCGAACTGCGGTGGCGCAGATTGTCGGCCGCGACGTGACGGTGCTCGACGAGGCGGGCGTCGCCCGCGCCGCAATCGAATCGGCAGCGGAGAATTTCTCCGACGGCGTCGTCGCTCCCGCCTTCTGGTTTCTGGTTCTGGGCCTTCCGGGTCTCATCGTGTTCAAGGTCGTGAACACGGCGGACTCGATGATCGGTAACCGCTCGGCGCGCCACGAGGCGTTCGGCTGGGCGGCGGCGCGTCTCGATGACGTGCTTGCCTTCGTCCCGGCGCGGCTCTCGGTCCTGCTGATCACGGTCGCGGCATTGGTGACCGGCCGGAGCGCCGGCGCGGCCATCCAAGCGGCGCTCGACGACGCACCGAAGCACAAGTCCCCGAATGCCGGCTGGCCCGAGGCGGCCCTTGCAGGAGCGCTCGGGCTCGCGCTCGGCGGCCCTCGCCGCTACGGCGATGTTGAGGTAGACGGCGCCTGGCTGAACCTCGCGGGCCGGCAGGATGCGCGCCCCTCCGACATCGGTGCATCGATCCAGCTGATCGATGCCGCGTGGGCCATCATGGTCGTCGCGACCCCGGTCGCCATTTTCATCCTGCACGTGATCGCGCGATAGCTAAGATCGCGTCGAGGTCGAGATACGCGGCGAGATGCGCAGCGAGACCGTCGAGCGCCGCTTCCACACCGGATTCGTAGCGCGCCACGGAGCGCCCCCCGAGCTTCGCCAGATAGGCGCGGCGAAAATCGTCGCTGGCGAAGAGGCCGTGGACGTACGTGCCGGCGACGCGCCCGTCGGCAGATGTCGCACCCTCCGGCAGGCCGCCGATGTTCAGAAACGGCCGTGCGCAGTCCGGTCCGTCGCTCCGTCCAAGATGAATCTCGTAGCCGGAGACACTTGTACCGCTTTCCTCATGCCTGCCTGAAACCGGTACGGTCGCCTTCTCTCCGCCGAGGACGGTGTCGATCGCAAGCAATCCGAGGCCGCCGACCGTGCCTGCCGCTCCCTCCACGCCTTCTGGATCGGAAATCGTGCGGCCGAGCATCTGGTAACCGCCGCAGAGCCCGAGCACAGCGCCGCCACGCCGGCGATGCGCCAGGATGTCGATGTCCCAGCCGGCGCCACGGAGAGCGGCGAGATCAGCGATCGTCGACTTCGAGCCGGGCAGAAGGATCAGATCGCAATCGCCTGGAATTGCTTTACCTTTGTCGACCATCTCGACCGTCACGTCAGGCTCAGCGGAGAGCGGGTCGAGATCGTCGAAGTTGGCGATCCGCGGAAGGCACGGCACGGCGATCTTGATCCGCCCTGTCGAGTTGCTCCTCGCGGAGGGAAGCCCGAGAACATCCTCGGCCGGTAGTCGGGCGGCATCGGCGAAATGCGGAACGACGCCGAGCGAGCGCCAGCCCGTGCGCTTCTCGATCTCCGCCAACCCCTCATCGAAAAGCGAAGGATCGCCGCGGAAGCGGTTGACAAGGAATGCCTTTATCAGCGCGCGCTCGCCGGGATTCAGAACGGCGTGCGTCCCGACCAGTGCTGCGATAACGCCGCCACGCTCGATGTCGCCGACGAGCACCACCGGAACATGAGCCGCCGCCGCGAAGCCCATGTTTGCGATGTCGCCGCGCCGAAGGTTGATCTCGGCGGGCGATCCTGCGCCTTCCACGATGACCAGGTCCGCATCCGCTTCGAGCCGACCGAAGCTCTCCAGCACGCGCGCCAGCAGCTCGCCCTTACGCGTGCCGTATTCGCGAGCGCTGAGCGTCGCCCAACGCCCCCCTTGTACGACGATCTGCGCCCCGCGATCCGTCTCCGGCTTCAGAAGCACCGGGTTCATGTGCACTGACGGCGCTATCCGCGCCGCGCGCGCCTGCAGCATCTGCGCGCGACCGATCTCGCCGCCCTCCGCAACTCCGGCATTGTTCGACATGTTCTGCGGCTTGAACGGCGCGATCTTGAGCCCGCGATCGGCGAAGGCGCGACAGAGCCCGGCGACGATAGTCGATTTCCCGACGTTCGACCCCGCGCCCTGGATCATGATCGCGGGCGTCATCTCTCCGTCACAGCGGTTCGGCGCAGAGCGCTCAGAACTCGATTCCCTTCTGCGCTTTCACGCCGGATCGGAACGGATGCTTCACCTGCTCCATCTCGGTGACGAGGTCGGCCGCCTCGATCAGCGCCTCTTTCGCGTTTCGCCCGGTGACGACGACGTGTTTCATCTGCGGGCGCGCATTCAGCTCCGCGACGACTTCGTCGGTGTCGAGGTAGTCGTAGCGGAGCACGATGTTGAGCTCGTCGAGCACCACCATCTGATGCTCGTCGTCCATGACAAGTGCCTTCGCCTTCTCCCAGGCTGCCTTCGCGGCGGCGATGTCGCGCGCGCGGTCCTGCGTCTCCCAGGTGAACCCCTCGCCCATGGTCGCAGTCGTCACCTGGTCGCCGAATTTATCCAGCGCCGCGCGCTCGCCGGTCTGCCACCTGCCCTTCACGAACTGCACGATCGCGACCTTCATGCCGTTGCCGAGCGCACGGAAGACAAGCCCGAAAGCGGCGGTCGACTTCCCCTTGCCCTTGCCGGTGTGGACGATGAGCAGCCCCTTCTCGATCGTCTTCGTCGCGATGATCTTGTCGCGCGCCTCCTTCTTGCGGCGCATTTTCTCCGCGTGCTTGGCGTTGATCTCCGCTTCGCTCATGCCTTCGGTCTTCATATTCCGACTCCACAGGCCGGTTGCCTTTGAAGGAACGCGCTTTCCTCCCCTGTCGTCATGGCAGGACTTGACCCTGCCATCCATTCCGTAGCGGTCGTCGTCGGCCGCACCGTTGCGGAATGGATGCCCGGATCAAGTCCGGGCATGACGACGAACATAAGTCGGCGAGCCTTCCCGTTCATCGCTGCGCGCCGGCCAGTTCTTTCAGCTCACCATAGGCGCTGTTCCTTCGCGGCGCCCAGAGTCCGCGGTCGACGGCCTCGCAGAAGCGCGCCGCGATCTCCTTCAGCGCAGGCGGATTGTTCTCCGCGATGAAGCCGCGCACCGTCAGGTCTTCGAGATAAGCGCTGTGCAGCTGCTCGAAATGATGATGCTTCACCGCGTTCGTCGTCGCAGCGAAAGCGAAGAGATAATCGACGGTCGCGGCGATCTCGAACGCGCCCTTGTAGCCGTGGCGCATGACGCCCGCGATCCATTTCGGGTTCGCCGCGCGCCCCCGCACGACGCGCGCGATCTCCTCATCGAGCGCGCGGATCACCGGACGCTCTGGGCGCGAGTGATCGTTGTGAAAGACGCGCGGCGCTTCGCCCTTCAGCGTCTCGATCGAGGCCGCCAGTCCACCTTCAAACTGATAGTAGTCGTCGGAGTTGAGCAGATCGTGCTCGCGATTGTCCTGGTTCTGCACAACGGCGTCGGTCGCCTTCAGCCTCGTCTCCAGAAGGCCTCGCGCGGCCGATCCTTCCGCCCCGCCGCCATAGGCATAGGCCGACCATTCGAGGAAAGGCCGCCGCAAGGTCCTTCCGTTCGGCCCATATGCCCTCGTCGATCAAGCGCCTGCAGCCCCGCGCCATAGGCGCCGGGCTTTGACCCGAACACGCGAAACGACGCGGCGCTCTTCGCCTCTGCTTCGCTCATGCCCGATTGGCGCGAGCGCCTGCGCGTCGGCGCGGATGCGGGCGGCGATCGGATTGGCGTCGTCCGGCTCGTCGCGCTCAGCGACCGCCTGCACCGCTTCGTGGAAGAGCGCGATCTGCGTCGGGAAGGCGTCGCGGAAGAAGCCGGAGATGCGAAGCGTCACGTCGATGCGCGGGCGCTTCAGCTCCGAGAGCGGCACGACCTCGACGCCCGTCACGCGCCCCGATGCGCCTTCCCAGACCGGCCGCGCGCCGATCAGCGCCAGCGCCTGCGCGATGTCGTCGCCGCCGGTGCGCATGTTCGACGTGCCCCAGACGGTGAGCGCGATGGCGCGCGGCCATTCGCCCTCGTCCTGGAAATAGCGCTCGGCGAGAAGATCGGCGGAGCGGCGGCCGAGATCGAACGCCGCCGGCGTCGGCACCGCCCGCACATCGACGGAATAGAAGTTGCGGCCGGTCGGGAGGCAATCGGCGCGCCCGCGCGTCGGCGCGCCGGACGGTCCGGGCGCGCACGAATTTTCCGGAGAGCGCATTGAGCACGGATGCGATTTCGCGCGTCGCCGGAGGAATTGAGCGCGGGCGCGATGTCGCCCGCGAGCGCAGCGATTACACCCGCCGACCGCCTCCCCAGGAGGCACCAATCCCCTCCCCCCTTGCGGGGGAGGGAGGAGGGGGGAAGCATGAAAAGCACTGCCATTTCTTCTGCGAGCCGGGAGTGAAGACGTCAGTTCAAGCGCCAGCGCTTCGAGCCGCTCCACCGTGTCGCCAACAGTTCGCCAGGGAGCGTCGTGGCTGTCTCTTTCCCCTCCCCCTCCTCTCCCGCAAGGGGAGAGGGAGTCCGGTCGTGGCCCCTCCCACGTCGCTGCGAAATCGCACGCCAGCGGATCGAAGCCGAGTTCCAGATCATCGGCCAGCGCACGCAGCAGCGACGCGTCCCCTTCCCGCCCGCCGCCGCGCGGCACACGCGCCAACGCCACCAGCGTCTCCGCGCGCTGCGTCCCATTCGGCCCCTCGCCGAGCACATGCAGCCCGTCGCGGATCTGCAATTCCTTCAGGTCGCAGATATGCGCGTCGAGCTTCCCAAGCGCGTCGGCGCCGGCGCTCTTGAAGTCGAGCCCGAGGTCCTTGTCGAAGCCGTGCCGCTCGGCGAGGTCGGCGATGTCAGCAGCGACGCGCTTGGCGCGGCGCGGATCGCTCGCTTCCGCCGCGGCGTATTCGTCGATCAGCGCTTCGAGCGCCGCGGCCGGGCCGTAGCTTTCGGCGCGCGCCATCGCCGGCATCAGGTGATCGACGACGACGGCCGCACTCCGCCGCTTCGCCTGCGCGCCCTCGCCCGGATCGTTGACGATGAACGGATAGATCACCGGCAGCGGCCCGAGCGCCGCCTCCGGATAGCACTCTTGCGAAAGCGCCAGCGCCTTGCCCGGCAGCCATTCGAGATTGCCGTGCTTGCCCATATGCACGAGCGCGTCGGCGCCGAATTCTTCGCGAAGCCAGAAGTAGAAGGCGAAATAGGAATGCGGCGGGACGAGATCGGGATCGTGATAGCTCGCCTTCGGATCGATGTTGTAGCCGCGCGCCGGCTGAATGCCGATCGCGACATTGCCGAAGCGATGCGCGGGAAGGACGAAGGCGTCGTCCTCGACGAAGGGATCGGATGACGGCGATCGCCCCAGCGGGTAATGACGGCGTCGCGGACGGTTTCGGGAAGACCGGAGAAGCAAGCCGCGTACGCTGCAAGGGTCAGCGTGACGCCCGATGCGGCGTCCCTTCTCCCATAGGGAGAAGGTGTCGCCGAAGGCGACGGATGAGGGGATGCGGGGGGGATTGCGGTCATTCGGTTGCGCCGCAACCCCTCACCCGGCTGCTCCGCAGCCACCCTCTCCCTATGGGAGAGGGTTCGCGCTTCACCGCCGCGCGCATTCGTCGGCCCGGCGAGCAGCATCTCCATCAACGCTGCGCCGGTCTCCGGCGCGCCGTCGGCGTCGTAGCCCGCCTCGCGCATCGCCTTCAGCACGTTCGCCGTCGAGGCGGGCGCGTCGAGGCCGACGCCGTTCGCGATGCGCCCATCCTTGTTCGGATAGTTGGAAAGCACGATCGCGACGCGCTTCTCCGCGTTCGGCTTGGCGCGAAGCTTCGCCCAGCGCGCGGCAAGCTCGGCGACGAAGGCGACACGGTCCGCCTTCGGCCTGTAGCGGACCGGTCGGCACTCGGTGAGCGGATCGAGCTCGCCCGCCTCCTTGAACGAGACGGCGCGTGAGATGATCCGCCCGTCCACCTCCGGCAGCACGACGTTCATGGTGAGGTCGGTCGGCGCGAGCCCACGCGCCGAGCCCGCCCAAGCCTCCTCGGAGATTCCTGCGAAGCGTAACCTGGATCACCGGCCGCTCGCCGCCGTCGAGCACCGTGCCGGAAAATTCCGCCCCCGGCTGCGACAATGCGAAGGACGTGGCGTTCAGGACGACCGCCGGCGAATGCTCCGCGAAGACATCGGCGACGAACGCTGCGTCTTCCTTCGCCTTGAGGCTCGACACGTAAATCGGCAGCGCCGCGAGCCCGCGCGCTTCAAGTGCGGCGCAAAGCGCGTCGACTGGCTCCGTCTGCCCCGCCTGCATGAGCGCGCGGTAGAAGACGATTGCGGCTGTCGCGCGTATGCTCGCCGGTCTCGGAGCATAAATCCCCGCGCTCGGGAGCTCCCTCGCCTCCTCCGGTTCGTCGCTCCTCGCCGATGAGCCACGCACAGAATCGCAGCGCGTTCGCAAGGTTCTCCGCTCCGCCCTCGACCAGATAAGCCCAGAGCTTCTCCGTCTGCGCCGCATCGAGATTGCCGTGCGCGGCGAGCGACGAGTCCCATGTCGCATCGCCCGGAATGACGACGAGCTTCGTCCCGTTCGCACGGCAAATCCTGATCGCCTCGTCGAGCCCGTAGCGCCAGTAGGACGCGCCGCCGAGCAGCCGGATCACGACGAGCTTCGCGTGCTGCAGCACGCTCTCCCCATAGAGATCGACCGAATAGGGATGCGAAAGCGCCATCCAGTTGGCGAGCCGCACGCTCGGGAACGGTTCGCCGAGCGCGCGGCGTGCCGCGGCAAGCCCGGAGATCTCGGTGTCGGCGGCGGAGAGGATGACGATGTCGCCGCGCGATTGCCCGAGGTCGACGGGCTCCGCCTCGCCAGTGATCGTCCGCGGCTGGCCCTTCAGGAGGTGCATGGCCGCTCCATCACTCCCTGCGGGTCATTCTCGGGCAAGCGAAGCGCGACCCGAGAACCCATGGCGTGCGCCGCTGCCCGTCTTCACTGGGCCCTCGGGTCAGGCCCGAGGGTGACAACGGAGAGGAGCCGGTGATGCGCTCCAAAGTCATGCCCCGAGCGCCTTCTCGACGGCGGCGCGGTCGAGCCCCTTCAAGCCGATCACGACCAGCCCCGGCTCGCGCGAACTGTCGACGAACCACGTTTCCACGCGCGGTCCGACCGCCTGCACCGCGAGCGGCGCGTCGCGGCCCTTCACCGTCGCGACGCCCTTGATGCGCAGCACGCCGTCGATCGCCATCGCGTCCTTCACCCGCGCTTCGACGCCGCGCGATCGTTGGCAGCGACATCGAGCACGAAGCTGTCGAAGTCGTCGTGGTCGTGCTCTTCGCCAAGCAGCTCGTGATGGCTCTTGCGGCTCTCGGTGTCGGCTTCGGCTTGCGGCGGCCTGCCCGAGCATCACGTCGATCGGGATGACGCCGTTCGCGACGCGGATCGCCTTCGCCTGCGGGCGCCGGTCCTCCGCGATCGCGCTTCGACCCTCGCGAGCCCCGCTTCGTCGACGAGATCGGTCTTGGAGATGACGATGAGATCGGCGCAGCGGAGCTGATCTTCGAAAAGCTCCTCCACCGGATCGTCGTGCTCGAGCGAAAGATCCTTGGCGCGCTGCTCGGCAAGCTTCGCCTCGTCGGAGGCGACGCGTCCCTCCGCGACCGCAGTCGCATCGACCACCGTGACCACGCCGTCGACGGTGACGCGGCTCTTCACGCTCGGCCAGGCGAACGCCTTCACCAAGGGCTGCGGCAGAGCCAGGCCCGATGTCTCGATGACGATGTGGTCGGGCGGTGCGTCTCGTCCGAGGATCGCCTCCATCGCGGGAAGGAAATCGTCGGCGACGGTGCAGCAGATGCAGCCGTTCGCAAGCTCGATGATATCGTCCGCGCCGCAGGCCTCGCTGCCGCAGTCGGAAAGAACCTGCCCGTCGAAGCCGACATCGCCGAACTCGTTGACGATGAGCGCGATCCGCCGCCCGCCCGGGATTTGCGAGGAGATGCCGGATCAGCGTCGTCTTTCCCGCGCCGAGGAAGCCGGTGACGATCGTCGCGGGGATGCGGCCCAACGTGTCCTTGCCTGCGGCGCTCATGCGATCGTTCCCTTCAACACAAGCGGCAAGCCGGCCGCCATGAACACGACATTGTCGGCGACCGCGGCGACGGCCTGGTTGAGCCGCCCCTGCGCATCGCGGAAACGGCGCCCGAGCGGCGTCTCGGGCACGAGCCCGAGCCCGACCTCGTTGGAGACGAGAACGCGAAGCCCGGGAGCTTCCCGTGCGGCATTGCAGAGACGCTCGGTGCGCGCCTCGATGTCTGCGTCGGCGAGCATCAGGTTGGAGAGCCAGAGCGTCAGACAATCGACCAGCATCGCCCGTCCCTCTCCCGCCTCTTGTCGCAAAGCATCCTCCAGCCGATCCGGCGCCTCGACCGTCCGCCAGCTCGGATCGCGGCGCGCGCGATGCGCTTCGATGCGCGCCGCCATCTCGTCATCGCCCGCCGCTGCCGTCGCGATGTAGATCGGCGGCAAGGCCGCTTCGCCGTGACGAGCCGCTCGGCATAGACGCTCTTGCCCGACCGCGCGCCGCCGAGGACGAGCACCAGCCCCTCACGCACCGGAAGCGCTTCCTAGCCCGAGCGCGAGAAGCGCTCGTAGAAGCCCCCCGACGCATAGCCGAGCACCGCCCAGAAGATCGCGGTCACCGCGAGCGAGGTGGCGGCGAAATGGCCGGCGAGCTCCGCCGGCGCAGTCGAGACGTATGCGTGCGGCTGCGGCGCGCCGACGATGTGCGGGAGCGCGATCAGCACGACGCCGCCGATCTGGAGCCACACAGTCTTCGAGAGGATCAGCCCGGCAATGCCGATCGCCGTCGAGGCGACCGCGAAGAACCACCAGAACTGCCGCACGTCGAGCGCCGCCGACGCCGCTTCCTGGAATCTCCGGCGGCAGGCCGAGCGCCGGCGCGAGCGACGACGGAGATGAACCCGGCAATCCCGAAGGCGAGCCCCGTTCGCGCGTTGATGCTGACGCCGGCGAGCGACATCGCGCCAAGCAGCGCCAGGCCGAAGCCGACTCCGAGCACCGTCGTCGCAAGCGAGGTGAAGAAGGTGCGCGCGAGGCCGTCTGCCGGCGCCCAGCCCTCTTCCTCGTGTCCCGTCGCCTGTATGGCGGCGGGTTCTGCGGCGTTCTGATCGTGCGCCGGCTCCGCGACGCCATGGTCGTGGGCTGCCGCTCCGCTTTCGTATTTCTCCGCTTCGATGATGATCGGTGTCGTCGTCACGTGCTGGATGACGGCCGTGAGAACGCCTGCCGCGACGCCCGCCGCGGCGGCGCTCAAGATCAGGTTCTTGAGCATGGCTGCCTCAGTGGCAGGGAAGGCCGAAGGCGTGGCGCGTGTCGTGCGTGGCGTTGTGGAGCGCCATCGGATGCGAGAACCCCGCGCCGTAGACGACGAGGATTCCGAAGGCGAGCGCGAAGATGGCCGGCCACTTGGAGAACTGGCTGGTCGTCGCGATGGAAGCGGACTGCGTATTCATGAGACCTCCTTGCCGTCCCTCCGACGGCGGATTCCGAACCTTTCGCGCCCGGCTGGTCTCCTGGCTCGCGGGTCGTCGCCCGATCCCGCGCCTTCCCGTTTCCGGTGGCTTCGTGCGGGTGGGCTCGCCGCTCACAGTTGCGGGGGCAGCTACGGCATTGGAAGCCCGATTTGGGTCCTTCCGCACCGCATTCCCATTTCATCCCCAGGCGCGTTTTCGCGCCGACGGGGAACCAGAGCGAATCCATTATGGCGAAAGGCACAGGCGCCACGCAAGCGGCTTCGGTGTGCGCACTCGACAAAGTCGCCTTTGTCGAGTCACTATACTGTGAGTAGCGGCAACCGCAATCGCTGGATTTAATTTCTCTGCGGCTCTGAGGAGGAAATCATGCCTATCGCACCCGATCTGCTGGGCAAGTACGAGAATATGATTCACGGAATGATGCGGAGGCTAGAGATCAAGACGCAGGACACGCAGGCGCAGACGATCAGCGGCGTGTGGCATTCCTCGATCAATGGCGTCGCAGTGGACTTCCCGGTGAGCGGCTTCTACCTGGTGCCGGCGTCGAACACTTCGTCCGCCCTCTTCTTCAGCGTGCAGGGGCACGCCGAGATTCGGAGCACAAGCTCCAACCCGCCGGTCCAGCGGGCTGCGGAAGCGGTGGTGGGCTACTCCGAGATATCCGGTCCGATGGTCACTCAGCTCTTCATCGCGGACGCCTGGGCTGAGGACAATCCCAACCAGGCGAAGGAAACGAGCGCCTGGACCCCCTTATTCCTCGTGCGCGTGCCCTGAGCCATCCGAACGACGCCGACGCGGCGGCAATGGGAGCGTTGTTCTAACGGGCGCTCGCCGCTTTCCCGTTGCCGTTCCCGCTCACGCCGAGCTTCTGCGCCATCGCGGGATATTTGCGGCTGAACCAGACGGCGAAGCGCCGCCGCCAGCGGCGTACGCGCGGGATGTCGACGGAAAGGATCAGCAACCCGACGGGAATCATCCAGAAGCCGAGCACCGGCAGGAACCCGAAGGTCCCCAACACGACCAGCACCGAGCCGATGGAGATCCTGAGCAGCCGCGAGCGCGGCAGCGGCATTCGGCGATTGCCGAGCCGGACGGAGCTTCCTGGATTTGCGCTTGCCATGCGTCGCTTCTATTCGGTTCGCTGTTCCTGGCCATCCGCGCTCCGAGCGCGGCGGCGTCAGTTTCCGCTTCTCCAGCCTCGGCGTCACGTTCGAAAGAGGATGTCGCCTCTCGCACGCAGGCAGCTTCGCCAGCGCGCGACAAGAGCGCCTGCGTATGGCCGGCCTGCCTTGCATTGGCAAGCCGGTCTCGCCTATATGCGGCGCTAATCCCCGGTAGCTCAGTCGGTAGAGCAAGCGGCTGTTAACCGCTGGGTCGCTGGTTCGAGTCCGGCCCGGGGAGCCAATCTTTGAAAGGACGAGCCGTTTTGAAACGGAGTGCTCCTTCGGCACACCGAATGCGACTTTGTTGCGCCCTCTTTCCAATTCGGAATGCAACGAAAACTTGCATTTTTGCGGTGCGATAGGGACTGAAAATCCACAGCTCCGGAATTAACCTTTCCGCAGAACTCTGGCCTTTCCAAGGGGCCCGCGGTCTTGTGGTCTGCAACCTCGCGTGCGAGCCTTTCGAGCGGAGGCCACACAGAAATCGCGGATGCTGTGAGGCAAAAAATGCGAGTTTCCCAGGCAACTGGAGCGGCTCTTTTCGTGACAGCCGTCTCCGCGCTCACGGTGGTCGGGGCTCACGCCACGACGATCGGAATCGACAGCTTCGACAACGGCTCGTACGCGGCAGGTGGCTCGCACAATCCGAGCGACCCGGCGACCCTTGTCGGCCAGGGCTACAACAACTGGTTTGGATTCGACCTCTCCTCCCTGGCGGGGTTGCACGTCGATTCCGCAACCCTGAGCACGGCCGCCGGCAACGGCCGCTACTTCTCGACCGATTCCAGCGAGATATACGGCCTGTTCGACTACACCGGCAGCGTCAGCAGCCTGGTCAACGGCACCGGCGGCGTGGCCGCGTTCAATGACCTCGGCAGCGGCGACGCCTACGGCCAAACCACGGTCAACGGCGCGTTCGGGCAGGCGATGCCGGGCCTCTCGATTGTTCTCTCTGCGGCGGCCATCGACGACCTGAATGCTGCAATCGCGTCGTCGCAGACGCTCTTCGCGATCGGCGGAACGCTGCTCTCCCTGTCCGGGAGCCCGTGGCAGAGCCTCTTCCTAGGCTCGGACATCCTGCCCGCTGGACACCTCTCGCTTCAGACGAGCGAGCTTTCGGCGGTCCCCCTCCCCGCGGCGCTTCCGCTCTTCGGGACCGGCATGATGGGACTGAGCCTGATCGGCTGGATGCGACGCCGCAAGACCACCTGACACGAATTCCGAAGAAGGAATCGATGCCGGCGCGCCCGGGTCGCGCGCCGCTTAGCGAGCGCAGAGCGCGCCAAGCCCGCAGATTTGTACGACTATCGAGAGGAGAGCCCTGTGCTCTATTTCCATCCGTAAACGGGCGCTTAACTCTCGGAGCGAATTTGTCTCCACCTTAATTCTTTCCGCGCTGTTCGCGACTTAGATTTCCCGAAAGCAAAAAACTCGGGGTAATCTCGTGCGGCGTCTCCTCGACTTCTGGCGTCATCAGGGCGGCAACACCGCCATCATATTCGGCCTTGCCGTCGTTCCTCTTGTCGCGCTCGGCGGCGGAGCGATCGACTTTGCTCAGCGCGCCAGGGTGCACAACTCGATGCAGAGCGCGTCGGACACGGCTGCCCTCGCTGCCGCCCATCTGATCCAGGAGGGCCTGCTCGCGCGCCGGGACTGGGACACCGTCAAGGCTGAGGCGCAGATCATGGCGGGGAAGCTGGTTGCCGCCTCTCTTTCCAATCTGGGCGGCGATAGCGCCCCCGACTTCAATATCCAGGTGACGGAGACGGCGGTCAGCATCTCCGCGCACTACGACGTGAAGACCGCTTTCCTCGGCGTGATCGGGATGAACACACTGCCCGCCTCCACCTTTGCGGAGGTCAGCGTCCCCGACCCGATCCGGATCGAGATCGCACTCGTGCTCGACTACTCGCTGTCGATGCGCTCGAACAATAAGTACTCGCGCATGACGTCCGCGGCGCGCGACTTCATCTCCAAGGTGAGCGCCAATCGCGCCGATCGCACGAAGATCGGCATCATTCCCTTTTCCGAGTTCGTCTATGCCGACGTGGCCGACACCGATGTCCGTGATCCCGATACCAGCGGCGGCAACGTCTGGGACACTGGCTCGAAGTACGACGGCAGCTCGAAGTGGGGCGGCGGCGGCAGGACACCTCCTCCGACGGTCGCGAGCGCGAAGTGCCTGCTGAACCGCGATTATCCCTATTCGGTGACGAACGACACGCCGATCGGCGCCGAGGCGAGCAAGTGGCGCCAAGCCGATCCGGACAGCGCGCGCTGCCAAGCCTACGAGGACGGCGGGCTGAAGGCGCGCGATCTGACCGACGATTTCAGCGGCCTCAGCAACGCGCTCGCGGGCATGCAGCCGGTAGGCTGGACAAACATCTCGCTCGCCACCGAGATGGGCTGGCACATGCTGTCGCCCGAACGAGCCCTTCGAGACCACGCGCGACTTCTCCGACCCCTATGTGCGCAAGATCCTCGTGCTCCTGACCGACGGCGTGCAGACGATCGAGGCCATGGGCCCGACCGGCGACATCTCGATTGACGGCGCGAACCGCACCACCGCGGAACTCTGCGAGAACGTCAAGGCGGACGACATCTCGCTCTACACGATCGCCTACGATGTCGACGACACGTCTGTCTACAGCCTGCTCTCCGACTGCGCGTCGAACCCGAGCTCGTACTTCGAGGTGCACGACTCGTCGGGCATCGGCGCCGTCTTCGACGCCATTTACGCCCAGATCGCCGAGACGGCCTGGCTCAGCCGCTAGCGAATCCTCTCACCCGAGATCGACCGCGCGAAGCCTGAGCGCGTTGGTAATGACGCTGACGGAGGAAAGCGCCATCGCCGCCGCCGCGACGACCGGCGAGAGCAGCAGCCCGAAGACCGGATAGAGCACGCCGGCGGCGATCGGCACGCCGGCGGCGTTGTAGATGAAGGCGAAGACGAGGTTCTGCCGGATGTTGCGCATCGTCGCCTCCGACAGGCGCCGCGCCTTCAAGATGCCGGCGAGATCGCCCTTCACCAGCGTCATAGACGCGGCCTCGATCGCGATGTCGGTACCCGTCCCCATGGCGATGCCGACATCGGCCGCGGCGAGGGCCGGCGCGTCGTTCACTCCGTCGCCGGCCATCGCCACGACGCGCCCTTCGCTTTTGATCCTGCGCACGACCTCGCTCTTGCGCTCCGGCAAGACCTCCGCCTCGACCTCGTCGATCTTGAGCCGCCGCGCGATCGCTTCCGCCGTCGTTAGATTGTCGCCCGTCAGCATCACGACGCGAACGCCGAGTGACTTCAGCTTGGCGACGACGTCTGCGCTCGAAGGCTTCACCGGATCGGCGATGCCGATCGCGCCAACCACGCGGCCGTCGACCGCGACGAATATTGCCGTGGCGCCCTCCTTGCGGAGCGCATCGACCTCCGTCGCATCGCGACCAGTGTCGATGCCGTTCTCCAGAAGGTAGGCCGCATTGCCAATGTGGACCGTCTTTCCGTCGACGCGGGCGACGGCCCCCTTCCCTGTCGGAGAGTTGAAATCGGTCGCGGGACGCAACGCGACGCCGCGCGCCTCCGCCGCCTCGACGATCGCACGGGCGAGCGGATGCTCGCTCAGCCGCTCGACGCTCGCGGCAAAGCCCAGCACCGAGCTCTCGTCGGAACCCTCGGCCGGAAGGATCTGCGTGACGGATGGCCGCCCCTCCGTCAGCGTGCCGGTCTTGTCGACGATGAGCGTATCGACGCGCTCCATGCGCTCGAGCGCCTCCGCGTCACGGATCAGGACGCCGGAGCGCGCTCCGTGGCCGACGCCGACCATGATCGACATCGGCGTCGCCAGGCCAAGTGCGCAAGGGCACGCGATGATGAGGACGGCAACGGCCGCCACGAGCCCATAGGCGAGGCGCGGCTCGGGCCCGAAAGTCACCCACGATGCGAAGGCGATGACGGCGACGGCGATCACCGTCGGGACGAAGAATCCGGAAACACGGTCGGCAAGCCGCTGGATCGGGGCACGGCTCCGCTGCGCATCGGCGACAAGCTGAACGATCCGCTGGAGCAGCGTGTCGCTGCCGACTTTCTCAGCGCGCATCACGAAGCCGCCGGTCTGGTTGATCGTGCCACCGAGAACCCGTTCGCCGGCGGTCTTTGTGACGGGCATCAACTCGCCGGTCACCATCGAACTCGTCGACCGCGCTCTCGCCTTCCTCGACGACGCCGTCGACGGGCACGCTCTCGCCCGGCCGGACGCGCAGGCGGTCGCCGACCGCGACCTCGGCGAGCGGCACCGCCTCGTCGCTCCCATCTTGCTTGAGACGGCGCGCCGTCTTCGGCGCAAGGTCGAGGAGCGCCCGGATCGCGCCGCTCGTCGTGTCGCGCGCGCGTAGCTCCAGCACTTGGCCAAGGAGCACCAGCACCGTGATCGCCGCCGCCGCCTCGAAATAGACCGCGACGCTGCCGTGCCTGCCGCGGAAGGCGGGCGGGAAGAGATCCGGCGCTAAGGTCGCAACGACGCTGTAGAGCCAGGCGACACCCGTCCCCATGGCGATCAACGTGAACATGTTGAGATTGCGGGTGACGAGCGAACGCCAACCGCGCACGAAGAATGGCGCGCCGGCCCAAACGACGACCGGTGTTGCGAAGAGCAGTTGAATCCAGTTCGAGACCCACGGCGCGACAATCTGCGACAGGTCGAAGATGTGGCCGCCCATCTCGAGCGCGATCACCGGCAGCGCCAGGACCAGCCCGATCCAGAACCGGCGGCGCATGTCGATCAGCTCGAGATTCGGGCCGCTCTCCCCCGTCGCGACGGCAGGCTCAAGCGCCATGCCGCAGATCGGACAGTCGCCCGGCCCGACTTGGCGGATCTCGGGGTGCATCGGGCATGTGTAGATGGTGCCCTCAGGCGCGGGCGCGGGTTCCCTCCTGCGCTCGTGTGGCGCGAGGTAGCGCTCCGGGTCGGCGAGGAATTTCTCCCGGCAGCCCCCGCTGCAGAAATAGTACGCAGCGCCCTGATACTCGGCCGAGTGCTTGGCCGTGGCGGGATCGACGTTCATCCCGCAGACCGGGTCCTTGGCCTTTCCCGCGCCAGCGTGCGCGTGGCACGCATGCGCGTTTTCCATCGTTTCCATGGCCGCTCTTTCGATGTGCGGGACTGATGTGGAGGTTCCAGCAACTGGAACGTCAAGGTTTGCTAACTCTCGTGCCGTAGCACCGCCGCTCCGCCGCGCTTTCGCTCAATTCCGGTCATCAAAGCGACTATTCCCCGTGCTTTGTCACGCTGGGGCGGTAAGGAGCTGGAGCTATGAACGAGACCGTCCTTGCCCTGATGGGCGCCCTCGCGATCTACGGCCTGTCTTCGCTCGCCTTTTCGCGCCCCGATGGCGGAAGCCGGGACGATTTCTACGATCTCCACGTAACCGACGCCTCCGAGACGGCACCGGCCACCAAGCGCGAGGACGAATCCCCGCTGGAAGGCTGACGCGCCGGGCGATGGCTCGGCTGCCCGAATCTCCGACCCATCCCATGCCATGGTCGCATTGCTGCGTTGCAGCGTCCAGCCTTGTGCGTCGCAGCACAAGCTCTACCTCTCGGTAGAAGTCGGTCAGCCCGATCGACGAACCCGAGGGCTACCAAGGCCAACGTTTCCATTACCGACAGACCCGCAGGTAGCGCTGCTCGCCGCTGGCCGGGGCTGCGTGCTTTCGACGGCGTCCGCGACTTCATGGAGTTGGCCGGCGCGGCGATCCGTGTCGCGGGCGCGGTCGAGGACCACAGACGTCCGAGCGATGATGATCTCGCAATTCTCGGCATTAAGCGGAGCGCGCTTGGCCGTTTTGGCTAAGCGACGGAGTTCAGCCTGATCTGAAAGCCCGGACGCGGCCGGCGCTCGTGCGCCTCAAACTCGCCTGACTCGGATGTCGTCCTCGATCTGAGTGACGCTGTCGTCTTCGTTTTCCACCGCAGCCGTAGCCTTCTCGAGCGCCTTGCGCAGATGCGCCTGCGCGCTGCGGAGCTGCTGCATGTGGACGACCGACGGCTCCGTCTCCGGCTGCTTCCCTTCGACGGCCGCCACCGGCGTCTGCGAGCGCAAATAACCAAGCGCAAGGACCGAAAGAGCACCGAGCGCGAAGGCGAGGCCCGCGAAGAACACCGACCAATCGATGGTCGGCATTGCGCTACTGACGGGCAGTCCGGCAAAGCGGAATGCGGCCGCAGCAATTCCAGCGGCCGGCATGGCGCCGATAATTGCGGCGGCAATCGCTGCTGCGCGCCACGTCGGCTCCTGGAAGCGCCGCAAGGGTGCGAAAATCAGCGCCATGACGCAGGCAAGCGCCACGGCGGCGCAGAACGCAAGCAGTGCGCCGGTGGTCAGCTCGCCCGAATTTGGGACGATGAGAAGCGCAGCGCCGCCCCCGCCCACGACAAGGAAGCTCACGACGGCAGATACGAAAGCCAGGGTCGTGACCGCCTGCTTCAATCCCGCCTCCCGATTGATCTCAAGCGTACCAAATCCGCCCTATATTACACCAGGGTGGGACCCGCTTGGGTAGCCAATTTGAGCCTAGCCGGTTAGAACGGAGGCAAGGAAGCCCCCATTCCCGCGGTCTCGCGGACGGCGGCTATCGGGCAGGCGCCCGGCGACAACAAAAGATGGAGGAAGACGGATGAGACGACCCCTTGTCTTAGCGGCTACCGCAATTGGTCTTGTGCTCGCGGCAGGAGCCGCCGGCGCGGCGGATCTCAAGTTTCCGATTGATGGCGACGCGCGGTTCAACTGGCAGAGCTATCACGACTTCGCCGACAAGTACGATCTGACCGGGCAGGACTTCACGATCTTCACGCCCTGGGTTGCCGCCGACGGCGAGCTAGTGGAGAGCATGCTCGCCTACTTCGGCGAAGCGACGGGCGCCAACGTGCAGCACACGGGCTCCGACTCCTTCGAGCAGCAGGTCGTCATCGACACGCAGGCTGGCAGCCCAGCAAACATCTCGGTCTTCCCACAGCCGGGTCTTGCTGCCGACATCGCCTCGAAGGGCTACCTGTCGCCGCTCGACGACGCCACAAAGCAATGGATCATCGACAACTATGGCGCCGGCCAGTCTTGGGTGGACCTCTCCACCTATAAGGACAAGGACGGCAACCCGCAGCTCTTCGCCTTCCCCTACAAGGCCGACGTGAAGAGCCTCGTCTGGTACGTGCCGGAGAACTTCGCCGACGCCGGCTACAAGGTGCCGACGACCATGGAGGAGCTTAAGGCGCTGACCGAGCAGATCGTCGCCGACGGCGGCACGCCGTGGTGCATCGGCATCGGCTCGCAGGCGGCGACCGGCTGGCCGGCGACCGACTGGGTCGAGGACATGATGCTCCGCACGCAGCCCCCGGAGGTCTACGACCAATGGGTCAAGAACGAGATTCCGTTCGACGATCCGCGCGTCGTGGCAGCCATCGACGAGTTCGGCTGGTTCGCCAAGAACGACAAGTTCGTGGACGGCGGCGCTGCTGCGGTCGCGGCGACCGACTTCCGCGATAGCCCGAAGGGCCTCTTTAGCTCGCCGCCAAAGTGCTACATGCACCGGCAAGCGTCGTTCATCCCCTCCTTCTTCCCGGAGGGAACGAAGCTCGGGCAGGACGCCAACTTCTTCTACTTCCCGGCCTATGCCGACAAGGATCTCGGCAAGCCCGTGCTTGGCGGCGGCACCCTCTTCGCCATCACTAAGGACTCGCCTGCGGCGCGCGCCTTCATCGAATGGCTGAAGACACCGATCGCGCATGAGGTCTGGATGGCGCAGTCTGGCTTCCTGACTCCGTTCAAGGGCGTGAACCTCGATGCCTACGCCAACGACACGCTGCGCGGCGAAGGCAAGATCCTCTCCGAGGCGACGACCTTCCGCTTCGATGGATCGGACCTGATGCCGGGCAAGATCGGCGCGGGCTCGTTCTGGACCGGCATGGTCGACTATGTCGGCGGCAAGGACGCGAAGACCGTCGGGCACGAGATTCAGGAATCTTGGGACGCGCTCAAGTAGCCTCTCGACAACCAAGACTTGACCCGGGCCACCCGGCCCGGGTCATATAACGAACCGGCGACAACGTCGGGAAGAAGAAGGGCGGCGGAGTTCCGGTGCTGGCCGGTGCTCATCGGCTGCCTCGAGAGGGGGAAGCGCGATGCAGCAGCTCCTGCTGGCGCTGTTTACAATCATCGTCGGTGTCGGGGCGGCGATCCTCTATTTCTACGCCGTCAACTGGGTCCTTGATCTCATCCTGCCGCCGCGCGGCCCGGCTGCCGTCGCAGCTCGCAACCAGCAGATCGCCGCTACGATCCGGCCGTGGCTTTTCCTAGGGCCGGCACTTCTGTTCCTCTGCCTCTATCTCGTCTACCCGGTCGTCGATTCGGTGCGGCTCAGCCTCTTCGATCGCACCGGCGAGAACTTCGTCGGCGTTTCCAACTACGTCTGGGCCGTCGGCGACACCCAGTTCCGCGAGTCGATCGTCAACAACATTATGTGGCTGATCGTCGTGCCGGCCGCCTGCACCGTCTTCGGCCTGATCATCGCCTTCCTGACCGACCGCATCTGGTGGGGCAACATCGCCAAGAGCCTGATCTTCATGCCTATGGCGATCTCGTTCGTCGGCGCGAGCGTGATCTGGAAGTTCATCTACGATTACCGCAGCGAGGGCTCGAACCAGATCGGCCTGATCAACGCCATCGTCCAGGCGCTCGGCGGCACACCCCAGGCGTGGATCGCACTTCCCTTCTGGAACAACTTCTTCCTGATGGCGATCCTGATCTGGATTCAGACCGGCTTCGCCATGGTCATTCTCTCCGCGGCGATCCGCGGCGTGCCTGAGGAGACCATCGAAGCGGCGATCATCGACGGCGCCAAGGGCCGACACATCTTCTTCTACATCATGGTCCCGCAAATCTGGGGAACCATCGCCGTTGTCTGGACGACCATCACCATCATCGTCCTCAAGGTGTTCGACATCGTGCTCGCCATGACCAATGGCCAGTGGAATACCGAGGTGCTGGCCAATCTGATGTTTGACTGGATGTTCCGCGGCGGCGGCGACTTCGGCCGCGGCGCGACGATCGCCGTCATCATCATGGTCGCGGTCATACCGATCATGGTGTGGAACATCCGTCGCCAGAACGCCGAGATGAAGGGTCGCTGAGATGGCTGCACGCAGCAAATCGGGCGGATGGTTCGTTCATCTCGCGGTTCTTTTCCTGGTCATTCTGTGGGTGCTGCCGACCTTCGGCCTTCTCGTCAGCTCGCTGCGCGACAAGGATTTGCTGACTGTCTCCGGCTGGTGGAGCGCGCTCACGACGACTGAGCGCAACGAGGTTGGCCGCGCCGCCGACGCCGACACGCAGATCGAGCGCGACGGGAAGTTCGTGCTGAGCGGCAATGTCCTCGAAGGCCAGGGCGGAAAGATCACGGCCTTCGGTACACGCATCCAGAACCCGAGCGAGTTCGCGCCCGGCACGGTGACGGAGTTGCCGAGCGGCGGGACGCTCACGATCAACGAGGACGGCTCCTACGAGATCGTCTCGCCGGAACGCTTCGAGGGGCGCAGCCCGCGTCTCTTCTACACTGCGGCGCTGCCGCCGAAATTCACGCTTTCGAACTACTACGAGGTGTTGACGTCCGAGGGCATCGGTCAATCCTTCTTGAACTCGCTGACGGTGACGGTGCCCGCGACGATCATCCCGATCCTGATTGCTGCCTACGCGGCCTATGCGCTCGCCTGGATGAAGTTTCCCGGGCGCCCGCTCATCCTCGCGACGATCGTCGGCCTCCTCGTCGTCCCGCTTCAGATGTCGCTGATACCGCTTCTGAAGCTCTATAACGACGTCGGTGCGTTCTTCGGCGTGCCGGCGAAGACCTATCTCGGCATCTGGCTTGCCCACACGGGCTTCGGTCTGCCGCTCGCCATCTACCTTCTCAGGAACTACATCGCCGGCCTCCCGACCGAGGTCATGGAATCGGCGCGCATCGACGGCGCGACCGATTTCGAGATTTTCGTGCGCATCGTGCTGCCGCTATCGGTACCGGCGCTCGCCTCCTTCGCCATCTTCCAGTTCCTCTGGGTCTGGAACGACCTTCTCGTCGCGATCGTCTTCCTCGGTCAGCAAAGCGATCAGCTCGTGCTTACTGGAAAGCTCCGCGCGCTGCTCGGCTCGCGCGGCGACAATTGGGAAATCCTCACGGCCTCTGCGTTCGTTTCCATCCTCGTGCCTCTGGCCGTGTTCTTCGCGTTGCAACGCTACCTCGTGCGCGGCCTGCTCGCGGGCTCGGTGAAGGGCGGATGATCCGGTCGGCTGGTCGAGAAGGGATGTGAAGGGGAAGGCAGATGGCCGAGATTAAGTTACGCGACATCAAGAAGTCCTTCGGCGCGGTGGACGTTATCAAGGGCGTCGATCTCGACATCAAGAAGGGCGAGTTCGTCGTCTTCGTCGGCCCGTCCGGATGCGGCAAGTCCACGCTTCTGCGGCTGATCTCCGGCCTTGAGGACATCACCTCCGGCACGCTGGAGTTCGATGGCGAGGTCGTGAACGACCTGCCGCCCTCGACCCGCGGCATCGCCATGGTGTTCCAGTCCTACGCCCTCTATCCGCACATGACGGTTTACGGGAACATGGCCTTCGGCATGAAGCTCGCCAAGAAGAGCAAGGCGGAGATCGAGAAGAGCGTGCGCGCGGCCGCCGATATCCTGCAGCTCACGCCGCTGCTTGACCGCCTGCCGAAGCAGCTTTCCGGCGGCCAGCGCCAGCGTGTCGCGATCGGCCGCGCCATCGTCAGAAACCCGCGCGTCTTCCTCTTCGACGAGCCGCTGTCGAACCTCGACGCGGCGCTCCGTGTCGCCACCCGCATCGAGATCGCCAAGCTGAACGAGTCGATGCCCGACGTGACCATGATCTACGTGACGCACGATCAGGTGGAGGCGATGACGCTCGCCGACCGCATCGTCGTGCTGAATGCCGGGCCTGGTCGAGCAGGTCGGCTCGCCCATGGCGCTCTATCACACGCCGGCGAACCTCTTCGTCGCGCGCTTCATCGGCTCGCCGGCGATGAACGTCTCGCCGTGCACCGTGGAAGCGGCCGGCGGCAACTCGCGCGTGAGGACCGCGGAAGGGGTCTCAGTGAAGGTCCCGGTGAACATTCCCGCAAGCGCGGTCGGGCACAAATGCACGCTCGGCGTGCGTCCCGAGGACCTCCGGGTGGCATCCGGCAGCGACGCGATCTTCCGCGGCAAGCTGCTGCTCGTCGAAAATCTCGGCGAAGTGGCACTGCTTTACGTCGATTGCGGCAACCCGCAGGACCCGATCATCGGCAAGCTCGACGGCACGGTGAATATGAACCGCGGCTCCACAGTCGGCCTCACCGCCGCGACCAAAGCGCTCCACGGCTTCGACGAGAACGGCAAGGCCTTCGTGCGTACGTGACTGAGAGGACGATGTTCGCCTCGACCTTCCCTCAAGGGACGGGACTGCCTCACTCCAGTACGAGCGCCAGCGCGAACCCGTCGTGGCCCTTCACCCCGACGGTCTGGATCGCCGTCGCACTGACGCGCTTCTCCCGCGCGACAATCTCCAGGAAAGCTGCACGCCCTGAACGTTCGCGATCCGTGCTCTTGCTGTCGGTGATCGCGCCCTAGCGCACGACATTGTCGGCGACGATGACGCTTCCCTTGCGCGAGAGCTTCAGCGCCCACTCGAAATAGGCCGGGTTGTTCGGCTTGTCGGCGTCGAGGAAGACGAAGTCGAACGGCCCGGCGCCCTCTTCCTCTAGCTTCGGCAGCGTGTCGAGCGCCTGTCCGACGCGCACGTCGACCTTCTCGCGAAGCCCTGCGTGCGCGATGTTCTTTCGCGCCACCTCGGCGTGCTTCTAATCCGCCTCGAGCGTGATCAGCTTGCCGTCTTCGGAAGCGCGCGGGCGAGCCAGATCGTCGAATAGCCGCCGAGCGTGCCGATCTCGAGGATGCGCCGCGCGCGCCGATCATCTTCGCAAGCAGCATCAGGAGCTTGCCTGCTGGCGCCGAGACCTCGATCGCCGGCAGGCCGGCCTTCGCGCTCGCCGCAGAGCGCGGCGTCGAGCGCCGGGTCGGGATTGACGAAGAGGTCGGCGATAAAGCGGTCGACCTCGTCCCAGTTATTCTCGTTCAAGCGGACACCTCCGCCGTCACGCGTCGCTTCCTGGCATGTAGGCCATGCACTCGACCTCGACCTGCGCGCCAAGCGCCAGGCCGTTCGCGCCGAAAGCCGAGCGCGCTGGCAGACGGTCCGGATTGAAGTAGGTGAGATAGATCTTGTTGAAGTCGCCCCATTTGGACATGTCGGCGAGCATCACCGTGCATTTGAAGACGTCGTCGAACGCGAGGCCGTTCTCTTTCAGCACCGCGCCGATGTTCTCCATGGTCTGGCGGGTCTCCGCCTCCATGCCGCCGCGGCACAAGCTCCATCTTGCCCGGCACGTTGCCGAGGCGCCGGAGAGATAGAGGACGTCGCCGACGCGCACCGCCTGGCTGAACGGCAGCTTCGCAGCCTTGGCCGCCGCCGAATTGATGAACTCGAGTGCGCCATCCTCGATCTCTCGCCGCTGTGAAAGCGGCGCGGCGTCTAGCCTTCAGAACCGCCCGCCCTGCGTATTTTGCCGCCGGGCCAAGCTCCTCCTCGATGCGGATGAGCTGATTGTATTTGGCGATGCGGTCGGAGCGCGACATGCGAGCCCGTCTTGATCTGTCCGCAATTGGTGGCGACCGCGAGATCGGCGATGGTGGAATCCTCCGTCTCGCCGGAGCGGTGCGACATGACCGCACGTGTAGCCCGCCTTGTGCGCCATCTCCACCGCGTCGAGCGTCTCGGTCAGCGTGCCGATCTGGTTGACTTTGATCAGGATGGAGTTGGCGACGCCGCGGCTTGATGCCTTCGCGCAGGCGCTTGGTGTTGGTGACGAAGAGATCGTCGCCGACGAGCTGGCATTTTTCGCCGAGTCGCTCGGTCGCGATCTTCCAGCCCTCCCAGTCGTCTTCGGCCAGGCCGTCTTCGATGGAGAAGATCGGATATTTCGCGACCAGCTCTCCGAGATAGGCGACCAGCTCGGCCGGACTCGCGCTTCTTGCCCCCTCGCCCGGCGTAGACGTAGTTGCCGTCCTTGAAGAACTCGCTCGCCGCCGGATCGAGCGCGAGGCACACGTCGTCGCCCGGCTTGTAGCCGGCGCCTGCTCGATCGCCTTGACGATGAAGTCGAGCGCCTCGGTCGGCCGACTGCGAGGTTCGGAGCGAACCCGCCTTCGTCGCCGACATTGGTATTGTGGCCGGCATCCTTCAGCGCCTTCTTCAGCGTGTGGAAGACCTCCGCGCCCGATGCGCACGGCCTCCGCGAATGTCTCGGCGCCGACCGGCACGATCATGAACTCCTGGAAGTCGATCGGGATTGTCGGCGTGCACGCCGCCGTTGACGACGTTCATCATCGGCGTCGGCAAGAGCCGCGCGTTGGTCCCGCCGACATAGCGGAAGAGCGGCAGGCGCATTCGCCTCCGCCGCGGCCTTGGCGACGGCGAGCGACACGCCGAGGATGGCGTTCGCGCCGAGCCGGCCCTTGTTCTCCGTGCCGTCGAGCGCGATCAGCGTCTGGTCGATCTGGACCTGGTTCTCCGCCTCCATGCCGCCGATCGCGTCGAAAATCTCCCCGTTGACGGCTTCAACCGCCTTCAAGACGCCTTTGCCGAGGTAACGGCACTTGTCGCCGTCGCTGAGCTCGACCGCCTCATGGGCGCCGGTCGACGCGCCGGACGGAACTGCGGCGCGGCCGAAGGAGCCCTCCTCCAGCGTCACGTCGACCTCGACGGTCGGATTGCCCCGGCTGTCGAGAATCTCGCGGCCGGTGATGTCGATGATGGCGGTCATAGGCGCTCCACGGGTTGCGGCCGTTTCCTAGGCGAAGTCGCAGCGGAGCGAAAGGCGTGCTTTGCGCGCGGGGAGGAGTTCCGCGGGCCGGGTGCGCGCACGCCCGGCCCGCGGGACGTCGACGCTAGCTGGCGTGCGTGACGGCGCTCACCATCATCTTCCCGTTCTGCGCCTCGTAGGTCACTGTGACCTTGTCGCCGACCTTGAAGCCGGTGCCCTTCCACGCCGCGGGCAGCTCGAAACTCTTGCCATCGGAGAGCGTCATTTGATGCTTCGCGATGTTAAGAGCCTTGATGGACCCGTCGGCGGTCTGGGTGGCCGCGAGGGCGACAGAGGAGATGAGGGAAGCGGCGACTGCCGCGGAGATGAGCGATTTGCGCATAATGCGCCTCCGATTCGCTGCTGGCGACCAGGGCACTTTGTCCTGGCCTGATTGACCAGCGGCGCAAGGATTACTTCCGCGCAATTTCATGCAGCAAGTGAACAAAAGATAATGTTCGCGGTGACCGATGAAGTCACAATCTGCGTTACTGCGCACAGTGCTGCCACCATTTTGCCGAAACATTTAAAACGGCGCGACGCTTCTTAGCCAGCGCATCTCTTTCTTGATTGGAGCGAGGAACGGCGGACGGCGCGTGGCGTTTACTTCGCATCAGCCGCGCCGAGGAGGCCGGCGTGAAATCAACGCCATTCCAAAGGACAAACAGGCCATGGGCATTTTCTCCAAGGACATCAAGACATTCGACGACCTCTTCGTGCACCAGCTCCAGGACATCTACTACGCGGAGAAGCAGCTCGTGAAAGCGCTGCCGAAGATGGTCGAGAAAGCGACGAGCCCGCAGCTCAAGCAGGCATTCAAGAGCCACCTCGAGGAGACCGAAGGGCACGTCGCCCGCGTCGAGGAAGTGTTCCGTATGCACGGCGCCAAGGCGAAAGCGGTCGACTGTCCGGCGATCGACGGGATCATCGAAGAGGCAGACGAAGTCGCGGGCGACGTCGCCGACAAGGAGGTTCTCGATGCGGCGTTGATCGCCGCCGCTCAGGCCGCCGAACACTACGAGATCACCCGTTACGGCACCCTCGTCGCATGGGCGCGCCAACTCGGCCGCGATGACTGCGCGAGCGTGCTTGAGAAGAACCTGAACGAGGAGCACGCTGCCGACGAGAAGCTCACCAAGCTTGCCGAGAGCGGCATCAACCGCAAGGCGGCGTAAGGCAAGGCCACACAAGAAGCGGCCAGATGCGGAACCTTGGCGCGCGGGCCGCACCCGCGCGCCTTTCTGCGACTACGCCTTCGCCAAATGGTCGAAGGCTTTGAGGCGCTGCAGCAGTGCCTCCATCTCGCTAAGCGGGACCATGTTCGGCCCGTCGGAGGGGGCGTTGTCCGGGTCCTGGTGTGTCTCGATGAAGACCGCGGCGACGCCAACCGCCACCGCCGCCCGCGCGAGCACCGGCACCATGGCCCGGTCGCCACCGGTCGAGGTCCCCTGCCCGCCCGGCTGCTGCACGGAATGCGTCGCGTCGAACACCACCGGCGCACCGAGCGCCTCCATGATCGGCAGCGCGCGCATGTCCGAGATAAGCGTGTTGTAACCGAACGAGACACCGCGCTCCGTCAGAAGCACATTCGGATTGCCGCTCTCCACGATCTTGGCGAGCACTTGGCGCATGTCCCACGGCGCGAGGAACTGGCCCTTCTTCACGTTGATCGCGCGCCCGGTCTTTGCCGCGGCAACGAGAAGGTCCGTCTGCCGGCAGAGGAACGCAGGAATTTGCAGGACGTCGACCACCGCGGCGACTTCGGCGCATTGGGCAGGCTCGTGCACGTCCGTCAGCACCGGCAGGTCGAGCTCGGAGCGAAGGTCGGCGAAGACCGAGAGCGCCGCGTCGAGCCCCACTCCACGCTTGCCGGAAAGACTGGTGCGGTTCGCCTTGTCGAAGCTGGTCTTGTAGACGAGCCCGATCCCGAGCCGCGTGCATATCTGCTTGAGCGCGCCCGCCATGTCGAAAGCGTGGCCGCGGCTTTCGAGCTGACAGGGTCCGGCGATCAGCGCGAGCGGCAGGGCGTTGCCGAAGCGGACGCCGCCCACTTCTACGACGCTATTCGCTTGCGCCATCTTCCTCGCTCCTGAAGGCTATGACCGCGTGCAGTCCCGGTGCCGGCGGCACGACGATGAGCCCGTCCCCCCGCTTCGCCGCGCGGCCTGCATAGCGCGCGGCGCGATCGGCGTCCAAGACCGCAAGCTCGAATGCGGCGAAGCGCATCCGGCTCCGCGGGTTCGGCGCATCGACGCCGTAACGAGCGCGGAATCCTTCCGGCGTCAGGATCATGAAGACGCTTCCCGTCGACGTTCGCCTCCACGCCGAATGACGTCGCTGCGGAGCTCGCGCTGGCCGGTCACCGCCTCAAGCAGGATGTGGAAGTCGGCCGGGTTCTCTGCGACCGCCGCCACCCCCGAAATCCCCTCCGCCCCGTTCGGGTGATCGAGATAGCCGGGCTGGAAGAGCACATCCTTGGCGAGGTGCTGGCAGGAGAAGAAGCTCGCGTCGCGCGCGGAGGGGAATTCGGCGTTCGCGATCGCGACGCCGATCTTCCGCTGCGTTCCGTCAGGAAGCTCCGCCATGCCGGGAGAAGCGATAGACCTCCCCGTAGCCCACCCCTGCCGCCTCGAATGCCTTGCGGTCGGCTTCCGCGTCTTCGCTTTGAAGCGCTACCATGGCGAAGCCTTCGCCTTGCCTCTCGGTGAAACGCTTCATCCGTTTGACGAAAACGACACCCTCCGCCGCGGCCATGTCGGCGTCGCCTGCGGTCGAGGATGGTGATCGGCTCGAGATAGGTGCGGTCCCTGAAGAACACGCAGCAATTGCCCGCGCCGAACGGATGTTGCGCGTCCGGCGCAACGGTGAATCCGAGGTTCGTCAGCCGAGTGCGTGCAAGCATCAGCGTGGTGACGGGCAGGACCAGATGGTCGATCGAGCGCATTGCCCTCCGCTAGGCGATCGGTGCGCGTATGACCAGCCCTGCGGGGGTTGCCGGCTGCGGCGCGTAATGCCTTCGGAATTTTCGAAGGCGGTTCAAGGAGATAAGTATACAACCGAGAATGCGCATGCAGAAGAATGGACAAAATTGCCTGAATGTGGCACAAAAGCGATCCACGCACGCCAGACTCAGCTTTTTACCCACACCGGGGAGTGCCATGCGCAATTTCGCCGGCGCCTATATTTTGTTGGGAATTTCCGGGACTTCTGCACAGGCAGCGGTCGTACCGGAATTTCCTGAAGATACAGTGCCGGCATTTCATGAGACCGATTACCTTCTACAGAAGAAGAACGCGGATTACTGGACGTTATCCGAGTTCTATTCTCCGCAGTCTACGAATTGCGGTTGCTCCGCAGCCTCCGCCGCGATGGCCTTCAACGCGCTTCTGAACCGTGTGGCGCCGGAAGCGGAGCCGTTAAGCGATAGTGATCTTTTGGCGGCGGTGGACGACCCCGAATGGACGGCGCGGACCGCCGAGGACGGCGGCGGCGTCACGATGGCGGATCTCGAGCGGGTCCTCCGCCTCGGGCTCGACCGCCTGGATCTCGATGGGGCTGTCAGCGCGCTCGCTCCCGACGCCGACGACCCGCAGACCATCGATTCGCTGCGCGAGGCGCTCGCCCGCAACGAGGCGTCACCCGACAGTGTCATGCTCGCTTACTACAACCAGGCGGTCGTGACCGGCGACCCGGAGGGCGGGCTGCATGTCTCGCCGATCGGTGCCTACAACGCCGAGGATGACCGCGTGCTCCTCATGGACGTGGACCAGGAATTCTGGCTCCCCTACTGGACCTCGATCGAGACCCTCTTCGAGGCGTTGGTCACTCCCGATCCGAGGGAGGAGGGCGACCTCGCGGACGAGACTGGCGGCTGGCTGCTCATCTCCGCCGCTGCATAGCCACCCGCCGCTCCTCTGGCGCGACCTCCGGTTCTGGCCGATGATGTGTGCGAGCCTCCCCGGTCGTGACGAATAGTCCGGCGCTGCGAAGAATATGGTGGTCTTCTCCCTGCGATGCTTGATCATCTGAAGGCGAATAACCGCGCCTGGGCGGCGCGCAAGGTCGCCGGCGACGCCGACTTCTTCCGCCGTCTCGTCCGTCAGCAGGCCCCGGAGTATCTCTGGATCGGCTGCTCCGACAGCCGCGTGCCGGCGAACGAGATCGTCGACCTCGATCCGGGCGAGCTCTTCGTGCACCGGAACGTGGCCAACCTCGCGCCGCCGCAGGATGCCAATTACCTCTCCGTCCTCCAGTTCGCCGTCGACGTTCTGAAGGTGAAGCACATCATCGTCGTCGGGCACTACGGCTGCGGCGGGGTCGCCGCGGCCGTCGACGGCAAGCGCCGCGGACTGGTCGATCACTGGCTGCATCCGATCCGCGAGGCCTTCGACGAGCACCGCGCCGAGCTGGAGGCGATCGCCGACCAGCACGCCCGCCTCGACCGGCTGTGCGAGCTGAACGTCATGCGCCAGGTGCGAAACGTCGCCTCGGATGTCTTCGTGCAGGACGCCTGGGCGCGCGGCCAGGAGCCTCAGCGTCCACGGCTGGGTATATTCGCTCGCCGACGGGCTTGGTGAACGACTTGAACGTGACGGTGGGACCAAGATGAACGAGACGACAGAGCGCGTCGCCCGGCACTACGGCGCCAACGGGATAGCAGATCGCGTCTTGAAGGCGCTGACCGAGAAAGGCCAGCCGGTGGACCGGCTTACGCCCGAGATGCTCTATCCCTTCGACCAGCTCCACGCGCGGCAGCTTGCGGGGACGAAGGACCACCTTGCGCGGCTCAAGCTTCAGCCGTCGCAGCATCTTCTCGACGTCGGCAGCGGCCTTGGCGGGCCGGCCCGCTACGCAGCTGCGACGTTCGGCTCCCGGGTGACCGGCATCGACGTGACCGAGGACTTCGTCGTCGCCGCCCGCGAGCTGACGGAGCGGTGCGGCCTCGCCGACCGGGTCGAGTTTCTCCACGCCGACGCGCTGTCCATGCCGTTTGACGACGCGAGCTTCGACGTCGCGTCCTGCCACTACGTCGCGATGAACATCGCCGACAAGGTGGGTCTTCTGAGGGAGATCCGCCGCGTCTTGAAGCCGGGTGGACGACTTGCCTGGGGCGTCGTGGTCAAGGGCTCCAGCGGCGATCCACACTACCCCGTCCCCTGGTCGCGCGATCCGTCGACAAGCTTTCTGGTCACGCCGGACGAGCTGCGCGCGGCCTTCGAGGCCGCCGGCCTCCACGTCGTCGAATGGACAGACGAGACTGACCTCCTCCGCGATACGCGGGGCAGCGATCCCCAGGCGAATGTCGGGACGCCGCCCGCTGCAAGGGCGGCGGTCAGCCTCGGTGAGGACTTTCCTGAGCGCTTCCGCAACTTCGGCCGCAACCTCGCAGAAGGCCGGGTCGGAAGCGTCTCCGTCGCCGCCGAGCGGAGCTGAAGACTAGACCAGCCGGCTGTTCTCTACGCGCCGCCGCGATGAAGCTCGCGAAGAGCGGGTGCGGCTCGAACGGCCGCGACTTCAGCTCCGGATGGAACTGCACGCCGATGAACCAGGGATGGCCGGGAAGCTCGATCGTCTCGGGGAGGAGATTGTCCGGCGACATACCCGAGAACGAGAGCCCCGCCGCCTCGAGCCGCGGCATGTAGTCGATGTTCACCTCGTAGCGGTGGCGATGCCGCTCGCTGATCTCCGTTTCGTCGTAGATCGCGGCGATCCGGCTTTCCGGCTTCAGCAGCGCGGATAGGCGCCAAGCCGCATGGTGCCGCCTAGGTCGCCCTTCGCGAGCCGCCGCTCAAGCGCATTCCCCTTCAGCCATTCGGTGAGGAGGCCGACCACGGGCTCGTCCGTCTCGCCGAACTCCGATGAGCTCGCGCTGTTGATGCCGGCGAGATGACGCGCCGCCTCGATCACTGCCATCTGCATGCCGAAGCAGATGCCGAAGAACGGTACGTCGCGGGTGCGCGCGAAGGTGACGGCGTTGATCTTGCCTTCCGTGCCGCGCTCGCCGAAGCCGCCTGGGACGAGGATGCCGTTGACGCCTTCGAGATAGGGCGCGGGGTCTTCCTTCTCGAAGATCTCGCTCTCGATCCAGTCGAGGTTGACGCGCACCTTGTTGGCGATGCCGCCATGCTGCAGCGCCTCCGTCAGCGACTTGTACGCGTCACGGAGCCCTGTGTATTTGCCGACGATCGCGATCGTCACCTCACCTTCCGGGTGGCGCAGGATACGGCCGATCTCGCGCCACTGGTCGAGGTCAGGCGCCTGCGCGTGTTGTTCGCCGAACGCCGCGAGCACCTGCCGGTCGAGCCCGGCGTCGTGGTAGGCGACGGGCACATCGTAGATCGTCTCAACATCGAGAGCCGGGATCACCGCGTCCTCGCGCACGTTGCAGAAGAGTGCGAGCTTCCGGCGGTCGCTGTCAGGGATGTGGCGATCGGAGCGGACGAGCAGGATGTCCGGCTGGATGCCGATCGAGCGAAGCTCCTTGACGGAGTGCTGCGTCGGCTTGGTCTTCAGCTCGCCCGCCGTCGCGATGTAGGGCATCAGCGTCAGATGGATGTAGATCGCGTCGCCGCGCGGCAGCTCGTTGCCGAGCTGTCGGATCGCCTCGAAGAACGGCAGGCCCTCGATGTCGCCGACCGTGCCGCCGATCTCGCACAGAACGAAGTCGAACTCGTCATTGCCGTCGAGGACGAAGTTCTTGATGGCGTCGGTGACATGCGGGATCACCTGGACGGTGCCGCCGAGATAGTCGCCGCGCCGCTCCTTGGCGATGATCTCCTGGTAGATCTTTCCGGTGGTGACGTTGTCCATCCGGTTGGCCGAGCGCCCGGTGAAGCGCTCGTAGTGGCCGAGGTCGAGATCGGTCTCGGCCCCGTCGTCGGTGACGAAGACCTCGCCATGCTGATAGGGGCTCATGGTCCCGGGATCGACGTTCAGATACGGGTCGAGCTTGCGGAGCCGGACCTTGTAGCCGCGCGCCTGAAGGAGCGCGCCCAAGGCCGCCGATGCGAGACCCTTGCCGAGGGATGAGACCACGCCGCCGGTAATGAAGATGTACCGCGCCATGGGATTTGAGCCTTAGCGCGGCAATGCCGATTCGACGAGTCGAAAAATCAGAAAGATGGACGCTTCGTTACTGCGTGCTGCCGTCGGTCGCGGGCGGCGTCTGCGGGGCGGGCGCGGTTTCCGCAGCGGGAGCGCTTCCCGCCGGGGCTTGCACGGGGGCTTCCGCTGCCGGAGCCTGTGCCGCCGGAGCCGCCGGAGCCGGTGCCGCCGGAGCTTGCGCCTCCGGAGCCGTCGGAGTGGTCCCGGCCGGCGGGGTCTGCGGGCCGCCGGATGGTCCGGACTCGCCGCCGAGCTGCTTCAAAAGCTCCTCCGCGGTCGCGGGAGCCCCTCCCGACGGCGTCGGGGGCGCTGGCGTCTCCGTCGCGGCGGGAGCCGACTGTCCGGGCAGACGCTCCAGGATGTCGGACGGATGCGACTGGTATTTCGAGATGAGCGCGAGGCCCAGCGACGTCGCGAAGAAGGCGACGGCGAGCACGGCGGTCGAGCGCGTCAGCACGTTGCCGGCGCTTCTGTTCGACATGAAGGCACCCTGCCCGCCCCCGATGCCGAGCGCTCCGCCTTCGGAGCGCTGCAGAAGCACCAGGCCGATCATGGCGAGCACGACCATGAGATGGACGACGATGACGACGGTTGTCATGAATTCATTCCTCGGCCGCGCCTTCTACACGAGCGCGGCCATGCTTTGAAGCCTCACACGCCGCTCGCGGCGCGCACGATGGCCAGGAAATCCGCGGCTTTCAGGCTCGCGCCGCCGACCAGGCCGCCGTTAACCTCAGGCACTTTCAGGATCGCCGCCGCATTCTCCGGCTTCATCGAGCCGCCATAGAGGATGCGGACCGAGTCGCCGGGGGCGCCGAAACGGGCTCGGAGAGCCGGCCCGGATATGGGCATGCACTTCGCCGATGTCAGCCTCGCTCGGCGTCCGGCCCGTGCCGATCGCCCAGACGGGCTCGTAGGCGATGACGATATCCGCCGGGTTTCCGTCGGGGACGGACGCGGCGAGTTGCCGCGACACCACATCGAGCGTCTTGCCGGAATCGCGCTCCGCCTCCGTCTCGCCAATGCACACGATCGCGAGAAGCCCGGCGCGCCGCGCCGCCTCGGCCTTGGCTCGCACGATCTCGTCCGTTTCGCCGTGATCGGTCCGCCGCTCCGAGTGCCCGACGATGACCGCGCGTGGCCCCGGCGTCCTTGAGCATCTCGGCCGAAATGTCTCCGGTATGCGCTCCTGAGGGCTTCGCGTGGCAGTCCTGCCCGCCGATCAGAAGCGGAAAATCCTTTGTCGCCCAGCGCATCTGCGCAATGAGGGTCGCAGGCGGGCAGAGCATGACGTCGGCCTTGCCCTCCGCCTCCTTGGCGCCCTTGGCCACCTGAACGGCCTCCTGAAGGCTCGCGGCGAGGCCGTTCATCTTCCAGTTTCCGGCGATCAGATGCCGCATGGCGGAATTCGCTCCTCTACCGCCGTTCCGGCCGGCCGCGGGATGCGCTTGTGAGCGCGGGACGTGGGTCTTATGTTCGGCGGGCCGGGGCTGAGAGACCCGGCCTTTTGTTTGTGCCGAGAGGCTTTTTCATGCTCGACCAGTTGCGTCAAGGTGCCCAGGGCTGGGTCTCCAAGCTGCTGATGGCTCTGCTCGTGCTGAGCTTCGCCATCTGGGGCATCGGCGGCTTCCAGGGCTATCGCACCGGCACGCTGGCGACCGTCGGCGACCAGGAAGTCTCCTTGCAGGAATTCGCGCGCTTCTATGCCAATGCGCAGCGGAGCGCCCAGGGCCGCGGCCAGCAGGTCAACCCCGAGCAGGTTCTCTCCACCGTTCTCATGAATGCCGCGCTTGACGACGCGGCCCATCAATACGGGCTTGGGGTGTCGGACGACCGCGTGGCTGCCGAGATCGCGAAGAATCCGGTCTTCCAGGGCTCCGACGGCACGTTCGACCGCAACCGCTTCGTGAATATCTTGGCGAATGCCGGGATGAACCGGGACGACTTCATTCGCGACGTGAAGGATCAGTTGGTACAGAGCCAGATCGCGCAGTCGCTCGCGGCGGGCCTCACTCTGCCGCAGCCCCTCGTCACTGCGCTCTATCGCCTGCAGAACGAAGAGCGCGCAGTCTCGTTTTTCGTCGTCGACGAGTCGGCGATCGCGCCGGTCGCAGCGCCGGGCGACACGGATCTGCAAGCGTATTTCGATGACAACAAGAGCAAGTTCAGCGCGCCGGAATACCGCAAGCTCGCAATGCTGACGCTCGACCCGACGGCGATCGCCGATCCCTCGGCCGTGACGGAAGAAGAAGTCGCCTCCGAATACGAGCGCCGCAAGCCGAGCCTGACGCAGCCCGAGCGCCGGCGGGTCGAGGAGCTTCGCTTCGATACGGCCGAAGCCGCCAACGCCGCGCTTGAGAAGATGAAGGGCGGCGAGGACTTTGCCGCGGTGGGACAGGCGGCGGGCGTCGAGGTCACCGATCTCGGCGTCAAGACCAAGGCGGAGATGCTCGACCCGGCGGTCGCAGCGGCGGCGTTCGCGGCCACGCTCAATACGCCCGTCGCGGTCACGGAAGGCGCGCTTCAGCCTTCGGTGATCAAGGTGACGGAGATCGAGCCGGGCTCCGTGCCGACGCTTGCGGAGACGACCGAGAAGATTCGCAAGGATCTCGCGGTCCGCGCCGCGCGCGATCACGTGCAGGACCTCTACGACAAGGTCGAGGACGCGCGCGCGGCCGGCGACACGCTGGAGGAAGCGGCGGCGAAGCTCAAGCTTCCCTATCGCGTCATCGACGCCGTCTCCGCCGACTTGAAGGCCCCAGACGGCAGCGCCGTCGATGTTCCGGGTGGCGCTGCGCTCGTGAAGGAGGCATTCGACAGCGACGTCGGGAGTGGAGAACAGCGCGATCCGCGCCGACGCCGAGTCCTGGGTCTTCTACGACGTGCTCGACATCACGCCCGCCCGCGACCGCACTCTCGATGAAGTGCGGAACGAGGTCGTTGCCGCATGGACTGAGGCCGAGACGACCAAGCGCATTTCCGATCTCGCCGAGAAGCTCTTCGAGCGCCTGAAGGGCGGCGCACCCATGCAGACGCTTGCAACCGAGGTTGGCAAGACTGTGCAGACTCGACGAGGGCGTGAAGCGCAACGGCAGCGCGCCTGGGCTCACGCCGAACGCCATCAACCAGGCTTTCGCTGGCCCGGAGGGCCATGTTGCCAACGCAGACGGCACTGGCTCGTCCCGCATCCTCCTCAAGGTCGATCGCGTGACCTCGCCCGCCTTCTTCGCCGAGGCCGCCGACGCCAAGGCGATCGCGAGCCAGCTCACCGACGCGCTGCAGAAGGACATGCTCAACACCTACAACCAGCAGCTCCTTGCGACGCGCCAGACGTCGATCAACAGCGCCGCTTATCAGCAGATCACCGGCCAGACGCGGACGCAGTGATGCCGGCAATGCTGAGGATGGGGCGCGCGTCGCTGCGATGCAGATAGAGCCCGCGTACGGGAGCTTCGAAGCGCGTTACGCGAAAGGCGAGCCGCAGCTCGTTTTCACGCGCCTCGTCTCGGATTTGGAGACGCCGGTTTCGGCCTTCCTGAAGCTCGCAGGGAGCAGGCGGAACGCCTTCCTGCTCGAGTCGGTCGAAGGCGGCGCGGTGCGCGGGCGCTATTCGATGCTCGGCTTCGACCCGGACCTGCTCTTCCGCGCCGAAGGCGGGAAGGCGGAGATCGCGCGCGCGCCCGGACCTCTCGCGCTTCACGCCATGCGACGGGAACACGCTCGAAGCGCTACGCAAGCTCATCGACGACAGCCGCATCGAAGTCCCTGCCGATCTGCCGCCCATGTCGGCCGGCGTCTTCGGCTATCTCGCCTATGACATGGTGCGGCTGATGGAGCAGCTTCCGAACGCGAAGCCGGAGGCCGTGCGCGTCCCCGACGTCGTGCTGATCCGCCCGCGCATCGTCGCGATCTTCGACGCCGTGAAGGATGAGCTGACCGTCGTCACGCCGGTCCGCATGGAAGCCGGAGTCACCCCCCGCGCAGCTTACGACCGCGCGATCAACCGCCTGATCGACGTGATCGATGCGCTCGATAAGCCGGTCGACCACGCACCGGAGCCAGCGGACGTGGCGCTCTCCGGCGCGGTAGCATCGAACACGACGCCCGACGAATACAAGGCGATGGTCGCGCGCGCGAAGGAATACATCGCCGCCGGCGACATCTTTCAGGTGGTGCTGTCGCAGCGCTTCGAGGCGCCGTTTCCGCTTCCAGCATTCTCTCTTTACCGCGCTCTTCGCCGCGTAAACCCCTCGCCCTTTCTCTATTTCCTCGACTTCGACGGCTTCTCGATCGTCGGCTCAAGCCCCGAGATCCTGGTGCGCGTGCGCGAGGGCGAGGTGACGATCCGCCCGATCGCGGGAACCAGGCCGCGCGGAAAGACGCCGGAGGACGACAAGCGCCTCGGCGAAGAGCTTCTCGCCGACCCGAAGGAGCGCGCCGAGCACCTGATGCTCCTCGATCTCGGGCGGAACGATGCCGGCCGTGTCTCGACGATCGGCACGGTGAAGGTCACCGACCAGTTCTTCCTGGAGCACTACAGCCACGTGATGCACATCGTGTCGAACGTGGTCGGCCAGCTCCGGCCCGACCAGGATGCGCTCGACGCGCTCGTGGCCGGCTTCCCCGCGGGCACAGTCTCCGGCGCGCCGAAGGTGCGCGCCATGGAGATCATCGACGAGCTGGAGAAGGAGAAGCGCGGCCCCTACGCGGGCTGCGTCGGCTATTTCTCCGCCGATGGCGCGATGGACACCTGCATCGTCTTGCGGACCGCGATGGTGAAGGACGGTAAGGTCTACGTGCAGGCCGGTGCCGGCATCGTCGCGGATTCAAATCCGGAGTCCGAGCAGCAGGAATGCATCGCCAAGGCCGCCGGCGTCTTCCGCGCCGCCGACGAAGCCCGCCGCTTCGCGAGCCAGGCGCAACGGGGGCAGTAGCTCAGCGGCATCGATTCCCCGCCTACCCCACCAAAAACCACGTCTCCACCTCCCCCACGCCTTTGATCTCCGTTGCGCCTCGCAAGGTGAATGCGAAGTCCTCGGCGAGAGCCTCCTGGAATGCGCCGGAGACATGGATCCTGCCCGCCTCGCCCGAGCTTTCGAGCCGCGCCGCGAGGTTCACCGTATCGCCCCAGATATCGTAGCTGAATCGCTTTGAGCCGATCACGCCGGCCATGACGGGCCCCCGAGCGATTCCGACCCTGATCTTCAACGGCAGACCGAATTTCGCGCCCGGTCTTCTCGGCGATCTCGTGCATGCCGAGCGCCATTCGCGCGAGCCTCGCCGCATGGTCGGGCGTTGGATGCGGGACGCCGCTGACCGCCATGTAGGCGTCGCCGATCGTCTTGATCTTCTCAACACCATGCTCGGCAGCGAGCCGGTCCAGTCGCTTGAAGAGATGGTTCAGCATCGCCACCGTGCGGCGCGCCCCGAGCGACCGAGAGATCGGCACGAAGCCGACGATATCCGAGAAGAGCACCGAGGCGTCCTCGAAGTTGTCGGCGATTGCCGCCTCGGGACGCGCCTTCAAGCGCTCCGCGATCTGCACCGGCAGGATGCGCAGGAGCAGCGACTCCGTCTCCGCTTCGGCCTGCTCCGCCGTCCAGAAGGCGTAGTAGACGAGCACGGCGATGATGATGGAGATCGTCACCACCACGGTGATGTAGAGCTGCAGGAGGAAGCGCGGATCGGCCGCGACCGCGCCCTCCTTGAACATCACCCAGCTCGCGACATGGAGCGCGATCGCGACCGCGATCAGGAAGGCGATGAGCCGGATGCGCTTCAGCTCGAAGATCAAGAAGATCGCCGCCGAAGCGGCCACGAAATTGACCTGGATACCGGAGAGCCGCCCGACCAGTGCGACGAGCAGGAACAGGCCGGCCAGGAGGCCGAAGGTGATGACAAGCGACCCGGCAACGTCGTTGATTCGATGAAAGACGGGAACGCTCGCGCAGACGAGCGCCATCGCAAGGTTCACGAAGATCGCGTCGTGATAGAGCGTCGCATCTTGGAGCGCGTAGGTCAGCGCGAAGAGGAGGCAGGAGACAACGACGGTGAACGCCCCCACGTTGACGCTTTTCAGTCGCCGGCGCGTTTTGGGCGGATAAGGGCGCGTGCCGATCGCAACGAGACCTGCGAGCCGGGGCCAGAGCCCGCGGCCGACGGTGCCAAGTGCAAGGGATTCCGTCATCCGACTGCCTCCTCCTACCGGCCCGCGGAAGGCTGTGGGCTTCGCCCGCCCGGCATAGCCTGCCCGCATCCCTTTCTTGACCCACGCGCCCCGCCCCGCCTAATTGGCCGGGAATCGCGACGTTCGGCCGGAAAATGCTTCTCGTCATCGACAATTACGACAGCTTTACCTGGAACCTCGTCCACTATCTCGGCGAGCTTGGGGCGGAGCCTGTCGTCTTCCGGAACGACAAGATCACGGTCGGCGAGGCGCTTTCCCGTGAGCCGGAGGCGATCGTGATGTCGCCCGGCCCCTGCACGCCGAACGAGGCGGGAATCTGCCTGGATCTCGTCCGCCGGGCAAACGGCTCGGTGCCGCTTCTTGGCGTCTGCCTCGGCCATCAGGCGATCGGCCAAGCCTACGGCGGCAAGATCGTGCGTGCGCCAACGTTGATGCACGGCAAGCTCTCGACGATCTACCACGAGGGCGACGGCGTCTTCCACGGCATCAACGGCCCCTTTCGGGCGACGCGCTATCACTCGCTGACGATCGCGCCGGAGACGATGCCCGAGAGTCTCAATGGAGACGGCGCGTACGGAAGACGAAGTCATCATGGGCGTGCGCCACACGACCGACCCGGTGCACGGCGTGCAGTTTCATCCGGAGTCGATCGCGTCTGAGCACGGTCACCGCATCCTTGAGAACTTCCTGAAGATCGCGCGTGCCTTCAACGAGCGCGCCGGGCGCAGGGCGGCCTGAACATGTCCAACGAGATGAAGACCTATCTCGCCAAAGCCGCCGCGCGCCAGCCGCTGACGCACGAGGAGGCGGAGGCCGCCTTCAACATCATCATGTCGGGCGAGGCAACGCCGAGCCAGATCGGCGGCTTCCTTATGGCGCTCCGCGTACGCGGCGAGACGGTCGACGAGATCGCGGGCGCGGTGAAGGCGATGCGCGCCAAGATGACGAAGGTGACGGCGCCGGAGGGCGCGATCGACGTCGTCGGCACGGGCGGCGACGCTTCCGGCACCTATAACATCTCCACCTGCTCGGCCTTCGTCGTCGCCGGCGGCGGCGTGCCGGTCGCAAAGCATGGGAACCGCGCGCTCTCGTCGAGGTCCGGCGCCGCCGATGTGCTCTCCATGCTCGGCGTCAAGATCGATCTCACGCCGGAAAGTATCTCCGAATGCATCCGCGAGGCGGGGATCGGCTTCATGTTCGCGCCGGCCCACCACGCCGCGATGAAGCATGTCGGCCCGTCCCGAGCGGAGCTTGGCACGCGCACCGTCTTCAATCTGCTCGGGCCGCTCTGCAATCCGGCGAGCGTCAAGCGCTACATGCTCGGCGTCTTCGCCCGCGAGTGGGTGGAGCCGATCGCTAACGTGCTTCGGTCGCTCGGGGCAGAGGCGGCGTGGGTGGTGCATGGCAGCTTCGGCGAGCGCGCCGGCCTCGACGAGCTTTCGCTGACCGGAATCTCCTACGTCGCCGAGCTGAAGGAAGGCCACGTCCGCCCGTTCCAAGTCGAGCCCGCGGAGTTCGGCGTCGATCCGGTCGGCCCGGACGCGCTTCTTGGCGGCACGCCGGAGGAGAACGCGAAAGCGCTCCGCCGCGTGCTCGAAGGCGAGCTCGGCCCATTCCGCGACGTGGTGATCATGAACGCGGCGGCCGGCTTCATGGTAGCCGGCAAGTCGGCGCTTCTGAGCGACGCTGCCGATCGCGCGCGCGACGCGCTCGATTCCGGCGCGGCGTTGAAGGCGCTCGACAAGCTCGTCGCCGTGTCGAATAGCTGAGCAGCGCGGGCCACGAATGACAGACATTCTCAAGAAGATCGAAGCCTACAAGCGGCAGGAGATCGAGGCCGCCAAGGCAGCGACGCCGCTCGCCGAGCTGAAGGCGCGGATCGGCAAGCAAGACGCGCCGCGCGGCTTCACCGAGGCACTCCGCCGCAAGATTGCGTCGGACGAAGTGGCGCTGATCGGCGAGATCAAGAAGGCCAGCCCGTCGAAGGGCGTGATCCGCGCCGATTTCGATCCGCCGGCGCTGGCAAAGGCCTACGAGTCCGGCGGAGCGGCGTGCCTCTCGGTGCTGACCGACGCGCCGTCCTTCCAGGGAGCGCTGGAGTTCCTGACCGCGGCGCGGCAGGCCGGCCGCCTCCCAGCGCTGCGCAAGGACTTCCTCTTCGACCCGTACCAGGTCTTCGAGGCACGCGCTTATGGTGCCGATGCCGTGCTGATCATTATGGCCGCAGTCACCGATGCCGAGGCTAAGGCGCTCGAAGAGGTCGCGCTCGCGCTCGGAATGGACGTGCTGATTGAGGTCCACGAAGAAGCGGAGCTTGAGCGCGCCCTCCGCCTCGCCTCACCCCTTCTCGGCATCAACAACCGCGACCTGAAGACATTCGAGACGCATCTCGCCACGTCGGAACGGCTGGCGGCGCTCGTGCCCTCCGATCGCTTGCTCGTCGGCGAGAGCGGCATCTCGACGCCGGCAGATGTGGCACGCCTTGCCGATGCGGGCGTTCGCGCAGTCCTGGTGGGCGAAAGCCTGATGCGCCAGCCCGATGTCGCCGCGGCGACGCGTGCGCTGCTCACCCTCGAGAAGGCCGAGGCCGCCGAATGAGCGCGCGCCTGACGCACCTCTCCTCCGACGGCCGCGCCGGCATGGTCGACGTCGGCGGGAAGGCGGCGACAGTGCGCACGGCGACCGCAAGCGGAGCGGTAGTCATGGCGCGCGAGACGCTGGACCTGATCCTCTCCGGCAATGCGAAGAAAGGCGACGTGATTGCGACCGCGCGGCTCGCCGGCATCATGGCGGCGAAGAAGACAGCCGATCTGATCCCGCTGTGCCATCCGCTGGCGCTCTTGAAGGTCTCCGTCGACATCGAGCCGGACACCGCCCTCCCCGGCCTGCGCGTCACAGCGTTCGCCAAGGTGGAGGCGAAGACCGGCGTGGAGATGGAGGCGCTGACCGCCGTGTCCGTCGCCTGCCTCACGATCTATGACATGGCGAAAGCAGCCGACCGCGGAATGCGCATCACTGACATTCAGCTCGAGGAGAAGAGTGGCGGCCGCTCCGGCGATTGGCGGGCGAGCGCATGATCCCGAAAAGTGGGAACCGGTTTTCGGATGAGGTCATGCGCAGGCAGAGAGATGGGCTAGGATGAGCCTGCTCCCCGTCGACGAGGCGGTGGCGCGGCTTCTCTCTGGTGTGACGTCGCTTCCCGCCGAGGAGGTGCCATTGGCTGAGGCGCATGGCCGCGTGCTCGCAGCCGACGTCGCCGCAAGGCTGACGCAGCCGCCCTTCCCCGCCTCCGCCATGGACGGATACGCGGTCCGCGCCGCGGAGGCGAAGGCTGGCGCGCGTCTCGAGGTGGTCGGCATGTCGCGCGCGGGCGAGCGGTTCTCCGGCGCGCTACGCGCCGGCGAAGCGGTCCGCATCTTCACCGGCGCGCCGGTGCCGGCAGGCGCGGATGCGATTCTGATCCAGGAGAACGCTAAGCGCGAGGGCGACACCGTCGAGGTTGTCGAGCCGGTGACGGAGGGCCGCCACATCCGACCCGCTGGCCTCGATTTCCACGAAGGCGACGTGGGCCTCCATGCGGGCGCTCGGCTCGGCCCGCACGCGATCTCGCTTGCCGCATCCATGGGTTACGCGGCGCTGCCGGTGCGCCGCAGGCCGCGCGTCGCGATCCTCGCGAACGGCGACGAGCTGGTGCCGCCAGGCACGAAGCCAGGGCCCGACCAGATCGTCTCGTCGAACGGTATCGGCCTCGCCGCGCTCGTGATGGAGCTCGGCGGCGAGCCGGTCGATCTCGGCATCGCACCGGACAAGCGCGATGCGATCGCCGCCTCCGTCGACCGCGCGAAAGACGCAGACATCCTCGTCACGACCGGTGGCGCTTCGGTCGGCGAGCACGACCTCGTGCAGGATGCGCTCAAGGACCGCGGCCTGAAGCTCGACTTCTGGCGGATCGCCATGCGGCCCGGCAAGCCGTTGATGGTCGGCCGGCTCGGCGCAATGCACGTGCTTGGGCTTCCGGGGAACCCGGTCTCGACCTTCGTCTGCGCGCATCTCTTCTTGACGCCGCTCGTCCGCGCCATGCTCGGGCGACCCACGGCCCCCCACCTCGCGACGGCGAAGCTCCTCAGCCCAATGCCGCAAAACGACAGCCGCCAGGATTACGTCCGCACGCGCCTGACCGAGACCGCAAACGGGCTGGAGGCCACGCCTTTCGACGTGCAGGATTCGTCGATGCTCTCCACCCTCGCCGCCGCCGACGCGCTGATCGTGCGCCCGATCGGAGCACCCGCTGCGCCTGCCGGCACCACCGTCCCGGTCCTCCTCCTGAAGCACTGATCAGCGGTTCTACACCCCTTCACGCGAAATTAAGGGGTATTGCGGAACAGTCGGTGAACATGTAGTGTCCGTTCGTGATTTGTACACAAGATCACGTAGCTAGGGGCGAGCCGAAACGATGCTGACGCGTAAGCAACTCGAACTCCTTTTGTTCATCAACGAGCGGCTCAAGGAGAGCGGAATTCCGCCGTCCTTCGATGAGATGAAGGACGCGCTCGATCTCCGCTCGAAGTCGGGGATTCACCGACTGATCACGGCGCTGGAGGAGCGCGGATTCATACGCCGGCTGCCGAATCGGGCGCGCGCGCTCGAAGTGATCCGGCTGCCTGACGCGGTCAATCCGAGCTTCGCGCAGGTGCGCCAGCGCGGTTTCCGCCCGAACGTCATCGAGGGCCGGCTCGGCAAGGCGCCCGAGCCGCAGCCGCGTCGCGACGAGGCGGCAAACAATTCCGTCGCGATCCCGGTCATGGGCCGCATCGCGGCGGGCGTGCCGATCTCCGCGATCCAGGTGCACAGCCATTCGATCGGCGTGCCGACGGAGATGCTCGCCGGCGGCGATCATTTCGCGCTCGAAGTGCGCGGCGATTCGATGATCGATGCAGGCATCCTCGATGGCGACACCATCATCCTGAAGAAGCAGGAAACGGCGAACACCGGGGATATCATCGTCGCACTCATCGACGACGAGGAGGCGACGCTGAAGCGCCTTCGCCGCAAGGGCGCATCGATCGCGCTTGAGGCCGCAAACCCGGCGTACAGACGCGCATCTTCGGTCCGGACCGCGTGCGCATCCAGGGCCGGCTGACGGGGCTTCTGAGGAAGTACCTAGCGAAGAGCCTGCCAAGGCCGGGGCGTCGCCGAGCAACTCGTCGTCACCCGGAAAGCCGGCGCGCCATCTTCGGAATCGATCCGCGCCGCATGCGCGCCATAGCGTTTGAGCCGCGTGGCGTCGATCACCAGCGGCGCAGCGCAATCGGTCGGCGCGACAAGCGGCGTCACGATCACGGTTGCCCGCGCGCAATCCTCGGCGAACGCGATCGGGTCGAGCACATGGCTGACGGTGAGCCCGTCCGCTGCGGAGAGAAGGCACGCATCGGAATCACAGCGTGTCCCTCCCCGCAGCGTCTTTGCATCCTCCGGCGGATCGCTCTCTTCGTCGAAGAACTGCTCGACCACATAGGAGCCGGCCCGCGCACCTGAGACGCGGACCACGCCGCTTGGATCGCGCACTGCGACCGCCTTTCCGTCCGGCGCGACCATGATGTCGGGCGGATCGACCAGGAAAGGGATCGAGGCGAGCCCGAGCGCGATCACCGGCAACCCCAGAAGCCGCCAGCGCAACCGCCAGAGGCAGAGCCAAAGCATGCCGGCGACGATGAGGAGGAGTGACAGTGGCGCGATGTGCGGCGCCCGCACTTCGGCGCCTGGAAGCGACGCGACCCAAGCCGCGACGGCAAGGAGCGCGTCTATGCCCCGCCCCATCACCGCGAGTGGCAACGCTTCGAGCCCGAACGGCATTGCGACGAGCGCAAGCAGTCCGAACGGCATGACGACGAGCGAGACAAGTGGCGCGGCGAGGAGGTTGCCCAGAAGCGAATAGCTCGCGACCCGCTGAAAGTGATAGGCCGCGAACGGCCCGGTCGCGAGACCCGCCACGACCGTCGTCAGCGCGACGCCGAGGATGGCCCGCCACCCCGACCGGATCACGCGGAAGCCCGGCAGCAGGTCGGGGTCGGCAAGTCGCGCCACTTGCCGGTCGCGCCAATATTCCCACACCGCGATCAGCGCGACGACAGCGCCGAACGACATCTGGAAACCCGGCTCCATGACGCTCTCAGGCGCAAGTGCGACCACCACGAAAGCTGCGATAGCGAGATTTCGCATCGAGATCGCTGGGCGGTCGACGAGGATCGCGGCGAAGATGATCGCCGCCATGACGTAGGCGCGCACTGTCGCAGCCCCGCCGCCCGAAAGCGCGAGATAGATGGTGACCACGATGAGGGCCGCGACCGCCGCCCATTTGCGGATCGGGAAGGCAAGCGCAAGCCGCGGCGACAGCGCGAACAGCGCACGCAGAACGAAAAACGCCGTGCCCGCCACAAGCATCATGTGCAGCCCGGAAATGGCGAGGATGTGCGCGAGGCCGGCGATCCTTAGGCTCTCCTTCGTGGCCTCCGAGAGCCCGCTCCGGTCCCCGACCAGGAGCGTTGCGGCGACTGCGCCGGCTTGCCCCGGTTCGGCTGCAATGATCCGCCCGCTGATCGCCGCGCGCAGGCGCGCGACCGCAAGGTCAGTGGAAAAGCCAGGCGCCGCCTGCTCCATCTTCCAGCCGCCGAGCAGGAATCCGCTCCCGCCGATCCCGTCGAAGAAGGCTGCGCGATGCGGGTCGTAGCCACCCGGGACGATCGGCCCGCCGACCGGCATCAGCCTGGCCCGCATCGAGATGCGCGCGCCAAGCGGCGGCAGGCCGTAGCGCTCGGCGAGCGTCAGCCGCACGCGCCGTGGCGTGCGAGCGGAGGCGAAGACGGGGGAAGCAAGCTGATCGAGCACGATGCGCGGTCTGAGCTCTGCGCGGCCTTCGCTGCTCACCACGCGGCCGGATAGAGCGGCCGAGACCTCTCGCTCGATCTGCGGCCCGTCGAGACAGTCTACGCGGACTTTCGCCACGGCCGCGCCGGCAAGAAGGATCGCCAGAAACGTGGCGAGCCGCCATGTACGTCCGCGGTGATAGCCGCTCACCGCCGCGACGGCGAAGAGGAATGTCAGAAGCGCGAGAGCCACGAAGATCGGCTCGCGCGGCAGCGTGAAGTAAGTCGCGGCGCCCGTCGCGAATGCGACCGCGAGCCAGCGGACTCCGGTGCGCTGCTCAAGCTCCCGCTCGAACGTCGCATGCAGTGTCGCGGCGACATCGCTCCATCGCCACCAGAGCCGCCGCAGCCACGACGCAGCCGAGGGTCCGCGAAACGCAGCTCCGCGGTGCGTCTGAGAATGTTTATCGCGGGTAGAAGATACGCCGCCAGGTTCGCTCATGCGTCGGGGGGCCCCCAACCCCGATGCTCACCCAGTCGTTGTAACGCCTTCTGCCTTGAGCGTCTTGGAGAACGTGTCGCGCAAGCCGACCGTGCGCACGAAGACTGGCTTGCCGGGCGCCGAGTCGACGTCACGACGGAAGTAGCCCAGCCGCTCGAACTGCATGGGATCGTCAGAGTTCGATGCGACGGCTGCCGGCTCGATCAGGGCGCCCCCGAGGATTTCGAGCGAATTCGGGTTGAGCTCAGCGGCGAAGTTGGAAACGTCCGGAGACGGATTGTTGAAGAGCTGGTTGACCAGCCGCACCTCGACCGCGACCGCGTCGGCTGCAGCGACCCAGTGGAGCGTCGCCTTGACTTTTCGTCCGTCGGGCGGCGTGTTCCCGCCGCGGGTCTCGGGGTCGTAGGTGCAGCGCAGCTCGACGATCTCGCCCGCCGCGTCTTTCACCACTTCTCGGCAAGTGACGAAGTAGGCATAGCGGAGCCGCACCTCCCGCCCCGGCGAGAGCCGGAAATACTTTTTCGGTGGGTCCTCCATGAAGTCGTCACGCTCGATGTAGATCTCGCGCCCGAAGCGCACCTTCCGCGAGCCGGCACCGGGATCCTCCGGGTTGTTCACCGCGTCGAGCTCCTCGACCTGGCTTTCCGGGTAATTCTCGATCACCAGCTTGAGCGGGCGGAGCACCGCCATGCGTCGGAGCGCGGTCCGGTTCAGCACCTCGCGCACGGCGTGATCGAGCATCGCGATGTCGACCACGCTGTCCGCGCGCGCCACGCCGATTGCCTTGACGAAGTCGCGGATCGCCTCTGACGGCACGCCGCGGCGGCGGAGCCCGGCAAGCGTCGGCATGCGCGGATCGTCCCAGCCCGAGACATGGCCGTCCCGCACCAGCCCGGTCAGCACGCGCTTCGAAAGCACCGTGTGGGTCAGGTTCAGCCGAGCGAACTCGATCTGCCGCGGCCGCGACGGCACAGGCAGGTTCTCCAGGAACCAGTCGTAGAGCGGCCGGTGATCGGCGAATTCGAGCGTGCAGAGCGAATGCGTGACACCCTCGATCGCGTCCGACTGGCCATGCGCGAAGTCGTAGCTCGGATAGATGTGCCACTTGGTGCCCGTACGCGGGTGCGGCGCGTTCAAGATGCGGTAGATCACGGGATCGCGGAGGTTGATGTTGCCTGACGCCATGTCGATCTTGGCGCGAAGCGCGCGCGCGCCGTTCGGAAATTCGCCGGCGCGCATGCGGCGGAAGAGATCGAGATTCTCCTCGACGCTGCGCTCGCGGAAGGGGCTGTTCTTACCAGGCTCAGTCAGCGTACCCCGGTTCGCCCGCATCTCCTTCCGGCTCTGGTCGTCGACATAGGCCTTTCCGGCTTTAACCAGGTGTTCGGCCCACTCGTAGAGCTGCTCGAAATAGTCGGAGGCGTGGCGGAGATGCGTGCCCCAGTCGAAGCCGAGCCAGCGCACGTCGTGCTTGATAGCGTCGATATACTCCTGCTCCTCTTTAGCCGGGTTGGTGTCGTCGAACCGAAGCGCGCAATGCCCGCCGAACTCCTCCGCCACCCCGAAGTTCAGGCAAATCGACTTGGCGTGGCCGATATGCAGATAGCCGTTCGGCTCCGGCGGAAAGCGCGTGACGACGCTGTCCGCGACGTCCGGCTTCGAGATCGGCGCGGATGATGTCGCGGATGAAGTCCTGCCCCACTTCGCGAAGCGGGGCGTCGGCGGCGGTCATTCGATGCTTCTTTGATGCGTCAGGGTCGCGGCCTATCTGGCAAATCGCGGCCGGAAAGCCAAGGCCGGCGGCCTTCAGTTGCGCCAGTCGGCCGAAAACGCGGCTCAGGAGACCGGCTGCTCGAACTTGCAATCGAGCCGCAGCTCGATCAGCACCTCCGCCGGCCTTTGCTGCCCGCGGACGAGGACGCGGGTGCCGCCCGAGCGTCGGTCGATGGAGCCTTCGACGATATAGCCGGCGCGCTCCTTCCGGTGGGGCGGAGCCGAACCCGATATCGGAGGCCGTCAGCACTACGATCGGCTGGCTACCAACGCCGAACCCGCGCACCCGCCGCGCGGCAAAATCGATCAGCCCGTCGGCCATGACTGCGTTGCCAGGCGGCGGCTGGTCCGCCGTGATCGTGGTTCCGATGCAGGTGACACGAAGCCGCTCGCTCGGCTTTGGCACGTCGCTGTCTGAGAGACCCGGCGGCGCAGCGACGGCCGCCGTCCCGATCGAGGCACACATTCCTAAGAAAAGGAATCGCCCGAACATCGCGAAAGCTACCACGAGATATCTCGCGAAGCTCGCTGCAGCGCAGCGAGGGCCGGCTGCGGGCGGTGAGTTGGCGGTGAGCGGCAGCGCACACAGGATTGAATGGCGGTTCCCGGCGACCCCGGTTACTTCACCGAGAAACGGACAAAGATCGCACGGGGGGTAGGATGCAGGAAATCACCGCAAACGTGAACTGGCTCGCCGTCATCGTCGGCGCCGTGCTGTCCTTCCTGCTCGGGTGGCTTTGGTATTCGCCCATGCTCTTCGGAAAGAGATGGGCGGAAGGAGTCGGGGTCGAGCTCGGCAGCGCGAGCGCGATGCCGGTCGGCGCCATGGTCGCGCAGATCGTCGGCATATTCCTGCTCGCGTGGCTCTTCGGCGTGACGGCGGGGAACAATGCGCTTCTCACCATCATCCTGATCGTGCTGACGATCGTCGCCTTCATCGTCTCAGGCGGCATGTTCGCCAAGAAAAGCACGGCCGCGATCCGGATCGAGGCCGGCTACATCGTTGCGATGGGGGTGGTGCTCTTCATCGTCCAGGCGATTTTCTGACCGTCAGCGCGCTCAAATCCATGCTGCGATGCGGCGAGGGATGCCGCGAAAGCTTCAGGCAACGCGCCACGAAGACGTGCTTGCGGCCGCGGGCATTGGCTGCCCGTACGCCTTCATTCGTTCGGTCGTTTCCTCGAATGACGCGGGCCGGAAGTAGTGGAACCCCTGACCGAGAACACAGCCGATCTCCCGCAGGCGGTCGGCTTGCTCTGGGGTCTCGATGCCCTCTGCGACGACGCGCATGCCGAGCTTCCTGGCGATGTCGATAAGCGCGGACACGATCGCTTCGCCGGCGGTGTCGCCGACGAGGCGGTCAACGAAGCACTTGTCGATTTTGATGATGTCGACCGGGAAGGTCAGCAGATGCGTGAGCGACGCGTAGCCCGTCCCGAAATCGTCAAGCGCCACGCGGAGTCCGAGCGCGCGGAGGCGCTCAACCTCGTTCGCGACCACGTTGTCGTGGCCGCCGACGAGCACTGTTTCCGTCACCTCGAGCACCACGTGATCGAGCGGAACGTCGACGGCGTGGAAGGTTTCGGTGATGCGGGTCGAGACGTCCCCGCCCTGGAAATCGGCCATGGAGACGTTGAGCCCGACATGCTGGAACGGAATCCCCATGTCGATCCAAGCGCGCACGTCGGCCGCGACCTTCTTGAACATCACGTCGGTCAGGCGGCGGACGACGCGCGGCTCTCTAAGCGCTTCCTGAAAATACCCAGCGGCAATCACCGCGCCGTCGTGATCCGCGAGCCGCGCCAGCGCCTCGACGGCGACGATCTTCCGCGTGTCGAGGTCAAGAATTGGCTGGTAGTGAGCGAGGATTCGCTCCTCGTTCAGCGCCAATTCCACCTCGTGGATGCGCTGGAGCCGCCGAGTCATCGCAGCGCGGAGACGCGCATTGTATTCGATGAACCGGCCGCGGCCGCTGTCCTTCGAATTCGTAGAGAGCGAGGTCGGCGTTCTGCCGAAGCGTGTCGATATCCTGCCCGTCGCGCCCGAAAAGCGCCCCGCCGATCGTGACGTGCGGGACGATGGTGTGGCCTTCGCAGGTGAACGGCGTCTCCATGCTGGTGAGGACCCGATCGGCCATTTGGGCGAGGCGGGTCGCCGGGAGGCAGTCGTCGAGGATGACGATGAACTCGTCGCCGCCTATCCGGCACGCGGCGCCCGGACGGGCCGTTTCCGCAAGACGATGTGCCACCTGCCGGATCAGCTCGTCGCCGACGGCATGACCGAGTGCGTCGTTGGTGATCTTCAGGTTGTCGATGTCGATGAGGAGAAGCCCCAGGCCCGCTGGCGACCGTTCGACCTTGTGCTTCATTAGCGTGTCAGCATGGAAGCGGTTCGGCAGGCCGGTCAATGTGTCGTAGTAGGCAAGTTCATGGTTCCGGGCGCTGATCTCCATTTGCTCGAGCGCAATGGCACAAACTTGCACGCAGGTTTCGACCGCCAGCCGCTCGACGCGTGTCGGCCCCCAATTCTTGCGGTAGTAGAGCGCGAAGGTGCCAATCACGCGTCCGCCGCGAGCCTTGATCGGCGTCGACCAGCACGCCTTGAGCCCGAGCGGCTCGACCATTCCTTTGTACTTGTGCCACAGCGGATCCGTCGAAATGTTCTCCACCAGCACCGGCTCGCCGCGGAAGGCAGCAGAACCGCACGAGCCCTCCATTGGGCCGATGGATAGACCTTCGAGCGCCGACGAGTAGCTTTCGGGAAGGCCCGGCGACGCGACGGGATGAATCCGCCCTTCCCGGTCGACGGAGAGAACCGAGCAGATGGCTTCCGGCGCGACTGCTTCGATCCGGCGGCAAAGGGTATCCGCCACCAGGCGGAGCGGTTCACCATAGGCGACCATCTCCAGAATCTCGTTCTGGATCGCCTGAAGGCGCGGCTCTCTGACAGAGACCATCCGATACCCGCGTGAATTGAGCGTCCGTTATCACTCGGACGCAAATCTGACGAATTCCTTACTACCGAACGCTTCATTTTTGACCCGCCGGGGTGGACGCCGCCGTTCCGCCCCGGCCTTTCGCGGGCCGATGGGCAGGGGCCTGCCACCGCGCTGCCCGCCGTGATAGAGGGGCCGCACCCCAATTCCGGCCGGCCAAATGTCTTCCTCCGTCGTCACCCGCTTCGCGCCCTCGCCCACCGGCTTCCTCCACATCGGCGGAGCGCGGACGGCTCTCTTCAACTGGCTCTACGCCAGGCACACCGGCGGCAGGATGCTGCTTCGGATCGAAGACACCGACCGCGAGCGCTCAACCGACGCGGCGATCGCCGCAATCCTCGAGGGGCTGACTTGGCTCGGGCTCACCTGGGACGGCGAAGCTGTGCACCAATTCGCGCTCGCTGCGCGGCATCGCGAGGTTGCTGAAGAGCTGGTGCGCCGCGGCAGAGCCTACCGCGCCTACGAGACGCCGGAGGAGCTTGCGGCCATGCGCGAGAAGGCAAAGGCTGAAGGCCGCTTCGCGCGCTACGACGGCTTCTGGCGCGACCGCGATCCGAGCGAGGCGCCAGCTGGCTCGCCGTACGTGGTCCGCATCAAGGCGCCGCTCGACGGCGAGACCGTGATCCAGGACCATGTGCAGGGCCGCGTCGCCTTCCCCAACAAGGATCTCGACGACTTCATCATCCTGCGCTCCGACGGCACACCGACCTACATGCACGCCGTCGTCGTCGACGACCACGACATGGGGATCACACATGTCATCCGTGGAGATGACCATCTGACCAACGCCGGGCGGCAGACGATCATCTACGAGGCGATGGGCTGGCCGGTTCCCGATTGGGCGCACCTGCCGCTGATTCACGGGCCGGATGGCGCCAAGCTCTCCAAGCGCCACGGCGCGCTGGGAGTCGATGCCTATCGTGCCATGGGATACCTGCCGGAGGCGCTCAGGAACTATCTCGCGCGGCTCGGCTGGGCGCACGGGGACGACGAGATCTTCTCCACCGAGCAGGCAACGGAGTGGTTCGAGCTTTCCGACATCAACAAGGCGGCGGCACGCTTCGATTTCGAGCGGCTCAGGAACCTGAACGGCCACTACATCCGCGAGATGGACAACGCCGAGCTGCTGGAGCGGCTCGCCGCGATCCTGCCCGATATAGACAGCGGCGCCGCGCTTGTCGCGCGGCTCGACGCGATCCGCCCGCAGCTCCTGGCGCTGATGCCGGCGCTGAAGGAGCGGGCGAAGACACTGGTCGAGCTTGCGCACTCCGCGGGGTTCCTGATTGCGGAGCGCCCTCTGCAACTCGACGAGAAGGCGACCGCGCTCCTGGACGCGGAGGCGCGGCCGCGCCTCGGGCGGCTCGCCGACGCGCTCGCCGCACGTAAGTGGGAGCACGACGTGCTCGAAAGCGCAGCGCGGGACTTCGCCGAGGAGGAAGGCGTGAAGCTCGGCAAGGTGGCACAGCCGCTCCGCGCCGCGCTGACCGGGAGCGCGGCCTCCCCTCCGATCTTCGACGTGCTGCTGGCGCTCGGCCGCGAGGAGAGCCTCGCTCGGATCAGGGACCAGGCGGCGTAGGCTAAGCCACTTCGCCGCGGAGCCGCCGTGCGCGTCCGCCAGCTCCGTGCTCCGCCGCCTCGACCACGATCGCAGCCGCCTTGTCGCTCGGATGCGCACCGTCAGGCAGCGCCGTCAACTCCAGCATCCGGTCGAGCGCCCTCGCCTGCGCGCGCCGCTTGTCGCTGTCGGAGAGGAGCGCCAGCGTCTCTCGTGCGAGCACGTCGGGCGAGCCGGCCTCGTCGAGGAACTCCGGGACCGCGTTCTCGCCGAGCACTAGGTTGGCAAGCACGATCGAGTGCACGCTGAGGAGCGGCTTCAAAAGACGCACGATCGGCTCAACGCGGTAGGCGACGACCATCGGGACGCCCGCGAGCCCGAGCTCCAGCGTCACGGTGCCGGACGCCGCAAGCGCCGCGTGCGCGCGCCGGAAGGCGGCGAACTTTTCCGCTTCGCCGAGCACGATCTCCGGTCGCACGGCCCATGCTGCAGAAAGCACGGCGATCTGATCGGCAAGGTGCGGCACCGCGGGCAGCAGAACCTCCACGCCTGGCCACTCTGCCGCGATCGCTGCCAGCGCCTCGCCGAAGGGCGCCATCAGCCGGTCGATCTCGGTGCGGCGGCTACCCGGAAGGATCAGCAGCACCGGCCGGTCCCCGAGTGGCGCGCGCTCGCCTGCGGCCGGCCGCAACTCGTCGAGCCGCTCGACCAGCGGATGCCCGACATAGGTGCACGGCGGGCCACCAAGCCGGCGATGCGCTTCGGGCTCGAACGGCAGCAGCGCCAGCACATGGTCGACGTAGCGCCTCATCCGTCGCGCACGATAGGCGCGCCAGGCCCAGACGGACGGCGACACGTAATCTATGATGGGAAGCTCCGGTCGCCGCCGAGCCACCCGCCGCGCCACCGCGTGGGTCAGATCGGGACTGTCGATGATGACGAGGACATCGGGCTCCGCGGCGAGCACGGAATCAACTGTCTGATGCACGCGGCGGACAATTCGCGGCAGGCGCGCGATCACGGCGCCGAAACCCATCACGGCGACATCGGAGATGGGAAAGAGGCTCGCCATCCCGCGCGCTTGCATGCGCTCGCCCGCAAGGCCCATAATGCTGGCGTCGGGCCGCAGCCGCCGCAGCAAGTCAATCAGGCCCGCGCCGAGCTGGTCTCCAGATTCCTCGCCGACGACCAGCGCGACGTGGAGCGGCCGCTCAGCCATGCTTGGGCTTCGGCGCGTTCAGCCCGAAGAGGAAAAGACCCGCCTTGCGAAATGCCTCGAGCGTCTCCTCGCGACCGACGAGGATCGTCCTCCCCGCCTCCGCGGCAACTCCGTCAAGCCCGGCGCGCTTGGCATTGGCGGCGGTTGCCGGCCCGACAGTGGGCAGATCGTGGCGGCCGTCCTGGATTGGCTTCAGGCATTTCACCAGGACGCCGCCCGCACGCGTGATCCCGCCGGAGCGGCGGAGCAGCGCTACGCGTTCAAGCAGCGCATCTGTACCGCTTGCGTCTTCCAACGCGACGACACGGCCGTCGACGGCAACGGCGCCTTGAGCGATGTCCTTTCTGCCGACCTCGCGCGCAGCCGCCTGCGCCACCGCGATATCCTCCTTTGAACGCGGCGTCAGCGAGCCAACGAGGCAGCCTTCTTCAAGCGCGAGATTAGGGGCCACGGCGAGCGGGCTGACCACGCGAATACCGTGCTCCTCGAAGAGACGGGCAACGCCTGCAAGCACACTACCATCCCGCTCCATCATGAGGCGGAGAATCCGCGGGATGAGCTTCACGGCGCCGAAATCAGGACGGATCATGCGGTAGTCGGGGCGATGCAGAATCGAGCCAATCAACACGACCTCGTCACACCTGTTCTCCTCAAGAAGCCGCAGCATGCGTCCGATCTCGCCCCAGCGGATCGTATGGACCGGCACCGGGCCGAAGTCGGCCGGCTCCGCCTCACCGGCGAGTGCAAGAACGATCGCCGAACGGCCGCCTTGAAGCGCAGCCTTCGTCACAACGATGGGCAGCATGCCGTTGCCGGCGAGGATTGCGACGGGTCTCGCGGCTTCGCCCATCGGCGCTACGCCGTGTTCCGGCTCCGCGGCGTGCAGATCGCGCGGTCGCCGCCGGCCCGGATGAAGTCGATGATCTTCTTGACGTTGTCGTCGCCGGCGAACTCCTCCTCGACGTCTGCCAAGCGCTCCTTGAGCGTGCCCTCCGGGCCGAAGAGCGTCCGATAGGCGCGTCGGAGCTGGTGGATCGCCTCGCGCGAGAACCCCCTCCGGCTGAGACCGACGATGTTGAGCCCGCCGAGCTCCGCACGGTTGCCGATCGCCGAGCCGAATGGAATGACGTCGTTCTCCACGCCCGACATGCCGCCGACGAATGCGCTCTCCCCGATGCGCACGAACTGATGGAGAGCGGAAAGGCCGCCGAGGATTGCGTAGTCGTCGATGGAGCAGTGCCCGCCGAGCGTGGCGTGATTGACCAGGATGACATGGTTCCCGATGTGGCAATCGTGCGCCACATGCGCACCGACGAGGATGAGGCAGTCGTTGCCGATCGACGTCAAAAGGCCACCGCCTTCGGTGCCGGGGTTTATGGTGACGTGCTCGCGGATAACGCAATTCGCGCCGATCTCAAGCCGGCTCGCCTCTCCCTGGTATTTCCTGTCCTGCGGCGGAAGACCGACGCTCGCGAATGGGAATATCTCGGTGCCGGTGCCGATCGTGGTCTGGCCACCGAGGACGACATGCGGGTGGATCTTCACGCCGTCGGCGAGTCGCACGCCGGCACCAACGATGGAATACGGGCCGACGCTGGTCGTTTCTGCCAGCTCCGCTCCCTTCTCGATGATCGCAGTCGAATGAACGTCGGCCAAGGTCAGCCGTCCACCAGCATCGCGCTCACTTCGGCCTCGGCCACCTTGACGCCCTCGACGCGCGCCTCCGCTGCGAAGCGCCAGATGTTGGTGCGGCGGCGAATCTTGCGGACGTGGTATTCGACAGTGTCGCCGGGGATGACGGGCTTGCGGAATTTTGCATTGTCGATGGTCATGAAATAGACGAGCCGCGGCGGGCCAGAGAGCGTCTGCGCTAGCACGCAGAGCGCGCCCGCCGTCTGCGCCATACCTTCGATCAGAAGCACGCCGGGCATCACCGGGTGGCCGGGGAAGTGCCCGAGGAAATGCGGTTCGTTGAACGTTACATTCTTGATTCCAACACAGGAGTTGTCGCCGTCGATATCGCGTATCCGATCCACCATCAGGAACGGATAGCGATGCGGCAGCGCCTGCATGATCCTGTTGATGTCGGCCGCTTCGAGCGTCCTGATCTCATCCATCGGCGGTTCGCTCCCGGCGGGCCGGATGCCTTTCGTCCTCACTCGGCCCGTTCATTTTGCGCAAGTCTCCGCAGTGCAACCATCTCGCGGAACCATTCCTTTACGGGACGGGCAGGAACGCCGCCCCAGCGGGCGCCGGGGGGCACATCGTCATGCACCACGCTGACGGCCGCGATCTGTGCGCCGTCGCCGATCCTGACGTGCCCGTTGACGCCGCTCTGCCCGCCGATTGCGACGAAATCGCCGAGCCGGGCGGAGCCCGAGATGCCGACCTGCGCGACGATAAGGCAGTGCCGGCCGATTTCGACGTTATGGGCGATTTGCACCTGATTGTCGATCTTGGTGCCCTCGCCCACCACGGTGTCCCGGTTGGCCCCTCGGTCGATCGTCGTATTGGCGCCGATCTCCACGTCGTCCTGGATGACGACCCGGCCGACCTGCCCGACTTTAAGGTGGCCGGCGGGTCCGGGTGCGAAACCGAAGCCGTCCTGGCCGATGCTGACCCCCGGATGGATGATCACGCGGTTGCCGATCAGCGCGTACTGGATCGTGGCATTGGCCCCAATCGAACAGTCTCGGCCGATCGCGACGGATTCGCCAATCACCGCGCCCGCCGCCACGACCGTTCCTCGGCCGATCTCTGCGTGCGCCCCGATGACGGCGCCGGGCTCGACCCTCACTTCCTCCTCCAGCCGCGCGTCCGGGTGGATTGTGCCTCGAAGCTCCGACCTCCCGAAAAAGCCTGATGGTCGCATCGCGCCCGGATAGGCAGCCGCAACGTAACGGCTGTAAGCGCGGTGAGGCTCCGTCGTCGCGAGCACCGCCACCGGCGGCGGCACGCGGTCCAGATACCGCTTCTGGCAGAGGCATGCCGTGGCGCGTGTGTTCGCCAGACGCTCTAGATATTTCGGATTGTCGAGAAAGCTCAGGTCGCCCGCGCCTGCCGCGTCAAGCGGCGCCGCTCCGACAATCTTCGTCGCCGGATCGCCACGCACCAGCTCAGCGCCCACGAGATCGGCGACTTCGCCAAGGCTGAGCGGCGAAGGCAACGGGAAAAAGCGGGAGTCACGCATCGGAACGACCGTGTGAGCCGGCCGGGCGGCCGGCCCGCACACTATCAGAAGCGCGTGCCGCCGCCGAACCGGAAGAACTGCTTCTTATCGTACCCTTCGGAGGTGATGACGTGGGCGAAGTCGGCCCGCAGCGGACCCAGCGGAGACGCCCAGAGAATCGAGCCGCCGACCGAGGAGCGGATGTCCGGTCCGTCGAGGATGGTCGATCCGGGACCGACGACCGCGTCGGTATCGAAAAGCGTGCCGGCGTCTGCGAACACCGCGCCCTTGAACCCAAGCTCCTTGGGTAGCAGCGGGAACGGGAACTGAATCTCGGCCGTGCCGGCAACGAAAGCGGTGCCGCCGAGTGCATCGCCGGTCACCGAGTCGCGCGGGCCGAAGCCGGAGCTCTCGAAGCCACGCACTGTCTCGCCACCCTTGAAGAAGGAGTCGAGCAGACGAACCTTCTCTCCGATCCCGAAGATCTGGCCGCCCTGGACTTTGAGGAGGCCGACGATGTCGCGATCCGGCAGAAGCTCGCGATAGTAGGCGCCGGTGCCGGTCGTCTTCAGGTAAGTCACGTCGCCGCCAACGCCCGCGAACTCCTGCGTGACCTTGACGTAAACGCCGTCACGCGGGTCGGTGCGGCTGTCGAGCGTGTCATAGATCAGCGAATAGAAGACGGAGGAGACCAGCGTCTGGCCCTTCGCCTGACAGATCGCCAATGAGACCGACCCGTTGGCGCAGTCTGCTGCGTTAACCGAGATATCCTGCTGTTCGATGTTGTATCCCGTCTGAACCGTGAAGTCCTCGGTGATCGGGAACCCGAAGGTGAACCCACCGCCGGTCGACTTGTAGTCGTAGGAGCGGAAGCTGTTCTGGTCGTAGATACGGCGGAACACGTTTACGCCCGCCGAAATCCGACGCCCAAGGAAGTAGGGGTCGGTGAAGCTGACCTCGTAGTTCCGCGTACTGGAGCCGGCGCCGACAGCGACGCGAAGGTTGTAGCCGCGGCCGAGGAAGTTCTTCTCGTTGAGCGAGGCATCGCCAACAACGCCGTCAGAGCTCGAATATCCGACACCGAACGAAAGTTCGCCTGTCGGCTGCTCGACCACTGTCACCACGATGATCACGCGATCATCCGCCGAGCCCGGCTCGGTCGTGACTTCCACGCTGGAGAAGTAGCCGAGACGCCGCAGGCGGCGCGTGGCGCGCTCAACGAGGACGCGGTTGAAGGCGTCGCCCTCGGCGAGGTCGAACTCGCGGCGGATGACATAGTCGCGCGTGCGAGTATTGCCACGGATCTCGATGCGCTCGACATAGACGCGCGGCCCCTCGTCGACGACGTAGGTGACGCCAATCGTCAGCGCCTCCGGATCACGGTCGATGCGCGGGCGTGCCTGCGCGAACGGATAGCCGTTTGCGGCGAGATAGAGCGTGATGTTCTCAAGCGACTTATCGACATTGTTGCTGGAGAAAACTTCGCCTTCGTCGGTGATCACCTGCCGTTTGAGCAGATTGGCGTCGACGCCCGGGATGGAGGAATCGATGTTGATCGCGCCGAAGCGGTAGCGCGGCCCCTCGTTCACCGTGAAGGCGATGAAGAATGTGTTCCGCTCTCGGTCGAGGTCGGCAACGGACGAAACCACCTGGAAGTCCGCATAGCCGCGGTCGAGATAGTAGGTGCGGAGCTTCTCCTCGTCGGAGGCAAGCTGATCCGGATCGTAGCTGTCGCCGCGACGGAGGAAGCTCAGGATCCCGGTCTGGCGCGTGGCGATGACGTTCCTGAGCCGCGCGTCGCTGAATGCTTGGTTGCCGATGAAGGTTATCCCCGATACCCCGGTCTTCGGGCCTTCGGTGATCACGAAGACCAGATTCACGCGGCCGTTGGAAAGCTGGATGGTCTGCGGATCGACTGAAGCCTGGAAGCGGCCCGAGCGGCGATAAAGCTCAAGAATCCGCGCAACGTCGTTCTGCACCTTGGCGCGCGTGAAGACACCGCGTGGCGCCGATTGCACGACGCCTGCAAGCTGGTCGTCCTTGAATTTCTTGTTTCCCTCGAAGGCGACCTCGTTGATGACCGCGTTCTCAACGACAGTCACGACCAACACCGAGCCCCTGACATCGATGTTCACGTCAGCAAAAAGGCCCGTCTCGAACAGCGCCTTGAGCAATTCGTCGACGTCCTGGCTGGTGAAACTCTTGCCCGGGCGGATCAGGAGGTAAGCGCGGATCGTGTCGGCATCGACGCGCTCGTTTCCGGTGACATTGATGCGGCTGACGACGGCCGCCTCGGCCTTGGAGGCATTGAAGGTCGCGCCCAGGATCGTCGCCGCGACGATTAACAGCGTCGCCAGGAAGCCCTGAAAGTTGCGCCGGCTTCGTGTTACTCGCATGGGCGACTTTTTTCTGATCTTTCTGAGCACAAGAGCTTTCGAAAGGCACCGCCCGCAGCCGCGCCCTCCCAAGCTATTGCAAGGATTCGACACTGTTTCAATTGGACCGCCCCCCCGAGCGCACCCTTTTCTGACGCTACGTTGCCTTTGGGCAACGTCCACTAAGTCATTATGATCTCGCGAAAATTCCGGAAATGTTCGCGATGTCGTTGAAGGTCACAAATATGAATAGCATGATGACGAGCGCAAAGCCGATGCGGAAGCCCAAATCTTGCACGCGTGGGCTGAGCGGACGGCCTCTGAGCCCCTCGATCGCGTAGAAGAACAAGTGCCCGCCATCGAGCATCGGCACCGGGAAAAGATTGAAGAGCCCGATCGACACCGAGAGCACGGCGGAAAGATAGATCAAGCCCGGTATCCCACCGGAAGACACGACCGCGCCGGACACCTGCCCGATGCGAATCGGGCCGGAAAGCTGCTCGGCGCTTTCACGTCCGCGAAGGAGCCGCCCAATATAGGTCAGCGTGCGATCGACGATGTTGGCGGTCTCGCGACCGCCCTCGATGATCGCCGTGAGCGGATCGTCGCGGCGGAATTCTCCGGCGGGACCGGTGATGCCGAGGACGCCGATTCGGTGCGTGCCGCCCAGGCGGTCGGGCATCTCCTGGCGCTCCGGGGTCGCCGTCAGCGTGACGTCTTGCCCGTCCCGGTCGACGATGATCTTCAAGAGGCTCGTCTGCGGCGAGCATGATGATGCCCTGCAGATCCATGAAGCTTTCGATGTGGTTGCCGTCGATGCTGACGATCCGGTCTCCCGGCTCGATTCCTGCCCGCTCGGCGGCGCTACCCGGCATCACGGTGTCGGCGATCGGCAGGATGTGCGGCCGGCCCACGAGGACGAAGAGTCCGGCGAAGACGAGCACCGCGAGAATGAAGTTCGATGCGGGCCCCGCCGCCACGACGAGGAAGCGCTTCCAGAGCGGCGAAAAATGGAAAAGCCCAGCGCGCTCCGACATCGGTGTCGCCGCCAGCGTCTCCGGGTCGGGAATGCTTGCGGCGTTGTCGTCGCCCTCGAACTTCACGTAGCCGCCGAGCGGGACCGCTGAGACCTTCCACCGCGTGCCGCGGCGATCGGTGTAGCCGAAGAGCTCGCGCCCGAAGCCGATCGAGAACGCCGCGACGCGGATGCCGCAAAGGCGAGCGACCAGGAAATGCCCCATCTCGTGCACGAACACGACAGCCGTCAGCACGACAAGCGCCGGAAGGACGTTATCGAGAAGCACGCTTGGGAGATTGACGATAAAAGTCATTGGGCTCCTTGGAGCGTCATGCGGCGGCGGATCGGCGCTTGAGATCGGCCCGCGCAATGCTCCGGGCTATCGCATCAAGATCGAGCGCCTCTTCAATGGATGTCGGCTCCACCAGCAATCCCTCGGATTCGGCTGCCGTCAAGGCGATTTCGACAATCTTGGGGATTTCGGTAAAGGCGACCCTCCCCCCGAGGAAGGCCTCGACCGCGATCTCGTTGGCGGCATTCAGCACGGTCGAGGCGCCGGATTGCCGCTTCAGGGCATCCATCGCGAGCCGAAGCGCAGGGAATCGCTCGGTGTCGGCACGCTCGAAATTGAGCTGCCCGACCGCAGCGAGATCGAGCGTCGCCACCGGTTCCCCTACCCGCTCCGGCCAGTGCAGGCAGTAGCCGATCGGACGCCGCATGTCGGCCGCGCCGAGTTCCGCGTGGATTGAGCCGTCGCGGAAGGTGATGAGCGCGTGCACGACCGACTGCGGGTGGACGAGCACGTCGAGCGCTTCCGGCGCCAAGCCGAAGAGATGGTGCGCCTCGATCAGCTCGAGGCCCTTGTTCATCAGCGTCGCGGAGTCGACTGAGATCTTCGCGCCCATCGACCAGGTCGGATGCGCGACCGCTTGCTGCGGCGTCGCCTCGGCCAGCCGCTCCGCGGGCCAGGAGCGGAACGGGCCGCCGGACGCCGTCAGCGTATACGTGCGGATATCGGAAGGGCTGCGCTTGTCGAGGAGCTGGTAGAGCGCGTTGTGCTCTGAATCGACCGGGAGCACGCGCACGCCGTATTCGCGTGCCAGCGCCATGAAGGCAGTGCCCGCGCAGATGAGGCACTCCTTGTTGGCGAGCGCGATGTCGCTCCCGGCGCGGATCGCCGCTGCGGTGGCCTTGAGGCCCGCAGCGCCGACGATCGCCGAGAGCACGATGTCCACCTGCTCCGACGCGGCATCCTCTATTGCCGTAGGGCCGGCGGCGACCGCGATGCCGGACCCGAAGAGATCGTCGCGAAGCGCCTTGAGCCCGGTATCCTGCGCAACGATGGCGCGGCGCGCACGCAGCCTTCGGGCTATCGCTCCAAGCTTCGCCGCGTTCGAATGCGCGGTGACGGTGTGAACTTCAAAACGGCCGTTCGCCCGCTCGATGACGTCGGCGGCGCTAGTTCCGATCGAGCCGGTCGCGCCGAGAAGCGTGATGCGGCGGCTCACAACCCGCCCTCCGCACCCGGAAGCATGAGGATGCCGCCGCCCAATCCCAGCGCGGCAAGAAGCCAGGCGAGCGCGGCTGCTCCGAAAAGACCGTCCACGCGATCGAGCACGCCGCCGTGGCCAGGGATGATGGTGCCGGAATCCTTCACGCCGAACTTCCGCTTCACCGCGGACTCAAAGAGGTCGCCGGCCTGCGCCGCGATCGAAAGCGGCACGGCAAGCGCTGCCCCGGTGATGAAGCTGCCGATCCCCGAAAGCGCCACGACGAGGCCGCCGGCGACGAGAGCCGCAGCCGCTCCGCCGAGTGCGCCGGACCAAGTCTTCTTCGGCGAGACGCGCGGCCAGAGTTTCGGTCCGCCGATGCCGCGGCCGGCAAAATATGCGGCGATGTCGGTCGCCCAGACCACGACCAGGATGAAAAGGACTGCGGCCCAGCCGACCGGCGCTTCTGCCTGCCGGAGCAGCACGAGTCCCACGGACGGTACAGCGACATAGATAAGCCCGAGACCCGCCCAGCGCGGCGACCGCCAGCGAAGACCCGCGACGAGCGCCAGGAGCGTCGGCACTGCGAGGAGCCCGAGCGCCCACCGCCGGTCCACAAGCTGCAGCGCCAGGAGCCCGGCGGCCGCGATCACAGCTGCCGCAGACCGCAACGGCAACTCCTTGACGCCGGCAATGCCGGTCCACTCCCAAAGGCCGATTGCGGCGACGAGAGCCACGAGCGCCGCGAAGGGAAGTCCCCCGGCGATCAGCGCCACCAAGGCGACCGGCGCCAGCACGGCGGCGGAGGCAACGCGCGTCTGAAGCTCGGTCACGACAGCGGCCCGCGCTCCATCAACCGCCAACGACGCCTCCGTAGCGCCGTTCCCGCGCGGCATATTCATCGAGCGCCAGCGCGAAATCGTCGTCCCCAAACTCCGGCCAGAGCACGGGGAGGAAGATGAACTCGGCATAGGCCGCCTGCCAGAGCAGGAAGTTGCTGACCCGCTGTTCGCCGGACGTGCGGATGATGAGATCGGGGTCGGGGATGCCCGCCGTGTCGAGCGCGCTCTCGAACGTTTCTTGATCAATATCCGAAGGCGAGAGCTCGCCACGGGCCACGCGCTCGGCAAGCCGCTGCGCGGCGCGCACGATCTCGTCTCGGGCGCCGTAGTTGAAGGCGACGACAAGCTGGAGGCCGCGGTTGCCGCCCGTAACGCGCTCCGTCTCGTCGATCAGGCCGCGGATGTCCTCCGGGATCGCATTGCGCGCGCCGATGACCCGCACTTTGACGCCGTTGCGGTTAAGCTCGGCGAGGTCGTTGCGGATGAAGATGCGGACGAGGTTGAAGAGACCCTGGATCTCGTCTTCCGGCCGCGACCAGTTCTCCGACGAGAAGCTGAAAAGCGTGAGATAGCGGATACCGCGGCGCACCGCGTAGCGGACTGCTCCCCTCAGCGCCTCGACGCCGCGGCGATGCCCCTCTCCGCGTGGCAGCCCGTGCGCGTGCGCCCAGCGGCCGTTGCCATCCATGATGATGCCGACGTGCCTGGGGAGCGCACCCGGAAAGACTGCTGCCTCGGCGCGGCGGGCTTGGAGCTCCGGGGCGTCGCTCTCAGCAAGCGATGTTGAGGCTTGGTTCGGCAAGCGGGCTTACACCTGTACGATCTCGCGCTCTTTTGCGGCCAGCATGTCGTCGATTTCCTTGATCGCGTTGTCGGTCAGCTTCTGCAGCTCATCGGACTGCGTGCGCGTATCGTCGAGGCTGTGGTGGCCGTCCTTCTCGAACTTCTTGAGCGTATCCATGCCATCTTTGCGCACATGTCTGACGGAAATGCGCGCCTGTTCGGCATATTTGTGGGCAACCTTGACCATTTCCTGACGGCGCTCGGCATTGAGCTCCGGAATCGGGATGCGGAGGAGCTGCCCCTCCATGATTGGATTGAGGCCGAGATTGGCATCCCGGATGGCGCGGTCGACCGCCGACACCAGGCCCTTGTCCCACACCTGCACGGAAAGCATACGGGGCTCCGGCACGTTGACGGTCGCCACCTGGTTGATGGGCATCTGCGTGCCGTAGGCGCTTACGGTGACCGGGTCGAGAAGATTCGGCGAGGCGCGCCCGGTCCTTAGCCCGGAAAGCTCCGTCTTCAACACGGAAACGGCACCATGCATGCGCCGATCCAGATCCTTGAAGTCGAGCCCTTCCGTCATCATTGCCATCCCTGTTCCTCCTCGGTTTCTTCCTGACGATCAACCGGCGGAAACAAGGGTGCCGACAGGCTCTCCCGCGACGATCCTCGCCAGGGTTCCCGGCTCATGGATGTTGAAGACGATTATCGGCAGTCCGTTGTCTCGGGCAAGGGCAAAGGCAGCCGTGTCCATGACCGCAAGTCCTTGAGAAATAGCCTCTTGGAAGGTCACATGGTCATAACGGACGGCGTTCGGGTTGATGCGCGGGTCGGCCGAATAAACCCCGTCGACCTGCGTTCCTTTGAGGAGCGCGTCACATTCGAGCTCGAGCGCCCTGAGCGCCGCGCCGCTGTCGGTGGTGAAGAACGGGTTCCCGGTGCCGCCGGCGAGCACGATGATGACCTTGCGGCTCATATGCCAGGCAGCGCGGCGGTGCACGTAGGTCTCGCAGATCGACGGCATCTCGATTGCCGAAAGCGCCCTCGCCTCCATGCCCTCGCGCGCAAGAGCGGCTTCGAGCGCCAGGGCATTCATCACGGTGGCGAGCATGCCCATATGGTCGCCGGTCACGCGGTCGCCGCCCTTCGCCGACACCGCGACGCCGCGGAAGAGGTTGCCGCCTCCGATCACGATCGCGACCTCGATCCCGCTCCGCGCGACGCTGGCGATCTCAGCCGCGAAGCGGGCGAGCGCGCTGTCGTCGATGCCGAAGGGAAGGTTTCCGAGGAGCGCCTCGCCCGAAAGCTTGAGCAGGATCCTCTTGGGCTTCGGCCTCGGGGGCATTGTCGACCTCACGCCTGGCGGCCCGGACGAGACCGCGTGGACCGCATAAGACAAGGGCGCCGACGAGTCACGTCGGCGCCCCGGATATTTGTGGCTTTCGGATCATCGCGAGGCCGGTCTATTCGCCCTCGCCGTCCTTCTGGATGCCCTCGCCGAGCCGGAAGGCGACGAAGTCAGTCACCGAGACCGGCCCGCCGACGTCTTTGGCGGCGTCCTTGAGGACGGTCTCCACGGTGCGCTCGGAGTCCATCACGAAGGCTTGCTTCGTGAGCGTCGCCTCTTCGTAAAATTTGCGCAGCCGGCCTTCGACCATCTTCTCGATGATCGCTTCCGGCTTGCCGAACTCACGCGCCTGCTCCGCGAAGATCGCGCGCTCGCGCTGAACCGTCTCCGGGTCGAGACGATCGGCATCGACCGCAAGCGGCGCGGCGGCGGCGACATGCATCGCCACCTGCCGGCCGAGCGCCGCAAGCTTGCCGGCGTCGCCGTCGGACTTCATGCCGACGAGCACGCCGATCTTGCCGAGGCCCGGTGAGATCGCGGCGTGGACGTAGCTCGCGACGACGCCCTTATCGACAGTCACGACAGCCGTGCGGCGAAGCGTCATGTTCTCGCCGATCGTGGCGACCGCATCGGTGATGGCGCTCTCGACCGTCGAGCCGCCCTTGAGCGGCGCCTTCAGCACCGACTCCAGCTTGCCGTCGGTCGCAAGCGCAGCCTCTGCGACTGCCTTGACGAGCGCCTGGAACTGATCGTTCCGCGACACGAAGTCGGTCTCCGAGTTGAGCTCCACGATGGCTGCCCGGTTCCCGGTGCCGGCAACGCCGATCAGGCCTTCCGCTGCGACGCGGCCGGCCTTCTTCGCAGCCTTGGCAAGGCCCTTCGTCCTCAGCCAGTCGACTGCGGCTTCCATGTCGCCGCTGGTCTCGTTCAGCGCGGCCTTGCAATCCATCATGCCGACGCCGGTTTTTTCACGCAGCTCTTTCACCATCTGCGCAGTGATGGACATCGGTCCTTCCTTTCGATCTTCTTGAAGGCTCGGGAGAAATCCGCGTCAGGACGCGGCTTCAAGCTCCGAGCCGGATGCCTTGCCCGATGCTTCCTCGGCGCCCATCGCCTCGCCGGCAAGCGCCGGCTCCGGCAGGCCCTCCTCGGATTCACCGACATCGATGCCCTTCTCGCCTTGGCCGCGCGAGATGCCGTCGATCGCGGCGCGCGCCACGAGGTCGCAGTAGAGCGCCACGGCGCGCCCGGCATCGTCGTTGCCGGGGACGGGGAAGGTGATGCCGTCGGGATCGCTGTTGCTGTCGACGACCGCAGCGATCGGAATGCCGAGCCGCCGCGCCTCGGCGATCGCGATCAACTCCTTATTCGTGTCGATGACGAAGAGGAGGTCGGGCACGCCGCCCATGTCCTTGATGCCGCCGAGCGCCCGCACGAGCTTGTCGCGCTCACGCGTGAGCGAGAGCCGCTCCTTCTTGGTCAGGCCCTGCGCGCCCTCGTCGAGCATCTCGTCGAGCGTGCGAAGCCGATCGATGGACTTCGAGATCGTCTTCCAGTTGGTAAGCGTACCGCCCAGCCAGCGCGAGTTGACGTCGTACTGCGCTGAGCGCCGCGCAGCCTCGGCGACGGCCTCGGAGGCCTGCCGCTTGGTGCCGACGAAAAGGATGCGGCCGCCCTTCGCGACCGTCTCGCTCACCTGCTGCAGCGCGCGATAGAGCATCGGCACGGTCTGCGCGAGGTCGATGATGTGGATGTTGTTGCGGGCTCCATAGATGTAGGGGCCCATCTTCGGGTTCCAGCGGTGTGTCTGGTGACCGAAATGCACGCCAGCCTCAAGCAGCTGGCGCATCGAAAAATCGGGTAGCGCCATAGAATTCTCCGGTTTTTTCCGCCGCGGGCTAATGGCGTCGGCCAAAAGGCAGATGCCACCGGAAAGCCGGATTAGAGCTTCATGCCCGCGTGTGAGATGGCGCGGGATATAGGGGAGAGGCGGGCCTTTTGCAACCGCGAACACGTCCGGTCCAAGCGCCCGCCGCAGCGGAAATTCTGCGCCCTCCGCCGGTTACGGCGCCCTGGGAGGGCAGGACTCGCGCGTTCGCGATCTCCGCCGCCCTCCACGTCGCTCTTCTTGCCGCGGTCCTCCTTCTGCTTCCGCGGCCTGTTCTCGTTGAGCCGCCTCCCGTGGAGAGCCTGTCCGTCGAACTCCTCTCGGAAGAAGAGATCGACGCTTTGACGAAACCACGACTGTCGCGGGAGGAGCCGGCGCCGCCAAGCCCTGCCCCGCCACCTCCAAGCCCTGCGCCGAAGCCCGTCCCTGCGGCAGAACCGCCGCTCGCTCTAGCCCACGCGAAGAGGCTCTTCTCGGACACGGCGCTGAACAGGAGTGAACGGGAAAGCCTGGCGACGCTCGCCATCGGTGCGCGCTTCGAGCAGCTATGCGACGTTGAGGCGATGGAGCAAATCGCGCGCGGCCAGCTTCAATTCAAGCCGCAGCGCGCCGTCGCCTACGCTACGGCGGACGCCAAGGTGACCGGCAACGTCATGATCGCCGAGGGCGCTGCCTTTCTGAGCGAAGGCAATTGGTATCGGCTGTCGTTCCGGTGTGAGACGACGCCCGACCGCTCGAAGGTGGTTTCCTTTGACTTCGCGACGGGCGGCCCGATTACCGAAGGACGGGGGCTCGGATCGGCTTCCGCAGACTGAGTCCGCAGTCGCGCCTCAGTACTTCAGGCTTGGGATCCACATCGCAAAGAATGGGAAGTAGGTCACCAGCATCAAGACCGTGAGCATGGCGAGCCAGAACGGCCACAGATGCCGCGTCGCCTTCTCGATGGGTATCTTCCCGATGGCGCAGCCGACGAAGAGCACTGTGCCGACCGGAGGCGTCACCAACCCGATCGAAAGATTGAGCATCATGATGATGCCGAAGTGGACTGGATTTACGCCGATGGCTGTCACCACCGGGAGCATGATCGGCGTGCAGATCAGAAGCAGCGGTGCCATGTCCATGAACGTGCCGAGGATCAGGAGCAGCACGTTGATCATTGCCAGGACGACGTATCTGTTGTCGGAGATCTGAAGCAGCAGATGCGTCGCCTTCGCCGGTATCTGCATCAGAGTCATCATGTAGCCGAAGCTGCCCGCAAACCCGATGACGATCATCACCATGGCGATGGTCTTCACGGCGCCGACCAGGACGCGCGGCAGGTCGCGCCATTTCAGATCGCGATAGATGAACATGGTGACGAAGAACGCCCATACTGCCGCGACGGCCGCCAACTCCGTCGGCGTGAAAACACCGCCGAGGATGCCGCCGACGATGATGACCACGGTGGCGAGGCCGGCGAGCGCCTCCCAGGTGATGCGAAGCGCCTCGCGTAACGGAACGAAATGGCCGCGCTGATACCCACGCTGGGTCGCGATGATGTACGACAGGACCATCAGCGAGAGTCCGACCATGATGCCGGGGATGACCCCGGCCAGGAAGAGCTGAGCGACCGAGACGGCGCCGCCGGCGGCGTAGGAATAGATGATCGCGTTGTGGCTCGGCGGAATGACGATGCCCTGCGTCGCGCCGGTGATCGTCAGGTTGACGGCGAAATGGTCGTCGTAGCCCTGCTTCTTCATCATCGGGATCATGATCGAGCCGATGGACGAAGTGTCGGCGACTGCGGAGCCGGACACGCCGCCGAAGAACATCGAGGCGAGCACGTTGACCATGGCGAGCCCGCCGCGCATGAAGCCGACGAAGACGTTGGCGAAGGCGACGAGCCGCCGCGCCATGCCGCCTTCGGACATCAGCGCTCCGGCGAGCACGAAGAACGGGATCGCAAGAAGCGCGAAGTCATCGACGCTGTCGGAGACCTTCAAAAGCACCGCCGCAAGCGGCAGGTGCGCATAGAGCGCGCCGACCAGCGCCGCGACGCCGAGCGCGAAGGCGACAGGCATGCCAAGGATCAGCAGCGCGAAGAAGCTGCCGAGCAGAACAAGCGGCGCGAACGGCCCCCCCATTGAAACAACGCCCCCCTTTAGTAGCCGAGCTTGCGCGCCTCTTCTTCGGCATGCGCCAGCGCCAGCCGCACTTCTGCCTCTTCATCCGCGGCCATGACGTTCGGATAGAGCACCAACTCGATGATGAAGAGGAGCAGGATGAAACCGCCGCCCGGAATCGCCGAGTAGACCGCGCCGACGCGGATATAGGTGAACTCCGGATAGGCCTGGAACCAGGTCGTCTGCACCAGGTCGGCGCCATAGTAGATCATCGCCACGGCGATCGTCGCCATCAGCAGCGTGACGATAGCGGACGCGACCCGCTGTCCGAGCTCGGGAAGCAGGCCCGTGAAGAATAGGATCCGGAGGTGCGACTTCGCCCGGTAGCACGCTGCCGCGCCGTAGAGTGTCAGCTGCACGGAGAAGAAGATCGACGCCGGCTCGGCAAATGCCGCGCCCATGTAGAAGATATAGCGCATGATCACGCCGACGAAGATCAGGATCGTCATGCTGACCATCGACACGATCGGGATCACCAAGCACAGGACGTAGAGCACATCCATGACGCGCACGTAGATCGGCCGCATGCGGAAAATCCCCCAAGCTGAAGCGGACGCGGCGCTGGCTGACCGGATGCCGGCGCTAGGCCGGCACCCGGGCAATGGCGGTCGCGTCCGTGAAGAGCCGCCTATTGGACGGCGTTGATCGCCTTCAGCAGATCAGCATATTTCGCGCCGTATTTGTCGCGGACCGGCTGCGTCGCTTCGATAAACGGCGTCTTGTCGACATCGGAGATGATCGTGACACCCGCGGCCTTCAGATCGTCGAGCGCCTTCTGCTCCTTCGCCGCCCACAGCTCACGCTCCTTGAGGACGCACAGCGCCGAGGCCTTGCGGATGAGCTGCTGGTCGGTGACAGACAGCGTGTCCCACACCTTCTTCGAGAAGACGAAGATTTCCGGCACCATCAGATGCTCGTCGAGCGTATAGAACCCGGCGACCTCGTAGTGCTTGCCCTCATCGTAGGACGGCGGGTTGTTCTCCGCTCCGTCGACGACGCCGGTCTGCAGCGACGTGTAGAGCTCGTTGTAAGCGATCTGCACGCCGTTGCCGCCCATGGCGTTGACCATGTCGACGAACATCGGATTCTGCATGACCCGGATCTTCATCCCGGAAAGATCTCCCGGCTTCTCGATCGCGTGGCCCTTCACGTAGAAGGAGCGCGATCCGGCATCCATGTAGCCGAGGCCGATGAGACCCGCCGGCTCGAGCTTGTTCAGGAGCCCGGTGCCGATTTCGCCGTCGACCACGATGTGCTGCTGGTCGAGGTTCCGGAAGACGTAAGGCAAGTTGAAGACGTTGAAATCGTCGACGATCGGGCCGACGACGCCGACCGACACGCGCGTCATCTCAAGCGCGCCGAGCTGAACCTGTTCGAGGGCTTCCTTTTCGCCGCCGAGCTGCATGCTCGGGAAAAGGTTCACTGTTATACGGCCAGCAGTCCACTTCGACAGCAGGTCGCCCATGTAGGCGATGGCTTCGGTCGTCGGGTAGCCCTCACCGTGAACGTCGCTGGTCTTGATCTCGAGGCTCAGCGCCGGAGCCGCCCACGTGAAGGCGGCGAAAGCGACGGCGCCGGCGGTTGACGCAAGACGGAATGAGATTGATTTCACTGCGTATCCTCCCGTTGCATTCCTCGCCGGCCGGGCTGGGTCCCGACCTGGCCAATTATCTAATATACTAGTTTCATAGTCGCGTCGCAGCGGTTTTTCTGCGTCAGCCATCTCCACGTGCACCACGCCGGGCACAGCCTTGATCGCGCCCGCAATCTGCGGGGTGACGCGGTATTGGCCGGGGAGCTTCAGCTCCACCTCGCGGCCGGCAAGCATGACGACGACGGAGACGGTCCCCTCGCCCTCCGCGAGCCGGCTCGCGAGCCGCTCGATCGGGCTCGGGTGCGTCGAGGAAGACGCGGATCGCCCGCGACTTCTTTGCGGCGAGCGCCTCGAGCGGCTCAAGCGCCTGAATGCGGGCGCGCACTTCCTCCGTCTCCGGATCGAACTCGCCGCCGATCTGCACGAAAAGCGAATGGCCGGGCTCCAGCAGGTCGCGCCAGTCGGCAAGGCGCTCCTGATAGACGGTCGCCTCGAACTGCGACGTCGGGTCGGAGAACATGACGATGCCGATGCGTCCGCCGGTTCGTGTGCGCCGCTCCTGACGGCTGACCACCGTCGCCGCAATTTTCGCCGTGAACTGACGGTTTGAGCGGAGCCGCTCGAAGAACGCCTTCCAGGTCAGTCCGCCATGCGCCTCTGCGAGCGTCGCGTAGTCGTCGATCGGATGCGCGCTGAGATAGGTGCCGATCGCTGTGAACTCGCGCTGCAGCCGCTCCGACGGCGCCCACGGATCGGCGGCGACGAAGAAAAGCCGTGTCGGCTCGCCCGATCCGCCGAAGAGATCGAAATTGCCGCTCGCAGCACGCTCCGTCCGCTCCTGCGCCGCGGCGAGCACGCGCCCGACATTTTCGAACACTTTGGCGCGATCGGGGTCGAGGCTGTCGAATGCGCCTGCCTGCGCCAGGCATTCGAGCGCCTTCCGGTTCAGGATCTGCGGATCGATGCGCGAGGAGAAATCCGCAAGATCGGCGAACGGGCGGTCGCCGCGCACCTTCACGAGATGCTCGACCGCATGCGCGCCAACGCCCTTCAGCGCGGCGAGCGCGTAGACGATCTTGCCTTGCGCCACCTCGAAGCTGACACCGGAGCGGTTCACGTCCGGCGCAACGACCTCGATGCCGAGACGCCGAGCTTCGAGACGGAATTCGTTGAGCTTGTCGGTGTTGTTCATGTCGAGCGTCATCGACGCCGCCAGGAACTCCACCGGATAGTTGGCCTTCAGATACGCGGTCTGATAGGCGATGAGCCCGTAGGCGGCGGCGTGCGACTTGTTGAAGCCGTAGCTCGCGAACTTCGCCACGAGATCGAAGATCATGACCGCGTCGGCATATTTGACGCCGCGCTCCACCGCGCCGTCGACGAAGCGCTCGCGCTGCGCATCCATCTCCGCCTTGATCTTCTTGCCCATGGCGCGGCGCAGCAGATCGGCTTCCCCGAGCGTATAGCCGGAGAGCGCCTGCGCGATCTGCATCACCTGCTCCTGGTAGATGATGACGCCGTAGGTCTCCTTCAGGATCGGCTCGAGCAGCGGGTGGAGGTAGTCGACATGCTCCTCGCCGTGCTTGCGGCGATTGTAGAGCGGGATGTTGTCCATCGGGCCGGGGCGATAGAGCGCGACGAGCGCGACGAGGTCCTCCAGCCGGTCGGCCTTCATGCCGACCAGCGCGCGTCGCATGCCCTGCCCTTCCACCTGGAACACGCCGACCGTCTCGCCGCGCGCCAGCATGGCGAAAGTCGGCGGATCGTCGAAGGGTATCGACATCAGGTCCAAGTCGATGTTCGCGGCGGTGGAGCAGCTTCACGGCGTGCTCGAGCACCGTCAGCGTCTTCAGGCCGAGGAAGTCGAACTTCACCAGCCCAGCCTGCTCGACCCACTTCATGTTGAACTGGGTGACAGGGAGCGGCGAGCGCGGATCGCGGTAGAGCGGCACCAGCTCCTGGAGCGGCCGGTCGCCGATCACGATGCCGGCGGCGTGCGTCGAGGCGTGGCGGTAGAGCCCTTCGAGCTTCATGGCGATCGTCAGAAGGCGATCGACGACCGGCTCCTGCTTGCGCGCCTCCTCGAAGCGCGGCTCGCCCTCGATGGCCTTTTCGAGCGTGACCGGGATTGGCCGGGTCGGCGGGCACCAGCTTGCAGAGCCGGTCGACCTGCCCGTAGGGCATTTCGAGCACGCGCCCGACGTCGCGCAGCGCCGCGCGCGCCTGCAGCGTTCCGAAGGTGATGATCTGCGCAACGCGGTCGCCGCCGTAGCGCTCCTGCGACGTAGGCGATCACCTCGTCGCGCCGCTCCTGGCAGAAGTCGATGTCGAAGTCCGGCATCGACACGCGGTCGGGATTGAGGAAGCGCTCGAAGAGGAGCCCGAAGCGAAGCGGATCGAGGTCGGTGATCGTCAGCGCCCAGGCGACGACCGAGCCGGCGCCCGAGCCGCGCCCCGGCCCGACCGGAATGCCGCGCGCCTTCGCCCATTTGATGAAGTCGGAGACGATCAGGAAGTAGCCCGGATACTTCATCGTCGCGATGACGCCGAGCTCGAACTCTAGACGCTCGCGGTAGTCCTCTTCTTCGAAGCCCTCCGCCGTCCCGTGCGCGGCGAGGCGGCGCGTGAGCCCCTCCTCCGCCTGCCGGCGAAGCTCCGCCTCCTCTTCACGCTCGGCGGTCTCCGCATCGGCGGCGGTCGACGGCGAAGCGCGGCAGGATCGGCTGCGACGACGTGCGGCCGGGTGTGGCAGCGGCGCGCGATCTCGACGGTGTTCTCCAACGCCTCGGGCACATCGTTGAAGCGCGCGATCATCTCCGCGCGGCTGGCAAAATGATGCTCCGGCGTCAGTCGGCGGCGGTCGTCGCTGGAAAGGAGCCGCCCCTCCGCGATGGAGAGCAGCGCGTCGTGCGCCTCGTAGTCGTCGGAGCGCGGGAAGAAGGGCTCGTTGGTCGCGACGAGCGGCAGGTCGAGCTTGTAGGCGAGATCGACGACCGCGGCCTCCGCCTGCCGCTCGATGTCGAGCCCATGCCGTTCAAGCGCCACGTAGAGCCGGTCGCCGAAGACGCGCTCTCAGAGCCTCGAAGCCGCGTCTCCGCCAGCGCCGTCTCGTCCTCGGCGAGGATCGAATAGAGCGGCCCGTCGTGCCCGCCGGTCAGCGCAATCAGTCCCGCGGAGGTCGTCGGCCAGCGCATCGAGCGGGATCGGCTCGGCCCGGCCCGCTTCGCCGAGGTAGTAGCCCGTGACGAGCTCGGATCAGCCCGCGATAGCCGTCGTCCGTCGCGGCGAGCAGGAAAAGCGGCGCGACGTGGCGCGACTTGCGATGCGGTCCCGGCCGGCGTGTCTCGAGATCTGCTTCCGGCTCGAAGCGGATCGGCAGCTTGCAGCCGACGATCGGCTGGATGCCAGCCTGCGCCGCCTTCTCGGAGAATTCCAGCGCGCCGAAGAGATTTGCCGTATCGGTAACGCCGACCGCCGGCATGCCGTCTTCCGCCGCGAGCTTCACGAGCGTGGCAAGCGGCAGCGCGCCCTCAAGCAGCGAATAAGCCGAATGGCAGTTGAGATGGATGAAGCCGGGAGTGCTCTGCCACGTCGTTCTCTTGAACCCGGCGACCCGTCTTCGTCCAGGGATGAGCCGCGATTATCCCCGGCGGCAGCCGCGCTCACCTCAGGGTCCCGAAGCGGCCGCCGCTGTCGCCGGGTCGCAACTGGACTCAGGAGGCCGAGCCGCCGTCGGGTTTGAACGGAATCACCACGTCGGTTGGCTGCGGCTCGTGCGGCGCGAGGCTGCTCCGATTCGCATCGGCCCAGGCCGCGAGCTTGATCACCTTCCCTGCCTCAGGTTCGGCCTGCGTGGGCTCGACCGGCTCGACCACGTGGAGCCCGCTGCCGTTCAGAAAGAAGGTGTGCTCGCCGAAGACCTTGTTGAGCTGCGGCACAGCCGGATGGTTATCGGGAATTGCCTGCGCGTCGAACTCGTCGAGCGTGCGTTGGACAAGTGCGGTATTCAGTTTCATGTCTTGCTCCTTGGGTGGGTCGATTGGGGGCTTCGCAAGCCCATGCGCGTTCCGCGCCGCGGGGCCTCCCACTGCAAGGTGGTCAAGAAATCGAGGTCAAATCGGCCTGCCGCTTCCTATGAAGGTAGGACATATGGCGAGATCATCAACCCTCGCCGGGCCATCGCCGTTAAAGAGACGTGGCCTCAGCGGGCACGATTGCGCCGTCCCTGATGGTGACCGTGCGGTCCATCTCCGCCGCGAGCGCGTAGTTATGCGTCGCGATCAGCGCCGCAAGGCCGGATTCGCGCACCAGCTCCTTGAGCGACGCGAAGACGTGGCCGGCGGTGTGCGGATCGAGGTTGCCCGTCGGCTCGTCGGCGAGGAGCAGCCGCGGCGCGTTGATCACCGCGCGCGCGATCGCGACGCGCTGCTGCTCGCCGCCGGAAAGCTCCGCCGGCCGATGCGTCGCGCGTTTCTCGATGCGAAGATAGGCGAGAAGGTCGCGCGCCGCGCCTCTCCGCCTCGCGTCGGCGCAACCCGGCGATCATCTGCGGCAGCACGAGGTTCTCCAGCGCCGAGAACTCCGGGAGCAGATGATGGAACTGGTAGACGAAGCCGATCTGCCGGCGCCGGAGGGCCGTGCGCTCGTCGTCGCTCGCCCGCGACGCGGCCTCGCCGCAGATCATCACCTCGCCGGAATCGGGATGCTCGAGCAGGCCGGCGATGTGAAGAAGTGTCGACTTGCCGGCGCCCGACGGCGCAACGAGCGCCACCATCTCGCCGACGGCGACGGAAAGGTTCGCGTCCTTCAGTATCTGGAGCTGGCCCGAGCCCTTCCCGTAGGCACGCGCCACGCCTTCGAGCGAGAGAGCGCTTTTCCGCGCGGCGCCTTTGAGCACGCCCGCCGCCGGCAGCGGCGAGGTCTCGGTTGCGACGACCGTGGCGTGCTCTCTTCGCTCATTCGTAGCGCAGCGCCTCGACCGGATCGAGCCTCGCCGCCCGCCATGCCGGGAAGATCGTGGCGAGATAGGAAAGGCCAAGCGCCATCAGCGCGATCGCGGTCGTCTCGGCCGGGTCCATCTCGGCGGGAAGAGTGGAAAGGAAATAGAGCTCGGGCGAGAAGACCTCCGTGCGCGTGAGCCAGGTCACGAGGCTATCGCGCAGCGACTCGATGTTGAGGCAGATGAGCGTGCCGATGGCGAGCCCGGCGAGCGTGCCGACCGTGCCGATCGACGCCCCGGTGATGAAGAAGACGCGCAGGATCGCGCCCTTCGTCGCGCCCATCGTCCGCAGGATGGCGATGTCGCGGCCCTTGTCCTTCACCAGCATGATGAGGCCGGAGATGATGTTGAGCGCGGCGACGAGCACGATCAGCGCAGGATCAGTGAACATCACGTTCCGCTCGACCTGCAGCGCGCTGAAGAAGGTGACGTTGCGCATGCGCCAGTCGGTCGTGAAGACCGGCCGGCCGGCGGCCTTCTCGACAGTCGCGCGCATCGCGCTGACCTGGTCGGGGTCGTTCAGATAGACCTCGATCGCCTGCGCCGCGTCCGGCGAGTTGAAATAGAGCTGCGCCTCGGAAAGCGGCATGAAGACGTAGGTCGAATCGTATTCCGACATGCCGATCTGGAAGATGGCGACGACCGGATAGGATTTGATCGCGCGGCGACGTGCCGAGCGGCGTGATCGCGCCGCGCGGGCTGATCAGCGTGACCTTGTCGCCGACATTGACGCCGAGCGATCGATGCGAGGCCGGTTCCGATCGCGATGCCGCCCGAATTGTCGAAGTCGATGAGGCCGCCGCTGTCCTCCACGCTGCCGGAGATCTTCTCCATGCCGAGGAGGTCGGGGCCGCGAATGCCGCGGACCAGCACGCCGGAGCTTCCGGTGCTCGGCCCGGAGGCGAGCGCCTGCCCCTCGATGATCGGCATCGCCGCCTTGACGCCTGGCACTGTCGCGAATGCGCTTCGAGACCTCGTCGTAGTCGGTGAGATCGCTCTCGATCGGCTGCACGATGACGTGGCCGTTGATCCCGAGGATCTTGTCGAGGAGCTCGGCGCGGAAGCCGTTCATCACCGCCATCACGACGACGAGCGTCGCGACGCCGAGCATGATTCCGAGGAAGCGAGAAGCCCGGCGATGACGGAGATGAACGCTTCCTTGCGGCGCGGCCGCAGGTAGCGCAGCGCAAGCATCCATTCGAACGCCGTGAAAGGCCGCGTCGCCTTCACATTGCCGACCGCGGCATCCGCCATGTCAGCTCTCCCCGGTGATTTCTGTCGTCAGACGAATCACCGCTGCGTCAATCGTAAGCGTCGCGCGTTCGCCCGTCGCCCGCCGCTTGATCTCAACCTCGCCGCTCTTTGCTCCGCGCGGTCCCACGATGAGCTGCCACGGGAGCCCGATCAAATCCATGGAGGCGAACTTCGCGCCCGCCCGCTGATCGATATCGTCATATAGCACCGAAATGCCCGCCGCTTCGAGCCGCGACATGAGCCCACCACAGACTTCGTCGGTGAGAGCGTCGCCGGGCTTCAGGTTGATGAGCCCGACCGCAAAAGGCGCGACGCTGTCCGGCCAGATGATTCCGTCGTCGTCGTGGCTCGCCTCGATGATCGCGGCGACGAGCCGCGAGACGCCGACGCCGTAGGAGCCCATGTGCACCGGATGCTCGGCTCCGTCGGGGCCGGCGACATGCGCGCGCATCGGCTCCGAGTATTTGGTGCCGAAATAGAAGATGTGGCCAACCTCGATGCCGCGTGCGCTGACGCGCCGCGCTTCCGGCAACACGGCGAAGGCCGCCTCGTCATGCATGTCGTCGGTCGCCGCGTAGGATGCCGTCCAGCGATCGACGATCGGCGAAAGGTCGGCGCGGAAGTCGGTGTCCTCGCCCGGCACCTCGAGATCGAGCAGCTCGCGGTCGCAATAGACGGCGCTCTCGCCGGTGTCGGCGAGGATGACAAACTCGTGGCTGAGGTCGCCGCCGATCGGACCGGACTCCGCGCGCATCGGAATCGCCTTCAGGCCGAGCCGCGCGAAGGTACGCAGATAGGCGACGAACATCCGGTTGTACGCCGCCTTCGCGCCTTCGAAATCGAGGTCGAAGGAATAGGCGTCCTTCATCAGGAACTCGCGCCCGCGCATGACGCCGAATCGAGGCCGCACCTCATCGCGGAACTTCCACTGGATATGATAAAGGTTCAGCGGCAGATCGCGATACGAGCGCACGAAGGTGCGGAAGATATCGGTGATGACCTCCTCGTTCGTCGGCCCGTAGAGCATGTCGCGTTCGTGCCGGTCGACGATCCTGAGCATCTCCCTGCCGTAGTCTTCGTAGCGGCCGCTTTCCCGCCAAAGATCGGCAGATTGCACAGTCGGCATAAGGACTTCGAGAGCGCCGGCGCGGTCTTGCTCCTCCCGCACGATCTGCTCGATTTTCTTCAAAACCCGGAACCCGAGCGGCAGCCAGGAATAAATGCCCGCTGCCTGCTGTCTGAGCATACCGGCGCGCAGCATCAGCCGATGCGACACGATCTCCGCTTCTTTCGGCGTCTCTTTCAGGATGGGCAAGAAATAGTGGGAAAGCAGCATGGGGCCATGAATCGTCGGGGCTTTGGGGGGACATGATCCATTCGGCCCTGGCTTGGCAAGACGGGACCCCGACCCCGCGTGGTTGCGACCTGATGGTTGCGCCAAATTCGAGCATCCCGCCAAATTTTTCGGCAGCGCCCCGGAAGGGTAGTGACAGGCCGATTCCGATCGGCTATGATCCGTCATCTAAGAAGGTGCCTTGACACCGAATACTCGCGGTCCAAGTCTTGGGAGGACTTCGTCAGGCGGCGCGTTCAGCGCTTGTGTGATGAGCGGCTAATCGCGAATGTCTAGAGCAAGGCTATGCCTTGCTCTTTTTCTTTTCAGCTTCTTTTCGGCCTCAGCTTTAGGCGGCGCGCGACTTTAGCGCGCGAGGTCTTCCAAGGTCAGCCCATACACGTTGAAGTAGAGGTAGAAGCCGGAAAAGATGACCGCGGCGAGCACCGTCGTCGCGAGCGCCTTCACCACCATCCGCGGGCGATGCGGAGCGCCGGCATCGGTGCCTAGCTTAACGTCGTTCTCCTCGTGCTGACTCCGCACGCCGAACGGCAGCACCATGAACAGGCACAGCCACCAGATGACAAAGAAGACCGCGATGGACGGGAAGACGCCCACTACCCCGCCTCCTCCAGCTCGATCAGCGTACCGCAGAAATCCTTCGGGCTGAGGAAGATCACAGGCTTCCCGTGCGCGCCGATCTTGGGCTCGCCGTCGCCGAGAGCACGTGCACCCTCGCCCGCCAATCGCTTCGCCGCGGCGCGCACGTCGTCGACCTCGTAGCAGAGGTGATGCATCCCGCCATCAGGATGCCGCTCGAGAAACTTGGCGATCGGAGAAGCATCGTCGAGCGGCTCCAGCAGCTCGATCCGGGTATTGGGCAGATCGACAAAGACGACATTGACGCCGTGCTCGGACAATCTTTGCGGCGCCGAGACGCTCGCTCCGAGTGTCTCCTTGTAGAGCCGCGCCGCGGCCGTGAGATCGGGCACAGCGATCGCGACGTGATTAAGCCGGCCAAGCATCAGTCGCTCACATAGGTGACGTGGACGATCGTTTGCGGTCGCTTCCCCCATGCCGTCTCGATTTCGCTCCTGACCGTGCGCCGCACCGCATCGCGTACGGCGTCCGCAGCGCGTCGCTTCGCACGCGGCAATCCGTCGAGCGCGTCGTCGACGGCCTCCTCGGCGATCGTTCGAAGAAGCTCGCCTCCAGCGTCCGCCTCGGGTAGCCCGAGCACTGCAACCGCCGGATCCTCAAGCACATCGCCATTATCGGACAAGACGATCGCGACGCTGACGACACCGCCGAAGCTCAGCCGCTTACGATCCTGCACGCCGCTCGCCTCGTGCGACACAAGGAGCCTGCCGTCGCGGTAGAGGCGGCCATGCTTGATGCTGTCGACGCGCCCGGCGGGCTCCGGCGCAAGCCGGATCATCTGGCCGTTCCGGACTTCGATCACTTCGGGGATGCCGACTGCGCGCCCAAGTTTCGCCTGCTCATGGAGATGCAGCGCCTCCCCGTGGACCGGCACGAGGATGCGCGGCTTGATCCAGTCGTAGAGCTGGCGGAGCTCGTCGCGCCGCGGATGGCCGGAGGTGTGCACCAGCGCATCGCGGTCGGTGATGACCTCGGCGCCGAAGTCGACGAGCGCGTTGATGATCGTGTTCACCGCGCGCTCGTTGCCGGGGATGGTGCGCGAGGAGAAGATCACACGGTCGCCCGGCGCGAGCGACATCGCGCGGTGATCCTTGGCGGCGACCTTCGCCAGGGCCGCCCGCGGCTCGCCCTGGCTCCCCGTCATCAGCGCCAATACCTTGTTCCGCGGCAAGTTCGCATAGACATCCTGGTCGAGGAACTCCGGCAGCCCGTCGAGATAGCCGAGCGCACGCGCGACATCCGAAGCGCGGCGGATGGCGCGCCCGACGACCACGACTTCGCGGCCGGCACGGTGTGCAGCTTCGGCAACGGCGCGGATGCGGCCGACGTTCGACGCGAAGGTGGTGACGGCCACGCGATGCGGCGCCTCCGCGATGAGCCGCTCGAGCACACGCGCGACTTCGCCTTCGCTCGGGCTGATGCCGTCGCGGATGGCGTTGGTGGAGTCGGCGATGAGCGCGAGCACGCCGTCCTCGCCGATCGCGGCGATACGGTCGTTGTCGGTGGCGCGGCCGACGCCGGGCGCCGGGTCGAGCTTCCAGTCGCCCGTATGGAACACGGTCCCGACCGGCGTACGGATGGCAAGCGCGTTGGGCTCGGGAATCGAATGCGAAACCGGGACGAACTCGACCTCGAACGGCCCCGCGGAGATCCTGTCGCCCTGCTGCACGACCTTCACCGCGATCTTCGGCGCATTCGCTTCGCCTGCCCTCTTTGCCTCCAGCAACGCGGCCGCGAAGGGTGACATGAAGACCGGCACGTTAAGCTTCGGCCAGAAGTCGAAGAGTGCGCCGTAATGGTCCTCGTGCGCATGCGTGATCGCGATCCCGACGAGATCGTCCTTGCGCTCCAGGAGGAAGGAGATGTCCGGAAGCACGGCATCGACGCCCGGCAGCACCTCCTCGTGGCCGAATGCGACTCCCATGTCGACCGCCAGCCATTTCCGCCCACGCCCGCGGCCATAGCCATAGAGCGCGAGGTTCATGCCGATCTCGCCAACGCCGCCGAGCGGCACGAATACAAGCTCGTCCGCAGCCATCGTCATGCCACCGTAGCCGCGTTGCCGAAGTGTACGTCGCCGGCGCTGATTGGATGCGCCGTCCCATCGCCGCCGCGCACGATGAGCCGCCCCTGCTGATCAATGGTCTCGAAGGTGCCGGAGACGGTCTCCTCGCCGAGCTTCACCGAAATCGGCCCGCCAATTCCTGCCGCGTGAGCGAGCCAGCGGTCGCGGATGGTCGTAAAGCCGCGACCGCCTTGCCAGAGACTAGCAAGGTCGACCCACAATTCGGCAAGCGCTTCAAAGAGCGCCCTCGGCGTCGTCTCGATACCGCAGGCGGCGAGCGACGTTACGGGATACGGCACGCCGGTTGGCGTTTCGCGCACGTTGACGCCGACACCGACGACCACGCAGTTCGGCGAGCCGACGAGCGGCACGGCCTCAAGCAGAATGCCCGCGACCTTCGCTCCGTCGCAAAGGAGATCGTTGGGCCACTTGAGCCTCAACCCGCCGCGGTCTTCCGCCTTCGCAATGCGAGCCACGGACCGGATGGCGGTATCGAGCGCAAGACCGGCCACAAAGCCGAGCGTCGCGGCGACCGAGCCAAGGTCGGACTCAAGCATAAGCAGGCTTGCCGCGAGATTGCCCTCGGGCGACTGCCAGCCTCGCCCGCGCCTCCCATAGCCCTGCGTCTGGGATCGGGCGGCGATCCAAAGCCTCCCAGGGTCGCCAAGCTTCGCCCAGGCGAGCGCCTCCGTGCTCGTCGATCCGACCGTATCGAAGGACGCGACACGATAGCCGGCGCCCCGCGCTTTGTGGCCGAGAGCGAAGGTCATTCGCTAGAAGAGGCTGTGCGCTGCGGCGCCGGCCGCGTTGACGAGCGGCCCGGCGATCACCAGGAACACCAGCATCAGAGCCCCGGAGATGCCGAGCACGGTTCCAAGCTCAGGGGGCAGTGCCTCGAAATCTCCCTGCGGCTCGTCGAAATACATGACCTTGACGATGCGCAGATAGTAGTAGGCGCCGACGACGCTCGTCACCACGCCGATGACGGCAAGCCAGTAGAGCCCCGACTGAACCGCGGCCAGGAAGACGTCGTACTTCGCGAAGAAGCCGGCGAGCGGCGGAATGCCGGCAAGCGAGAAGAGGATCGTGCCGAGCAGAAAAGCCATCGCCGGCTTCGTGCGTGCCAGACCGGCGAGCGAGTCGATCTCCTCGATCATCTGGCCACCGCGCCGCATGGCGAGGATTGCCGCGAAGGCGCCAAGCGTCATCACCATGTAGATCACGATGTAGAGGATCACCCCTTGCACGCCCTGCTCCGTGCCGGCCGCAAGCCCTACCAGCGCGAAGCCCATATGACCGATCGAGGAATAGGCCATCAGCCGCTTGATGTTGGTCTGCCCGATCGCGGCGAAGGAGCCGAGCGCCATGGAGGCAATGGCGATGAACGTGACGATCTGCTGCCAATCTGGGGCGATCGGCGCGAAAGCGTTGATGACGACGCGCACGATGAGCGCCATCGCCGCGAGCTTCGGCGCGGAGGCGAAGAACGCCGTCACCGGCGTCGGCGCGCCCTCGTAGACGTCGGGCGTCCACATGTGGAACGGCACCGCAGAGATCTTGAAGGCGAGGCCGGCGAGCACGAAGACGAGCCCGACGACAAGGCCCACTGTGCGCCCATCGACCACCAATGCGGCGGCGATCGGCTCGAAACCCGTGTGCCCGGTAAAGCCATAGACCAGCGAGGCGCCGTAGAGGAGCATGCCGGAGGAGAGCGCGCCGAGCACGAAATACTTGAGCCCCGCCTCGCTCGAGCGTGCATCGTCGCGATGAATCGCAGCCACCACATAGGAGGCGAGCGAATTCATCTCCAGCCCGAGATAAAGCGTGATGAGATCGTTCGCCGAGATCATCACCAGCATCCCGAGCGTGGCGAGAAGCACCAGCACCGGGAACTCGAAGCGGTCAAACCGCTCTGCACGCGCAAAGCGCTGGGCCATGATGATAGCAACGGCGGACGCGATCAACGCCGCGACTTTCATGAAGCGGGCGAAGGTGTCGACGACGAAGGCGCCGCCGAAGGCACTGCCTTCCCCACCCCCGAAGGCGACCACGAGAGCTGCCACCGCAAGCACGAGAACCGCAAGCACGTTGACGGCAGGTGTTGAGCGCTCGCCGGCATAGGCGCCGATCATGAGAAGCACGAGCGCACCGACCGCAAGGATGAGCTCCGGGAGGATCGTGGCGAGCGCGGGAAGGTCGGCGGCCATCGCTTCTCCCCTACCGCTTCGCCAGCGTCGCGCCGGCGTCGCGCGCCACCGCTGTCTGATAATTATGGATGAGGTTGTCCACGGAGGCCGCTGTCACGTCCATGATCGGCCGCGGGTAGACTCCGAAGAAGATGGTGAGCGCGATGAGCGGCACGAGGATCACCTTCTCGCGGAGCGAAAGGTCGAGAATGCCGGCAAGGCTCGCCTTCTCCAGCTTGCCGAAGATGACGCGCCGGTAGAGCCATAGCGCGTAGCAGGCGGAGAGGATGACGCCGGTTGTGGCGAGCACCGCGACCCACGTATTGACCTGGAAAGCGCCGATCAGTGTCAGGAATTCGCCGACGAAGCCGGACGTGCCCGGCAGCCCGACATTCGCCATCGTGAAGACCATGAAGGCGAAGGCGTACCACGGCATACGGTTCACCAGCCCGCCATAGGCGTCGATCTGGCGCGTGTGCATGCGGTCGTAGATGACGCCGACACAGAGGAACAGCGCGCCCGACACGATGCCGTGCGAGAGCATCTGGAAGATGCCGCCCTGCACGCCCTGCGCCGTCAGCGTGAAGAGCCCCATGGTCACGAAACCCATATGCGCGACCGACGAATAGGCGATAAGCTTCTTCACGTCCTCCTGCATCAGCGCCACCAGCGAGGTGTAGATGATGGCGACGATGGAGAGCGCGTAGATCAAGGGCGCGAGCTCGGCGCTCGCGAGCGGGAACATCGGCAGCGAGAAGCGCAGGAACCCGTAGCCGCCCATCTTCAGAAGGATGGCGGCAAGCACCACGGAGCCCGCGGTCGGCGCCTCGACATGCGCGTCCGGAAGCCAGGTATGCACCGGCCACATCGGCAGCTTCACCGCGAACGACGCAAGGAAGGCGAGCCACAGCCACGTCTGCATCGAAGCCGGGAACTGATGCGTGAGGAGCACCGGGATCGAGGTGGTGCCCGCGTCCCAGTACATCGCCATCATGGCGAGCAGCATGAGGACCGAGCCGAGCAGCGTGTAGAGGAAGAATTTGAAGGCTGCATAGACGCGCCGCGGCCCGCCCCAGATCCCGATGATCAGGAACATCGGGATGAGGCCCGCCTCGAAGAACACGTAGAAGAGGATCAGGTCGAGCGCCGTGAAGACGCCGATCATCAACGTCTCCAGCACCAGGAACGCGACCATGTATTCCTTGAGCCGCGTGTCGATCACCCGCCAGCTCGCCAGAATGCAGAACGGCATCAGGACGGTGGTGAGGATCACGAAGAGCATGGAGATGCCGTCGACACCCATGCGGTAGCTCATGAAGCCGCCGGTCCAGCCCGCCTCCTCGACGAACTGGAAGCCTGGATTCGTCGTATCGAAGTTCCACCAGATCAGGAGCGACACGAGGAACGTGAGCGTGGTCACGCCGAGCGAGACGATGCGAATGTTCCGCTTGGCGGCTTCGCTGTCGCCATGGACGAAGAGGAAGATGATCACCGCTCCCGCGAGCGGCAGATAGGTGACGGCGGAGAGGATCGGCCAGTTCATCACGTCACCCCGCGAACATCATCCAGGTGACGAGAAGCGCGACGCCCAGGAGCATCGCGAAGGCATAGTGGTAGAGGTAGCCGCTCTGGAGCCGGATCACGTTTCGCGTCACGTCGATGACGCGTGCCGACACGCCGTCGGGCCCGAAGCCGTCGATCAGCCAGCCGTCGCCCCTCTTCCAGAGGAAGCGACCCAGGGCCATGGTCGGGCGCACCAGCAGGAAGTCGTAGAGCTCGTCGAAGTACCACTTGTTGAGCAGGAAGCGATAGAGGACGCGCTGCTCTTCCGCCAGATACACCGGCGTCTCCGGGCTCGCGATGTAGAACCACCAGGCGACCGCGAAGCCGAGCAGCATGGCGATCGTCGGCAAAATCCCGATCCAGAAGCTCGTGTGGTGCATCGCCTCGATCAAATCGGTGTTGAAGACGAGCGAACCTTTCCAGAACTCGCCCGCCGCCTCGCCGATAAAGGGCCCGGAGAAGATCATGCCCGCGAAGAGCGCACCCGCCGCGAGAACGTAAAGCGGCACGAGCATCACCTGCGGGCTCTCATGCGCGTGGTCCATCACCTCCTTCGACGCGCGCGGCGTGCCGTGGAAGGTCAAGAAGATGAGCCGCCAGGAATAGAACGACGTGAGCGCCGCCGCGGCGACGAGCAGGATGTATCCGAAGAACGCGACGCCCGGCCCGGCCGCATGCGAGGCCTCGATGATTGCGTCCTTCGAGAAATAGCCGGCGGTGAGCGGGAAGCCGATGAGCGATAGCGTGCCCGCGATCATCATCCAGTAGGTGACCGGGATGACGGTCCTGAGCCCGCCCATCTTGCGCATGTCCTGCTCGTCGGAGACCGCGTGGATCACCGAGCCCGAACCGAGGAACAGCAGCGCCTTGAAGAAGGCGTGCGTGAAGAGGTGGAAGATCGCCACCGGATAGGCACCGACGCCGAGCGCCACGAACATGTATCCAAGCTGCGAGCAGGTCGAATAGGCGACGACGCGCTTGATGTCGTTCTGCACGAGCCCGACGGTGGCGGCGAAGAACGCGGTGATCGCGCCCACCAAAATGACGACCGAAAGCGCCGTTTCAGAGAGCGAGAAGATCGGTGAGAGCCGCGCCACCATGAAGACGCCGGCCGTCACCATGGTCGCAGCGTGGATCAAGGCGGAGACCGGCGTCGGGCCTTCCATGGCGTCGGGAAGCCAGGTGTGGAGCGGAACCTGCGCCGACTTTCCCATCGCGCCCATGAAGAGGAGCAGCGCCACGGCCGTGATGGCCCCGTGGCCGTCAAGCGCATAGCCGAAGATGTTCAGGACGACGTCCTTGTTCTCCGCGACCGCGGACGCATTGGCGAACACCGTATCGAGGTCGATCGAGGCGAAGAGATAGAAGACCCCGAAAATCCCGAGCGCGAAGCCGAAGTCGCCGATGCGGTTGACCACGAAGGCCTTGATCGCCGCTGCGTTCGCCGATGGGCGCTCATACCAGAAGCCGATTAGGAGGTAGGAGGCGAGCCCGACGCCCTCCCATCCGAAGAACATCTGCACGAGGTTGTTCGCTGTCACCAGCATCAGCATGGCGAACGTGAAGAAGGAGAGATAGCTGAAGAAGCGCGGCCTGTACGGATCGTGCGCCATGTAACCGATCGAGTAGATGTGCACGAGCGACGACACGGTGTTGACGACCACGAGCATCACCACCGTCAGCGTGTCGATACGGAACGACCAGTCCGCGGCGAGCGAGCCGGAATGGATCCAGGTAAAGACCGGGACGGAGAATTCCTCTCCGTCGCCGAGCGCCATCTGGAAGAAGGCCACCCACGAGAGGACTGCGCAGACGACGAGAAGAGCGCAGGTGATCAGCTCGGCCGCGCGAGAGCCCTGCGCCGCCGGCTCGTGATGGCCGTGAGCATCGTCATGCTCCGCGTGAGCGTCGTGGCTCGCGGAATGCGCCGAATGCCCGCCATGCCCATCCTCCGGCTCTCCGCCCGGATACCGCGCGCCGGCGCCGAAGATCGCGATGATCCCCGCGATGATCGAGCCGAGAAGCGGCAGGAAGACGATCGCCGAATACACGCCCTCAGCCCTTCATCATGTTGATGTCTTCGACCGCGATGGTGCCGCGGTTGCGATAGAAGACGACGAGGATTGCGAGCCCGATTGCCGCCTCCGCCGCCGCGACCGTCAGCACGAGCAGCGCGAAGATCTGCCCGGTCAGGTCGCCGAGGAACGAAGAGAAGGCGACGAGGTTGATGTTGACGGCGAGCAGGATCAGCTCGACCGCCATCAGGATGATGATGACGTTCTTGCGGTTCAGGAAGATGCCGAACACCCCGAGCGTGAAGAGGATCGCCGCGACAATCAGGTAATGGCCGAGACCAATCGTCATCCCGGGATGCCCTTCCCTGTCTCGATGTGGATGACCTCGACCGCAGCCTCCGGCCTGCGTCCGACCTGCGCCGCGATACTCTGCCGCTTCACGTTCACCTTGTGCCTGAGCGTCAGCACGATCGCGCCGACCATGGCGACGAGCAGGATCATGCCCGCCATCTGGAAGAAGAAGACGTAGCGCGTGTAGAGAAGCGCGCCGATCGCGGCGAGGTTGGTTGTCTGGTCGATGGGCGGCGTCGGCGCCGAGGCTCCGATCTGACCGGGCGCGACCAGCACGCCACCGAGCACTAGCACGAGCTCGATCAAAAGGATCACCCCGACGAGGCCCCCGATCGGCAAATACTGCAGAAAGCCTTCGCGCAGCTCGGCGAAATCGACGTCGAGCATCATCACGACGAAGAGGAAGAGCACCGCGACGGCGCCGACATAGACGACAACCAGGATCATCGCCAGGAACTCCGCCCCTAGCAGGATGAAGAGCCCGGCCGCGTTGAAGAAGGCGAGGATCAGGAACAGCACGGAATGCACGGGATTCCGCGACGCAATGACCATGAACGCCGCCGCCACGGTCACGATCGAGAAGAGGTAGAAGAAGAGCGGCTGCAGGATCATGCGGGCTTCCGGCGGGCGGCGCGGGCGGAAATCCCGGCCGGCGCTCTCTTAGCGGAGGGGTTCCGCCGCGTCCACAAGGGGCGGGCCTGCGTCGGGCGCCTCAAATTGAGGACTGTCGTGGATGCCACCCCCCGTCTCCGGCGCGTTAGCGATACGGAGCGTCAAGGGCGATATTCTTGGCGATGTCGCGCTCCCAGCGGTCGCCGTTCGCGAGCAGCTTCTCCTTGTCGTAATAAAGCTCCTCGCGCGTCTCGGTGGCGAACTCGAAGTTCGGCCCCTCCACGATCGCGTCGACAGGGCAGGATTCCTGGCAGTAGCCGCAGTAAATGCACTTCACCATGTCGATGTCGTAGCGCACCGTCCGCCGCGTGCCGTCGTTTCTTCGCGGTCCCGCCTCGATGGTGATCGCCTGCGCCGGGCAGATCGCCTCGCAGAGCTTGCAGGCGATGCAGCGCTCCTCTCCGTTCGGGTAGCGGCGCTGCGCGTGCTCGCCGCGGAAGCGCGGGCTGACCGGCCCCTTCTCGAAGGGGTAGTTGATGGTCGCCTTGGGCGCGACGAAATACATTCGTCGCAAGCCACATCGCGGAGACGAACTCCTTGAGGAACAGCGAACCGGAAGCCTGGGAAAGACTGGCCATCATGAGGCTCCATTGTCGGCCGCCAGAAGCGAGCCGGCGAAATAGCCGATGATCGGGAAAAGGATGATCTGCGCCTTGCGCACGAGATCGAGGATCGCCGGGCCGGCGCCTTTGGTGCCGCGCCTGAGCGAGCGATTGAGAAGCGCGCCGAAGAGCGCATATTCGACCACCGCGAAGGCTAGCCCAATGAGGGCGCCGATAAGCCCCATGGACATCACGAAGCCCCTCCCGGCAGGCCGCCCCAGCCTGTCGCCTGCAACACCACTGCGACGATAACGATGGCGGCGAGCGAGATCGGCAGGAACACCTTCCAGCCGAGCCGCATGAGCTGGTCGTAGCGATAGCGCGGCACGATCGCCTTCACCATGGCGAACATGAAGAAGACGAAGCAGAGCTTGAGCACGAACCAGATGATCCCCGGCACCCAAGTAAAGGGCGCGACCGCGACTGGCGGAAGCCAGCCGCCGAGGAAGAGGATCGTGGTCAACGCGCAGATCAGCGTGACGGCGACGTATTCGCCGAGCAAAAACATCATGTAGGGCGTCGACGAATACTCGACCATGAAGCCGGCGACGAGCTCCAATTCCGCTTCCGGCAAGTCGAATGGGGGCCGGTTCGTCTCGGCGAGCCCGGAAACGAAGAAGATGATGAAGAGCGGGAAAAGCGACAGCCAGTGCCAATCGAGCAGGCTGTTCGGCAGCCCGAGCATGGTGCCGAGCCCGTCGGTCTGCGCTAGCACGATGTCGGAGAGGTTGAGCGAGCCGACGCATAGAAGCACGGCGATAATCACGAAGCCGATAGAGACCTCATAGGAGACCATCTGCGCCGCAGAGCGAAGCGCACCGAGGAAGGCGTATTTCGAGTTCGACGCCCAGCCTCCCATGATGACGCCGTAGACCTCGAGCGAGGAGATCGCGAAGACGTAAAGGATGCCGACATTGATGTCGGCGACCACCCACCCGGCCGAAACCGGGATCACCGCCCAGGCGGAGAGCGTCAGCACCGTCGAGACGAGCGGCGCGAGCAGGAAGATCGCTTTGTTGGAGGCCGACGGGATCACCGGCTCCTTCAGCGCGAACTTGATGAGATCGGCGAAGGACTGGAACATGCCCCACGGCCCGACCACGTTCGGCCCGCGCCGCATCTGCACCGCCGCCCAGATCTTCCGATCTGCGTAAAGCAGATACGCGACCCCGATCAGGAGCACGACCATCAGCACCGCGCTCTCGATGACGATGATGACGCCCGGGACGAGATAGTCGGTGACGAACACGTTCATCTTATTCGGCCGCCTCCGCCGTTGGGCCGAGATGCATGGCCGAGCACTCGGCGAGCACCTGCGAGGCGCGCGCGATCGGGTTCGTCAGGTAGAAGTCGCGGATGGGGCTCGCGAAGGCCGGGCCGGCGACGACACCGCCTCTTGCCGCGACCCGTTCGACGTCGCCGTGCTGGCCGGCGCGGATCTGATCGGCCTCGGCAAGATGCGGGTATGCCTGGTGAAGACGTGCGCGAAGCTGCGACAGGCTGTCGAACGGCAGCGTCTTGCCGAGCACGCCGGAAAGCGCGCGCAGGATCGCCCAGTCCTCGCGCGCATCGCCAGGCGGGAACGCGGCGCGGTTGCCCATCTGCACCCGCCCTTCGGTATTCACGTAAGTACCTGATTTCTCGGTATAAGTAGCGCCTGGCAGGATCACGTCGGCGCGGTGCGCGCCCTGGTCGCCATGCGTGCCGATATAGACCACGAACGGCCCATCCGGGATCGCGACCTCATCGACGCCGAGCAGGAAGAGCACGTCGAGCTTCGCCGCGCCTGAAACGATCTCCCGTGCGCCAGCCCCATGTGGGCCAGGCACAAAGCCGACATCAAGTCCGCCGACCCGCGCGGCTGCCGTGTGCAGAACCGAGAAGCCGTTCCACGCCTCGGTCACAGCACCGACATCGACGGCAAGCTTTGCTACGGCGGAGAGGATCGCCGCGCCGTTCTCTCCGGAAAGCGCCCCCTGCCCCACGATGATGAGCGGGCGCTGCGCCGCCTTAAGCGTCTCGAAGAAGCTGTTACCCGCCACCAGCCGCGCCAGAGAGTCCGGCCCGGCGCCGAGGTGCTCGTAGGCATAGGTCAGGTTGGCGCTCTCGCCGATCACGCCGACGGGCAGCCCGCCCATGCGCCAGCGCTTGCGGATTCGCGCGTTGAGGACCGGCGCTTCCTTGCGCGGGTTCGAGCCGACGATGAGCACGGCGTCGGCGCTCTCGATGCCGGCGACCGTTGCATTGAAGATGTAGCTTGCGCGCCCGAGCGACGGATCAAGCGCCACGCCGTCCTGCCGGCAGTCCATGCTCTCCGAGCCGAGCGCCTGCATGAGGAGCTTCAGGGCGTAGATTTCCTCAACGCTCGCGAGATCGCCGGCGAGCGCGCCGATCTTTGCACCGGACGTAGCGGTCACGCGCTTCGCGATCGCGTCGAAGGCCTCCGGCCAGCTCGCCGCCTTGAGCCTGCCGTCGACGCGCACGTAGGGCTGATCGAGGCGCTGCACGCCGAGCCCATCGACGCAGTAGCGCGTCTTGTCCGAGATCCACTCTTCGTTCACGGATTCATTCAGCCGCGGCAGGACGCGCATCACCGCCTTGCCGCGCGCGTCGACCCGGATATTCGAGCCGAGCGCGTCCATCACGTCGACCAACTCCGTCTTGGAGAGCTCCCACGGCCGCGCCTTGAAGGCATAGGGCCGCGAGGTGAGCGCACCGACCGGGCAGAGATCGACGACGTTCGCCTGCAGCTCTGAGGTCATCGCGTGCTCGAGGTAGGTGGTGATCTCCATATCCTCGCCGCGGCCCGTCGCGCCCAGCTCCGACACGCCCGCGACCTCGGTTGAGAAGCGGATGCAGCGCGTGCAGTGGATGCAGCGCGTCATGATCGTCTTCACCAGCGGGCCGATATACTTGTCCTCGACCGCCCGCTTGTTCTCGTGGAAGCGCGAGGAATCGACGCCGTAGGCCATCGCCTGGTCCTGCAGGTCGCATTCGCCGCCCTGGTCGCAGATCGGGCAGTCGAGCGGGTGATTGATGAGGAGGAACTCCATCACCCCTTCGCGCGCCTTCTTCGTGAGCGCGGAGCGCGTCAGCACTTCCGGCGGCTCGCCGTTCGGGCCGGGGCGGCAGTCGCGGACGCCCCAGGCGCAGGACGCGACCGGCTTCGGCGCGCCCTTCAGCTCCACCAGGCACATGCGGCAATTGCCGGCAATCGACAGCCGATCGTGGAAGCAGAAGCGCGGAATCTCCGCTCCCGCCTCCTCGCACGCCTGCAAAAGCGTGTAGTGGGCCGGGACCTCGACTTCCTTGCCGTCGACGATGAGCTTGCGAAGGTCTGCCATCCCGATCCCCAGCTCGCCCTCAGGCGAAGATCACTTGTCCTGGCCCGCTGTTGGCGATCGCCGCAAGCTCCCTGGCCGAGAAGCCGCCGCTGTTGCTGATCTTGAGATGCGCCTGGCCGGTGACGTTCTCCGCGATCAGCGCCAGCTCGTCGGAGGTGTATCTCGAACCATCGACCTCCAGGCTCGCTCCCTGCTGCACGATGGAAACCAGTTCGCCCGTTGCGAGTTCGTCGATCGTCTGAGCCGCGTCCTCCTCGGACACGACCGTCGCCGCTGCCTCAATCGGCTCCGGAACCTCCGGCAGGGTCAACCCAGCCGGCGCCACGTTCGCGACTTCTTCGACCATCGTCTCCAGAATCGTCCGCGCTCTCGTCTCGAGAAGCGGTGCGCTCGGGCGCACCCTCTTGGCTTTCTGCGTGCGCTCCAACGAGCGCCGCTTCGCTCCGGTCTTGGGCATGCCTCCTCCGTCCTTAAGTTTTGCCTGTTCCGTGCGACCGAACATTTCTACTCCGCCGCCTTCTCCGCACTCGCGCGATAAGCCGCGAGCAGCTCGGTGACTTCGATGCCGTCGATTGTCATTCCTTCGTAGCGACTGCCGGTGATCGACGCTCCGGCAAGGTTCGCGTGGTCAAGCTTCAAGCCCGACAGGTTCACCTTGTTCACCCGCCAGCCCGACATGTTGATGTCGTCGAGCGTCGCGCCCGACAGGTTGATGTTGTGAAAGGAGCAGCCGGACAGGTTCACGTTGTCGAACGCCGAGCCGGACAAGTCGGCGTCGTTCACGTCGAGGCGTTCCTTGGTCTTGTGCAGCTTCATCGCGCTCACTCCGCCGCCTGCATGCATCGCCTCCGCCGGCGTTGCGATTGGCCGTGAATTCGTCGATCCGCCTCTCGATCTCGTGACGGAAATGCCGGATGAGCCCCTGCACCGGCCACACCGCGCCGTCGGCAAAGGCGCAGATCGTGTGGCCCTCGATCTGCGTCGTCACTTCGAGCAGCATGTCGATCTCGCGCTTCTCCGCCTCGCCGCGGCACATGCGCTCAAGCACCCGCCACATCCAGCCCATGCCCTCCCGGCAAGGCGTGCACTGGCCGCAGCTCTCGTGCTTGTAGAAATACGAGATGCGCGTGATGGCGCGGACGACGTCCGTCGACTTGTCCATCACGATCACGGCTGCCGTGCCGAAGCTCGACTTCAGCTCCCGCATGCCGTCGAAATCCATGATCGCGTCGCCGCACTGGCTCGCCGGAATGATCGGGCAGGACGAGCCGCCCGGGATCATGGCGAGAAGATTGTCCCAGCCCCCGCGCACGCCGCCCGCATGCTTCTCGATCAGCTCGCGGAACGGGATCGACATCGACTCTTCGACCGTGCACGGCGCGTTCACGTGGCCGGAGATGTTGTAGAGCTTGGTGCCGACGTTGTTCGGGCGGCCGAAGCTCGAGAACCAGTCGGCGCCGCGCCGCATGATGTCCGGCGCGACCGCGATCGATTCCACGTTGTTGACGGTCGACGGGCAGCCGTAGACGCCCATGTTGGCAGGGAACGGCGGCTTCAGCCGCGGCTGGCCCTTCTTGCCTTCCAGGCTTTCCAGAAGCGCCGTCTCCTCGCCGCAGATATAGGCGCCGGCGCCGTGCGTGATGACGATGTCGAAGTCCCAGCCGTGGACGTTGTCCTTGCCGATGAGCTTCGCCTCGTAGGCCTCGTCGACGGCGCGCTGCAGCGCCTCGCGCTCGCGGATATATTCGCCGCGGATGTAGATGAAGGCCGTATGCGCGCCCATCGCGAACGAGGCGATCAGACAGCCCTCGACGAGAAGATGCGGGTCGTGCCGCATGATCTCCCGGTCCTTGCAGGTGCCGGGCTCCGACTCGTCGGCGTTGACGACGAGGTAGTGCGGCCGGCCGTCCGACTGCTTCGGCATGAACGACCACTTCGAGCCCGGTCGGGAAGCCCGCCCCTCCCCGGCCCCTCAGGCCCGATTTCTTCATCTCATCGACGATCGCGTCGCGGCCCCTCTCCAGGATCGCCTTCGTGCCGTCCCAGGCGCCGCGCGAGCGCGCGCCCTTCAGGCCCGGATCGTGCAGGCCGTAGAGGTTCTTGAAGATGCGGTCCTTGTCGGCGAGCATCGTCAGCTATCCCCCTCGCCCATTGTCGGCCGCCAGCTTGCGGGCCTGGCCGACCCAATCTTCCCGCCCGATCCGGCCGTGGAACGACAAATGCTCGTCGACCCAGGCGATCTCCGCCGCCGTCCACGCCGCGATCTGTTCGAAGTGAAACACGCCGAGATCGTGCAGCCGCTTCTCGTTGACCGGCCCGATGCCGGAGATGCGGGTCAGAGCGTCTGGTTTGCCGCCCTGCGGCTCGGCCAGCCCGGCTGGCTTCGCCGGCCTTGCCTGCGCCGCCGCCACGCCCACGGCTGCGCCGTTCGATGCGCGGTTGGGCGGCACGTCGTCGGCCGCGTAGTCGATCTCCGTCAGCGACGTGAGCCCCGTGATCGGCATCGAGGTCTGGCGCCCGATCTGCGACCCGGGCTTCGGCTGTTCGCCCCGCCCGAAGGCGTCGAGCAGCTTCTCGAAGATCTCCGGCGTCAGGTCCTCGTAGGTGTCGGGACAGACCTGGATCATCGGCGCGTTCACGCAGGCGCCGAGGCACTCGACCTCTTCCCAGGAGAATGCACCGTCGGCCGAGAGGTGATGCGGATCGTGATGGATGCGCCTGCGGCAGATCTCGATCAGGTCGCCGGCGCCGCGCAGCATGCAGGGCGTCGTGCCGCAGACCTGGATGTGCGCTTTGGCGCCGACCGGCTCCAGGTGGAACATCGTGTAGAAGGTCGCGACCTCGAGCACACGGATGAGGGGCATGCCGAGTATCCCTGCCACCGCCTCGATCGCGGGCTTGGTGACCCAGCCCTCCTGCTCCTGCGCCCGCCACAGAAGCGCGATCACCGCGGACGCCTGGCGGCCCTCCGGAAACTTGGCGATTTCCCGCTCCGCCCAGGCACGGTTTTCGGCCGTGAAGGCAAAGGCTTCGGGCTGCGTCTCAGCGAGGCGGCGCGCGGCCATAACTATCGTCGTCCGTTACGATTCTGAGGTCGTCTTGGGATTAGAGCGGTTCTAGCATTTCGGCGCAGAAAGGCCAGCCCCGGCGGCGCGACAGATTTCGAAGTTCCCCGGAGCTAACCCCTGTCAATACATTCAGAACATGAGACGAAGCGACCGGCGCTTCGGCGCCTAACGATCCACTTCTCCGAACACGATATCGAGGCTCCCGAGAACGGCGGAGATGTCGGCCAGCATGTGCCCGCGGCAAATGAAATCCATCGCCTGGAGGTGCGCGAAGCCCGGCGCGCGGATCTTGCAGCGGTAGGGCTTGTTGGTGCCGTCGGAGACCAGATAGACGCCGAACTCGCCCTTCGGCGCCTCAACCGCCGCGTAGACCTCGCCCGCCGGCACGTGGAAGCCCTCGGTGTAGAGCTTGAAGTGATGGATGAGCGACTCCATCGAGCGCTTCATCTCGGCGCGCGTCGGCGGCACGATCTTGTTGTCGACGACCGAGACCGGCCCTGCCCCGTCGGCCGATGAAAGCTTCTCCACGCACTGCTTCATGATGCGCGTCGCCTGGCGCATCTCGATCATGCGGATCAGGTAGCGGTCGTAATTGTCGCCGTTCTTGCCGACCGGCATGTCGAATTCCATCTCGTCGTAGCACTCGTAGGGCTGCGCCTTGCGCAAGTCCCAAGGCGCGCCCGAGCCGCGCACCATCACGCCGGAGAATCCGCGCCGCCAGCCTTCTTCAAGCGACACGACGCCGATGTCGACATTGCGCTGCTTGAAGATGCGGTTGTCGGTGAGGAGCGTTTCGATGTCGTCGCAGATTTTCAGGAACGGATCGCAGAACGCGCCGATGTCGTCGACGAGCTTCGGCGGCAGGTCCTGATGCACGCCGCCCGGACGGAAATACGCCGCATGCATGCGGCTTCCCGAGGCGCGCTCGTAGAAGACCATCAGCTTCTCGCGCTCTTCGAAACCCCAGAGCGGCGGCGTCAGCGCGCCGATGTCCAGCGCCTGCGTGGTGACGTTGAGAAGGTGCGAGAGGAGCCGCCCGATCTCGGAATAGAGCACGCGGATGAGCTGTCCGCGCCGCGGCACCTCGATGCTCGAGCAGCCGCTCCGTGGCAAGGCAGAAGGCATGCTCCTGGTTCATCGGCGCGACGTAGTCGAGCCGGTCGAAATAGGGCATCGCCTGCAGATAGGTCTTGTACTCGATCAGCTTCTCGGTGCCGCGATGCAGGAGCCCGATATGCGGATCGACGCGCTCGACGACCTCGCCGTCGAGTTCCAGCACGAGCCGCAGCACGCCGTGCGCCGCCGGATGCTGCGGCCCGAAGTTGATGTTGAAGTTGCGGACGTCGGCTTCAGGCATCGCTCTTCTTCTCGTCCCCCGGCAGCACGTAGTCCGTCCCCTCCCACGGCGAGAGGAAGTCGAAGTTCCTGAACTCCTGCGCGAGCTTCACCGGCTCGTAGACGACGCGCTTCTGCTCGGTGTCGTAGCGCACCTCCACGAAGCCGGTCAGCGGGAAGTCCTTGCGGAGCGGATGCCCGCGGAAGCCGTAATCGGTGAGGATGCGGCGGAAATCCGGGTTGCCCGAGAAGAGGATGCCGTAGAGGTCGTAGGCCTCGCGCTCGAACCAGGTCGCGCCTGGAAAGACGTCGCTGATCGACGGAACGGCGGTATCGGCGTCGGTCGCCACCTTGATGCGGATGCGGTGGTTCTTCGTCGGGCTGAGGAAATGATAGACGACGTCGAAGCGCTTCTCGCGCTCCGGCCAGTCGACGCCGCAAATGTCGATGAAGGAGATGAACTTGAGCTCCGGGTCGTCGCGAAGCGCCGTCACGACCTCGACGATCGCCTCGGCCGCGACTGTGATCGTCAGCTCCTCGAACGCGATCTCTTGCGACAGGATGCTTGGCGCCGAGCACTTCGCCGACGCGCGCGGCGATCTCCGCAAGGCCGCGCTTCGCGGGCGAGAACGCGTTCATGCCCTAGCGCTCGATCGTTCCGGTGCGGCGGATCTTCTTCTGCAGAAGCAGCACGCCGTAGAGCAGCGCCTCCGCGGTCGGCGGGCAGCCCGGCACGTAGATGTCGATCGGCAGCACGCGGTCGCAGCCGCGCACCACCGAATAGGAATAGTGGTAGTAGCCGCCGCCGTTGGCGCACGAGCCCATGGAGATCACGTAGCGCGGCTCCGGCATCTGGTCGTAGACCTTGCGGATCGCCGGCGCCATCTTGTTGGTGAGCGTGCCGGCGACGATCATCACGTCGGACTGGCGCGGGCGAGGCGCGCGGCGCAAAGCCGAAGCGCTCCACGTCATAGCGCGGCATCGACAGCTGGATCATCTCCACCGCGCAGCAGGCGAGCCCGAACGTCATCCACATCAGCGAGCCGGTGCGCGCCCAGGTGATGAGCTCGTCGGTGGAGGTGACGAGCAAGCCCTTGTCGGCGAGCTCGTTGTTCACCTCGGAGAAGAACGGATCGGCGCGCCGCGGCTTCCCGCGCCGGCGGCCGGAGCGAAGCGGCGTCTGTGGCTCCGATCAATCCCATTCGAGCGCGCCCTTCTTCCATTCGTAGATGAAGCCGATCGTGAGCACGCCGAGGAACACCATGACCGAGACCGAGCCCGAACCAGCCGACCGACTTGAACACGACCACCCACGGAAACAGGAACGCCACTTCGAGGTCGAAGATGATGAAGAGGATGGCGACCAGATAGAAGCGCACGTCGAACTTCATGCGCGCGTCGTCGAACGCGGCGAAGCCGCACTCATAGGCGGAGAGCTTCTCAGAGTCCGGCTGCTTGTAGGCGACGATGAACGGCGCCACGAGAAGCGCCAGCCCGATGGCGAGCGCGACGCCGATGAAGATGACGATCGGCAGATAGCTCTGGAGCAAGTGCTTCCATGTCGACTCCCGCGCGGCCCGGCGAAAAGCGCGTTGCTGCGCCGCGTCATACCGGGACTGCGCGGCCGACCACAAGGCCGGCGCCGTGCCGGCGTCGCGCCGCTGCACGCCTCGCAGCGGCATCGCGGCTCGGACGGCAGAGACGTCTACGGGCAGGTCGGCAGAGCCGGGCCGCAATAGGGCGACGGCGTTGCCGGGCCGCTCGGCGGCAGCGGCCGCGACACCTCGTCGACGTCCTTGCGCTGCTGCGAAGGTGTCTCCGCCAGATCGACCGCAGGTGCTTGGTCGCACCGGAACTCGCCGTCTTGCGGCCCACGCGCCACGGAACGCCGCCGCGAGACGCCAATACACCGCCGCCAAGACCGCGCTCGTATCAAGCGCTCGCTTCATCGTCATCCCATCCGCTGGCAGCCTGAAACGTATGCGACGAATCATGCCCGAGCCCACGCCAGGCGGCACAAGCGAAAGTCGAGAGCCATACGGCGGCCGGCGCGCTTCTGCGATCAATTTCGCGCGAACGATCGCGACAGGAAACTGGCGGGAGTGACGGGGCTCGAACCCGCGACCTCCGGCGTGACAGGCCGGCACTCTAACCAACTGAGCTACACCCCCGCGGGCCGCTGCCGGAAGCCGGCGCGGTGGCAGCGAGATAGGGTGGGCCTTGCCAAGTCAAGCAAAGCGCCGCGTTGCGAGTGCGTCGATGACGCGTCGCTGATGGCTGCTTCACCTCGCGAGCGACTCCGCGCACGGCGGCTGGTGGGCGGTGAGAGGTTCGAACTCCCGACCCCCTGGGTGTAAACCAGGTGCTCTGACCAGCTGAGCTAACCGCCCGCGCGCGCGAATTTAGCCCCGAACGTTTGCGAAGTCATCGCCGAGCCGCGGCGCCTGCTCGCGCACTCGGCGCCCGCGCCGCTAATCCGGCCATGCCTCCAGGCCCAGAAACGAAAAGCCCCGCAGAGCGGGGCTTTATGCAACTGCGAGGAGGCTGACGCCGCTTACGGGTTCAGCGTGTCCTTCAGGCCCTTGCCCGGCTTGAACTTCGCCTGGTTGGAAGCCTTGATCTGCATGGGCTCGCCGGTCTGCGGGTTGCGGCCCGGTGCTCGCCGCGCGCTTGGAAACCGTGAAATTGCCGAAGCCGAGGACGCGCACCTCCTGACCGCTCTTGAGCGAATCGGTGATGCAGCCGAACACGGCCTCGACAGCCTGGGTCGCCGCTGCTTTCGACATGCCGGTCTTGTCCGCCACTGCGGCAGCAAGGTCGCCCTTGTTCATCCTCAGTTCTCCTCTATTGAAACAGATTGTCTCGACGCCGCGCACTAGCGCGCGGGGGGCCTCAACCCGACTGCAAAGCCCGGAATTGCGGGATTTGCAACAAAAAAAGGTCGCCCGCGGCGGGCGACCTTCCTTTTTCCACGACGCGTAATCAGTGCGCAACCATGCCGGCCGCCGCGTCGTCCTCGGCCGCCAGCCGGCTTGGCGGAATCCTGCTCCGGTTCGGTCCATTCGGTCGGCTCCGGCTCGCGCACCAGGGCGTGCTTGAGCACTTCGCCCATCCGGGCCACCGGAATGATCTCAAGTCCGCTCTTCACGTTGTCCGGTATCTCCGCGAGATCCTTGGCATTTTCCTCCGGAATCAGCACCGTCTTGATGCCGCCGCGGAGCGCCGCCAGGAGCTTCTCCTTGAGCCCGCCGATCGGCAGGACCCGGCCGCGCAGCGTGATCTCGCCGGTCATCGCGACGTCCTTCCTGCGCCGGAATCCCGGTCATCACCGAAACGATCGCGGTCACCATGGCGATACCCGCCGACGGACCGTCCTTCGGGCGTCGCGCCTTCCGGCACGTGCACGTGGATGTCCCGCTTCTCGAAAAGCGGCGGCTTGATTCCGAAATCGATCGCCCGCGAGCGCACGTAGGACGCCGCCGCCGAGATCGATTCCTTCATCACGTCGCGCAGGTTGCCGGTGACCGTCATCTTGCCCTTGCCGGGCATCATGACGCCTTCCACCGTCAACAGCTCGCCGCCGAACTCCGTCCAGGCAAGCCCGGTGACCACGCCGACCTGATCCTCGCCCTCCACCTCGCCGTAGCGATAGCGCGGCACGCCGAGATACTTGTCGAGGTTCTCCGCCGGTGATCTTCACCGTCTTCGCCTCGGAGGTGAGCAGCTCCTTGATCACCTTGCGCGACAGCGTCGCAAGCTCGCGCTCGAGATTGCGCACGCCCGCCTCGCGCGTGTAGCGACGGATGACCGTGCGCAGCGCCTCGTCGTCGATCTCGAACTCGCCCTTCTTCAGGCCGTGGTTCTGATCGATCTTCGGCAACAGATGACGCCGTGCGATCTCGACCTTCTCGTCTTCCGTGTAGCCGGCGATGCGGATGATCTCCATCCGGTCCATCAAGCGGCGGCGGAATGTTGAGCGTGTTCGCCGTCGTGACGAACATCACGTCGGAGAGGTCGTACTCGACCTCCAGATAGTGATCCATGAACGTCGAGTTCTGCTCCGGATCGAGCACTTCGAGCAGCGCCGACGACGGATCGCCGCGGAAGTCCATGCCCATCTTGTCGATCTCGTCGAGCAGGAAGAGCGGGTTGGACTTCTTCGCCTTGCGCATCGACTGGATGACCTTGCCGGGCATCGAGCCGATATAGGTGCGCCGGTGGCCGCGGATCTCCGCCTCGTCGCGGACGCCGCCGAGCGACATGCGCACGAACTCGCGGCCGGTCGCCTTGGCGATCGACTTGCCGAGCGAGGTCTTGCCGACGCCGGGAGGCCCGACGAGGCAGAGGATCGGCCCCTTCAGCTTGCTCGCGCGGCTCTGCACGGCGAGGTACTCGACGATGCGCTCCTTGACCTTCTCCAGGCCGAAATGGTCGGCGTTCAGCACCTCTTCGGCGATAGGTGAGGTCGTTCCGCACCTTCGAGCGCTTCTTCCACGGAATGCCGAGCAGCCAGTCGAGATAGTTGCGGACGACGGTCGCCTCCGCCGACATCGGGCTCATCTGACGGAGCTTCTTCAGCTCCGTCTCGGCCTTCTCGCGCGCTTCCTTGGAGAACTTCGTCTTGCCGATCCGCTCTTCGAGCTCGCGCAGCTCGTCGCGGCCGTCCTCGCCGTCGCCGAGCTCCTTCTGGATCGCCTTCATCTGTTCGTTCAGGTAGTACTCGCGCTGCGTCTTCTCCATCTGGCGCTTCACGCGCGAGCGGATGCGCTTCTCCACCTGCAGCACGGAGATCTCGCTCTCCATCATGCCGAGCACCTTCTCCAGGCGCTCTGCAGCGCAGGTCAGCGCAAGGATTTCCTGCTTCTCAGGAATGCGCACGGCGAGGTGCGAAGCCACCGTGTCGGCGAGCTTCGAATAGTCCTCGATATTGGAGACGGCGGAGAGAACCTCGGGGCTCACCTTCTTGTTGAGCTTCACGTAGTTCTCGAACTCCGACACGACGGAGCGCGCGAGCGCCTCCGCCTCCACTTCCTTGCCGACGGTCTCGGGAAGGATGCGGGCCTCCGCCTCGAAGTAGTTCTGCCGGTCGGTGTAGCGCAGGATATGCGCGCGATCGCGACCCTCGACCAGCACCTTCACGGTGCCGTCCGGGAGCTTCAGGAGCTGCAGCACGGTCGCAAGCGTGCCGACCTCGTAGATCGCCTGCGGCGACGGGATCGTCGTCGCCGGCGTCCTTCTGGGTGGCGAGCAGGATGTGCTTGTCGGCGCGCATCACCTCTTCGAGCGCGTTGATGGACTTCTCGCGGCCGACGAAGAGCGGCACGATCATGTGTGGAAAGACTACGATGTCCCGGAGCGGCAGGACCGGATAGGTGCCCTCGCCGGAGGGAACGTCGATTGGGCGCGGCGTATCGGTCATCGTTCTTCCTCGAAGCTCGCCGTTCAGTCCGGATGGACCAAGCTAGGCGATTCTCGTAGCGGTTGGAGGCACGCCGCCGAAATGCCGCTGCCAAGGCGGAACGAGGTGGCGGGAGCGGTCAGCGCGCCAGTTTGATTGCCGTTAGGTGGAAGCCCGCGCCCTCCTTTTCAAGATGCCCCCAAAAGAGGCAGATCGGCCAGAAACCCGGCCGCTCTCAATCAGGCGGAGCGGCCGGCGTTCTGATGCTCTTCGACGGCCCGCTCGCCGTAGATGTAGAGCGGACGCGAATTCCCGTTCACGACGTCGCTGGAGATCACCACCTCCTCGACACCGTCGAGGCCGGGAAGATCGAACATCGTCTCAAGCAGGATCGCCTCCATGATGGAGCGGAGGCCACGGGCGCCAGTCTTGCGCTCGATCGCGCGCTTGGAGATCGCGGTCAGCGCGTCGGTGTGGAAGTTGAGCTCGACGTTCTCCATCTCGAAAAGCCGCTGGTACTGCTTCACCAGCGCATTCTTCGGCTCGGTCAGGATCTGCACGAGCGCAACTTCGTCGAGGTCCTCAAGCGTCGCCACGACCGGAAGCCGCCCGACGAACTCCGGGATCAGCCCAAACTTCAACAGGTCTTCCGGCTCGACCAGGCGGAAGAGCTCTCCGGTCTTGCGGTCCTCCGGTGAGCTCACCGTCGCGCCGAAGCCGATCGAGGTCTTCTTGCCGCGGTCGGAGATGATCTTGTCGAGGCCGGAGAAGGCGCCGCCGCAGATGAAGAGGATGTTGGTCGTATCGACCTGCAGGAACTCCTGCTGCGGATGCTTGCGGCCGCCCTGCGGAGGTACGCTGGCAACCGTGCCTTCCATGATCTTCAGGAGCGCCTGCTGCACGCCCTCGCCCGACACGTCGCGCGTGATCGACGGGTTGTCGGACTTGCGGCTGATCTTGTCGACCTCGTCGATGTAGACGATGCCGCGCTGCGCCCGCTCGACATTGTAGTCGGCCGACTGCAGGAGCTTCAGGATGATGTTCTCGACGTCTTCGCCGACGTAGCCCGCTTCGGTCAGCGTCGTCGCATCTGCCATCGTGAACGGCACGTCGAGGATGCGCGCCAGCGTCTGCGCGAGCAGCGTCTTGCCGCAACCGGTCGGACCGATCAGCAGGATGTTCGACTTCGACAGCTCGACGTCGTTGTTGCGCGCCGCGTGATTGAGCCGCTTGTAGTGATTGTGGACGGCGACCGAGAGAACCTTCTTCGCGTGGTCCTGCCCGATCACGTAGTCGTTCAGGACCTCGTAGATCTCCAGCGGCGTCGGAACGCCGTCGCCCGACTTCACCAGCGAGGATTTGTTCTCCTCGCGGATGATGTCCATGCACAGCTCGACGCATTCGTCGCAGATGAAGACCGTCGGGCCCGCGATGAGCTTGCGGACTTCGTGCTGGCTTTTGCCGCAGAAGGAGCAATAGAGCGTGTTCTTGCTCTCGCCGCCGCCCCCGGACCCGCTGATCTTGCTCATCGTAAACCTCGCTCAGTGCGCCCGTGCACGATCGATGCCACCCGGCGACCTGCGCCCACCATGCTCACATCGAACCATTCTTGCCCGCAAGATTTCAAGATTAACTTAATGATTGGACTGGGAATGTGGGCTTTCGGTCACTCCCCGGCCCCGGCGATTTGCTCCAGGGCCACCCGAGTGGTGATCACATCGTCCACAATCCCGAAATCCCGGGCCTGGTCAGCGCTCATGAAATAGTCCCGATCGAGGGTCGTTTCGATCGCCTCGTAGGTCTGGCCCGTGTGCTTCGCGTATATGTCATTGAGCCGACGTTTCATCTTAATGATGTCCTCGGCGTGGCGCTCGATGTCGGAGGCCTGCCCCTGGAAGCCTCCGGAGGGCTGATGCACCATGATTCGGGCATTTGGCGTCGAAAAGCGCAGCCCTTTTTCGCCTGCGCACAGGAGTAGCGAGCCCATGGACGCCGCCTGGCCGATGCAAAGCGTTGAAACGGCTGGCTTTACGAACAGCATCGTATCGTAGATCGCCATGCCGGAGGTCACCACGCCCCCCGGGGAGTTGATGTACATGGAGATCTCTTTCTTGGGGTTGTCGGCCTCCAGGAAGAGAAGCTGGGCGCAGACCAGCGACGACATGTGGTCCTCGACCGGCCCGGTGATGAAGATGATGCGCTCCTTCAGGAGTCGCGAATAGATGTCGTAGGCGCGCTCGCCGCGGTTGGTCTGCTCCACCACCATAGGTACGAGCAGGTTCATGTAGGTCTCGGCTGGGTTTCGCATGGCCTTGTTCACCGGGGAAATGAAGGGCTCGCGAGCCCAAATACCGCCCGCGAATCTTTGTCAGATAAGCGTCTTTTACCGCCCCACCAAGGGGGCGCAACCATCCGGACTGTCGGCTCGGCCTTAGAGGCTGCTTTCCGGGGCCGGCGCGGCGTCGATCAAATTCGGCGCCGCCGCCCTCTCCCCTAGTGATCGTGGTCGTGATCGCCATGCCCGTGATCGTCGTGGTCATGGGCATGGTGGTGGTGTTCCTCTTCTTCCTCGTCCTCGGCGAGGAGCTCTTCCTTGGTCACCGTCTTGTCCGTGATCGCCGCGAACTCCAGCACGTAATCCACAACCTTCTCTTCGAAGATCGGAGCGCGGAGCGCCTGAAGGGCATCCGGGTTCTTCCGGTAGTAGTCGATGACCTGGCGCTCCTGGCCGCGATAGCGCCGCGCCTGCTCGAAGAGCGCGCCCTGCAGCTCCTCGTCGCTGACGGTGACTTCCGCCGTCTCGCCGATCTTCGCGAGCACCAGGCCAAGCCTCACACGGCGCTCGGCGATGCCGCGATACTCCGCGCGCGCGGCCTCCTCCGTCGTGCCCTCGGACTCGAAGGATCGCCCGTGATGCTCCACGTCGTGCATAACCTGCCGCCAGATGTTGTCGAACTCTTGCTCGACGAGGTTCTCCGGCAGCGTGAAGGAATGCATCTGGTCGAGCTGGTCGAGAAGCTGCCGCTTTACGTGCTGGCGCGTCGCGCGACCATACTCGCTCTCGATCTGCTTGCGGATCGTCTCGCGGAGCTTGTCGATCGAACTCAAGCCCGAGCCGCGTCGCGAAGGCATCGTCGAGCACGATCTCGCCCGGCTCGGCGACCTCGGTCACCGAGATATCGAACGTCGCCGGCTTTCCCTTGAGCTGCTCCGCGCCATAGTCCTCCGGGAAGGTGATCTCGACGATCTTCTTCTCGCCGCTCTTCACGCCGACGAGCTGATCCTCGAAGCCCGGAATGAACTGGCCGGAGCCGAGCACGATCGACGTATTGCTGTTCTCGAACACCTCGCCGCCGGTGCTGGCGCTGTATTCGAAGGAGACGCGGTCGTCCTTCTGGGCGGGACGCTCGACCGGATCGTAGCTGCGCGCGCTCTCCGCAACCTGATTCAGTCGCGCCTCGACTTCCTCGTCGGTCACCTCGACGACCGGCCGCTCGATCTTCAGCCCCTTGAAGTCGGCGAGCTCGTAAGTCGGGAGTACTTCATATTCGAGTGTGAAGGTCAGGTCGGCGCGGCCTTCCAGAATCTCCGTCGCCTCAGCCTCGTCTTCGGTCATCGCGACCTTCGGCTGCATCGCCGCGCGCTCGCCGCGGTCGGTGATAGCCTGCTGCGTGGTCTCGCCGACCAGCCCCTGGACGATTTCCGCCATCGCCGCCTTGCCGTAGACGCGCCGGAGATGGCTGACCGGCACCTTGCCCGGCCGGAAGCCCTTGATCCGGACGCGAGATTTCAGCTGGTCGAGACGCTCCGCAAGCTTGGCGTCGAGCTCCGTCGCTGGGATGGTCACAGTCAGGCCGCGCTTCAGGCCTTCCGATAAGGTCTCGCTTATTTGCATGCTAAACGTCCTGAATAGCTCATGTTTCGCGCCTGCCGCGGCTTCGCCTCGATCTGCCGAGCCGATGCACGACGTGCGGCGGCTGGTGCGGGCGGAGGGATTTGAACCCCCACGGGCTCAGCCCACAGGAACCTAAATCCTGCGTGTCTACCAGTTCCACCACGCCCGCACGGCTCCGCGTGCAAGCCTGCGCCGACCCGGACACGCGCTCCTAAAGCAAGCTCTCTGCGGGAGCAAGGATTTCGCACCGGATTCGGCTGAGGAATTGGCGCTTAATTCGGGTCGCGCTCGAGGCTCCGCAAGACCCCCGGGATCGCAGCGGGAAGGTCTTCCGCGATGAGCCCACGCCCGACTGCGGCCCCGGCAGCGCCATGGATCCATACGCCTGCGCACGCCGCGTCGAAGCCTTCGAGCCCCTGCGCCAGGAGCCCCGCCACGATGCCGGTCAGCACGTCGCCGCTTCCCGCCGTCGCAAGATCGGCCGGCGCATTGTCGTTGATCGCGGCGCGACCGTCCGGCGCCGCGATCACCGTGTCGTAGCCTTTGAGGACGACACAGGCTCCGCTTTCGCGGGCCGCGGCGCGAGCGCTGTCGAGGCGCGAGCTCGGATCGAACTGCGGGAAAAGGCGGCCGAACTCGCCCTGGTGCGGCGTCATCACCACCGGCCGGGTCCTGCCCTTGATCCTGGCGAAAAGATCGCCGGCCGAGGCAGTGAAGCTCGTCAGCGCATCTGCATCGAGCACGACCGCGGCGTCGCTCGCGAGCGCCGCAGCGACGTTGCGGCGGGTACTTTCGCCGACACCGTTCGCGGGGCCGACGGCGACGGACTTCGGGCGCGGGTCGGAGAGAAGTGTGCCGAGCGCCTCGGCGCCGTCGAAGGCGCGCACCATGATCGCGGTCAAGTGCGCGGCGTTGACGAGGAGCGCGTCGGGCGGCGAGGCGACCGTCACAGCACCGGCGCCGGCCCTGAGCGCAGCCATCGCTGCAAGCCGCGCGGCGCCGGTCGCGCTCATTGGTCCCGAGACGACGAACGCGTGCCCGCGCGAATATTTGTGATCCTCCGCACGCGGAGGACGCATCTGCGTCCCCCACAAAGACGGCAGGTTGTGGAAGGTGGCCGGGTGGATGGCGTCGAGCACCGAGTCCGGGATGCCGATCTGCGCCAGTTCCGTCCGCCCGCAGTGAAGCCGCCCGGGCAGAAGCAGATGTCCCGGCTTCAGCCGGAAGAAGCTCACGGTGCGCGTTGCGCGGATTGCGACGCCCTGCACGGCGCCGGTCCGCCCATCGATACCGCTCGGAAGATCGATGGCGAGCACCGGAGTCCCGCTGGCGTTCAGAGCCTCGACCACCCGTGCCGCCTCGCCCCCAAGTGGGCGCGCAAGGCCCGCGCCGAAGAGAGCGTCGATGATGAGATCGGCGGAGAGGTCGGTCGCCGCGCCAATTGTCTCGAGCGCCCCGCTATAGTCGGCTGCGGCGCGCGCGGCATCGTCCTTCAGCGCGCTGCGCTCCCCGAGCAGCGCGACGCGAACATCGCGGCCCTCCCGCCGCAGAAGCTCGGCTGCGACGAAGCCGTCCCCGCCGTTGTTGCCTGGGCCGGCGACGACGAGGACGCGCCCCTCCTCCGCCATGTCCCATGCCGCCTCGGCGACCGCCGCCCCGGCGTTCAGCATGAGCGCATAGCCCGGCGTCCCGCCTGCAATCGTCAGGCGGTCGGCCTCGCCCATTTCGGCGGGGGTCAGGAGCTCAAGGGCCGGCATTGTGATTACCCAAGCAGCATTTGCCTACTCTCTGTGCAGATCGCGCATAATAGACGGCATGCGAAGCGTAATTTGCTGCCGACTTTCTGCGCAAATGATCCGTGGCGGGCGGATCCGCGCTTTCCCGCTTCGTTGGCATGCTTCCTGCTTCGGACGCGTCGAGGCCCCCCTCCCCGCTGGAGTACGAGAAGAATGAAGAAAATCGAAGCGATCATCAAACCGTTCAAGCTCGATGAGGTGAAGGAGGCGCTGCAGGAGGTTGGGTTGCAGGGCATTACGGTGACGGAGGCCAAGGGATTCGGCCGCCAGAAGGGTCACACCGAGCTCTACCGCGGCGCCGAATACGTCGTCGACTTCCTTCCCAAGGTGAAGGTCGAAGTCGTCCTCCCCGACGAGCTGGTTGACCGCGCGGTCGAGGCGATTCGCAACGCCGCGCAGACCGGCCGGATCGGCGACGGCAAGATATTCATCTCTCCCGTTGAGGAGGCGATCCGCATTCGCACCGGCGAGAGCGGTCTCGACGCCATTTGAGGAAGTCGGCCGGCGCTGGAACGCCGGCCTTTCGTTTTAGCGCCATCGCACGATGCGTTCAGGAAAGAGGGAAACATGAGCAACGCTTCCGAGGTCATGAAGACGATCAAGGACAATGACGTGAAGTACGTGGACCTGCGCTTCACCGACCCGCGCGGGAAGATGCAGCACGTCACGATGGACGTTTCGACCATCGACGAGGATGCATTCGCGGACGGCATCATGTTCGACGGCTCCTCGATCGCCGGCTGGAAGGCCATCAACGAGTTCAGACATGACCCTGATGCCCGATCCGGAAGCCGACTGCGATCGATCCGTTCTTTGCGCAGACGACGCTCGCCGTCTTCTGCGACATCCTCGATCCGGGAAGCGGTGAGGCCTATAACCGCGATCCACGCACGACGGCGAAGAAAGCGCTCGCCTACCTGCAGTCCCTCGGCATCGGCGACACCGCCTATTTCGGTCCGGAGGCCGAGTTCTTCATTTTCGACGACGTGCGCTTCTCCGCGACGCCCTACAACACCGGTTTCAGGCTCAACTCGTCGGAGTTGCCGACCAACAGCGACACGGAATATGAGGGCGGCAACCTCGGCCACCGTATGCGCACGAAGGGCGGCTACTTCCCCGTGCCGCCGATCGAACTCCGCGCAGGACCTGCGTTCCGACATGCTCATGTACATGGCGCAGATGGGCGTGCCGGTCGAAAAGCATCACCACGAGGTTGCCTCCGCCCAGCACGAGCTCGGCATCAAGTTCCAGACGCTGATCAAGTCGGCCGACAGCCTGCAGCTCTACAAGTACTGCATCCACCAGACGGCGCATGCCTACGGCAAGACCGTGACCTTCATGCCGAAGCCGGTCTTCGGCGACAACGGCTCCGGCATGCACGTCCACCAGTCGATCTGGAAGGACGGAAAGCCCGTCTTCGCGGGCAACAAATATTCCGATCTGTCGGACGAGTGCCTCTATTACATCGGCGGCATCCTGAAGCACGCGAAGGCGATCAACGCCTTCACCAACCCGACGACGAACTCCTACAAGCGCCTGGTGCCCGGCTACGAGGCGCCGGTGCTGCTCGCCTACTCGGCGCGCAACCGCTCCGCCTCCTGCCGCATCCCCGTGGCGAGCTCGCCGAAAGGCAAGCGCGTCGAGGTGCGCTTCCCCGATCCGGGCGCGAACCCCTATCTGGGCTTCACGGCGATGCTGATGGCCGGCCTCGACGGCATCAGGAACAAGCTCAACCCTGGCGATCCGATGGACAAGGATCTCTACGATCTTCCGCCGGAGGAGCTGAAGCAGATCCCGACGGTCTGCGGCTCGCTCCGTCAGGCGCTCGGCGAGCTCGATGCAGACCGCGACTTCTTGAAGGCGGGCGGCGTGTTCGACGACGACCAGATCGACGCCTACATCTCCCTCAAGTGGGAAGAGAACATGCGCTACGAGATGACGCCGCACCCGGTCGAGTTCGACATGTACTACTCGGTCTGACAGGCGCGCGGCGCGCGCCTCTAGGTTCATCGGAATGCAAACGGCCGGCCTTCGAGACCGGCCGTTTTGCTCTGGGCGGACGCCGGGCGCTGCCGCCCGCCGTGAGACCGCGGCGAACCCTCGGGGATCCGACCGAGAGACGAACGAAATAACTCGGAATTGCTTTAAAAACTGCTTCTTTGCCCGCACACCGAAATCCCCGCATCGCACTCGTCCGCTCGATCGCCCCCACGCCGACACTCGGCCTTTTTCTAGGCGGATGGAGCCATCGCGGCGGCCGAATATTCCGCAGGAACCGGTGCGGATGACTGCCGCCTCTGCGTGACCAAATTGAGCCTTCGTTTACTTACAAATTTAACTGGATGCCTATTCGCGGCGTGTAGTCATGGCGACGCCTCGGGCCTTGGTCCGCGTGAAAAACCTGCGAGGGAGTTCTCGTAATGAAGAAGCTCGTGTCATCGTTTGTCCGCAACGAAAGCGGCGCGACCGCGATCGAATACGGCCTCATCGCCGCTTTGATCTCGGTCGTGATCATCACCGTGCTGTCCACCATCGGCACGGAGCTTTCGGCGAAGTTCAACCAGATCGCCACTCAGCTGCAGTAAGACGTCGGGCGCCGGGCGGCGCCCGACCCCTACCTCACGAACTCGTTCAGCTCCGCACGCGTCGGCGGATCCGCGCCGACGCGGCTGCACGTTATGGCGGCCACGGCGAGCGCGAAGTCGAGTATCTCTGAAAGCTCGGATTCTTCGAGCGCTTCGAGCGCCTCTCGATCGAGCGCCTTGCGGTCGGCCAGCGCCGCGAGCAGCCCGCCCATGGCGGAGTCTCCCGCTCCGACGGTGTCCGCGACCTGCACCTTGCGGGCCGCGCGTGTGACCTTTGCCTTGCGCGTGAAGATCGTCGCGCCCTCGCTGCCCCGCGTGACGAGCACAATCCGCGCTTCCCTGGCGAGCCATTCGGCAGCAAGTGCGTCGATATCCTGTTCGGGCGCGATCCATTCAAGGTCCGCGCCGCTCAGCTTGATGATGTGCGCATGCGCGAAGAAGGTCGCGAGCCGCGCGCGATAGCCTGCCTCGTCTTCGACAAGGGTGGCGCGGATGTTCGGATCGAAGCTGATGAGGCGCCGGTCGGCCTCACGCTGCATCAGCTCCGCGAACGCATTCGCCGCCGGGAGCCGAATGAGCGAGAGCGATCCGAAATGGAGCGTGCTCACCTTTTCGGCGATCCGCTTCATGTCCTCCAGCCGCCAGTGCCGCGCCGCCGCATCTGCGTCGTAGAAGGCGTAGCGCGGCTCATCGCCCTCCAGATTGACGAAGGCGAGCATGGTCGGCCGGTCGAGCCTGCCGACATAGTCCATGGCGACGCCGTTGGTCTCCAAGGTCTCGGCGATCTGATCGCCGAAGAAATCCGTCGAGATGCCACCGACGAAGCCCGCCGGCACGTCGAGCCGGGCAATCGTCAGTGCCACATTGCCGGGAGAGCCGCCGACTGCAGGCCGGTAGACGAGCGTCCCGTCCGGCAGCGTGACCGGGATGAAGTCGATCAGCATCTCGCCGTGGCAAAGGATCATTCGTCGCTCCCCTCGGCGCGGTCTCCCTCGCGGCGCCTCTCCTCACTATGGCGAGCCGGCCGTCCGGCGCAATTGCGGGCGTTGACAAAGGCGGACGGCATCCCGATATCTCGGGCCGACGCACCGCGAGGACCGCATCTCCATGTAGCGACACACCGCCCCCCCAACCGTGGCCTCCGAAACCACGGGAAAGGTGTGTCTAATGAAGATGGAGACGATCAGATTGCGGCGGGCAGCGCTTGGATGTGTCCTCGACGCTCTGCCCAAATGGCGAAAAACCGGGGTGCGGATCGCCAATCACAGGATCAAGGTCAACGGCGAGCATCGCGAGTGGTTGACCATCTTCCGTAAGGACGGCTCCCTCCTCCTCTGGGAGCATTTCCCGGACTGGAAGCTGCTGGGACGGCTCTCGGCGACGGACCTCGGAAGGACCGAGGGCGGGAACCCGAGACTGGTGCAGAAGCTGAACGCGCTGTTTGGATAGCAGCAGGAAGGGGCGCGGCCCGGACTACTGGGCCGCGTCGCTCGCCGCGTCAGCCATGATCGGCCCGCCGAGCGCGGCCGCGATCAGCGCCTGCGTGTACGGGTCCTTGGGATCGGAGAAGATCTCCTCGGTGGAACCCCGCTCCACCACCTGCCCTTCCTTCATGACGATGACCTCGTCGGACATCGCGCGCACGACCGCGAGGTCATGGCTGATGAAGAGATACGAGAGCCCGTAGGTCTGCTGCAGGCCGCGCAGCAGCTCCACGATCTCCTTCTGCACCGAACGGTCGAGCGCCGAGGTGGGCTCGTCGAGCACGACCACCTTCGGCTTCAGGATCATCGTCCGCGCGATCGCGATCCGCTGTCGTTGGCCGCCTGAGAACTCATGCGGAAAGCGGTTCCGCATGTCAGGGTCGAGATGCACCTCCTGCAGGGCCCTGACCGCCCGCACGTCGCGCTCGGAGCGCGGCAGCTCCGGCTCGTGCACGAGCAGGCCCTCCGTGACGATCTGCCCGACGGTGAGGCGCGGCGAAAGCGATCCGTACGGATCCTGAAACACGATCTGAAGCTCGCGCCTGAGCCAGCGCTCCTTCTTGAGGTCGAGCGTCTTCAGGTCCCGCCCCTCGAAGCGGATGACGCCTTCCGCCGGGAGGAGCCGCAAGAGCGCGCGCCCGAGCGTCGACTTTCCCGAGCCGGACTCGCCGACGATCCCGATCGTCTGCCCCTCGTGCAGCGTCAGCGAGACGCGGTCCACGGCCTTCAGCTCGTAGGCGCCTCCGCCGAAGATACCCCCGCCGAGATGGAAGGTGACACGGATATTACCGGCCTCGAGCAGCGGCCGGGCGTCGTCCGGCACGGGCGGTTTCGTGCCCTTGGGCTCCGCGGCTAGCAGCATCTTCGTGTAGGGGTGCTTGGCGCTCGTGAAGATGCGGGTGACCGGCCCCTCCTCCACCACCTCGCCGGCGCGCATCACGTACACGCGGTCGGCGAAGCGCCTGACGATGCCAAGATCGTGCGTGATGAAAACCACGGCCATGCCATGGCGCTGCTGCAGGTCTTTCAGAAGCTCGAGGATCTGCGCTTGGATGGTCACGTCCAGCGCCGTCGTGGGCTCGTCGGCGATCAGGATGTCGGGGTCGTTGGCGAGCGCCATCGCGATCATCACGCGCTGCCGCTGTCCGCCGGAAAGCTCGTGCGGGTAGGAATCGACGCGCCGCTCCGGCTGCGGAATTTGCACGATCCGCAGAAGCTCGATCGCCCGCTCGTGCGCCGCTTTGCGGCTGAGGCCGGAATGCTCCATCAGCGGCTCTGCAATCTGCGTGCCGACGCGGAAGAGCGGGTCGAGCGAGGTCATCGGCTCTTGGAAGATCATGGTGATCTTTGCGCCGCGGACGCGGTTGAGGCCCGCCTGCGTCAGCCCGATTAGCTCCTCGCCACGGTAGCGCACCGAGCCGGTTGCGCGTCCGTTTGAGGCAAGAAGCCCCATCGCCGCCATCACCGCCTGGCTCTTGCCCGATCCGGACTCGCCGACGATCGCGACGGTCTCCCGCGGCATCACGTCCATGTCGACGCTTTTGACCGCATGCACCTCGCCGTCGGGCAGTCGGAAGCGCACGTCGAGATCGCGGATCGTGAGGACGGGCGCTTCGCTCATGCCTCACCGATCCTTCGGGTCGAGCGCGTCGCGCAGCCCGTCGCCGAGGAAATTCAGCGCGAAGAGCGTGGCGACGAAGAAGATCGACGGGAAGATCAGGAGCCAAGGCGCCGCCTGCATGTTGGCGGCGCCCTCGGCGATGAGCGCGCCGAGGCTCGTCAGCGGCTCCTGCACGCCGAGGCCAAGGAACGAAAGGAAGCTCTCGAGCAGGATGACCTTCGGCACCAGGATGGTGACGAAGATGATGACCGGCCCGACGGTGTTCGGGATGATGTGGCGGCGTATCAGGCTCCAGTTCGAAAGTCCCATCGCTTCGGCCGCCGCCACGAATTCGCGCCGCTTCAGCGACAACGTCTGGCCGCGCACGATGCGCGCCATGTCGAGCCACTCGATCGCACCGATCGCCACGAAGATCAGGATGAAGTTTCGGCCGAAGAAGACGACGAGGACGATGACCAGGAAGATAAACGGCAGCGAATAGAAGATCTCGACGATGCGCATCATCAGATTGTCGGTGCGTCCGCCGATAAAGCCGGAGATCGCCCCGTAAGTGACGCCGATGATCAGGCTGACGAAGGTGGCGAGGATGCCGACCGTCAGCGAAATGCGCCCCCCGATCATGATGCGGGTGAAGAGATCGCGGCCGTTGCCGTCAGTCCCCATCAGGAAATATTGGCGATGGACGGCGCCTTCGACGACGATCGTCTTTCCCTCGTCGCGGATGTCGATGACATGGCTGCCGTCGAACTCGTTGGCCCGGTCGACGTAGCGGACGACGCGCGGATCGATCGCACCGTCGGACGTGAAGGTCACGGTGAACGTGTCGCCGCTCACCTGGAAGTCGGCGAGGTTGACGCGCGCGCGATCTGCGACCGTGCTCATCGCCTCTTCAAGTGAATCCGTGCGTGGATAGGGCTCGATGCTCGGCGGTGTGCGGACATATGACGGGAACACCTCGTCATAGGCATGCGGCGCGACAAACGGACCGAAGACGCAGATCGCCGCGACGATGAAAAGCACGCAGAAGCTCGCCACCGAGGCTCGGTTGCGGATGAGGCGATCGAAGGCGAGTCGCGTCAGGCTGCGGCCAGGAACGGGCGCGGCGAGCACCACGTCAGTCATAGCGCACCCGTGGATCGAGCACGGCGTAGAGCACGTCGACGATCAGATTGAAGACGATGATGAAGACCGCGATCAACACCACGGTCCCCATGACCAGCGTGTAGTCGCGGTTGAGCGCGCCGAGCACGAAGTAGCGGCCGACGCCCGGGATCGAGAAGATCGTCTCGATGACGACCGAGCCGGTGAGCACGGCTGCCGCCGCCGGCGCAAGATAGGTGACGACCGGCAGGAGCGCGCCGCGAAGCGCATGGACGAACACCACAACGCGCGGCGGCAGACCGTAGGCCCGGACGGTACGGATGTGATCCGCGCGGAGTGTCTCGATCATGCTGCCGCGCGTAAGCCGCGCGAAGACCGCGAGCTGCGGCAGAGCCAGCGCGATCACCGGCAAAGCGAGGTCGCGGACACCACCTTTGCCCCATCCCCCCGCTGACGCCCACGATAGCGTGACGGCAAAGATCAGTGACAGCACCGGCCCCACCACGAAGTTCGGCACCGTCAGGCCGACGGTGGCCAATGACATGATGGCGTAGTCGATAATGCCGTTCTGGCGGAGCGCAGCGGCTACGCCGGCAGCCACTCCGCCGACAACGGCGATGAGAAGAGCGAAGGACCCAAGCTCGAGCGAATAAGGAAGGCTCTGCGCGATAAGCTGCGAGACAGTGAAGTCGCGGTAGATGTAGCTCGGCCCGAAGTCGAGAGCGAGAACGTTTCTAAGATAGTGCAGATATTGGAGATAGAGCGGCTGGTCGAGCTGATACGCCTTGAGCATGTTCGCCACGATCTGCGGTGGCAGGGCGCGCTCGAGATTGAACGGACCTCCGGGGGCGAAACGGATCAGGAAGAAGGAAATCGTCACGACGATGAAGATCGTCGGGACCGCGCTCATAAGCCGACGGGTTATGAAACTGAGCATTCCAAGGTCCGGACGGCTACGGACCCCGAAGATGATCCCCGGGGTCCGCTTCCGTCTGGTCCGCTATTCAAGCGACATGTAACGCGAGAGGTGCTCGTTGACGGCGTTGTCGACGAAGCCTTTCACCTTGTTGGAGACCAGCCACAGCGACGCACTGTTCATAAGCGGCGCGATAGGTTGATCCCGCATCAGCAATGCCTCGGCGTCGTGGAGAATTTTCTGGCGTGCGACCAGATCGCGCTCCTTGTACGACTTGTCCATCAGCGCGTCATATTCCGGGTTGTTGTAGTGCCCGTAGTTGAAGGTGTTGTTCGTGCTGATGTCGAGGAAGAGGAAGTTCTCCGCGTCGGCGTAGTCTGCGACCCAGCCTGCACGCGCCACGTCGAATGTTCCGCCTTCCTGCAGGTAGGCGTAGTGCGATTTGACGTCGAGGTTGACGAGCGAGACGTCGGCGCCGAGCGCCTTCCAGTTGTCGGCGACGGCAGTCGCGACCTTCTCGTGGTTGGCGTTCGTGTTGTAGCGGATCTCGATCTTCAGCGGCTTGCCGCCCTCGCCAAAGCCGGCTTCCTTGAGAAGCTTCATGGCTTCGTCTTCACGGTCGAGCTGCGACATGCCAGCGAAGTCGGCCTCAGCGGACTCGTAGCCAGCGATTCCCGGCGGCACGAAGCTGTATGCCGGCAGCTGCGCCCCGGCGTAGATCTTCTGAGCCAGGAAGTCCCGATCGACCGCCATCGACAGAGCACGGCGCACACGAACGTCGTCGAACGGCGGATGCCGCGTGTCGAAGACGTAGTAGTAGGTCGCAAGGTTCGGCGCGATGTGGACCTGGTCTGCGCCGAGCTGCTTCTTCAGAAACTCCGTCTGGTCGGCGGGGAACTGATACTGAAGGTCAAGCTCGCCAGCCTGGAAACGGCGGATCGCAGCGGCCTGGTCCTCGGTCGGATAGAAGATCACCGTGTCGATCTTCACCGTATCCGCGCCCCAGTAGTTCGGGTTCTTGGCGAGCGTGATGTGATCGTTGGCGACATTCTCGACCAGCGTGAACGCGCCGTTGGAGACCATGTTGCCAGGCTTGACGAAGTCGGCGCCGAATTTCTCGACACTCGCTTTGTTGACCGGCAGCGCGGTTTGATGCGTGAGGAGCTGGAGGAAATACGGCGTCGGCCGTTCAAGCGTGATCTCCAGCGTCTTCGGATCGACCGCCTTCATCCCGAGCTGATCCACGGCCATCGGCTTATCGGCGGTCGCCGTGTTGATCGCCTCGGCGTTCTTGATCGGATAGAGGATCGAGGCGTAGCCGGCGGCCTCCTTCGGATCCTCCACCCGCTGGAACGAGAAGACGAAGTCGTCGGCGGTGACCGGATCGCCGTTCGACCACTTGGCATCTTCGCGCAACTTGAAGGTGTAGGTCAGGCCGTCGTCCGATACGGACCAGCTTTCCGCGACGCCGGGCGTCACGTTGCCGGATACGTCGTAGACCGTGAGCCCCTCGTAGAGGTCCTTCAGGATGTTCGCCTCGACGTCGATCGACGTGTGAGCCTGGTCGAGGGTCTGCGGCTCGCCACCGTTGCCGCGATGGAGCACGACCTCGGCGACGGCGGAATTGGAGGCGGTGAGCGCGGCCGCCATGGCGACTGCTGCTGTGATCGTGGCCAACCTTCGCAACATGAAAAGACCTCCGGCGTTAGCATTAGCCGCCAAGCGGCGATTGGGTTGAGCCTAACGCCGTCCCCGCGGCGCGACAATCTGCCTTGGAAAGGCCAAGCACGACCTATGAAATCGCTTGAAGGCCACTCGCGGCTGGATCAGATAGTCGCGGAACACGAAAAACGCGGAATTGGCCGCGCTCGCGGGGGAGGCCTCGCATCTCGAATGCCCGATCATAGTAGGCGAGCCGGCGCGAAGCGTGCTGGAATCGTGGTGCGAAGGGCTCGCTTCGACGACATCGACGCTCTGGCGCGACTGGAGGCGCAGTCCTTTTCTTCCGACAAGCTGAGCCGGCGCAGCCTTCTGCGGCTGGCAAGAAGCCCCTCGGCCACATTTCTCCTCGCCTCAAGCGGGGACCGGCTCCTCGGCTACGCAGTCGTGCTCTTTCGCCGTGGAGTGCAGACCGCCCGGCTATACTCGATCGCCGTCGCGGCCGCAGAGGCCGGCCGGGGCGTCGGCACGCGGCTCCTCGCTGCGGCAGAGGATGCGGCCCGGAGGCGCAGGGCGACGCAGCTCCGGCTTGAGGTGCGCGCCGATAATCCGACCGCCATTGGCTTTTACCGGGCGCGCGGCTACCGGCAGACCGGAAGCCGGGAGGGCTATTACGAGGACGGGATGCTGGCCCTCCGCTTTGCCCGCGGCTTTCGTCCGACGGCGGCGATTCCCTTGCCTGCCCGCCGGCTCCGCCGCGCCGCCTGAGGCCATCGGAGACTCCGGATGGATAGCTGGGTCCTCGTCGCTGATCAGCCGCGCGATCTTGTGGCCCGCGATCTGCCGCACGTCATCGTGTCGTCGGAGGATTATGTCGCCCGGCCCTATATGTTCGGCGGCGTGCGTCAGAAGGTCATCATCCTCGCCCGCTCGTACAACTATCAGACCGCCGGCTATTACTGCGCGCTCCTTGCCGAGGCGCGCGGCCACCGGGTCATACCGAGCGTGGAGACCATGCTCGATCTGCGCAGCCGCGCGCAATACACCCACGCTCTGCCGGAACTCGAGGAAGCGCTGAACCACGACATCAAGGCTCTCCACAGCGAACCGCCATCAACGCTCTTCGTCGCCTTCGGCCTGCCGGAGACGCCCGGCTTCGAGCGCTTCTCGCAGACCCTTTTCGACTGGTTCCGCGCTCCGACGCTGACCGTCACCTTCAAGGGCGACACCCGGCGCACGATCCAGAAGATCGAGCTGACGGCGCTCACCCGTTGTTCGGAAGACCAGAAGCGCTTCTTTGCCGATGCGCTGAAATCCTACACCGGCCGCAAATGGCGGGCGCCCAAGCCGCGCTCCGTGCCGCGCCATTCGATCGCCGTGCTTTACGATCCGAAGGAGGTGCTGCCGCCGAGCTCGCCGAAAACGCTCATGCACTGGGCGAAGATTGCCGCGCCGCTCGGCGTCGAGGTCGAGCCGATCACCAAGAAGGACCTGTCGCGGCTTGCCGAGTTCGACGCCCTCTTCATCCGCGAGACCACGACGATCAGCAACCACACCTACCATTTCGCCCGCCGCGCGATGATGGAAGGGATGCCGGTCATCGACGACCCGATCTCGATGATCCGCTGCACCAACAAGGTTTATCTCTGGGAGCGGCTGACGCATGCCGGCCTGCCCGTGCCGGAGACGCTGGTCATCCAGGAGCCGGACGACGTGAAGCAGGCGGCCGACACGCTCGGCTTTCCTGTCGTTGTGAAGATCCCCGACGGCTCCTTCAGCCGCGGCGTCCGCAAAGCCGACAACATGGAAGCGCTGAAGCAGACGGTGGCCGAGTTCTTCAAGGAGACCGACCTGCTGCTCGCGCAGCGCTTCGTCCCTACAACGTTCGACTGGCGCGTCGGAGTCCTCGCCGGCCAGCCGCTCTTCGTCTGCCAATACACGATGGCGAAGAAGCACTGGCAGATCGTCCGCCACCGCGACAACGGCAAGCCGATCGAGGGCGGCTTCAAGACTTTCCCGATCGACCAGGTGCCGCCTGAGGTGCTCGACGCTGGCGTGCGTGCCGCGAGCCTGATCGGCGATGGGCTTTACGGCGTCGATCTTAAGGAGACGCCGGACGGCGTCTTCATCATCGAGATCAACGACAACCCGAATCTCGAGCACGGCGTGGAGGATCTCGTCTCCAAGTCCGACCTGTGGAATCGTCTGACGCGTTGGTTCACCACGCGCATTTCTGTCTGATCCACACCCCCGCGCGCCTGTCACACAGGCTTTAAGCAATCGGCCTAGGCAAGCCCACGGGGCTCCCGCGCGGGAGCGACCTTCACTTCACGAGGAGGGCGTCAATGACACGTTTCACGAAGATCATGCTTGCCGGCACTTCGCTGCTCGGCCTGGTTACCGCTGCTTCAGCGCAGCAGCCGCTGCCGCAGGCGCAGGATTCCTATTTCGTCAAGGCCGCGGCCGAGTTGCAGAAGGCGCTTGCTCTGCAGCCGATCACCACGCGGGCCAAGCACATCATCCTGTTCATCGGCGATGGCATGAGCATTCCGACCATCACCGCCACGCGTATCTACGAAGGCCAGAAGAAAGGCGTCGACGGCGAGTCGTATCATCTCACGATGGACGGTCTCGACTACGCCGCGCTCTCGCGCACCTACAGCAACGACTTCCAGGTCACCGATTCCGCGCCGAGCGCGACGGCGATGGTGACCGGCGTAAAGTCGAACAACGACACCATCGGCGTCGACCAGACCGTTGCCGTGGGCGACTGCGCCGGCTCGAAGGGCCACGAGGTCGAGACGCTTTTCGAGATCGCCGAGGCAGCCGGCTGGGAGACCGGCGTTGTCAGCACGGCCCGCATCACGCATGCCACGCCGGCGGCGATGTTCGCCCACACCCCGCATCGCGACTGGGAAGACGACAAGTCGATGGCCGACACCGGCGGCACGCCGGGCGGCGACTGCAAGGACATTGCCGACCAGCTCGTCAATTGGAAGGCAGGCGATGGCTTCGAGGTCGCGCTAGGCGGCGGCCGCGGCTACTTCTTGCCGAACACCATGGCGGACCCCGAGGACGAGGGCAAAACCGGCCACCGTACCGACGGCCGCGACCTTACCCAGGAATGGACGGGCAAAGACAACAACCACGTCTGGGTCTGGAACGAGGAGCAGTTCCAGAAGATCGATCCGACGAGCAGCGCCAAGGTCCTCGGCCTCTTCGAGGGCAGCCACATGGAGTACGAGGCCGATCGCACGAAAGACAAGGGCGGCGAGCCTTCGCTGGCCGAGATGACCAGCTTCGCCATCAAGCGTCTCATGCAGGACGACAAGGGCTTCGTGCTGATGGTCGAGGGTGGCCGCATCGACCACGCGCACCACGCCGGCAACGCGGCTCGCGCACTTGAGGATACGGTCGCCTTCGACGACGCCATCAAGGCGGCGCTCGATCTGACCAACAAGGAAGACACGCTGATCGTCGTGACCGCGGACCACAGCCACTCGCTGTCGATCCAAGGCTATCCGAAGCGCAACAACCCGATCCTCGGGCTGGTGAAGAATGCGGATGGGTCGCTCGCGCTCGCCGCCGACGGTAAGCCCTACACGACGCTCGCCTACGCCAACGGCCCCGGCGGCGTCTTCCCGGCGAAGCCTAAGGACGGCGAGGCGGAGCCAGCCGGCGTCCGCGAAGACCTGACGAGCGCCGACGTCGAGTCCGTCGACTATGTCCAGCAGTCGACACTTCCGATGTCGTCCGAGACGCATGCCGGCGATGACGTCGCGATCCTCGCGTCCGGCCCCTACGCGTATCTTTTCCATGGCATCGTCGACGAGAACTACATCTACCATGTCATGGCGAAGGCGGCGGACCTGATGCAGGACAGCGCCGCGGTCGAGACGCCGAAGACGCAAGACACGGCTTCCGCGCAGTAGCCACGTCACCGCGACGAGGCGCCGCCGCGCGCGGCGCCTCCGTTACCCAAAGGAGCTAGCTCGTGCTCGCACGTCGTTCGGTGCTTCTTGGCGGCCTGGCGCTCGCAGCAATGCCGCGGGCCGTGCAGCCTGCCCATGCTGTCGTGAATGTGGCCTTCCACGATCTCTATGAGCGCGAGACGGTGCTGACGGAGAAGGTGAAGGCGCTCGCCGGAACGCCCGTGGAGATGATCGGCTACATGGCGCCGCCGCTCAAAGCGGAGGCGAACTTCTTCGTCCTGACCGGCATGCCCATGAGCTTCTGTCCCTTCTGCGAGACCGAAGCGCAGTGGCCGAGCGACATCGTGCTCGTGCTCCTTGACCACGTTCTCTCCGCCGTCCCGTTCAATGTCCGCATCCGCGTGTCGGGCACGCTCGAGTTGGGCTTCGATAAGGATCCTGAGACCGGCTTCGTGAGCCTCATCCGGCTCCGCTCCGCGCATTTCGGGCGCGCCTGAGCCATGCTTGTCGCTGAAGGGCTCAAGCTCTCCTTCCGCGACGCGAACGGCGGCGCCTTCCGCGCGCTCGATCTGCCGAGCTTCGCCCCGTCGGCGGGTGCGATCACGGCCGTACGCGGGCCTTCGGGCTCCGGAAAGTCGACGCTCCTCTATGTCCTCGCCGGCCTGCTGCCGCCCGATCATGGCGCCGTGCGTTTCGGTGACGTCGATATTTACGGGCTCAGCGAGAGCCGCCGCGACCGCTGGCGGCGCGAGCACATCGGCTTCGTCTTCCAGGATTTCCATCTGCTGCCGGAGCTTTCGCCGCTCGCCAACGTAGCGATCGCAGCGACCTTCGGCGGTCACGGCTCCAACGTCGCCGCACGCTCCCGCCAACTTCTGGAAAAGCTCGGCGTGCCGCATTCGCGCCGCTCGGTGGAGCTTCTGTCGCGCGGCGAGCGGCAGCGTGTGGCGATCGCGCGAGCGCTTCTCTTCGACCCGCCGCTCATCCTCGCCGACGAGCCTACCGCTTCGCTCGACGACGAGGCCGGCGTCGCCGTGCTCGATATCTTCCGCGGCCTCGCGCGGAGCGGCAAGACGGTGGTGATCGCAACGCACGACGTGAAGGCGCTCGTCGGTCGCGGAGACGACCCTCGTCCTCGAGCATGGCCGCAGCATCGAGCCGCGACGCGCGGCGGCATGAACCCCCTCCCCGTTGCCTTCGCCATGATGCGCCGCCACGCGGTGATCTGCGGCGCATTCGTTTTCTTGATCGCGCTCGCGGTCGGGACCGGTGGAGCCATCACGGCGCAGGAGCGGGCACTGAGGCATGGCAGCGCGCGGGCGGCCGATCCCTTTCCCCTTATCGTCGCCGCGCCGGGGAGCCAGACGGACCTGCTCCTGAAGGTCGTCTTCCTGCAGCCGGGATCCGTCGAGCTTTTAGAGGGAGAGCCGCTCAAGCGGCTGATGGCGGAGGATCGAGCGGATTTCGTCGCGCCGATCGGCTTCGGCGATTCCTTCGAAGGCGATCCGATCGTCGGCACCATCCCCGCACTGATCGACCATCTGGCGGCCGGCGCTCTTCAGGGCCGCGTCTTTTCGAACGCGCTCGAGGCGGTGGCGGGCGCGACCTCGCCGCTCAAGATCGGCGACACCTTCCACGCCGCCCACGGCCACGGGCCCGAAGGCGGAAAGCGGTGATTACCATCCGCAGACGTTGACGGTCGTCGGCCGTTTGCCGCCGACCGGCTCGCCCTGGGACAAGGCGGTGCTCGTACCGATCGAGTTCGTCTGGCAGGTGCACGGGCTCGGCACCGGCCACGGACCCGCGCCGGAGCATGCCGGCGAGAGTGCCGGAGACAATCGCGACGGAGCAGAAGGTGACGAGCATGAGCACGCCGCGGTCGAAGCCGATGTCCCCATCGGCCCGCCCTTCGACCTCGAAGCGCTTCCCGGCATCCCGGCGGCCGTCGTCAAGCCGCGGACCCTGGCAGAGGCATACGGCCTGCGAAACACCTGGCGCACGACGGAAACGACGGCGTTCTTTCCGGCCGAGGTGCTCGTTCAGCTCTATGAGTTGATCGGCGACGTGCGCGTCGTCATGAGCGCGCTCGCGGTCGCGACGCAGACGCTGCTCGTCGCTGCGATCCTCGCCGGCATCCTCATTCTGATGCGTCTTTACACACAACGCTTCGCGGTGCTGCGCGCGCTTGGCGCGCCGCGCCTCTACATCTTCGCAGTCGTCTGGACGTTCAGCTTCGCGTTGATCGCCGGCGGCGCCGCACTTGGGCTTCTCGTTGCCGCAGCGCTTGCCGGATCGGTCTCGTCAATCTTCGAGCATGCCAGCGGCATTGCGATGACCGCGGCGATCGGCGCGCCGGAGTTCGCGCTCGCCGCAGGCATCGCCGTCGTCGGCGCGCTCATTGGCGAGCGTTCCAGCGCTGCTCCTTTATCGACAGCCCGTCGTGGAAGGCCTGCGCGGCGCGTGAAGCGCGCGGCAAGGCGCGAATTGACTCAACCGTTCATCCACCGCGTCACGAATCGTGATTTGACCCTCGCGCACACGGTCCTAAATTCGATCGTGCAAGGCGTAAGCACGGGAGGTCTAAAAAAATGAAGCCTCCGAAGAGAACTCGGCCGGTCTGCTGACCGAGCGGCGAGACCGGCGACCCGAAAAATCGAAATTGGCAAAGGCGGCATATGCGTTGCGTGAACTGCAGCGCGCTCCGAGTATGGCCGTCCATGCTGAAGCAAAGCGACAGGGTTCAATTCGGCTTCTTGATGGGGCCAGAACGCACCGGCCTCCTTGAAATGGTGGGAGTCTGACAAAGCAACCCGAACCGAGGCGGTATGCCATCACGTTGTAGCGCTTGCGCTCCGTGCCGGCACACCGCCTCAGGTTTTCTTGCCCTAAGCGTTTGCGAAAAGAGCGATTTTCCCCTATCTCCTGCGGCGCGCCACCGACGCAGCCGATCTGCAAATCCGCCGCAATGCTTGGCTCTTGGCCGCCTCCCGCCGCGTTGGCAGGATGTTTAACGATTCGTGACCGAATATGGCTCGCATGGACCGCGCTGACGATCTCTTCTCCGCCGATGCCGGCTCGCCGGCGTCTTCGACTACGCGCGGGCGCGCTGTCCGCGGCCGCGCCGCTGCTACCAGCAGTCAAAGCTACACCGCTGCCGACATCGAGGTGCTGGAGGGGCTCGAGCCCGTCCGCCGCCGCCCCGGCATGTATATCGGCGGCACCGACGAGAAGGCGATGCACCACCTCTTTTCCGAGGTGATGGACAACTCCATGGACGAGGCAGTCGCCGGCCACGCGGACTGGATCGAGGTCGATCTCGACAAGGATGGCTGGCTGACCGTCACAGACAACGGCCGCGGCATCCCGATCGACCCGCACCCGAAGTTCAAGGACAAGTCCGCGCTCGAAGTCATCATGACGACGCTGCACGCCGGCGGGAAATTCGATTCGAAGGTCTATGAGACGTCGGGCGGCCTGCACGGCGTCGGCGTCTCGGTCGTGAACGCGCTCTCCGATCATCTCGAGGTCGAGGTTGCGCGCGACCGGAAGCTCTATCGCCAGACCTTCGCGCGCGGCAAGCCGACCTCGAAGCTGAAACCCGCGGGCGACGTGCACAATCGCCGCGGCACCAGGATCCGCTTCCATCCTGATCCGCAGATTTTCGGCGCGAAGGCGGCGTTCGATCCCGACCGCCTGTTCCGCATGGCGCGCTCGAAGGCCTATCTTTTCGGCGGCGTCGAGATCCGCTGGACCTGTGCCAAGAGTTTGATACCGCCGAAGAGCGAGACGCCGGAAAAGGCGAGCTTCCATTTCCCCGGCGGGCTCAAGGATTATCTCGCGGAGCAGCTTGCGGGCGAGACGCTGGTCGGCGGCGAGATCTTCGCCGGCAAGACCGACAAGCAGGGCGGCCACGGCTCGGCCGAATGGGCGATCGCCTGGTTCGCGAATGACGGCTTCTGCCGTTCCTACTGCAACACGATCCCGACCGCCGAGGGCGGCACGCACGAATCGGGGCTACGCACGGTGCTCCTTCGCGGCTTCAAGGCCTATGCCGAGCTTTCCGGCAACAAGCGCGCCTCGGTCATCAGCTCCGACGACATCATGACGTCGTGTGGGGCGATGCTTTCCGTCTTCCTGCGCGAGCCGGAATTCGTTGGCCAGACCAAGGACCGACTGGCAAGCGTCGAGGCGATCCGCGTCGTGGAGAACGCCATCCGCGACGCCTTCGACCATTGGCTCGCAGCTTCGCCGAACCAGGCAAACCAGCTTCTCGAATGGGTGATCGAGCGCGCCGAGGAGCGTCTGCGCCGCCGCCGCGAGAAGGAGATCGCGCGCAAGACCGCGACGCGGAAGCTTCGCCTCCCCGGCAAGCTCGCCGACTGCAGCTCTGCCTCCAAGGAGGATACCGAGCTTTTCATCGTCGAGGGCGATTCCGCCGGCGGCTCCGCCAAGCAGGCGCGCGACCGCAAGACGCAAGCCATCCTTCCCCTGCGCGGAAAGATCCTGAACGTCGCGAGCGCCGGGCGCGAGAAGCTCGACGCCAACCAGCAGCTCTCAGATCTCCTGCAGGCCCTCGGCGTCGGCACCGGCGCGCGCTACCGCGAAGAGGACCTCCGCTACGGCAGGGTGATCGTGATGACCGACGCCGACGTAGACGGCGCGCACATCGCCTCGCTGCTCATCACCTTCTTCTATCGCGAGCTTCCGAAGCTCATCGAGGAAGGGCACCTCTATCTCGCCGTCCCTCCCCTCTTCCGCCTCGCGCAGGGCCCGAAGGTCTTCTACGCCCGCGACGAGAAGCACCGCGACGAGCTTCTGAAAACGGAATTCGCGGGCCGCGGCAAGGTGGAGATCAGCCGCTTCAAGGGGCTCGGCGAGATGCCGATGCAGCAGCTTCGCGACACCACCATGGACCCCTCGAAGCGCACGCTCCTGAAGGTCGGCATCGTCGAGGACGAGGTCGGGCCGACCAAGATCATGGTTCAGCGCCTGATGGGCAACAAGCCCGAGGAGCGCTTCTCCTTTATTCAGGAGCGCGCCGAGTTCGCCGGCGAAGAGCTGATCGACGTCTGAGCCTCAAAGGCGGGCCACGTGAATTGAAAGAACGCCCGGGTCATGCCCGGGCGTTCTTCTGTTCCTATCTCAGGATGGTGCGACTCACCATTTGAAGGAGATGCGGCCGCGCGCGACCACGAATTGATTCTGGAAGTCGGCGGAAATTGCCGGGGTGGTGACGGCCGGCGTCTTTTTGAGCTTAACCGATCGATCGCCCAGGTCGACGTAGAGAGCCTCGACGCCGATCACGATATGCTGCGTCGCCGCGTATTCGAAGCCGCCGCCGGCTGTCCAGCCGACCTGAACATCGTCCTTTGAACCCTTCCAGGTGCCGCCCAGGCCACCAATCGCCGTTGACCCGCTCGTCAGCTTCGCCTTGTTGTCGAGCCCGCCGAAGGCCACACCACCGGTCGCGTAGACGAGCGCACGGTCGTTGGTGACGCCCACACGGCCACGCAACGTCGCGAGCCAGCTGAGATCCGTCGACGCTGTGATCTTGGTGGTGCCGGAGAAGCTCGTGGACTTATGTGCGCTTCCGTCGATTCCGCTGATGTCGGCGTCACCCTCGATGCCGAGCACCCACATGTCGTGCTGCCAGTTTGCACCAAGCTGACCTCCGCCGAGGGGCCCCTGTATGTCCATGGACAACGACGATGGGCAATCACCGGCGAACGCCGGCACGCAAGCCGGCAAGTATTTGAAGTCAACGCCGCCATCTGTGCCCCAGCCGTAACCGCCGTTCGCACCGAAGTAAAACCCGGTCCAGTCGTAAGAGGCGCTTTGCCCGAACGCAGAGCCCGATAGGAGCAGTGCAACGACCGCTCCCCATAGAATACGAATCATGACTAACCCCACCGCAGGTCAGACCACCTTCATACGCCCGCCCACGAATTGCGGCTGTAGCTGTTTTGTCACTTCCCGAGGAAGTTTAGACGACGCACGTTTTAAGCGGCGCTATCGCCCACCGAGCTTGATCGAGCCTTTCAAGCCGATCGATAGCGACCACATGCCAGTCTGCTCGAGATGCGCTGGCGAAAAGCTCGTGGTGAAAGCGTTCATGCCAGGCCCGCTCCGCGGGTTCACGATCTCGTACATATCGTTCCGCCACTCCGCCGCACCGTAGAGGCTGCCCACGACGCGCCCGGCAGTGACGGATACGCCGGCGACGCCGCGCCCCATGAACGCGAGATCGTCCGCGCTATCGGATTGATCGCGGCTAAGCGTGGCGAAACCGTTTGCGAAATTAAGATGCTGGTGCGCATCGAGATGGCCGGAGGCCCACAGTGCTGCGCCCTGACCGCCAAGGAAGCCGCTGAAATGGCTGCCTAGCGGAACGCTCATGATCGCGGCGAGCATCGGGCCCGCGCTCCACACATCGACAGTCTCGTCGAGGGTCTCGAAGCCAGGGGCGCCGAGGCCCGTAATATTCGTGAAGTCGACGTCAAGATCGTAGGTCTTGAACTCAACCAGTGGGCCGACTTTGAGCGTTAGGCTCCCTTGGTTCCAGCCGAGGGTCGGCGCGCCATAGATTCGGTAGAAATCCGTCACGGAGTCATACGTGGTCGTGCCCGGCAAGTTGATTGCCGCTGGCACAATGCCCCCGTCGATCGGCAGCAGGTGCAAAAACTCGCCTGGGCCGATCTGGATCGTGCCGGAATCGCCGTCGGACGAGGCGGCATCGCCGCCGAAGACAAGATGAAAGGCGTCGATGCCAAGCGGACCGTCATTCAGCGGAACGAGCACATGCATGTTGCCGCCGCCGCCGATGTCGTCGAAATCGGTACCGCCTTCCGCCTGACGAATGAAGGCGCCACCCGCGCTCCCTATCGCAGTCGCGAAGCCGTTCGTCACATCGAAATTGAGATAGGTCGCCTCGCCGCCGATCCCGAACATGCCGTAGTAGATTGGGTCGACCAGATCCTGCGCGCGAGCGGGCGCCGACAGAACCGCGGTTACGATGACGAAGGCCGCCATGCACGCTACACGGCAACTTGCCGGGAGGCGGTTGTCATGGATCGAAGAAGAGAACATTGACACAAATCTCGCTGACCGGCGCCCAGCATACTTCGGTCGCCACTCGGCGATGTGTCGTTTCTGCCACGACTCGGCACGAAGATGGCGACTGCGGCTTACAGCCGTCGTGCCCCTATGTGAGCGGACGCGCTTCCGAGCGGCATTACCGCCCGCCGAGCTTCACCGATACCCGTGCGCCGATGGAGAGGACCCACATGTCAGTCTGGTCGAGATGTACAGGGGTGAAGGTCACGGCGTTTGCGTCGACACCGGGTCCGCTGCGCGGGTTGACGATCTCGTACATGTCGTTCCGCCACTCGGCTGAGCCGTAGAGGCTCCCGGAGAAGCGACCGGTGCCCACCGAAATCCCGGCGACACCGCGCCCCATGAACGCCAGGTCCTCGGCGCTATCGGACACGCTGACTTGCGCAATGTTCGAGGCCTGCTGCTTGGCGTCGAGATTGCCCGATGTCCAAAGCAGCGAGCCTTGGCCGCCGACGAATCCCTCGACGCCTGAGAAGAGCGGCGCCTTGGCCATGACCGCGAGCGTCGGACCAGCGCTCCAGACCTCCACGTCCTCGTCGAGATTCATGAAGCCGATGGAAGTGAAGTCGGCGTCAAGACTGTATTTCTTGAACTCGATCTGCGGCCCAAAATTCGCGGTGATTGCACCAAATCCCCAGCCGAACGTCGGCGCAGCGTAGAGGCGATAGAAGTCGACATTGGTCTTGAGAGCGGCAGTAAAGCCGGCGCCTCCAATCGCGCCCGGCGAAATTGCGCCCGTGATCGGCAGTGTATCCAGAAACTCGGTTGCCCCTGTCGCGATCGTGGTGCTGCCGCCGTCGGAGGCGAAATTGCCGCCGAACACGAAGTGGAAGTTGTCGACGCCGAGAAAGGCATCGTTCAGCGGCACGAGCGCATGCATGTTGCCGCCGCTCCCGAGCGCATCGAACTCAAAACCGTTTTCAGCCTGTCGGATGAAAAGGAAGCTGCCCGCGTCGATCGCGCTCGCGAAGCCATTAGCGGCATCGAAGTCGAAGTAGCTCGCCTCTAGGCCGTAGCCGAGCAGCACAAGATAAGCCGGGTCCATTGCCTCGCCGGCGCCATCTTGCGCGGATGCAGCCGTCGACAACAGCGCGAGCGCCGCGGATCCCGCCACCAGCAAATATCGGGAATCGATACGCGTGCGCCGGTTGGCACGCTTCTTCGCAAGATCGACGGCGGAAACGAACGGCGCAACGAGCGCGCCGGCAGCACAACGAAACATGGCCCCCCCACATCTCAGGCACACCATCATACGGTCGGCTTCGGCTCGCGTATGTAGCGATTCGGTCACTTTTGTCGGAGGAAACCCTCCACTCCTCGCAGCGCAACAAAAAGCCCGGCTTGCGCCGGGCTTTCGCAGATGGAGGTCTTAGTACGGAACTCAGCCGCCGAACATGCCGCCAAACTTCCAGTTCACGCGACCGCGGACCACGTCCGAGGTGTCGCTGCCGAAGTCGTAATGCAAATACTCGACGCCCACGCTGAGATTGTCGGTAACTGCATATTCGCCGCCGCCACCGGCGACCCAGCCGATATCGTCTCCGAAGGCCGCACCGCCCGTTCCGTAGACGAGGAAGCGGTCGAAAGCGAAACCACCGCGGGCCCGAATCGTCCCGACCGCATCGGTGTTGCCCCAGTCCACGAAGCTGCCGTCGCCTTCAAGGCCGAGGACGAAGCTGTCCCACTGTGCGTTGACGCCGACCTGGCCGCCGATGACGAAGCCGTCGCTGAACCCGCCGCCGCCGAAGCCCCAGCCGCCATGGCCGCCGAGATAGAAGCCGGACCAATTATACGCGATCGGAGTTGGGGAGAGCATTGGCGCAGGGACTGGCGCCATGGGAGGAGGAAGGTCGGCCGCAGCCGCAGCGCCGGCTAGAAGGGCGAGTGCAGACACGGAAACAGCAAGACGATGCATAGGAGGGGCCTCATGAACCGGGGGTTGTTCACGCACTCATATCGCAGAACCCTAGCTCTGACTGTCGCCAATTCGCAACGGCTCACCAGATTTCGCAGTGGATAACTCTTTGTCGGTGAAAGAAAATCCCGTTTGTCTCTGCGGCGCCGAGGTGACTTGATCGTGGCGCTTTTGGGGCGGCTAATTTCGGCTTTGGGTTGCGCCAGAAATTTCTGGAATTCCCATGGGTTAGTGCCTCCGCGCCTTGACTCGTCGGCGTTCATCCCTATGTTGCGCCGCAATGTGACCCGCCCGCCGCGATGAGTGATTCCGCGCCGGGCCGAAAACCCTCATGAGCTTCGATACACTTGGACTAAGCGACAAGGTCGTTTCGGCCGTTAAGGCCACAGGCTACACCACTCCCACTCCCATCCAGGCGCAGGCGATTCCCCACGTTCTGGAACGCCGCGATGTGCTCGGTCTGGCGCAGACCGGCACCGGCAAGACAGCAGGCTTCGTGCTGCCCATGCTTACTATGCTTGAGCATGGGCGCGCCCGCGCGCGCATGCCGCGAACGCTGATTCTCGAGCCGACGCGTGAGCTCGCGAGTCAGGTGCAGGACAGCTTCGGGCGCTACGGCGTCAACCATAAGCTCAACCTCGCACTGCTGATCGGCGGCGTCTCCTTCGACGAGCAGGACAAGATCATCACGCGCGGCGCCGACGTTCTGATTGCAACGCCTGGCCGGCTGCTCGACCACTTCGAGCGCGGGCGGCTGTTGCTCACCGGCGTCGAGATCTTGGTCATCGATGAAGCCGACCGCATGCTCGACATGGGTTTCATCCCCGACATCGAGCGGATCGTAAAGCTTCTCCCCTTCACGCGGCAGACGCTCTTCTTCTCCGCCACCATGCCGCCGGAGATCACGCGGCTGGTCGACAAATTCTTGCACAATCCGGTACGGGTGGAGGTATCGAAGCCCGCTTCCGTGGTCGAGACGATCACACAGAAGCTCGTCCCGACCGGCCCGGCCCCCACCGACAAGCGCGCCACCCTCCGCCGGCTGATCGACGAGGCGAGTGATCTCACCAACGCGATCATCTTCTGCAATCGTAAGCGCGACGTGGCGACTCTGCACCGTTCGCTCGAGCGGCACGGCTATTCGGTCGGCGCGCTCCATGGCGACATGGATCAGTATGCGCGGCTCGCGACGCTCGACAGCTTCCGTGACAACAAGATCACGCTTCTCGTCGCAAGCGATGTCGCCGCGCGTGGACTCGATATCCCCGCCGTCAGCCACATCTTTAATTTCGACGTTCCGACGCACTCCGAAGATTACGTCCACCGCATCGGCCGCACCGGCCGCGCCGGCCGCGCCGGCGCGGCGTTCACGATCGTTACGCGGCCGGAGGCGAAATACATCCAGTCGATCGAGAAGCTGATCGGCAAGCCGATCGAGTGGGCCGCGAAGCCGGAAACCGTTCAGGCCGAGTCGGCCGAAGCCGAAGAGCGCCCGTCACGCGAGCGGCGGGGCGCCAAGCGCGGCGGCCGCACGCGCGGCGAGGGTCGGCGGCGTGGCAAAGAGGGCCGCGAGCGCATGCACGACGCAGCGCCCTACGAGAAGAGCGCGGCGCGTGACAACGGCCCCGTCCGACAGGACGCCGGCAAGAGCCCGCGCCGCAAGGACCATGACGCCGATGAGAGCAGCGCCACCGGCGTCGGCTTCTCTGATCACGTTCCGGCCTTCCTCCTCCGCCCGGTGAAACTCCGCAGTGACTCCGAGGCGCTCGAAGAGGCGCAGGCCTGACTCTCGAATACGAGGCCTAATACGAAATCGCGAGCGGGTGCTCGCACGCGCCAGGCTCGCCAAGGCCGGAGGGAGCTGCGCGTGCGGCTTCAGTGCCGGCAGCCCAAAGGCTTGATTCAGCAGGCCCGCTTCCATAGGTTCCGCCGCAATCCGAGCCCTTAGCTCAGCGGTAGAGCAACTGACTTTTAATCAGTAGGTCGTGGGTTCGATCCCCACAGGGCTCACCAATTCCCTCATTGCTGTCGGCGTTGCTTTGAGGCGGTTGGTCGATTTCGAATCAGCGAGTCGAGCAGAATCGCGAAGAACTTTGCCCGTCTCGAACGCGCGTTGGTCTTGAGACCAAATGCAGCGATGATCCGCGAAAGTTAACGTGGGCGTTTGTGCCGAGATCGACCGAATAAGCCAAGCAAAGCTGCCCGGCCCTAGTTCTCACCTTTACCATCTCTTCATCTTCTCATGGCGGCCGCGGCTCGTACCCTCTTGAATCGCAGCAGCCCTCGGACGGCTCTGCCGGCCGGGGCGCTAGCCGGTCGGTCGTAACGAACCTTGTTTTGGCGTATCGGCACGGCCGGCCGGCGCCGGGGCGGAGCCGAGCGTTGACCCTTCTGGAGCGCACGATCCTGTTTCTGAGAGACCGCGCTCCTGCGGCCTATTGCGACGACTGCTTGGACCAGGTCCTCGGTCTGCCCCATGGCGAAGCCAAGATCGCGACCGAGCCTCTTGCCATGACCGAGCTCTTCAGCCGCGAGGCCGAAGCCTGCAGTGTCTGCCGGCGCGAGACTCCGGCGATCCGCCACGTCGAGGAGTTTTAGAGTCGGCAGGCGGCCGGCGGGCGCTGGCTTTCGAGGTGCAATCTTCCTACCTTAGGCGGCGTCGGCCACGTCGTCGACGCCACCCATCCCGAGAGTCGCCGGAGAGCGCCATGGCCCTTCCATCAGCCGAAACGTCCGGAACAGACAGCATCATCGACTTCAGCCTGAAGGGCACGGACGGGCGCACCTATACGCTCGCCGACGTTAAGGGAAAGAACGGCACCGTCGTGATGTTCCTCTGCAATCATTGTCCCTACGTGAAGGGCGTGATCGACAGGCTCGTCGACGACATCCGCGTGCTGCACGACGCCGGCGTCGGAGCGGTCGCGATCATGCCGAACGACACTGCGAGCTATCCGGCCAACTCGTTCGAGAACATGAAGGCCTTCGCAAAGGAGCACGGCTTCGTCTTCCCTTACGTCATTGACGACACCCAGAAGGTCGCGCGCGCCTACGGCGCGGTGTGCACGCCCGACATCTTCGGCTTCAACGCCGCCGGCGAGCTGCGGTATCGCGGCCGCGTCGACAGCGCCGGCTCGCGGTCGCCGACAGGCAATGAGAAGCGCGAGCTGCGCGAGGCCATGCTCCAGGTCGCCAAGACCGGAAAAGGTCCCGCCGAGCAGGTTCCCTCGGTCGGCTGCTCCATCAAGTGGCGGCACTGAAGGCCCCCTTAGGGCCCGGAATTCCGCTCTTTTCTGAACTCCGGCCCCCGCTCGCGGAGCGCATGGCAGCCCTGCGCCCCGACGCCTAACAGCCGCGCCCGATTCACCTATTTTCCGGTCAGCGTCCTGGGAGGGATCCAACCCCTGAAAGGAGGACGACATGGCCAATATTTCAGTCGCGCCCTATGGCAGCGCCACGTTACCTGAAGCAAGCGCCCGGCCGGGTGTTTTTCGCCGCATCCTTGCAGCGTTGATGAAGGCGCAGCAGCGCCGCGCCGACCGGGAAGTCGCCGCGATCATGGCGCGCTACGCCGACACCCCGCCCCACGTTCTGGCGGCTGAGCGCGAGCTCGCCCGCCGCAACTACCCCTTGGGGCAGGTGCGATAGCGCCGCGGGCTCCTCAACTCCTGATTCTCCCCAACTGCGCCGCCCGGCAACCGTCGAGGCGGCGCGTTCGTTGGCACCAAGCTCTTTCGTGGCCGTCGGCCGCCCAATCTGTGTAAATTGCGACACGGGAGAGTGCGGGCTGGCGGCGGCGGATGCACATCATCGCGATAGCTTCCCAGAAGGGCGGCGCCGGGAAGAGCACATTCGCGGTTAATCTCGCCACTCTGGCAGATCGCGAAGGAGCTCCCGCCTTGCTGATCGACACCGACCAGCAAGGCTCGCTCTCCGTCTGGCACAGCGCCCGGGGTACAACGACGCCCCTGCTCGTGCCCTGCCGCGCCAACGAGCTCCCCGATGTCATTGAGACCGCCCGCCGGCAGGCCGACGTCGAGTGGGTCTTTATCGACGGCCCAGCTCAGGCCAACGAAGATGTGGCCGCCATGATGCAGGTGGCGACCGTCATCTTGATCCCGACTCGCCCCGCCCTCTTCGACATCGCCTCCCTTCCCGCCACCATCGCGCTCGCCCGCCGCCAGGGCCGCCCCTTCTTCGTTGCGCTGAACGCCGTGCCGTCCAAGCGCGGCCCCCAGGAATCACCTATTGTCGAAGCTGCGCGCCGAGCGATTCGCGACATGGGTGCGCCGGTCTGGCGGGGGGCGGTCGGACAGCGCGCCGTTTACGCGCATGCGCTCGCCTCGGGGCAAGCAGTAACAGAGTTCGAGACCGCGGGACCGGCCGCCGAAGAAATGCGGTCGCTTTGGCGTGACGTAAGTGAGGCGGCACGCGCCATGGCGCAGCGTCAGGAAGCCCGCTGACGGGCACGTCTGTTGCGCGACTCAGTGCTTTAGTCTGCGTTGCAGTGCAATATTCTGTGAGTCGCCCGAATCAGTGTTCGGTCCGCTTCACTTCTCGCTATTCTTCTTAGTTGAGATTAGCGGGGACTAAAGATTTCTATCGATGCGCGAATTCTTGAGGCCCGAGTGCAGCTTCCGTCTGAATTCTGCACAAGAATCTTCGTGAGTGTTATTGCACAAACCTGTGGACAGAAGTATCGCTTCTTACTCGCTGCTTCGAAACATAAGCAATTGCGAATGCCTTTGGCTCAGAGGGAAGAGAAATGAACGCTGACACACCCGATGATCTCGTTCAGCTTACAGCCGATATCGTATCCGCTTACGTCACCAACAATACGATTAAATCTGGACAGCTGAGCAAGCTCATCGAAGAAGTTCATCTGGCTCTCGTTAGAGCGCCAGCAGCAGCGGCCGAGCCGGAACAGAAGCCGCTCGTCCCTGCAGTTCCGATCCGCAAGTCCATCACTCCAGACTACATTGTTTCACTGGAGGATGGGCGGAAGTTTAAGTCGTTGAAGCGCCACCTCGCAGGCACCTACGGTATGACGCCCGACGAGTATCGGGCCAAATGGGGTCTGCCGCGCGATTATCCTATGGTCGCGCCAAATTATGCCAAGGCCCGCTCGGAGCTCGCTAAGAGCATGGGCCTCGGACGCAAGTCTAATGGCAGCGCTCCAGCAAAGAAACGCGGGCGTAGGCGGACCGCGAAGTAGCTGCGACTCAGTTTCTTGTGTTGCCGAGCGCCCCCTAAGCGGGGCGCTTTGCTTTGGTGAATTGCTTTACTTTCGGCGAGCGGCTCTAGGCTCTAGCTCAGCAACTCCGCATCGAGCGTGATCTCTGCGCCCTTCAAGACCCGCGAGATCGGGCAGCCGGCCTTCGCGCCCTCCGCCGCCTTCTTGAACTCTTCGGCCGACATCCCGGGCACCTTGCCCCTGAGCGTCAGCGCGCTCGACTTCACCGTCCACCCCGCGCCTTCCTTCTCGATGGTGACGACGGCCGTCGTCCGAAGCTCGTCCGGCTTGTGACCGCCCCCGCCGAGCCCGAAGGCAAGCGCCATGTTGAAGCATCCCGCGTGCGCCGCGGCGATCAGCTCCTCCGGGTTCGTGCCTTTGTCGTCTCCGAAACGCATGCCCGCCGAATAAGGTGTGGCGCTGAGCGTTCCGCTCTTCGTCGTCAGCGTGCCCTTTCCGTCGGGTCCACCACCGTGCCACACGGCTTCAGCGCTGCGCTTGATCGCGGCCATCACTGTCCTCCCTGTTCCAGTTTCTTGATCCGAGCCCGGCCGGCCCTTAAGCCAGCATCCCCGCAGGCGCCTCAATGTAACGCTTGAAGGCGCCGAGAAGCTCCGCGCCGAGCGCGCCATCGACGGCGCGGTGATCGGTGGAGAGCGTCACGCTCATCATCGTCGCGATCTTGATCTCGCCCCTCTCGACGATCGCTCTCTCCTCGCCCGCACCGATCGCGAGGATCGTCGCATGCGGCGGATTGATGACGGCAGCGAAATCCTTGACCCCGAACATGCCGAGATTGGACACCGCGCTCGAGCCGCCCTGGTATTCTTCTGGCATCAGCTTCTTCTTTCGCGCGCGCGCCGCGAGATCCTTCATCTCGTTCGCGATTGCCGAAAGCGTCTTTACTTCGGCATGCCGGACGATCGGCGTGATCAGCCCGCCCGGTATCGACACGGCGACACCCACGTCGGCGCGCTTGTGCTTCAGCATGCCTTCGCTCGTCCAGGTGACGTTGGCGTCAGGTACCGCCATCAGCGCCATAGCCAGCGCCTTGATGCACATGTCGTTGACCGAAACCTTCCACGCCGGCTTGCCGTCGATCTCGGGCGCGGCAGCATTGATGTCGGCGCGGAGTGCCAGCAGCTTATCGATGCGGCAGTCCATCGTGAGATAGAAATGCGGGATCGTGGTCTTCGCCTCGACCAGTCGCCTGGCGATGATCTTGCGCACTAAGTCATGCGGCACGACGTCGTAGCTTCCGTCTTCGTAGAGCGCTCGGATCTGCTGGTCCGACATCGACGGCTGCGGCAGAGTGGTCGGAGCCGCGGCGGGCGCAACGCCCCGCGCGACCTTGCCGACGCCGCCCTTCGCGGCCGCTTCGATGTCGCGCTGCACGATCCGTCCATGCGGACCCGAGCCGGTCACGGCGGCGAGGTCGATGCCGCTCTCCTTGGCGAGACGCTTCGCAAGCGGCGAAGCGAAGATGCGGCCGGCCTGGCCGTTGCCTTTTGATGGAGCCGGTGCCGGGGCCGGCTTCGCTTCCGCCTTCGCCGCCTCTTTTGCGGGAGCTTCGGCCTTTGCTGCCGGCTCCTCGGCTTTCCTCTCCGGCTTCGCCGTCGCCGCGGGTGCAGCCGATGCAGCAGCCTTCGCATCCTCGCCCTCACCGGCAAGGATCGCGATCACGTTGTTCACGGGAACGTCGGACGTGCCTTCCGGCACGACGATCTTCGCGACGGTCCCCTCGTCGACCGCCTCGACTTCCATCGTCGCCTTGTCGGTCTCGATCTCCGCGATCACGTCGCCGGAGGAGACCTTGTCGCCTTCCTTGACGAGCCACTTGGCGAGATTGCCCGTCTCCATCGTGGGCGACAGCGCAGGCATGAGGATGTTGATCGGCATCGGGATGGCCCCCTAGTTCTGTTCCGCCGGTGCGCGAAGGCTAGCCCGCGTAGCTCACGCTCTTCGCCGCATCGACCACCTCTTTGACGCTCGGTAGCGCCAGCTTCTCGAGGTTGGCGGCGTAGGGCATCGGCACATCCTTGCCGGCGATGTTCAGAACCGGCGCGTCGAGGAAGTCGAAGGCCTTCGCCATCAGCTCGGCGGAAATGTGATTGCCGATGGAATTCTGCGGCCAGCCCTCTTCAACGGTGATGCAACGGTTCGTCTTTTTCACGGACGCTATGACCGTGTCGATGTCCATTGGGCGGATGGTGCGAAGGTCGATCACCTCCGCCTCGATTCCCTCGCCCGCCAGCGCCTCGGAAGCTTTGAGCGCATATTCCATGCCGATGCCGAAGGAGACGATGGTCACATCCTTGCCTTGGCGCGCAATCTTCGCCTTGCCGATCGGCAGCACGAAGTCATCGATCTTCGGTACCGCGAAGTGGTGACCATAGAGAATCTCGTTCTCGAGGAAGATGACCGGGTTCGGATCGCGGATCGCGGCTTTGAGAAGACCCTTCGCATCGGCGGCGCTGTGCGGCTGGATCACCTTGAGGCCTGGCACCTGTGAGAACCAGGCGGCGTAGTCCTGGCTGTGTTGCGCGCCGACTCGCGCAGCCGCACCGTTCGGACCGCGAAAGACGATCGGGCAGCCCATCTGACCGCCCGCCATGTAAAGCGTCTTCGCTGCCGAGTTGATGATCTGGTCCATCGCCTGCATGGCGAAGTTCCAGGTCATGAATTCCACGATGGGGCGAAGCCCCGCGAAGGCCGCGCCGACGCCGACGCCCGCGAAGCCATGCTCCGTGATCGGCGTATCGATGACGCGCTTCGACCCGAACTCGTCGAGCAGTCCCTGCGTGACCTTGTAGGCGCCCTGATATTCCGCGACCTCTTCACCCATCACGAAGACGTCGGCGTCGCGGCGCATCTCTTCCGCCATGGCGTCGCGGAGCGCTTCGCGCACGGTCTGCTCGACCATCTCGGTGCCGTCCGGCACCTCCGGCGTTTCGTCGCGTGGCGCCGCCTTGGGCTCAGCTGGCGGCGGAGCGCCTGCCGCCTCGCCGTTCGTGCTCTGCGGCTTGGGCTGCGGCTGAGCCTCGGCCTTCTTCGGAGCGGGCACCGCCGAGGCTTCTTCGCCGTCGCTCAGGATGACTGCGATCGGCGTATTGACCTTCACGCCTTCGGTGCCTTCGCCGACCAGGATTTTGCCGATCGTTCCTTCGTCGACCGCCTCGACTTCCATCGTCGCTTTGTCGGTCTCGATCTCCGCGATCACGTCGCCGGAAGAAACCTTGTCGCCTTCTTTGACGATCCACTTTGAAAGTTTGCCCTCCTCCATGGTGGGAGAGAGGGCAGGCATCAATACTTCGGTCGGCATCGCGCGGGCTCCGGATCAGGCGTCGGCGTATACGTCGGTCCAAAGCTCCGAAGGGTCGGGCTCGGGATCAGCCTGCGCGAACTCAGCCGCCTCGTTGATGACCCGGCGAGTTTCCTTGTCCATGTCCTTGAGCTGCTCCTCGCTCGCCCAGCCCTTCTCTTCGAGCCGCCGCTTCACCTGCTCGATCGGATCGTGCTCCTCGCGCATCTTCTGCACTTCCTCGCGCGCCCGATACTTCGCCGGGTCGGACATCGAGTGACCGCGATAGCGGTAGGTGAGCATTTCGAGAATGTAGGGGCCCTTGCCCGACCGCGCATGCTCAAGCGCGAGATCGCCCGCAGCCTTAACCGCGCGCACGTCCATGCCGTCGACCGGCTCGCCCGGGATGTCGAAGGATTGGCCGCGCTTCCAAAGATCGGTGGTCGCCGACGAGCGCTTCACGCTGGTGCCCATAGCGTAATGATTGTTCTCGATGACGTAGACGACGGGGAGATGCCAGAGCTTCGCCATGTTGAAGCTCTCGTAGACCTGCCCCTGGTTGGCGGCGCCGTCGCCGAAATAGGTCAGGCACACATTTCCGTTTTCCCGGTAGCGGTTGGCGAAGGCGAGGCCGGTTCCGATCGGCACCATTGCGCCGACGATCCCATGCCCGCCGTAGAATTTCTTGTCTTTGGAGAACATGTGCATGGAGCCGCCCTTGCCGCGCGAGTAGCCGCTCCGCCGGCCGGTCAGCTCCGCCATCACGCCCTTCGGATCCATGCCTGTCGCAAGCATGTGGCCGTGGTCGCGGTAGCCTGTGATGACCTGGTCGCCTTCGATCGTCGACATCGACAATCCGACGACGACCGCTTCCTGTCCGATATAGAGATGGCAGAAGCCGCCGATCTGCCCCATGCCGTAAAGCTGACCGGCCTTCTCTTCGAAGCGCCGAATCAAAAGCATCGAGCGATAGGCTTTGAGCTCGTCGTCCTTGGAGAAGACGGCAATCGGCGCCGCTTTCCCTTTTTCGACGGGACGCACGCGCTCGGATTTGACCTGAACGTCGTCGCGACCGCGTTTGGGTGCGGCCTGTGTCTGCGCCATCGTTTCCTCCGGTCTGAGGCTTCTTGTTCTGATAGATAATAACGCCACGACCGGGGGCAAAAGGCTAGCCGCTCCGCCCACTCTCTGTGCAAAGCAGCCATGCGAGACGGGATTGGCTGACGAACGGGCCGCGAACGTTAGGGTCGTTCGTTGCCGTCCGGGTCGAGAAAGATGACCAGATCCTTAGCGTCCGCAACATTGAGTGCTTCACGCGCGCGCTCGTCGAGCATGTCGCGGTCTAGGCTCTCCGGGCGCATCAACGCGACATGGTCTTCCATGCGCGCGCGCTCATCCCGCACTGCAGCAAGTTCCGATTCGAGTGACGTGACGCGGGCTTGCAGCTTTCCGAGCGCAAAGAGCCCATAATCGCCTTCAACTGCATGATAGGCGAAATAACCCATGACAAAGAGGCAGCAGAGAGGAAGAAGCAGCGGCCGTATCTTCGACTGCTTACGCTGACGTGTGGGCATCGGCCGCCGACAACAACACTTGAAACAGTGGGAGAGGGACGGAACGCGGAACCAATCTGCGTCCCTCTGCGAACCTGTCTACCGGAACAGCGTAAAAAAAGTGTTGGCCAGGAGTTACTTAATTCTTTCCGAAACGGGACAGCCGGAACGCGGCCCAAGAAGCGCCGTCCCGGTCGAAAGCCGACCATTCCCTGACAAAGCTCTGCCCACCTGCCCTCGAAGAGCGGCTTGCGGACTGAAATGTTAGTACGTTAGCCTCTCAAGCGAGAGGGAACGTCCGTGGCTTACAACGATCCGCTGCTTCCGCGCGCGGCGCGCAAGGCTGGCTCGAAGGCCGGCCTTGTCTATGACCGCCTGCGCTCGGAGATCATCTCGCTGCGCCTTGAGCCGGGCGCGCAGATCGACAAGGCCGAAATCTGCGGGCGCTTCGAAGTCTCCCGCCAGCCTGTCTCGGAGGCGCTCACCCGGCTCGCAGAAGAAAGACTCGTCACCGTCGAGCCGCAGAAGGGCACGTACGTCACGCGCATCCGGATGCGCGATGTCGCCGAGGCGGCCTTTCTCCGCGAGGCATTGGAGATCGCCACTGTCCGCCGCGTGGCGCCGGACATAGATGATGAGACCCTCGACCGGCTGAAGCTGATCGTCGACTACCAGTCGGCGGCGACCGCGGCAGACGACATCGAAGAGTTCTTCCTGCTCGACATCCGCTTCCACACGACGCTCCTCTCACGCGTGGCGTTTCCCCGTGTCTCGGAGGTCGTAGAGTTGGCGCGCGCGCAGACGGAGCGCATCCGCCGCCTCCTGCTCCCGACGCCGAGACGCAACATCGACACCATTGCCGAGCACAAGGCGATCGTAGCGCAGCTCGCGCGCCGGAATCCTACCGGCGCCGCGGACGCGATGCGCGTCCATTTGGGAAAAGGACTGCAGACACTCAACGAATTCGCGGCCGAGCGACCCGAGTTGTTCGAGCCGTGAGAGCGCCCATCAAGGGCAAAGCCGCGGCGAATGCGCCGCAAATGGGAGGAAGGAAATGCAGATGAGAAGCCTGCTGGCGGGAATCTCCGCCCTCTGCGTTATGGCCGGCGCGCCGGCCATGGCACAGAAGATGTACGACGGCGTCACCGTAAACGTCATGACATTCACCGGCCCGCAGATCGCGGAGCCGCTTCAGCGCCGCGCGCCGGATTTCGAGAAGCTGACCGGCGCCAAGGTCAACGTGATTACGGTCCCCTTCTCCGACCTTTACACGAAGCTTCTGACCGACTGGTCGAGCGGGACGAACTCGATCGACGCGGCCGTCTTCGCGCCGCAGTGGATGGTGGACTACATCTCCGCCGGCTTGCTTGAAGATCTCTCCGACCGCGTCGCCAACGACAAGGATATCCAGGAAGACGACGTCGGCGGATTCTTCCGCGACTTTTCGCAGAAATACGACGGCAAGATCTACATGATCACGTTGGATGGCGACTTCCACATGATCTACTACCGCACCGACGTCCTGAAGGACGCCGGGCTTGAGCCGCCGAACACGCTGGACGAATACCTCGCCGTCGCCAAGGCGGTGAACGGCAAGGACATGAACGGCGACGGGACGCCTGACTACGGCTCCTGCATCTCCAAGAAGCGCAATGCGCAGGCGTTCTGGTTCATCACCTCGATCACCGGCGGCATGATCCAGTCGAAGGGCACGAACGAGGGCGTCTTCTTCGACACGCGCGACATGAAGCCTCTCGTCAACAACGAGGCGTTCAGCAAGGGCCTCGACTTCCTAAAGGAGACGACGGAATACGGACCGCCGAACGAGATCAACCTCGACGTCGGCGACACGCGTAGCCTGTTCGTCAGCGGCCGTTGCGCCCTCTCCTATGACTGGGGCGACATCGGCACGCTCGCCATCGACCCGGCGACGTCCAAGGTCATCGACAAGGTCGGCGCGGCGATCCTGCCCGGTTCGAAGCAGGTCCTGAACCGTGATACGGGCAAGCTCGAGGATTGCACGGCCGACACTTGCCCCTACGCGGACGACAAGGGCGTGAACCACGCTCCGTTCGCCTCGTTCGGCGGCTGGGGCGGCGGCGTCAACGCTGCGGCCGATCCGAAGGTGAAGGATGCCGCCTACGCGTTCTTCTCCTATATGGAACAGCCGGCGCAATCGAACGTCGACGTCACGATCGGGAAGACTGGCTTCAATCCGTACCGCATCTCGCAGTTCAAGGACATGTCGAACTGGATCAAAGCAGGGATGAGCGAGACGGCCGCCAAGAACTACCTCGGCGCCATCGAGGCTAGCTTGGACAGCCCGAACATGATCCTCGACCTGCGCATCCCGCAGAACCAGAAATATCAGCAGGTCGTGGAAGACGAGGCCGTATCGCGCTTCCTCGCCGGCGAGATCGACAAGGATCAGACCATGCAGGCGATCGAGAGCGGCTGGAACGATCTGAACGATCAGATCGGGAAGGATGACCAGCTCAAGATCTACAAAGCGACGATCGGCGCGAACTGATCGCGACTGACCTCCCCGGCGCCTTGCGGCGCCGGGGATTTTCTGCGTCTCATGAGCATCCTCGCCGCAACGCGATCGAACGGACGGCCCGGCACCAACGCCATGCCCGTAAACGCACGCCATTCCCCCGGCGGGATCGGCATCTGGTTCGACCAGCAGGCCGGGAGGGTGATGCTCCTCCCAGCCGTCCTGATCCTGCTCGCCTTCGCGATCTTCCCGCTCATCATCTCGGCGTATCTGACGACAATCCGCTTCGCGCTCGCGCCGGGCGGCTTCAAGCTCACGTTCATCGGTGCGAAGAACTTCGAGCGCCTGCTGGTCGGCGCGCAGCAATATCACTTCCTCGGCACGTTCAAGCCGCTCGGTCTGATCCTGTGGATAGCGCTTGGGGCGATCGCGGTCGCCCTGGTCTACTGGATCATCCAATTCCTGCGGAGCGGAAACGCCTCGATCTTCAGCTTGATCGGCCGCCTCATCGCCGCGGTTCTGCTGTTCGGCCTATCGCTGCTGACGCTCGCGACCATCTTCGCCGGCGGCGTTCCCGGCACACTGGTCAACACGCTCTTCTACGTCGTGATCGGCGTCACGCTCCAATTCCTGCTCGGCCTCGGGCTTGCGCTCCTCTGCGCCCGCCCGATCGCCGGGCGCAACTTCTTCCGCGTCGTCTTCTTCATCCCACTGACGGTGACGCCGGTCGGTATCGCCTACACCTTCCGAATGCTCGCCGACATGCAGAAGGGACCTTTCGCGCCGATCAGCCGCTCATTCGGACTCGGCGAATGGGCCTGGGCGACCGATCCGTGGTCCGCGCGCCTCATCGTCCTTCTCGGCGACACCTGGCAGTGGACGCCGTTCATGTTCATTGTGCTCCTCGCCGCCGTCGAGAGCCGCCCGCACGACCAGGTCGAAGCCGCCAGCATCGACGGCGCAAACGGCTGGCAGATCTTCCGTCACATCACCTGGCCGGCGATCGCGCCGGTCGGCGCGACCGTCGTGCTGATCCGCCTGATCGAGGCGTTCAAGATCGTGGACCTCCCGAACGTGCTCACCAACGGCGGACCCGGACTCGCGACCGAGTCCATGACGCTCCACGCCTTCATCGCCTGGCGCACGCAGGACCTCGGCGGTTCGGCCGCCGTCGGCTACATCCTGCTCTTCATCGCCACGATCACCTGCGTCTCGTTCTTCAACTTCGTCGTTCGGCCAGCGCGGATGCATCAGGGATGAACGGCGCACGGCAAAGCTCCTTCGTCCGCCGGCTCTTCGAGACGAAAGAGCTCGGTGGCCAGTCTCCCGCGGCGCGGTTCGCCACCTATTTTGTCCTCGTGTTCTGGACGCTTGTCGTGCTCGTGCCGCTCTACTGGGTGCTCGTCACGACCTTGAAGATTCAGGATCGTCGTCGACGCCGGGCCATTCTATCTGCCCTTTGTCGACTTCGTGCCGTCGCTTGAGAACTGGCGCTATATCTTCTTCGACCTCGGGCGCGACACGCTGCGGCCCTATATGAACTCCGTGGTGGTCGCGCTTTCGAGCACGGTCATCGCGGTCCTCATCGGCTCGCTCGCTTCCTACGCGCTCGTGCGGCTGACCTTCCGCGTGAAGATCGGCGCGGTCGTGACCTTCCTCGCCCTTCTCGCGTCGACGATCGTAGCGGTCGCAGTTCTCGGCGTGCCGTGGTTCCTGGCAGGCGGCGTTGCGATCGCGCTCTTCCTGCTCTTCCTCGCGACGCTCGCGCGTCGCTTCAAGAAAGCGCTCGGCAACAGCGACATCGAGTTCTGGATGATCTCGAACAGGATCATGCCGCCCGTCGTCGCGGTGCTGCCGATCTACCTGATGTTCCAGAAGCTGCATCTGCTCGACACGCAGATCGCGCTGATCGCCACCTACACGGCGGTGAACCTCCCGATCGTCGTCTGGCTAACACGCGACTTCTTCGCCGCCATCCCCATCGAGCTCGACGAGAGCGCGGAGATCGACGGGGCTTCGAAGTACCGGATCTTCTTCACCATCGCATTGCCGCTGGTGCGCCCCGGCCTTGTCGCTACCTTCCTGCTTGTACTGATCCTTGCGTGGAACGAGTACCTGCTGGCGCTCTTCCTCTCCAACGCCAATGCCCAGACGATGCCGATCCTTGTCTCCGCCCAGAACGGCACGCGCGGCCCCGAATGGGGCTACATGTCAGTGCTCATCGTCATCATGATCGCGCCCGTCGTGGCGATCACGGTGGCGCTTCAAAAGCAAATTGCACGCGGGCTACTGGTCGGCGCCATCAAGGGCTGATAGCGATGCTTTCCTACGCCCAAGAATGCCAAGGACCGGGGATGGAAACGCGGAAGCTGCGCGCCGCGGTGGCGCTCGCTTGAGCCTCACCGTCCTGGGATTCGGCGGCGCGCCCGCTGGGCAATCTCCACAAGGCGATCTCCAGGGCCGAGGCGGACACGACGCTCGCCGCCGCCTGGGACGCGGGCATCCGTGTCTTTGACACTGCCCCGCAATACGGCCTGGGACTATCGGAGGAGCGCTTCGGCCGCATCCTCCCCTCCCATCGCGGAGTGAATACGTTCTCTCCACTAAGGTCGGACGCGTGCTTTCGGGAGTGCGCGCCGGAAGAGGTGCCGCAGATCGGCTTCGTCGACACGCCGCAGCGCACCTTCGACTACGACTATTCTTATGATGCGTGATGCGCTCGCACGAGGAGAGCCTGAAGCGGCTCAATCAGGACCACGTCGACATTCTGCTCGTGCACGACGTCGACGTCTGCGACCCACGGCTCGCGTGAGGCATCGGATCAGCGCGTGCGCGAGCTTTTCGACGAGGGCGGTTATCGCGCCTTGGACGAGCTTCGCGCCGCCGGCACCGTGAAGGCGATCGGGGCGGGGGTGAACGAATGGGAGGTCTGCGAGACCCTGCTCGAGCTCGGCGACTTCGACTGCTTCCTCCTCGCCGGCCGCTACACGCTGCTTGAGCAGGAGGCGCTCGACAGCTTGCTGCCGCTTTGCGAGAAGCGCGACGTAGGGATCATCCTCGGCGGCCCGTTCAACTCCGGCATCCTGGCGACCGGCGCCGTCCAGGGCGCCCTCTACAATTACCGCCCCGCCCCCTCCCGAATCCTGGCCCGCGTCGCGCGGCTCGATGCTGTCTGCGCCTCCTACGACGTCAAGCTCATCGCGGCGGCGCTGCAATTCGTCCTGGCCCATCCGTCGGTGAAGACGGTCATCCCCGGCGCCAATGCTCCGAAGCAGGTCGAGGCGAACGTGGCCCTGCTCGATGCGAAGATCCCGCCGGCGTTTTGGGCCGACCTGAAATCGCAGGGGCTCATCCGTCCCGACGCGCCGGTTCCACTAAAACAAGCCTGAGGTAAACCGTGCTGATTGGCATCGACCCGCTGCTCTCACCCGATCTCCTAATGATCCTCCGCGCGATGGGGCACGGCGACGAGATCGTGATCGTCGACGCGAATTACCCGGCGACGAGCAATGCCAGGCGGCTCGTCCGCCTCGACGGGGCGGACGCCAGTCAGGCTCTCGCCGCAGTGCTTTCCGTGCTCCCGCTCAACTCTTTTGTGAAGGCCCCGGCGAACGGCATGCAGGTGGTCGGCAAGCCGCGCGAGATCCCGCCGGCGATCGCCGACTTCCAGAAGATCGTCGACAGCCGCGCTGGCTTTCCGGTCAAGATAGCTCGGATCGAGCGTTTTGCCTTCTACGAGCGCGCCAAGACCTGCTTCGCCGTCGTTGCGACATCCGACCGGCGGCTCTATGCGAACATCATCCTGACCAAGGGCGTCATCGGCGCAGACGGAAAGGTCGTCAAATGACCTCACAATCCACATGAACGGAATGCGCGCGGTCGTCTGCCGGAAGCCCGGCGAGCTGGTGCTTGAAGAACGGCCGCTACCTGACCGTCGCGGCAACGAAATTCTGCTCGCGATCCGCCGGATCGGCATCTGCGGGACGGACTATCACATCTACGATGGGCTCCACCCCTTCCTGCAATATCCGCGCGTCATGGGGCACGAGCTCTCCGCTGAGGTAATCGAGGCGCCGAACACAAGTGCCTACAAGACCGGCGACCCGGTCATCGTCATCCCCTATCTCTACTGCGGATCCTGCGTCGCCTGCCGCCGCGGAAAGACCAATTGCTGCACGACCCTTCGTTGCCTCGGCGTCCACTGCGACGGCGGCATGACGGAGCGGATCGCGCTCCCCGAGGTGAACCTCTACCCGGCCGAAGGCCTCTCGCTCGAGCAGGCGGCGATGGTAGAATTCCTGTCGATCGGGGCGCATGCCGTCCGCCGCTCCAGGCTCGCGCCGGGCGACAGCGCGCTTGTCGTCGGCGCCGGCCCGATCGGCATCGGCACCGCGCTCTTCGCGCGCCTGGCCGGCGCCGAGGTGACATTGATGGATGCCGTCCCCGAGACCGCCGCCCACGTGAGCCGCATGACGGGGATCGCGTCCACGATCCTCGCCGGACCCGGCGCGGCCGAACGCGCCCTTGAGATGACGGGCGGCGACAACTTCGACATCGTGTTCGACGCCACCGGCAATCCCAAGGCGATGGAGTCGAGCTTCGATTTTGCCGCAAGCGGCGGCACCATCGTGATGGTGGGCGTGGTCAAGGACCGGATTTCCTTTTCCGACCCGGAGTTTCACCGCCGCGAGCTGACACTTTACGCGAGCCGCAACGCAACGCGCGAGGATTTCGACACGGTCGTCACTGCCATGCGAGCCGGCCAGATCCCGACCGGGGCGATCAACACCCATTCCTGCGAGTTGGAGGAGCTTCCCGCCGCCATGGCCCGCTGGGCGCATGACCGCGTGGGGCTGGTCAAGGCAATCGCCCGGATCTGAGATGTAGAAGGCTCAGGATTGAAAGCAGCGGCCTGAACCATACTTTTAGCGCGAGGCATGAATGCCATGAGCGAAAATCAGAATCTCGGGACGCTCGCCGCCGTCGGCGCGGCGCCGCCCCCGGTCCCGAAGCGCCGCTTCGTGCGGCTCCACCCCGACGACAACGTCGTGGTCGCCGTCGTCTCGCTCCCGACCGGGACGGAGATCGAAAGCGAGAACGTGCGCGTCATCAGGGCCGTGCCCATGGGCCACAAGGTGGCGACGCGGGAAATTGCCAAGGGCGCGCCGGTCCTGAAGTTCGGCCAGATCATCGGCTACGCCACCGAAGACATTCCGCCCGGCGCGCATGTCCACGTCCACAATTGCGCGATGGGGAGCCACGACCAGGACTACCATATCGGCGTCGACTTCAAGCCGGTGCAATATCGCGACCCGTCGGAAGCGACCTTCAAGGGCCTCCGCCGCTCCGACGGCCGCGTCGGCACGCGGAACTACATCGCCCTCTGCTCCACCGTGAACTGCTCGGCGACCGTGATCCGCATGATCGCCGACCGGGTAAACCATTCCGGCATGCTCGACGCCTATCCGCACATCGACGGCGCGATTGCGCTTTCGCATGGCACCGGCTGCGGCATGGCCGACGCCGGCGACGGCTTCGACAACCTGGAACGCGTTCTCTGGGGCTACGCCACGCATCCGAACGTCGCCGCGGCGATCTTCGTCGGGCTCGGCTGCGAGGTGATGCAGATCAGCCGGCTTAAGCACAAATACGGCTTCGATGAAGATCATTTCCACACGCTGACGATCCAGGACTCCGGCGGCACCCGTCGCGCAGTCGAGAGTGCTCTCAGGATGATCGAGGAGGTGCTTCCCACCCTTCCCGTCATCCCGCGCACTGAAATCCCCGCCAGCGAACTGATGGTCGCGCTGCAGTGCGGAGGCTCCGATGGCTATTCCGGCGTCACCGCCAACCCCGCGCTCGGCCGCGCAGCCGACATCCTGGTGCAGTATGGCGGCACGACCGTGCTCGCCGAGACGCCGGAGATATACGGCGCCGAGCAGCTTCTCGTCCGCCGCGCCGCATCCGAAGAAGCCGGGCAAAAGCTCATCGACCGGATCCGCTGGTGGGAGGATTACACGCGCCGCAACAAGGGCGACATGAACAACAACCCCTCGCCCGGCAACAAAGCCGGCGGGCTGACCACGATCCTCGAGAAATCGCTTGGCGCAGCAGCCAAGGGCGGCGTCTCGCCGCTCGCCGACGTAGCGCTTTACGGCGAGAAGATCACGTCGAAGGGCTTCATCTTCATGGACAGCCCCGGCTACGATCCAGCCTCGGTCACTGGGCAAATTGCGTGCGGCTGCCAGATCGTGTGCTTTACGACCGGCCGCGGCTCGGCCTTCGGCTCAAAGCCTGCGCCGACCATCAAGCTCGCCACCAACTCCCGCCTCTATCGGACGATGGAGGAGGACATGGACATCAACTGCGGCGACATCGCCGACGGCGACGCGACCATTGAATCGAAGGGCGAGGAGATCTTCCGGAAGATGCTGGCCGTCGCCTCGGGCGAGCATTCCAAGAGCGAGAACCTCGGTCTCGGAGATAACGAATTCGTGCCCTGGCAGATCGGCGCCGTGATGTAGGGCAAAACGAAATTCAGGCCTCCCCCGGCCTGACTATCAGAGCCAAGGCACAGTGCGCCGGCTCAATCTTGGGAGGAAAGAAGTATGAAGACGTTACTCACAACGACTGCTATTGCCCTCGCCCTCGCGGCGTCGGCCGGCTCCGCGCTTGCCGACACGTCGGGCAAGAAGATCGCGTTCTCCAACAACTATGCCGGCAATTCCTGGCGGCAGGCGATGCTGAAGAGCTACGACATCGTCACCAAGAAGGCGGTCGCCGACGGCGTGGTCGCCGCGGCCGACGTGTTCACCACGGCCGACAAGGAAGTGCCGACGCAGGCCGCGCAGATTCCAGAATCTGATCCTGCAGGGCTACGACGCGATCGTCATCAACGCCTCCTCGCCCGATGCGTTGAACGGCGCGATCCAGCAGGCCTGCGACGCCGGCATCGTCGTCGTGTCCTTCGACGGCATCGTCACCGCGCCATGCGCCTGGCGGGTCGTGGTCGACTTCAAGGACATGGGAAAGCAGGAAGTCGAGCAGATGGCGGCGTTCCAGCCGAATGGCGGGAACCTGCTTGAGATCCGCGGACTTGCCGGAACCTCGATCGACCAGGCGATCCACGACGGCATCGTGGAAGGTGTCGCCGCGCATCCGGAGTTCAAGATCGTCGGCTCGGTCGAAGGCGACTGGGATCAAACGACGGCGCAGAAGGCTGTCGCCACCGTTCTCCCATCGCTCCCCGACATCGTCGGTGTGGTTGACCAGGGCGGCGACGGTTACGGCGCGGCTCAGGCTATTGCCGCCGCGGGCAAACCGCGTCCGACCATCATCATGGGCAACCGTCAGGACGAGCTGCAGTGGTGGAAGGAGCAGAAGGAGAAGGACGGCTACACGACCTGGTCGGCCTCGATCGCGCCGGGCGTGTCGACGCTTGCCTTCTGGGTCGCGCAGCAGATCCTCGATGGCAACAAGGACATCCCGCATGACCTCCTGGTGCCGTACCTCGCCTTCACGCAGGATGACTTCGAGGCAGCCCTGCCCAACATAGAGGTGGGCAGCGTGGCAAGCCACGAATACACCCAGGCCGACGCGCAGGCCGCGATCAAGGCCAACATGAAGTGATTGCAGGTCGGTCGTCGCGCATTCATCATCGGAGCGGGCTGGACCGCTGGTGATGTCGGATACGCGAACGAAGACCGTCGAACTGGACGGCGTCGAAAAGCATTTCGGCGCCGTCCGCGCGCTTGATGGCGTGGATTTCGCCCTCGAGCGCGGCGAATGCGTGGGGCTTGTCGGCCACAACGGCGCCGGCAAATCGACGCTGATGCACATCCTCGCAGGCACGCTCGCGCCCGACGCCGGCCTGATCCTTGTTCAAGGCGAGCTGCGCGAAAGCTATTCCGTAGCGCTCGCCCAGCGGCTCGGCATCCGTTGCGTGTTCCAGGAACTCTCGCTCTGTCCAAACCTAACGGTCGCGGAGAACGCGCGCGTCCTGCATCCCACGATAAAGGGCTGGCGCTGGCGCCGGCGCGCCGGCGATATGATTGCGGCCAAGCTCGATGAGGTATTTCCGGGCCACGGCATCTCGCCGGACGCAATCGTGTCGGATCTCTCGATCGGGCGTCGTCAGATGGTGGAGGTGGCGCGCGCCTTCACTGTCACTGAAGATCCGCTTCACCTTGTGATCCTCGACGAGCCGACATCGTCGCTCGATGCGCAGACCGCCGGCCAGCTTTTGTCCTACGTGCGTACGACCGTCGCTGACGGGGCAAGTTGCATCCTGATCTCGCATCTCCTGGACGAGGTTCTCGACAACGCCGACCGCATCGTCGTCATGCGCGACGGCAAGGTGGTAGCCTCCGATAAGGCGCAAGCCTTCGACCGCAAGAAGCTTGTCGCCGCAATGGGCACGGAGCACGAGGAGGCAGTGGCCGAAGAGCGGTCCGGCCACGCGCTGACGGACCGGCCGGTCGTGGTCCGCGCCCGGCCGTCGCAGCAGCCCGATAGCGCCGAGCTGGTCGCCCACGAAGGTGAGATCGTCGGCCTCGCCGGCCTTTCCGGCCACGGCCAGACCGACCTCCTGATCGACGTCTTCGATGCCTCGATCGGGCGCCGCTCCCGCATCGACGTCGCCGCGTCGACGGCGCTCATTGCCGGCGACCGTCAGACGGACGGCATCTTCCCTCTTTGGTCCATTGCGGAGAACATCGGCATTCGCTCGATGTCGGCGCTCAAACACGGCCTGCTGCTCTCCCCAAAACTCGAAGATGAGCTCGCCGAGAATTGGCGCCAGCGCATCGGCATCCGCACGCCCGACGTCCACAATCCGATCCTGTCGCTTTCCGGCGGCAACCAGCAGAAGGCGCTTTTCGCGCGTGCGCTCGGCTCCAACGCAAAGATCATCCTGATGGATGACCCGACGCGCGGCGTCGACTTCGGCACGAAGCTCGAGGTCTACGATCTGATCCGGTCCGAGGCGGCCGCCGGCCGCACCTTCCTTTGGTACACGACCGAGCTCGATGAGCTTGAGAACTGCGACCGCGTCTACGTCTTCCGCAACGGCCGCATCGTCGCCGATCTCGACCGCGGCGAGCTGACCGAAGCGAAGGTCATTCAGTCCTCCTTCGAGGACTCCTCGACCGAAAGCGCGCCCGTCCAATGACCGACGCGTCTCTTCCGAGCGCGACCCGCACGCCGCTTCTCACCTCCGTGAACCTGCGCCGGCTTGTCCGCACGCTGCTCCCCGCATTGTCGATGACGCTGATCCTGCTCGCGATTGCCTACCTCAATCCGCGGGCGATCAGCTATTTCGGCTTCAATCTGATGCTCAATCTGGCGATCCCGATCGCGCTCGCGACGATCGCGCAGATGTTCATCCTCTGCGTCAACGACCTCGATCTTTCGATCGGCACCTTCGTCAGCTTCGTCGGCTGCGTCACTGCGACGTGGCTGCACGACGCGCCGCTCTTCGGCGCTTTCGTCTTGATCGGTTGCATCGGGATCTATGCCGCGCTCGGCGCGCTGATCTACCTGCGCAACCTTCCTTCGATCGTGGTGACGCTCGGCATGAGCTTCGTCTGGCAAGGCCTTGCCATCCTTCTTTTACCGCGCCCGGGCGGCAAGGCCCCCGATTGGTTGCTCGCGCTGATGAGCTTCAAGGTGCCTCACGTACCGTTCCCCATCGTGGCTGCTATCGTCATCGCCCTGGTCGTGCATATCGGGCTGATGCGCTCGTCCTATGGCGCGATCTTGCGCGGCGCCGGCGGCAACCCCATCGCGATCGCGCGCGCCGGCTGGTCGATTCTGAGGATCAAGGTGACGATGTTCGCGCTGGCCGGCCTCTTCGGCGTCCTCTCCGGCATGGCGCTGATCGGCATCACCACGTCCGCCGACGCCAATATCGGCAGCGGCTACACGCTTCTCTCGATCGCGGGCGTCATTCTCGGCGGCGGTGAATTCGTCGGCGGACGGGTTTCGCCGATCGGCGCGGTGATCGGCGCATTGACGCTGGCGCTCGCCGCCTCGCCGCTTCTTACCTTCATGCACATCTCGCCGGATTGGCAGGTCGGCGCGAACGGCGCCATCCTGATCGTCGTTCTTGCTGCACGCGCCGCGCTCGCCCGCAGGGAGACGTCATGAGCTGGCGCGCCGCACTTCTCGGCAAGCCGTGGCTCTGGTCGTTCGTCGGCGCCGGACTCGTCTATGTGGCGGCGATCGCATTCACCGGCGGTTTCGGCGCGGTCGGCATGATCCAGGCAGCGCTCGCCCTTGCCGTCTTCATGGTCATTGCCGGTACGGCCCAGATGTTCGTCATCACGCTCGGGCCGGGCAATGTCGACCTCTCGCTCCCAGCCAATATCGGGCTCGCAAGCGCCGTCGCCATGAAGGTGATGGACGGCTCCGACGCGATGGTCGCCGTTGGCCTTGCCGCGGCGCTCGCGAGCGGTGCTGCCATCGGCTTCGCCAATTACCTGCTGATCTGGGCGCTGCGCATTCCGCCGATCATCGCCACGCTCTCGGCAAGCTTTGTTATCCAGTCGATCGACATCAGCTACGGCCGCGGGCTGCAGATCAAGCCGCCGCCCGGCTTCGCTGCCTTCACGAGCACGCAGGTCTCCGGCATTCCGATCCTTGCCATCCTCGTCGCCATCTTTGCCGTGGTGATGGCAATCGTCCTGCACCGCACAGCCTACGGGCGTTCGGTGCTCGCCATCGGCCAGAACATGCGCGCAGCGCGGCTCGCCAATGTCCCGGTCGGGCGCGTGCGGCTCGCCACCTATATGCTTTCCGGCGGCCTCGGCGGCCTGAATGGCGCACTCCTCGCCGGCTATTTCCGCGGCGCCTCAATCGACATCGGCAACGAGTATCTTCTCGCCTCTATCGCCGTCGTCGTCATCGGCGGCACCTCGGTGGCCGGCGGCAAAGCCAACGTACCGGGGATTTGGGGCGCAGCGCTTTTCATGGTTCTCTTGCTCACCATGCTCAACACCTACGGCGCCAGCGCCGGCATCCGGCTTGTCGCGACCGGCCTCATCATCATCGCCGTCATCGCGGCAGCGGGCGGGCAGAAAGCGCCCCGCTGACCGAGAGAACGAAGGGAGAGACTATGGCTTTCGTCGGACCCGACTCCGAGCAATACGACAAGCGCTTCGTCTGGCTCATCAACGGCAGCTGTGAGAAGGAGCTTCTCTTCACCGGCTGTCGCTGGGCCGAAGGACCGGTCTGGTTCAACGACGGGAACTATCTCGTCTGGAGCGACATCCCGAACAACCGCATGCTGCGCTGGGTGCCGGACGGCATCAACGGAAGCGTCAGCGTCTTCCGCACCAACTCCAACTACTCGAACGGCAATACCCGTGACCGCGAGGGCCGGCTCGTAAGCTGCGAGCACGGCGGGCGTCGTGTCACCCGCACGGAGGCCGACGGGTCGATCACCGTCATCGCCGACAGCTACAAGGGCAAGCGGCTGAACTCGCCGAACGACGTCGTCGTGAAGTCGGACGGCACGATCTGGTTCACCGATCCGCCCTACGGCATCCTGAGCGACTACGAGGGCCATAAGAGCGAGATCGAGCAGGACGGCTTCTACGTCTATCGCTTCGATCCGAAGAGCGGGAAGCTGACCGTTGTCGTCGACGACATCGAGCGGCCGAACGGCCTCGCCTTCTCGCCCGACGAGTCGGAGCTTTACGTCGCCAATTCCGCCTCGTCGCACGATGGCGACAAGGCCCGCCACATCCACGCCTTCAAGGTCGGCAAGGACAACAGCTTGAAGGGCGGCAAGCCGCGCTTCAATTTCCCCGACGGCGTCCCCGACGGCTTCCGCGTCGACACTGTCGGCAATGTCTGGTCGAGCGCCGGCCCGGCGATCTACGTCTTCGCATCAAGCGGCGATGTTCTTGGAAAGATCAAGTTCCCGCAGACCGTCTCCAATCTGGTCTTCGGGGGACCGAAGCGGAACCGCCTCTTCGTCACCTGTACGAACGAGCTCTATTCGGTCTACGTGACCGTGACCGGCGTGCAGCGGCCTTAGCCGGGGCCGGACCGTGGACGCACATGCCTTCCTGAAGACCGTCTCTCTCCTCGAGGCGCTCGACGGTGATCAGCTTCGCGTGCTCGCCGCGCAGACCAGGCCGGCCTTCTTCCGCGCCGGCACGCGGCTCATGACGCAGGGCGAGTTCGGCGGCGCAATGTTCGTTATCGCCGCCGGCGAGGTCGCGGTGACCTTTGCCGGCGCCGACCAGCGTGAGCAGTCGGTCGCAAGGCTCGGGCCGGGCGACGTGGTCGGCGAGATGTCACTCTTCACCGGCGACCGGCGGACGGCAACCGTGAGCGCCGTCACCAATGTCGATGCCGTCGAGATCACCAAGGCCTCCCTCGAGCGCGTCTTCGCTCGCGCCCCGGATCTCGTCGACACTTTCGCCGCGGTGCTGGCGAAACGGCAGGCGGAATTGAGCGCCGTTGCAGGTGCGCGGTCGGGCGAATCGCGTGACACCTTCATTCGCCAGGCACGGAAGGCGTTTGCGGGGATTTTCGGACACAAGAGCTGAGGTGGACGGCCGTCACCGCCGCAGCGGATCAGTCCTCACGTCGCGCTGCGGGAAGTGCCGCTATTGCCTTGCGACAACTGGAACTGATTCGGCCGGCATGTGCCCGAAGCACAAAATGGTTAATAAATCGTTTCCCGTGAAACACTGAGTCGCGGAAAGTCAATCGGCCGGCGCGAAAAGCCGGAGGTTTTGCCGGCGTCATTTTGCGCGGTCGAAATGTCGCCCTTCGGTTTTGCGCCGCGCATTCATAGGAGTGAGCTTGATGCGGATCGCCGTCCTCGCCGACATCCACGGCAACATCGTTGCGCTCGAAGCGGTGCTTGCCGACCTCGAACATCGGAAGCCCGATGTCGTCGTCAATCTCGGCGACTTAGCCTCGGGGCCGTTGTGGCCACGCGAGACGATAGAGTGCCTGCACGAGCTCGACTGGCAGACGGTGCGCGGCAATCACGACCGGCAGGTAGCGACGCTCTCACCCGACGAGATGGGTCCCTCCGACCGCTTCGCCTTCGATCAGCTGATGCCCGACGAGCGCGTCCGCCTCGGCGCGCTCCCGTTTCGTCTTACCGTCGCGCCCGGGATCGAAGCCTTTCACGCCACGCCTTCGAGCGACACCCAATATCTCCTCGACGAAGTGGAAGGCGGCCGCCTCGTTCGTGACCGTCCGGAGGCCATCGCGAAGCGGCTCGACGATGTCGACGCGAAGCTCGTTCTCTGCGGCCACAGCCACCTCGCGCGCGTCGTCGAGCTCCACGGGGGGCCGACGATTCTCAACCCCGGGAGCGTGGGCTGCCCGGCCTACGAGGACACGACTCACGTTTCGGAGTCCGGCTCCCCGCACGCGCGCTACGCGATCGTGGAGGATTGTCCCGACGGGCGCTTTGCCTTCGAGCTGATCCTGGTGCCCTACGCGAACCTGGAAGCGGCGCACCACGCGGAGGCAAATGGCAGGCCAGAATGGGCGCACGCCCTTCGCACCGGCTTCATGCTGCCGCGCGACTGAGCGCGAAGACGATCCTGCCGATTGCGCACCGGTAGAACAGCTTCCCTTGCCCCTGCCCGGCTTGCGTCATAGCTTCCGCGCGCGAAAGAGATGCGCGCGCCATGACCATTGCGAAGTCCGTCCTCGACCTGATCGGGAAGACGCCCCTTGTCCGACTCCGGCAAGCGTCCGAGGCGACCGGCTGCGAGATCCTCGGCAAGGCGGAGTTCCTGAACCCCGGCCAATCGGTGAAGGACCGTGCGGCCCTCTGGATCGTGCGCGCAGCGGAACGCGACGGGTCGCTCAGGCCCGGCGGCACGATCGTGGAGGGCACCGCCGGAAACACTGGCATCGGCCTCTCGCTCGTAGCCAAGGTGCTCGGCTACCGCTCCGTCATTGTGATCCCCGACACGCAGTCGGAGGAGAAGAAGCTCGCGCTTCGCTTGGGCGGCGCGACACTGATTGAGGTCCCGGCCGTCCCCTACCGGAACCCGAACAACTACGTGAAGGTTTCCGGGCGCTTGGCGGAACAACTTGCGAAGACGGAAAAGGGCGGCGCGATCTGGGCGAACCAGTTCGACAACGTCGCCAACCGCCGGGCCCACATCGAATCGACCGGGCCGGAGATCTGGGAGGCGACCGGCGGCAAGGTGGACGGCTTCGTCTCGGCTGTTGGGACGGGCGGCACGCTCGCCGGCGTCGGCATGTTCCTCAAGGGGAAGAACAAGGCGATCAAGATCGGCCTTGCGGACGTCCCCGGCGCGGCGCTCTATAATTTCTATACGCATGGAGAGCTTAAGGCGGAGGGCTCCTCTATTACCGAAGGAATCGGCCAGGGCCGCATCACGGCGAACCTCGAGGACGCGCCCGTCGACCTCGCCTGGGAGATTCCGGACGCCGAGTCCGTCGGCCAGGTTTTCAACCTCATCGAAGAAGGGCTCGTCATGGGCGGCTCGACAGGCGTCAATGTCGCTGGCGCTGTTCGCATGGCGCGCGAGCTCGGCCCCGGCCACACGATCGTCACGGTGCTTTGCGACTACGGCAGCCGCTACGCGTCGAAGCTCTTCAATCCCGAGTTCCTCCGCTCCAAGGATCTTCCCGTGCCGGATTGGCTCGTTGAGCGGCCGAGCATCGAGATTCCGTTCGAGAAAACCAACTGATGCCCTTCGAAACGCTGCCGCTTTTTCGCGATGACGCCTACCGGCGCGAATGCGAGGCGGAGATCGTCGCCCATTCCGAGCAGGGCGGGATCATCCTGGACCGAACGGTCTTCTATGCCTCGAGCGGCGGACAGCCCGGCGACACCGGCCGCCTCGTGATCGCGGGCGGCGCGATCGTCCCGGTCGCCGCGACCGTCTATGGCGAGGGCAAGACCGAGATCGTCCATGTGCCGGCTTCCGGAGAGCCGCCGCGGGTCGGGACACCGGTTCTTGCCGAGATCGCCTGGGAGCGCCGCCACCGCCACATGCGCATGCACACGGCACTGCACTTGCTCTGCTCGCTGGTGCCCTTTCCCGTGACCGGCGGCTCTATCGGGGCAGAGGACAGCCGCCTCGACTTCGACATCAGCGACTCCGGCGCGGTGGACAAGGACGATCTGACTGAGCGGCTGATGGCGCTTGTCGAGGCAGACCATCCGGTCACCACCAGCTGGATCACCGACGAAGAGCTCGCCGACAATCCCGGCCTGATCCGCACGATGAGCGTGAAGCCGCCGATGGGAAGCGGCCAGGTGCGGCTGGTCGCGATCGGCGTCGACGGTTCGGTCGACCTCCAGCCTTGCGGTGGCACGCATGTGCACTCGACCGGCGAGATCGGCCGCATCGCCGTCGCCAAGATCGAGAAGAAAGGCCGGCAGAACCGCCGCATCCGCCTGGCCTTCGTAGACGCGCCGTGAGCGACATCCTCGTCTCGGCGGAGTGGCTGAAGGAGCGGCTCGGCGAGCCCCGCGTGAAGGTCGTCGATGGGTCGTGGTATCTGCCGGCGCAAAACCGCGACGCCAAGGCCGAGTATCGCGCCGGTCACATCCCCGGCGCCGTGTTCTTCGACATCGACGCGATCGCCGATCCCGCGACCGACCTCCCGCACATGCTCCCGGACGAAGCGGCGTTCGCCGCTGCGGTCGGCGCGCTCGGCCTCTCAGACACCGACACGATCGTTGTCTACGACGGGATCGGGCTCTTCTCCGCGCCTCGCGTCTGGTGGACGCTCGAGACCTTCGGCGCAAGGGATGTCAGGCTGTTGGATGGCGGCCTTCGGGCTTGGGATGAAGCGGGTTACCCGAAGGAGTCGACCCCCGTGACGCCCGAGCCGGCGCATTTCGCTGCGTCCCTGTCGCGCGCGAAGGTGCACGACTTCGACGAGGTCCGCGCTGCTCTTGAGAATGGCGGGACCGTCGTCGATGCGCGCTCCGCTCCGCGCTTCCGCGGCGAGGAGCCGGAGCCCCGCGTCGGCCTTCCCTCCGGCCACATGCCGGGAGCGAAGAACCTCCACTACGCGGCGCTCGCGGATCCAACGGGCCGGCTCGTCGCCCCGGAAAAGATTCGCGAGCTTTTCGAGCGAGCTGGCGTCGATCTCTCAACCCCCGTGATCACGACCTGCGGCTCCGGCATCACCGCGGCGATCCTGCTTCTGGCGCTCGCCGAGATCGGCAAGGACGACGTCGCCGTTTACGACGGCTCCTGGACCGAATGGGGCTCTCGCCCGGGAGCGCCCGTTGCTACGGGGCCGGCATGAAAGGCCAGGTCGTCGAGACGACGGTGACCTACCTCGCCATGGCCGCACGGCCGGCGCAGCTTCCGCCGATGCCGACGTCGCCGCGCCTCGCCGTCATGAAGGCGGAGATGATCCCGCTCCACTTCTATCGCTACCTCTACGAAGAGGTTGGCGGAAGCTGGCTCTGGGTCGAGCGCCTCGGCCTCCCCGACGATACGCTCGCTTCGAAGATCCACTCCGCCGGCATCGAGATCTTCGTGCTCTACGCCAGGGGCTGCCCGGCTGGGTACTACGAGCTTGATCGGCGCGATCCGACGAGCGTCCGCCTCGTCTATTTCGGCCTGATGCCGGAATGGACCGGTATGCGGATAGGGCCCTGGTTCCTAGGCTCGGCGATCACGGAGGCGTTCTCGCGCGGCGCGAAGGAGCTGAGGGTGAACACCTGCACGCTTGACCATCCGGCGGCGCTTCCGCTTTATCAGCGCCTCGGCTTCGAGCCTGTTCGGCGGGAAAGCCGCCGCGTCCGCATCCCCTCCGGCATGCCGATACCCGGCCATATTGCTGCCGGTATGCACCTGTGAATACGGAACGATAGCGGGCTGGTAACGTTCCCGCTCCGACCGAGGGGGCTTGGTCAACGGGGAAACAACCCAATGAGTCTTCGTTCTTTTCTCCTTGCCGGCGCGATGATTCCGCTTGCCTTCTGGCAGCCGGCAGTCGCCCTCGATCGAGTGCAGAAGCCGCTCGTGCTGGCGCAAACCGAGGAGCCGCAGCCTTGTCCGGAGGGGCAGGAGTGCCCCCCTCCGCCGCAACCCGAGGCCCAGCCACCCGCTGAAGAGCAACCGCCGGCAGAGCAGCCACCCGCTGAAGCGGCTCCCGCGGAGCAACCAGCGGAGCAGCCACCTGCTGAGCAGCCTCCGGCCGAAGCACAGCCGCCCGCCGAACAAGCAGCACCCGAACAGCCAGCACCCGAGCAACCCGCTCCCGAACAGCCGGCAGCTGAGCAGCCGCCGGCAGAGCAGCCGCCGGCAGAGCAGCCGCCGGCAGAGCAGCCGCCCGCTGAGGCAGCTCCCGCTGAGCAACCGCCAGCGGAACAGCCTCCGGCCGCAGAACAACCGGCACCGGAACAGCCCGCGCCTGAGCAACCCGCGGCAGAGCAGCCTGCACCCGAACAGCCCGCGACAGAGCAGACGGCCCCTGAGCAACCGGCCGCCGAGCAACCAGCGCCGGAACAGCCCGCGGCGGAGCAGACGGCCCCCGCACAGCCCACACAGGAGCGGACGCTGGACCGTGCTCGTCGCCGCCAGCAGCAGCTGCAAGGTCAGCAGCCTGCGCCTCAGGAGCCGGCGCAGCAGCAGGCGGTGACACCGCCCGCCCAGGAGGCGCCGCCCGCGCCTGAGCAATCCACCGTCGAGCAGCAGCTCGAGGCGCAAGGCGACACGGAGCAGGCCGACAAGGTCCGATCGCTCCGAGACCAGCTCCTTCAGCAACTGCAGCAGGCGATCGCGCCGACGCCCGAGCCGCAGCAACAGCAGCAGGGCGCCAACAACCGTCGCGACCGCCGAGGCGATAGCAACCAAGGCGGCAACCGAAACGGCTGGTGGAACCGCGACCAGAATCGCGGCGACGTGGTCGAGGAGCGCGGCGGCCGCATTGTCATCGATCTCGGCGGCGGCAACATCTATGTTGAGCCCGTCGTGCCCGATGAAGGCGATCGCCTGCTCTATGGCGCCGACAATGTCGAGGTTCAGCAGCTTCCGCGCGGACGCACGCGCACCATCGTGCACCGTCCGGACGGCGTCGACATTGTCACCATCCGCGACCGCAACGGCGGCATCGTGAAGCGCAGCCGCTTCCTGCCCGACGGCCGCGAGATCGTGTTGATCGACAACCGCTATCCGGACGAGGCGGACTTCCAGAGACCGCCGTCCATCCTCCACGACGTGCCGCCCCCGCGCGTGCGCATCCCACGCGACCGCTACATCGTGGATCTCGGTCGCGCCTCGGATGACGACATCCGCTACGCGCTCCAGGCTCCGCTGGTACAGCCCCCGCCGCGTCCTTACACGCTCGACGAGGTGCTCAGGAACCAGGAGGTGCGCGCCTACTCACCGCGCATCGACCTCGACAGCATCACCTTCGAGTTCGGCAGCGCGACCATCTCCAACGACCAGATGAGCTCGCTCTATGAGCTTGGCCGCGCGATGGAGCAGGTGATCGCCGACAACCCCGACGAGGTCTACCTGATCGAGGGACACACCGACGCCGTCGGCTCCGACTACGACAACCTGATCCTTTCCGATCAGCGTGCCGAGGCGGTGGCGACGGCCCTGTCGCAGAACTTCGACATCCCGCCGGAGAACCTCGTCACCGAGGGGTATGGCGAGCAGTTCCTGAAGATCGACACGCAGGGGCCGGAGCGGCGGAACCGCCGCGCCACGGTGCGTCGCCTGACGGAGCTGCTCCAGGCCGAGAGCCAATAGGCCCAGGCTGACAGCAGGACGAGGCGCCCGGGTCTCGCACCCGGGCGCTGTCTTTTTCGGCTCGCGCGAATGCTTCCCTTGCCTTGCCGCCGCCCCCTCCCCTAGACGCTCCGAGATGCTCCAGATCACCGACCTCACGCTTCGGATCGCCGGACGTCCTCTGATCGAGGGCGCGAGCCTGACGCTGCCTGCGGGCGCGAAGGCGGGGTTCGTTGGTCGGAACGGCGCGGGGAAGACGACCCTTTTCCGCGCTATCGCTGGCGACATTGCGCCCGACGCCGGCTCGATCTCGCTGCCCAAGGGCACGCGGATCGGCCGCGTGGAGCAGGAAGCGCCGAGCGGCCCCCGAACGCTGCTTGAGACGGTGCTCGCCGCAGACCGCGAACGCACGAAGCTCCTCGACGAAGCCGAGCACGCACGCGATCCGCACCGCATCGCCGAGATCCACGCGCGGCTTACCGATATCGGCGCTCACGCCGCCGAGGCTCGCGCCGCGCGCATCCTGGCCGGTCTCGGCTTCGACGCGGCGGCACAGGCGCGTCCCTGCTCGGATTTCTCCGGAGGCTGGCGCATGCGCGTCGCGCTCGCCGCGCTCCTTTTCGACGAGCCGGACCTGCTCCTTCTCGACGAGCCCACCAACTACCTCGACCTCGAGGGCACGCTATGGCTCGAGCGCTATCTCGCGCGCTATCCGCACACCGTCATCGTGATCAGCCACGACCGCGACCTCCTGAACACCGCGGTCAGCTCGATCATCCATCTCATCGGCCGCAAGCTCACGCTCTGGCGCGGCAGCTACGATTCCTTCGAGCGGCAGTATCGCGAGCGGCAGGCCCTGCAGGAGAAGCAGCGGCAGAAGCAGATGGCCGAGCGCAAGCACATGCAGGCCTTTGTCGACCGCTTCCGCTACAAGGCCTCGAAGGCACGGCAGGCGCAGTCACGCCTGAAGGCCATCGCGAGGCTCCAGCCGATCGCCGAGATCACGCAGGAGCACGCGATCCCCTTCCGCTTTCCCGACCCGGAGAAACCGCTCTCGCCGCCGATCATCCGCATGGAGGGCGTGTCGGTCGGCTACGCGCCGGGCCATCCGGTCCTCTCGCACCTCGACCTTCGCATCGACGACGACGACCGCATCGCTCTCCTCGGCCAGAACGGCAACGGTAAGTCCACCTTTGCCAAGCTCGTCGCGGAGAGCCTTGAGCCCGAGACCGGCGAGGTGACGCGCGCGGCGAAGCTCAGGATCGGCTTCTTCGCGCAGCACCAGCTCGAGGCGCTGAACCCGGAGCTCTCCGCCTACGATCATGTGCGCCTGTTGATGCCCGGCGCGCCGGAGGCGAAGGTGCGCGCGCGCACCGCGCAGATGGGTCTTACGACGGAGAAGATGGCGACTGCCGCGGAAAAGCTCTCCGGCGGTGAGAAGGCACGCCTGATGATGGGGCTCGCGGCCTTTGGCGCGCCGAACCTCCTGATCCTAGACGAGCCGACCAACCACCTCGACATCGACAGCCGCGAGGCGCTCGTCCACGCGCTAAACGACTATTCAGGCGCGGTGATCCTGATCACCCACGACCGCCATCTGATCGAAGCCTGCGCCGACCGGCTTTGGCTCGTCGCGAACGGCACGGTCGAGCCCTTCGACGGAGACATGGAAGACTATCGCCGGCAGGTGCTCGGCATCGCGCCTTCAACGCGGAATGACGAGGAGAAGGCCGAGGCGAAGCCGCAGCCGGCGTCTTCGCAAAAAGACATCCGGCGCGAGGCGGCGCAGCGGCGCGAGGCGCTGGCCCCGCTCCGAAAGAAGATCAAGGACTGCGAGAAGCGGATCGAGAAGCTCCGCTCCGAGATCGCCGACTTCGACCAGAAGCTCGCCGCGCCCGATCTCTATGCCGGCGATCCGGACGCCGCCGCCAAGCTTGCGAAATCGCGTGCCGAGCGCGTGCACGCCTTCGCCCGCGCGGAGTCGGACTGGCTGGATCTCTCGGCGGAGCTTGAGGCGCGCGAAGCGGAGGCCGTCAGCTGAAGGATCAGTGCGTCAGGCTATAGCCGAAGTCGTATTCGGTGCCTTCCGCGTTGCGCGCATGGAGCTTCATCTCCCCTTTCGCTCCGGAATAGGCGCCTGTCCCGCCGGTCACTGCCAGCACAGAATCACCGGCGTCGAGGTATGGGCCTTCGACGGTGATCTGCCCGTCCTTCAGCGTCAGCGTCCAAAAACACTCCCAGGCAACGCCGGCGACCGTGCGGACGCACCAGCCGTTGTCCGTGCCGACCTGATTCTTGTTCGCTTCATCGAAGACCGAGTTGGCGAAGGTCAGGATATCGCCGACGCTGTCGTCCTCGTCGCCGGTGTCCGTGATCGTGTCGGATTCGGCGTGCTCGACGAACTTCATCGACTGCATGTCGGCTGCTAGGGCTCCCCCGCCGGAATTGAGTACAGAAAGGCCAGCCGCCGCGGCAAACGCGGCGAGACGCGAAAGTGTGATCATGAAAACGTCCTCCCGGCCCGGCACGCGAACGGCGCCGGGCGGTGTGAAGCTACTCCCGCCGCGCAGGACTTTGAAGATGGCGCGCGCTGGGGCCTGTCTCAGGCCTGCTTGGTCCAGCGACCGTTCTCGTCCTGCCGCCAGTACGTGGCGTCGTGGCCGCCGGCGCGCGCCGCTTTCCAGGCTTCGCGCGAGCGTGCCACCGCCTCGCTATCGGCCGCATCGAACATGAAGACGGTCCGGTCGTAGCCCAGGAGGTCCGGCGCCTCCGCCCCGTCGACGAGGAAGCGCACGGTCGCGGCGTTCGGATTGTCGTCCCCGGTCGTCAGGAACACGGGTTGCTTGTCGGAATTGCCGTCGGAGGCCGCACCGTGCGGCAGGAAAGAGGCGTCGTCGTAGGACCACAGATGCGCGTTGAGCGCTTCGAGCCGCTCCTCCGACCCGACCTTCACCACCGCGCGCCAGCCGCGATCAAGGCTTCGCTGCAAGAGGCCCGGCAGCGCCGCTTCGAGCGGCTGCCGCTCGAGGTGATAGAAGAGGACCTCGGCCAAAGAGGCCCTCAGCGCTTCTTTTCGTAGCGCGCGCTCACCAACTCGTTCAGGAGCCGCACGCCCCAGCCCGAAGCCCACGACTGGTTGGTCTCGGTCGCCGGCGATCCCATCGCCGTTCCCGCGACGTCGAGATGCGCCCACGGCGTATCGTTCTCGACGAACCGTTGGATGAACTGCGCGCCGATGATCGCGCCCGCGTGGCGTCCGCCGATATTCTTCATGTCGGCGTTCTTCGAATCGATCAGCTTGTCGTACTCGGCGCCGAGCGGCATGCGCCAGACCTTCTCCCCCGTCGCGATCCCCGCCTCCGTCAGCCCGGTGGCAAGCTCGTCGCTGTTGGAGAAGAGGCCCGCATGCTGGTTGCCGAGCGCGATCAGGATTGCGCCGGTCAGAGTCGCGAGATCGACCATCGCGGCAGGCTTGTCGCTCTTCTGCACGTAGCTGAGGAGATCGGCGAGCACGAGCCGCCCTTCCGCGTCCGTGTTCAGCACCTCGATCGTCTGTCCGGACATCGACGTCACGATGTCGCCCGGCCGCTGCGCCTTCCCGTCGGGCATGTTCTCCACGAGCCCGACGATGCCGACGGCGTTCACCTTCGCCTGCCGCAGCGCCAGCGTGCGCATGAGTCCCGAGACCGCGGCGGCCCCGCCCATGTCGCCCTTCATGTCCTCCATGCCGGGTGCCGGCTTGATGGAGATGCCGCCGGTGTCGAAAACAACGCCCTTGCCGACGAAGGCGATCAGCTTCTCCTTCTCCGCTCCGCCCCACCAGTGCATCAGCACGACGCGCGGCGGACGCTCGGAGCCTTGCGCCACACCGAGGAACGCGCCCATCTTCGCGCGCCGAAGCTCGGGCTCGGCGAGCACCTTCACGTCGACGCCGAGCTTGGAGAGCCCCTTGAGTTGCTCGGCGAACTCGACCGGGCCAAGGGCGTTGGCGGGCTCGTTGACGAGATCGCGGGCAAATGCCACGCCCTCGGCAACCGCCGACGTGGCCACCCATGCGCGCTCCGCAGCCGCCGGATTGGCGGTAGCGATCGTGAAGCGGCGGGCCTTCGGCGTCTCCTCGTCGTCCTTCTTCTTCGTCTTGTATTTGTCGAAGCTGTAGCTCCGAAGCGTGATGCCGAGGGCAACGTCGGCCGCCTCCTGCGCCGAAACGGCCTCGCCGTCCGGCCGTTCGAGCACGATCGTCGCCGCCGTGGCGCCGCCGACCGCCGGAACGATAGACCCCCCGAGCTTCAGCCAGTCCTGCGGCGTGCGCTTCGCCAGGTCGCCGAGGCCCACGAACGCGATCCGGTCGAAATTGGACCCCGCCGGGGCGAGGAGCTGCAGCGATTTCGTCGCCGCGCCCTTGAACTTCGCGGCCGCCGCGGCGCGGGAAAACCGCCCTCCCGCCGCCTCCTCGAGGGCGGCGGAGTGCCGCCCGAGGTTCAGCTTGTTGTCGGTCAGCAACACAGCCGAGCCGGATTTCGGCGCTGCCAGCCTTGTGAATTTGATCTCGGCGCGGTCGGCCATCGTATTGCCTCACGGATCGGGACAGGCTTCTAGTCGGGAATGGGGATAGCAGGGCCCGGGTATCCGCCGTCAAGTGCGCAAGCTGGCCGGGCGCGTAGGAGTTCTTCTGTTTGCGTGGGATGTTCCGCCGCAGGCATAGCAGGGCTTTGACCAGTTTGACACAGGTCGGCCGGTGATGCCGCTCATCGAGCGTTACGTGCTGCGGCGCGCCACCTACGTCTTCTTTCTGGCGCTCTCCGCGATCACCGGCACTCTCTGGGTGACGCAGGTGCTCGCCCGGCTCGACGTGGTCACCGTCAAAGGCCAGGCCTTGTGGACCTTCGTCCTGATGACGGTGATGTCGCTGCCCGCCCTCATTCAGGTGGTGGCGCCGGTCGCCTTCCTCGCGGCCGCAATCCTGACGCTGAACGGTCTCACCAATGACAGCGAGCTGCCCGTCATCGCGGCTGCGGGCGCGTCGAGGACCGCGGTCAATCGCCCGATTCTTGTGCTCGGGCTCTTCGTGACGCTCGCCGTCGCCTTCTCCTACCACGTGGTCGCCCCGGCGAGCCTTGCGGTTCTCCGCGAGCTCATCACGCATGTGCGCGCCGACGTCATAGCGGCGCTTGTTCAGGATGGCGGGTTCCGCACCGTCGACCAGGGCTTCACCATGCACATCCGCGAGAAAGCTCCGGACGGGAGCTTCCGCGACATCTTCATCAGCGACGACCGTGATCCGAACGAGACGCTTCAATACAGCGCCTCGCATGGGCTTCTGCTGGAGCAGGGCGGCAACTCGTACCTCGTCCTGCAGAGCGGCGATCTCGTTCGACAGGATCGCACGACCGGCGAAACGAACGTCGTCGCCTTCGAAACGTATGCCCTCGACCTCAGCCAGATGGGTAACCGGAACGCGTCGGCGATATACCAGGCGCGCGAGCGATCCACGCTCTATCTTCTCGAACCGGCGCCCGACGATGCCTCGCTCGCCCCGGAAGCCAATCGGATCGTATTCGAGCTCCACAACCGCATCGCTGCGCCGCTTTACACGCTTGTTTTCGCGCTTGCTGCGCTCGCTTTCCTTGGGCGCCCGCGGACGAATCGACAGGATCGCCGATTTGCCATCGCAACGTGCGTGCTTCTCTGCGTCCTGCTGCGGACCGCGGGCTTCGCGGCCGCCGCGGTTGCTGACAATTCGCTCCGCGCAGTCCCCTTCCTCTACGCAGTCCCCCTCTCCGGGATCGCCTTCGGCGTCATCGCGATCGTGCTCGATGCGCGTCTCGCGACGCCGCGCGCTTTCGAATGGGCCTGGGATCGACTCTTCGCCATGGTCCGCCCGGCGTTCGCGCCCAACGGCGCGGCAACAGTTTCCGACGGTGAGCGCTGATGCTCCCGCGCGTCCTCAGCCGCTACTTCGCTCGCCGCTTCACCGCGACTCTCTTACTCATGCTCGGTGTCGGCAGCCTGATCATCTTTCTTGCCGACTACGTCGAGGTGCTTCGCCGCTTCAGTGACGAGGAAGACTACACCAGCCTGATCGGTCTTCAGCTTGCCGCGATGCATGTTCCGATCCTGCTCGACACCGCCCTCCCCTTCGCCCTTCTTTTCGCTGCGCTCCTGACGCTGCTCGATCTCTCCCGCCGGCTTGAGATCGTCGTCGTGCGTGCAAGCGGCGTGTCGGTGTGGGGCTTCCTGCGCGCGCCCTTCGCGATCGCGATCCTCTTCGGCGCCGCGGCGACCACCATCCTCAATCCCCTCGCGGTTAGCATGAAGGACAAGGCCGAGAATCTGGAGGCCGAGCTGCATGGTCAGACGCTTTGGGGCAATGGATATTGGTTCAGGCAGGAAGGCGGCGGCGGGTCGTCGATCGTTCACGTCGCCTCCGCCGAGGCAAAAGGAACCAAGATTTTCGGCGTCACGGCGTTCGTCTACGACGATGCGGGCAGGTTCCGCGAGAAGATCGAAGCGCCGCATGGCGAGTACGCGCCCGGCAAATGGGTTCTGACCGACGGCTCCGTCGTATCGGCCGAGATGGCGCCGCATCCGGTCGCGCGCTACGAATTGCCGACGGCGCTCACTGCCGACGAGATCCGGCGCCGGTTCGTCGAGCCGGAAACGATTTCCGTCTGGTCGCTGCCGGGTTTCATCGCAACTGCAGAGCGAACAGGCCTGAATCCCGGCCCCTTCCAGGTGGCATTTCACGCGCTCGTCAACCGCCCCGTCTTTTTCCTGGCCATGGTGCTGATCGCCGCGACGGTGAGCCTCCGACTGACGCGCTATGGTGGGACTTGGCGGCTGATCCTGACTGGTGCCACTATCGGGTTTCTGCTTTATGCATTTGGCGAGATTGCCAGCGATCTGGGCGGTAATGGCATTATCAACCCGGTGCTGGCGGCCTGGCTGCCGCCTATCGTCGCGCTGACTTTCGGCGCGACGGCCCTGCTTTTTCAGGAGGACGGGTGAAGCTCGGAGTTCTGCGTCGGCGTCGGAGGTTGGCGGCCAACCTCGCGAGGGGCGGCAGGCTGCTGGTGGCCTGCGCGGCTTCGGTGGCGCTCGGGGCGCAGAGCCCGATGGCCATATCGCAGCCGTACGGGACGCCGGGATCGGAACCTGCCCCGATCGCGCGCGCCCCGGCTGAAGAGAGCATGCTCCTGACGGCCGATCAGCTCCTCTACGACTTCGACCGCGAGACGGTCACCGCCATCGGCAACGTTCAGATGTACTACCGGGGCTACACGCTCGATGCGGAGCGCGTGACCTACGATCAGAAGTCCGGCCGGCTGATCGCCACCGGCGGCATCCGGATGCTGCAACCGAATGGCGATCTGATCACCAGCGACCGACTCGACATCACCGATGACTTCCGCGACGGCTTCGTCGGCAGCCTGAATCTGATTTCCACCGATCGCACGCGTTTCTCCGCGCAGACCGCGGAGAAGCGCAATGGCGATCTGACCATCTTCCGCAGAGGCGTCTACACCGCCTGCGAGCCCTGCCTCGAGCATCCGGAACGACCGCCCCTCTGGCAGATAAAAGCGGCGCGCATCATCCACAACGAAAAGAACCACACGATCTACTACGAGCATGCCCGGCTCGAGTTCTTCGGCGTCCCCGTCGCCTATATGCCGTTCTTCTCCCACCCCGACCCCACGGTGAAGCGGAAGTCCGGCTTCCTTGTGCCCTCCGTCTTTCAAAGCGATGCTCTTGGCGTCGGTGTGACGACGCCCTATTTCTGGAATCTTGCGCCGAACTACGACGTCACCTTCTCCCCGACGACGCTGACCCGCCAGGGATTGCTCATGCAGGCGGAGTGGCGCCACCTGACGAAGCGCGGCTTTTATTCGATCCGCGGCGCTGGGATCCTCCAGAACGATCCCGGCGCATTCTTCGAGAACGGCCAATCACTGAGCGGTGACCGCACAGCGCGTGGTAGCGTGGGCTCAAAAGGCGACTTCGGCCTCAGCCCCAACTGGTCCTTCGGCTGGGACGTGAACCTTACGAGCGACCGGACATTCAACCGCGACTACAGGATTCCCGGAGCGCAGGGCCTGACGCTGCCGTCGACCGCCTATCTAACCGGGGTGAACGAACGGAATTACTTTAACGCCACCGGCTACTACCTTCGTATCCAGCGCGAGGACACGAAAGAGGATCTTGCCGGCGGCGGTGTATATGTACACGACGATCAGGCTGAACAGCCGTTCGTGCATCCGGTCATCGACCACAACTACATTTGGGACACTCCCGTCCTCGGCGGCGAGGTGCGCTTCGATTCAAATCTCACCAGCTTGACCCGCGAGTCCAGCGACATCCGCCATCCGCCTGCGCCATATAGCCCCTACTACGCCGGCGTCGCAGGCACCTTCACGCGCGCGACGAGCCGCGCGAGCTGGAAGCGCAAGCTCATCCTCGCAGGCGGGCATGTGGTGACGCCGTTCACTTACGTTCAGGGCGATGCCGACTGGCTTGCATCCAACGATCCCGCAGCCGGTATCACCGATGCCGGCGCGACGGGGCGTGTCATGCCGGCGGTCGGTGTCGAGTACGAATGGCCGATCCTCGCGACGCTAGGCGCAACGACGCATACGTTCGGCCCCAAGGTGCAGGTTATTGCGCGGCCGAATGAGGTACACGCCGGAAGCCTGCCGAACGAGGACTCGCAAAGCCTCGTGTTTGACGACACCACGCTCTTCAAGTGGGACAAGTTCGCCGGCTACGATCGCGAGGAAGGCGGCACGCGTGCAAACGTCGGCTTCCTTTACCAAGGGCTCTTCCCAAATGGCGCGTCCGTCGATGCCCTCGTCGGTCAGTCGTTCCAACTGGCCGGCGAGAACTCCTTTGCGTTGAAGGACCACGCGCTGACCGGCGTCGGCTCCGGCCTCGAAGGCGACAAGTCCGACTATTTGGCGGGCCTCACGGTCAACACCGGCCTTGGCGTCGCGCTCTCCGCGCGCGGACGCTTCGACAACAAAGACCTCACCGTTAACCGGGCCGAGTTCTCGGCGGTCGGCGGCTACGGGAACACCAACGCGGCGATCGACTACACCTATTTGCGGGAAAGCCCTGCCTCGGGCGTCTTTAATCCGCGCGAAGAGCTCTCCACGTCAGCCTCGGTCGGCGTCGTCGACAATTGGTCGGTGCTCGGCGCGCTGGTCTACGACCTGCGCAGCAACAGCCGGGTTTCCGACAGCCTCGGAATCGCTTACGCCGACGACTGTTTCTCGTTTTCCGCGACCTATTCGGAGACGACAGACCCCTACTCCGATCTCGTATCGGCTCGGCAGATCTTCTTTCGTGTTAGTCTGAGAACGGTAGGAGACGGCGGCTTTACCCGGGAGCTGCAGCCAGATACCGCGACCCAGTGAGCAACGGACCGGCCGGAATTTCGACAGATTGACCTGTAGACGGCAATTGTCCAGAATCGCCCAAAAAGCATGCACATGACGTCTAGAAAGCCTTTGCCCTGGTTCACGGCCGCCGCATTCGTTCTCGCGGCGCTCGTTTCCTTTGCGGCGCCCACGGCTGCCTCCGCGAACAGCATCCGCATCCTCGTTAACGATGAGCCCATCACGACCTTCGACATCCAGCAGCGCTCGCAGATGCTCCGTGTCTTCTCGCGCGGAAAGGCCGGGGAGAAAGAGGCGATCGACCAACTTATCGACGAGAAGCTGATGCTGCAGGAAGCGGCACGTCGGCACATCGATGTGAGCGACGCAGAGGTGGAACAGGAGATCGCGAACCGCGGGCGGGCAGCGCATATGACGCCGGCGCAGTTCGATCAGGCGCTACGCCAGGCTGGACTTGATCCCAGTTCTTTCCGAGATTTCCTGCACGCCAACATGGCATGGCAGAAGACAGTCCGCGCTCGCTTCCGCGCAACCGTCAACATCACGGACCAAGATGTCGCCGCAGCCCTCGGTGCGAACAACGCGCCGGGCGCGCAGGAAGCGGTGACCGAGTATATGCTGCAGCCGATCCTCTTCATCGTTCCTGCGGGAGCGAGCGGCGCAACAGCCAATCAGCAGCTTGCCGCGGCGAACGCCTTTCGGCGCGGCTTCCAGGGTTGCGACCAGAGCGTCGCACAGGCCGGCGGCTCGCCGGGCGTCGTCGTCAGGCCGCAGATGCGCCGTGAAGAAGTCCGGCTTGCCCTCCGGCATGAAGGCGGCTTTGGCGAAGCTCGACATCGGCGGCACGACCGAGCCGGAGCGCGTCGACGAAGGCTTCCAGATCGTCGCGGTTTGCGCAAAGAACGCTGTCGCCGGCGAGACGCAGGCTACGGCTACGGCGCGTGCGGAGATCTCCGACGAGCGCGGGAAGCTCCTCGCGCGGCGCTATCTCCGCGACCTCCGCTCTGACGCCGTTATCGAGTACCGGTGAGCCGAACGGCGCCACTGGCGCTGACGCTTGGTGAGCCGGCAGGGATCGGCCCCGACATAGCAATCGCAGCGTGGCTGGCGCGGCAAGCCGCAGACGTCCCGCCCTTCATCTTTCTAGGTGACGCGAACCTTCTCACGCGCCGTGCCGGCGCCCTTGGCGTCGATATCCAAACTTCGGTCACACGCGTTGAAGGCGCGGCCGAGACGTTCGCCGATGCTATCCCCTGTATTGACGGTGCGCCGGCCGTATCTGGGACGCCGGGAGTGATCGATGCTTCCGACACGCCGGCGGTGATCTGGTCGATACGACGCGCAGCGGAGCTCGTGGCCAACGGCGCCGCCGCCGCGCTGGTGACGAACCCCATTCAGAAGAAAGCGCTCAACGCGATCGGCTTTCCCCATCCCGGACACACGGAGTTCCTCGGCGATCTCTCAACCGAGCTCTTCGGCAAGCCCGCCATGCCGGTCATGATGCTTGCGGGGCCGGACCTGAAGTCGTGCCGGTCACCGTGCACATCCCACTCGCCGATGTTCCGCACCTATTGACGACCCCGCGCATCATCGAGACCGGAAAGATTGTCGCGCGCGATCTTGAACGCAGATTCTCAATCGCAGGGCCGCGGCTCGCGCTCGCAGGCCTCAACCCGCATGCCGGCGAAGAAGGAATGCTCGGTCCGGAAGACGAGGCGATCGTCCGGCCGGCAGTTGAGGCGCTCAAAGGTCTCGGCATCGACGCCACCGGTCCACTTCCCGCCGACACGATGTTCCATGCGGAGGCACGGAGATCCTATGACGCCGCTCTCTGCATGTATCACGACCAGGCGCTGATCCCGATCAAGACGCTTGCTTTCGACGAAGCTGTGAACGTCACGCTCGGACTTCCGTTTGTTCGCACTTCGCCCGACCACGGGACGGCGCTCGCGCTGGCGGGCACCGGCAAGGCGCGTGCAACGAGCCTGATCGCAGCGCTGAAGCTCGCGCGGACGCTCTCGCGCTGCGAGGCCGCCGTGTGAGCGACGCAGCGCTCGAAGCGCTTCCGCCGCTCCGCGAGGTGATTGCTGCGCACAGCCTTTCGGCGCGCAAGGCGCTTGGCCAGAATTTCCTGCTCGATATCAACTTGACCCGCCGCATCGCGCGCGCCGGCGGCCCGCTTGCCGACAGCCACGTCGTCGAGATCGGCCCCGGGCCGGGCGGACTGACGCGTGCGTTGCTTCTCGAAGGGGCGGGCCACGTAACCGCGGTCGAGCGCGACCCGCGCGCGCTGCCTGCGCTTCAAGAGATCGCGGCGGCGGCGCCGGGCCGGCTGACCATCGTTCAGGCCGACGCCCTCGAACTCGACTACGCAAAGCTCGACGGCAAATGCCCCGTCCGCATCGTCGCCAACCTGCCTTACAACGTCGCGACGCCGCTTCTCGTCGGCTGGCTTTCGGCTGAGCCCTGGCCGCCGTTCTGGGCAAGCCTCACGCTGATGTTCCAGCGCGAGGTGGCAGATCGCATCGTTGCAGCGCCGGGCACGAAGTCCTACGGGCGGCTCGCCGTTCTGACGCAGTGGCGCGCAACCGCAAAGCGCCTCTTCGACGTGCCGGCCCGTGCCTTCACGCCGCAGCCCAAGGTCACGTCGGCGATCGTGCGACTGGAGCCCCGCGCCGACGCCGAACAAATCCCGGTTGCGGCGCTCGAAACGATGACGGCAGCCGCCTTCGGACAGAGGCGGAAGATGCTTCGCGCGAGCCTCAAGCAGCTCTGGCCGGAGCCGGAGCCTGTCCTTCGTGAGCTCGGCATCGCGCCGACGCTACGCGCGGAGGAACTCGCCGTTCAGGATTTCCTGCGCCTCGCGCAGACTTGGGAGAAGCGACGCTAGAGCACGTCCGGAACGGTGGGTACCGGCTCAAGCCAGATTTTGTACCTGTTCTCGGAACTGGTCGATGACCGCCTTCAGCTCAAGGCCGATCGTCGTCAACCGGGCGTCGAAGGCCTTCGAGCAGAGCGTGTTGGCTTCGCGATTGAACTCTTGCGAAAGGAAGTCGAGCCTCCGGCCGACCGCGCCCCCCTTCGAGACGAGGCCGCGCGCGCTTTCTACGTGGCTGGTCAGACGGTCGAGCTCCTCGCGCACGTCGGCGCGCGTCGCAACGATCAGCGCTTCCTGATGCAGCCGTTCCGGTGTGAGTCCCATTCCGTCGGCGGTCAGCAATGCCACCTGATCGCGGATGCGCGCTTTGAGTACCTCTGGCGCCTCGCGCGCAACCTCTTTCGCCTCGTCGACAAGCATCGCGACGCGCTTCAGCTGATCGGCGAGCACTGCTGCGAGTCGCCCGCCCTCCTCGATCCGGCTTGCGATCAGGTGATCGACTGTCTCAGTAAGCGCTGCAAGCGCTGCCGCGTTGCGTCGCTCCGCCGCTTCACCCTTCAGAGCAATGTCGCCATCCTCGAGCACGCCCGGTATGGCGAGGAGCCCATCCGCCGACGGCGCGTCGATCCCCTCCACTTCTGAGAGCCGGCGCGCTGCAGCGATGACGAGCGCCAGCACTCCCTCGTTCAGAACGACCTGCCGCTGCTCCGACTCTGCGTCGCGCGAAAGCGTCAGGAAGCAGCTTCCCCGCGCAATGCGATCGCGCACTTGCGCGCGTGCCTCTGCCTCCAGATGATCGAGACCCGCGGGCAGGCGAACACGAAGCTCGAGCCCGCGCGCATTGACGCTCTTCAGCTCCCACGAGTACTTCGCGCCCTCCGCTTCGAAGGTCGTCCGCGCGAAACCCGTCATGCTTGCTAGCGCCATCGATCCCCGTTGCGTGTTCGAAGTCGCATGCGGCCGATGCTCTGCGACTCTCCGTGCCCGCCGCGCACGCTCAACTAGTTCGTGTCGGTGGGCGATGTGTCGGTCGCGCCATCCGCCGGCGGCGTGTCGGCAGGCGCCGCCTCCTGCGTCGCAGCGGATGGATCCTCAGCCGGGGCGTCGGCAGCTTTCGCAGCGTCGGCAGCAGCCTTCTCCGCCTCGGCAGCGGCCTTCGCTTGATCGGCGCGGATCTGCCGCCAGCGGGCGACGTTGCGATTGTGTTCTTCGAGCGTTGCGGAGAACGAATGCCCACCCGTGCCGTCGGCGACGAAATAAAGCTCGTTCGTGCGCGACGGATTGGCGACCGCTTCGAGCGCCGCGCGACCGGGATTCGCGATCGGCGAAGGCGGCAGGCCGTCGATCAGGTAGGTGTTGAACGGCGTCATCTTATCCAGCGCCGCATTGGTGAAGGACCAGTCGGGCGGCCTGCCGGCGCCGCCGAAAAGCCCGTAGATCACGGTCGGGTCGGATTGCAGCCGCATCCCCTTCCTGAGCCGGTTGATGAACACCGCGGCGACACGCGGACGCTCGTCGGCGCGGCCGGTTTCCTTTTCCACAATCGACGCAAGCGTCACCAGCTCTTCCGGCGTGCTGATCGGCAGGCCCGGCGCGCGCCGGCTCCAGACCTCCTCGACAGCACGCGCCTCTACGCGCTGCATCTGGTCGATCATCTGCTGACGCGTGGCGCCCCGCGTGAATTTGTAGGTGTCCGGCATCAGCGAGCCATCAGGCGGCACTGCCTCTATGTCGCCGGTCAGAACCGGATCGGCGTCGAGGCGATCGACGATCGCCTGGCTCGTCAGGCCCTCGGGAAGCGTGATCGAATGCAGGACCGAGCGGCCGGAGACCAGATCGTCGAGCACCTGCTTCATGCTGACCGCCGGCTGGAACAGGTATTCGCCCGCCTGCAGCTTCGCCTCGAGCTTCTTGAAGCGTGCGGCCATCGAGAAGATGAACGGGCTGTCGATGACGTTGTGCCGTTGAAGCTGCGTGGAGATTGAATTGAGATCGGCGCCGGACGGAATGAGCACGCTCGTCGTCTCCGTCAGCGGGCCGGGCTGGCTGAAGCGCTGCACGCCGAGATAGATGGCGCCGCCTGCCGCAAGCAGGATGAGCACCACGCTCATCAGGAAGAAGTTCGACACCACGACCAGCGGGTGCCGCGCCTTTTTCGAGCGTGGCGGAAGCGGCGGGGCAGCCTCAGGCTGGAGCGCTTGGCGCGGGCTCTTCGGGGAAATGCGGCGGCGCGGCTGCTGCGCCTCGGCCGCGGACTGAGCCGGCAGCACGTCGAGCGGCGACACGGCCGGCATGTCCGGCGGCGGTCGCCCGTCGGTCGGGTGGTCGGTGTGGCTCATCGCGCGCTAGCCCCTTTTCCGGCCGACTCATACCACCGATTGGGGCTAGCCCGCGAACCCATCAGACCCGGCGGAAGACCAGCGAAGCGTTTGTCCCGCCAAACCCGAAGGAATTGGAAAGGGCGATGTCGACCCGCTTTTCCTTTGCCTTGAGCGGTACGAGATCGATCGGCGTCTCGACCGAAGGATTTTCGAGATTCAACGTGGGCGGTGCGATCCCGTCGCGCATCGCGAGCAGGCAGAAGATCGCCTCGACCGCTCCGGCTGCGCCGAGCAGGTGGCCGATCGCCGACTTCGTCGACGACATCGTAAGCCCACTCGCCGAGTTCCCCATGACGCGCTCGACCGCGGCAAGCTCGATGCCGTCGGCCATGGTCGAAGTGCCGTGGGCGTTGACGTAGTCGACTTCGCTCGGGTCGATTCCAGCGCGCTTCAGCGCGGCACGCATGCAGCGCTCCGCGCCGTTGCCGTCCTCGGCAGGCGCGGTGATGTGATAGGCGTCGCCGGAGAGACCGTAGCCTATCACCTCGCCATGGATTGTCGCCCCGCGCGCCTTGGCGTGCTCGAGCTCCTCAAGCACGACGGCGCCGGCGCCCTCGCCCATCACGAAGCCGTCGCGGTCGCGGTCGTAGGGGCGCGAGCCCGCCTTTGGCCGGTCGTTGAAGTGCGTCGAGAGCGCGCGGCAGGCCGCGAAACCGGCAAGAGAGATGCGCACCACCGGCAACTCCGTGCCGCCGGCAACCATCACGTCGGCATCGCCGAGCGCGATCAGCCGCGCCGCGTCGCCGATCGCATGCGCACCCGTCGAGCAGGCGGTGACGACGGCATGGTTCGGGCCTTTCAAGCCGTGTTTGATCGACACGTAGCCGGAGGCCAGGTTGATGAGGCGGCCGGGAATGAAGAACGGCGATATTTTGCGCGGCCCACGCTCGTGCAGCGTGATGCCCGCTTCGACGATGCCGCCGATGCCGCCGATGCCCGAGCCCATCAAGACGCCGGTCGCGTAACGGTCGTCCTCGCTCTTCGGCTCCCAGCCGGAGCTTTTCAGCGCCTCGTCGGCGGCCGCCATGGCGAAGATGATGAAATCGTCGACCTTGCGCTGCTCCTTCGGCTCCATCGACAGATCGGGATTGTACGTCCCGTTGGAGCCGTCGCCGCGCGGAATCACGCAGGCGATCTGGCAGGGCAGATCGTCGACCTCGAAGGTGGTGATGCGCTGTGCGCCGCTCTCGCCGGCCGTGAGCCGCGACCACGTCGTCTCGACGCCGCTCCCGAGCGGCGTCACCATTCCCATTCCGGTGACGACGACGCGCCGCACGATGCGGATCTTGCCTTAGGTCAGGCGGTACTCTTTTCCAGGAAGCTGACGGCGTCCCCGACGGTCAGGATGGTCTCTGCCGCGTCGTCGGGAATCTCGACGCCGAACTCCTCCTCGAACGCCATGACGAGTTCAACGGTATCGAGACTGTCGGCGCCGAGATCGTCGATAAAGCTCGCGTCCTTGGACACCTTGTCCTCTTCCACGCCGAGATGCTCGACGACGATCTTCTTGACGCGCGCCTCGATGCTGTTGTCGCTCATAGCGTCTTCCTCGTTTTCGGGTCGTTTCCTGACCCGGAACATACACAAAAGCCGCGAAGCCGGGGCTTCAGCGGCAATTCAGCCGGGCTCTCGGTAAACTTTCCGCGGGTCGTTAACACGTTTCCTTTGGCTTGACCAGCAGCGGAAATCCGCCTTTTCCGGGCCTTTTCGGGCGATCAGATCATGGCCATTCCGCCGTTCACATGAAGCGTCTGGCCGGTCACGTAGGCGGCCTCATTGCTCGCCAGATAGACGACGGCAGCGGCCACCTCAGCCCCGCTCCCGAGCCGGCCTGTCGGGATCGTGCCGAGGATCGCCTCGCGCTGCTTCTCGTTCAGCTTGTCCGTCATCGCGCTCTCGATGAAGCCCGGCGCGACGCAGTTGACGGTGATTCCTCGGCTCGCGACCTCCTGAGCGAGTGCCTTCGACAGGCCGATCATGCCGGCCTTCGAGGCGGCATAGTTCGCCTGGCCGGCATTGCCGGTGACGCCCACGACCGAGGTGATGCCCACAATGCGGCCGAAACGCTGCCGCATCATGCTCCTGAGCGCAGCACGGGAGAGCCGGAACGCGGCTTCCAGGTTGACCCGGAGCACAAGCTCGAAGTCCTCGTCCTTCATCCTGACGGCCAGCCCGTCGCGGGTGAGGCCGGCGTTGTTCACGAGGATGTCGAGACCGCCCATGAGCCGCTCCGCCTCAGGAACCAGCACATCGACCGCCGATGCATCCGCAAGATCGGCCGGCGCGACGTGCGCGCGCTCGCCAAGCTTCCCGGCAAGCACCTGCAGCGCGTCCGCCCGCGTCCCGGAGAGCGTGACGGTTGCGCCCTGCACGTGGAGCGCCTCGGCGATCGCGCCGCCGATGCCGCCACTCGCGCCGGTAACAAGGGCGCGCTTTCCTTCAAGGCCGAACATGCTGCCTCCCTATGCCTGAAGCGCCGCCGCGAGCGCCTTCACCTCATCGGGCGTGCCGACCGACGAGGCTGTCGCCTCCGGCGCGGTCCGCTTCGCAAGCCCGGTTAGCACCTTCCCTGCGCCGATCTCGACCAGCCGCGTAATGCCGTTTGCTGCAAGCCACGCCATCGATTCCCGCCAGCGCACCGTGCCGGTCACCTGTTCGACGAGACGCTGGCGTATCTCGGTCGGGTCGTCGATCGGCGTGGCGAGCACATTGGCGACCAGCGGCACGGCTGGCGGATCGATCTTCGTGCTCGCGAGCGCGTTCGCCATCACTTCCGCCGCCGGCGCCATGAGTGCGCAATGGAACGGCGCGGATACGGCGAGCAGCATGGCGCGCCGCGCGCCCTTGCTCTTGGCGATATCGATGGCGCGCTCCACCGCAGACTTGTTCCCGGAGATGACGACCTGTCCCGGCGCGTTGTCGTTCGCAACCTCGCAGACTTCGTTGGCCGTCGCCGCGTCTCTTGCGACCTCCTCGGCCGCCGCAAGGTCGAGCCCGAGCAGCGCCGCCATCGCGCCGACGCCCTCCGGCACCGCCTTCTGCATGGCATCGCCGCGCGCGCGCAGGAGCCGCGCCGTGTCGCCGATCGAGAAGCTTCCCGCCGCGGCGAGCGCCGAATATTCGCCAAGCGAATGGCCGGCCACACAGGCGGCATGCGACGTGACCGAGATCCCCACCGCCTCCAGCGCCTTCATCGCAGCGAGGCTCACGGCCATCAGCGCCGGCTGCGCGTTCCGCGTCAGCGTTAGCTTCTCTTCCGGTCCCTCGAAAATGATGTCAGAGAGCTTCTCGCCGAGCGCCTCGTCGACCTCATCGAAGACCGCCCGCGCCGCCGGCACAGCATCCGCGAGCGCCTTTCCCATGCCGACAGTCTGGCTCCCCTGACCAGGGAAAAGAAATGCGGTCGTCATGACCCTCTCGATGCGATTCCAACGGGATCGACACTGCCGAGGGGCGGCGAGTTCAAGTCGGCGGGCTTCAGGACCGTTCCGGGCGGCGGGAGCGCCGGCTCTTTGTTTGTAGGGGCAACCTATTCCACGGTCTTCAGCTCTTCGTCGGAAATCACCCCGAGCTGACGAAACATGCTGAAGCGGTCGTCGACAACAAGACTTTCGACGATCTTGCCGCATGCGATGCGCATCACCTGAACGGCCTTCCAGCTCGCATGCCTGTTGGTTGCCGGCGTTCCCCAGCCCTCCAGGGCGCCACGTTGTGTCCCGGAATGGTTCAAGACGACGACAACGCGGTCATCGACCGCGATCACCTCCTCGATATCTCCGCCGAGATCGGGGAATTCCCTGAGGCTCCGCTCGACCCGTGCGATATCGTCGTCGAGGCCCGGTTCGTTCTTTTGGGGCCGCGCAGGATTGGTGCGATTGAAATCTTCGGCGTAGAAATCCGGCAGGGCCTGAGGATTGTGCCCCACATAGACGGTCATAATAAAACGCCGCACGAGATCAGCGTTCTCCTGCGGCGTCGTCTTCGGACAGGAGTTCCTGCGCAACGGCGATGCCGGTGAAGGCGATGCTCGCGAACAAAGTTAACGCGACTCCCACAGATCGGCACATGGCGCGGCTCTCCGTCGAGAAGGAATTCCAACCGACCTTTCTCGTTGCACAAAGACATGCGTTCTTGAAGCGGCAGGAAGATGGTGTGCTTCGCCCGAGGGGACACTGGCTTAGTGCTATTCCGGGACGCCGGCAGCGCGGAGCGAGGCCGTATCGGCGGCCATCTGGTCAACATCCACGCGGAACTGTGTCCGGAGCCATGATGTCACGGTGAAATCGGGACGCGCGAGACTGAGTTGCGCGGCAGTTTCACGCGCGTCGACGAGGCGTCCGGCCTGCTCCTGGACCATCACGATATCCGCCAGACCGAAGCCGGGGCTACGCGCGTGAAAAGCGCGGAACGCGACCATCGCTTCGTCGGGCCGTCCGGAAAGCCGGTAAGCATTTCCGAGTACGCCGAGATGCCAGGACTGATAGATCGGGTTCAGCGCTAGCGCCCTCTCTATCTGGGCGATCGCCTCTGCGGCGTACCCGCAACACGTCAGGACGAAGCCTCCGTGCACCAGCACGTCGGGCACGCTCGGGCCGAGCTTCGCTGCCTTGCGCGCGGCGGCCGCCGCCTCGTCGAATCGCGATTTGAGCAACAGGATTCCCGCCGCGGCTCGGTGCGCGTCCGCAGTTGCGGGGTCGATCGAAAGCGCCCGCCCAACATAGGCCTCAGCTTTCACCAGAGCCGTTTCGCGATCCTCTCCCGACCAGCCAAGGCGTGCGTCCGAATAGTGGACGTCCCCGAGCAATGCGTTCAGCACCGCCGAGCCGGGATCGAGGGCCAGAGCCTTCTCCCAGCACCGACGGGACTGAAGACGGGTCTCGGGGGTTTTTGGCAGGCGCTCAAGGTTCAGCCCCTGTATCCAGAGGTTCCACGCACCGACGTTTGTCGTGGTTGTATAGCGGAGGCGCGCTTGCTCTCCTTCGGTCAGCCTGACCTGCATCTCAGTGGCGAGCGCCAAAGTGATCTCGTCCTGCAGGGCAAAAATGTCGTTGACTGTGCGGTCAAAACGGTCCGCCCAAATGTGCACTCCTGTTGTTGCATCGATCAGCTGGGCGGTGATGCGCATGCGGTCGGCCGCCTTGCGGACGCTTCCCTCAAGCACGTAGCGCGCCCCGAGTTCGCGCGCGACTTGGCGCACATCCACAGCCCGCCCTTTGTAGACGAAGCTCGAATTACGGGCGATCACCGAGAGGCCGGAAAGCTTCGAGAGCGTGGTTAGGATGTCCTCGACCAGGCCGTCGGCGAAGAATTCCTGCTCCGCGTCATTGCCCATGATCGTAAACGGCAAGACAGCGATAGAAGGTCTGTCGGTCGGGAGGGAAGGGCTGAGCAACGCAACGGAGATCGGGGTAGCTGCGGCCGTCTCGGTGTGCCAACGCCAAGCGCGCACCGGTCGACCGATGTTTTTTAGCCTGAGCTCGCCGGCATCGGCGAAGGTGACGCCGACTTTTCCGTTCACCTGGGCGTGGACGACATCCGAGGCGAGAATGCCGCCTTGCGGCGCCTGGCCCTCCAGGCGCGCGGCGATGTTGACGCCGTCGCCAAGGATATCATCGCCCTCGATGACTATGTCGCCGAGGTTGATGCCGATGCGAAACTCGACGCGCCGTTCGGCCGCCAGATTTCGCTCGCTCATCGCACGCTGGATCGCGATGCCGCACTCGACCGCATCGACGACGCTCGAAAACTCCACCAGCGCCCCGTCGCCCATCATCTTGACCACCCGCCCGTGCCAAGAGGCGACGGCGGGGCTAAACGTATTCGCCCAGATCTGTCGCAACGCGGAAACGGTGCCGGCCTCGTCGGTGCCAATCATGGCGCTGTAGCCGGCGACATCGGCCGCGAGGATCGCGGCGAGGCGCCGGGTGATCTTCTCTTCGCTCATGCGGCCCTCCGAGCGGCGGGGCGTGACCAGCGTGAGCTAGTTCTCGAAACGCTTGCCGACGCTCGCGACCGAGTCCTTGGTCACGAGCTGGGCGCGCGTGTCGAGGTTAGCCGCCGCGATGCCGCGGTCGATCTGAAGATAAAGCTGCATGACCGGCCAGAACCCTTGCAGGAACGGCTGCTGGCCAAGCGCACCGCTCAGGTCGCCGGTCGCAAGAGCTTCCTGCTGTGCCGGACCGAGGTCGTAGCCGTATGCGCAGATTTGGTCTGTCTTGCCCAACTGGGCAATCGCCTTTGCGATCGCCGGGGTGAACAAGGCGTTGCCGGCGAAGGCACCAACCACGTCGCCGCGCAACTCGAATAGCGACACTATACCGTTCACCGGATCGTTCGGGTCGGTGTCCACGCCCGTGCCTTCCGGACCGGCATCGACATTGAAGACGTCGAGCTTGCCGGCGGCCTTCAGTGCAGCGACGATGGCGTTGTACGCCGAAATCATGCGGTTGTTGACCTCGACATTGCCGGGGGCGGTACTGCCAGGAAGGACGATCGAGCCTCTCTCGATCTTTTTGTCGATCAGGCACTGAACAAGAGCACTGCCGGCGATGGCCGCCGCCGAGGCGTCCTGCCCTGTATGGCTGATCTCCAGGCGATGGTAGATTCCGGCGTCGAAAGAGTTTGTCGTCGCGATCGGGATGCCATTCTTCTCGGCGGTCTTGACGATGTCGTCAAAGGCGCCCGCCTGCGACGTGGTCATGATGATGCCGTCGATCGTGGGATCCTGGACGATCTGGTTCAGGATTTCGATCTCGCGCGCGACGTCTTCGACCGGTGCCTCAGAGCCGAGCAGCAGAATCTTTGCGCCGACCATGTTGGCTGCAACCGTGGCGCCAACGTAGAGCGGGTCGAAGAATCCGTTGCCGGCGGTTTGGGTCACGATCGCGAACGTCAAATGACCGTCGGCGGAGTGGAAGTTCTTGGTTTGTGGCGCCTCCTGCGCGGCCTCCTCGAAGCTGTAGCCGCCGACCGCCTTTTCGACGCCGCCGGATTGCGCAGCAGCGCCTACCGCGCTGAGCAAGAGCACCCCGAAGCCAACCGTGACCGGAAGTGGACACTTCATGAATCCCCCTCCTATTCCCCCGGGGGCGAGGCTCGCGGGCATGATTTGGGCTGTCTCGTCACACGGCCGGAGGTAAACCCGCATCCTATGATACGCGCCAGCCGCGAGCTTGTATCGAAGAATATCCGCGCGGAATTGCGTGGACCGCCGCGCCTCTCCTTCTCGCAGCGCGGTGCCGTTCAAGGCAAAGGACGGGTCACTTCGGGACGGGCGGCTCTCCGCCCATGTCGGCATTGCCCCTAGCGCCGGAAGCGCCCCCATCGAGCCTTTGACGCCAGCCGAGACGCCGCGCCGGTAACTGCGCCGACGTAGTTGAATCCCGCCGCCAAACCCTATAGATAGCCGCTTCCACGACCGGCTTCGGCCGGGGGCTTAACGGAAAGCGGCTGTCTCGCCGCAGGATCACCAAGACGATCCGGTTTCCCGTGTCTCCGCTCTCGAAGACGTCACGAGCCTTTCCGCGGTGTAGCCGCACGAGGCTTCGACGGGGCTCCGCGCCAGGCGGGTCGGGCACAGGAAAGGCTGAAGACGAATGGCATTGTACGAGCATGTTTTCCTGACCCGGCAGGACGTTTCGGGTCAGCGGGTCGACGAGCTTGTCGAGCAGTTCAAGGGCGTGATCGCGTCCGGCGGCGGCAGCGTCGGCAAGACCGAGTATTGGGGTCTGAAGAACCTCTCCTTCCGCATCTCCAAGAACCGCAAGGCGCACTTCACGCTGATGAACATCGACGCGCCGCATGAAGCGGTGAACGAGATGGAGCGGCAGATGGGGATCAACGAGGACGTTCTCCGCTTCCTGACTGTCCGCGTCGACAAGCTGGAGGAAGAGCCTTCGGTGCAGATGCAGAAGAAAGAGCGTGACGAGCGCCGCAAGCGCGACCGCGAGCGTCGCCGGGACGACGAGGAGTAGAACGATGGTCGATATTGCACAGCTCCCGACCCGCCGCCCTTTCCACCGGCGTCGCAAGACCTGCCCCTTCTCCGGCGAAGGCGCGCCTCTCATTGACTACAAGGATGTAAAGCTCCTCGAGCGCTACATCTCGGAGCGCGGCAAGATCGTGCCGTCGCGCATCACGGCGGTCTCCGCCAAGAAGCAGCGCGAGCTCGCGCGGGCGATTAAGCGCGCCCGCTTTCTCGGCCTCCTGCCCTACGTGCTGAAGTAGGCAGGTCGCCATCCGCTGGAGCGGCCCGCCCTCTCAATCTGGAGGAGGCCGCCCCTAACCGCAGTCGCGGGACAGCAAGGAGAGAACAATGGAAGTCATCCTTTTGGAGCGCATCGCTCGCCTCGGCCAGATGGGCGACGTCGTTCGCGTAAAGAACGGCTATGCGCGGAACTACCTCCTGCCGCAGGGCAAGGCGCTTCGCGCCAATGCCGAAAGCCGCAAGCGCTTCGAGCGCGAGCGGACGCAGCTCGAGGCGCGCAATCTCGAGGCGCGCAAGGAGGCCGAAGCGGTCGCCGGCAAGCTCGGCAGGCAGAGCTTCATCGTGATCCGCCAGGCCGGCGAGACCGGACAGCTCTACGGCTCCGTGTCGACGCGCGACATCGCCGAGACGGCGACTGCCGGCGGCTTCACCATCGAGCGCCGGCAGGTCAGGCTCGACCGCGCCATCAAGACAGTCGGCCTGCACGAGGTGAAGATCACGCTTCACCCGGAGGTCGAGGTGCCGATCACGATCAACGTCGCCCGCTCCACCGATGAAGCGGAGCGCCAGGCGCGCGGTGAGGATCTGACACGGCCGGACGCCCTCATCGAGGAAGTCGCCGAGGAGCCGGCCGAAGCTGCCGCCGAAGAGGCGGACGGCGAGGCACCGGCCGAGGCAACGCCCGCCGAACAGGCCTGAGGCAGCCCGCCCGCGACGGCGACCTCCAAAGTGGCCACGCCGCATCGCGCGACGCGGCGACACCTGCGCTGATCGCGTCGGCGCCCACTGCGGGTGGAAATCTCTTTCCGCAACCAGTCCAGCCGGCAAGTCGGGCTGACTTCTGCAAGCGCCTCGAAGCGCGGCCAGATGGCCATCCGACCCATGGCATCGCCCGGTCGGTTCACGGCACGGGGGCCGCAAGGGTCCCGGCCAAGCCACTCCTTATCGTAGTCAGCTGCCCGGTGACGATACTGGGCCTAACTAGCCCCGTGGGCTTCGCGCGCCAGCTATTCTGAAGAGTCCGGGGACTGCCTGCCCAAATTGTTGCGTCGCGGGCGAAACGGTATTTGAATGCGGAGGTTACAGGATTACGGGGCAGAGAGAGTCGCATGAACCGTTGGCTGGACCGCCTGCTGCGCAGGATCGTTCGGTGCGGTCGGCTCGAGGTGACTTGGTCGGATGGCGGTACCACCGCCTACGGCGACGGGGACGGTCGTGCCGCGCACCTCGCTTTTCGCGATGCGCGTTCCGAATGGGCGGTGCTCAGGAATCCCGAGCTCGCGATCGGCGAAGCCTATATGGAGGGTGGCGTCGTCTTCCCCGAGGATACGCTCCTCGACTTCCTGATGCTCATCAACGAGAACTGGAGCGAAATCGAGCGTCTGCCCCTTCACAAGTCGGCTTCGCGCTTGCGCTTCGCGACGCGCCGCTTCACCCAGAACAATTCGCTGTTCCGCGCCCGTCGCAACATCGCGCATCACTACGATCTCGACGGGCGGCTCTATCGCCTCTTCCTCGATTCCGACATGCAGTATTCATGCGGCTATTTCGAGCGGCCGGAGGTGAGTCTCGAAGAGGCACAGTGGGCGAAGAAGCGTCACCTCGCATCGAAGCTCGCGCTTCGCCCCAGGCAGAAGGTTCTCGACATCGGCTCCGGTTGGGGCGGCCTCGGCCTCTTCCTCGCCGACTTCTTCGACGTCGACGTCACCGGCGTCACGCTGTCGACGGAGCAGCACGCGGTCTCCAACGAGCGCGCCCATGAGCGCGGCCTTGAGAAGCGCGCGCGCTTCGAGCTCCGGGACTATCGCGCACTCGAAACCACGTTCGACCGTATCGTCTCGGTCGGCATGTTCGAGCATGTCGGCGCCGCGCGTTACAAGGAGTTCTTCTCCACCGCTAGGCGGCTTCTGAAAGACAACGGCGTGATGCTGCTGCACTCGATCGGCCGCCACGGACCGCCCACCACCACCAATTCCTGGATCGCAAAGTACATCTTCCCCGGCGGCTACATCCCTGCGCTCTCCGAGGTGCTGCAGGCGGTCGAGCGAGTCGGCCTCGTCGTCACCGATATCGAGATCCTGCGCCTTCACTACGCCGAGACGCTCCGCGCCTGGCGCGAGCGGTTCCAGGCACATTGGGATGAGGCCGCGGAGATCTACGACGAGCGCTTCTGCAGAATGTGGAATTTCTACCTTGCGGGCTCGGAGGCCGCGTTCCGCGCCGGCGACATGATGGTCTTCCAGATGCAGATTGCGAAGAGCAACGCGACGCTTCCGATCACGCGCGACTACATGACGAAAGCGGAGACGGATTTCCGCGCCCGTCACGAGGCGGACGAGACTTTGCGTTTGGCTGGCGAATAGGCTCCGCTTCAAAATCAACCGTGATAATTTTCCTTCGGTGATTCGGTGGAATAGCGAGCACGACGATGCCGGGTCGGCGACCGTGTCTATTCACGCTGCATCGCGATACCTATGAGTGGGGCGCAGAAAGCAACTCGAAGAACGATGACGTTTGCCCACATCCTCGCGCCCGAAGACGCGCCGATCCATCGACAAGTTCCGCATAACATCGAGGTTGAGCAGGCACTGCTCGGCGCCATCCTCATCAACAACGAGGCCTTCTATCGGGTCTCCGATTTTCTTGAGCCTGCCCACTTCTTCGATCCGCTGCACCGACAGATCTACGAGAAGAGCGCGCAGCTCATCCGGCTGAACAAGACCGCCGATCCGCGCACGATCAAGAGCTTCCTGAAGGAGAACGATCGCGTCGGCGAGATCAGCGTCGCGGAATATCTCGGTCGCCTTGCCTACGAGGCGACGACGATCATCAACGCCGAGGATTACGGCCGCACCATCTACGACCTCTCCGTCCGCCGAAACCTGATCACCATCGGCGAGGACATGGTCAACATCGCTTACGAGGCGCCGGTCGACATGCCGCCGCGTGAGCAGATCGAGGACGCGGAGCGGCGTCTCTACGAGATCGCCGAGACCGGCCGCTTCAATTCCGGCTTCCAGGGATTTGCCGAAGCGCTGAAGACAGCGATCGACATGGCGGGCGCCGCCTACCAGCGCGCCGGTCACCTCTCCGGTCTCGCCACCGGTCTCGATGACTTGGACAAGATGATGGGCGGGTTGCAGAACTCTGACCTGATCATCCTCGCCGCGCGCCCGGCGATGGGGAAGTCGTCGCTCGCCTCCAACATCGGCTACAACATCGCCAAGGCCTGGGCCGGCGAGCAGCAGCCGGACGGGACGATCAGGACCGTCGACGGCGGCATCGTCGGCTTTTTCTCGCTGGAGATGTCGGCTGAGCAGCTCGCCACGCGCATCCTCGCCGAGCAGGCAGGCATCCCTTCCTCCGACATCCGCCGCGGCGCGATCCACGAAGACCAGTTCGACCGGATCGTCGAAGCCGCGCAGGAGATGCAGCGCATCCCCTTCTACATCGACCAGACCGGCGGTATCTCGATCAGTCAGCTCGCCGCCCGCGCCAGGCGGCTGAAGCGCCAGCGCGGCCTCGATCTTTTGATCATCGACTATCTGCAGCTCATCAGCGGCACGACACGGCGCTCGTCGGAAAGCCGCGTGCAGGAGATCACCGAAATCACCACCAACCTGAAGGCGCTGGCGAAGGAGCTGAACGTTCCGATCCTCGCCCTCTCGCAGCTCTCCCGTCAGGTGGAGTCGCGCGACGACAAGCGTCCGCAGCTTGCCGACCTTCGCGAATCCGGCTCCATCGAGCAGGACGCCGACGTCGTGCTCTTCATCTACCGCGACGAATATTACCTGAAGAACCGCAAGCCCAAGGAGGGCACCGAGGAGTTCTTCAAGTGGATGGCGGAGATGGAGGAGATGGCCGGACGCGCGGAAGTCATCATCGGCAAGCAGCGTCACGGACCGACGGGCACCATCGAGCTGCAGTTCGAGGCGGAGGTGACGCGGTTCTCCTCGATCGCCAAGCCCGACCACCTGCCGGAAAGACACGAGTAACGAGGGCCTCGCCGGCCGGCATCAGCTTCCTTCTCTCTGCTTTTTCTTGTCTGCCGCCGTCCGCTCCGACATCACCCAATCCCTGAATGCCCGCACCCTTCGGTCGGCGAGGCGCGCTTTGAGATAGACGAGATAGTAGGCCCTCTCGACCGCTACCTTCAGGGAGAAGGGCTGCATCAGGGTGCCGCTCGCGAGCGCAGTTCGACATACCCGAATAGCAGCCGAGCCCTTCCCGTTACCGCCGCGCTCAATGCCATGGAGTAGCGCGAATCAGCGCCGCACCGGCTTCACCTTGTGGACACCGGCAGCATCGAGCCACGCCTCCCAGTCGTCGTCCTCCGAACAGACGAGCGTGCTCCTTGCCAGCGCGGCCTTAGGAGCAAGGCCGCCGATCTCATCCATGAGGGAGGGCGCGCAAAGCGGAGCTGACCGCATTGCACCAGAACGAGACAGAGGCGGCCCTCTCCCTCTCCATAGATATCGGCGCGCTGGTGAAGAACTGGCGGCGGCTCGCCGACACGGCGGCACCGGCGGAGACGAGCGCCGTGGTCAAGGCAGATGCCTACGGCATTGGGATCGAGCCGGCCGTCTCTGCGCTCTCGATCGTGGGCTGCCGCACCTTCTTCGTGGCACTGCCCGAGGAAGGACGACGCGTGCGAGCCGCCGCTCCGGATGCAACGATCTATGTCCTGAACGGCTTCTTTCCCGACTGGACGGAGGCCTTTCGCGCTTCCGACCTCCGCCCTGTGCTGAACACCTTCGCCTCGATTGAAGCCTGGGCCGCTAACGCGCCGGGAATGCCATCGGCAATCCAGGTCGACACGGGCATGAACCGGCTCGGCCTCTCCGTGCACGAAACGCTGGAGCTGGTGCGCCGGCCGCAGCTTCTCGCCACTGCGTCCCCCCGGCTCCTGATGAGTCACCTCGCCTGCGCAGATGATCCGATGAACCCGATGAACGGCGCGCAGCTCGTGCTCTTCCGCGAGCTTCGCGGAGAGCTTCCCGATATTCCGGCCTCACTGGCGAATTCCGCCGGCATTCATCTCGGCGCGGATTTCCACTTCGATCTCGTGCGGCCGGGCATCGCGCTCTACGGCGGGGAGTTCTCGCTCGACCGCCCGCCGCTCTCGACCGTGGTGACGGCGAGGGCGCGCATCCTTCAGCTCCGGGACGGGAGCGCCCACGAGCCGATCGGCTACGGCGCGACGAAGCATCTTGAGCACGACACGCGGATCGCCGTCGTCGCCGCTGGCTATGCAGACGGCTACCACCGTCTGGCCGGGTCGAGCGACGAGCATCCGGGCGCACGTGCCTCGGTGCGCGGACGGCCGGCGCCGCTCCTCGGGCGCGTTTCGATGGACTTGATCGCGATCGATGTCACCGGCATCGTCGGTGTGATGGAGGGAGATTGGGTCGAGCTGTTCGGGCCGAACGTACCGGTCGATGACGTCGCCCGCACTTCGGGCACCATCGGCTATGAGCTCCTTACAGGCTTGAGCCGCCGCGCGAAGCGCGAATACCTGAACCGGCCCAAGGCGAGCTGATGGCCCGCGCCCGCCCGCAGTTCGTCTGTGCCAATTGCGGCGCGGTCTCCTCCAGATGGCAAGGCCGCTGCGAGTCTTGTGGCGAATGGAACACCATCGCGGAGGAAGCGCCGGCCGCTGTCCCCGTAGCGCTTCGCACCGGGCGCGGTAGCCCGGTCGCGCTGACCGCCCTCGCCGGTGAGACGAAGGAAGAGCCGCGAGCGCTTTCCGGCGTCGGAGAGTTCGACCGCGTCATCGGTGGTGGTTTCGTGCCGGGATCCGCCATTCTCGTCGGCGGCGATCCCGGGATCGGCAAGTCGACCATCCTGATCCAGGTCGCCGCCGCTATGGCGAGAGCCGGTCGCCGCGTCGTCTACGTGTCGGGCGAGGAGGCGATCGGCCAGATACGTCTGCGCGCCGAGCGCCTCGGCCTGCGCGACGCGCCGGTGGCGCTCGCCTCCGAGACGCGCGTGGAGGACATCCTGGCGACGCTGGCTGCCGGGCCGCCGGTCGATCTCGTCATCATCGACTCCATCCAGACGCTGTGGACCGACATCGTCGAGAGCGCGCCGGGCACCGTCACCCAGGTCCGCACCTCCGCGCAGGCGATGATCCGCTACGCTAAGGCGAGTAACGCTTCGGTCGTGCTCGTCGGGCACGTTACCAAGGACGGCCAGATCGCCGGCCCCCGCGTGGTGGAGCATATGGTCGATGCAGTGCTCTATTTCGAGGGCGAGACGGGGCACCACTTCCGCCTCCTCCGTGCGGTCAAGAATCGCTTCGGCCCGGCGTCCGAGATCGGCGTCTTCGAGATGACCGATGCCGGGCTGAAGGAGGTCGCCAACCCCTCGCTGCTCTTCATCGGCGACCGTGACACGAAGAGCCCCGGCGACAGCCATTTTCGCCGGCATCGAGGGCACGCGTCCGCTGCTCGTGGAGGTGCAGGCACTCGTCGCGGAGAGCCCGCTTGGAACCGCCCGCCGCGCCGTGGTCGGCTGGGACCCGAGCCGACTCGCCATGCTGCTTGCGGTGCTCGAAACCCGCTGCGGCATGCGTTTCGGCAGCCACGATGTCTATCTGAACGTCGCGGGGGGCCTGAGACTCGCCGAGCCGGCCGCCGATCTGGCCGTTGCCGCCGCCCTGATCTCCTCGCGGGCCGGAGTTGCGACGCCGCCCGAGAGTGTCTATTTCGGCGAGGTGAGCCTTTCCGGGGCGGTCAGGCCCGTGACGCAGACCATGATGCGGCTGAATGAGGCCAAAAGACTGGGATTTTCACAGGCTGTGCTTCCCGCCGGAGGCGGTGAACGTGTCCGCTCAACTCTATCGCTTAATGAAGTTACCACGCTGGCCGACATTGTCGCGGCAATCGCCGCCGAATCGACCGCAAACTGGGGCGGCCGGACGCCACGCTAGGGTCATATCTCGAAGCCGTTCCGGCCCGCAGGAGGCAATGATCTGATGCCCATAACATTGCTCGACGGGATTCTGATCATCGTCGTTCTGATCTCTGCCGTGCTCGCCATGATCCGCGGCTTCACGCGCGAGGTCTTCTCGATCGCCTCTTGGGTGGCCGCAGCCGCCGTCGCTTATTTCTTCTGGGGCGATCTTCTGCCTTACGTGCAGCGCTACGTGGACGACCGCAACCTCGCGCTTGGGATCACCGTTGCCGGCATCTTCTTCGTCACGCTGCTCGTGGTCTCGATCATCACGATGCGCGTTTCGGATTTCGTGCTGGACTCGCGCGCCGGGCCTGTCGACCGCATCCTCGGCTTCGCCTTCGGCGCGGCCCGCGGCGTGATCCTGGTCATCATCGCCGTGCTCTTCGTCAACTTCTTCATCGCGCCGGACAAGCAGCCCGAATGGATTGCGATGGCGAAGTCGAAGCCGTGGCTCGACTCGCTCGGCCAGGATTTGGTGAACCGACTGCCGGAGGATCCCGAGGCCGAGATCATGCAGCGGCTCCGCGGCGAGGCGAGCCGCGCGGCGGCGCCCGCGAGCGGCGACGACGTCGTCCAGGAACCGTCGCCCGACAGCGACGCGACCCCGCCTGCCGCCGACAGCGAGCCCGGGATCGCCCCGGACGACCAGAACCAGCTTGACCGGGAAGTCGACTCCCCGCCCCCGGACTGAGGATCGCAGCCCCATGCGCGACATGCGCTCGCTTCCCTTCGACGACGACAAGCTGCACGAGGAGTGCGGCGTCTTCGGTATCTTCGGCCACCCGGAAGCCGCGGCGCTGACCGCGCTCGGCCTCCATGCGCTCCAGCATCGCGGACAGGAGGCGGCGGGCATCGTCACCTTCGATGGCACGCAGTTCAATATCGAGCGCCACCTCGGCCTGGTCGGCGACAACTTCACGAATCCGTCGGTGATGGAGCGGCTGAAGGGTGACCGCGCGATCGGTCACAATCGCTATTCCACGTCAGGCGGCGCCGCGGTCCGGAACGTGCAGCCCCTCTTCGCCGAGTTCGCCGCGGGCGGCTTTGCCGTCGCGCACAACGGCAACATCACCAACGCCGCCGCGCTGCAGCGCCGGCTCCAACGCCGCGGCTCGATCTTCCAGTCGACCTCCGACACGGAGACGATCATCCACCTGATCGCGACCAGCGAGCGCGGATCGCTGATCGATCGGATGATCGATGCGCTCGCGCAGATCGAAGGAGCGTTTTCTCTCGTGGCCTTGAGCGAGAAGAAGCTCATCGGCTGCCGCGATCCGCTCGGCGTTCGGCCGCTCCTCCTCGGCGCGATCGATGGTGCGCCCGTGCTCGCGTCAGAGACCTGCGCCTTGGACATCATCGGCGCAAAGCTCGTGCGCGAGATCCAGCCCGGTGAGCTCGTCATCATCAATGAGAGCGGCATCGAGTCGCGAACACCCTTCCCGCCGCTCCGCTCGCGCTTCTGTATCTTCGAGCATGTCTACTTCGCACGCCCCAACTCGATCGTCGCCGGCACCAGCGTCTACGACATCCGGAAACGGATCGGGGCGGAGCTCGCGCGTGAGGCACCCGCGGTCGCCGACATTGTCGTGCCGGTGCCGAACTCGGGCGTTCCAGGCGCGATCGGCTTCTCGGAAGCTGCAGGCATCCCCTTCGACTTCGGGATCATCCGCAACCACTATGTCGGCCGCACCTTCATCGAGCCGGCGGACGCCGTGCGCCACATGGGCGTGCGCCTGAAGCACAACGCCAACAGCGGAGTGCTTCGGGGAAAGCGCGTCGTGCTCGTCGACGATTCGATCGTGCGCGGCACGACGTCGACCAAGATCGTGCGCATGATACGAGACGCCGGTGCGGTCGAGGTCCACATGCGCATCGCCAGCCCACCGACCACCGACCCGTGTTTCTACGGCGTCGATACGCCCGAGAAATCGAAGCTCCTTGCTTCGCGCATGAGCGTCGAGGAGATGCGTGAGTTCATCGGCGTCGACAGCCTCGCTTTTCTCTCGATCGACGGGCTCTATCGCGCCGTCGGCGAGCGCGGACGCAACCCCGCCCAGCCGCAATATTGTGACGCCTGCTTCACCGGCGAATATCCGACGCGCCTGACCGACCAGGAGGCGATGGGCGAAGTCCGCCCGTTCAGTCGTCTCGCCGAGACCGCTTGAGCTTTGGCGGAATGAGCGAAGCGAGGCCCCTCGAGGGCCGCATCGCGGTCGTCACCGGCGCCTCGCGCGGAATCGGCTACCAAGCCGCCAAGGGCTTTGCCGCCGCCGGTGCACATGTCATCGCGGTCGCGCGCACCGTAGGCGGGCTTGAAGAGCTTGACGACGAGATCAAGGCGGGCGGCGGCTCGGCGACGCTGGTGCCGCTCGACCTCAAGGACTTTGAGGGTATCGACCGGCTCGGCGGCGCGATCTTCGAGCGCTGGAAGAAGCTCGATATCCTTCTCGCCAATGCCGGCATCTTGGGCCAGCTCTCGCCGCTCGGCCACATCCCGCCGAAGGTTTGGGACAACGTTATCGCGATCAATGTCACGGCGAACTGGCGGCTGATCCGCTCGCTCGATCCACTGCTTCGCCAGAGCGACGCCGGCCGCGCGCTCTTCATGACTTCAGTGCTCGCCCGCCACGCGCGTCCTTTCTGGGGACCCTACGCGGCATCGAAAGCGGCCGTCGAAGCGCTGGCCGCGACTTACGCGAAAGAGGTCGAGAAGACGCCGATCAAGGTCGCAGCGATCGATCCCGGCCGCACGCGCACCGCGCTCCGTGCGCAGGCCATGCCGGGCGAAGACCCCGACACGCTGCCGTCTCCCGCCGAGGTCGTGGCCTATCTGATCGAGATAGCATCGCCTGATTTCAAGCAAACAAGCGTGGTCTTCGATTTCAAGACGAAAGCTTACGCGCCGCTCCAGCCTGAATGACGCCGAATTCAGCTCTTCTTCCGCCGGCCCTCGTAGGGATTCTTCTCGGCCCGCACCATCAGCCGGATCGGCACGCCGGCAAGGCCGAAGTCTTCTCGCAGCCCGTTCACCACGTAGCGCCGGTAGGAGTCGGGAAGCGCTTCGGGCCGCGAGCAGGAGAGATAGAACGTCGGGGGCCGTGTCTTCGACTGCGAGAGATATTTGAGCTTGAGCCGTCGCCCGGAAACAGCGGGCGGCGGATGGCGTTCGGTCATGGCGCCGAGCCAACAATTCAACGCCGCGGTCGCCACGCGCTTGTTCCACGTCGCGTGGGTGGCGAACACGGCGTCCATCAGCTTGTCGACGCCCGTCCCGGACTTCGCCGAGATCGGCACCATCGCCACGCCGCGCACCTGCGTCAGCGTCTCTTCGAGGTCGGCTCTCAGTACGCGAAGCCTCGCCTCCTTGTCGGAGACAAGGTCCCATTTGTTGAGCGCGAGCACGAGCGCGCGCCCTTCCTCCGCGACCAGCGCGGCAAGCTGCAGATCCTGCTTCTCGAAGGGCGCGCTGGCGTCCATCAGCAGCACCACCACCTCGGCGAAGCGGATGATCTTGAGCGCATCGCCGACGGAGAGCTGTTCCAGCTTCTCGACGACCTTCGCCTTGCGACGGATGCCGGCGGTATCTGCGAGCCGGATGGCGCGCCCGCGCCAATTCCAGTCGACGGCAATTGCGTCGCGCGTGATCCCCGCCTCCGGCCCGGTCAGCATCCGCTCCTGGCCAAGCAGGCGGTTGGCGAGCGTGGATTTCCCCGCGTTGGGCTGGCCGATAATGGCGATGTGGAGCGGCCTCTCTGGCTCTTCTGCCTCGCGAGCCTCCGCCTCACCCTCCTCTAGAACCTCCGCCTCCGGCATTGCGGCGCGGATCGCGTCGAAGACGTCGGCAATCCCGATCCCGTGCTCGGCCGAGACTTGGATCGGTTCTCCGAAGCCGAGCGCATAGGAATCGAGAACGCCGCTGTCGCCGGCGCTGCTCTCTGTCTTGTTCGCAACGAGCGCGACCGGCTTCCCCGAAGCGCGCAGGATTTTCGCGAAATGCTCGTCTGAGGGCGTCACGCCAGCCCGCGCGTCGACGACGAAAAGGACGAGATCGGCGTCCTTTATCGCTGTCTCCGTCGCCTTCCGCATGCGGTCGGCGAGCGATTCCGGTGCCGCTTCCTCGAGCCCCGCGGTGTCGATCAACCGAAGCTTCAGATCGCCCGCTTCCACCTCCGCTTCGCGCCAGTCGCGCGTCACGCCCGGCAGGTCGTGAACGAGCGCGAGCCGCTTTCCCGCGAGTCTGTTGAAGAGCGTCGACTTGCCGACGTTCGGCCGCCCGGCGATGGCGACGGTGAAGGCCTCTCGCTTGAAGGCCACCGGGTGCGTCCTCAGTTGTAGGCTGTCAGCGTTCCGTCGGCGGAAAGGACGAGAAGCTGGCCCCCGGCGACGGTCGGCTTCACGTAGGCCGGGCTTGACAGCTGACGATCGACGACAATGTTCCCGGTCGCCGGGTCGATCCCCGCAAGCTTGCGGTCGTTCGAAACTGCCCAGAGCATGTTGCCGGCAAGCGTCGGACCGGCCCACACGGAGAAGAACTTCTTCTTGCGGATGACCGGAAGCTCCGTGCGCCAGAAGACCGACCCGGATTTCCGGTCGAGCGCGACGAGATTGTCCTCAAGGTCGACGACAAAGAGTGCGTTCCCGGAGACGGCGGGCGTGGAGGCGCTGCCGATATTCTGCTCCCAGAGCCGCGCGCCGTCGGAGAGGCGCACTGCGATGGTGCGGCCGGAGACGCCGGTGGCGTAGACCACGCCGTCGTAAATGACCGGGCTCGCCGCGACGTCCGTCAGGCCGGAGACCGCGAGCGTGCGCGTCGAGCGGACGACGGCGTCCGCCCATTTCAGATTGCCCGACCCGACGTCGAAGGCGATTACCTCGCCTGAGGAATAAGGAACGACGACGGTGTTGCCTGAGACCGCAGGGCTCGCCGCGGAGAGCACGCCGGCCGTCTCCGGAATTCCAGGATATTGCCAGGCTTCGGTGCCGTCGGCCTGATTGACCGCATGAAGCACGTTCGTCGCGCTCACGACGAAGACCTTGCCGCCCGCCGCCGTCGGCGCCGAATGCGCCGGCGCGCTCAGATCGAAGCTCCAGATCTTGGCGCCCGTCGACGCATCGAGCGCCGCAAGCTCGCCGAAGCCGGTCGCGACGAAGACGGCGTTGCCCGCCGCCGCAACGCCTCCGCCTGCGGCGTGGCTCTTCTCCCCCTCCGGAGCGAGCGACACGGACCAAGCCTTGCCGCCGCCCGGCGTCAACGCGTGCACTTCGCCGTCCGTGTCGTAGACGTAGATGACGCCGCCTTGGACGATCGGCGGCACCGAGGGGCGCACGTTCCGCTTGCTTGCCTGCTGCACCGCGCGGACGCGCCAAGCCGAAGCGCCGGAACCCGAACTCAGGCTCACATTGCCGGGCGCGTTGGCAGCATTGCCGCCAGGCTGAGACCAGTCGGCCATCGGGGTCGCCCCGCCGATCGACGGCGTGCCGCCGGCCACGTCGACCTGGCCCTGCGGAAGCGCCGCCACCCGCTCGCCTGGAAGGATCTCCTCCTTCCTGTGGAACGGGTTCATCGAATTGATCGCGCTGCAGCCGGCGACCACCGTCACCACAAACCCGAGCGCCGCAAGGCGGTGAAAAGCTTTGGAATTTCTCATGATCGTCCGCACTGCCTCGTCATTGCGGCGGAAATGGCGCCTAAGGGTTCGGTTTTGATGGCGCCGCCGGGGCCGCCTCGGGTGCGGCCATCTGCCCATCGATCAACGCGATCATCAGCCCCGAGCGGATCCAGAGATCCGGCGGCGTCTGGGCATCCTCCTGAATCTCGGAGAATTTATCGCGCGCGCCCTTGAGATCGCCCTCTTGATAAGCCGCCGTCCCCAGGATTTCGCGTGCTACGTGCCGCCAGGAGTTGCCGGATACGGCGAGCGGGTCGGCACGCGTCTTGGCCCCATCAAGGTCGCCGGTGTCGAGCGCGATGAGCGCCGCACGGACGCGCGCGATGTCGCGCAGCGGCTCCGGCACCGAGATGTCGCTCGCGAGCGCATCGAAAGCTTTGAGCGCATCGGCCTTCGCTCCTTCGCCGGCTTTCTCTCCTGCGAGCCGGAGCCGGGCCAGCGCCGCATAGCCGGCACCGCCCTCCTTGGCGATCGCCTGGAGCGCTGCCTCGCCCTCGGCTTTCTGGCCGCTCTGAATCTGCTCGATCGCCGCCAGGAAGCGGTCGCCCGCCTGCGCGGCCTGCCGTTCGTGCCACCAAATCCAGCCGCGATAGCCCGCCGTCACCGCGACGACGAGCACGCAGACGCCGATGAAGGCCGGCCCGAAGCGCTTCCACAGCGACTTGAGCTGATCGCGTCTGAGTTCCTCGTCGACCTCTCGGATGAAAGTTTCGGAGCGGCGCTCGTCGTCGGCCATAATCCTCAGCGTCGATAGATGCGGCAGAAATGCCGGGGTTTCGGCCCCGCCGAACGAACCCGCGAAGCGGCGCGGACCCTAGCCACTTTGCCGTGTGGAGGCAACGGAGTCCGGGGGTAGGTTTCAGCCCTTCCGGTGCTGGTAAAGCTGGTCGGGCCCCGGAAAAGTCCCCGCCCGAACCTCCTCCGCATAGGCCGACACGGAGGCCTCGATGTGCTCGCGGAGCGATCCGAACTTTTTCACGAATTTCGGTGTCCAGTCCGAGAGGCCGAGCATGTCCTCAAGCACCAGGATCTGCCCGTCGCAGGCGGGCGAGGCCCCGATCCCGATTGTCGGCGTCGGGATGGATTTGGTGACCGCGCGCGCAACCGGCTCCACGATCCCTTCCATGACGATGGCGAAGGCCCCGGCGTCGGAGATGGCACGCGCATCGGCTTCGAGGAGCTTCTGCCCCTCCTCTCCGCGGCCCTGCACGCGGAAGCCGCCCATCGTGTTGATGGCCTGCGGCGTCAGGCCTACGTGACCCATCACGGGCACCCCGCGGCGAACGAGGAACGCGACCGTCTCCGCCATGTGCGTGCCGCCTTCGAGCTTGATCGCGCCGGCGCCGGTTTCCTTCAGGATACGCGACGCGTGACGGAACGCCTGCTCCCGGCTCTCTTCGTAGGAGCCGAAGGGCATGTCGACGACGACGAGCGCGCGCTTTGAGCCTCGCATCACCGCCCGCGCCTGCAGGATCATCATCTCGAGCGTGACGGGGATCGTGGTCTCCAGCCCGTGCATCACCATGCCGAGCAAATCGCCGACAAGAATGAAGTCGCAATAGCGGTCGACGATCCCGGCCGTATGGGCGTGATAGGCGGTCAGCGCGACGATTCGCTCGCCGTTCTTGCGTTGCGCGATATCGACGGCGGTAATTCGCCGGGTTTTCGGTTCAACGGACATTGACACCTATGCCATCGGGCTGACGCCGATGACCCATTCGTGGACTCGCCAGAGGATCGCCGCCCATATCAGGACGCCGACGACGACCGCGATGAAGTCGTTCCGCGCTGGCCCGGCGACCCGGATCGTTCCCGCCGCGCGGTCGCGTCGCCTGTTCGCGGCAAAGTCGGCGATCGCCCAGATGAGGAATGTGCCGAAGAGCACGACATCGGCGAGCGTGCCGTTGGCGATGAGATGCGCAAAGGCCCAGACCTTGACGGAGAGAAGCATCGGATGGCCGAGGCGCGCCTTCATCCGACCGGCCGGCACGAGATAGGCAGCAAAAAGAATGAACGCGATGAGGTTCAGCGCGATGGCGACGTGCCTGAGCCATTCCGGCGGATACCAGAGCACGACCGGATTCTGCCGCGCCAAGCCAAAGCCCCAGATGATCAGGACGAACCCGATCAGCGACACGACCGTGTAAAGCCCCTTCCAGGGCCCGTCGCCGATGCGCGCCACCATCCGCGCGCGCCAGTCTCCCGCCGCCATCCGCACCGAATGCGTGCCGAGGAAGAGGACGAGGCCGAGAATCAAGACCGGCATTTGCACCCCCGCGCGCCGATGGAAGCTGGCGTTGCGCTATCGCAGCCGGCAGGCCCTGGCAAGGCGCGGCTGACATCGCCTCGATGCTCTTGACTATCGGTAAGCATACACTTACGGTAAGTAATGGCTAACAGACTTGATGCCCTTGACGTCTTGGCCGATCCGACCCGCAGGGCCGTGTTCGAGCGCCTCGCCTCCGGACCGAAGCCGGTCGGCATGCTTGCCCGCGGCATGGCGGTGAGCCGTCCCGCCGTGTCGCAGCATCTGAAAGTGCTGAAGACCGCCGGCCTGGTTACCCAGAGGGCGGAAGGAACCCGGCGCGTCTATGCCATCGACCCAGCCGGGCTCGGCGCAATTCGCGAGTGGCTCGATCGGCTTTGGGCCGAGCAGCTGGAGAGCTTCAAAGACGAGGTCGAGCGAGACAAGGAGGACGATTGATGAACGACATGACGATCGCGCCGGCGCCCGTCCGGCAGCAGGTCCGCGTCAAGGCGGCGCCGGCGCGGGCCTTCGAAGTTTTCACCGCCGGCATGGGTCGGTGGTGGAAGCCGTCGCATTCGATCAACGCTTCGCCGCAAAAGGAGGTCGTCATCGAGCCGACGGTAGGCGGGCGTTGGTTTGAGCGCGGAGAGGACGGCAGCGAGTGCGACTGGGGCAAGGTGCTCGCCTGGGAGCCGCCGCATCGCGTGGTCCTCGCCTGGCAGATCGGAGCCGACTGGAAATACGACCCGGGACTGATGAGCGAGGTGGAAGTGCGATTCGTCGCCGACGGGGCAGACTTCACCCGGGTGGAGTTCGAGCACCGCAAGCTCGAGAGCTACGGCGATGTGGCGGCGAAAGTCCGCGAGTCGATCAGCTCTGCGGGCGGGTGGCCCGCACTCCTGGAAGCCTTCCGCAACGCGTGCGAATAGCGTCGCCACCCTGGAAGAGGCGCTTCAGGCGGCTCTCAGCTGCGGCCGGGAGCCTGCCACCCCATTTGGGGCGTCCCAGTTCGCCGCAACGTAGCGGCTCGCTTTGTTCAGGAACACGTACTTCCCGACCTCGGCAATCCACGACAGCGGAAGAACGTGGTCGAACCCGCGCCCCTCCTTCACGTTCGTCAACGTCAAAGTGTCGGCGCCAACGCGGCTGACAAAACCAACTGCGCGGCCGTCAGCGGCGACGACCGCCATCTGCGTCTCTATTTTCGAGATGTCGCTCATAACTCCTCCCGGCCCCCGCATTTTTCGAGCTAGTAGGCCAAGTCGATAACGCCCGGATGACCGAACGATTTCACATGTATCTGGGCATCCGGCGCGCGGATTTACAGGCCCTTTCTTAAGCCGGCATCCTGAGAATACCTAAAAGTCGAGCAATCGTGTGGCGGCGCGAAAAGTTATCCACCTTCTCGCCACGAGAGCGGCGTTGTCGGGGACCGGGTACCGGGCGCTCCAGTTCGACACGCGCGGTCTCTAGCCCTTGATGAAGGCCAGCAGGTCGGCGTTGATCGTCGCCGCCTCCGTCGTCGGCATGCCATGCGGAAAGCCCTTGTAGGTCTTGAGCGTGCCGTTCCTCAGAAGCTTCGCCGACAGTGGCCCGGACGCGACATAAGGCACGATCTGGTCGTCCTCGCTGTGCATCACCAACACCGGAACCGTGATCTTCTTGAGGTCATCGGTGAAGTCGGTCTGCGAGAAGGCGACGATGCCGTCGTAATGGGCCTTGGCGCCGCCCATCATGCCCTGCCGCCACCAGTTCCAGATCACCGCGGAGACCGGCTGCCTGTCGGGCCGGTTGAACCCGTAGAAGGGCCCTGACGCCACATCGTAGTAGAACTTCGAGCGGTTCGCGGCGAGCGCGACCTGGAAATCGTCGAACACCTTCTTCGGAAGGCCGTCCGGGTTGGCATCCGTTTTCACCATGAGCGGCGGAACGGCACTGATGATCGCCGCCTTCGCCACCCGGCTTTCGCCGTGCCGTCCAAGATAATGCACGACCTCCCCGCCACCGGTCGAGTGGCCGACATGGATCGCGTTCTTCAGGTCGAGATGCGTGGTCACCGCCGCCAGGTCGTCGGCATAGTGGTCCATGTCGTGGCCATCCCCGACCTGGGTCGAGCGGCCGTGGCCGCGCCGGTCGTGAGCGATGACGCGGAAGCCCTGATTGAGAAAGAACAGCATCTGGGCGTCCCAATCGTCGGCCGAAAGCGGCCAGCCATGGCTGAACACGATCGGCTGACCAGAGCCCCAGTCCTTGTAGAAGATCTCGACGCCGTCCTTTGTGGTGATCGTGGGCATTTGACGCTCCTTTGCTCAGCCCGAGAGCCGAGCGCCCTTATCATGGAAAACGTATGACGGCGGCGATCATCCTCGACGCAGGTCGCACCGCTCCGCGAGTATCAACGTCGGGAAGAAAATGGCAGATATCGAGGGGTCTTCTCGCAATACGCGACGTAGACCGCCCCGAGCCTGGTCCGGAGCATTTCCTCCTCCTTCGCCGCCCGCGTCGTCACCGCCAGAAAGTAGAGGAGCATCAGGCCGCCGACGAGCCAGTCCGCCGTTGCGAGGAAGAAGCCGAGGGCGAGGACGAGATAGCTCGCGTAAAGTGGGTGCCGAACGAATGCGTACGGCCCGGAATCGACGAGGTGGTGCTCAGGAAGCGTTTCCAGCTCTCCAGACCAATGCCGCCCGAGCGTGACGTGACACCACAGAATCATGACCGCGGCGCCATCGAACAGCGCCTGTCCCGCCATCGACACGTCATGGGGCAGATGGACGAACACAAAACTCAGTTCATCGGGATCGAGGAGGAAGAGAGCAAGCGCGCCAAGCGCCGGAACACCCGTCAAGTACTGGAGCGCCTTCGCGAAGCCTTCGGGGTAGCGCTTCCGCCTACGGATGCTCAATTGGAAAAGAAGCTGGCAGCCCCCAAGGGTACCGAGGACGAGCCAAATTTCAGCGAGCGTTGTCAGCGGGAAATCAGGCATTGGTGCAGCTACGACGTCTCCCCCTTGTGAGAGAGACCCAGCCTATCCGGATTTGCAGCCCATACGAAACAAACCGCGTCACCAGGTCACGCCGCGTCGTGCAACCGCATTCGCGATATCCGGCGGGCACCACCTCAGCGCCAGGAGATCAGTTTCAGCCAAGGCCCCGAATGGAATGCGCTCATCAGCACGTACATGGGGACCATTCCGCCAAGCCACGACACACCATGCGCGGCCGAGCACATCATGTCGACGTCTCCGCCGGACACATAGGTCAGGAGCGCCATGACGGCGAAGGTCGGCGCGGCTGCAAGGCCGAGCCAGCCGCCCGCGCCGAGCGCCGCAAGCCTGCGGCGCCCGGTTTCATTTCCAGCGGCGATCATCACGCCGCCTGCTCGTAGCTGTCGTGATGACGCCACCACACGCCCTCTTCGTTGCGTCCCTTTGGCGCGCGGTCGAGCCACTGGTACATGCCCCAGAGGCCGTCGAGTCCGCGGGCGTAGGTCGAATAGGTGTGATAGACGACGCCGTCCTCCAGCACGAAGGCGCTGAGGCCCGGCCGCTCGCGCACATAGGCGGCCGCCTCGACTCCGGACTTCGCCGCGATCTCGGTGACGATTGGCGGAAGCTTCGCCTGGGTCATCGCGTGGCCGCGGGCATAATTGTATTCGTTGTTGCCGGTGCGTTGCTGCTCCTCGGTAATCGAGACGTTGAAGTCGTAGTTGAAGTCGCCGCCCTGCGCGGACGCCCAGGGAAACGTCCAGCCCATCCGCTGTTTGAACGCCGTGAGCTTCGGAAGCGGCGCGCGGGATGACGCCCAGAGCATCACGTCGTGGTTGGCAAGGTGCACGGCGAAGCCGTTGAAGCCGTCGGCAATCGACGAGCACGAAATGCATCCCGCCTTGTAGTCCGGCCCGAACATGAAATGGTACACGAGAAGCTGCGAGCGCCCGCGGAAGAGGTCCGCGAGAGAAGCCTGCCCTTCGTCGGTGTCGAACCGGTAGTCCTTTTCCACGCGGACCCACGGCAGGTCTCGGCGCTTCTGCGCCAGCGCGTCGCTCTGCCGCGTCAGCGCCTTTTCCGCGTCGAGCAGCTGAAGCCGCGCCGCAAGCCACTCTTCGCGCGTTCCAGTCTTGTGCGTCGTCATCGTCATTCTCCATATCTGTGCCGATGCGCATCAGACTAGGACCGGCATTGGCCGCCCCGGGAGTGACAAGTGTGACGGGATTTCGATGGACTCGCTGATCACGGCAGCGGCTCGGGCGCTGGCGATGGGCGATCCGCTCGGCGCCCTGAACAGAGTCGCGCTCCGAGATGACGCGCCGGCACTCGCGCTTCGCGGCATCGCCATGGCCCAGCTCGGCGATCTCAGCCGCGCGAAAGCGCTGGTGCGGCAGCGCGGCCCGCGCCTTCGGTCCGAGAGAGGCCGTGGCGCGCGCGAGGTGCGTTGTCGCGGAGGCCGAGATCGCGCTCGCCTCGCGCGACCTCGCCTGGCCGACAAAGGCGCTCGCCACGGCAGCGGCGACACTCGAAGCGCACGGGGACCTGACAAACGCCGCTCACGCGCGCTACCTCGAGGCCCGGCGTCTCGTCCTGATCGGGCGCCTGGACGAGGCCGAGCACAAGCTTGCGGAGATCGATCTTTCGGCTCTTACACCTGCGCTGCGTGTCTTCCACGAGCTCGCGGTCGCCGGAATTTCCATGCGACGCATCCACGCGAGCGAAGCTCACGCCGCGCTCGACCGCGCCGAGGAGGCCGCGCGCTGGGCTAACATTCCGGCGCTGGCGGCGGAGGTCGACCAGGCATTCGCGGTCCTCGAAGCGCCGGCGGCCCGGCTGATCGCGCGTGGCATGGAGCGCCCTCTTCTATTGCAGGACGTGGAGACGCTCTTCGCATCGAAGGCGCTAATCATCGACGCCTGCCGCAATCTCGTGCGCGACCGGACTATGCTCGTACCGCTGGCACGACGCCCCGTGCTCTTCGTGCTCGCGCGGACGCTCGGCGAGGCATGGCCCGGCGATGTGCCGCGCGACGTGCTGCTCACCCGCGCATTCGGCGCCAAGCACGCCGACGAATCCCATCGCGCGCGGTTGCGGGTCGAGATCGGGCGGCTCCGAAGGCTGCTGCGGGCAGTTGCCCAGGTGAGCGCGACGAGAGAGGGCTTCGCGCTTTCGCCGCGCGGCGCGCGTGAGGTCGTCGTCCTGGCGCGGCCGGTGGAAGAGCGGCACGCGGCGGTACTCGCGTTCCTCGCGGATGGCGAGTCATGGTCGGGTTCGGCGCTTGCTCTGGCGCTCGGCGCAAGCCAGCGCACCGTGCAGCGCGCACTGAAAGAGCTCGCTGCCGCCGGCAAGGTGCAGGCATTCGGTCGCGGCCGGGCACAGCGCTGGACGACCCCGACGCTGCCCGGGATTCGCGACGACCTTGTTACTCCCCGCGCCGCTCCCGGGTAGCTAAGGTTTGGGCATGAAGACATTGAAAGCAGAGATCATCCGGGAATACGGGCCCTTCCCCGAGGTCGAACAGGTCGACGGTGTCTCGTTCGACGGGAGGCATGTCTGGTTGCGTGGGACACGCTTCCGGCGCTGCGATCAAAGGCCAGGATTGCCACCACCACCATTTCCGCCATGACCGAAGATGAGCGCATCCACATTGCTTTTCGCGGCGCCGCCGAAGCCGGAGACCTTGGCATTGAACCGTAAAGGCGGGAAGCGCACGATGCGTTGTCAGGGGCCGCGGCAGGAAGCTCCGCCGCTCGCGTCGGCGAAGGCAGCAGGCCGCTCAGAAACAGAATGCTCTGCAAACACAGATATCCTGGCTGACTTAAATAGGGGCTATATGTGAAGCTGCCAGTCTCTGGGTCGATAACAACGGTTGGATCATCCTCGCGATGGCGCGGATCAACGTCTTGTCGCGCTGGCCGAAGTAGAAGCGCAAACCGCCAGCACGGCGCCGTCGCCGCTCTCCTATACGCTGCCCCGGACAAACAACGATGCCATGGTGCCGCCGCCGGTCGGCAAGCCCCATTCCGCGCAATCAGTGCGCTGTTGTTGCCAAAGGCGTAACTGTGGCCGATGGAGAGCTTCAGATTGTCGATCGGATAATAGGCGAGCTGCGCCAATCGAAGAAGCGCGTGTCGATGTTGACGCTGCCAAGCGCGCCGAGATCGAGTTCCCCGCCCTGCGCACCAGCCACGGCCTCCAGTGTAAAGCGTCCAGGGTAGAGCGCTGCCTCGACGGCGCCGGCATAGACATCGACGCGCTGAAGGCATCCGCATGCAGATAGTGGCGTAGAGCTCGATAAGCCGCGCGTGGGATCGCGCCAGAACAGATGCGCGCGGTTCCGGCTACGGTGACGCCTGAAACCGGCTGTCGAACCCGGCCGCCAATGCATCGATCTGCAAGCCATAGCGGAACCGAGCGGAACTGCGAGCGAACCGGCTCCGCATAAAGCGCCGGCTGTTGCCGCGCGCCGAACCCCGCAACCTTGCCATTGAAGCCGTCTGGCCGGCAGCGAAGGTGCACCAGCCGGGTCCGCAGCAAGGAGCTCCGCCGCTCCGGCGGCGACCCCATCAGACCGCTCAGGACCAGACACAGCCCTGATGCACGAGATATCCGTTGCGCCGTCCGCATGGCTGATCCCAAGGCATTGCGTGGAGCGGTCTGGCGTCATTGTTGCGCGCCCGGCGCCGTGGGAACAAGAAATCGGCTCCGCCCGCCTTGGTTTCCCCCAACTTTAAGTGACACAGCATCTTCGGTTCAGGCGCTTCCTTCACGCCTCGAAGTAGGCCGCGACGAGCGTGAACAGGGCAAAACCGCCGATGAAGAAACCTGCCGAAAGTCGCGTGTCCTCGGCGGCTTCGTGCGCTTCCCGGAGCATATCCTCGACTTGCGCTGGCGCTTGGCGCGAGCCAGCGCACCGTGCAGCGCGCACTGAAAGAGCTCGCTGCCGCCGGCAAGGTGCAGGCATTCGGTCGCGGCCGGGCACAGCGCTGGACGACCCCGACGCTCCCGGGATTCGCGACGACCTTGTTACTCCCCGCGCCGCTCCCGGGTAGCTAAGGTTTGGGCATGAAGACATTGAAAGCAGAGATCATCCGGGAACACGGGCCCTTCCCCGAGGTCGAACAGGTCGCCGGTGTCTCGTTCGACGGGAGGCATGTCTGGTTCGCGTCTGGGAACCGGCTGAACGCGTTCGATCCGGAGAGCGGCAGGATGATGCGCTCGATCGATGTCCCCGCCCATGCAGGGACGGCTTTCGACGGAAAGCACCTGTTCCAGGTCTCCGAGAGTCGCATCCAGAAGATCGATCCGACGACGGGGCGCGTGCTCTCCTCGATCCCGGCGCCCGGCGGCGGCGGCAACTCGGGGCTGGCCTGGGCCGAGGGCATGCTTTGGGTCGGCCAGCACCGAGAGCGGAAGATCCATCAGGTCGACCCAGACACCGGCGAGGTGCTGCGCACGATCCAGTCCAACCGCTTCGTCACCGGCGTCACTTGGGTCGATGGCGAGCTCTGGCACGCCACCTGGGAAGGCGACGAAAGCGAGCTGCGGCGCATCGATCCTGAGACCGGCGAGGTGCTGGAGCAGATCGAGATGCCGCGCGGCGTCACCGTATCGGGGCTTGAATCCAACGGGAAGGATCAATTCTTTTGCGGAGGCGGAAGAAGCGGCAAGGTGAGAGCCGTCCGCCGGCCCAGCCGAGGGTCCAGAGCGGCGTGAGGACGACTATCGCTCGGCCAACATCATCTTCGACACGCTGGTCATCCCGTTCGCCTCGACAGCGCTCCGCCTCACTCCCACTCGATTGCAGACAGCGCCTATGCGCGCGAGAGCCGCCACTCGATGGTAGGCGACGTCTGCAATCAGCGACGCTCCGGTTGTGGACGTTCCCTGGATGGAAGGGTTAGGCCTCAGGTTCGTGGCAGACCGCTTCGATGTTGTGCCCGTCCGGACCAATGACGAAAGCTGCATAGTAGTTCGCGTGGTAGTGCGGGCGCAGACCAGGCGGACCATTGTCCTTGCCGCCCGCCTCCAGAGCCGCGCGATAGAAAGCTTCGACCTGCCGGCAACTCTCGACCCTGAAAGCCAAGTGAAGATGCGCTGGCTTCTCCTCCGTTTGGTACAAGCACAATGACACCTTATTATTTGAGCTAAGCTCGACACCGTATGTCGGCGACCCCTCCGAGACAATAACTACGCCGAGCGGTTCAAGTGCCTTGAGGAAGAACGCTTTGCTCGCCGTATAGTCGCTGACCCCGAACTTGACATGGTCAAACATGAGATCTCCTGAAATGGGAGGGTCCCTATTTCACTCCGTACTACGCTCCCTCATTCCCACCCGATGGTGTTTATGCCGAACCGCCGCTCGAACGATTCTCGGTGATCTGTCCAAGTGGCTGCATCTCGATGATGGCGGTGATTTGCCTAACGATCAGACACGGCATGGTCCACCAGACTCAATACGCGTAATCCGGCAGCTCAAGCGTGTCTTTCAAACTGCGGCCGATAAGAAGATCGGCTGCGCGCGGATAAACGAAGAGCCTTGTCGCGAGATTCCGCAACCGGAGTCCCCAGGCGGTTTCAGGCGCGAAAGATGGAGCGAAGGCGCGCGCCGACTTCTGCTTGTCGGCGACAAAGGACCTCAGCCGTTCCTCGTGCGCGCGGAAGGCCGCCTGATAGTCGCCTTTGGCGCGATGCAGCTCCCCCGCGAGAATATAAGCCTCCGTCATGGCGAGGCCCGTGCCTTCGCCGGCGAGAAGTGACGCGCAGGCCGCCGCATCGCCGATCAGCATGACGCGACCTCTGTGCCAGGACGGCATTTCGATCTGACTCATCCGGTCAAAATAGATCTCATCCGCGTCCTCCATCGCCCGCAGAATGTCGGGAGTTTCCCACTTCATATCCCGGAAGAGCTCGCGCAGGACCGACCGGCGGCCTTCATTATCCTGAGGCTCCAGATCCTTCATCTGGCCGGCGGTGAAGACGAACATGAAGACGGTGCGGTCGCGCCGCAACGCGAAGCGAGCGACCCCCCGCCCCGGAGTGTTGTGGCTTACATAGACGTCCTCGTCGCGACGACGATATCCGGGGACTTCGAAGGCGGCGACGTAGAACCCGAGATAACGTTCAAACTTGTTTTCCGCGCCAAGCGCCAGAGCGCGGACGTTCGAGTGCAGACCGTCGGCGCCGATCACGAGATCGAAGTCGCGACGCCGGCCGCTATCGAACGTCACGCTGACCCCGCCCTCATGGTCGTCGATTGAAGAAAGGCTGTCGCCGAAGATCGTCTCGGCATCGTTGCTCACCGAGCGATAGATGATCTCCGCGAGATCGCCACGCGCGATGCTGGTGAACCGACCACCGGTCATGCGCGCGAACACCGAGGCTGAGAACCCGCCGACTTTCTTCCCATGGGCATCGATGAACCGGACTTCCTTGACCGTGTAGCCCTGCTTGCGAATTTCCGGCACAAGCCCCATCCGTTCCGCGACCGTGTAACCGAGACCCCAAAAATCGATGATGTATCCACCCGTGCGAAATTCCGGCGCTTTCTCGATCAGCGTTGGCCTGTGCCCGCCGCGAAGCAGCCAGTGCGCCAGCGTCGGCCCGGCCACCCCCATGCCGCTGATAGCGATCTCCATGGCGCTCTCCTTTTCGTCCCAACCATTTGATCGGCATCTCGATCTTCTATATGACTGACCGGTCAGTCAAAGACAAGAGGGAAACCGTTGTCCCCAAAGATCGTCGACAAGGCGCATAGGCAACGCGTCATCCTGCAGGGCGCGGCGAGGGTGTTCGCAAGGCGCGGGTACCACGCCGCGACGATCGACGAGATCGCGGCCGACGCGGGCGTCGCCAAGGGCTCCGTCTACCTTGCGTTCGACAGCAAGGAGGATTTGTTCTTCGCTCTTTTTGAAGACCTCGCGAGAAGCGCAATGAGCGGGCTCGATGCAGCGGCTGACAGCGCGGACGCAATTCAGGCGCTGGAGGCCGCGCTCCTCGGCGCCGCCGAGGAGATCGATCGCAACGAAGCGATGATACCGCTCACTCTCGAATTCTGGTCAGTATGCGGCGTTGAGGCAACGCGCGAGCGCTTCGGGCGCCAGTTCCGCGAGATGTTCGAAGCCTATCATGCGCCGCTCGTTGAGCTTCTTAGGGCGGGAGAGTCGCGCGGCCAGATCAAAGCGGGACTGCCGCTCGACGCGATCGTCTCCGCGACGCTTTCCATGATCGACGAACTCATCGTCCAGCAATGGGCGATCCCGGGCGTGCGGATCTCCGACGTCCTGCGCAAAGCCTTGCCGGTCTTCCTGAGCGCGTTGAAGGCTTAGTGCGTAAGCCGCAAAACGAAGGCTCGGATCATTCCCACTCGATGGTCCCCGGCGGCTTCGACGTCACATCGTAGACGACACGGTTGATGCCGCGCACCTCGTTGATGATGCGCGTCGCCGCCTGGCCGAGGAAATCCATGTCGAAGTGGAAGAAGTCCGCGGTCATGCCGTCGACGGAGGTGACGGCGCGGAGCGCAAGCACGTAGTCGTAGGTGCGATAGTCGCCCATCACGCCGACGCTCTGCACCGGCAAGAGCACCGCGAAGGCCTGCCAGATCGCATCGTAGAGTCCGGCCTTCCTGATCTCGTCGAGATAAATCGCGTCGGCGCGGCGCAGAATGTCGAGCTTCTCGCGCGTGACGCCGCCCGGCACGCGGATCGCCAGCCCCGGCCCTGGAAACGGATGCCGCCCGACGAAGGTTTCGGGCAGCCCGAGCTCGCGCCCAAGCGCCCTCACCTCGTCCTTGAAGAGCATCCTGAGCGGCTCGACGAGCTTCATGTGCATGCGCTCCGGCAGCCCGCCGACATTATGGTGCGACTTGATCGTGACCGACGGCCCGCCGGAGAACGAGACGGACTCGATCACGTCGGGATAGAGCGTGCCCTGTGCCAAGAAGTCGGCGCCGCCGAGCTTTTTCGCCTCCGCCTCGAAGGTCTCGACGAAGAGCCGGCCGATCGTCTTGCGCTTATCTTCCGGGTCGGCGACGCCCTCGAGCGCCGATAGAAACGTCTCGGAGGCGTCCACGTGCACGAGCGGAATGTTGTAGTGGCCGCGAAAGAGCGAGACGACCTCCTCCGCCTCGTTCAGCCGCATCAGACCGTGATCCACGAAGATGCAGGTGAGCTGGTCGCCGATCGCCTCGTGGATCAAGACCGCGGCCACGGAAGAGTCGACACCGCCGGATAGTCCGCAGATCACCCTGCCCCGCCCGACCTGCTCGCGGATGCGGGCGATCGCCTCGTCCTTGAACTGCGCCATGGTCCAATCGCCGGGTAGCCCGGCGACCTTGCGCACGAAATTCTCGATCAGCCGCGCGCCGTCCGGCGTATGCACGACCTCCGGGTGGAACATCAGCCCGTAGAAATGCCGTTTCGCGTCCTCGATCAGCGCGAAGGGCGCATTGTCGGAGGTGCCCTTCACGGAAAAGCCCGGCGGCAGCTTGGTGATGCGGTCGCCGTGGCTCATCCAGACGGTATGCTTCTCGCCCGGATTCCAAACGCCGTCGAAGAGCGCCGAGCCGCTTTTCACATTGAGAAGCGCGCGGCCGAACTCACGGTGATGCCCGCCCTCCACCTCCCCGCCGAGCTGTGCAGCCATAGTCATCTGCCCGTAGCAGATGCCGAGCACAGGAATGCCCGCCTCGAAAACCTCCTGCGGGGCGCGCGGGCTGCCTCCTTCCGGCACGGAGCCCGGGCCGCCGGAGAGGATCACGCCGCGCGGCCGCATCGCCGCGAACGCCGCCGACGCCTTGTCGAACGGCACGATCTCGCAATAGGCGCCGGCCTCGCGCACCCGCCGCGCGATGAGCTGCGTTACCTGGCTTCCGAAATCGACGATGAGGATGGCGGGATGGGACGCCGCGGCGGGCTCGGTCATGCGCTGCTGTTAGGCAAATGCCGTGCCGCCCGCAACGCCGGCCTGAAGCTTTCGCACCGCCCGCTTGAGCCGCTCCGCCCGAGGTTGCGACTATGCGACCTGGTCCGGCTTCTTGACCAGATAGCAGCCGGTAATCTTCCAGCTCCTGTCGGGCTGCTGCTCAAGCGTGTAGACGGCTGTCCAGAAGACGCCGTCGGCATCGACGATATCGACAAACTGCTCAAGGTCGCCGGGCACGTCCTTGAGCTCCCCGAAGGAGTAGGAGCGCGGGCGATAGACCGGCTGGTAGCCCTGGCGCACCATCGCCATGAAGGAATCGACCGTCGGGAAGATCGCCTTGATGCTCGGCGCGGCGAAGGAATAGGCCGCAGCTCCGTCGTCAGCGAGAAAGGCCTGCAGCTGCCGCTCGATCGTATTTTGGATGGCGGCGCGGTCGCCGTCGCTCAGCGCCGTGGCCGGGCCGGAAAGCCCGAGCACCACAAGAAGAAAGAGAAGGATGCGCATGTCCGGCCTCCCTGCACGCTGATGCCACGATAGACTTGGATACGTCGGCAACAAGCGTCCGGTTTCACTCGATCCCGAGCTTCGCCTTGAGCGCCGCGTTGACCGCCTGCGGGTTGGCCTTGCCGCCGCTCGCCTTCATCACCTGCCCCACGAACCAGCCGAGCATCGCCGGCTTCGCCTGCGCTTGGCTCGCCTTGTCGGGATTGTCTGCAATAACCTTGTCCACGATCGCCTCGATCGCGCCGGTGTCGGTGACCTGCTTCAGCCCGCGCGCCTCGACGATCGCGCGCGGGTCGCCGCCCTCGCCGAGCATGATGTCGAACACGTCCTTGGCGATCTTGCCGGAGATCACGCCCTCTTTCTGCAGGTCGAGCAGCGTGCCGAGCTGCGCCGCGGAAACCGGCGAAGCCTCGATGCCGAAGCTCTTCTTGTTGAGCGCCCCCAGAACCTCGTTGATCACCCAGTTCGCCGCCTGCTTCCCGTCGCGCGCCTGCGCCACGCCTTCGAAAAAATCGGCGATCGCGCGCTCCGCTACCAGAACGTCGGCATCGTAGGCGGAGAGGCCGTAGTCGGCGATGAACCTTGCGCGCTTCGCGTCGGGAAGCTCCGGCAGGCCGTGCTCCAGCGCCGCCACATAGGCGTCGTCGAACTCCAGCGGCAGGAGGTCCGGGTCGGGGAAGTAGCGGTAGTCGTGCGCCTCCTCCTTGGTTCGCATCGAGCGCGTCTCTCCCCGCGCGGGATCGAAAAGACGCGTCTCCTGCTCAATCGAGCCGCCGTCTTCCAGGATCGCCATCTGCCGCCGCGCCTCGTGCTCGATCGCCTGCGCCGCGAAGCGGATCGAGTTCACGTTCTTGATCTCGCAGCGCGTGCCGAACGGCTCGCCCGGCCGCCTGACCGAGACGTTGACGTCGGCGCGCAGGTTTCCCTTCTCCATGTCGGCATCGGACGTGCCGAGGTAGCGCAGGATCGAGCGGAGCTTCGTCAGGAAGGCGCGCGCCTCATCGGACGAGCGCAGATCGGGCTTCGACACGATCTCCATCAGCGCGACGCCGGAGCGGTTCAGGTCGACATAGCTCATCGTCGCGTGCTGGTCGTGCAGCGACTTGCCGGCGTCCTGTTCGAGGTGCACGCGCTCGATGCCGATGCGGACCTCTTCGACGCCGCCATCCGCGTCGGGGACTTCGACCACGACGGTCCCCTCCCCGACGATCGGCTGGTCGTATTGCGAGATCTGATAGCCCTGCGGCAGGTCGGGATAGAAGTAGTTCTTCCGCGCGAAGACCGAGCGGTGGTTGATCTTCGCTTTCAGCCCAAGCCCGGTGCGGATGGCCTGCCTGACGCACTCCTCGTTGACGACGGGAAGCATGCCCGGCATCGCCGCATCGACGAGGCTCACCTGCGCGTTCGGCTCCCCGCCGAACGCCGTGGCGGCGCCCGAAAAGAGCTTCGCCTCGGAGGCGACCTGCGCATGCACCTCCATGCCGATCACGACCTCCCAGTCCCCGGTCGCGCCGTGGATCAGGTTCTTGGGTTTGGTGTTGCGGGCTTCTTCGATGGGCATGGCGGTCTGCGCTTTCAGCTGGGAAATCGCGTAGTCCGTCGTGCTCCCACTCGCAAGTCGTTCAGTCGCCAAATGAAAAGGCCGGGCGTCGGCCCGGCCTCAAGACAGACGGCTTCGCCCCGTCAGTGGCAGCAATATTCGGGCGGCGGCGGAATGTCGCCGGGGACCAGAACCGTGCCGGTGACGCAATAGAAATAGGGCGTGCGCGCAGGAACCGTCGGCAGGCCGTACTTGTCGAAGAGAACGACGTCCTCGTGCGGCCCCGGGCAGGCGTAGGCGCTCCCGCGCACCATCGGCGCGCCTCCGCCTGGAAGATCTGCGGCACCCGCATTGCCGATGGCGCCGGCCATCGCGGCTATCGCCAGGGCGGAAAGGAAGATCGCGGCAAGAAGCTGTCGCATGAGTACACCGTTCATCTTGCGCATGCGTGCCCCCGAAAGAAGCGTTCAGGAGCAACTAGCGCGGGAGCCACCACCAGGGCCTTAAGCCCGAAGCGGATTGCGCATCAGCTTCCGCGCTCATGGTTACGATCCGATTAATCCGCCCCACCGGACCAGTGCGCGGGCCTGCCTCAGGAGCCGCCGAGCGCCTTCTCGATCGCCTGCCGCTCTGCGGCGAGGTCGCCCGACGCCGCCGGCTTGCCGGCACGGCGATACCAGTAACCGGCGTTGCCGAAGTCGCCCTCGACCCGATGCAGGTGCGCGTGCACCCACGCCGCTTCCGGCGACGAATCGTCCTGCACGATTCGATGCGCACCGTCCCAATCGCCGCCGGCGGCGAGCTTCAATGCTTCAAGCGGTCCGGCAGGCCGCCATGGGCGCCTTTTACCCGGAATTGCCACCTTGGGACAAACTCGGTAAGCGTCGATTTCCTTTTATTTGCAAAGCTGAAGAAGCGGGCCGCGGGGGCCCGTGGCGAGCAAGTCGCCACAAAATTCTGGAAGACAGGCCTCATGCGGATCACGCTTGGTGGCGACCTCGGATCGGGAAAATCCTCGGTGGGGCGCCGGCTCTCTGAGCTGCTTGGTATTCCCTACTTCAGTGCAGGGCAGTTGTTCCGCGAGATCGGTCAGATCTCGAACCTCGACGCTCTCGCCACCAATCTGGAAGCCGAGACCAACGTCAACATCGACGCAGCCGTCGATCAGCGCACAAAGGACCTCGATAGAGATCTTCCCGATTTCATTCTCAACTCGCGCATGGGCTGGCACTTCGTGACGAACGCCGTGAAGGTGTATCTGAGCGCTTCTGCCGAGACCGCGGCGCATCGCATCATTGGCGACGTCTCCCGCAACAACGAGAATTACGCCGACGCTGGAATTGGCCATGATGATGCTGCGGCGCAGACGGGAGAGCGAAAGAAAGCGCTACAAGAAACTCTACGACGTCGATATCGAGGACCGGAACAACTACGATATTTGGATCATTACTGACGACGCCGCAGTCGAAGACATCTGCACGATTATTCTTTCATTCGTATCGCAAAAGACGCGTCATCGCGAATGGATACCCAAAGCTCGCTTGGTGCCGATGATCGGGATCGACGAAGCCTTAGGGACAGCGTCAACCCGCACCACCCTCTCCGATCGCTTTGCTCTGCCCGTGCTCGTCAGCAGGAACTACGGGCTGTTCTTCGACGGTGCCGAAGCGCTTGTCCGCGCGATAAACTTCGAGACGGCGTTGGTCCCTTTTCAGTCGAAGGCGCCGACCTCCCTGCCGACATCGACCGATCCGTTCGAATTCGCCAAGGAGACAGTGTCGCACCGCGATCTCACCGATTGGGAGACCGCCTTCGCCGTCGAGTTTTCGTTTCACAAATGCCTCGGAGATAAGGCCGCTCCGGCGGCCGCACTCGGCCCCCACTGAACGCGATCAGCCGCAGCGCTTTGAAGCCAGCGAATTCCCTGCGGCAAAGATCATTCGGAAACACCATCGCGCGCCGAGCGCAATAACGCAGAAATGCCGAAACAGTCTAATCGCCCTCGAGGGAGCGACTCACGAGGAGCAAGACCGATGTCCGAGACGATGATGACCCGCCGCCATGCCCTCTTCGCCGTCGCCGGCGCGGCGACCGCCGCAGCAGCCGTCACCGCGGCTCCAGCACATGCCGAGTTCCAGCCCGCGATGCAGGCCGCGCTCGGCGCGCTCTACGATGCCCACAGTAAGCTGATGATGGCCACCGCCGACAAAGGCGGACACCGGGTCGTTGCGCTCGACTACATCAACAAGGCGATCCTGCAGGTGAATCTGGGCATCCAGTGGGACAATACGCACTGATCCCCAGTGCGATCCCCAGTACGCTGCGCTCTTGACCGGCGGGCCCTGCTCCCGCCGGTCTTGCCGACACGGGACGCGACATCACCACCACCTTTGCGGCGTGAAGAACCCCGCCGCATCCTCGATCACCTGCCCCGCGCGAAAAAGCGTCGCCTCATCGAAGGGGCGGCCGATAAGCTGCAGGCCGAGCGGCAGGCCATCGGAATCGAGCCCGGCCGGGACGGCGATGCCGGGCAGCCCGGCCATGTTCGCCGTCACGCAGAAGACGTCATTCAGATACATCTCGACGGGTGACGCCATCGACATCGATGCGATGCCGAAGGCGGCGCTCGGCGTAGCCGGCGCGAGGATTGCGTCGACGCCCGCCGCGAACGCCTCCTCGAAATCGCGCTTGATCAGCGTTCGGACCTTCTGCGCGCGCACGTAATAGGCGTCGTAGTAGCCAGCGGAGAGCACATACGTGCCGATCATCACGCGCCGCTTCACTTCACGGCCGAAGCCGGCAGCGCGCGTTTTCTCGTACATCTCGGTGATGTCGTCGCCGTCGATGCGGAGGCCGTAGCGCACGCCGTCATAGCGCGCGAGGTTCGACGACGCCTCGGCCGGTGCCACGATGTAGTAGGCGGGAAGCGCGTACTTCGTGTGCTTGAGCGAGATGTCGACGATCTCCGCCCCAGCCGCGCGATACCACTCGATGCCCTTCTGCCAGAGCGTCTCGATCGCCTCCGGCATGCCGTCCATGCGGTATTCCTTCGGCACGCCGATCTTCATGCCCTTGACGCTCTGGCCGACGGCGGCCTCGTAGTCGGGCACTGGCACGTCGGCTGAGGTCGTGTCCTTCGGATCGACGGACGCCATCGACTTTAGCAGGATCGCCGCGTCGCGCACGTCGCGCGCGATCGGCCCCGCCTGGTCGAGCGAGGAGGCGAATGCAACGATGCCGAAACGCGAGCAGCGGCCGTAGGTCGGCTTGATGCCGACCGTCCCGGTGAAGGCCGCGGGCTGGCGGATCGAGCCGCCGGTGTCGGTCGCCGTCGCCCCGGCGCAAAGCATCGCGGAAACGGCCGTCGCCGAGCCGCCCGACGACCCCCCCGGGACCAGATCGGCGTTCGAGCCGCGCTTCCGCCAGGGATTGACGACCGGGCCGTAGTAGCTCGTCTCGTTCGACGAGCCCATGGCGAACTCGTCCATGTTGAGCTTGCCGAGCATGACGGCGCCGTCGTCCCAGAGATTCTGCGTGACGGTCAACTCGTAGGTCGGCTTGAAGCCGTCAAGGATGTGGCTGCCGGCCTGGCTATGAACCCCGCGCGTGCAGAAGAGATCCTTGATGCCCAGCGGCACGCCGTCGAGCGCGCGCGCCTCGCCGCGCCCGATCCGTTCGTCGGAAGCGATGGCCATGGCGCGCGCCTTGTCCGCGGTGACGACGATGTAGGCATTCAGGAGAGGATTGGCTGCTTCGATCGCCTTGAGATACGCGTCGGTCAGCTCCAGCGCGGAAAAATCGCGCTTCGCCAGCCCCTCGCGGATCTGTGCGATGGTGAGCGTCGTGAGGTCGGTCATACGGTCGGTACAGCCTTGAAAGAAGGACTAAAAGGCCTTCGGGAGGCGACACTGCACGCTTCGAGGCTCCATTCCGCCCTCAGCATGAGGGAAGTTGGAGACCTCGAAATTCGGTGGCGCTCGGCATCGAGAACAGCCACCGGCTACTCCACCACCTTCGGCACCACGAAATAGTGGTTCTCCATCAGCGGAGCATTGGCGACGATGTCGTCTGCCTTGCCCCCATCGGTCACGCGGTCTTCGCGCTTCCTCATCGGCATGGGGATGACGGAGGTCATCGGCTCGACGCCACTGACGTCGACTTCGTTGAGCTGCTCGACGAATCCCAGGATCGCGTTGAGCTCGCCGCGAAGCGCCTCCGCCTCCTCGTCACTGACCCGGATTCGCGCCAGATGCGCCACCCGCTTGACGGTATCTCTATCGACGGACATGTCTGCTCGAAGCCTGAGAAATCAATAACTTGCCTATAGATGGCCACTGCCCGGCATTCAACGCCGATCACGGCTGAAGACCGGGCCGAGAACCCTATTTCGCGCCCGCGTCGCAAAGCTGATAGTCGCCGTCGAGCCCGCTATCGTCGGCGCCACTATCAGCCGTCGTGTCGTCGGCTTCGTCGTCGCTCCCGCCACCGCCGGGCGTGCCGAGATGCAGCGACGTGTCATCGAGCGGCAGGATCGAGAAGAGTTCCGGATAGGAGAGCCCCGGCTCCTCGCAGAACGCAACGGCAGCCCAGCCCGGCATCGACTTCCGCGGATAGATCTGCACGAATTCGCAATTGAACTCGGTGCCTTCAAGTCCCGTCGCGCTCAAGAAAACGTAGTCTTCCGTGCCTTTCTTCGCCTTCAGTGCCGCACAGCCCTCTGGCGTCGAATAGACACCCTTGATGAACGCCTCCTGGGCCACGGCAGGCTGGGCGAACAGCAGCAATACGGCGCAACACGCGATGCGAAAGTCCATGACTGCCTCCGGTCGATTGCGGCTTGCGTATAGGTTGCCCCTGACGACCGATCAATATTCGCCTCACGCTCCCTAGGCTGCCCGCGCCTCGTCGCCGTAGGGATGGACCGGATATCCCGGCCCCATCTCCGCTGCCGCCCGCTCGATCCACGCCGTCACCGCGGGATACCCTGAGAGGGCAAAGCCACAGTCGTCAGCCCGATGCGCATAGGCATAGACCGCAATATCCGCGATCGTGAAGCGCTCGCCGGCGAGGAACCGCGTCGCCGCCAGTTCACGCTCCAAAGCCGCGAGCGCCCGCCCGCCGGCCTCGCGCTTCCCTTCCACCATGGCGGCGTTTAGCGCCAGACGTCCCGTCAACGTCCAGAACCGCAGCGAGCCGATAACCGGCTCTACATAGTATTGCTCGAAGAAGAGCCACTGCATGATCTTGGCGCGCGTGAACCGATCGTCGCTCAGGAAGAGCGTTCCTTCGGCGAGATAGGTCAGGATCGCGTTGGATTCCGCGATCGCGCGGCCGTCCTCCAGCTTCAGAACCGGAATCGCGCCCGCGGGATTGAGCTTGAGAAACGCGTCGCTGCGGCTCTCGCCGGCAAAGATCGCAACCGGTTCGGTTCGGAAGGGAATGCCGAGAAGCCCAAGCAGGACGCGCACCTTCCAGCCGTTCTGCGAGGGTAGATAGTCGTATAGCGTAAGCATGGGCGGGCTTCTCTGTCTGGTCTATTCGCCGCGAATACCACCTCGCGTCGCGAATGGTCATTCCGATTCTTGCGCGGACGAGGGGCGAGGGAGCCGCGTTTCGCCGAAAGATCGACCGCCCGCTCCTCCTCTTGCCCGGCCGCTTCACGGCCGCCTCGGGCGCAATTGATTGGACGGTGAGCGGCTGCCTCGGGTCCTATCGTAGATGCAACCCAGGACCAGCTCGATGATCGCACGCCTCTTCGCCGCCGCCCTCTTCGCCTTTGCCGCAGTCCCTGCGCTCGCCGGCCAGGTCAACTACTACGTCAAGGACGGCTACGCGATCGGCGGGACCGACCCGGTCGCTTACCAGACCGATGGCCGCCCCGTAGCCGGCAGCGACGCGTTCACCACCGAATACGACGGGGTGACCTGGAAATTCGCGAGCGCGGCAAACCGCGACGCCTTCCTTGCCGACCCGGAGAAGTACGCCCCCGCCTATGGCGGCTATTGCACCACCGGCATGAGCTTCGGCGAGAAAGTGCCGACCGACCCGGACTACTGGAAGGTCGTGAACGGCCGGCTCTATCTCAACAGCTCCTCGGCGGCGCAGCAGGTCTTTCTCGGCGACGAAACGGGCACGATCTCCCGCGCCGACGGCCACTGGGCGAAAATCGAGAGCGAGTGACGCCCGGCTAGAGATCCACCGCCTTCCCCCTCTCCGGCACCAGCACCTTCCCCCCGTCCGGCCCCATCTCGGCGATGAACTTGTCCGCCGTCTGGTCGATGATGGGGAACGTGCCGTAGTGGCACGGAATGACCGTCTTGAACTTGTAGAACCGCCGGCAGGCCATCGCCGCGGTCTTAGCACCCATCGTGAACCGGTCGCCGATAGGGACGATGCCGATCTCGGGCTGATGGATCTCGTTGATCAGCGCCATGTCGGAGAAGATCTCCGTGTCGCCCATGTGGAGGAGCACCGGCTCGCCCGGCGCCTTCACGACCAGCCCCGCCGGATTGCCCAGATACACGTTCTGCCCATCCTGCTGCACGGATGACGAATGGAAGGCGATGACGAAGGTTGTGGTGAAGCCGCCGCAATCGACCGTGCCGCCGTGGTTGCCGGGATTGGCGTTCTGCACGCCCTGTGCCGCGAGGAACGAGTAGATCTCGAAATTCGCCACGAGCTGCGCGCCCGTTGCTTTGCAGATATCGACGGTGTCGCCCAGATGGTCGCTGTGTCCGTGCGTCAGCAGCACGTGCGTCGCGCCCGCCGCCGCTTCCTTGGGATCGCCCTTGAAGGACGGGTTCCCGGTCAGGAACGGATCGATCATGACGCGGCAGTCTCCGAACTCGATGCGGAACGCCGAATGTCCGAACCAGGTGAGCTTCATCGCCTCTCCTCCCTCGTCTGCCAGCCTAGGCCGCCGCCTCCGCGGCGCTCGATATCGCTTTTAGAAAATTGAGCCGCACCTCCGGTAGGCCCTCGCCCCGCACGTCGAAGACGTGCCGCTCGAGGAAGTAACCGGTGAGCAGGAATGCCTCTTCGAGCTGCGCGGTTTCCGCTTCGCCGGTCGCCGGCCCAGCGAGGAACGCCGGAAGCGGCAGTAGCCGGTCGCGATACGCCTCCCCGGCCTCGCGGGAGACTGCGCGTCCGCTCCGTGGCGAAACGTAGATCAGCTCATCCTCCCGGCCGGTCGCCGCGCAGGTCTCCAGGTCCAGCCCGAAACCGAGCTCGTCGAGAAGGAGCATCTCGAACCGCACCATCATCTCCGCCGCGAGCGGCGCGTGGTCGAGATTGTCCAGCAGCGCCGACAGCGCATCGTAAAGGCGCGGATGCGGATCGCGCTCCGGCAGGAGCCTGAGATGCGCACCGGCGAGCGCCAGCCCGAAAGCGCCGGTCGGCGTCGCCATAAGGTCGGCGCTCCGCTCCTTGACCGGCTCCGCGCGGAAATTGCCGAGGTGCTCGTGAAGCCGCGCCCGCCAGGTGAGCGAAAGGGTGTTCCCGGGTTGCAGGATCGGCCTGAGCCGCCTGGAGCGCCCGCCCTTCACCAGGCCGAGATGCCGCCCGTGCCCGGCGGTCAACACCTCGATGATCACGTCCGTCTCGCCATGGCGGCGGGCGCCGACGACGATGCCTTCCTCCGACCATTCCATGCGGCTGGCCTACCATGTTTTTGTAGCTGTTGAAGGGCCTTCGGGCAGGTCGCGCTTGCAGTCCGGGCTCCTAGGCTCCAATTGCGGAATATCCCCCGCTCAAAGCCTTCCGGCCCCGCATGATCCCCTTCTCGATCCTCGATCTCGCCCATGTCGTGGAGGGCGCGACGCCCGCCGACGCGCTCAAGAATTCGCGCGACCTCGCCCGCCACGCGGAGCGCCTCGGATACCGACGCTTCTGGCTGGCGGAGCACCACAACATGGTGGGGATCGCGAGCGCCGCGACCTCCGTCACGATCGGCTATGTCGCCGGCGGGACGGAGACGATCCGCGTCGGCGCCGGCGGCATCATGCTGCCGAACCATTCGCCGCTCGTCATTGCCGAGCAGTTCGGAACGCTCGCGACGCTCTATCCCGGCCGCATCGATCTCGGGCTCGGCCGTGCGCCCGGAACAGATCAGACGACGCTCCGCGCGCTCCGCCGCGATCCGATGGCGGCCGAGACCTTTCCGCAGGATGTCTTGGAGCTGCAGGCGCTGCTCGGGCCGGTGCAGCCGGGGCAGGTCGTGCGCGCGGTGCCCGGCGCCGACACGAACGTCCCGCTCTGGATTCTCGGGTCGAGCCTCTTCGGCGCGCAGCTCGCGGCGATGCTCGGCCTCCCCTACGCCTTCGCTTCGCACTTCGCGCCCGACGCATTGATCCCGGCGCTGCAGGTCTATCGCGAGACATTCCGGCCGTCGGAGCAGCTCGACCGGCCGTATGCGATGGTCGCCTGCAATGTCATCGCCGCCGACACCGACGCCGAGGCGCGCCGGCTCTTTACCTCGGTGCAGCAGGCCTTCACCAACATGATGCGCGGCACGCGCGGTAAGCTTCGGCCGCCGATCGACGAGATCGAGACCTATTGGACGCCGCCGGAAAAGGCTCAGGCCTCACGCATGCTGGCGCGCTCTTTCGTCGGCGGGCCGGAGACGGTGCAAAAGGGCCTCGAAGCCTTCATCGCCGAGACCGCCGCCGACGAACTCATCGCCGCCGCCGCGATCTACGATCACGAAGCGCGGGTGCGGTCGTATGCGATATTGGCGGAGACACTCCGCCTATAGGACATAAGGACGGTCGAGCGGGAGGTACGCGACCCAGGTTAGGGTCGCGTTTTGCAGCCTAAACGCCTCCGCTCGAGGCGCTCCTGATCACATGGGCAACGCGGGCCAAAGTCGCCAAGCTCGCACTGCTGTATTCGCTGCGCTCATAGCGTTGAATTTGCTGCGGCTTCCGCCCAAGCTCATGCGCTAGGTCGTCTTGCGTCAGGTTCGCCGCGATCCTCCCCTGAACGAGAAGTCTTCCGAGACTGTCCAGTTCCGCGAGTACGGCGAAATCCACGCTACCTTCTTGCGCCATTTCATAATCCGCAATTTCCCGCTTGAGCTTCGAAACATCCGCCTGTAGGGCGCGCCGCCGAAGTGCAGTGGCGACATCTTTCTCGCCGCCGCGGCCAAGAGCCTCCAGCGCTTGCTCCAGGAGAGCAAGTTGCTTCGTTGTCACCGTCAATTGCTTCTTGTTCTTTATCATCTTCAAAGCTCCGAAAGCCTAAGCTTTACGATTCCCTTCGGGTTGCCATCACGATCCGTCTGAAAGAATTCAAGGTAGGTAGCGTCACTCTCGATCGGCGAACAACTGTCGGGCCGAATATCGCCTCTGTACTTCGCCTGCATTTCTTGCTTCCCTTCATCGGAAAAATCGAGCAGCGTTTTGTCGACCGCCTCGATCTTCACACCAGTCAGATCCCAACATGCGTCGTAGTCGTTTGGCCTTTCTTTGCCGGTTACAAAGCTCCCATCCACATAAACGGCCTCACAGCCGACGCTTTTCAAGTGATCAACGAGCAGCTTCAGTCCTTCGATCAATCGGCGCCGGTGTGCTGTCGTTCCGTAGCGATCGCAGAAATCCCGCCAGCACGCTTCATGAATGCCGGGCGGAAGCTGACCATCGTCCTTGAGGTCCGGGAGCATATCTATGACAACAATAATGTTGTGTCAAGGGTCGCGACTGCCCGCTCTCTGTACGAAATACTCCCAGTGGTTGCAAGAAGGGCGCTACCTCGGAAACTCCACCCCCATCTCACGGTAGCGCTCCGGGTCGTTGCCCCAGTCCTCGCGCACCTTCACGAAGAGGAAAAGGTGCACGGGCCTCTCGATGAGCTTCGAGATTTCCGCGCGCGCAGCGATCGAGATCGCCTTGATCGTCTCGCCGCCCTTGCCGAGCACGATCTTCCGCTGCCCCTCGCGCTCCACATAGATCGTCTGGTCGATCCGCACGCCCTTCTTCATCTCGGTCCACTTTTCGGTTTCGACCGTCGCTCTGTAGGGGAGCTCGTCGTGGAGCCGGAGCGTCAGCTTCTCGCGCGTGATCTCCGCCGCGAGGAAGCGCAGCGGCAGGTCGGTCATCTGGTCTTCCGGATAGAGAAACGGCCCATCCGGCATCGCCGCAGCGAGATGGTCGAGAAGATCGGCGACGCCGTCGCCGGTCAGCGCCGAGATCATGAATGTGCGGGAGAAGCGCGCCGTCTCGTTCGCCTCCTTCGCAAGCGCAAGGAGCGTCTCGCGCTTGACCAAGTCAACCTTGTTCAGGATGAGCACGCGCTCGCGCTTCGCCGGAAAGCCGGCGAGCTTATCCAGGATGGCGCGATCCTCGTCGGTAATCCCCCGCTTCGCGTCGATAAGGACTGCGAGCACGTCGGCGTCGGCGGCGCCGCCCCACGCCGTCGTCACCATGGCGCGGTCGAGCCGCCGCTTGGGCCGGAAGATGCCGGGCGTATCGACGAAGACGATCTGAGCGTTGCTGTGGATCACGATGCCGCGGATCAGCGCGCGCGTCGTTTGCACCTTGTGCGTGACGATCGAGAGCTTTGCGCCGACGACGGCGTTGAGCAGCGTCGACTTCCCCGCATTCGGCGCGCCGATCAGCGCCACGAACCCCGCGCGCGTCGGCGAGGCTTCGCTCACTCCTTCCACACGCCTTCGCGCCGAAGCAGGTTCGCAGCCGCTTCGTGCTCCGCCTCGCGCTTGGAGCCGCCTTTGGCGCGCGCCGGCGCGAGATTGCCGACGGCGACCTCGATTTCGAATTCAGGCCGATGGTCGGGCCCGGTGCGGAGTGTCTCGATGTAGGCGGGCGTGTCGAAGCCGCGCTTATGCGCCCATTCCTGCAGCTCTGTCTTGGCGTCGCGGAGCGGCCCGCGGGCCGACTCGATGCGCGACGCCCAATAGCGCTCGACGAGCGCGCGCGCGGCTTCCAGCCCGCCGTCGCGATAGACCGCGGCGATGACCGCCTCGCAGACGTCAGCAAGCACGCTCGGCGTGGCGCTCGCACCGCCCTTCCCGGCGCTGCCGCCCATTTTCAGGTACTCGGCAAGCGACATCTCAGCCGCCACCTCAGTGCAGGTCTCGCGGCTGACGAGCCGCGCCAGCCGGCGCGAGAGCTCGCCCTCCGGCGCCTCCGCAAAGCGCTCGATCAAGGCGTCCGCGATGACAAGGCCGAGCACCCGGTCGCCCAGGAACTCAAGCCGCTGATAGCTTTCCGGCTGCTTGCGCGAGCGCCCGGCGACGGCGCTCGCATGGGTCAAGGCCCGATCCAGAAGCTTCGGATCGGCGAAGTGATAGTCGAGCTGGGTTTCCAGACGCGCCCGCTCGCCCGTCTTCATAGAAGATCGAAGATGCGACCTGGTCGGATCGACCACGGCCATTTCCAGAACGCCCAGGCCGGCGCGCCCTGCACCGAGAAGAAGATGATCTCTGCGCGGCCGACGAGGTTCTCGGCCGGCACGAAGCCGACCGGCCCGTCGAGGAAGCGGCTGTCCTGCGAGTTGTCGCGGTTGTCGCCCATCATGAAGTAGTGGTCAGGTGGAACCTCGTAGACCTTCGTGTTGTCGCCCGGACCGTTGTCCGTCATGTCGAGCGTGACGTAGCTGACGCCGTTCGGAAGCGTCTCGCGATATTCCTTGATCGAGGCCGGCGCGCCGAAGCGGCCCTCGCCCTCCCATTCGCCCGCTGGCTCGCGCTTCACCGCCTCGTCGTTGATGTAGAGGATGCCGTCCCTCACCTGGATGCGGTCGCCGGGAAGCCCGATCACGCGCTTGATGTAGTCGGTGCCCGGCTCCCGCGGCGGACGGAAGACGGCGATGTCGCCGCGCTTCGGCCCCGCGCCTTCCCAGATGCGGCCATGGATGAAGGAGAGATCGACCGGGAAGGAGTAGCGGCTGTAGCCGTAGCTGAACTTCGAGACGAAGAGATAGTCCCCGATCAGCAGTGTCGGCTCCATGGAGCCCGACGGGATATTGAACGGATGGTAGAGGAAGGTGCGGAAGACGAGCGCGATTAGGAGTGCCTCGACGACGACCTTTATGGTTTCCCATACGCCGCCTTGTTTCGCCTTCTCGCCGGCACTTCGTTCTGCCACGCTCATGGCTCCGTCCTGATCTTGAACAAGGGTTTAGCGGTCCATCCCCGCCGCCGCAATTGCCGCGGGCGGCGTGCGCGCCCTTTGCGGCGCCTTTGCGGCGCTATTCGCGGCCATTCGGCACCGCCTCGATGACCACAAACGCCTGAGCAAGCGGGAAGTCGTCGGTGATCGTGACATGGATCATGGGCGACATACCCGGCGGCATCAGTGCACTCAGACGCTTCGCCGCACCCCCGGTGAGTGCCATCGTCGGCTTGCCGGAGCGGAGGTTCACGACCCCCATGTCGCGCCAATAGACGCCGAGATGCAGGCCCGTGCCGAGCGCCTTGGCGCAAGCTTCTTTCGCGGCAAAGCGCTTTGCGTAGGAAGCGGCGCGCATCCGCCGCCCCTCCGACTTCCGCCGCTCGATATCCGTGAAGATCCGGCCGATGAAGCGCTCGCCGTAGCGCTCGAGCGTCTTCTCCACGCGCCTGATATCGATCAGGTCGCTGCCGATGCCCACGATCATTGCGCAGGAACGCGTGAGGATATGCGCGCCTCGTCCATCAGAGCGCGCATCCGCTGGACGCTCTGATCGAGCCCGACGAAGATCGCCTCGCCGATCAGGAAATGCCCGATGTTGAGCTCGACGAGCTGCGGGATGGCTGCAACCGGCCCGACCGTCTCGTAAGTGAGGCCGTGGCCCGCATGCACCTCGAGGCCGAGCAAATCGCCGTAGCGCGCCGCCTCCGAGAGGCGCTTCAGGTGCCGCTCGACCGCCGCATGGTCGCCGGCGATCGCGGCCTCGCAATAGGCGCCGGTATGAAGCTCGACGACCGGCGCACCAAGGAGCTTCGCCGCGTCGAGCTGCTTGCGGTCCGGCTCGATGAAGAGCGAGACGCGAATATCCGCCTCGCCAAGCTCGGAAACGAAGCGCTGCAAGTGGTTATGGCCGCCGGCTGCGTCGAGACCGCCCTCCGTCGTGCGCTCCTCGCGCCGCTCCGGCACGATGCACGCGGCGTGCGGCCCGTGCCTGAGCGCGATGTCGAGCATCTCGTCGGTCGCCGCCATTTCGAGATTGAGCGGCAGCGTCAGCTCGCCCATCAGCCGGCTGATGTCGGAATCGGTGATATGGCGGCGATCCTCGCGAAGATGGGCGGTAATGCCGTCCGCGCCGGCGCGCTCGGCGATGAGCGCGGCACGGACAGGGTCCGGCTGGTCCCCGCCCCGCGCGTTCCGGACGGTCGCGACATGGTCGATGTTGACGCCAAGACGAAGCCCCGTGCGTCGCGTCAAGATTCGCTCCTGGCCATGCCCGGCGCCGCCGCGTCTCCGTTCCGCCGCCCTTCGAGCCGGCGGCGGCGGGCCTCCTGGTAGGCGGAAACAGCCTTATGGACAATAAGATAGGCGATGGTGCCGAAAAAGAGCCCGACCGGGATCGAGCCCACGACCATCGGCGTGATCAGCGGCGCGATCTCCCCGAACGGCCGGTGCATGAGGTCGTGCTCGAGCCGCGCCGGCGGCATCTTGCTCACGCCCCGCAGGATCAGATAGCCGACCTGGTAAGTGCTCGCCCAAATGATGGGAAACGTCAGGGGGTTCCCGATCGCGGTCGAGAGAATTCCCGCGATGGCATTGGCGCCGACGAGCCAGGCGAACACGAACGTGAGCGCGATATGGAAGCCAAGGAACGGCGTGAAAGAGGTGAAGATGCCAATCGCCGCGCCGAACGCGATGGCATGGGGTGTGCCTGAGAGCCGGAGGATGCGCTTCACGTAGTAGAGTGCAGAACGCCGCCAGCTGACGCGCGGCCAGAACCACAGCCTGAGCCGCTCCCAGAATCTCAGCTCTTGGCGGCGCTTGAACAGCATACCCAGTCCTCAGTCCGCGGACCCGCCTCAAGCCGCTGCTGCAACACGGCAATCATCCGCTCACGCGCTCCGCGTGGCTGACAACCCGCTTTTCCCGCAGACCCGTTACGATCCGGTTCAGATGCTTCAGATTCCACACTTCGAGGTCGATTTCGATCTCCGTAAAGTCGCGCCCCCGGACAAGCATCCTGAGGTTGTCGATATTCCCGTCGGCCGAGCCGATGACTTCCGCGATGGTGGCGAGCGTGCCGGGCTCGTTGAGCGCCGAGACGTGGATTCGGGCCGGAAAGCGCTCGGTGGAATTCTCCGAGATGTCCCAGCGCACGTCGACCCAGCGCTCTGGCTCGTCGTCGAAATGGCTGAGTTCCGCCGAGTGGATCGGGTAGATGGTGATGCCCTCCCCCGGGGTCAGGATACCGACGATGCGGTCGCCGGGGACCGCGCCGCCGTTCGGCGCAAAGCGTACCGGAATATCGGCACCGAAGCCGCGGATCGGAATGGCACGCTCGTCGCTCGCTGCACCATCCCCTGCCGGCAGCCGGAATTTGAGGCTGGAACGGCCCGAAGAAGTCCAGCCTTCCTCGCCCTCCGGCCCAGCCGTGGCCCGCTCGTCGCGATAGTCGGGATGGACCTCCCGCAAAACCGTCTCGGCCGAGACCTGTCCGCGTCCGACCGCGGCGAGAAGGTCGTCGACATCGGACATGCCGAGGCGCGACACGGCCGTAGAAAGCGCCTCCGGGTCGAACGGCTTGCCGGCAAGCTCGAAGCGCCGCTCCAGCGTATGGCGGCCAAGGGCGGCGTACTGCCGGCGCGCCTGCGTGCGGCTGGCGCGCCGGATCGCCGCGCGCGCCTTTCCCGTCACCACGATCGCCTCCCAGGCGGCCGGCGGGCGCTGCACGGACGAGCGCACGATCTCGACCTCGTCACCGTTCTCCAGCGGCTGACCGAGCGGCGAAAGCTGGCCATTGACCTTCGCGCCGATGCACGTGTCGCCGACATCTGTGTGGACTGCGTAGGCGAAGTCGATCGGCGTCGCGCCGCGCGGCAGGGCAATCAGCCTGCCTTTCGGTGTGAAGCAGAAGACCTGATCCTGGAAAAGCTCGAGCTTCGTGTGCTCCAGAAATTCCTCGGGAGCGTCGCCCTGCGCGATCTGCTCGACCGTCTGCCTGAGCCAGGCATAGGCACGGCTCTCCGACGCGAGCCGATCGCGGTCGTTGGCAATGCCGTCCTTGTAGAGCGGGTGCGCGGCGATGCCGTATTCGGCGATCCGATCCATCTCGCGCGTGCGTATCTGCAGCTCGACGCGCTGACGCCGCGGGCCGATGATCGTCGTGTGGAGCGAGCGGTACTCGTTCTGCTTCGGCGTCGACATGTAGTCCTTGAATCGCCCGGGGACCATCGGCCAGGCCATGTGCACGACGCCTAGCGCACGGTAGCAGTCCTCCTCGCCCTCAACGAGCACACGGAAGCCGAACACGTCGGAAAGCTGCTCGAAGCCGATCGCCTTCCGCTGCATCTTCGAGAAGATCGAATAGGGTGTCTTCAGCCAACTCGCGATCTCCGCCTTGATTCCGTGCTTGGCGAGCCGCTGGGTCAGGTCCTTTCGGATGATGTCGACAAGCGGCCCGCTCTTCTCCCTGAGCGTCGCAAGCTTCGTGCTGATGGCCTGATAGGCCTCGGGGTTCAGAATCCGGAAAGAGTGATCCTCAAGCTCGTCGCGGATGCCCTGCATTCCCATGCGCCCGGCAAGCGGCGCATAGATCTCCATCGTCTCTTCCGCGATCCGCCCGCGCTTCTCCTCTGGCATGTGCGAGATCGTGCGCATGTTGTGGAGGCGGTCGGCGAGCTTCACGAGGAGGACGCGGATGTCCTCCGCAACGGCAAGGAGAAGCTTCCTGAGGTTCTCCGCCTGCTGCGCCTCGCGTGTGATGAGTTCCAGCCGCTCTAGCTTGGTGACGCCCTCGACGAGCTTCCCGATCGACGGTCCGAAGAGCTGGTTGATCTCGTCGCGCGTGGCGCCGGTATCTTCGATCGTGTCGTGGAGAAGCGCGGTGACGATCGAGGAATCGTCGAGCTTGAGATCGGTCAGGATCGCGGCGACCTCGAGGGGATGGGAGAAATAAGGATCACCGGAGGCGCGCTTTTGCGTGCCATGCCTCTGCATGGCATAGACGTAGGCGCGATTCAAAAGCTCTTCGTCGACCTGGGGGTTGTACGCCGCCACCCGTTCGACGAGCTCATATTGGCGCATCATCGCCGGCAGTCCCGCGGGAGAAGAAAAGTGCCTCCCAAATCAACAATATAGGTACCGCAGAGACTATTGCATCCCGGTGAACGCGCGTCTGCTGCCGTAGGCGGCGGAAATCGGCGCTCAGTAGCAAAAACGCCGCCCCAAGGGGCGGCGCTGAAAGGGTTCTTCCCGCCTCAGTCGTCGCGACGCTCGGGCGGATCGATGCTCTCCAGTCCGCGCAGCAGCTCCTCCTCGGACATTCGGTCGAAGGTGACCTCCAAGTCCTCCTCCGGCTGGTCCGCCTCGATCGGGGTCGGCGACGGCTCCGGTTCGTCCACTTCCACGTATTTCTGCAGCGAGTGGATGAGGTCTTCGTTTAGGTCCTCCGGCGACACCGTCTCTTCGGCGATCTCGCGGAGTGCGACTACGGGGTTCTTGTCGTTCTCGCGGTCCACCGTAAGCGGCGAGCCGTTCGAGATCATCCGCGCCCGGTGCGCCGAGACCAGCACGAGCTGAAAGCGGTTCTGAACCTTGTCTACGCAGTCCTCGACGGTGATGCGCGCCATGGGCAGGAATCTCCGGTTGTGGGGAATTCGCGCCTCATTAAGGGGGAATTTCCTAACTTTCAAGTGTCTGACCCCCCCGAATGGGGGGTTCCGCTACCCTGGCAGAGGCCTATTCTTTAACCGGCAAGCGTTTGAAGTCGTTGATATTAAATTCGCCAATTCTGGAGCCTTCGGATGTTCGACCCACGTGAGAAAATTGCGGTTCTGATCGACGGAGCAAACCTTTACTCAGCCTCTCGCTCCCTCGGCTTCGATATCGACTACCGCCGTCTGCTTTCCGACTTTCGCAACAAGGGCTACCTCGTGCGCGCCATCTACTACACGGCGCTCGCCGAGGATCAGGAATACTCCTCACTTCGCCCCCTGATCGACTGGCTCGACTACAACGGCTACCGGGTGGTGACGAAGCCGCTCAAGGAGTTCACCGACGCGCAGGGCCGCCGCAAGGTGAAAGGCAACATGGACATCGAGCTCGCCGTCGACGCGATGGAGATGGCGGACCACATCGACCACTTTGTGATCTTCTCCGGCGACGGCGACTTTCGCTATCTCGTTGAGGCGCTGCAGCGGAAGGGCAAGAAGGTGACTGTCGCCTCGACGATCCGCACGCAGCCGCCGATGATTGCCGACGATCTCAGACGCCAGGCGGACCACTTCCTTGAGCTCTCGACGCTCGCCGACACTGTTGGCCGCGACCCGGCGACACGGCCACCGCGGGCGTCCCGGTTCATGGATGCCCAAGAGGAAGACGAGTTCGAGGAAGAGTTCGAGGAGCTGTGAAGGCGGCTTCGGTCGCAGCCGAAGCCGACCCGCCTCGCAATTGCCCCCTCTGCCCGCGCCTCGTCGCCTATCGGAAGCTTTGGCGCGAGCGCGAGCCGGGTTGGTACAATGCTCCGGTCGGCACCTTCGGTGCGCGTAATCCCAGTCTCCTGATCGTCGGTTTGGCGCCCGGTCTCCGCGGCGCCAACCGCACCGGTCGCCCTTTCACGGGCGACTATGCCGGCGACCTGCTCTATTCGACGCTGCTGAAGTTCGGCTTCGCCCGCGGCGTCTACCGCGCCGATCCGGCCGACAGCCTGAAGCTCGTCGACTGCGCGATCGCCAACGCCGTTGCCTGTGTGCCGCCGGAAAACAAGCCAAGCCCGGCAGAAATCAACACGTGCCGGCAGTTCCTCACCGCCAGGATCGCCGCGCGCCCGGCGATCCGCGCCATCGTTGCGCTCGGCCGCATCGCCCACGAGTCGACGCTCCGCGCGTTAGGCGAGAAGCCTTCCCGCTTCCCCTTCGCCCACGGCGCGGCGCACGAGGTCGGGAAACTCGGCCTCTACGACAGCTACCACTGCTCCCGCTACAATACGAACACGGGTCGGCTGACGCCGGAGATGTTCGAAGCCGTGTTCGCACAAATTCGCTCCGATCTAGGTGGCGATCGCAGCGCCGAACCGGCAGGGCACGCGTGATGAGCAACCATGCTGGAGCTTTCGACAGTTGGATCCGCACCGCCTTCGTCGAGATGAACACGGAGCTCGAGGAGCTTTACTTCGCGCAAGCCGACCGCGCGAACGTGGAAGGTGTCGGCGATACCATCAAGGCGCGGCTTCGCGACGAAGGGCACGCGCATGTCGTCAATCTCTGGCATGAGGGAAATACCGGCGAAGGCTTCGAGAGCGCGTTCGGCGTGCTCGGCAACGTCGGGCTTTATATGGGAGCGCTCCGCCGCCACGAGCTCACCCACCCCGACCGCGACCAGCGCTCACCCTTCGCCGAAGCCTCGTCGCTGGCGCTCCACGTCGGAGCCTCGATCGGCATGGCGCCGCGCTTCGCCACCGCGCATCTCGCTACTCACAATCTCGCGGTCGCGGGCGTGCGCAAGAGCTTCACCTCGCTCGCCGACGAGTTCCTTTTCATCGACGAGAACACCCGTGGCATCCTGGGTTTTCAACGCACCGCCGACGCGCTCGCCCGCATCGTTCCGCTAGGGATATCGAGCCCGGTGGCTGACGTTCTCCTGGAGGCGGCCAAAGACGGGCTGAACGACGTCATCCGCGCGAACGACCGGCTTTTTGCCAATCTCGACGTCGACCGCTTCTTCTATTGCGTTCGCCCCTACTACAAGCCCTATCACGTCGGCCGGCAGGTTTATCGGGGCGCAAACGCCGGAGACTTTTCCGGCATCAACGAGATCGACCTTCTGCTCGGGCTCTGCCGCGCGAGCGACACCTATTATGCGGGTCTCCTCGTCGACAAGATGCTCTTCATGCTGCCGTCGGACCAGGCGCGGCTTCGGGAGTGCATGACGCACCGTAGCCTGCTCGACGAGCTGCTGCTCCTCGCCGACGAGCATTCCAGATCGGATTGGTTCCAGCGGAACGCCCGCCTTTTCCTGGAGGTATGCGACCTGTTCGCACGGACGGCGAAGCAGCATCACGACCAACTCGTCTCGCGCTTCATTGTTGAGCCGGCAGGCGATCTCGACGCCGCGCATCTTCAGGCGATCACCGCGAGTGGTCCGCCGCTTCCCGTGTTGCTGCGCTCGCTTGAGGTGCTGCGCGACTACCGCACGGCCGCTTTGCGGCCGGACCTCGACACCCGCCACGCCGACCTCGCCCGCCTCCGGGCGATGGTCCGCGGCGACGCTCCGCGCCAATAGGGCAGCCTATCCCTTCTCTCTGAGTAGCCTGCCTTTTTCGCGCTGCCAGTCGCGCTTCTTCTCCGTCTCGCGCTTGTCGTGGAGCTTCTTGCCCTGCGCGAGCGCGATCTCGACCTTCGCCATGCCGCGGTCGTTGAAATAGAGCTTGAGCGGCACGATCGTCATGCCCTCGCGATCGACCGCCCCCATGAGCTTGCCGATCTGGCGCTTGTGGAGGAGCAGCTTTCGCGGTCGGCGCGGCTCGTGGTTGAAGCGGCCGCCCTGCTGGTATTCGGGGATCGTGGCGTTGACGAGCCAGATCTCGCCGCGCTCCGGGCTGACGTAGGATTCCGCGATCGTCGCCTTGCTCTGCCGAAGGCTCTTCACCTCCGTCCCGGAAAGCTGGATGCCGGCCTCGAAGGTCTCGCCGATCTGGTAGTTGAAGCGGGCCTTACGGTTTACGGCGATCGACTTGCGGGGAGCTTCGGCTTTCTTTTTCGCCATCGCCTCAGTTCAAAAGGCCCGCGTAACGCAGCGCGAACTCGACCTCCTCGCGCGTGTCGGAGCCGACGGAGACGATGGGCGAGCGCACGTCCGGCTGCATCTTTCCGAGCACCGACAGCGCGAACTTCGCCGGCGCCGGGCTCGGATCGAGAAAGAGCGCGCGGTGAAGGGGCATGAGCCGGTCCTGATAGCCAAGCGCCCGCTTGAAATCCCCGGCGAGGCACGCGTTCTGAAACTCCGAGCAGAGCTTCGGCGCGACGTTCGCCGTCACCGATATGCACCCGTGTCCGCCATGCGCCATGAACCCGAGCGCCGTCGCATCCTCACCGGAAAGCTGGATGAACTCCGCGCCCATCCGGTGCCGCTGCAGGCTGGCGCGCGCGAGATTGGCGGTGGCATCCTTTACGCCAACGACGTTCTTGCAGTCGCGGAAGAGCTTGCCCATCGTCTTCGGGCTCATGTCCACGATCGAGCGCCCGGGGATGTTGTAGATGAAGAGCGGAATCTCGACCGCCGCGGCGACCGCGCGGAAATGCGCGTAGAGCCCGCGCTGATTTGGCTTGTTGTAGTAGGGTGTGACCACGAGCACTGCGTCGGCGCCGGCCTGCTCGGCGTGCTTTGCGAGGTCGATCGCCTCTTTGGTCGAATTTGAGCCGGCGCCCGCAATCACCGGCACGCGCTTCGCTGCGACCTCGACACAAATCTCCACGACGCGGCGGTGTTCCTCATGCGACAGCGTCGGGGATTCGCCGGTGGTCCCAACCGGGACCAGCCCATGCGACCCCTCGGCGATCTGCCATTCAACGAAAGCGCGGAACGTTTCCTCGTCGATGGAGCCGTTGCGCATGGGCGTGACCAGCGCGGGGATCGACCCTCTGAACATGGCTCTTCGTCCTTTCGCGCGCGACGATAGTGACGGCCCGCCGCAAGAGCAAGCCGATCGGGCGCCGGGGAAGCGGGGATGTCCACGCCATGCTAAGGTCATCTCCGGATGGTGTCGATTCAGCCGTGATGTCGCCCCAACAGCCCGGCCGGTTCCGCTTTCCCGCCGCCCTGGCCGCGGCGGCGCTCGCTCTCTGCCTCATGCCCACTGTGGCTCCGGCTATGGAGGCACGCCTTCCGCGCCCGCGCCCTGTCGAGGCATCGCCCACGCCTCCGACCGAAACCACAACCGACAAGACGGCGTCAGCTACAGACCCCGCCGCGGCTCCGATGCCGCGGCCGCGCCCGACCGTCGACGATAGCCCGGCTCTGGATGAGGCCGCGGCCGATGCGGCCGTCGCTCCGGAAGCGGAGGCTCAGCAGGCAGCCACGCCCGAGCCCGGTGCGCCGACCGACGAGAGTACGCAAGCCGCCGAAACGCCGCCCCGCCGGCTGCTGACGCGGCCGCGGACAATGCCGCCGAAGCCGCCCCCGCTGATGCGGCCGAGACGCCTGCGGAGGAAACTCAGGCGGCGCAGAGTAACGCCGAGGGCGCGCCCCTGCCCCGCCCACGCCCGGAACTCGACGCGGCGGAAACGGCGCGCCTACTCGCGGCGCAGTTCTACGGCTTCCAGCCCGACTTCAAGATCCGCGCGGCGCTCGATGCCGTTGAGGACGGTCGCTACGCGGATGCGCGAGCCCTGGCCGCGGGGCATGAGAACGCCATGGTGGCGGCGCTCGTCGATTGGCAGATTGCGCGCCAGTCCGATTCCGGCATGTCAGCACCGGAAATCATCGAAGTCCTCGCAACGCACCCCGGCTGGCCCGAGCCCGAGCGGCTTCAGCTTCGTGCCGAGCAGGCTTTCCATGCACTCGGGCCAAGCGGCGATCCGGTGATCGCTTTCTACAATCAGGTTGAGCCGGTAACCGTCGCCGGCCGGCTCTCGCTCGCCGCCGCCCTTCGCGATGCCGGCCGGAGCGCCGAGGCCGAGCCGATCGTGCGCGACCTTTGGCGGGCCTGGTCGCTCTCGCCGACGCAGTCCGCGGCGATGCTGGCGCGCTTTGGGGCGACGCTTACCCGCGCCGACCATATCTACCGCTTCCGTCGCCTCGTGCTTCGCGAGCAGACCCGCGATGCAGCCGCGCAGGCGGACCTGGTCGGCCCCGGCTACGCCGATCTCGCCCGGGCCGTCGTCGCCGCGCTCGACCGCAAGAAGGATGCAGCGCAACAGCTTCGCGGCGTCGCGAAGCGCTTTCTCGGCGACCCGCTCTACGTCTTCGCCCGCACTCACCAGCTTCTGCGCTCAAATCAGCCGATCGAGGCGGCGCGCTTCCTGCTCGAGACGCGCCCCAACCTCGCGCTCTCGGGCGACGGCGACATCTGGTGGGAGGAGCGGCGAGATTTGGCGCGCGCACTCCTCGACAGCGGCGCCCCGGAGCTTGCCTATCGCGTCGTCGCCGAAGCCCACCCTGACGGCGAAGGCGACCGCGTTGAAGCCGCCTTCCATGCCGGCTGGATCGCGTTGCGATTCCTGCACGATCCAAACCTGGCCGAGCCGCATTTCCGCGAACTTCACACGCTGGCCACCTTGCCGCGCACGCAGTCGCGCGCATCTTATTGGCTCGGGCGGACCCATGAAGCGCAGCATCGGCCCGCGGCCGCGCGAACTCGACTACGTCGAGGCGGCGCGCTTCGGCGGCACGTTCTACGGCCAGCTCGCGCGCGAGAAGCTCGGCATCACCACCACGGGCCTGGAGCGCATGCCTCGCCCGTCGGCGCTCGACCGCATCCGCTTTGCCAACCGCGACATGGTGAAGGTCGTGCGACTTCTGGCAGCGGGCGGGCACGCCGACATGGCTTGGCCGTTCCTCGCCGGGCTCGGCGAGACCGTCGATACGCCCGGCGAGGTCGCGCTGCTGACCACACTGGCGCGGCGGATCGGTCGGCCGGAGGCAGGCATCCGGGCCGCCGCGACCGCCGAGGAGCGTGGCCTCAAGGTCGCCTGCCTGCCGGCGCTGTTCTTTGGAGTGCCCGCCGATTTGCGCACACCAGCCGCCGTCGATCGCGCGCTCGTCTATGCGGTCGTGCGCCAGGAGAGCGCCTTCAATCATGCTGCCGTCAGCAATGCCGGCGCGCGTGGCTTGATGCAGCTCATGCCGGCAACCGCGCGCGCTACTGCGCGAAACGCCAGCATTCCGTTCTCCGTGCAGCGGCTGACGACCGACCCGCTCTACAACGTCACGCTCGGCGCGCATCATCTGGGCGAACTGCTCGGCGGCCTGCAGCGCTCCTATATCTTGACCTTCGTCGGCTACAACGCAGGGCCCGGCCGCGCGCTGCAATGGGTGCACGACTACGGCGATCCGCGCGGCGGCGCCGTGGACCCGATCGATTGGATCGAGCGCATTCCTTTCGACGAAACGCGAGACTACGTGCAGAAAGTGATGGAGAACTTGCAGCTTTACCGCTCACGCACCGGCCACCCGCTCTCTCTTACCCGGGATTTGTTGCGTGGCGGCCCGCAAGGCTGAGGTGCGGCAGCCGAACGGCGGCTCTCCCGAACCTGAGAGCTCGACGGATCTCGGCGACGGTCGGGTGGCGTATTTTCGCTCTCAAGACGGGCTGTCGCTTGCTGCGCGTTTCTTCGACACGCCCGACCGCAATCGGCCCCCCCTCCTCTGCCTGCCCGGCCTCTCGCGGAACTCGCGCGATTTCGTCGGGCTCGGCCGATTCTTCGCGAGCCACCCGACCGCACCACGGCGCGTGATCGCGGTCGACTACCGCGGCCGCGGGCTCTCCGACAACGATCCGGACTGGCGAAACTACAAGCCGATCGTCGAGGCACAGGATGTGCTCGCCGCCGCGGCCGCCTTCGGCATCGAGCGGGCGATCCTCGTCGGGACCTCGCGCGGCGGAATCCTATCGATGCTCCTTGGTGTCCTTCGCCCGGCGTTCGTCGCCGGCGTCGTGCTGAACGACATCGGCCCCGTTATCGAGGGCCGCGGACTTGTGCGCATCAGGGGCTATCTGACGGTGAAGACGCGCAATGTCGCCAGTTGGGATGCGGCCATCGCCGCCGTTCGTGCGGTAGGCGAAGCGCAATATCCCGGTCTTCCGGCCGAAGAGTGGCGCGCTGTCGCCGCCGCCTACTATGGCCCGGCGGGTGGCGGATTGGCGCCGGAATTCGATCCGAACCTAAGGAAGGCGATCGCCGACATCCATGTCTCCGAAAAGGCGCCCGTTCTCTGGCCCCAGTTCATGAGCTTGGCGCGCGTGCCCGTACTGGCGATCCGCGGCGAGCTCTCCGATATCCTGAGCCCCCAGACCGTCGCCGAGATGGTCAAGCGCCACCCGCGGCTTGACGCGTTCGTCGTACCACGCCAGGGGCACGCGCCACTCCTGCGCGACAGCATGACCTTGGGACGGATCCTGGCATTCGCTGAACAGGTCCGGTCCAGCTCGATCGCCTGAGGCGGCGACGCTTCTTCTGCCGAGACCAGCCACTCACACAAAAAAGAGCCCGGCCGAAACCGGGCTCTTCGTATTCAAGTTCTGATCGGGATCAGAAGTCGCGCTGAAGGCGCCACATCACGCCCCACACATTCCAATCGGCATTTGGAAGCGAATGGTCCATGCTCTGGTAAGCAAACTCGGGACCAAAGCCCAAGCCGCTAACCGGGCTGTATTTGGCGCCCGCACGAACCGTCCACAAGTCATAGTCTATCGGTACCGACTATCGTGCCGGAATTAGAAGCATGGATGAATCCCCCGTCGACCCAAGCCGTCAGGTTCGGATTGATCAGCGGACCACTGATGCCGGCCATGACATTCCAAGATTTAGTCAGCTTGTTAGTCAGGCTAAAATCGCCCAAGACGCCCGGATCACCGTGCAGGTAGCCGATCGCGCCCTCAGAGTAGCCGCCCTGCGTGCCGATGCTCCAGCCGCCCGGAATCTTCAGCTCGAAGCCAGCGCCAACCGCGAAACCCAGCTTAGTGTTGGTCTGCGTGTGGACGCTGTGAACAGCACCCATGATTTGGGCGGAACCCCAACCCTGGTCAACACGGACGTTGGCGACGCCGTCCGGGACTGACTGGCCGGCGTACAATCCCAAGGCAAGGCCCACCTTTCGACGACCGATCGTCGCCGGGTCTTCAGCCGCAATCGTGAGGGAGAAGCCATTCCCGCCAGCGAACGTCCAGGCAAACTGTGTCGCCTCACCCGTGTTGTCATCCAGCGAAATCCGCGTGCCGTAACCGTAACCGGAGAAGAAGTCGAAGTTCGACCCGGTATGACCCGCCGTATAGGTACCCCAGTCGTTGCTGATCTGGATGTAGGCGGCAGCCAGCCCCGCATTAGTCGAGCTGTAGTTGATAGCCCCGTTAGACGGACCGACGGTCATGTCATATGCGAAATACGCACGGACGAGACCGAAGTCGGTCTGCGTGCGGGCGTCGGCGGAGATATGGCCACGAGCGCGAGTGGTCCAGTTGTTGAAGCTGTCGTCGTTAAAGGTACCACCAAACCTGTTCACATGGTCGCCGTCGACGTAGTGCGACTCAACACGCACGTAGCCGGCAATCCGTAGGCAGGTATCCGTGCCGGGAATGTAGTAAAATCCCGCCCCGAAAGCGTCGCAGATCCGCACATATTCGACCGGCTCGACGGTCGGAAGGTCGGCGGCCTGCGCCCCGGTGCCGGCGGCGATCACAGCCGCGGAGCCGAAGAGAAGGCTCTTGAGTTTCATATTAGACCTCCAGTCCAAGTTGCTTGAGCCGGGGTATCCGCTTTCGACTGGGCTTATGCCACCCGATTCGGGGCCCCCCGCCCCTTGTGCTGCCCAAAGACAGCGGCCGCCGATCGGCTGCCTGGAAATGACACTATCCATCCGCATGGCCGAGGCAACAGCGATGCTTCTCCCCGCAAAGCTTTCCCCAGTTCATGTTGCAGAATTGCCACGAAAACCCCGGTTTCCGGGCTGAGATTCGGGCGTTTCTGAACCATCTGCTAACACCCGAATGACGCTACGTACGGTGTTCGTAGTCACGCGCAAAGCTCGCAGCATCCTATCCGGCTACGCGATTCCGAATCTCCGCAGGGATCACCGCCGCAGCCCGGTTTCCACCCGCTTCCAAGGAACGGCGCCGCGCATCCGTGTCCCAGTCGCATCCTGTTGCGCCTCGTCGTGCCGAGCGGGCATTTAGCGCACGCGGCGTGGCGGACATCCTGGAAGCGCGCGGAAAATGGGCATTCTGGAGGGCGGATGGCGCGAATTCTTGTGCTTGGCGGCGATGGCTTCTGCGGCTGGCCGACGAGCCTTTATCTCTCCCGCCGGGGTCATGACGTCACGATCGTCGACAACCTCTCGCGCCGGAAGATCGATGTGGAGCTGGAGGTTGAGTCGCTCACGCCGATTCGCCCGATTTCTGAGCGCTTGCGCGCCTGGAACGAGGTCAGCGGTCACGAGATCCGGTTCGAGAGCTTCACCGTCGGCGAGAATTACCATCGCCTGCTGACAAAGATCCGCGACGAACAACCCGACGCGATCATCCACTTTGCCGAGCAGCGCGCGGCGCCCTACTCGATGAAGTCGTCGTGGCACAAGCGCTACACCGTCAACAACAACCTGAACGCTACCAACGACATCCTTTGCGCCATCGTCGAGTTCGAAGGTCGACACCCATCTCGTGCATCTCGGGACGATGGGTGTTTACGGCTACGGCAGCGCCGGCATGAAGATACCGGAGGGTTATCTCAAGGTCTTTCTCAGTACAGATGGCGGTGACCAGATCGAGCAGGAGATACTCTATCCGTTCAATCCTGGATCGATCTATCACATGACCAAGACCCAGGATCAGCTCTTCTTCCACTTCTACAACAAGAACGACGGCGTGAAGATCACCGACCTCCATCAGGGGATCGTCTGGGGTACGCAGACCGCCGAGACTCGGATGGATGAGCGCCTCGTCAATCGCTTCGACTACGACGGCGATTACGGCACGGTGCTAAACCGCTTTCTGATGCAGGCGGCTATCGGCTATCCGCTCACCGTGCACGGCACCGGCGGACAGACGCGCGCCTTCATCCATATCAGCGACACCTGCCGCTGCATCGAGCTCGCCATCGAGAACCCGCCGCAGCGCGGCGAAAGAGTGAATATTCTCAACCAGATGACTGAGACCCACCGGGTGCGCGACCTGGCCGGGATCATCTCCGGCATGACCGGCACGCCGATCGAATACCTGCCCAATCCGCGTAACGAGGCGAGCGAAAACGACCTGCACGTCACCAACGACCGATTCCTCCGGATGGGGCTCGAGCCGGTCACGCTGGCGAACGGGTTGATGCAGGAGGTGACGGACATCGCGCGCAAATACGCCGATCGGTGCGACCGCTCGAAGATCCCCTGCGTCTCGCGCTGGCGCTCGAGCTGACCTCTCGGGCGCTACTTACGCGAATTTGATCGATCGGCGACACTATGCCGATTGCGGAACCGTCGTTACATGCGCGAGTTCCATCTCGATCGTCTTCAGACTTCACGGTTTCTTTGGCACGCCATCTACCAAGGCCGAACTCGCGGACCCCGCCCCAACGGCGGACGGGGGGGCGCCCCGCGACCTGAGATCGCCGAGCTGCTGCGGCAGGGGCTGCAGCATCAGAGCGGGCGTGACTTCACTAAAGCCGCAGCCTGCTACAGCGAGGCGCTAGCGCGTCAGCCGAACCAGCCCGACGCGTTGCATTTCCTCGGCGCCCTGGCGCTCACGATCGGCGACGTCGACACGGCGATCGGCCACTTCAAGCGGGCGCTGGCGACAAAATCCTCCGATCCTGCGATCTACATAAATCTCGCCAATGCCTTGTTGCAAAAGCGCGATTCGACCCCGGCGGAAGTCTATCTGCGTAAGGCCTTGGATCTCGACCCCGGCAATCCGGCAGCAACCTGCTTCCTTGCAGACGCGAGGTCCTTCGAAGGCAAAGAGACCGAGGCCAAGCGGCTCTACGAGGACGTCCTGGCGCGCTTTCCCGATTATCAGCAGGCGACCTTCGGCTATGCCGACGTTCTTGTCTCCCTCGGTGAGCTGGAGACGGCGCGGACTCTCTACCGCAAGGCGCTCGGCTGGAGCGGCGCGCGAGGCCTGGCCCTGGCGGGCCTTGCGGCATGCGAGAAGCTCGCGCCCGACTCCCCCGAGGCAAAGGAGATCGAACGCCGGCTGACAGAGCCCGGCCTGAGCGCGCTCGAATATCTCGGGCCTTCGCTACGCGGCCGGTCGGATTGCCGATGACGCGGGACGTTCCGACGACGCCTTTCGCCATTTCAGCGAAGCGAAGAGGCTCTCTACCGCCCAATTCGACATGGAAGCGCACAGGGCACGGCTTTCGGCGCTCAGGTCCCTGTTCACCCCGGCTTTTTTCGCAGCGCGCAAGAGACCATGGCGACCTCAGTGAAAAGCCCGTGTTCGTCGTCGGCATGCCGCGCTCCGGCACCACGCTGACCGAGCAGATCATCTCGAGCGCATCCACTGGCGGCTGGCGCCGGCGAGCTCGGCAAGATGACACGGATCGACTCGTTCGCTCGGCTTCGGCCGACCGGGGAAGGACTACGCCAAGAGGGTCTCGGCACTTTCGCCCGCCAAGATCCGCAATCTCGCAAAGGGCTATCTGTTGGATCTCGATGCGGTTTCAGGTTCCGCCGCGCGGGTTGTCGACAAGATGCCGCACAACTTCCTGCATCTCGGCCTGATCGCCCTGCTCTTTCCCGCCGCAAAGATCATTCACTGCCGCCGCGACCCGCTCGACAACTGTGTCTCCTTGGTCACCACGCAAATGGACCAGGCCCTTCACCCCTACACCGCCGACCTCGCGATGCTCGGCGCTTACTATCGCGAATATGCGGCGCTGATGGCGCACTGGCAGAGCATCCTCCCGCTTCCGATGCTGGAATCAAGCTACGAGGCGCTGATCGACGACGTCGAAAGTGGCGCCCGTCGGCTGATAGACTTCATCGGCCTGGAGTGGGATCCCGCCTGCTTGGCTTTCCAGCAATCGGATCAGCCGATCCACACGGCGAGCCGCGTTCAGGTTCGCCAGCCGATCTACCAGACCTCGGTCGGGCGTTGGCGGCGCTACGAAAAACATCTCGGACCGCTGAAGGCCGCGCTCGGCGATCTTGCCGGGAGCTGACGAAGGATCGAGGGGAATCTCCCAGCCGCAGCGGTTTCCCAGCCGCGAATCCCTGGCCCGAGCGACCCAAGGGATTGACTGACACCCTCAAACCCCGCATCTCCGGCGGCGGAGAGGTGGCCGAGTGGTCGAAGGCGCTCCCCTGCTAAGGGAGTAGACGTCAAAAGCGTCTCGTGGGTTCGAATCCCATCCTCTCCGCCATGCGCACTGGGCCTTAGCGCCTGATCGGCCCATCACCTCTCGTGCCGGGCGCTCGAGCTCGGGAAGGTCGACTCCCTGTCGCCATGAGCACGATCCTCTACCTCACGACCATCGAGTTTGGACCCGGGTCCCGAAAAGAGCTTCCGCGCGCCCTGAAGGAGCTCGGGATCAGCCGCCCGCTCATCGTCAGCGACAACGGCGTGGCGGCGGAGGGGATTCTCGACGAAGCGACGCAGCCGATGCAGGCGCCCCGCTTCCTCGACGTCCCGGCCAACCCGACCGAGGCAGCGGTTAAGGCGGCGCTCGAAGCTTACCGAGAAAGCGACTGCGACGGCATCGTTGCGGTCGGTGGGGGATCGCCGATCGACCTGGCTAAGGGCGTGGCGCTCCTCGCCTCGCATTCGGGCCCGCTCGAAAACTACGCGGCGATCTACGGCGGGGTCACGCGGATCGGCGCGTCGGTTGCGCCGATGATCGCGATGCCGACTACGTCGGGAACCGGCGCCGAGGTCGGCCGCGCCGCACTTCTCACGCTCGACGACGGCCGCAAGCTCGGCTTCATCAGCCCGCACCTGATTCCGAAGCGGGCAATCTGCGATCCGGATTTGACGCTCGCCCTCCCCCCTCGCCTCACAGCGGCGACCGGACTCGACGCGCTCTCACATTGCATCGAGACCTTCCTGTCGCCGCGCTTCAATCCGCCCGCGGAAGCCATTGCGCTCGATGGCGCGGGGCGGGTTTGGCGCAACATCGCCCGCGCCCATTCAAAGGGTGACGATCTTGAGGCGAGGACTGAGATGATGATGGCCGCGCTCGAAGGCGGACTGTCGTTTCAGAAGGGCCTCGGCGCCGTCCATGCACTGAGCCACGCGCTCGGCGGTCTCACCGACCTGAAGCTCCACCATGGGACGTTGAATGCGATCCTCATGCCGGCTGTCGTGCGCTTCAACGCCGCCAGCGTCGGCGACAAGATCGCACGGTTAAAGGCGGCGATCGGCTTGCCCGCGGGCGCCGACCTCGCCGGCGCCCTCGACCGGCTCAATGTCGACCTCGGCATCCCGAGCGGCCTCTCGGCGCTCGGCGTCACGGAATCCGTCTTCCCTTGGGTTGTCGAGCGAGCGCTCGCCGACCACTCGACGCCGACCAACCCCCGCCAGCCGACCGTCGACGACTATCGCTCACTTCTCGCGGAGGCGATGGGCTAGATCGGTATCAGCGGCCCGAGATCCACTCGCGTGCTGCCCTGAGCGCCGCCGCGATCTCCTCGCGGCTCATCTCGCTCGCGAGTTCCTCGCGATGCTGCGCCGCCACCCTATCGCCCCGCGCCGCAGCGATGTTGAACCACTTGTGCGCCTCGACGAGATCGATCCGCCCCTCACGCCCGGTTGAATAAGCCAGCCCAAGTTCGAAGAAGTTATGCGGCACTTCGTGAATGCCGCCCGTCTCGATTTGCAAGTTCATTGACCCCGATCCCTAATGCTCGACGGTTCGGTCCGTCGTTCGCACCGCGATCTTCGGCCGATCCCCAATGCCCAGCGTTAACAGGGAGGCTTAATGAAGCGTGACCCAATGGTTTATGAAGTGTTGATGGCGTGGCGACGATTTGATCCAAGATACTGGAAAGATTGATATTTTACGCGCGCGCTTCATCGCGAGAATCCGCGCCCGCTTCACGCTTGCTTCACCACAGTGACAATCAGGCATCAGCTGCTGTGCGACGCAGGTGCTGCGTCGCACAGCAAGTGTTCAGCTCGCGCGCTGGCCGAACAGGATCTTCTGCGCCTCCTTGTCCTTCGACAGGTCGACAGGTGGATCGCGCCGCATCTCGATCGCCTTCGCCACCGCCGGACGCGCCAGCATGCGGTCGATCCATGCCTTGATGTTGGGGAACTCGGCGATGTCGATGCCTTGCCGCTCGTAGCCCTTGATCCAGCCGATGAGCGCCATGTCGGCGATCGAATAGTCGCCCGCAATGTAGTTGCGGCCTTGAAGACGCTTGTTCATCACCCCGTAGAGCCGATGCGCCTCGTCGCCGAAGCGCTTGATGGCGTAGGGCGCCTTTTCAGGCGCGTAGTTACGGAAGTGATTGTTGTGGCCGAAGACCGGTCCGACATTGGAGACCTGCCACATCAGCCATTCCTCGGCGGCGACCCGGCTGCGCTCGTCGGTGCCATAGAAGACACCGAACTTGCGGCCGAGATAGATCAGGATCGCCGCGGATTCGAAGACCGAGATCGGCTCCCCGTCCGGCCCTTCGGGATCGATGATCGCTGGCATGCGGTTGTTCGGCGCGATGGCCAGGAACGACGGCTCGAACTGTTCGCCCTTCCCGATGTTCACGTATTTGATCTCGTATGGGACGCCGGCTTCTTCCAGGAAGATGTTGATCTTCCAGCCGTTTGGCGTCGGCCAATAATAGAGCTCGATGGGCTTGGTCTGCTTGTGGGCCATTCGGTCTCCCTCCAGGATCTCTCGCGTCTCGCGCTGCATGTGGCGCGCCGCTGATCACCTTGCAATGCGAAAGGGCGTTACTCCCGCGCGAGCATAGCGAGGAAGAATCCGTCGGTTGCAGAGCGCCGCGGCGTGAGGAGAAGCGAGCTCTCGCCAAGCGATTCAGCAGGCGGCGCAACGCCGGGCAGCGCGAAGCTCCACGCCTGCGTCAACGAGCGGGCGCTAAAGCCCCGGTTTGCAGCAAGAAAGACGGCGACGCGCTCGCCGTTCTCCTGCGGCAGAAGTGAGCAGGTCACGTAAACAAGAAGGCCGCCGGGTTTCACGAACCGCGCCGCCTCCACGAGCACCGCATCCTGCTCGGCCACCCGCTTCGCAAGCGCCTCGGGCGTCACGCGCCACTTCGCATCCGGTCGTCGCCGCCATATCCCCGTGCCCGTGCACGGCGCGTCGATGAGCACGCGGTCCATCTGGCCTGCGAGATCGTCGAGGGCGGCCGGCTCGGGCGGGCGAACCTGGACGTTGCGGGCGCCAGCGCGCCGCAGCCGCTCGAAGATTGGCGCAAGCCGGCTCTTGTCGAAATCGGTCGCATAGATCTGCCCGCGGTTCTCCATGGCAGCGGCGAGTGCCAGCGTCTTGCCGCCGGCGCCAGCGCAGAGGTCGAGGACCTGCTCACCGGGTTGCGCGCCGACAAGGAGTGCGCAGAGCTGGCTCCCCTCGTCCTGCACCTCAAAGCGACCGCGCTGAAACGCTTCCTCGGCTTGCACGTTCGGATGCCGGCGCGCGCCGGAACTCGGTGCAATTCGCAGTCCGACTGGAGAGAAGGGCGTCGGCTCAACGCCGAGGCGCGCAAGTCGGTGTGCGACCTTCTCTCGATCTGCTTTCAGCGTGTTGACTCTGATGTCGAGCGGCGGGCGTCCAGCGAGCGCCTGCCCCTCGGCAACGAGGCCATCGCCGAGGACGGTGGCGAGATGCGGCGCGAGCCACTCAGGAATGTCGGCCCTGATGTGGTCCGGTGCATTGGAAAGATCCGCGGCGAAGGTCTCGGGAATCTGCGTCGGCGCATGGCGATCCTCGGCGAAAGCCGCGTTAAGCGCGGCCGGCATCTCGCCCCACTCGAAAATCGCGACGCCGAGCGCAAGATGCCACGGCGTGTCGCCGCCCATGCGCCAGGCAAGCGACGACCGCTTCCGGAGCGCGTCGTAGACGAGATTGCCGATCGACGCGCGGTCGCCCGAGCCGGCGAAGCGATGCGACAACCCCCAATCCTTGAGCGCTTCCGCCGCCGGCCGATGACGGGAGTCGATTTCGGCAAGAACCTCGATCGCCGCGGCGATCTGTCCCGGAAGGCGCATCAGAGTCGAGCCACAGCCTCACGCACTCGCAAGATGCAGCGCGATTCCGATCCACATCGCGAACAGGATGATCACGCCGGCGAGGAACGAATAGAACCGTCGCGGCACGCGGTTGTTCGTCGTGTGGATCGCGGTGTGCGCGACGCGCGTGGCAAAGTAGGCCCAGGCGAGCAGGACCATCAGCAGACCCGTCGCGCCGACGAAGGTGGCGACGCCGCAAAGCACGTAGAACAGAATCGGCGTCTCGAACTGGTTCTGCATGTTGTTCGAGATCTTGCGCACGTCGTCCGGATAGGCGTTGCCGTCCAGCGCGATCTCGGCAAACCGCACCTTGCGCGCGCGAAGCGCCGCTGCCCGCGCCCGCCCCGTCCAGACGACAAGGATGAGTGACCACAGGATCTGCGCCATCACCGGATAGACGAAGGCGAGCGGCCCGCTCATGTGGTGCCGGGATAGTTCGGGCTCTCGCGCGTGATCGTCACGCCGTGCGCGTGGCTCTCGCGCCAGGCCGACGCCGAGATGCGCACGAACTCCGCCTTCTGCCGAAATTCCGCGAGCGTCTTTGCGCCGACATAGCCCATCGCCGCGCGGAGCCCGCCCTGGAGTTGATGCAGCACGTTAGCGGCCGGACCCTTATAGGGCACCTGGCCCTCGATCCCCTCCGGCACGAGCTTCAGCGCGTCGCGGATCTCGGCCTGGAAGTAACGGTCGGCGGAGCCCCGCGCCATTGCGCCCACCGAGCCCATGCCGCGGTAGGATTTATAGCTGCGGCCCTGGTAGAGATAGACCTCGCCCGGGCTCTCCTCCGTGCCGGCGAGAAGCGAGCCCACCATCGCGACGGATGCGCCGGCTGCGAGCGCCTTGGCGAGATCGCCGGAATACTTGATGCCACCGTCGGCGATGATGGGGATGCAGGCCTTGTCCGCGACCGCAACCGTGTCCATCAGCGCCGTCAGCTGCGGCACGCCCACCCCGGCGACGATCCGCGTGGTGCAGATCGAGCCTGGTCCGATGCCGACCTTGATCGCATCGGCGCCCTTGTCGATCAGCGCGCGTGCGGCCTCGCCGGTTGCAACATTGCCGGCGATGACCTGGGTCTCGTTTGACATGCGCTTCACGGCGGCGACCGCGTCCAGCACCTTCTCGGAATGACCGTGCGCCGTGTCGACCACGATCACGTCGCAGCCCGCTGCGAGCAGCCGCTCGGTGCGGTGAAGCCCGGCGTCGCCGACCGTCGTCGCCGCTGCGACCCTGAGCCTCCCCTGATCGTCCTTCGAGGCGAACGGATTGAGCTGCGCCTTCTCGATGTCTTTCACCGTGACAAGGCCGATACAGTTGTCGTCGTTGTCGACGACGAGAAGCTTCTCGATACGGGTACTGGTGCAAGAGCCGCTTCGCTTCCTGCTGACTGACGTTCTCCGCCACCTTGATCAGCCGCTCATGGGTCATGAGCTCGGCGACGCGTTGCGTCGGGTCGGAGGCGAAGCGCACGTCGCGGTTGGTTAGGATGCCGACCAGCTTGCCGACGACCAGCCCGCCTGCGCCGGCGCCTTCGACGACCGGGATGCCGGAGATGCGATAGGCCTCCATCAGCGCCAGCGCGTCGGCGAGCGTTGCGTCGGGACCGATCACCACCGGGTTCACGACCATGCCGGATTCAAACTTTTTCACCTGGCGAACTTCTTCGGCTTGCGCGTCCGTATCGAGGTTGCGGTGGATGACGCCGATACCGCCTGCTTGCGCCATGGCGATCGCGAGCCGCGATTCCGTCACAGTGTCCATCGCTGCGGAGAGGATGGGAAGGTTGAGATTGATCGAGCGAGTCAACCTCGTCGCGATATCGGTCTCGCCCGGAAGCACCTCGGAACGCCCGGGCTTCAGCAGCACATCATCGAATGTGAGCGCCTCGCGGCCGGTGACGACGTCGACGATGCGGGCCATGCCAAGCCTCCAGAAATAAGGAGCCGATCGCAGGCCGGGCCGGCTGCGCAGGAAAGAATCGGCTTCAGGATTGGCGCGGCTCACTACCACGATGTCCGCGCTCTGTGGAAGGCTCCGCGCGCCGGTCCGGGCGAAATCCCGCGTCACCCCCGCAAGAAGCGGAAATTCGGACAAAGTGTCCATGGGCCATATGGCGCGAGCCGCCGGCGCGTGCTAGGGGAGCGGTTCTCCGTATTCCACCTCTTTCACCACCCCCGCGCTCCCTTGCCCGACCGAATCCTCCTGCCGCTGATCGTCGCCTGCGCGCTCTTCATGGAGAACCTCGATTCCACGGTGCTCTCCACAGCACTCCCGGCGATCGCGGCGGATTTCGACGAGAGCCCCATTCACCTGAAGCTGGCGCTGACCTCCTATCTTCTGGCCATCGCGGTCTTCCTGCCGGCGTCCGGCTGGCTCGCCGACAAGCATGGCGCGCGGAACGTCTTCCGCGCGGCCATCGCAATTTTCACCATCGGCTCGATTCTTTGCGGCTTCTCCGGCTCGATCGCCACTTTGGTCGGTGCGCGCGTCATCCAAGGGATCGGTGGCGCCATGATGGTCCCGGTCGGGCGCCTCGTGATCCTGAAGTCCGTGCACAAGCGCGAGCTTGTCGGCTCGCTCGCCTGGCTGACGATTCCCGCCCTGATCGGCCCTGTGGTCGGCCCGCCTGTCGGCGGCTTCATCACCACCTATTTCGAGTGGCGTTGGATCTTCTGGATCAACATCCCGGTCGGCGTTCTCGGGCTCATCCTCGCCACGCTGTTCGTTCCCAACCTCCACGGTGACGCCCGCACACGCTTCGACACACGCGGCTTCGTTCTCTCAGCTCTCGGCCTCGCCGGCTTCATGTCTGGCTCGACCGCGCTGGGGCTCGGGCTGCTCCCGAAGAGCGTGACGATCACGCTGCTCGTCGGCGGCGCCGCGCTCCTTGCCGGCTACGTCGTCCATAGTCGCCGAGTCGAAAAACCCGATCCTCGATCTTTCGCTCTTCCGCATCCCGACCTTCGCAACCTGCATCATCGGTGCGCTTCTCTTCCGCCTTGGCGTCGGGGCGACGCCCTTCCTGCTGCCGCTGCTGCTGCAGGTCGGCTTCGGCATGTCGCCCTTCCAGTCGGGCTCGATCACGTTCGCATCGGCGCTCGGCGCGCTGGTGATGAAGTTCACGGCCCAGCCGATCCTGAGGCGCTTGGGCTTCCGTAACGTGCTGACGTGGAACGCCATGATCGCGGGCATCTTCGTCGCGCTGCCTGCCGTTTTCACGCCAACGACGCCGACCGCGCTGATCGTGGCGCTTGTTCTCATCGGCGGCTTCTTCCGCTCGCTGCAATTCACCAGCATCAACGCGCTGAGCTACGCCGACGTGCCGCAGGAGCGAATGAGCGGGGCAACGACGCTGACGAGCGTGGCGCAGCAATTATCGCTTTCCGTCGGCATCTCCGTCGGCGCGATCACACTGGAGCTGACGGCCGAGTTGAGCGGCGGCGGCCTTCAGGCCAGCGCCTTTGCACCCGCGTTCATCCTAGTCGGCTTCTTCGCGGCCATTGCCGTCGTGCCGTTCCTGCGCCTGGCGCGTAACGCCGGCGACGAGATGTCGGGCCGCCTGCCGGCTCCTGACGCCGTCACGGTGATGCGCGAGCGCGGCTAATCGGAGCCGCCACGAAACCCCGTCGCGAGGAGGTAGAGCTCCGGGCTGTCTGAGCGGCTTGCCGGCGGCTTGACGTGCTGCACCTTGGCGAAGTCGCGTTTCAGATCCGCAAGGAGCTTGCCCTCGGTGCCGCCGCGGAAGACCTTCGCGAGGAAAGCACCGCCGGGCTTCAGCACGTCTCGGGCGAAATCGGCGGCCGCGTCGCAGAGCGCGACGATCCTGAGGTGATCGGTGGCGCGATGTCCCGTCGTCGGCGCGGCCATATCGGAAAGCACAACGTCCACTTTCGTGCCGCCGAGCGCCCCGCGGATAAGATCCGGCGCATCGGCGTCTAGGAAATCCTTCTGCAGCACGACGACGCCCGGCAGCGCGTCCATGCCGAGGATGTCGATCGCCACGACGCGCGGAGCCTCGTCGGTCGAGCCGATCCGCTCGGCCGCCACCTGCGACCAGCCACCCGGTGCGGCGCCCAGATCGACGACCCGCTGTCCTGACTTCAAGACGCCGAAGCGCTCGTCGATCTCGGCAAGCTTGTAGGCAGCGCGCGAGCGATAGCCTTCGCGCTTGGAACGCGCGACGTAGGGGTCGTTGAGCTGCCGCTCAAGCCAGCGCTGTGACGAGAGCTTGCGCCCGCGCGCGGTCTTGAGCCGCGTCTTCAGCTCTCTCTGGCCGGAGCCCCCGCGCGCCTTCACTGCCCGTGCGCGCCCTCAAAGCGCGGCCGGGCCTGCGCCCCGAGATAGCCGTCAGCGCGCATCAGCTGCATGAGGATACCCTCGCGCAGACCGCGGTCGGCGACGCGCAACCGTGAGCATTGCCATTCGCGCCGGATCGCCTCGAACACCGCGCAGCCCGCGAGCACCAGATCGGCGCGCTCCCGTCCGATGCAGGGATTGCTCCGCCGCGCCTCGTAGTCCATGCCGCGGATCTTGGTCATCATCCGCTCGATGTCCCCGTCTTCCATCCAGAGGCCGTCAACCTGCCGCCGGTCGTAGCGCGGCAACTCGAGATGTACGCCGGCTAGCGTGGTGACGGTGCCGGAGGTGCCGAGGAGATGGAACGCGCGACTCTCGATCGCGGCCTTCAGCGCGTCGCGGGCGCGGAAGCGGTGAAATTCGGAGCGCACGTCGTCGACCATCGCCTCGAACACACGATCGTCGACCTCGACCCCGCCATGCCGTTCGGCGAGTGTGACGACGCCGACCGGGAGCGACACCCAGGCACGCACCAGGCTGCCGCGGCGATGCGCCTTGCGCCGGTCGAGCCACACGATCTCCGACGAGCCACCGCCGATATCGAAGAGAACTGCGCCCTCCGCCGCCGGATCGAGGAGGGAGAAGCATCCCTCGGCCGCGAGCCGCGCCTCGGTGCGGCGATCGACGATCTCAAGGTCGAGACCGATTTCGTCGCGAACCCGATCCAGGAACTCAAGCCCGTTCTCGGCAATGCGACAGGCTTGTGTCGCGATCAGCCGCGCGCCGGCGATCTGTCGCTCGCTGAGCTTCTGCCCGCAGATGTGGAGCGCTCCGATAGCGCGCTCCATCGCGCCCTCGGCAAGCCGGCCGTTCTGCGCCACACCCTCGCCGAGCCGCACGATGCGCGAGAAGGAATCGACGACGCGAAAACTGTCGCGCGCCGGCTCGGCGATGAGGAGCCTGCAATTGTTTGTGCCGAGATCGAGCGCCGCGTAGAACGGCCCGCGCTCGCGTCCGCGCCCGTTTCGGCGGCGGCCGCGATAGTCTCCGGCCCGACGGCTATCGCCCGCCTCCCGCCGCCAGATCGCGGGAGAAGAGACGACAGGCGCGGAAGCCTGTGCCAAAGCAAATGGCGCATCGCCAAGCGACGCGTAAGGCTCCGCAGCGTCCGCACCTGAGCCGGGCAATGAACTCGAATCCGAGTCCGTGCCCTTGACCATGTTCTGCTCGCTTTCGAGGGCTTCGCGGCCCTCGCGTTGAAGTCAGGATAGGCCTTCGAGCGCCGCGAAGCAAACGCCGTACCTGACGGCTATTCGGCCGGCCCGGCGCGGCCGCGGAGCGGGCGCTCCTCCATCCCGAGAAAGAACAGGAACGCGAGCGCATATCCGCCCGCCGCGACCAGGAACATTGCGCTGAACCGGCCGGTCTGCTCCGGGCTTGCGCCAACTTGAAGCGCCTCCCGCACAGCGACGCCGTGGCCCGCATCGAGGCCGAGGACGACCGCCCCGAAGAGCGCCACCATCAGCGCGCCGCCGAGTTGGCGGAAGAACCCGATCGCGGCAGTCGTCGTCCCGAGCTCTCGGGGCACAACGGCGTTCTGCACGGCAACCGTCGTAACCGGGAGCAACGTTCCCATCCCGATGCTGATTAGCGCAAGCGTCGCGTCGAGGGCGAAAAGCGATATGGAGCCTGCCAGCAAGGCGAGCGCGATGCAGCCGCCGGTCGCGATCAGCAGGCCGACGAGCGGCAGCCTCTTATAATGCACGACATGCGCGAGCCGCCTTCCGACAAGCGTCGCTCCGAGCACGACGCTTACGCTGAGCGGAATGAGCGCGAGGCCCGATTGGCCGGCCGTCAGCCCCATGACCGCCTCGAAGTAGAGCGGCATGAATACGGTCATCGCGATGAGCGTGCCCATTCCGAAGCACGAGGAGATCGTACCGGCGCGCACGACGCCGTTCCTGAGAACGCTCAGCGGAATGAGCGGCTCCTCCGCCGTCAGAAGCCGCGTGGTGAACAACCCCCAAAGGACGAGCGACCCGACGAACAATGAAAGCAGCTGCGGCGACGTCCATGCGTAGCGCACGCCTCCCCAGTTCAGCGCGAGCATCAGCGTGACGCTCGCCGCCGTGATCAGCGCTGCGCCGAGCATATCGAGGCGATGCCAGTGGTCATTGCGCGGCAGGCGTCTTAGCGTCCGACTCGTGATGACATAGGCGAGAAGTCCGAGCGGCAGGTTGATCCAGAAGATCACGGACCAGTGGAGATGCTCGGCGATGACGCCTCCGAGCACAGGTCCGGCCAGGCTCGACGATGTGAAGACAGCAGCGAAATAGGCTTGGTAGCGCCCGCGCTCGCGCGGCGCGGCAACATCGGCGACCACGGTCTGCGCGAGCGAGATGAGGCCGCCGCCGCCAAGCCCCTGCAGCCCACGCGCGACGATCAGGACTAACATGTTGGGTGCCAGCGCGCAGATCAGCGAGCCGACCATGAAGGTCGCGATGCCGAAGAGCATCGTGACGCGCCGGCCATGTATGTCGCTGAACTTGCCGTAGAGCGGGGTCGCCGCCGTTGCCGCAAGCAGGTAGGCGGTCACCACCCACGGCAGATCGGTGACGTTATGGAGCTCGCGGCCGATCGTGGGGAGCGCCGTCGCGACGATAGTCTGGTCGAGTGCAGCGAGGAACATCGCCAGCAAGACGCCGGAGATGATCGTGCGAACTTCCGCATGCGAAAGGGGCGCCGGCTGATCGGCAGTTCGGACGGCATCCATCGAATGATTGTCCTGCTGGGAGGCCCGCATAGTGTAGCGTCCCGGCGCTTCCGGCGCGAGACCCCAGTCGCCCGGCCCGGCTTGAAACCTTCAGGCAGCCGGTGTTAGGAAGCCGCCGGCCCGTTGGGGGATAGTTCAACGGTAGAACAGCGGACTTCTGACTCCGTCGATCTTGGTTCGAATCCAGGTCCCCCAGCCACCTTTCCGCGAAAACGCGTTGCAAATGGAAATGACGCCGCTCATCGCGCCGCCTCGGCTCGTGCGCGCCGCCTAAGCGTCCGGCCCGTCCTCGTGCGGCCCATCCTCATGTGGCCCGTCCCTATGGTGCCCGTGCTCATGGTGCTCTCGGTCATGGTGCTCGTGATGCTTGTGTTCGGGCTCCGCTGGTGGTTCGGCAGCCGCTGGCGGTTCCGGCGGAGACGACACTTCGACCGAGTGTCTCTCTTGATGGTCGAGCGGATCCTTCGGGTCGCCGAAGATCCGTGCGTCGGCTGGATTGCAGCCCGCGTTGTGGACCTGGAAGTCCATGGCGAGCCGCGACTGATCGTTGAGGAACGGGAAGTTGACCGCGAGCCGGCGCTGCCGGTCGATGCCGGACGCCTGGCCGATCGGCCCGTTGAGGGGCGCGACCCAGACCTCGCAGCGATTGCTGATCGTGGTGCAGTGTCCCCCGCTGTCGCAGGCCCTTCCGCCGCCTTGCTGGAAGACAAGGCTCGAGTCCTTGTTGCCCACGCTGATGTCGAGGATCGTGCCGCGCACGCCGATCGTCATCGTCGGAGTGCGGATCGTGTAGGCCTCGTGCGGGCTTTTGCCGCTGATGAAGCGGAACGTCCCGCGCAGCGCGCTGATCGTGACCTTCTTCGCCGTGTTGTTCGGATTGAACACGAAGGTGTCGATCTTCAGGCGCGAGTTCGGGCCGATTACGATGCGCGTGTCGTCGATGAACTTGATCTGTGCGAGCCCAACCGGGCTGGCAACGATCACGTCTCCCACGAAAACAGCGCCCTCAAGCTCGAGAAGGCGCTTGCCGCCGGTGCCCGTGGCGTTGACCGCCGGATCAACTCTGATCGCCGTTCCGCTTGGCTCGACCGCCCCCGAAGATCCCGCTGCCACGGCGCTCGCAAGAAACAGCCCGAGGAATACCCCTGGGGTCGCTACTCGACGCAACATGACACACCTCGCTACGCACACACTCCCGCCGATGGCGCTCGAGCGTCTCTGCGGCCGCGATCCTAGTTCCCAACAATTGTTCCTATGTCGGTAACCGGTTCTTAAGGTTACTGATAGCTGAAGAGCGCATGCTTGTCGCGAGACCTCGCATGGCCACGACGCGGATCTTCGACGAAGGGCTTTGGCGTTACATCCTGCCGACACACGAAAATCGGGCGTTCGCCGCGCACTTTCCGGGCGACCAGCCCGCTCGGTTACCTTCCGGCGGCGGCGGAGACACCTCTCCGATGAGATCAGCGGCGACGCGACGGCGCGACCGGCGCCGAGTGCCTTCAGGTCGGGCTTGCGGGGCTGATCACGCTCTTCGCCGTCCTTATGGGGCTCGGCGGCGAATCCCCGATCCTTTACCGGCTTAGCTCCCTCGTTTTCGACTTTTACCAGAACTTGAAACCGCGCGCCGAGGCCGGCGCGCCGATTGTCATCGTCGACGTCGACGAGGCCTCGCTGCGAGAGGTCGGCCAGTGGCCGTGGCCACGCTCGCAGATCGCGGAGATCGTCGATCGGCTTGGCGAGCTCGGAGCCGCGACTGTCGCCTTCGATATCGTCTTCTCCGAGCCGGACCGGACATCGCTCGGCACTGCCGCCGCAACGCTCGAAAAGGCCGGCGCCAAGGTCGACCTTCCTCCCAACCTGACCGACAATGATGACCTGCTCGCCGCATCTTTCAGCCGCAACACCGTCACCGCGGGCTTCGTGCTGACGAACGAGACCGACGCAGCGCTTCCACCGCCCAAGGCCGGCTTCGCATTCGCCGGCGCCGATCCGCAAACCTATCTCCTCGACTTCCGTGGTGGCCTCTCGAACCTCCCGAAGCTCGACGAGGCAGCGACGGGGCTCGGCTTTTACAGCTTCCCCCCGAGCCCGGATGGCATCGTCCGGGTCGTCCCTCTCCTCGGCCGCAGCAATGAGAATATCTACCCCGCGCTTTCGATCGAGGCGCTGCGAACCGCGCTCGGCGCGAGCTCCTTCGTGATCCGTGCGACGGGCGCAAGCGGCGAGGTGGACACGGGCCGGCCGGCCATGACCGCGCTCAAGGTCGGCGACTTCGAAGTGCCGACGGGTCCCGCGAGCGAGTTCCGCATCTACTTCTCCGGCCTGAAGAGCGTCCCACGCATCCGTGCCGCGGAGCTTCTCGATCCGGAAAAGGCAGCGACGCATGCCGACCAGATCGCCGGCTCCATCGTCCTGATTGGCACCAGTGCGGTTGGCCTTCGCGACCTCGTCGCGACGCCGCGCGCCGCATCGCAGCCGGGAGTTGAGGTGCATGCGGAGATCATCGACCAGATCCTGAGCGGCGAGTTCCTCACGCGGCCGGATTGGGCGCCGGGCGCCGAGATCGCGCTCGCCGTCCTTCTGACTCTGATCCTGCTTGCCGCGGTGCTGACCGTCGGCCCCCTCCTCGGCGCCCTCGCCGCACTTGTTATCATCGCTGCGGTGATGGCCACATCGTGGATCGCATTCGCGCGAGGCCATCTCGTCCTCGACCCGATCCTGCCGAGCGCCTCCGCGCTCAGCGTCTACATCGTCACCACGGCGCTTCTCCTCCTTCTCACCGACCGCGAGCGCCAGTTCGTGCGCCGCGCCTTCGCCTTCTACCTGGCGCCGTCGATGGTGGAGCGGCTCGCCGAGGATCCGGCCGCGCTGGCGCTCGGCGGCGAGACACGCGAGATTACCATCCTCTTCAGCGACATTCGCGGCTTCACCTCTCTCTCCGAGAAGATGGACCCGCAGGAGATCACCAGTCTTCTGAACCGCTTTCTGACGCCCATGACCGACGTGCTTCTGCAGTCGGGCGCGACCATCGACAAATATATCGGCGACGCCATCATGGCGTTCTGGAACGCTCCGCTCGCAACGACCGACCACCCGCGCCAGGCGTGCCTGGCGACGCTCGGAATGTTCAAGGCGCTGGAGGAGCTGAACCGGGAAGAGCAGGCTGAGATCAAGATCGGCGTCGGTCTCAACACCGGCTCGTGCTGTGTCGGCAATCTCGGCTCCGAGCAGCGGTTCAGCTATTCCGCGATCGGCGACTCCGTGAACGTCGCCTCGCGGGTGGAGAGCCTCACCAAGCAATATGGGCTCTCGATCCTCCTCACCGAATTCACGGCGTCCGATGTCTCAGATCTCGCCATGTTGGAAGTCGACCTCGTCCGCGTCGTCGGGCGCGCCGAGCCCCTCGCGATCTACACACTGCTCGGCGATGAGGCGTATGCGCGGTCTGCCGAGTTCCAAGCGCTCAAAGCTGCGCACGACAGGGTGATCGCGGCTTACCGCGCGGCGAAAATCACCGAAGCTGCCGGGGACCTCGCTGCGCTGCGCAAGACCGCGCCGCCTTCGCTGCACGGCTTCTGCGATCTCTACGCCGAGCGGATCGCAGCCCTTCAACAGGAGCCGCCGCCGCAGGATTGGGACGGCGTGTTCACCCTGCTTGAGAAGTAGATGCGCCTCCCGGCGCGGGTTGCACGGAACGCGGCTTCTTTCGCCGCGGCTTCTTGCTAGGGGTTGGCGAGGCGGCCTCCCACGCCTCGCCGACTTCGCGCGCGAAGGCCTTGGGGTTGTTCGACGAAAAGCGCTCGCCGAGTTCGAACGCCTTGCGCCGCAAGACGGCGCGCCGCTCCTCCACCGCCTTGAGCAGTAAGTCCCGCGCCCTCCGCGGCGGGGCAGTGATCTCCGAAAGCCGGCTGGAGAGCATCCAGAGATCGTGCTCCTCGCCGAGATATTCCGCCGTCTCCTTCGCCTCTTCCCGGAGCACCTTGAGCGCGTCCGGCACGATATTGCGGAAGAGGCGCAGCTGCGCGGACTGATCCTTAACCCTCTTGCGCCAATCGTGCAGCGCCTCCGGCGAGCCCTCCTTCCGCGCCTTCTTCCAGCTCTTCCGTAGCTCGCGCTGGCTGCGATGGAAGCCGCCGACGAGCGCCTCGCTGCTCTTCGGCCAGTTGAGCGTCGCGAAGTCCTTGGCCGCCTTGTCGATGAGGCCGATCACCTGTTCGACCTTGGCGTCCGTCTCGCTCGGCGCCGGGACGGCGGCTCCCTCCAGGATCCGGTTGCGGAGCGATCGGATAGCGCTTGCGGGCAGATCGACGCCGCCGTTGGTCACGAGTTTGTCGAAGCTCTCCATCAGGACGGTTCGATCGCGCGACCCGGAAAGGAGCCGCCCCGCGTCGCGCCACCGACGGTTTTCCGCGGCGAAGCGCCGCCGGAGCGTCGGCCGCGCCAGCCGCGCCAACGCGCGCAGGCGCTTGAAACCCTGCCTGGCCATGTGGATTGCCTTCGAGCGGTCGGCTTCTTCCGCCGCAAGGCCGGCGCGCACCCTGGCGATTTCCTCCCCAGCCACGCGGCAGAACGCTTGGCGCAGATCCTCGCCCTCCTCGAACCGCCACACCATCGTCAGCCCTTCGCTTCCGTCCCACTCGACCAGGTCCGATAAGGCTGTCTCGCGAGCCACGAAGCGTAGTAGCGCGGCTCGCCGGTCACCTCGCGCCCGACCCAGGTCGGGAGCTCCACCTCGGTCGTCCTCGCTCTCAAGCTCCACCTCGGCGATGACGAGGCCCTCGTTGTCGCCGTCATAGACGTCGATCTCCCAGTCGTGGCCTGCATGCTTAGTCTGGAAGCGTGTCTTCTGAAGGACGCTGCCCTGGTGGAGCGTGGTCAGCGTCTCGGCGTCGCCAAGCGGCAGCGCATATTCGAACTCGATGCGCGAGAGCCCGGGATTTGCGCTCTTGATGGTGAGTGCCGCCTCGACGTCGTCTTCAATCCTGACGCGAATAGCAGCCCGGTCGGTCGCGGCAAGGTATGCCTGCCGCAGCCGTCTGCCTTTGTCTGCCCCCTCGCGCCAGCCGTCGTTCGCGACGAGAAACTTGCGTTCGATTTCCTGCGGCACAAGAAATCATGGCTTCATCTCTGTGTCACATTCAATGCCGCAGCCGACTGTTCTTCGGTGCGAGAGCGCGACGTTCAGCCGCCGCTCTTGGCCGCGGGCAAAATCGGCTCGGACGCCGTCGGCTCCCCGTCCTCTCCGACGCTGTCTGGACGCCCAAGACGCCGCCTCGCCTCGCTCGACGTCACGAGGCGCGGGCCCGTGCTGACATTGGAGACCGGCACGACGCCGTGGCGCTTCAGCAGCGCGAGAAACTCGATCGGCAGATAGCCCTGAAGGAACGGCTGCTGGTCGATGGCGAATGATGCCGCGCCGTCGGCGATCGCGTTCAGCATGGTGTCGGTCACATCGAAGGTGCCAATTCTCACCACGCGCCCTTCGAGCGCCTTGACGGCTTCCACGGCAGGCTCCCCGGCGCTTGTCGCACTGAGCGCAAGGATGGTGTCGACATCCTCGTCCTCCGCCAGCTTGTCGGCGATCGACTTCCCTGCCTTCTTCGGATCGGGATCGACCGATACGACTTCCACCGAACCGGCGAAACCGTCGATGAAGCCCTTGCAGCGGAGGTCGAGGCCCACATTGCCCACCTCGTGACTGAGGCAGATCGCCTTCTTGCCGCCGAGGCTGCGCATCGTGTCGCCGGCAACGCGTCCGGCCTCGTATTCGTTCTGCCCGACATGGAGCAGCGCGCCGAGCGCATGGCTAACGTCGAAGCCTGAATTGATAGTGATCACCGGGATGCCCGCGGCGGTGGCCGCGTGGATCGCGGGTGCCAGAGCGTCGGCGTTCGGGATCGAGAACACCAGCCCGTCCGGCTTCTCCTTCACCGCCGCCTCGGCCAGCGAAGCCATCTTCTCAAGGTCGAAGGTTGGCGGGGCCCGATAGGTGACCGTGACGCCCGCCTCCTTGGCCGCAGCATCTGCCCCCTCCTTGACGGAGGACCAGAAGCGGTCGGTCGCCGCCCCGTGCGTCACAATGACAAAGTGAAGCTTGTCCTCGGCATGCGCGGAGGCATGAACGATAACGAAAGCCGCGACGCTGATTGCCAGCGTCCGGATCAGGCTCGGGATCATCTTCAGCTCCGAGCGCCCCGCTCTCGCCCTTGTGCTAGCACAGGAACAGTATCCAGCAAGTGAACCGAAGCCATTTTTCGAGAAAAATCGGGCCTCAAGCCCCTTCGAGCGGTTAATCCGCCTCCTCGGGCGGCTCGAGGGGATGCACGGCCTTCGCCTTCGCCCGCGCGTGCGCCCGCCAGGCGAGCGGGATGTGCGCGAGGTAGGCTATTCCCGCCGCCGCCAGGAAGGAGAAAGGATAGCTCGCGAAAACCGCGACGAGCAGCACGCAGACCACGAGCACCGGCAGCACCCGTTCGCGGGGAATGCGCTGCCCGAAGCGCTTGCCGGAGAGCGTCGGCAGACGGCTCACCATCAGGAGCGCGATGACGATCGTGTAGATGGCGACCAATACGGCGGCAGCGCGAAGATCAACGAGAAACGTGCGCTGGAGGAAATAAGGCAGAAGGATGAGGCCGGCGCCAGCCGGGGCCGGCACACCGACGAAGAAGTCCCGGTGCCAGTCCGGCAGCGGCTCCTCGGCGAGAAGCGCCGCGTTGAATTGGGCGAGCCGGAGCCCCGTGCAGATGGCGAAAACGAGCGCGCAGATCCAGCCGAAGGAGGAGAGCTCGTCGAGCCGCCACACGAAGACGACGATCGCCGGCGCTACCCCGAAATCCGCGAAGTCTGCCAGCGAGTTCGAGTTGTTCGCCGAAGCGGGAGGAAGCTCGGAAATAGCGCGCCAGGCGCCCGTCAATGCCGTCGAGGATGATGGCGAAGATGATGCCGGCGACCGCGAGGTCATAGCGATGCTCGACCGCCATGCGGATCGCTGTGAGCCCGGCGCAGAGCCCGAGCAACGTGACAAGGTTCGGGAGCACTGCGGTAAGCGGCACCAATCGCCGCCGCGGCCTGCCGCGCTTCGCCTCCGGGTCGACAGGCGGAAAGAGGCCGGGCATGTGTCGTCAGTCGCTGCGGACGGGAAATGGCGGCGCAAGGGCCGCGCCGGGAAGTAGCGCGACGATCGTCTCGCCGGCCACTGCGCGCTGCCCTGGATTGGCGACGACGGTGGCACCCTCGGGCAGATAGATGTCGACGCGCGATCCGAAGCGGATCATGCCGATCCGTTCGCCGGCTTCGACGCTTTCCTCCTTGCTCTTCCAACACACGATCCGTCGCGCGACGAGCCCGGCGATCTGCACGACGCCGAGCGTCAGTCCTTCCTCGACCTCGATCACGAGGCCGTTACGCTCGTTCGCCTCACTCGCCTTGTCGAGATCGGCGCTCAGGAACTGGCCCATCCGATAGGCGATGCGCGCAATGCGGCCGGCGACCGGCGCGCGGTTGATGTGGCAGTCGAACACGCTCATGAAGATCGAGACGCGCGTCCGTGGCTCTTCGCCAAGGCCCAGCTCGGGCGGCGGCGCGGCGCTGACGACGGGCTCCACCCGCCCGTCCGCCGGGCTGACCACAAGCCCCGGCGCAACCGGCACGACGCGGACGGGGTCGCGGAAGAAGACCACCATCCAGCCGGCCAGGATCAGGAAAAGCCAGGAAAGCAGCTTGATCAGGAAGGCGAAGACCAGGGCCAGCGCCAGCGTAGCTGCTATGAAAGGCCAACCCTCGCGGTGAACGTTCGGGATGGCGGAGCGGATAGAGCGGAGCATCCGGCGCTCATAGACAATGCGGAGTGCGCGGGGAAGCCGTCCCCCGGTCCCCTCACACCGGGATTTTCAGGACCCGCCGCTTCTCCTCCGATGCACGCTCGGCGGCCCGATCGTCCGGGAAGAACCCGCGCGCCTCTTCGCGCGTCCGGCGCAGGCGCTCCGCGATCTCGTCCGCCTCGCGCTGGCGCTCCCACATGGCGGCGTAGAGGCCGCGATGGGCAAGAAGCTCGCCGTGCGTGCCTTGCTCGGCGATGGCGCCGTCCTCCAGCACGATGATCCGGTCGGCGTCCACCACGGTCGAAAGCCGATGCGCTATGACGAGCGCGGTGCGGTTCTGCGAGACCTCTTCGAGCGCCGCCTGGATCTCCCGCTCAGTCGCCGTATCGAGCGCCGAGGTTGCCTCGTCGAGAACCAGGATCGGCGGAGCCTTGAGGATAGTGCGGGCGATCGCGACGCGCTGTTTCTCTCCACCGGAGAGCTTCAGCCCGCGCTCCCCGACTTGCGTGTCATAGCCCTTCGGGAGCCGCTCAATGAAGCGCGCCACCTGCGCCATGCGCGCCGCTTCACGCACTTCCGCCTCGGAGGCGTCCCACCGTCCGTAACGAATGTTGTAACCGATCGTGTCGTTGAAGAGCACGGTGTCCTGCGGGACGATGCCGATCGCCGCACGCAGGCTCTCCTGCGACACGTCGCGGATGTCCTGACCGTCGATCGTGATCCTGCCGCTCGTGACGTCGTAGAAGCGGAAGAGAAGCCGCGAGAGCGTGGACTTGCCCGCACCCGACGGCCCCACGATCGCGACCTTCGCATTGGCCGGCACCTCGAAGGTGATGCCCCTCAGGATCTGGCGCGAGGGCTCGTAGGCGAAGTGCACGTCCTCGAAGCGGATCACGCCCTCTGCCACGGCGAGCGGGGGCGCGTCGCGCTTGTCCTTTACTTCGGCCGGGACTTCCAAGAGTCGGAACATCGCCTCGATGTCGGCGAGCCCCTGCACAATCTCGCGATAGACGAAGCCGATGAAGTTCAAGGGCATCGAGAGCTGCATGAGGAGCGCGTTGATCAGCACGAAGTCGCCGATCGTTTGCTTGCCGGCCATGATCCCGCGCGCCGACATGACCATGCAGATCGCCATGCCCGTGCCGAAGATCGCCCCCTGCCCGACGTTCAGCATGGCAAGTGACGTCCACGTCTTCACCGCCGCCCGTTCATATCGCGCCATAGCCCGGTCGAAGCGCCCGGCCTCGCGCTGCTCGTTGCCGAAATATTTGACCGTCTCGTAGTTCAGGAGCGAGTTCGATCGCCTTGGAATGGGCGTCGGTGTCGGAATCGTTCATCTCGCGCCGGATGGAGATGCGCCAATCGCTCGCGCGGATCGTGAACCAGACATAGAGCGCGACCGTCACCGCGATGACGACGACGTAGGAAAAGCCGAACTGGTGCCAGACGATGCCCGCCGTCAGCGCAAACTCCACTACCGTCGGCGCAGAGTTCAGGATGACGTGCCGGACGATATTCTCGATCCCCGTCGTGCCGCGCTCGATGATCCGAGAAAGGCCGCCGGTCCGCCGCTCCAGGTGGAAGCGCAGCGATAGTTCGTGCAGGTGCACGAAGGTGCGGTAGGCGAGCTGTCTGACCGCATGCAGGCCGACGCGCGCGAAGAGCCCATCGCGAAGCTGCGTGAAGCCCGTCGTGACGATGCGCCCGACATTGTAGGCAAGGACGAGCGCCACCGGTCCCGCAACGATGAGCGGTAGGTAGGCCGGTGGCCCGCCCTCTCCGGTTAGTGCGTCCGTTGCCCACTTGTAGGAATAGGGGACGAGCACCGTGACCACCTTCGCCACGACAAGCGCGGTGAAGGCGATCGCCACCCGCATCTTGAGATCGGGACGATCGGACGGCCACATGTAGGGCCACAGATGGAAGATCGTCGAAAACGTGCGGCCCTTGTCCGCCGTCACCTTCGGCCCGGCTGTCGCGTCGGTCATTGCTTGGCCTCAGCCTTCGATGCACCCAATCCGACGGGCGACAGAAGCGCGGTGATGTCCTCAAGGTCGGTGCGGAGCTCAGCGAAGGCGGCGGGGTTCAACACGTAGCTCGAGCGCACGCCGTCGCGGCGGAAGCTCACAAGACCTGCCTCCTTCAGCACTTTCAGATGCTGCGACACGGTCGATTGCGCGAGCGGCAGGCGGCTGCAGACGTCCGCGCAGCAGCAGGCGCTGCGCTCGGCGAGCGCCCGCACGATCGCTAAACGTACCGGATGCCCAAGCGCCTTCAGCCGTTCGGCGGCGGCGTCGACGTTCTCCACGACTGTCCCTTTCGCGTCCGAGCCAGCCGCGACGATGCGGCGAGAGCGCTCGCCACCATCGTTTATCGCCGATTGACGATGAATGCAATCGCCGCCGGTCAGCCCGTACCGTGACGCCTCAGTCCGTGGCCCAGGAGCGATCGCTTGTCGGGATGATGAAGACCTGCCCCGGGAAGATCCAATGCGGGTTGTCGATGCTGTCGCGGTTCGCCGCGAAGATCGCCTCGTATTTGACGCCGCGTCCATAGTTGCGCCGCGCGATCCGCCAGAGACTGTCTCCGCGCCGGATGATCACGTAGGTCGGCCGCGGCAGCGAGGCTTCCGACACCAGCGACTGCTCGCTCGCGCTGGCCGACACCACCGGCTCGAGCACCACCCCGTCGGCGTAGCGCATGAAAGGCGCCGAGGCCTGGACGACCGGGGTCTCGTCAGATTCCGGCACGGCCTCGACGCGGAACACCACCTCGCCGATCGGCACCTCCCGCGCCGCCTCGATCAGCCACGTACCTTCCTGACCGGTGCGGGTCTGGCCGACGAACTGTTCGTTCGCATAGACGCGGACAAGTGTGCCGGGAGGTGCGTCGCCGGCGACATAGAGCGTTCCCGCCTCGGCTTCAGCCGCCTTGATTGTAACCTTGCTTGGATCGAGCGCGCGGGGCGCTGCTTCGGCAGAGACGGATAGGCCGCCGGCCGGCCCTTCGTCCGCGGTGACAACAACGCTGTTTCCGATATCCGCTGCGCCCGTCGCGGCGGAACCGGCAGCCGCTGCGCTTGCCTCGACCTGACCGATCACTACGCGCTGCTGGGGTTCCTCCGCCGTCGCTTCGGCCGCAGTGACGGCGGCGGACCCAGCCGCGCCGGCGACCTCGCCAGCAGCTTCGCCGGACGGCGCAAGGGGTGCCGCACCTGACACCTCGCCCGTCGAAGGCGCCTCTGCCGCAGCGACGTTTTGCTCGCCCGTTGCCATGGTGCCTTGAGGCGCCCCGCCAACGGCTTCGCCCGCCGCTAGCGGCACCGCCCCGGCGGCGGCCTGGTCGGCGGACGCCATTGCGGCTGCCCCTGCCGACGCAACATCACTCGTCACGGGCGACTGTGCGGCAGCCACCTGCCCACCGTCTGCGGCGCCTTCCTGAGGCACCTGCGGCGTCGCCTCGCTGGCAATGGGACCATTCGCCGCCATGGCGTTCTGCTCGCCCGACGTTGCGGCGCCCTCTGCCCCCGTGCCCCCGGCTTGCCCGGACATCGGTGCCTCAACGGCAGCCGCCACCCGCTCGCCCGCAGCGACAGGCGCCTCCGCCGCCATACCGCCGGCAGCCTCACCGCTCATCGCAGGCGCCTCCGCCTGCATGGAAGGCGCTTCGGCCTGCATAGAAGGCGCCTCCGCCTGCATAGCGGACGTTTCGGCCTGCGTGGCGGGCTCCTGCGCCACGGCGGGCGCTTCTGCGGTCCCTGCTGCGCCCGGCGCCCCGGTCGAAGGCGCCGCGGACTGCATCGCATCGCGGACGTTCCGGAGATCGGCTCGGTAAAGAAGAACCGCAGCGACGCCGATGACGATGGCGAAGATGACTGTAAGAGCGACGAGAGGGCGCGGAATTGAGCGGCTTTCGGCCATTTTGCTAGAATTGATCAAATGTCATGGACTGGTTCTATTCCGCCCGGCCCCGGCGCTCAAGGCCGGCGGAACTGGGGTGGCTTCCGCTTGATTACCCGGCGGGGCGATGCGACGGTCCAATTCATGCCTAGTCTGAAAAGCCTTTGTGTTTATTGCGGATCGGGGCTCGGAACCCATCCCGCCTATGAAAAAGCCGCCCGCAGCCTCGGCCAGGCCATGGCGGAATCCGGCATCCGCCTGGTCTACGGCGGCGGCTCAGTCGGCCTTATGGGAACGGTCGCCCGCGCCGTCCTCGACGGAGGCGGCGCCGTCACCGGTATCATTCCCCGCTTCCTGCAGAGCCGCGAGCGCCCGATGTCGGACCTGACCGAGCTGATCGTCACGGACGACATGCACCAGCGCAAAAGGCTGATGTTCGAGAACGCCGACGCCTTCGCGGCGCTTCCGGGCGGCGTTGGCACGTTGGAGGAGCTGGTCGAGCAGCTCACCTGGGCGCAGCTCGGCCGTCACGAGAAGCCGGTGCTTCTCGCCAATGTCGAAGGTTTCTGGAACCCGCTCATCCGCCTCCTCGACGAAATGCGGCGCGTTGGCTTCATCCGCTCCGAGCTGGAAGTCTCGTGCGTCGTCGCTGATCGCGCGGAGGACATCCTGCCGATGCTGGAGCGGACGCTCGCCGCACGCACGCGTCCGGAGCTCGAAGCCGCTGCCCCGCTCGGGCAGATGTGATCGCTACTCCGCCGCCGAGCGCGCCGGCGCTGAGAGCGACCTGACAAGCTTGTAGTTGACCGCATCGAGCAGCGCCTCGAAGGAGGCGTCGATGATGTTCGACGAGACGCCAACGGTGAGCCAGCGGTTCCCCTCCCCGTCCCGGCTCTCGATCAAGACGCGTGTCACCGCCTCTGTGCCGCCGTTCAGGATACGGACCTTGTAGTCCACCAGCTCCAGGTCATCGATCCACGGATTGAGCTCGCCGAGGTCCTTCCTGAGCGCCACGTCGAGCGCGTTGACCGGGCCGTTGCCTTCCGCCACCGACATGCGCTTGTCGCCGTTGACATCGACCTTGACCACCGCTTCCGCGACCGTCTTCAGCTTTCCGTTGGCGTCGAAGCGCCGCTCGACGTTCACGCGGAAGCCTTCGACCTTGAAGAAATCCGTGAGCGTGCCGAGCCGCCGCCGCGCCAGAAGCTCCAACGAAGCGTCGGCGCCCTCATAAGCGTAGCCCTGCGACTCGCGCTCCTTGATCTCCGAGAGGAGCCCGTCGAGGCGTGGGTCGGCGCGGTCGAAAGCGATGCCGAAGCGCTCAAGCTCCGCGACCAGGTTCGAGCGCCCCGATTGGTCGGAGACCAAGAGCCGACGGCTGTTGCCGACCGCCTCCGGCTTCACATGCTCATAGGTCTCGGGTGCCTTCACGAGCGCGGAGGCATGGATGCCGGCCTTCGTCGAGAACGCCGAGGCGCCGACATAGGGCGCCTGCCGGTTCGGCGCGCGGTTCAGAATCTCGTCGAAGGCGCGCGAGACCTGCGTGAGCTCGGTGAGCTTCTCCGCCGAGATGCCGGTCTCGAAGCGCTTGGCGAAACCCGGCTTCAGCATCAGTGTCGGGATGATGGAGACGAGATCGGCATTGCCGCAGCGCTCGCCGATGCCGTTCAGCGTGCCTTGAATTTGGCGCACGCCGGCGCGGACCGCGGCAAGCGAGTTCGCCACCGCCTGCCCCGTGTCGTTGTGCGCATGGATGCCGATCTTTTCGCCGCCGAAGCGCGCGACGACATCGGCGACAATCTCCCCCACCTCATCGGGAAGCGTGCCACCGTTGGTGTCGCACAGCACCACCCAGCGCGCACCGGAGGAAAGCGCAGTCTCGACGCAGGAGAGCGCGTAGTCGCGGTTCGCCTTGTAGCCGTCAAAGAAGTGCTCGCAGTCGAGCAGCGTCTCACGCCCAGCCGCGACCGATGCGGCCACCGACTGCGCGACCGACTCCAGCACCTCCTCGTTAGTCGAGTTGAGCGCGAGCTTGACGTGAAAGTCCCACGCCTTCGCCACAAAGCATATCGCGTCGGCGTTGGCGCGCAGAAGGTCCTGCAGCCCCGGATCATTGGAGACGGAGCGCCCGGCCCGCTTCACCATGCCGAAGGCGGTGAACTTCGCGCGGCGTGTCCGCTTCTCCGCGAAGAACGCCGTGTCGGTCGGGTTCGCGCCCGGATAGCCGCCCTCGACATAGTCGATGCCAAGTTGGTCGAGCAGGCTGGCGACGAGGATCTTGTCTTCGACCGAGAAGTCGATGCCCGGTGTTTGCTGGCCGTCGCGCAACGTCGTGTCGAACAGATAGAGGCGTTCCTTAGTCATCGCCCCGCTCCTTGGGGCGGCCACACTTTGGTGTCGTGGTCGGGATGCTGATGGTTGGCCGCGGCGATCTTCGCCGTTAGCTCCGGATCTTCCTCTTCAGTGGTCTTGTCGCCCGGCAGGCCCGCGAGCGTGCCGAACCATGGCATGCGCCGCTCGATCCCGTACTGGATTTTCGGCGCAACCTTCTCCGGCGCGTCGAGCGAGCCGAGCGAGATGAAGATGCGGTCTTCGCCAAGCGTATGGATAGTCAGAGGCGTGCCGCAATCGCGGCAAAAGCCCCGCTCAACGGGATCGGAGCTCTTGAACTTCGCGAGCGTCCCGCGGGTGATCTCGAACTCGTCGAGCGTCACCCCGGCAAGTGGCGCGAAATAGGAGCCGAATGCCTTCTGGCACATGCGGCAATGGCAGATGTGCGGATTTTCCGGCTGCGTAAGAAGCGCATAGCGCACCGCGCCGCACTGGCAACCGCCGGAAAGACGCGTTTCGGCCACGGCTCAGGCTCCCTTCGGCGGCCAGACCGCCGTGTCGTGATCCGGATGCTGATGGTTCGAAGCAGCAATGTCGGCGGCACGCTTAGGCGTATCGGTCTCGGTCGTCGTCTCACTGCCGGGTAGGTTCGGCAACTTGGCAAACCACGAGAGCCGCGCCTCGTTGCCGAACTGATGCTCGGGCTCGACCTTCTCCGGCTCGTCAAGCGAGCCGATCGAGACCGAGATGCGGTCGCTGTCGACGAAGCGGAATGAGAGCGGCGTCCCGCAGTCGCGGCAGAACCCGCGCTCGACTAGGTCGGAGCTCATGAAGGTCGCCATCTTCCCACGCGTGATCTCGAACTTGTCGAGCGGCACGCCGGTGAGCGGCGCAAAGAACGATCCGAATGCCTTCTGGCACATGCGGCAATGACAGATATGCGGATTGTCCGGTTGCTCAAGCAGCGCATAGCGCACCGCGCCGCACTGGCACCCGCCGGTCATGCGGAAATCGCTCATCGCCTCACCTCCCACGTCGTGCCTTCCGGGCCGTCTTTCAGCACTACACCCATCGCGTCGAGCTCGCCGCGGAGCCGGTCGGCCTCGGCGAATTGACGTGCGGCTCGCGCCGCCGCGCGCTCGGCGATCAGCTGCTCGACCTTCGCCTCGTTGATCCTCACCCCCGTCGCCCGAAGCCCCCGCCACTCCGTCTCGCTGGCCCCAAGCAGCCCTAGGAGCTGCAAAGCCGCGCGGAACATGCCGCGGTCGTCGCCCTCGTGATCGTCGGCGACTTCCTCCGATACGCGGTGGATGGCGGCGATCGCACCCGGCGTGTTGAGGTCGTCGAGAAGCGGCTCCAGGACTTTCGGGAGGAACGGGTTCTTGTCTTCCTCCCACGCTTCGGAGTTGCCTGCCGCAAGATGCCAGCGGTCGAGCACCCTCATGCTCTCTTCGACACCCCGGAGCGTCCAGTCGATCGGCTGGCGGTAGTGCGTCCGCAGCATGTTGAGACGCAGCACCTCGCCCGGCCAGTCGGCGAGCAGTTCGTGGATTGTGACGAAGTTGCCCAGGCTCTTGGACATTTTCTGCCCTTCGACCTGCAGGAAGCCGTTGTGCATCCACATCTTCGCCATCAGGTCGGTGTGGTTGGCGCAGCGCGATTGCGCGATCTCGTTCTCGTGGTGGGGAAACACGAGGTCGATGCCGCCGCCATGGATGTCGAACGTCTCGCCGAGATGCTTCTTGGCCATGGCCGAGCACTCGATATGCCAGCCCGGCCGCCCCTTCCCCCAGGGCGAATCCCACATCGGCTCGCCGGGCTTCGACGGTTTCCACAAGACGAAGTCCATCGGGTCTCTCTTGTACGGAGCAACCTCGACTCGTGCCCCGGCGATCATGTCGTCGAGCGAGCGGTGCGAAAGCTTCCCGTAAGCGAGCGAGCCGTCGGCCGCCTTCCATGACTTCACGTCGAAGAGCACGTGCCCCTCAGCGAGGTAGGCATGGCCTTCGTCGACGAGCGTCGCAATCATCGCGATCATCTCGGCGATATGCTCCGTCGCCCGCGGCTCTGCCGTCGGCTTCAGACAACCAAGTGCGTCGACATCTTCGCCGTACTGTTTCCCCGTCGTCTCGGTGACCTTGCGGATCGCCTCGTTGAGCGGCAGGCCGGGATAATCCTCTGCCGCGCGCAGAATGATCTTATCGTCAACGTCGGTGACGTTGCGGACATAGGTGACGTGGTCCGCCCCGTAGAGATGGCGAAGCAGGCGGAAGAGCACGTCGAAGACGATGACCGGCCGCGCGTTGCCAATATGGGCAAAATCGTAGACCGTCGGCCCGCAGACGTACATGCGCACATTCTTCGGGATCGAAGGGGACAAAGTCCTCCTTCTTCCCTGTCAGCGTGTTGTAGAGCCTAAGTCCCATCGTCCCCGTCCGTCAGCTGCGCGTAGCGCGCAAACGCTCCCGATGGCCGGACGTTCAGACGGATCGAGAGGACAAGTCGAACGGCGCCGGCCAGCGAGTGCTAGCGGCAAACAATCCCGATAACGCAAATGGCGGGTGAAAACGCGCCATTTCTGGGGAAAAAGCCATTCATAGCGGCCGTCATCGGGCATTCAGCTCGTGGCGTCAAGTGGAACGCGCCCACGGCATCACGGATCGTCTATGCTGGGCCATGGATTGGACGGCGCCCATCGACCTGTATTGCGAGCGGCTCGGCCCCGGCTTCTCGGCGGAGCCGCTCAACGCGATCTCCAACGTCGCCTTCCTGCTCGTCGCCGGGTTCGGCTACGCGGCGCTTAGGCGAAGCGGGCGCTCCGATCCGCCGGTCCTGGCGCTGATCCTGATGGTCGCGATCATCGGCGTGGGCTCGTTCCTGTTTCATGTCTTCGCCAACGGATGGTCGATCATCGCCGACGTCCTACCGATAACCGTGTTCGTCTACGGGTATCTGGCGCTTGCCCTGCGCCGCTTCTTTGCGCTGCCATGGCCGGCAACGACCGGTGCTCTGGCGATCTTCGCTGCACTGTCCTTCCCCGTCGAAGCAACGCTTCGGCCGCTCATCGGCGGCTCGGCCGCCTATGCTCCGCCGCTTGCCGCGATGGCCTTCCTCGGTGCGGCGCTCGTCACCCGCCGCCACCGCGCAGGCCCTCCGCTCCTCGCCGCAAGCGCGATCTTCCTCGTCTCGCTGGCGTTTCGCACCCTCGACGCACCGCTCTGCCCAAGCTGGCCGATCGGCACGCATTTCCTCTGGCATCTGCTGAACGCGGTGACGCTTGCAATCTTGCTGCTCGCAGCAATCACTTCACGAAATCCGCACACTTCGCCGGCTCGTTCTGGGAGCCCCACGGCATGATCGGCACGGTGGAGGTCGAGTTCTTGGGCGAGCCCTCGATCAGCTTGTCGGAATAAACGACGTAGACGAGCACGTTCCGCTTCGCGTCGCAGCCACGCACGATCTGCATCTTCTTGAAGAGGATCGAGCGGCGCTCGCGGAACACCACGTCGCCCTGCTCGAATTTCCCCTTGAAGGATATCGGCCCGATCTGCCGGCAGGCGAGCGAGATGTCGGAGACCTCTTCCGCGACGCCGAGCGCGCCGGCGACGCCTCCGCGCTCCGGCACGGTGTAGTGGCAGGCAACGCCCTCCACCAGCGGATCGTCGATCCCGTACGTGGCGAGCTTGTCGTCAGGCGTCAGCAGCTTGAAGACGGTCGATTTCTTGAAGATCAGATCCGGCTCCTCCGCCGCCGCGGGAACAGCGAGAAAGAGCACCAGGAAAAGAGCAAGGAGGCGCATGTGGATCTCCGGTCTGCGGCGCTCAGATGGGGGTTGCCGGCGCTTTACGCGAGGTGTTTCGTCTTGCGCACCAGATGCATGCCATGCCAACGCCTAAATCTCGGTCAGGATTGAGGTTCTGCTCATCGTTGGGCGCGCCTCGATTCGTGTGGGAGAAGTTCTTGGGCGCTCGATTCCGCCGCTTCGCCGGAAACCTCCTTCTCGGGGGGCTGGGGCTCGTCCTGCTCCTGCCGGAGCTTGCGGCGGCCCAGTCCTGCTTCAGCATGCAGACCGAGATGATGCAGCTCAGGTCGCGCGCCACCCGTTCCAGCGACACCGATCGCTACGAGCAAGCCTACCGTGAGCAGGCGGATGTCATCGCACGGACCGAGGCGCGTGCGCGGAACGCTGGCTGCTTCGGTACCGGGTTCTTTCTTTTCCGCCGCACGCCCGACCCCAGCTGCAATGTGCTTGTCCCCAAGCTTCGGGAAATGCAGGCGAATCTCGCCCGCCTCGATCAGATGCGACGGCAGGGCGGCGGCTCCCCCGACATCTATCGCATGCGGGAGCTTGAGGGGATGATGGCGTCGCGCGGCTGCGACCTGCCGCGCGGCGGCCTCTACACATCCACACCCAACGACAACTGGTTCGAGCGGCAGCCCTATTCAGGCGGGACCTACCGCACTCTCTGTGTGCGAACTTGCGACGGCTATTATTTCCCGATCAGCTTCTCGACCACGTCCGACCGCTTCCCGGAGGACCAGCAGACCTGCGAGGCCATGTGCCCCGGCACCGAAGCGCTGCTCTTCTATCATCCCAATCCGGGCGGCGGACCGGAGAACATGATCTCGATCACAGGCGAGCCCTATTCGGCGCTGCCGACTGCGTTCCAGTATCGCAAGAACCTGGATTCCACCTGCACCTGCAAGCCGGCGGGCGGCTATCAGATCACCGCGGTGGCGCAATCGGCCCCGCTGTCGATCGCGCCGAGGGAAGCGCCCATCGATCTGACCGCGCCGCTGCCCCGACCGCGCCCCGCTCCGGGCGAAGACCCGGAGACGCTCGCCGACCGCGCGGGCTACTTCGTCCCGCGCACAGGAGCGGCAGAACCTGACGGTGGCATCCCGGTCGCGACGAGTGCCAGCGGCAGCCCCATACGCATCGTCGGGCCGTCGCTCGGCAACGCCGCGCAGGACGCGCTCGTCATCACACCTGTCCCGAACTGAGCTTTCCAGATGGCTCAGCTCTCGTCCCGAAACCGGTTGGTGATCGGGTAGCGGCGATCGCGCCCAAAATTCTTCAGCGTGATCTTCACGCCGGGCGCCGCCTGCCGTCGCTTGTATTCGGCGAGATAAAGAAGGCCCTCAACCCGCTTCACGGTCGCCCGGTCATATCCGAGCGCGACGACGTCGGCGACCCGCATCTCCTTCTCAACGAGGCATTCGAGGATGGCGTCGAGCTCTTCGTAGGGCGGGAGCGAATCCTGGTCCTTTTGGTTCTCGCGCAGCTCCGCGGTCGGCGCCTTCGAGAGGATCGACGCCGGGATTGCCTCGCCCTCCGGTCCGAGGCAGCCGGCCGGCCGCTCGCGGTTCCTGAGCCGCGCCAGGCGGTAGACTTCGGTCTTGTAGAGATCCTTGATCGGATTGAAGCCGCCGTTCATGTCGCCATAGATGGTCGCGTATCCGACCGACACCTCCGACTTGTTGCCGGTCGTGACCAGCATCAGGCCAAGCTTGTTGGAGAGCGCCATCAGCACGACGCCGCGCACGCGTGACTGGATGTTCTCTTCCGTTGTGTCGCGCGGGAGATTTGCGAAGAGCGGATCGAGCACCTCGCCCACCGCTTCGACCGCGGCCGCGATCGGGAGCAAGTCGTATTGGATGCCGAGCCGCCTCGCACATTCGGCGGCGTCGCCGAGGCTCTGCTCCGCCGTGTAGCGATAGGGGAGCATGACGGCACGCACGCGGCTCGACCCGAGCGCATCGACCGCCATTGCTGCGGAAACAGCGGAGTCGATGCCGCCCGAGAGCCCGAGCACCACGCCCTTGAAGCGGTTCTTCTCCACGTAGTCGCGAAGGCCAAGCACACAGGCCTGCCAGTTCGCGGCATCGTTATCCGGCAGCGCAGCCTTCGGCCCCTCCACGCAGCGCCAGCCCCCCTCGCTCCGCTTCCAGCGCGTCAGCGCCACGCCGGTCTCGAACTGAGGCATCTGGAAAGCGAGCGTGCGGTCGGCGTTCAGCCCGAACGAGCCGCCGTCGAACACGAGCTCGTCCTGCCCGCCGACCTGGTTGGCGAAGATGAGCGGCAGCCCGGACTCAACGACGCGCGCAACCGCGATCTGCATGCGCTGGTCCCGCTTGTCGCGCCAATAGGGCGAGCCGTTCGGCACGATCAGAATTTCCGCGCCGGTCTCAGAGAGGCAATCCACGACCTCCGGCTCCCAGATGTCCTCGCAAACCGGAAGGCCTAGCCTCACGCCGCGAAAATCGACCGGCCCGGGGAGCGGCCCCGGCGTGAAAACGCGGAGCTCGTCGAACACGCCGTAGTTCGGAAGCTCGACCTTGTGCCGCACTGCGGCGATCTTGCCGCCGTCGAGAAGAAGCGCGCTGTTGTGGAGCCCCTCTTTGTCAACCCAGGGACAGCCGACGATGATCCCCGGCCCTTCCCGCGTCTCCTTGGCAAGCGCCTCCGCCGCCTCGCGACAGGCCTTTTGCACCGCCGGCTTCAGCACCAAGTCTTCGGGCGGATAGCCGCAGAGAAAAAGCTCGGTCAGAACAAGAAGATCGGCTCCGAGCGCGGCGGCTCTGGAATGCGCCTCTCGCGCCAGCGCAAGGTTCCCGGCGATATCGCCCATCACCGGGTTCAACTGCGCGACGGCAACGGCAAGCGTGTTCGGTAGGCCCTTGGTCATGCCGGCGCATGTAGCTTCTGCCGCAGAGCGCGGCAATGCGGGCGGGATCGCAGACGGATCAGCCGATGACGCCGAGCCGGTCGAGGAGCGCTACGACCCAGACAAGTCCGGCGAGCCCGAGGGCGAAGAAGACTGCAGTCGAGGCCAGGTCCTTGGTGACACGGATCGCCTCGTGGCGCTCGGGCGTCACGTGGTTGCAGAGGCGCTCGACCGCTGTGTTCAGGAACTCCACGACGAGCACGAAGAGGACGCTCACCACGAGCGCCAGCCAGATCCAGAGATTGGCCGCCACAAAAAAGGAGACCGGAAGAAGCAGCGCGGCGATCGCGACCTCCTGCTTTACCGCAGCCTCAGTGAGCAGGCCCACGCGAAGCCCGCGCACCGAATTGGTGGCCGCAGCGGCGATGCGTGCGAGTCCGCCCCTGCCGGGAAGGGCAGCCTGGTTCGCAGGCGTTCCGTTGACGGCGTCGCGGGCCGCCCCGTCCGCACCGCGTTCCTGCGCCATCGTCAACCGACGTGCTCGCCGAAAAGCTTCAGCGTGCGCTCGCGTGCGAGCTTCGCCGAGTTCGGCTCCCAGCTCGCGCCGCCGTCTCGATTGAAGGCGTGGCCGGCCGGATAGACGAATATCTCGACGAATCGTGACGGGACGTTCTCGCGAATCTTCTCCACGTCGGCCGCCGAAATCGACTGATCCTTGTCGCCGAAATGCATCTGCACCGGGCAACGCGGCTTCTCGTCCGCAGTCGCCGCGATGCGGCTGCCGTAGTAGCAGGAGGCCGCTGCGAAGCCGTCAAGCCGTGTCGCCGCGAGCCAGGCGAGCGAGCCGCCAAGACAATAGCCGACGATGCCGACCTTGCCTGCTGAAGCAGCCGCCGCGCGCGCAGCATCGATGTCGAGGAGCATCGCATCCAAGCCGATCTTCTCGACGGCAGCGCGGCCGGCCGCCATCCCCTCCTGGTCGGCGGCAAGCTCGATGCCCGGCCTGTCGCGATCGAAGATCGCCGGTGCGATCACGTAATAGCCGTCGTCGGCATAGCCGTCGGCGACCCGACGGATGTGCGCGTTAACGCCGAAAATCTCCTGGACGATCACCAGCCCGCCGCGATGATGGGCCGCGTGCGGTGCAGCTTCGTAGGCGGAGAACAGATGCCCATCCGCCGCTTCAAGCTCGATCGTCTGCCCCATCAGCCCCTCTCCGCTCACGCCTGCGCCGCCACCTTGACCTCGCGTGTGGAGCGCTCGACCTTCAGAAGCTCGGCGATCAGGAAGGCGAGCTCCAATGACTGTTCCGCGTTAAGACGCGGGTCGCAGTGCGTGTGGTAGCGGTCGGAGAGATTTTCCGCCGAGATCGCCCGCGCGCCGCCGGTGCATTCGGTGACGTTCTTGCCCGTCATCTCCACGTGGATTCCGCCGGCATGAGTGCCTTCGGCGCGGTGCACGGCAAAGAAGTCGACGACCTCGGAGAGGATGTTCTCGAACGGGCGCGTCTTGTAGCGATTGAGCGTGATGGTGTTGCCGTGCATCGGATCGCAGGACCACACGACCGTGCGCCCCTCGCGCTCGACCGCGCGGATGAGCGGCGGCAGCTTGGCGGCCACCTTGTCGGCGCCCATGCGGCAGATGAGGGTCAGTCGGCCCGGCTCGTTCGCCGGATTCAAGATATCGATCAGGCGGATAAGGCCGTCCGTGTCGAGCGACGGGCCGCACTTCAGCCCGATCGGATTCTTCACCCCGCGGCAGAACTCGACATGCGCATGGTCCGGCTGGCGCGTGCGATCGCCGACCCAGATCATGTGGCCGGAGGTCGCGTACCAGTCGCCGCTCGTGGAATCGACGCGCGTCATCGCTTGCTCGAAGCCGAGAAGCAGCGCCTCGTGGCTGGTGAAGAAATCCGTCTGGCGAAGCTCCGGATGCGATTCCGGATCGACCCCGATCGCCCGCATGAATTCCATGGTCTGGCTGATCTGGTCGGCGAGCTTCTCATAGCGCTCGCGCTGCGGGCTGTCGGCCACGAAGCCGAGCATCCATTGGTGCACGTGCTCGAGGTTGGCGTAGCCGCCGGTCGCGAAGGCACGAAGCAGGTTCAGCGTCGCGGCGGACTGGCGGTAGGCCATCTCCTGCCGCGCCGGATCGGGAATGCGCGATGCAGAGGTGAACTCGGGCCCGTTGATGATGTCGCCGCGGTAGCTCGGAAGCTCCACGTCGCCCTGCCGCTCCATCGGCGAGGAGCGCGGCTTGGCGAACTGCCCGGCGATGCGCCCGACTTTCACCACCGGCGAAGTCGCCGCGAAGGTCAGCACGACCGCCATCTGCAGGAAGACACGGAAGAAGTCGCGGATGTTGTCGGCGCCGTGCTCGGCAAAGCTCTCCGCGCAATCGCCGCCCTGGAGCAGGAAGGCCTTGCCATGCGCGACGTCAGCAAGCTTCGCCTTGAGCTTGCGCGCCTCGCCTGCAAAAACGAGCGGCGGATAGGTGGCGAGCTTCGCCTCGACGGCGGCAAGCGCCTCAAGGTCCGGATAGACCGGCGCCTGCTCGATGGGCTTGGCCCTCCAGCCTGCCGGTGTCCACTTCTCGCTCATCACCCCAACTCCGACCGAAATCGCCGCGGTTTCCTTGAGAAACCCGCGATGGGCCGGCTCTATACGCCCTCGACGTTAACCTGCCAACATACGCGCCCCAACCTTCTCCCGAGACCGAAGTCGGGTGTTCCCGACTTCGGAATCTCAAGGAGCAACCCGAAACATCCGGGTTGCGGGAGAAGGTTGTCTGAGTCCCTACCCCTCGCCCGGGTCGCGCCAGCCGATTCCGTGATGGACGGCGTCGTCGTAGCCTTTCCGGGCGCTGTAAAAGACCAGGAACATCAGCCCGCCGCCGACGGCAAAGCAGCCGATCACCATCATCGCGATCATGCCGAGGGCGAAGCCGGACAGCTCAATGCCGGCCGTCGCCACCCATAAGGGAATGATGAGCGCGGCGATGACTGCGACGAGCACGACGGCTCCGACGATGACGGCGATCTTCTTCACCAGCCGCATATAGCGCGGAAGTGACCCGCCGCCACCCCACTCCGCTCAGCGCCCGAGATAACGATCAATCGCCGGGTGCCGGCCGGGCGCCAGCATTTCCTTCGGAGGCGCGGCGGCGAGCACCCTGCCCCCGTCGATGAAAGCCATCAGATCCGCTGCCTCACCGAGGTCCTCCGGCGTGTGGATCGAGACGAGCACGGTCAGCCCCTCGTCGCGCCGGAGGCGATCGACGAGCGCGATCATCTCGCGGCGCAGCCCCGGATCGAGCCCGCCGAACGGCTCGTCGAGGAGCATCAGCGGACGCTTGCGAACAAGCGCGCGGGCGATCGCGACGCGCTGGCGCTGTCCGCCTGAAAGCTCCGCCGGCCGCCGCTCCCCAAGCCCCGTGAGCCCGACGCGCGTGGAGTGCCGCTTCGACTTCGCGCACCTGAGCATCGGAAAGCCGCAGGCGCGGATCGACCCCGAGGCCGACATTCTGCGCCGCCGTCAGATGCGGAAAGAGATTGTGCTCCTGGAAGAGCATGGAGAGCGGCCGCTCCGCAGGTGCGAGTGGAAGAAGGTCGCGGCCGGCGAAGCGCAGCGTGCCGCCGCTCGGGCGCTCGAAGCCGGCGATGGCATGAAGCAGCGTGGTCTTGCCGCCGCCCGACGGTCCGATCAGCCCGCAAAGGGCGCCCGCCGGCACTTCGAGCGAGTAGCGCGCGTGGAAGTCCGGGTAGTCGAGTGCGAGGTCAGCGACTTCGAGCAAGGGTCTCTCCGGACCATCTCTGCGCCGCGAGGAAGAGCGCGAGGACGAGGAGCGCAAGAAGCAGCGCCACCGAGGCCAACTCCGCCATCCGATAGTTCCCGAGCCGCTGATAAAGAAGGAGCGGCAGCGTGAGGATGGTGCCGGAGCCGAAGAAGGCGGCAACACCGAGATCGCCGAGCGACAGCGCCGTCGCCATCGCGAGCGCCGCCAGCAGCGGTCGACGAAGCAAGGGCCAGTCGACCAGCCGCAGCCGCCAGGCACCGGAGATGCCGAGGCTCTCGGCGAGCCGCCCGTAGCGCTCGGCAGAGAGGATCAGCGGCGGCTCGACCTGGCGGAGCACGAAGGGCAGCGCGGTCAAAGCGTTGACGAGGACGATGAGCGGGATCGCCAGCGCAAAGGGATCGGCGAGCGGGTGCAGCACGACGAAGAGCCCGGCAGACACGGCAACGGGCGGCACCGCAAGGATCGCTCCGCTCGACAGCGATATCAGCCCGGCCGCGCCGGCCCGCCCCGCGCTGCGGAGCGCTCGCGCCGTCGCTGCGAGGCCGAGCGCGAGCAAGAGAGAGAGGAGCGCCGCGGGAATCGCGATGGCGAAGCTCGTCGTCACCGCCTCGGCCACGTCGGCGCGAAAGAGGCTTGCGACCGCGGTTACGCCCGAGAGCGCCACCGCAAGAAGTGGCGGGAGGACAAGAAGCGCGCCGAGGGAAAGGGCAATGCCATCGAGTATTTTCGTCTGTCGGTCGGCCGCATCGGGCCTTGCCACGGCGATGCCGCCGGCAGCGCTTTCCGCGGGCCGCCGACCGAGCCACAGGATCGGCATCGCCAGGGCGAGACAGATCGCGACCTGCAGCAGCGCCAGCAACCCGGCGCGCGCGAAATCGACATCGAAGCGGACCGACGCGTAGATCGCCACCTCCAGCGTCGCCGCGCGCGGGCCTCCGCCGAGCGAAAGCACGATCGCAAAGCTGGTGAAGCAGAGCAGGAAGATCAGCGCCGCGATGGCCGGCGCCTCGCGCTTGAGCACCGGAAGGTCGAGCACCCGGAAGACGGTCGCCGGTGGCATGCCGAGCTGCGCGGCGAGCCGCCAACGCTCGCCGGGGACGGCGGAAAGCGAGGCGAGGAAGACGCGCGCGGCAAGCGGCGCATTGAAGAAGACGTGCGCGATGAGAATCCCAGGAAGCCCGTAGAGCCATCCGCCCGGATCGACGCCGACGAGCCGCAGCCCCTCGCCGAGCCAGCCCGCCCGGCCGAGAACTTCGACCACGCCGAACACGACGACGATGGCCGGCAGCACGCTTGCCAGATTGAGCGCAGCGATGAAGAGGCCGCGGCCGGGAAACGCCGTGCGTCGTGCAAGCGCCAGCGCAATCGCTGCACCGAGGACAAGCGACAGCACGGTGGAAAGCACGGACTGGATAAGCGTGAAGCGGATGACGCTCCCGACATAGCCCCAGGGCAGGCTCGCCGGCTCCGGTCCGGCTGCAAGAAGCAGTCCGACGAACGCCGTCGCGACAACGCCGAGGATAAGAAAGAGCGCGGCAATGCCGGGAAGAAGCTTCACGGTGAGGGCCGCCCATGAACTCTGCGCAGAGCGCGGCTAACCTCCCCCTCAAGGGGGAGGTTACGAAGCTCCCACGTCCCCGCAGTCACCTCACTTGCTCATCGCGGCAAGCCATTCGTCGATCCAGGCGCGGCGGTTCGCCTCCACCTCCTCGGGCTTCGCGTAGAGCGACTTCTCAGGCGTGGAGAGCCCTTTGAACGATGCCGGCAGCCCCTCCGGCGGCGTCTTCGCCGGATACATCCAGTTCCCCTCCGGGATCGCCGACTGGAACGGCTCGGAGACCATGAACTTCAGGAATTCGCGCGCAAGCTCCGGCTGGTCGGTGGACTTCGTCATGCCCGCCACCTCGATCTCCAGGTAGTGCCCCTCGGGGAAGATGGCGGAATCGAAGTTCGGGTCGTTCTCCTCTGCGAGGTGATAGGCGGGCGACGTCGTGTAGGAGAGGACCATGTCGGCCTCTCCTTTCAGGAACATGCCGTAGGCCTCGGTCCAGCCCGAAGTCACCGTCACGATCTTCGGCGCGAGCTTCTTCCAGGCATCGGCCGCGCCGTCGCCGTAGACACTCCGCATCCACACGAGGAGCCCGAGCCCCGGCGTCGAGGTGCGCGGGTCTTCGATCACGATCGCCGGCCCATCTTCGGAATCGACGAGCGCATGTAGGCTCGCCGGCGGGTTCGTCACGCGTCGCTTGTCGTAGACGAAGGAGAACCAGCCCCAGTCGAAGGGAAGGAAGGTATCGTCGGTCCAGTCGATCGGCAGGTCGAGCTTTCCCGCTTCGACCCCGTGCGGTTGGAAGAGCCCGGTCGCCTTGGCATCGGTGATGAGGTTGGTGTCGAGGCCGAGCACCACGTCGGCCTTCGTGGCAGCGCCCTCAAGCTTAAGCCTCGAGAGAAGCGTCCCGGCATCGTCGCTTGTCACCCATTCGAGCGTGCAGCCGCACTCCGCCTCGAAGCGTTCCTTGATCACGCCGCCCGGTCCGTATTCGCTCGGGAAGCCGCTGTAGGTGTAGACTGTGAGCGTCGGCTTCTCCTGTGCCGCTGCAGACGCTGCGAAGAGCACCGCGGCGAGCGCGGCCGCAATTCTTGAAATTCTTGGCATCGGCTTCTCCTTGCCGGTTCGAGGAAACGGGCCGGAAGCCGACGTGGTGCGAATAGCATTCGGGTGAGGCACGATCTCAATCCCTCCGCCGGCATGATCCGGATCAGGTTCGACGGGTCGGCGGAGTATCTCCGCCTCTCAGCCCCTAGGGCACCCCGTGAGACAGGCGGAAACTAGGGCCGCCGGCGACGGAAGGCAAGCAGCCGACAAGACGGTCGCGCCGGAAGGCCGGAACCTGCTAAGGTGCCAGGCGAGCCGATCGAACGGAAAGCGCGCCTGTCGGGCGGGCGAAAAGAGCCGGGACTGGGAGGTGTCGCGTGTTGGGCCTCAGCATCTGGAAGATCGTCATCATCGCCGGAATCATCATGCTGCTCTTTGGGCGCGGCAAGATTTCCGAGACGATGAGCGACGTCGCCAAGGGCATCAAGAGCTTCAAGAAGGGCATGGCCGAGGACGACGACGAAGCGAAGACCATCGACGCAAAGGCCACCGAGCGCACCCCTACCCGTCCTGAAAAAAGCTGAGCGGCGCCAGCTCCTGATGCATTCGGCGCCCGACCACGCGTCGGGCTGATCTCCCTTCCTCACGCAATCTTTCCTCGACGGTGATCGCAGGCGGGGCCCACGCTCGCCCTCTTGGTGCCTTGAGGGGTCGGTTCGCGTGCGCGCGCTTTGCTGCCTCTTCGTTCTCATCGTCGGGCTCTCCGTGACGTCCGCGGCGCGCGCTGCCGAAGAGCCGCCGCTGGTGGAGCGCGCCTTCGCCCTCTTCAGTCCGTCGCCGGCCGAGAGAAGCGCGGCGATCGCCTTCTTCGCGGAGCGCGGCGAGCCTGACGCCGCAGCGCTTCTTATTATGGCGATGCGCTTCGTACGCGACCCCGCCATCCCCCAAGCCCTGGAGAAGATCACCGGCGAGACGATGGGCCAGGACTGGTTCGGCTGGATGCTCTGGCAGGAAGCGCATCCCGAGATCCGCCCCTTCGACGGCTTCGAGCTCGTGCACGCCTGGGCGCACAGTCAGATCGACCCGAACTTCCAGCTCTTCCTCGACGGCAGGAAGAAACACGAGATCCGCATCGAGGAGATCGTCTGGGGCGGCGTGGTGAAGGACGGCATCCCGGCCGCGAACCACCCTCGCCTGCTCACCGCCGACAAGGCCGCCTATCTCAATCCCGACGATCTCGTCTTCGGTGTCCAGATCGCCGGCGACGCGCGCGCCTACCCGCTCCGCATCCTCGACTGGCACGAAATGCTGAACGACACGATCGGTGACGTTAACGTAAGCCTCGCCTACTGCACGCTTTGCGGCTCCGGCATTCTGTTCGAGACAAAAGTCGAAGGGCGGCCCGAGCCGTTCGTCTTCGGGTCCTCCGGCTTCCTCTATCGCTCCAACAAGCTGATGTACGACACCGAGACCAACTCGTTATGGAACCATTTCACCGGACGGCCGGTCGTTGGGCCGCTCAGCGGCTCCGGCATCGTGTTGAAGACGCTGCCGCTGGTGATCACGAGCTGGGCGGATTGGCTGAGCGCGCATCCCGACACCCGCGTCGCCGACATCGACACCGGATACAAGCGCGACTACTCGCCGGGCGCCGCCTACGGCGGCTACTTCGCCAGCCCCGACCTCATGTTCCCGACCACGGTCGACGAGAGCGCGCTGAAGAAGAAGGACTACGTCTTCGCGCTCCGCTCCTCGAATATCGAGAAGGCATGGCCGCTTACGCTCTTCGAGGGTGGCGCGGTCATCAATGACAGAGCCGGCGTGCTCGACCTCGTGCTCGTCGGCAATGCTGCGACTCGAACCATCCGCGCCTATCGCTCCGACGGCCTCGTCTTCAAGACGGGCGAGAGCGAAAGCGAGCTTGTTGCCGACGGCAAGACATGGCGCGTTACCGAAGACGCGCTCGTCGCGAACGATGGGCGCACGCTTGGGCGGCTCCCCGGTCACATCGCTTACTGGTTTGCGTGGAGCGGTTATTTCGGAAAGGAAGGCGAGGTCGGCGGCGAGTGAGTGCTGTCGAGACGCGCTACTGCTTCCGCTCGAGCGCCGGACCGCTCGCCTTGTCGCCCAGCTTGATGCCGAGCGTGTCGCTCAAGCCTCCATTGATCTCAAGCACGTAGCGGACCGGACTCTTTCGACTGCACCGATCGCTCCGAGAGCGGCGTCGTCCGCTTGGCGATCGATTCGATCGTGCCGTCCGCCTTGATGAAGAGCATGTCGAGCGAGATGTAGGTGTTGCGCATCCAGAAGCTCGCCGGCTCTTCCTGAAAGAAGTCGAAGAGCATGCCCTCGTCGTCCGGCATCGAGCGACGGAACATCAATCCCAACGCGCGCGCGCGATTGTCGTCGGCAATCTCCACCATGAAGTTGCGCTCGCCGCCGTCGGTGACGATCGCGAGCGCCTGGCGCTCGGCTTCTGCCGACCACGCTGGCGAATACGCGAACAGAAGCGCGATGAAGAGAACCGCCGCGTGAGCGGCGTACGAAAGGGTACGCATCAAGAGAGTTTAGCTTGAAAGCGCGGTCAATGCGACGCGGGGAGCTGGCCACCCGCGTGCGGCCTGATCTCAGCCGCCGTCCGTCCTTTCGGCCCCTCGCCATAGCGCACGAGAACGACCTGTCCAGGCCGGAGCTCCGCCATCCCGTATCGCCTAAGTGTCTCCATATGCACGAAAATATCCGGCGTGCCCTCACCCTCCGTCACGAAGCCGTAGCCCCGCATCCGGTTGAACCACTTGACCGTGGCGGTGACGAGCGCGCTCGTCGGCGTGACAGCGGAGCGCTGTCGCGTCGCCGGCATCTGCGCCGGATGCGTCGCCGTCGACTCGTCCATCGAAAGGACGCGGAAGCATTGCAGGCCCTTCGGTCGGTCCTGCACTTCACAGACGACGCGCGCACCTTCGTACGCGGTTTGAAATCCATCCCGGCGCAAGCACGTGACGTGCAAGAGCACGTCCGGCATGCCGTTGTCCGGAACGATGAAACCGTAACCCTTCGCGACGTCGAACCATTTTATGACGCCCGAGATCTCGATCAGATCGACCGGAGCCTCGTCCTGTGGCGCTAGTTCGGGCGTGGCGTCGGCGGTCGGTTTGGCCCCCATTTGCGACTCCATCCGAGCCTTCATATTCACCGGTCTTCCGCTTCCTGTCGCGTCCGCATCGCACCGCGCGCAGGATTCGAAGAGAGCGTAGCATTGCTGCCACAGTTAGAACGCGCAAATCGGCGGCGGCCGTCTGTGGCTGCACGATTTTGCGTCAGGCGGGCTGTGGATAGATCACCGAGAACACGCGTCCGATCGAATCACGAAGCGTCAGATCGGCGTACTCGTCGAGCGGAGTTGCATCGCGATTGAGAATCGCGAGCGCTGCTCCGAAGCGCTTCGCGACGAGCGGCAGCGACGCTGCTGGCTGAACGACGAGCGACGATCCAATGACTAGAAAGAGGTCGGCGTCTTGCGCAAGCGCCGTCGCTTTCGTCATCGCGTCTTCCGGAATGCGCTCGCCGAACGAGACGATCGCCGCCTTCACGAGTCCTCCGCATTCGCAACGCGGCGACGCTCCGGTCGCATCTATCGTCGCGCGGACTGCTTCAAGCGCCATCTGCTCGCGACACTCAAGACAATGTGCACGCGTCGAGTTGCCGTGGATCTCGACGACGCACTCCGACGGCAGGCCGGCGCGTTGATGAAGGCCGTCGATATTCTGCGTGATGACCGCGGAGAGCTTCCCCTCCTGCATGAGGCGCACAAGACCGATATGTCCCGCGTTCGGCTCGACGCGCGCGAACGTCTCGTTCATGCGGAAGCGCCGGCGCCACTCCTCGAGCCTCGCCTCCTCCGAGGCGACGAACTCCTGATACGTGATCGGCTTCATGCGCGACCAGAGCCCGCCGGGGCTTCTGAAGTCGGGAATGCCGGACTCCGTGGAGATGCCCGCACCGGTCATGACGACGATGCGCTCCGAGCGCTCGATCAGGTCTCGGAACGCCTGAAATTGGTCGTTGCCTTCAGCGCCTACGGCCATATTCTCCAGCCCGAAAAAAGGGAGCCTCCGATGCGATATTTGCACACCATGGTCCGCGTCACCGATATCGACCAGTCGCTCGATTTCTACGTCAACAAGCTCGGCATGAAGGAAGTGCGCAGGCACGAGAACGAGGGCGGGCGCTACACGCTGATATTCCTCGCCGCGCCGGAAGACGAGGGAAGCGGAAAGACGAACAAGGCGCCGCTCCTGGAGCTCACCTTCAACTGGGACCCGGAGAGGTACGGCGAGGGCCGGAATTTCGGCCACCTCGCCTTCGAGGTCGACAATATATATGACACCTGCGCCAAGCTGCAGGCCGGCGGAGTGATCATCAACCGCCCGCCGCGCGACGGCAACATGGCCTTCATCCGCTCGCCCGACAACATCTCCATCGAGATCCTGCAGAAGGGCGCCGCGCTGCCGCCGCAGGAGCCCTGGAAATCGATGTCCAACACCGGAAAATGGTGAGGCGGGCGGCACTCCCGGCTTCGACGCACTATCTTAGGATTGAGGCGGGCTGCTTGTGAGGCGGAGGCGCTCCGCCTATAAGCCCCGCGCGAAGCGCCCATCGTCTAGCGGTCCAGGACGCCGCCCTTTCACGGCGGAAACAGGGGTTCGATTCCCCTTGGGCGTACCAACGAGTTCAGCGGCTTCCGACGTCGTCCGCCTGACTGCCGGACCGGTCCCCATGCCGGTTGTCAGCCCCCTCAGTGCCGAATCATTCTACCGCCGCGCGAATTGTGGCCCCCGATGGGCCGCCCGCGCCGAATCAGCCGAACTCTGGCCACTTCCGGGCCACACAATCCGTCATTTTCCACAGGAGTATTTTAGCCGGCTCGGGGGCTTGCGTGTGTTGGAGGGTACGATGTCGCGCGCGCGAGGCAAGCCAACAAAGAACGAAATCAGAGGCTCGGAGGAAGGGGTGCCGATCGAGCAATGCCTGCTTGTCCAGGAGGAAATCTGGCGCGTCGTCTCCGACGTGGCGCGAACCGAAACGCGGCTCTCGCTCGAGAAACAGGCGCGGAAGATCGCCGGGGTCTTCCCGGCGGCGGACCTCTCGCCGGAGAGCATCGTCGATGCCCTCGTCTTCGCCGCCGTCGATTTCGGCGTCGCAGTCGAGCCGGCGCCTCGGCAGCCGCGTTCTCGCCTTCTCTCGCTCGTCGGGAAGAAGAAGACGCGCGGCGAGGGGAAGGCGAGGCCAACCTTCGCCGGAGTTCCGATCCCCGCGACAACCTGAGCGTCTTAGACGTCGCCCCGGCGGGCCTCCCCCTCGTGGGGCGGTCGAGGTCTGGCGGCGGAGCGAGACAGTTTCGGGGGGCGATTGTCGCGCGCCCTCTTCAGTATCCCGGGCCCCTTCCCGGGACCTCTCTCCGCTTGGCTGCGTAGCCTCGACCTCCCCGCTGGCGGGAGGCTAAACCGAAGGGCGGTCCTCCGGACCGCTCACGTCCCTTCGATCTCTGCGGCGACGGCGCGCTTCGCGCCGACCTCGTAGAGCCGAGTGAGCTTCTCGGTCACTGCTGCCATGAAGCGGGGATCCACCGCGAGATCGGTTCCGAAGACCACCTCGACTCCGACGAGCGCTCCCGCTAACCGCTTTGGCGATCGCCCAGCCCCGTCCGCGAGGCCGCGGAGACGCTCCGCGAGCGGATCGCGCACGTCGATCGCCTCGCCTTTCTCATCGACACCGGTGACGTAGCGCATCCAGCCTGCAACCCCGAGGGCCAAGTATCCGAAAGGCAGGCCGCGCTTCAGGCAATCTCGGATCGTACCGAGGAGCCGCTGCGGCAGCTTCTGACTTCCGTCCATGGCAATCTGCCAGGTGCGGTGCTTCAGCGCCGGGTTCTCGAAACGCGCAATCAGCGCCGCCTTGTAGCCGGAAATGTCGGTCGAAGGCGGGACCGCTAGCGTAGGCGTCGCCTCGTCCATCAGGGCCTTGACGAAGCGCGCAAAGCCGGCGTCCGCCATCGTCTCCGACACGAATGAGTAGCCGGCCAGATAGCCGAGATAGGCAAGGCTCGAATGCGCGCCGTTTAAAAGCCTGAGCTTCATATGCTCGTAGGGCTCGACGTCCGACACGACCTCCGCGCCGGCGCTCTCGAAGGCCGGCCGGCCGGAGGGGAAATGGTCCTCGATCACCCATTGCGAGAACGGCTCGGTCACCACCGGCCAAGCGTCCATGACGCCAAGCGCATCGGAGATCCGCGCGCGGTCTTCGTCGGTCGTCGCCGGGGTGATGCGGTCGACCATCGTCGAGGGGCAGGCGACCTCGCCCGCGACATAGGCGCCGAGATCGGCGTCCCGGAGTGCTGCGAAGCGGTCGAGGATGCGCTTCGTCACGCGCCCGTTGGACGGAAGGTTGTCGCAGGTCAGCACCGTGAACGGAGCGACGCCCGCCGCGCGCCGTCGCGCCAGCGCCTCGATGATGAGCCCCGGCGCGGTGCGTGGTGCCCTCGGCTCAGAAAGATCATGGCGGATGTCCGGATGCGCTTCGTCGAGCCGCCCCGTCGCCGGGTCGTGGCAATAGCCCTTCTCGGTGACGGTCAACGAGACGATGCGAACGCGCGGATCCACCATGGCGGCGATAAGGCGCTCGCGCTCCTCGGTCGCGACCACGACATCGAGGATGCTGCCAATGATGCGTAGGCGCTCGCCCTCGCCGGAACGCACTGAAAGCGCATAGAGGCAGTCCTGCGGCCTCAGCGCATCGCGCGTCTCAGCACTCCTGAGACTTGCGCCGACGATGCCCCAGCCCGGCTCGCTCTTCAGGATGTCGTCGACGGTGACCGCCTGGTGTGCGCGATGGAACGCACCGATACCAAGATGCACGATGCCTGGCGTGACCGCGCTTCGATCATAGGCGGGGCGCTCCACGCCACGCGGCAGCCCAGCCAGCGCGGCAGCGTTGAGCCGCGCGGCACTCCGCTCCCCACTCACAGCCGATATGCCTCCTTCACAAGGCGGTATGCGAGGTCGTGCGCGACCTCATGCGCCTCGTCCTCGTCGAGCCGATGCGTGGTGACGAGGTTGGCGAGGAACGCGCAATCCACGCGCCGCGCCATGTCGTGACGCGCGGGAATAGAGAGATAGGCGCGCGTGTCGTCGTTGAAGCCGACGGTGTTGTAGAAGCCTGCCGTCTCCGTCGTCAGCTCGCGGAAGCGGCGCATGCCCTCGGGGCTGTCGAAGAACCACCACGGCGGCCCAAGTCTTAAGCACGGGTAGTGCCCCGCGAGCGGCGCCAGCTCGCGCCCGTAGCTCGTCTCGTCGAGCGTGAAGAGGATCAGCGTCAGACTCTTCTCGTTGCCGAAGCGGTCGAGGAGCGGCTTTAGCGCGTGCACATAGTCGGTCGCCTGCGGAATGTCGGCGCCCATGTTGCGGCCGAAGCGCCGGAAGATTTCTGGGTTGTGATCGCGGAAGGAGCCGGGATGAAGCTGCATGACCAGCCCGTCCTCGACGCTCATCGCCGCCATCTCGGTCAGCATCTGGCCCCGGAAGAGGTCCGCTTCCTCCGGCGTGAACTCGCCCGAGACGATCTTGTCGAAGAGCGCCGCAGCGTGCGCGCGCGCAAGGTCCGCGGTTTGCGCCGACGGATGCCCGTGGTCGGTTGCGGTCGCGCCCATCTCCTTGAAGAAGGCGCGGCGCTTCTGATGCGCTTCGAGATAGCCGGCCCAGGTCAGCGTATCGCAGCCGGTGATGTCGCGGAGCTTCACGATGTTCGCAGCGAAGTCGGGGAAGTCCGGGTCGACCACCGGGTCCGGCCGATAGGTCGGCAGCACGCGGCCACCCCAGTCGGATCTGCGGATCGCCGCATGCTCGGCAAGCGGGTCGAGCGGGCTGTCGGTCGTGGCGATCGCCTCGATATTGAAACGCTCGTAAAGCGCGCGCGGAAGGAATTCCGGCGTCTCGAGTGCTGCTGCGATGCGATCGAAATAGAAGTCGGCGACATCGCCGGAGAGCCGCTCCTTGAAGCCGAAGAGCGTCGCGAACACATGGTCGAGCCACATGCGGCTCGGCGTGCCTCGGAAGAGGTAGTAGTTTTCGGCGAAGAGCCGCCAGACCGCACGCGGATCGAAGGCCCGCTTCTCGCCCCCAGTCTTCTCGCCGGAAACGGACGACACTCCGAGTTCGCTTAGGTCGATGCCCCGGCTGTAGAGCATGCGGAAGATGTAGTGGTCGGGGACCACGAAAAGCGTCGCCGGATCGGGGAACGGCGTGTCCTCGGCATACCATCGCGGATCGGTATGCCCGTGCGGCGAGATGATCGGCAGGTCCTTGACGCTGGCATAGAGGCGGCGCGCCACCGCGCGGCTCCCCGGATCAGCCGGAAACAGCCGATCGTCGTCGATCAGACGCGAATCCTCGCCCATGACTTGAACTCCCCCCGAAAGCAACACTCACATCAACATATCGGGCAGGAACAACACCAGGCCGGGCCATAGCGCAAGGATCACGACGAGAACCAGAACGGCCCCGACGAAGGGAATCGACTCCACGATGTACTCCTCGACCGGGCACTTGAGCAGGCTGCACACTGTGTACATGCAGACCCCTACCGGCGGCGTCATCGAGCCGAGCGTTACGATCGTCATCATCAGGATGCCGAAATGCACGTCGTTCACGCCGAGCGGACGCACGATCGGAAGGAAGATCGGCGTGAGCAGGAGCACGAGCACCGTGCTCTCGATGAAGAGCCCCGCGACGAAGAGAAATAAAAGGATCAGCGCCACGATGAGAAGCGGCTGGTGCGTCAGCGAGGTCATGGCAGCCGCGATCGTCTGCGGCGCCTGCTCGAAAATGATCGCGTAACCGACCATGCCGGAGAAGAGAATGATCAGCATGATCATGCCAGTGTCGGCGACGGCCTCGCCGAGCGCAGCAGAGAGCCCCGCCCAGGTGAGCTCGCGGTGCGCAAAGAAGCCGACGAGCACCGCATAGACGACGGCGAAGGCGCCAACCTCGGAGGGGGTGAAGAGCCCGCCGCGAATAGCGACGAGAAGCGCAAGCGGAAAGATCAACGCCCACTTCGCCTCCGCGACGGCGGTAAACACCGCACGCACTGTGGGCCGCCCGGTGCTCTCCGAACGATAGTTGCGGCGGCGCGCGATGACCCATGTGGTGGTCATCAGGAGCACCATCATCAAGAGCCCGGGGATGACGCCGGCGAGGAAGAGCCTCCCGATCGAGACGCCGCCGACGAACCCGTAGAGGATCAGGCCGAGGCTCGGCGGGATGGTCGCCGTGATGAGTGAGCCGACGGCGATGACCGCGGACGTGAACCCGCGCGAATAGCCGCGCGCGATAAGGTCCGGCCCGAGGATGCGCGCTTCCATGGCCGCGTCGGCGACGGCAGCGCCGGAGACGCCGCCCATCAGCGTCGAAAGCACGATGCAGACCTGCGCAAGTCCGCCTGCCATCCAAGACACCAGCGTGTTGGAACATTTGATGAGCCGCGTCGTGATCCCCGAATGGTTCATCATGTGACCGGCGAGGATGAAGAACGGCACGGCAAGCAGCGGGAAGCTCTGCGACGCCGACGCCACCTGCTGCACCCCGATCGAAACAGGGATCGTCCCGTTCGTGAGGAAGAAAGTGAAGCCGGCGATGCCGATCGCGAACGCGATCGGAAGCCCGAGCAGCATCAGAACAAGGAAGGTCAGCGCGAGCAGCGTCAAAGCACGTCCTCCACCTCGCCGCGCGCAGGGTCGGAGAAGACAAGGCGCCGCTCCGTCCGCCAGAGGCGGATGAGATCAAGGAGGTGGCCTGAGAGCGTGATTGCCAGCAGCAGGCAGCCGACCGGCACGGCGCCGGTCACATAGGCGTAGCTGATCCCGCTGTCGCCGTAGACCCGCTGGAGATTGAGCATGGTCAGCCGGTAGCCCATGACGACCATGATCAAGAGGAAGGCGAGCGTGACGAGTGCGAGCGCGATCTCGATCACGCGGCGAAGACCGAGCGGCAGCGGCCTGACCAGCAAGTCCATGCCGATATGTGCGCGGTTCCTGAGCGCCTGATTGGCGCCGATGAAGCTGACCCAGAGGAAGAGAAGCTGGGCGAGGTCGACCGACCAGATGAGCGGATGGTCGAACCAGCGCAGAATGCCGGCCGCAAAGACCAGCGCGACGATGATGATGAGAAGAATCTTTCCGAACGCCGCTTCGGCGCGCACCAGCAATGACAGCATCGGGCCTACCTTGGCGGCAAACGGACGGGCCGGCTCATCAGGAGCCGGCCCGTCAGCGTCTTACTGGGCGAGGATCGGCTCCAGCTCCTTGCGGAGGTCTCCGTAGCCGAGCTTATCGTAGACCCCGGCGGTCGCCTCAACGAAGGGGGTGACGTCGATCTCGTCGATTTCCACACCCTTGTCCGCCATCATCTTCTCGTAGTTCGCGAGCAACTCCTGCGTCATCCGCGAGGCTTCGTCGCCGGCCGCAAGCGCTTCGGCGCGAAGCACTTTCTGATAATCCGCGGGCAGGCTGTCGAACCACGAGCCGCTCGTCACGATGCCGGTGATGAGGTTGATATGGCCGGTCTTCGTTATGTACTTGATGACCTCGTAGAGCCGTGCGCCATAGGTCGCCGGATCCTGCGCCTCGGCAGCATCGATGACGTGCTGCTGCAGCGCGGGATAGACCTCGGTCCAGCCCATCGGCGTCGGCGTCGCGCCCATCGCGCTGATCGTCTCCATCCACACTGGCGCGCCGGGCGTCCGCATGCGGATGCCCTTCAGGTCCGCCGGCGTCTTGACCGGAACGTTGGTGAGGAGGTGTCGTTCGCCCTGCCACCAGTTGAACGACAGGACTTGCAGGCCGGCGTCGTCATGGAGCTTCTTGACCCAGCCCTCGAAGAGTTCCGACGTCACGACCTTGCGGATGCCGTCGAAGCCTTGCGCCAGGAACGGCGCGCCGAGAATGCCGAACTCCTTGGTGAAGACGGCAAGGCGCCCGCCGTCCACGACGACCGCGACGTTGCCGCCAGCGCGTGCCTGCTCGAGCACGTCCTCGTCCTTGCCGAGCTGCGAGCTCGGGAAGAGCCGGACTTCCAGGTTCCCGCCGGTCCCCTCCTCGACCTTCTGCTTGAAGATCTCGAGGCCCTTGTAGAGCGGGTCGTCGGTGGTCAGCGCTGTATTGACGTTCAGCGTATACTCGGCGGCAAGGCCGAACTCGCGGCAGCCCCAGCGCGGCGACGGCTGCGAAAAGAGCAAATCCAAGACGTGGAATTCGTGTCATCGTTTCCTCCCGTGCGGAATGGCGTATTCGACGTTCTTATTGACTGGTATGGTAGTATGGCACATAGGGAAGTGCAACAATCTTGTTCGGGTTATCCGAAGCTGGCTCGGGGGCCAGACGAATGAGGCGAGGAAACGGACGAAGTGGCGCGAAGAGCGCCGGCCCAGACCATTGGGCCGGGGATCAGCGCATGCCAAGCGAGCCTGCCTCGCGTCGCGTCTTCCACGAGTTGAGGAGCGCGATCGTCACCATGGCGTTCACGCCCGGGCAGGCGCTCTCCGAAAACGAGATTGCCGCTCGCCTCGGCGTGAGCCGCCAGCCGGTGCGCGAAGCCTTCATCAAGCTGAGCGAAGCGGGGCTCGTCCGCATCCGCCCGCAGCGCGGCACCTTCGTCGTGAAGATTTCCACCAAGCAGGTGACCGACGCGCGCTTCGTGCGCGAAGCGGTGGAGGTCGCCGTGGCGCGGAAGGCGACGGAGGTCATGTCGGCCGACGCGATCGCCGACCTGAAGCGCAATCTCGATGCACAGAAGGTCGCTGCGGTCGAAGCCGTCCCCGCCCGCTTCCTGGCGCTCGACGAAGCCTTCCACCGTGGCCTCGCGCTCGGCGTCGACTGCGATTATGCGTGGCGCGTGGTTGAGGAAGTAAAGGCGCAGATGGATCGCGTGCGCTATCTGAGCCTGCCGCAGGCAACGCCGATCTCGCGCCTTGTCGAGCAGCACGAAGCGATCCTCGCCGCGGTCGAAGCTGGGGACGCTGCGGCGGCCGAGGCGACCGTCCGCGAGCACCTCTCCGAGATTCTGACTTCGCTTCCGGTGCTTGAGCGGCAGTTCCCGCACCTCTTCGAGAGCCAGGAAGACATCGAGTCTGCGGCGCCGCCGCAGGAAATGCATGCTGCGGGCGCGTAGGAAGACGACATGAAGATCACCGAAGCGAAAGTCATCATCACCTGCCCCGGCCGCAATTTCGTTACCCTGAAGATCGTCACCGACGAGGGCCTTTACGGCATCGGCGACGCGACGCTGAACGGGCGCGAGCTTGCCGTCGCCTCCTACCTGAGGGACCACGTCGCGCCGCTGCTCGTTGGCCGCGACCCGCACCAGATCGAGGACATCTGGCACTACCTTGCGAAGGGCGCCTATTGGCGGCGCGGTCCGGTGACGATGGCGTCGATCGGCGCCGTCGACACGGCGCTCTGGGACATCAAGGCAAAAGCCGCCGGCCTGCCGCTCTATCAGCTTCTCGGCGGCAAGAGCCGCTCCGGCGTCATGGTCTACGGCCACGCCAACGGTCGCGACATCCCCGAGACGCTCGACGCCGTCGGCCAGTATCTGGAACTCGGCTACAAGGCGGTCCGCGCGCAATCCGGCATTCCCGGCCTCGACGACGTCTACGGCGTCGCGCGCGGCAAGCTCTTCTACGAACCCGCCGTGAAAGGGCTCGTCGAGGAATCGATCTGGTCGACAGAAAAGTACCTCGATTTCGCCCCCAAGATCTTTGACGCCGTGCGCGCCAAATTCGGCTTCGACTTCCACCTTCTCCACGACGTGCATCACCGCCTGACGCCGATCGAAGCGGCACGCCTCGGCAAGAGCCTTGAGCCCTACCGACTGTTCTGGCTGGAGGACCCGACGCCTGCCGAGAACCAGGACGCGCTGAGACTGATCCGCCAGCACACCGTCACGCCGATCGCGATCGGCGAGGTGTTCAACTCCATCCACGACTGCCGCGAGATCATCGAGAACCAGCTCTGCGACTATATCCGCACCGCAGTCGTGCATTCCGGCGGCATCACGCAGCTTCGAAAGATCGCGATGCTCGCCGAGCTCTACCAGATCAGGACAGGCTGCCACGGCGCAACCGATCTCTCGCCGATCTGCATGGGCGCAGCACTCCATTTCGATCTCTGGGTGCCGAATTTCGGCGTGCAGGAATACATGCACCACACCGAGGAGACCGACGCGGTCTTCCCGCACGCCTATTCGTTCAGCGACGGCTATCTTTATCCGGGCGACGTGCCCGGCCACGGCGTCGACTTCGACGAGAAGCTCGCGGCGAAATACGAGTACGATCCGGCCTACCTGCCGGTCGCGCGTCTCGAAGACGGAACAATGTGGAGCTGGTGACGCTGACGCGGCCTACCGGCCGCGCCTCTTCTTCGCTGCGACCCGCCTCGCCTTTTTCGCCGGCTTCTTTTTGGCCACGGGCTTCTTCTTGGCCACGGGTCTCCTCTTCGCCGCGGTCTTCTTCTTGGCAGGCTTCTTGGTCGCCGGCCGCTTCGCCTTCTTCGGCACCGGTTTCTTGGCCTTCGCCTTCCTGGCGGCAGGTTTCTTGGCGGCGCGCTTCTTCGCAGCCTTCTTGGCGGGCCGCTTCCGCGCCGGCTTCTTCACCGGGACCAGCGCCGCGGGAGCAACGCTCGCATCGAACACCACGGCAGCATCGCCCTCCTCGAAGGCGGCGGGCCGCTCGGCGGGCATCAACTCCGTTGTGCCGCCATTGACCACTGCCTCCATTACCTCGAGCACATGCAGCGCCAGCTTGCCGCTCGCGTGATAGGCGCGGCCGGAGCGAAGCGCGGCGATCATGTCGGCAACGCCGAGAGCACGATAGTTCGCGCGGGTCGGCGCCTCGGCCGGCCAGTTGGCGCGGCCGAGCGGCATCGCCTCGGAGTCGTGCCGCACCCACGCATCGTTCTTGTCGCTCGTCTCGACGATGCCTCCGTAGAAATTCGGATCGGGTACGCGCAGCGACCCTTCGGTGCCGTAGAGCTCGATCGGCGGATGGCTATGCTTCCAGACGTCCCACGTCGCGCCGAACACGATCTGTGGCCCGGCCGCGAACTCGAGTAGCGAATAGGCCGTGGTCGGCGTCTCGACCTCGATGCGGTAGCCGTTGCGCGGTCCCTCAGCGGTCACGATGCGCTCCGGAAAGCCGGTGCTCGTGATTGATGTGACGCGCGCCACGGGCCCGAGCAGATTGACGAGCGCGGTGATGTAATAGGGGCCGACGTCGAGCACCGGTCCGCCGCCCTTCTTGAAGAAGAACTCCGGGTCCGGATGCCAATGCTCCATGCCGTGCGACATCAGGAAGGCGGTGCCGGAGAGGATGCGCCCGACCACGCCGTCATCGAGGAGCTTGCGCGTCAGGCGCCCCCCCGCGCCGAGGAACGTGTCAGGCGCGCAGCCGACCATCAGATTGCGGCTCTCCGCTTCCGCCACGACCGTGCGGCCGAGATCAGCGTCGATCGCAAGCGGCTTCTCGGAGAAGACATGCTTCCCCGCCGAGAGCGCTGAGAGCGAAACCGCCCCGTGCGCGGCAGGAACGGTGAGATTGACGACGATCTGGATGTCATTGCGCGCAAGGAGCGCATCGACAGCCATCGCCGGCACCCCGAACCTCGCGCCCTGCGCTTCTGCGACCTCGAGCTTCATGTCCGCACAGGCGCGCACTTTCGCGCCCGGCACGTGCGGCAGGTTGGTCAGGTAGATCGTCGAGATATTGCCGCAGCCGACGACCCCAATGCCGATCTCTTCCAAGAACGCCTCCCTACCACGCCACTATGGTTTCGTACGACCGGCGGGCGAAGCGCTCATAGTCGTTCGGATTGTCATGCTCCAGGACGAGATAGCGGACACTCGATGCCTTGATCGCCGACATCAGCTTCTTCCAGTCGAGCACACCGTGCCCGACATCCGCTTGCCCGTCCTCATCCGCATTCGTGCCCTTCGGCGCAAGGTCCTTAACGTGGAGAGCGATCACGCGGTCCTTGTATTTCGCGATCCAGTCCGCCGCGCTCTCCCCCGCCCACTCGATCCAGCCGATATCCGCCTGCCAGAGGAGGCCGGGCGCCGCGGCGAAGATGTGGTCGAGCGGATAGGAGCCGTCGGGAAGCTTGGCAAACTCGAAGGAATGGTTGTGCCAGGCGAAGTCGATGCCCTTCGCGGCGAGCTTCTTCTGGTAGCCGGAAAGCTCCTTGCCGAGCTTCTCCCAGCCGGCGGCGTCATTCTTCCGCTCTTCGTTCGGCACGGCCGGAACGATGATCACCTTGATGTCGAAGTCCTTGGCGATCTTCGCCACGGCGTCGACGTCGGCGCGCAGCCGGTCGATGCCGACATGCGCCGTCGGCACCGCGAGCTTGTATTTCTTCAGCCCCTCGCGCAGCGCCTCGGGCTCGGCGAAGAGCCCGCCATAGGGTTCGACGTTGCGAAAGCCGAGCTTCGCCAGATAGGCAAGCTGGGCGTCAAGCGGGGGAAACTTCCGAGCCGAATAGAGCTGGAAGGAAACATGATCGGACTTCAAGGAAATGCTCCTGGCTAGAGACGCGCGCCCGACTGGGCGTCGAAAAGATTGACCCTTTCGATGGGGAAAGCGACGGACAGATTATCTCCTACCCTGATTTGCGTTTCGCCCTCGACGCGGACCGAGAGCGGCTGGCCGGCCATTTCGCACCAGACGACCGTCTCTGCGCCCATCGGCTCGACCAGCTCGACCTTGGCATCGAGGCTGTGCTTGTGATTTCCACCGACGGCGATGTGCTCCGGCCGCACGCCGAGCTCCACGTCATGCTTCGGCGGTGAGCCGTTCTTCCACGGATAGCCCGCGAGCGGCACGCGGACGCCGTCCGCTTCGAAGACCGGGTTGCCCGCGCCATTCACCTTGCCGGCACGGAAGTTCATCGTCGGGGAGCCTACGAAGCTCGCCACGAAGCGGTTCGCCGGGCGGTGATAGATGTTGTGCGGCGTGTCGAGCTGTTGGATGACGCCGGCATGCATGACGGCGATGCGGTCGGCAAGCGTCAGCGCTTCGATCTGGTCGTGCGTGACGTAGATCATCGTCGAATTGCCGAGCTGCTGGTGCAGGCGCTTCAACTCGACGCGAAGCTCGGTTCGGAGCTTGGCGTCGAGGTTCGACAGCGGCTCGTCGAAGAGGAAGACGTCGACGTCGCGCACCAGCGCCCGGCCGATTGCGACGCGCTGCCGTTGCCCGCCGGAAAGCTCCGCCGGCCGGCGCTTCAGCAGCGAATTCGATATGCAACAGCTCGGCGGCAAACTTGACGCGCCGCTGAATCTCGTCGCGCGGCGTCCCCGCCATCTTGAGCCCGAAGCTCATGTTCCCTTCCACCGTCATGCGCGGATAGAGAGCGTAGGACTGGAATACCATGCCGATGCCGCGGTCCTTCGGCTCCTCCCAGGTGACGTTCTTGCCCCCGATCCACACCTGTCCGGCGTTGATGTCGAGCAGGCCGGCAACGGCGTTCAAGAGCGTTGACTTGCCGCAGCCGGAAGCGCCCAGGAGCACGATGAACTCGCCCTCAGCCACATCCAGGTCCAGATCGCGCAGCACATTCAGCGAGCCGAAGGAGACCCCGAGTTTGCGGATCGAGACGCTTGCCATGGGTCAGCCCTTCACTGCGCCGGCCGCGATGCCGCGCACGAAGAAGCGGCCTGAGAAGAAGTAGATCGCCAGCGGGACGGCAGCGGTCAGGATCGTCGCCGCCATGTTGACGTTGTATTCGCGCACGCCCTGTGTCGTGTTGACGATGTTGTTGAGTTGCACGGTCATCGGCCAGTTCGGCCGGCCGGAAAAGATGATGCCGAAGAGGAAGTCGTTCCAGATTCCCGTCACCTGCAGGATGACGGCGACGATCGTGATTGGCACGGACATCGGCACCATGACGTAGAAGAAGGTCTTCCAGTAGCCCGCGCCGTCGACCCGCGCCGCCTTGAAAAGTTCGTTCGGCAGCCCGGTATAGAAGTTCCGATAGAGCAGCGTCAGGATCGGCATGCCGAAGATCGAGTGCACGATGATGATGCAGGTCAGCGTCGAGAAAAGCCCCATCTCCCGAAAGCCGATGATGAGCGGATAGATGACCACCTGGTAGGGCACGAAGGCGCCGAAGAGGAGCACACCGAAAAACAGATTGGCGCCCTTATAGCGCCAGAAGGACAGCGTGTAGCCGTTGAGCGATCCGACCAGGATCGAGATGATCACGCTCGGCACCGTGATCTTCACCGAATTGATGAAGCCCGGGTGAAGGCCGAAGCAATCGCGCCCCGTGCAGGCATGTAGCCAAGCGTCTGCCCAGGGTTGGAACGTGATTTTGCTCGGGAAGTTGAACAGGTGGCCGAGCCGGATCTCCGGCATCCCCTTCAGCGACGTGATGATCATGATGTAGAGCGGGATCAGGAAGAACAGAGCCGACACGATCAGGAACGCGTAAATGCCAACTCGGGCCACCGAAAGGTGCTTCGGCCTCGGCCCATAGGGCTCCTCCGCCGCAGCCGCTCCACGCACGGCAGCGCCGCCGATGGTGATGCTATCGCTGCTCATGTCGTCACCTCGGCCCGCGCCCGGCGTCGCCACCCGACGATCCCGAGGATGGAGAGAAGGACGATGATCGGAACGAGCATCATCGTTGCGGCGGCCATGCCCTGTCCGACATTCTGGCTGTGCGTGATCATGTCGATCACGTAAAGCGCCGGCATGTTGGTGGAGATGCCGGGGCCGCCGCCGGTCATCGCGACGATCAGGTCGTAGACCCGCACCACGCCGACGCATTGCAGAACGAAAGCCGTGGCGAGCGCGCCGCGCATCATCGGCAGCGCGATGAAGATGTAGGTCCGCCACGCTGGAATGCCGTCCACTTTCGCAGCCTTCCAGATCTCCGCATCGATGCCTCTCAGCCCGGCCAGCATGATCGCCATGGTGACGCCGCTGCCCTGCCAGATCCCCGCCACAACGAGGCCGAAGATCGCGGTGTTCACGTCAACGAGCGGCGTGAAGTGGAAGCTCGTCCAGCCCCAATTATGGACCGCCGCTTGTAGGCCGAGATTCGGATCGAGCGCCCATTGCCAGACGAGGCCCGTCACGATAAGCGACATGGCGAAGGGATAGAGAAAAATCGAGCGCAGAAGGTCTTCCTGGCGGATCCGCTGGTCCATGAACACGGCCAGCAGAAAGCCGAAGACCATGTTTCCGCCGATCGTCAGCAGGCCGTAGATCCAGATGTTGTGAACGGCCACGTCCCAGCGGTCCTCGCCCCACAGGCGCACGTATTGCTGAAGGCCGACGAAGTGGAAATTCGGAAAAAGCTTCGAGCTGGTGAATGACCAGACAAATGTGAAGGCGATTCCGATGATGAAGACGCCGACCGAAACGAGAATCATCGGAACGGTCCCAAGGACCGCGTGAAAATTGAAGCGCCGTCGTTTGCGAGCCATCAGGTCTGGCCTCTCCGCCCTTCAGCGGCCGGCTCAAGGTCAATGCCCGATGCCAGCCCGATCGCGGCGCGTGTCATCAAAAGCAGTCGCATCATCGGCACCCGTTTGAGGGTCCGCTCGCTCCCCGACATGATCACCAAAAGGGAAGCGCCGCTCAAGAGCGGCGCTTCAGCTTCTCGTCTCAGTCGGAGTTCTTGAGGATGTCGACGAATTTTGCCTGTGCGTCTTCGACAGACATCGCGTCGTCTGCCCAGAACTGAGTGATGAGCGCGTTCAGCTGGTTCGTGGTGTCTTCCGTGATGAACCGCTGCTGGCCAGTTGCGATCTTCGAGGGATCCTCGACTGCCGCCAAGGCCTTCTGCATGCACGGGTCGGCCGTGGACATGTCAACGTCGCCGCGAACGGGCATGGAGCCCTTGGCGTTGTTGAAGGCAACCTGCACCGCCGGGCTGATCAGGAGCGCCGCAAGACGTTTCTGTGCCGCTTCCTTGTCCGGATCGCCAAGCTTCGGGAACACGATCACGTCGCCGTCCGTGCTGACGATTGGATGATCCTCGTCGAGGCCGATCATGCAGCCGAAGTCGTTCACGCCCGTCATGCCGGCCGCTGAGAACTCCCCGCGCGCCCAGTCGCCCATGATCTGGAGACCGGCCTTGCCCGTGATCACAAGGTTGGTTGTGTCGTTCCAGTTGCGGTTGGCGTAGCCGTCGTCGGTCCACTTCTTGAGCTCTTTCAGCTCGGTTAGGACCTGCTTGACTCCGTCGCCGCCTGCGATGTCGACATCCTTGTCGCGGTACATCTGATCGCGCTTCTCGATGCCCAGCTTGTAGAGCATGAGCTGGTCGACGGCACCCCTGATTTGCCAGCCGTTGCCGTCGCCGCCAATGGCAAACGGGATGATGCCGGCTTCCTTGAGCTTCGGAGCATCGGCGACGAACTCGTCGAAGTTCCGGGGGTTCTCCAACCCAGCCTTCTTGAACGCGTCATAGGAATACCAGCCCCACGGCCACGAATGGATGTTGACCGGCACGCAATACCAATGCCCGTCGACAAGGCAGGCAGCGGAGATCTTGCTCGGACGGATGACGTCGGCCCAGTGGCCGGCCTCAGCGACGTCGTCGAGCTGCAGGAGCTGGTCGTTCTTGATCAGCTCTTCATATTCGCGACCGGGATTGAATTGCGCAGCACCCGGAGGATCACCGCCAAGAATGCGCTGCATGATCGTCGCGCGCGCGGTCTCGCCGAGCGCGATAGCGCTGTCGATCCAATGGTCGCCCTGCCCGTCATTGTCGAAAGCCTTGGCGAATTCCGCGACGGCGCGCGACTCGCCTTTCGACGTCCACCAGTGGATGACCTCAAGGTCGGTAGCCGACCCCAGCGACGGGGTCATCATTGCGACCGCGAGCGCGGTCGAACCAAGCATTTTCGTTAGATCAAGTCGCATTGATTTCCTCCCTTGCGACGGTGCCGTTTGTTCGGCACGACCCTTGTCGATGGGCCGCTTATGCGGCACCACGTTTCTTGTAATCGTTTACATAAAGTGTATGAATAAAATCCAGGGTGTCAATCCGTTTCTTCGATCGCGCTGCGCAAGAGCTGTTGAAGATGAAGAAAGATGAGGCCGCTCCTCGCCGTTCACAGCGGCGCCCGGCCACCATTCACGATGTCGCCGCGCGCGCTGGCGTCTCCACCGCAACGGTGAGTCGCACACTCGCGACGCCTGACCTCGTCAGCGACGAGGCGCGTGCGCGCGTCCTCGCGGCGATCAAGGCCACCGGCTACACGCCCAATGTCGCCGCACGGAACCTAAGAGGGCGACGGACGATGATGGTGCTTGTCGTCGTACCGAACATCGCCAACGCTTTCTTCGCCGAGATCCTGCGCGGCATCGACGATGAGCTCGTTGCCTCCGGCTACGGAATGATCATCGGCAACCTGGACAACAAGGCGGAGCGCGAGCCGCGCTACGTCGACCTCGTTTTCTCAGGCCAGGTTGACGCCGTGCTTTCGCTGAGCGCCCGCGTTCCGACGGCTGACGGCCGGAAGATGAGCGCGGCCGGGCTCCCGATGGCCACCATCTGCGTGGGCATCCCCGGATCGGACCTGCCGTTCGTGATGGTCGACAACCACAAGGCCGCGATGGCGGCAGTGCGGCATCTGGTCGAGCTCGGCCACCGACGCTTCGGCTACATCGCCGGCCCCGCCGACAACATCAATGACGTCCAGCGTCGCGCCGGGTTCACTGCCGGGCTCGAGGCTGCCGGCATCGACCCACGCCAGGCGGTGTTTTGGCCGGGCGATTTCTATTTCGACTCTGGCGCCGCCGTCGGGTGCGATTTCCTCTCGCGCGCCAACCGTCCCACCGCCATCTTCGCCGCCAGCGACTACATGGCGATCGGATTCATGAACACGGTTGCCCTAGGCGGCGTGCGGGTGCCCAAGGATGTCTCGATCGTGGGCTTCGACGGCATCGAGTTCTCCGATGTCGTGACGCCAACGCTGACCACGATCTGCCAGCCACGGCACGAGCTCGGTCGCGCTGGAGCCCGCCTTCTCCTCGAGCGCCTGAAAGGTGACACGCGGCCGGCGAGTATCTACCTGGACGCACCCCTCCTCGTTCGCGAAAGCACCGCTCCGCCGCCGCAACGCGCAGAACGGGCCCGGAGGCGGAGCAGCGTACCAGCGGCAGGTTAGGTCTGCCCGCAGTCGCCGAGCGGCACGACAGAGCCTGCTCCGGCCTCCTCGATCTCCTTCGTGCGCCGCCAGAAGATGTCGTGCAGCTGCGACGTGCTGCCATTGGCGAAATTCGCCTCGCGTACGATCGCGCAGCGCTCGGCGAAATCGGCAACGTCGGGAAGCGGCCCGCCGCGCTTGGCAATTGGCGCGACTTCCCTGAGCCCCTTGCACTGGTGGCAGATGCCGGTCTTGCTGACGAGCGCACAGAGCCCCTCGTAGCGGTCGCGCATCGCCTGCCGTGCCGCCGCGAGGCGATGGCGGAACACGGACTCCGAAACGCCGAGCACCTTCGCCGACTCCCGATCCGACATATCGACAACGTCGCTCAGCACCAGCGCCGCCTGCTCATCGGGCGGCAGCGAGCGGCCGACGCAGGCGAAGCAGTAGGCGATGTGCTCGCGCACTTCGAAGGCAAAGTCTGGGGCCGAGACGGCGCCGATCACTTCGCCCTGATACTCGGGCTCGGTGAAGCAGAGGTTGGAATAGGCGATCTGCGCCTCCGCCCGCCAGCGCTTCTGCCGTCTGAGCAGATCGACGGCCAGCCTTGCAGCAATCGACGTAAGCCAGGTGGAGAACTTCGCCTCGCCGCGAAAGCTTCCGATCGACTGCCACGCCTTCGCGAGCGCTTCCTGCACGACATCGTCGCTGTCATCGGGGTGCCCGACTATGCGCCGCACGACGCCCCGGACCTGCGGCAGAGCCTCTGCCGCAAGCCGGTCGAAAGCCCTTCGGTCGCCGGCTTGCGCCCGCGCGACGAGGCTCTCCGCGATCTCCGCCATGCTCATGCAGCCGCGAGCCTCCCGAAGCTCTCGCGTCCCCTCACGCGCTCAAGCCAAGCGGCGAGACGTTGCCGGTCGGCGAGGACCTTAGCCGCTCCGCCCCGCTTCTCAACCAGGAATGCGAGCATCGGCGCGACGAAAAGATCGGCGAGAGTGAGTGTGTCACCCACGAGATACGAGCGCCCGGCAAGCGCACCGTCGAGCGCGGCCAGCGAACGTTCTTGTTCACCCGCTGCATCCGCGCCGCCATCCTCAGCCAGCGTCGCGCGCACGAACGCCGGGTAGAAATAGGCGTTCGCGGCGGAGATCCATTGCCACATGAGCGCGCGATCGGCCGGCACCGCCGGCTGCAGCGACGGGCCCGGAAAGGCCTCGTCGAGATAGACCGCGATCGCGGCCGTCTCGTAGAGGTGGACAGCGCCGTGCCGCATCGCCGGCATCTTCAGGAAGGGATGCAGCACTCGGTGGCTCTCGGCCCCGAATTCCAGCGGCCTCAGAGCGAACTCGGCCCCTTTTTCTGCGGCGGCGACGAGCACCGTCTGGACATAGGTGCTCCCTGTAAATCCGAAGACTTCGACTTGGGCCATGGCAAATCTCCTTGGGTTTGTTCACGTCCTGTTAGACGTCGCCCGAGGCAATTCCCGCCAAGCCCTTGAAGAGGCTTATGAGTTTCCTCCCGTTTCTCCGAACCCTGCTGCGCTGCGGAAGAAACGCGTTTTGCACTGCAGCGTAATCGTTCTGAAACATTCCGGCGGTATTCGCGCGCCGTATCGAAGGACCCACCAACATGACCACGAATACGGCCTCCTGGGGCGCCGAAAGACCCCACTCGAACGGCATTTTCTCGAAGCTTTCCCGGGTTGTGGAGGCGATCTCCCGTGCCCGCTCGCGGCGTCGGACGGAATTGATCCTCGCCGACCTCGACGATCACGCGCTGGTCGACATCGGCCTCAATCCCGGCGAAGTCCGCCGCGGCACACGCGCTTTGACCGACTGGGTCGTGCAGTCGCACTCCGGCACCGCACGCCTCATCTTCGTCGGCCGCTAGGCGCTCGCTCCAGCTAGAACCTGCCCTCGGCCTCGGCGGCGTCGACGACGCGCAGTTGCGCGCGCGCCGATCCGCCGAAATGGTCGAGGCTGAGTGTTCCCGCCACGTGAAGCGGCTTGCCGCGCGCTGCAAGAAGCGCGCGGCCGAGCGGCGCGTCGGCGGCACGGAATGCGATCGCCTTGACGCTCTCGCCGCTCGGCGCGGCGAGCGACAGCCGCACGTGCCCGTTGCCGACCCGATCGGCAAACGTCACCCGGTGCCCCGGTAGCGCGAAAACCGGCGCAGGGTTGGCGTTGCCGTAGGGCCCGCCGAGTTCAAGCTCCTCGACGAGCGCCGGTGTCGCCCCGCCCGCGGATAACGCTCCGTCGATCAGGAGATCGCGGTCGTCGCTTGCGGCGGCCACGTCAGCGCCGAGCCGGGTCTCAAGGAACGCGCGGAAAGCCCCCAGCTTCTCGCGCTCCAGCGTAACGCCCGCGGCCATCGCATGCCCGCCGCCCTTAGCGAGAATCCCGTTCTCCACTGCTGCGCGCACCGCCGCGCCGATATCGACGCCGGGCACGGACCGGCCGGAGCCGGCCCCAATGCCGCTCCCGTTCCAGGCGATGGCGAAAGCCGGCCTCTCGAACCGCTCGCGAAGCCGCGCGGCGACCAGTCCGACGACGCCTGGATGCCAGCCCTCGCCGCTCGAGACGATGACGGGCGGCCCCTCGCCTTCCCCGATCTCGGCGTCGGCCTCGGCCACGGCCTCAGCGACGGCCGCCATCTCGATCGCCTGACGCTCGCTGTTCAGTCTGTCGAGCAGGTCCGCGATCTCCGCCGCCTTTGCCGGGTCGCGCGTGGTCAGAAGCGTCGCGCCGAGCGTCGCCTCGCCGATGCGTCCGCCGGCATTGATACGCGGCCCAAGAAGGAATCCGAGATGCCCTGAGTCCGGCGGGCTCTTGAGTCGTGCGGACTCGATAAGCGCGCGCACGCCGGGACGCTCGCTTCGGCGGAGCGCGACAAGCCCCTTCGCCACGAAGGCGCGGTTCAGTCCGGTGAGCTGCACCATGTCGCAAACCGTTCCAAGCGCGACCAGTTCCAGGAGCGGCAGGAGATCGGGGATCGCGCCCGGGAAACTCCGGCGCCGGAGCTCGCGCAGAAGAGCGACGGCCGCGAGGAACGTCACGCCGACGGCGGCGAGCTGCCCCTGGCCGGAAACATCGTCGCGCCGGTTCGGATTGACGACCGCGACAGCAGGCGGAAGCTCCGCGCCCGCCTGATGGTGGTCGAGCACGATCACGTCGACGCCCCGCGCCTTCGCCCGGGCAAGCGCCTCGAAGCTGGTCGTGCCGCAATCGACGCAGACGATGAGCGTCGCGCCCTCCCCTGCAAGCGTGTCGATGGCCTCCGGGTTCGGCCCGTAGCCCTCGAAGATGCGATCGGGAATGTAGATGCGCGGCGAGAGCCCGACTGCGGCGAGAACATCGTGGAGGAGTGCGACTGAAGTCGCACCATCCACGTCGTAGTCGCCGAAGATCGCGACCGGCTCAAGCGTGATCACCGCATCGGCGAGCCGCGCCGCGGCGATATCCATGTCGGCAAGCGTGGAAGGGTCGGGCAGGTCCCGCTTCAGTGCCGGCGAGAGATAGTCGGCCGCGCCTTCGATCCCGATGCCGCGTGCCACGAGCACGCGCGCCAGGCTTTCCGACGCGATGCCGCGCTGCGCGATAGCCGTCGCGATCGCCTCGCCCCGTGCGTCGAGCCGCGCATGCCACGCGCGGCCGGTCAGCGAATGTGAAACGCCGAGAAAATTTCGGTCGCGCGCACGGTCTTCAGCGAATCCCAGCATCAGCGAAACTATGGACCCGGAAAGACCGGTCGTCGAATGAAGAGCGCGGAAGCCGGAGCTATTCCTCGACAGGCGCCCACTTCTCTCCGTTCCGATGCCGCGCGCGAATCCAACGCTGCGTCCCGGTCTCCGAGCGTGTCACGATGGAGTAGGTCGTGGCGGTGCCCGGCTCGAAGCGTACGCCCGCGAAGAGACTGCCGTCGGTGATCCCCGTCGCTGCGAAGAGGACGTCGCCCGCCGCCATGTCCTCGGCACGATAGACGCGCTTCGGGTCCTTGATCCCGCGCTCCGCGACGCGTCGACGCTTCCCCTCGCTGTCGACGATAAGGCGCCCGTGCATCTGGCCCCCGATGCAGCGGAGCGCTGCCGCCGCGAGCACGCCCTCCGGCGCGCCGCCGCTGCCGAGGTAGATGTCGATGCCGGTCGCTTCGGGATCGGTGGTATGGATGATGCCGGCGACGTCGCCGTCGCCGATCAGTCGGATCGAAGCGCCGGTCGCGCGCACGCGCTCGATGAGCTTGGCGTGCCGCGGGCGATCGAGGATGCAGGCCGAGATATCGCTCGGCTTCACGCCCTTCGCTTCGGCAAGGCGTCGAATCGCTTCCTCCGGCTTCATTTCAAGGTCGACCAGATCGGGGGCATAGCCCGGCCCGATCGCGATCTTCTCCATGTAGACGTCGGGCGCATTCAGAAGACCGCCCCTGCGGGTGACCGCGATCGCCGAGAGCGAGTTCGGCAGGTTCTTGGCGCAGAGCGTGCGCCCGTCGAGCGGGTCGACGGCAATGTCGACCTCCGGCCCCTTCCCGGTTCCTACCTCTTCGCCGACATAGAGCTTCGCCGCCACGTCGCGCTCGCCCTCGCCGACGACGATGCGCCCGCTCACGTCGAGCCGGTTGAGCTCCTTCCACATCGCCTCGACTGACGCTTGATCAGCAAGTTGCTCGTCACCGCGCCCCCGCGCGGTCGCAGCCGCGACTGCAGCCCGCTCGGTGACCCGCACGAGCTCGAGCGTCAGCATTCGGTCCATGGGGCCCGCGTCACGTCGCGGCATCGCGTCCTCCGCCTAGAGCGCTTCGATGCGTATCATTTGCGGCCGTCCGAAGACTTCCCCCTCCGCTTCGATGTTCGCGAGCGCACCACGCACCGCCTGCTCGGTGGTGGAGTGCGTGATGATGGTGACCGGCTGCACGGCCTCCGTGCTCCGCTTCGGCGCCGATCCGATTGGACGGTTCCGCTGCAGGATGGAATCAAGCGAGATGCCAGCTTCCGCCATGCGCCGCGCGATCGCGGCGAAGGCGCCCGGTCGGTCGTGCACCTTGAGGCGGAGATAGTAGCCACCCTCATGCGCGCGCATGCGGGCGCGCTGGTAGGGCTCCAGGCTCGCCGCCGGACGCCCGAACGGCGGCATGCGCACGCCGCGTGCAAGATCGACGATGTCGCCGACGACGGCGGACGCCGTCGCGTCGCCTCCCGCGCCCGGACCGGAAAGCATCACGGCGCCGATGAAATCACCCTCCACTGCGACCGCATTCGTCACCCCGGAGATCCGCGCGATGTCGCAATCGCCGGGCACCATGGTCGGATGCACCCGCTGCTCGATACCTGAGTCTGTCCGCTGTGCCACGCCGAGCAGCTTGATCCGGTAGCCCAGTTCATTGGCCGCCACGATGTCTTCCGGCTCGATCGACGAGATGCCTTCCACGAGACTGGGCTCGCGATCGATCTCCGTGCCGAAGGCGATGCTGGTCAGGATCGCGAGCTTCTGTGCCGCGTCCAGCCCCTCGACATCGAACGTCGGATCGGCTTCCGCGTAGCCGAGCGTCTGCGCTTCCTTGAGCGCGCTCTGATAGGTCTCGCCGTCCTCCATCCGGCTCAGGATGAAGTTGCAGGTGCCGTTCAGGATTCCGTAGATGCGGGTGAGCCTGTTTCCGACCAGCGCCTCCCGAAGCGTCTTCACGATCGGGATGCCGCCCCCAACCGCTGCCTCGAACGAAAGCTGTCCGCCGCGTTCCTCGGCGAGCTTGGCAAGCTTCACGCCCTGGCGCGCGAGCAGGGCCTTGTTCGCGGTGACGACGCTCTTGCCCGACTTCAGCGCCGCCCTGATGCTGGAGCGCGCCGGCCCGTCGTCGCCGCCCCCGATCAGCTCGACGAACACGTCGATCGAGTTCGAGCGCGCCATGGTGACCGGATCGTCGTGCCAGGCGTAGCGGTCTATCTTGAGGCCGCGCGGGCGTTCACGCTTACGGGCGCTGACTGCGACGACGGAGATCGGCCGATTGACCTGCGCGGCAAGCGCGTCGCTGTGCGTCTCGAGGAGCCGCACCACCGACGCGCCAACAGTACCCAGTCCGGCGATCCCGAGCCTGAGCGGTGCGTTCATTAAGTCCCTGTCTTGCCTGGATAAATCAGCGGCTGGCGCTGATCGGGATCACGTTGTGCAATGTTTTGTCGGCAGAGGCAAGGAAACGCCCGATGTTGCGCGCCGCCTGCCGAATGCGCTGCTCGTTCTCGACGAGCGCGATCCTGACGAAGCCCTCGCCGTGCTCTCCGAAGCCGAGCCCAGGCGCCACGGCGACGTCCGCCTTCTCGATCAAGAGCTTGGAGAATTCCACGCTTCCGAGCGAGCGGAAACGCTCCGGGATCGGCGCCCAGGCGAACATCGACGCAGACGGCGCCGGGATCGGCCAGCCGGCGCGGGCGAAGCTGTCGATCATGACATCGCGGCGCCTGCGATAGGTCGCGCGCATCTCCTTGATGCATTCGTCGGGGCCATTGAGCGCTGCCGCAGCCGCCACCTGCACTGGAGTGTAGGCGCCGTAGTCGAGGTAGGATTTGACGCGCGCCAGTGCCGCGATCAGGCGCTCATTGCCGACGGCGAAGCCGATCCTCAGCCCGGCCATCGAAAACGTCTTCGACATCGACGTGAACTCGACCGTGATGTCCGCCGCGTTCGGAACCTGCAGCACCGAAGGCGGCGGATCGCGGTCGTCGAAATAGACCTCCGCGTAGGCGAGATCGGAGAGGATGAACACCTCATTCCGCCGCGCGAAGCTGACGACATCGCGGTAGAAGTCGAGGGTCGCGACCGAGGCGGTCGGGTTCGCCGGAAAGCAGAGGATGACGGCGATAGGCTTCGGGATCGAATGATGCACCGCGCGCTCAAGTGCCGCGAAGAACTCCGGACCCGGCTCGGCCGGCACGTGGCGGATGGCGCCGCCTGCCATCAGGAATCCGAAGGCATGAATCGGGTAGCTCGGGCTCGGCACCAGAACCACGTCGCCAGGCGCCGTGATCGCCTGCGCCATATTGGCGAAACCTTCCTTCGAGCCGAGAGTCGCCACGACCTCGCGCTCCGGATTGAGCTTCACACCGAAGCGTCGGCCGTAATAGGCGGCCTGCGCGCGTCTCAGTCCCGCGATGCCGCGCGAAGCCGAATACCGGTTGGTGCGTGGCTTGCCGACCGTCTCGACGAGCTTCTCCAGGATGTGCGGCGGCGTCGGGAGGTCGGGGTTGCCCATGCCCAGATCGATAATGTCGGCGCCTCCGGCGCGCGCACTCGCCTTGAGCCGGTTCACCTCCTCAAAGACGTAGGGCGGCAGCCGCCTGACCCTGTAGAAATCGTCCATCGCCACGATCTGCTCCCGTCGGCTCCTCTGCCATGCCTCTAGCCGGACCTACTGAAACGCGAAACTCTTCTATCGCCGCACCTGCTCGGTGTCTGAGCGCAGGACAAGACGCCTGAGTTCGCGCGCCCGCGTCTCGAGCGCCGCGATCTCGCGCGTGTCGGTGGTCGTGGCGCGGCGCTCCGCGATCAGCGCCAGCTCGGTCTGGATCGCCTCCACCTCATCGGCGGTAAGCGGTTCCTCTCGCGCTGCTAAACGCTTGGTCTGCTCCGCCTGGAAGGCGTCCGGATAGGGCAGCCGGTCTCCGGCTGCCGCCTCGGCGCGCATCTCCGCCACCGCGGTGGCGCGGTCGGTTCCCCCCTTCGGGCCAGCGGCAATGACACCCGGCGACGAGAGATCGGGCACCCCGAAGCAGCCTGAGAGTGCAGTGCACAATCCAGCGCTCGCCAAGAGCCTCGCCACGCGCTTGCGTCTCAAATTCAATCCCGCCCAGCGACACGGACCGGTGCAAAGCCGGCCATCCGAAAGTGAGTGTTATAGCCTGTAAGCTTATAGTTCCTATATTGAGCCTCGAATATGACCGTCGGGAGGATGGCGCGGGCGGAAGAAGATGGCGGCAGCGGAGGATAATAGGCCGGACGGCAAGGAAACGGCCCCCTCACCCTATGTGGTTCGGGACGCCGAGGCCTTCGCGCGCAACCTCGCTCGCGCCGTTGAGCAAGGGGGCCGCGCGCTTGCGGCCTATTTGAAGCCGCATGAGGAGGGAAAGCCCGCCGATCTGATCGCCGAGGCCACTACCGAGATCGTCAAGACGCTCGGCAAGATCGGCGAATACTGGACCTCGGATCCTGCGCGGCTGATGGAGGCGCAGACCCGTCTCTTCGCCAGCTACTTCTCCATCTGGCAGAATGCCGTCGGCGCCGCGGTCCCCGAGGAGCAAAACTCGAGCGACCGCCGCTTCAGCGATCCCGATTGGAACGAGAACCCGATGTTCTCGGCGCTGAAGCAGCTCTACCTCGCCACCACGCGTTGGGCCGAGCAGCTCGTAGAGGAAGCGGACGGCGTCGACGAGCCGACCCGGCAGAAGGCGCACTTCTATCTGAAGCAGATCAACAACGCGCTCTCGCCGACGAACTTCGTCCTGACCAACCCCGAAGTGCTGAAGATCACGGCGAGCACCAACGCGGAGAACCTGGCGAAGGGCATGCGCATGCTCGCCGACGACGTGGCGGCCGGAAAGGGCCTGCTTCTGCCGCGCCAGTCCGACATGTCGACATTCAAGCTCGGTGAGAACCTTGCGACGACGCCGGGCAAGGTCGTCTTCCAGAACGATCTCTGCCAGCTGATCCAGTACAAGCAGACGGCCGAGAGCGCGTGGAAGCGTCCGCTCCTCATTGTGCCGCCCTGGATCAACAAGTTCTACGTGCTCGACCTCACGCCGGCAAAATCGATGATTCGCTGGCTTGTCGATCAGGGGCACACGGTCTTCGTCGTCTCCTGGGTCAATCCCGACGCGAACCATGCCGACAAGAGCTTCGAGCACTATATGCGCGAGGGCATCCTCGCTTCGCTCGACGCGATCGAGAAAGCGACGGGCGAGCGGCAGGTGAACACAGTCGGTTATTGCGTAGGCGGCACGCTGCTGGCGATTACGCTCGGCTATCTCGCGGCCGGCGGCGAGGACGGGCGCATCGCCTCCACGACGCTTCTTACCGCGCAGGTCGATTTCGAGTTCTCCGGCGACCTCAAGGTCTTCGCCGACGCCGATCATGTCGCGAGCATCGAGGCGGCGATGAAAAAGACCGGCTATCTCGAAGGCTCGAAGATGGCGACCGCCTTCAATCTCTTGCGCTCGAACGACCTGATCTGGCCCTACGTCGTGAACGACTATTTGAAGGGCAAGGAGCCACTGCCGTTCGACCTTCTCTATTGGAACGCCGACGCGACGCGCATGCCCTGCGCCAACCACTCCTTCTATCTCCGCAACTGCTACCTGGAGAACAATCTCTCGCGCGGCCGCGTGACGATCGGAGGGCAAAAAATCGATCTCTCGAAGATCAAGATTCCAATCTACAACCTTGCCACGCGCGAGGATCACATCGCGCCGGCGAAGTCGGTGTTTATCGGCTGCTCATCCTTCGGCGGGCCGGTGCGCTTTGTTCTGACAGGCTCCGGTCACATCGCCGGCGTGGTCAATCCGCCCGCCAAGCACAAGTATCAATATTGGACAGGCGGGCCGCCGGTCGGCTCGCTCGACGACTGGCTCCGAAAGGCGCGTGAGCATCCCGGCTCTTGGTGGGAGGACTGGGAAGCCTGGCTCGAGCGGCTGGACAACACGCGCGTCAAGCGTCGGCGGCGGCCGGGCGGTGGCAAGCTCAAGCCAATCGAGGATGCCCCGGGCTCTTACGTGAGGGCGCGCGCCGACGCGAACGGCAGTGGTGCCGCCGCTCTGGTTTGACCACCGCTGACACTCCCCTGCACAAGCGCCTGTCGGGTCATGGTAATCCACCTGTCGGATTTGTAATCGGTCGGCGCTTGCCATGCAGGGAGGCGGCGGCCAAGATCGCTCCGCGATCTTGTAAGGAATTCCAATGACGTTGCGTATCTCAAACGTGTCCCTCGCGGCCGCGGGTTTCTTCATCGCCGGCACGCTGCCAGCCTCCGCGATCGAGCCGGACACGGTCGCCAAAGCGCTCGGGGCTGCCCTCATCAAGGGCACGAACGTCGCGGCGACCTACGAGGCGGCGCATGCCGACGGCGACAACGTCATCGTCGACGGGTTGACGATCAACCGCCAGTCGACCGATCAGACGCTGCGCTTCGACAAGGTTGTCGTGAACAGCCCGACCGAAGGCGGCAAGGGCGTGTTCGAGAGCCCGCTCATCAGCTTTGCCGGCGGGACCCTTTCCGGCAACTCGAACGGCACGATCGAAACCGCAACGGTCACCAACGCCGATCGTTCTCGATGCAGCGAAGGTGAAAGGCGACGCGCTTGGCGAGAGTTTCCTCTTCTCGTCCGCCGACGTGAACGGAATCCACGTCGCCCGCGATGCGGAGCCTGGCCAGGTCTCGATCGATCACATCCAGATCGAGGCTGGCAATGTCGTCGACAATCTCGCGCAGGACAGCAAGGGCCGCGCCGAGAACATCACGCTCTCGCCCGACCTCTTCCCCGCCGGCGCGTTCACGCCCGCTTCGATCGGCTACGACACGCTCGCACTTGACGTGAGCTGGGACAGCTCGCGCGACATCGCGGCCAAGACGATGACCATCCGCGACTTCACGGTCGCGGTGCACGACGGCGGCGAGCTCTCGGTGAAGGGCGTCGTCGGGAACCTCCCCGATCCCCGCACGCTCGACGACGCCGGAGCGGTCTCCAAGGCTTCAAAAGCCGAGGTGCACCAGCTGACCGTCCGCTACCAGGACAATTCGCTCGCGGGCCGCGTGCTCGATGCGCTCGCAAAGCGTCAGGGTCTTTCGCGCGAGGATTACACGAAGCAGCTGACCGCCGCTCTCCCCTTCCTGCTCCTCACGCTGAACAACCCCGCCTTCCAGACGCAGGTCGTCGACGCAGTCAAAGGCTTTCTCCAGGACCCGCATTCGCTCACGATCAGCTTCGACCCCGACAAGCCGGTGTCGGGGAATGACATCATGAGCCTCTTGAGATCGGACCCTTCGACCGTGCCTGACCGTCTGAAGGCTTCAGTGAAGGCCAATACGCCCGACTGATCGGAGTGCAGACAATGATGCGGCTCATCGGGACGGTGGCGCTCGTCGCGCTCGCCGGCGCGACGCCCGTACGCGCAGACACACGGAGCGAGGCGCTGCTGCGCGACTTCGTCGCCTGGGTCGACGCCTCGCCCGATTGGTCCGCCACAGCCAGCCTCGTTCGCTCCGACGGCTCCGACACCGTTGCCGAAGGGCTGGTCTTCTCGCGCGACGACCCGCACGTCTCCATCAGCATCGAGGAGCTTCGGCTTGGCAATCTCGCCGAGCGCCAGGGCGGCGGCTTCTCCGCGTCGAAGATGGAGATGCGATCCGGCGAGATCGTCACCGACACGTTCGACGCCAGGATTCCCGCCGCCACGGCATCCGCGGTGTCGCTGCCGAGCCTCGACGGCGTCGCGATCGATCCGAAGCACATGATGCGCTCGTTCGCACGCTTCTACGGGATCGCCGCCGCCGGCACGCTCGACGAGTTGCGCATCCCGGAGATCACCGCCGTCCAGCGTCAGCCTGCCAGCGACGGGCAGGAGGTCGAGGTGCGGATTTCCTACCGCGATCTCGTCATGACCGAGCTTTCCGGCGGCGTGCTTCGCCACGAGGAGATCGGGCCGATCTCCGTCGCATCGCAAAGCTCGCCCGGCGCGTTCGAGTTCGCCGTCGACAAGCTCGAAGCCGACCACATCGATCTCGGCGCAATCGCGCACATCTTCGACGAGACGCAATACAGGGATCGCCGCGGCGACGAGGTCTGGCGACCGCTGATGTCGCGTGCCCTCTATCGGGGATTGAGCGGCAGCAGCGGCACCGACGGCGCGAGCGTCCGCATCGCCGAGATGGCAGTCGAGAACATCGACGGCCGCCAGCCCCGGAGGCCCTTCACGGCCGCCTGGGACCAGTTCATGGACCCTAACGTCCCCTCCGACACGAAGAGCGACCTGGCGCTCGAAGCGATGTCGGGAATGCTCGGCGCTTTCCGCGTCGGCACGGTGCGCCTCGACGGCATGTCGGTTTCGGTGCCGAAGGAGCGGACCTCGTTCTCCCTCGACGGCGTCACACTCAGCGGGTGGTCGGGCGACGGGCTCGACAGCTTCATCCTGAAGAACCTGCACGCCGAGAGCCCGCAGGTCTACGCGTCGCTCGACTCCATGGAGCTTGCCGGCTTCGTCTCGCCCGATATCCAGCGCGCTGATGCGCTTCGCGGCGATAGAGAAGACCGCCGATCTGGAGACGCATGCGCGCGAGATCGGCGAGACCTTCGCCGCGCTGCCGCGCTTCAGCCGCTTCTCGATCGATGGACTCGTCGCCGGCCAGAGCAAAGACGACGCCGTCTCGCTCGGCCGGCTGAGCATCGACCTGCGCGACTGGAACAAGATCTTCGCCGAGGCGACCGACATTAGCGTGGAAAACCTCAAGATCCCGCGCAGCCTGATCGAGCTCGAGCCGCAAGGCGCCGAGATGCTCGACGCGCTCGGTTACCAGGACCTGACGCTCGGCATGTCGCTCGCCGACCGCTGGACGCCGGATATCGGCACGGACCAGGCGACGTGGGCGCTCAACGTCGCCAACGCCGGCGACCTCGAGTTCTCCTACACGCTGACCGGACTCACCGTCGACTGGATCATGCGCGCGACATCCGCCGCCGGTAAGAGCGCCAACAGCGACGCGGCGCTCAAGGCAATGCTGAGCGACCTCGGCCTCGCACGGGCGACGCTCACGGTGACCGACCGCTCGCTTCTCGATCGCGCCTTCGGCCTCGTCGCCAAGCGGCAAGGCGTCACCATCGACGGCGCGGCCTACCGCGAACAGATGCGCGCGGCGCTTCCGTTCATGATCTCTGCCGTGATCCCGGCGGAACTTGCGAAGCGGTTCGCGCCGCCGCTGCAGGACTTCATGGCCGGCGGCCAGACGCTTTCCGCCGACGTAACGCCGCCCTCCCCGCTCGGGCTCTTGGACCTCGTCGCCGCGGCCAACCACCCGCTGGCGCTGCCGGACCGGCTGAACCTGGAGCTCAAATCGGAGGCGGCGAAGAAGTAGCGGCGCGCGATCCGTTCCCCCGACCTGTCGTCATTGCCGGGCTTGACCCGGCAATCCATTCCGTAGCGCCGCCACCCGGCACAAAAGCTCCGAAATGAATGCCCGGATCAAGTCCGGGCATGACGACCACCGGAATAGTCGAGCGTCGTTTTTGACGCGTGGACCTTCTACTCCGCCTTCACCACGCGGATCGAAAGCTCGCGGAGCTGCTTCGGCGTCGCCTCCGAGGGCGCGCCCATCAGCAGGTCTTCGGCCTGCTGGTTCATCGGGAACATCGTGACCTCGCGCAGGTTCTTCGCCCCGCAAAGCAGCATCACGATACGGTCGAGGCCGGCCGCCATGCCGCCATGCGGCGGCGCGCCGAATTGCAGCGCGCGGAGCATGCCGCCGAACTCAGCCTCGAGCACGTCCTCGCCATAGCCGCGGATCGCGAAGGCTCGTTTCATGATCTCGGCCTTGTGGTTCCGGATAGCGCCCGACGCGATCTCGTAACCGTTGCAGACGACGTCGTACTGGTAGGCGTTGATCGCCAGCGGATCGAGAGTCTCCAGGGCCTCAAGCCCGCCCTGCGGCATGGAGAAGGGATTGTGGGCAAAGTCGATGCCCTTCTCCTCCTCGCTCCATTCGTACATCGGGAAATCGACGATCCAGGCGAGCGCGAAGCTGTCGTGGTCGATCAGCTCCAGGTCGTGCCCGATCTTGTCGCGCGCCGTGGCCGCGAAACTCATGAAGGTGTCAGGCTTGCCCGCGACAAAGAACACGGCGTCGCCGACGTCGAGATTGAGCTGCTTGCGGATCGCGTTCGTGCGCTCCGGCCCTATATTCTTCGCGACCGGTCCGGCTCCGCCCTCCTCGCCCTCGCGGAAGAAGATGTAGCCGAGCCCCGGCTGCCCCTCGCCTTGCGCCCAGTTGTTCATGCGGTCGCAGAAGGCGCGGTTGCCGCCGCCCGGCGCGGGAAGCGCCCAGACTTCGTTGGTCTGGTCGCGCTCGATCATCGAGGCGAAGACCTTGAAGCCTGAGCCGGCGAAATGCTCCGTCACCGACTGCATCTCGATCGGGTTGCGAAGGTCGGGCTTGTCCGTCCCGTACTTCCGCATCGCCTCGCGATAGGGGATGCGCGGGAAGGACCGCGTCACCGACTTGCCGTCGGCGAAGGATTCGAACACGCCGCGGATCACCGGCTCCATCGCGTCGAACACGTCGTCCTGCGTGACGAAGCTCATCTCCACGTCGAGCTGATAGAACTCGCCCGGAAGCCGGTCGGCGCGCGGGTCCTCGTCGCGAAAGCATGGCGCGATCTGGAAGTAGCGATCGAAGCCCGCGATCATGATGAGCTGCTTGAACTGCTGCGGCGCCTGCGGCAGCGCGTAGAATTTCCCCGGATGCAGCCGCGACGGCACCAGGAAGTCGCGCGCCCCCTCCGGCGAGGACGCCGTCAAGATCGGCGTCTGGAACTCGTTGAACCCGGCGTCTCGCATCAGCTCGCGCATTTTCGCGATAACGGCGACGCGCCGCATGATGTTCTTGTGCAGCGACTCGCGACGAAGGTCGAGAAAGCGGTATTTGAGTCGCGTGTCCTCAGGATATTCGGGCTCGCCGAAGACCGGCATCGGCAGCTCCGGCGCCTCAGACAGCACCTCGATCTCGCGCGCGAAGACCTCGATCGCCCCCGTCGGCAGGTTGGCGTTCACGGTCTCGGGCGTCCGTGCCTTCACCTCGCCGTCGATGCGGATGCACCACTCGGCGCGCACGCGCTCGGCCGTCGAGAAGGCCGGCGAATCGGGGTCCGCGACAATCTGCGTCAACCCGTAGTGGTCGCGGAGGTCGATGAAGAGCAGGCCGCCGTGGTCGCGCACGCGGTGAACCCAGCCGGAGAGGCGCACGGTCGCGCCGACATCGTCCGCACGGAGCGCGCCACAGTTGTGGGAGCGATAGGCATGCATCTGCGTCGGCGGTCCTGGAAAGCGGTGCGGGGGAACCGGCGGGACAAGCGCAGAAGCCGGAAAAAGTGTCAAGGTCGGCCGCCGCACGCCATTTCGGCAGGACAGCCCCCGCGGCATTCGCTATACGGCGCTAATGCAGCGCAATGTTACCGAACATCCAATTATCACTGATAACGCAGAGCTTTTCGCCTTCTGCGCCCGACTCGCCACAGCACCCTTTGTCACTGTCGACACGGAGTTCATGCGGGAGAGCACGTTTTGGGCGAAGCTCTGCCTGATCCAGATGGCCGGCCCCGGCGAAGCGGCGATTATCGACCCCCTCGCCGCCGGGATCGACCTCTCGCCCTTCTTCCGCCTGATGGCCGACGAGCGCGTGGTCAAAGTCTTCCACGCGGCGCGACAGGACATCGAGATTTTCGTGAAGCAGGCCGGCGCCGTGCCGCACCCGCTCTTCGACACGCAGATCGCCGCGATGGTCTGCGGCTACGGCGATCAGGTGAGCTACGACCAGCTCGTCTTCCGCGTGACGGGCGATCAGATCGACAAATCGTCCCGCTTCACCGACTGGTCGCACCGGCCGCTCTCGGCGAAGCAGATCGCCTACGCGATCTCCGATGTCACGCATCTGCGCGACATCTATCGCTCGCTCTCCGCCCAGCTTGCCGAGCAGGACCGCACGACCTGGCTCGACGAGGAGATGGCGGTCCTGACCGACATCAACACCTATCGCACGCACCCGGAGGACGCCTGGCAGCGCCTGAAGCTCAGGGTCAAGAAGCCGCGCCAGCTTGCCATCCTTCAGGCGCTTGCCGCCTGGCGTGAGCGCGAGGCGCAGGCCCGCGACGTGCCGCGCGGACGTGTGCTGAAGGACGACGCGATCTACGAGATAGCATTGCAGCACCCGCGCGACGTCGAAGCGCTCGGTCGGCTCCGCACGATCCCCAAGGGCTTCGAGCGCTCGAATGTTGGGCGCGCCATCCTCGCGACCGTCGAAGGCGTCTTCGAGATTGCGGAGAGCGAGCTTGCCGCGCGTGCCGCGGCCGCGCCCCGCGCCGGAGCATTCAAGCGCCGCCGCGGAGCTGTTGAAGGTGCTCCTGAAGATGGTGGCGGAGGAGCAGGGCGTCGCTTCGCGCATCATCGCGAGCAGCGAGGACCTCGACCGGATCGCCGCCGACGACCGCGCCGATGTGCCGGCCCTGAAGGGCTGGCGCCGCCGGCTGTTCGGAGAGCAGGCGCTGGCGCTGAAACGCGGCGACCTGGCGCTTTCGATGTCCCGACGCGGCGTTGTGGCGGTGCCTGTCGACCACGCAACGCGTATCGCAGCCGAATAGCTATTCGGCGACCACCGCGAACCCGAGCCCGCCGAGCGTCGCGAATTGACGCATGCGGCTGTCGAGGCGGGCTCCGCGAAGGTCCGCGAGCGCCTTCGGCAGCACCAGCTCGAGCTTGTCGCCGGCCCGCCTGACCGTCGTCTTCGGGAGCACGCCTTGGACCGCGCCTGAAACCAGGTAGGCAACGCGGAACGCACCCGCCAAGGCACGCGCGCTCTCGCGGTAGCGGAGCGGCGCAAGCTCGCGGAGGCCGGCGCCAAGCTCTTCGTCCGACAGGCCCGCATGACGGTAGTAGATGGCGAGCGCGAGATAGGCGCGGCCGGGATGGTCGATGCCGACGAAGGCGGCGTTGGTGATGATATTCAGGCTCTGCGTGCCGCGATAGTCGGGGTGCGCGCGCCAGCCGATATCGGCGAGAAGGCAAGCCACGGCGCGAAGCCGCTTCTCCTCGTCGGTCTCTTCGAGACCGATCGCCTGCATGGCTTGCGCTGTCCAGGGGATCAGCTCCTCGCCGTGCTCCGGCGAACGCGAGCGCAACACATTCAGCTCCGACGCCGCCGCGATCAGCGGATCGGCCTCTTGCTCCTTCGCGGATAGCTTCGAGTAGAGCAGACCCTCGCGCAGCCCGAGCGCCGAGATCGTCACCGAGTTCGGCTTCCCAGATTTGATGAGCTCCGACAGCACGACAGCGCCGTAGGGCAAGAGCGCCTGGCGTTGCTTCGAGACGACCGCGATCCCCGGAACCTGGTCGAGTGGCCCGCGGGTCAACACCTTCAGGAAGTCGTCGAGCTCGTCGGGGTCAATGCCGTATTCCTGCATGACATGCAGCGGATAGCCGGTATCGTGCATGTGGAGCCGCGCAAGCGAGCGCCACGTCCCACCGATCGCATAAAAGGTACGGCCCTTGAGCTTGCCGATCACATCGGACCGGTCGAGCGCCTTTCGTGTCAACTCGCGGGCGGCCTTGAACGAGCCCTTTGAATCGGAAAGCAGTCTGAGGCCGCCAAGCGGTAGCGTCTCTCCCGGCCCGATCTCGCGCCCGGCCACCTCCGACAGTTCCAGGCTGCCGCCGCCGAGATCGCCGGAGACGCCGTCCGGGTGCTTGAAGCCGGCAACCACGCCGAGCGCCGACATCTGCGCTTCCTCGGCGCCGGAGAGCAGCTTGACCGGTACGCCGCAGATCGCTTCGACCTTGCTGATGAATTCCGCTCCGTCCGCGGCCTCGCGCGGGGCCGAGGTCGCGACCACGTCGAGCTTCTCGACACCCATCTGGCGGGCCATCGCCGTGAAGCGGCGGAGCGCGCTGAGCGCCCTCTCCACGGCCTCCGGATCGAGCTTGCCCGTTTCGGCTACGCCTGTGCCGAGCCCTGCCAGGACCTTTTCGTTGAAGAGCGGCGTCGGCGAGCGTGCAAGGCCCTCGTAGACGACCACACGGACCGAGTTCGACCCGATGTCGATGACGCCGATTGGAGCGCGGCAGGACATGCGGCCCTGCGCAACTCGCGGCTCAGCCGCGCGGGAGTGGCGAGAACGCACGTGGAGAGGACGACTTCAGCGATCGGCCGCGGCCGGAGAGGCTCGGGTTCGTCATGAAGTATCGGTGCGCGTTGAAGGGCTCCTCACCCTCCTTGATATGGATCCGCCGCGACGTTCCGTCCGGCAGCACTTCCCAGCTCTGTTCGTTGTCCCTGAAGTTCGCGACCATGATCTGATCGAGCACCTGCATGTGAACGGTCGGATTGACGAGCTGCACGATGGTTTCTACCCGTCGGTCGAGATTGCGCGGCATCATGTCGGCGGAGCCGATATAGACGATCGCCTCGTCGGAGGGGAGGCCGTGGCCGTTTCCGAAGCAAAAGATTCGTGAATGCTCCAGGAAGCGGCCGACGATCGACTTCACGCGGATATTCTCTGAAAGCCCGGGCACTTGCGGCCGGAGGCAACAGATGCCGCGCACCACGAGGTCGACGCCGACGCCGGTACCTGACTTGCCCGATAGAGCGCATCGATGATCTCGCCATCAACGAGCGAGTTCAGCTTCATCCAGATGCGCGCCGGGCGCCCTGCCTCGGCATGCGCGATCTCAGCCTCGATATGCTCGAGAATGCGCGGGCGCAGCGTATAGGGCGAAACGGCGATACGCTTCAGGTCCTGCGGCGGCGCATATCCGGTGATGAAGTTGAAGACGCGCGCCACGTCTCGGGCGAGCACAGGATCGGCGGTGAAGTAGCTCAAGTCCGTGTAGATGCGCGCCGTCTGCGGGTGATAGTTGCCGGTCCCGACGTGCACGTAGCTCGCCAGCCCGCCGGCCTCACGGCGCACGACCTGCGAAAGCTTGGCGTGGGTCTTCAGCTCGATGAAACCGTAGACGACCTGCGCGCCGGCGCGTTCGAGATCACGCGCCCAGCGGATGTTCGCCTCTTCGTCGAAGCGCGCCTTGAGCTCGACCAGCGCCGTCACCGATTTTCCGGCTTCAGCCGCTTCGATCAGCGTCTTCACGATCGGCGAGTCGTTCGAGGTCCGATAGAGGGTCTGCTTGATCGCCACCACCTCGGGATCGAGCGCCGCCTGGCGCAGGAACTGCACCACCACGTCGAACAACTCGTAGGGGTGATGGACGATGATGTCCTTCTGCCGGATCGCCGCGAAGCAATCCCCGCCATGCTCGCGGATGCGCTCGGGAAAACGCGGCGCGTAGGGCTCGAACTTCAGGTCCGGCCGATCGATGCCGACAAGCTGCGACACAGCCGTAATGCCGAGCATGCCGGAGGTGATCTGAATCTCCGCATCGGTAACGGCGAGCGCGCGCTGCACCAGCTCGCGCAGCGATTCCGGCATGCCCTCTTCGATCTCAAGCCGGATCACCACGCCGCGCCGCCGCTGCTTGAGCGCACGCTCGAAGAAGCGGACGAGGTCTTCCGCCTCTTCCTCCACTTCGATGTCCGAATCGCGGATCAGGCGAAAGGCGCCCTTCCCACTCACTTCGTAGCCGGGGAAGAGGCGCGGAATGAAAAGGCCGACCGCATCTTCGAGAAGCAGGAAGCGCATCGGCTCGGAATCATCCTGCCGCGGAAGCTGGATGAAGCGCTCGAGGCTGAGCGGGAAGCGCAGGAGCGCCTGCATTGCCCTCCCCTTCTTCCCGACGAGCTGCAGCGCCAGCGTGAAGCCGAGATTGGGGATGAAGGGGAACGGATGCGCCGGGTCGATCGCAAGCGGCGTCAGTATCCGGGAAGATCGAGTTAAGGAAGTGGCCTTCGAGCCAAATGAGGTCTTCCTCGTTGAGCGCGTCGGCGGAAACCATGACGATGCCGGCCTTGGCAAGCTCTTCACGAAGCGTCTTCCAGTTGGCGTGCTGCTGGAGGACGAGCTCGCTGACTTTGGCGTCGATGGCGCGAAGCTGCTCGGCCGGCGAGAGGCCGTCATCGCTGCGCGTGGCGATCAGCTCACGCGCCTGGCCGGCGAGGCCCGCGACACGCACCATCACGAATTCGTCGAGGTTGTTCCCGGAGATCGAAAGGAAGCGCAGCCGCTCGAGCGTCGGATGGTTTACGTTTTCCGACTCTTCGAGCACCCGCCGATTGAACTCCAGCCACGATATCTCGCGGTTGATGAAGCGAGACGGGCTTTCGGCGAGTTCCGGGTCGAGCCGGAGCTCAGGCTCGGCTTCCACCGGGCGGGGCGACGGCTTCTTTGTTGCAGCTTCACTCACGATATGGGGTCCTGGCGGCCTTCTCATCGGCCTGCGGATTGTCAATATGATGACAGTTCTTGCCGATCCGCAAACACCTCGGAACTCTCGGAAGCCTGCGTGAGAACCTCGGCGGCCATGGGGCGGGTGATCCGGCGGCCGGCGGAGAGCGCCGCCCGGTCGAGCGCGTCGACCAGCCGGACGGCCGCGCTGAGCGACCGCTCCATCCGGGCCACGAGGTAATCGATCACCGGCTTCTCCACGAGGAGCTGCCGATCGGCGAAAAGCTTGACCAGGACTTGGCGTAGAAGCCCGTCCTCCGGCGCGCCGAGCGCTACGGGCGTCGCCAGCCTGAGCCGCGAGCGGAGATCCTGCAGGCCCACTCGCCAGTCCTCCGCGCGGTCACGCGAGGTGATCAGCAGCGAGCCGCCTTGCTCGCGAACGGCATTGAAAAGGTGGAAAAGGGCCGCCTCGGGCACCTGGCCCGCCCGCACGTCTTCGACAACGACGGAGCGGAGGGCGGAAAGCGATAGCGTGTCGGCGCCGAGGTGCTCCGGCGTCGACAATAGCCGCCCCGGCGTGCGCCGCCCAGATATGCGCGAGGTGCGTCTTGCCCGATCCCGATGGGCCTGTGATCAGCACGGCCGGCGACGGCCATTCAGGCCACGTCTCGATCAGCCTCAGCGCATCGGCGTTCGACGGTCCCGCCATGAAGTCCTCTCGCCTCAGGCTCGGCGCATGCGGCAGGACGAGCGGAAGCTGCGTCGAAGCGGGCATATTCACTTCGGCAGGCGCTTTGCCTGCGGCGCCTCGCCCCGTTCGAGATAGAGCGCGCTCAGCCGGTAGCGCTCGACCGCAAAGCGCACGAGCACACCGATCGCCGCCGTCACAGGCACTGCGAGAAGCACGCCGACGAAGCCGAAGAGCGAACCGAAGGCGAAGAGTGCAAACATGAGCCAGACCGGATGCACGCCGATCGACGAGCCGACGAGCCGCGGCTGCAGGATGTTGCCTTCCAGGAACTGGCCGACCGCAAAGATGCCGACAACGACGCCGATCCAGATCCAGTCGGGCCAGTATTGCACCAGCGCAACGCCGACCGCGAGGAAGAAGCCGACGATCGAGCCGACATAGGGAATGAAGCTGATCACGCCGGCAAGCGAGCCGATCAGGAAGCCGAAATTGAGGCCGACCACGGTCAACGAGATGGCGTAGAACAGGCCGAGCAGAAGGCAGACCGCGCCCTGTCCACGGATGAAGCCGCCGATCGCCACGTTGACGTCACGCCCGAGCGCACGGATCGTCTCAGCATGTTCGCGGGGCAAAAGCGCGTCGATGCGCGAGAGCATCCGGTCCCAATCGTAGAGCAGGTAGAACGCGACGACCGGCGTGACCACGACCAGGCTGACAACGCTGATCAGCGCCTGTCCGCCCGCCCAAACGGAAGCGAAGACGGTGGCCGCCCACGACGCGCCCTGCGAGACGATCTGGTCGACGCTCGGGCCGCCGTTCTGCGTTTTGAAATACTGTCCGATACGTGTCTCGAAGAAGCGGTTTCCAAGCCCCTGCAGCTCAGCCGCATAGACAGGTAGCTTCTCAAGGAAGGCGGAGAGCTGGCCGACCAGGAGCGGAATAGCGAGCAACCCCACGAGCGCGAACACAAGAACGGACAGGATGACGATCGCGATCGTCGCCCAGAAGCGGCTCATACCCGCGCGCTCGAGTCGATCGGCGATCGGGTCGAGCAGATAGGCGAGCGCCATCCCCATGATGAACGGAAGCAGGATCCCGCTGAACACCCAGAGGAAGAGCAGCAGAAAGGCGAGCGCGCCGAGCCAGAAGGCCGCCTGTACACGAAGGTTCATGTCGACCCCGGGCCAATCTCGCCCGGCCCGCCGGCCATGTGGCGGACCCACCCGACGAGGTAAGCGCCGGCCGACGCCACCGTCAGCACTGCGACGGCGATGACCACGAGTTCCACCAGCGGTCCGAAGGCTGCGACGCCCGAGCGCTCGCCGAGGATTAGGGCGATGAGGACGATCTGCGCCACCGTGTTCACCTTGGACACCCAAAGCGGGTGTACCGCCATCGGGTTGCTAAGGATATAGGCCAGCAGCAGGGCGCCGATGATGAAGAGATCGCGGCTCACAACCAGCACGATGATCCAGGCCGGGAGCGCGCCGTTCAGCCCGAGCGTGACGAAGACGGAGACGAGAAGCGCCTTGTCGGCAACCGGGTCGAGATAGGCGCCAAGCTCCGAGGTCGCGCCGAACCTCTTGGCGATAAAGCCGTCGGCGGCGTCGGAGAGGCCGGCGAGGATGAACAGGAAGGTCGCCGCCAGGAAGCGGTCCGCGATGATCAGCCAGACGATCAGCGGAACCCCGATCAGGCGAGCGATGGTGATGAAATTCGGTAGGGTCAAGGCGGGGCTCTGGCGTGGCAGCAACGCGCGGACGAAGAAAGAGTGCGCGTCCGCCGACGAAACGACCGGCGTTCTTGCAATCCCCCTGCCGGCACACTAGGCGCTAGCCACAATGCCGGGCGAACGCAATACCCTGACCTACCGCGACGCCGGCGTCGACATCGACGCCGGGATGAGCCTCGTGGAGCGCATCAAGCCCGCAGCGGCTACGACCTTGCGGCCAGGCGTGCTCGGCGGATTGGGCGGCTTCGGGGCGCTTTTCGACACCAGGGCCGCGGGTTTCCGCGATCCCGTGCTGGTTGCGACCACCGACGGAGTGGGTACGAAGCTCAAGATCGCCATCGAGAGCGGCGAACACGCCACCCTCGGCATCGACCTTGTGGCCATGTGCGTGAACGACCTCGTCGTCCAGGGTGCCGAGCCGTTGTTCTTCCTCGATTATTTCGCCACCGGCGCCCTCAACGTTGAGGCCGCGGCGATGGTGATCGAAGGCATCGCAGAAGGCTGCCGCATCGCCGGCGCTGCCCTTGTCGGCGGCGAGACGGCGGAGATGCCCGGACTCTACGGCAAGGGCGACTACGACCTCGCCGGCTTCGCGGTCGGGGCGGTCGAGCGCGACAAGATCCTCCCCCACGACGTCAGTGCCGGCGACGTCATCCTCGGCCTCGGCTCTAGCGGCCTGCATTCGAACGGGTTTTCCCTCGTCCGCCGCGTCGTCGAGACATCGGGACTCGGCTGGTCCGATCCGGCGCCGTTCGAGCCGCGCGCCAAACTCGGCGAGGCGCTGCTTCGGCCAACGCGCATCTATGTGCGCTCCTGCCTCGACGCGATCCGCGAGACCGGCGGCGTGAGAGCGCTCGCGCACATCACCGGCGGCGGGCTCATCGACAATGTCCCCCGCGTCCTCCCGAACGATCTCGCCGCCGAGATCGACCTTGCGGCGATCGCTGTCCCGCCCGTCTTCAAGTGGCTGGCCGGCCCGGTCGCGCCGGCCGAGATGCTGCGCACCTTCAATTGCGGGGTCGGCATGGTGCTCGTGGTCGCGCCCGATGCGGTCGCCGCAGTAACGGAGGTCCTCCGGCGCCACGGCGAGACCGTCATGACACTTGGCGCAATTGCTCCCAGGAAGACAGGCCCAGTCGTGCTTGCCGGCCGCCTCGACCTCGATGGCTGAAGAGAAGCGGAACGTCGCCGTCCTGATCTCCGGGCGGGGCAGCAACCTCGCCGCGCTGATCGCCGCAGCGACGGACGCCCGCTATCCGGCACGGATCGCTTGTGTCTTCTCGGACAACCCCGACGCCCCCGGCCTCAACTACGCGCGCGACGCCGGAATCGCTGCGAGCGCGCTCAACCGCCGCGCCTTCAAGTCGAGGGCGGAGTTCGAGGCCGCGCTCGACAAGGCGCTGCGCATCGCCGGCACGGAGCTGATCTGCCTCGCCGGCTTCATGCGGCTCCTGTCGGCGGAATTCGTCGCCGCCTGGGAGGATCGCATCCTGAATATCCACCCCTCGCTCCTTCCCCTTTTCCCCGGCCTTGACACGCATCGGCGCGCGCTCGCCACGGGCGTCAGGCTGCACGGCGCGACAGTGCACTTCGTCCGAGCGGAGATGGATTCAGGCCCGATCGTCGGGCAGGCCGCCGTGCCGGTATTGCCCGGCGACACCGCCGATGCCCTTGCCGCGCGCGTGCTCAAGGTCGAGCATCGCCTCTATCCGCTGGCGCTGAAGCTGGTGGCGGGCGGTCGCGCCAAAATCGCCGGCGACCGCGTGGAGATCGATGGCGAGAAGCTGGCGCCCGACGCCGCTCTCCTCGTGCCGTCCGACTAGGCTCTTTCGCGCGAGAACACGCTCGCGTTCCACACCAGCACGAAGAGCAGGATCATCGCGATCGCCTGATGCGCAAGCGCGAGCGGCGTAGGCACGGCGTGGACCAGCGTCATGATCCCGACCGTCACCTGCGCGAGCACGAGAACCGACATCAGGAGCCCGCGCCCGAGTGACGCCCGCCCGACGCGCCGAATGCCGATCGCGTAGGCGAAGATCGCGGCGGCGAGCACGTAGGCGCCGAGCCTGTGATTGAACTGGATGGTCGTCAGGTTATCGAAGAGGTTGAGCCAGAGCGGCTCAAGCATCCCGAGCCCGTGCGGGACGAGATGTCCGTCCATCAGCGGCCACGTGTCGTAGACGAGCCCGGCGTCGTGCCCGGCAACGAGGCCGCCAAGCGCGATCTGCACGAAGGCGAGCACACAAGCACACGCGCGCCGAACCTCGCCGCCCCGGAGGCCGGCTCGCGCACCGCCCCGCCAAGCCGCACGAAGAGCGTGATGAGCGCGGCATAGAGCAGGGTCGCAAGAAGCAGATGAAGCGTCAGCTTGAGTGGCGCGACCGCCGTCATCCCCGGCTCAAGCCCTGAAGCGACCATGACCCAACCGACAACGCCTTGCGCGCCGAGCAGAAGCCCAACGCCGGCCAGAACCAGAGCCGTCCGAAGAGGAACGCTTCGCCTGCCGACGAACCAGAAGAATCCGGCGATATAGACGAGCCCTATGAAGCGGCCGAGCTCGCGATGCGCCCATTCCCACCAATAGATAGTCTTGAAGTCGGAAAGGCTCATGCCGCGGTTGAGGATCTCGTATTGCGGGCTCTGCTGGTAGAGCGAGAACGCCTGCCGCCAGCCTTCGTCCGAGAATGGCGGCACGGTGCCGCCGACGAGGTTCCACTCCGTGATCGAAAGGCCGGATTCGGTGAGCCGCGTCGCGCCGCCGACCATGACCATGGCGAAGACCAGGAAGATCAGGAAGAGCAGCCAGCCCCTGAGGCCCCGGGCATCGTCCGCGGCGCTGTCGGCTGCCCCTTCCATGGCTGAAAGCGCGACCATGGCTCTCCTTAGAAACCGGGGCCCAGGCCGGCAAGCCGCCTGCGCGCGACACCCCGTCGCGAGGCGCTTTCCTTGCAGCGCCCGGCCATGCGCCTTAGCACCGGCTCAATGCCGCAGCGCCTGAGAAAGCTCGTCGGGACAATCCTCCTCGTCCTATTCGTCAGCGTCTATGCACTGACGGCGATGACGGTCGCCGCGGCCAAGCTTCCGGGCGCCTCGGGGCTCGCACAGTTCGCGTTCTTCCTCATCGCCGGGACGATCTGGGTCCTTCCTGCGGGCGCGCTTATCGCCTGGATGCAGAGGCCGGAAAAGCGAAAACGCTAGCGTGCTTTCCGGATTCTCTTCGGCAGCGCCCAGAGCCCGGACGACAAAAGCACGTCGTGCAAGCGGAGCGTCTGGAAGAGCCCGTTGATAGAGACTCGCGGCAGGCCATGTCGCGAGCCCTTGGCCGGCACGTATCCCGGCTGCGTTGTGAAGGAGGTGCGAAGCCCCGCCTCCTCCGCAAGCTGCGCCTCGCGCGGCCCGGCGGCGGTGCGATAGCCGTAGGGAAAGGCAAGGCTCGTCGGCCGCTTGCCAAGTTTCGCCGCGATCGTCTCGACGCTCTCCGATATCTCCTGGAAGGCGATCTCGGGTGCGAGGCGCGCCAGCGCTGGATGAGTCATGGTGTGGGCGCCGATCGAGCAGAGCGGATCGTCAGCAATCGAAGCGGTCTCGTCCCAATCCATCACCATGTCTTGGGCGAGCGCCGCGAGATCGAGCCCATGCTTCTGCGAAAGCGCCCGGATCGTCTTCCGCTGCTCGACTTCGTCGGCCTCCGTGGTGAGCCAGCTCCGCCAGAGTGCGAAGGCGCGCCGCTTCTGCGAGGCGCTTCGCGTCGAGAGGCCTCGGGCTCCGCTTGGTGCTTCGATGGTGTCGGTCGCGACGATGATCCGTTCCAGCGCCTCCCACCAGATCTCCGAGGTGCGGTCGGCAAAGCCCGGGCAGACATAGATCGCGAACGGCACCTGATGCCTCCGGAAGACTGGCAGCGCATGCTCGCGATTGTCGCGATAGCCGTCGTCGAGCGTGATCGCGATGCGCTTCGGATCGGCGCTCCCCGGCGCGGTGATCTCGTCGACGGTGACGAAGCGCCAGCCCTCCGTCGCGAAATGCGCGATCAGCCGATCGAGGAATTCCGGCGTGATGGATAGGACCGCGTTCGGCTGGAACGCCGCGTGGGAGGCCGGCGCGACGTGATGGAGCGTCACCACGAACCCCGACGCGTCGGCGGCAGGCGGGAGCCAGCTTGGCGCACGCGCAAACGAGAGCGCTTCGAGCGCAGCGCGGATCAGGACGTGGCGGGACATCACTCAGGCGGCCTTCGAAGGGCCGCCCTTCAGGCCGCCGCGCTTTCGTCCTGGCCGCCGAGATCGCGGTCGCTGGCGTAGCGCACGATGATGGCGCTCTTCGCCCCGCGTGCCAGCGCCGTCTCGTAGACCTCGGCGCGCAGCCTCTCGGTCGTCTCGGGGCCGCACACCAGCGCAGCAACATCCGGCCGCAGATGGCGGTCCGGCCAGTCGGCGAGCTTATCCGCCACGAGGATCACCTTGTCGTAGCTGTGCGCAAGTGCGGCGACGGCGAGTTGCATGCGCTGCATCGGCGGCGCATTTTCCGTCGCGCCGTAGGGAATCATGTGAACGCGCGCCACGTCGTCCCGCTGGATAACCTCTCCGAAGGAGGCAGAGCCGCCGAGGAGGTCGCAGAGGCCAGGCCGCTCGTAGCCAAGCGCCGGCGAAGGCCTGCGGCCGATATCGATCACGATCGAGCGGAGCTTCTCCTTGGCCGCTTCGCGCGCGGCGGAGAAGGCGATCTCCCCTGCCCCTTCGCTGCCCTTGGCCCCGGCGAAAAGCGCGAGGCGAACCGTGGGATCGGCGATGATCGCGGCAAGCTCCGCCGCCTCTACGTCTCCGCTCTCGGAGTCTGAATCCACGACGATCGGCGCGACCGGGGCTGCGTTTGCCGCAGGCTCGTCGTCAAGCTCATCCTCCAGATCCGCCGTAGCCGAAATCGCCTCGTCTTCGAAAGCAGCCTCCTCTTCTTCAGGCTCCGCCTCGGACGCCTGCACCTCAGTTGGCGCTTCCTGGACGGGTCGCTCCGGGATTTCGCTCGGCTTCGGTTCAGGCTTGCTCGCCGAAAGCTGCAGGAAGCCGCCGCTCGAGCCGGCGAAACCGATCACACGGAACGCGCGGCCGGACATGAACTCCCTGAGGAGCACGACAGCGGACGCGATCAGAAGCACGGCAATGGCCGCCGCGATCGACATCATTCCTTTCTTCGGGAAGGACGGGTTCTGCGGAGCAACAGCGCGCGAGATCACCCGTGCGTCGGCCGGCAGGTAGTTGGCGTCGGTCCGCGCCACCGCCTCGCGATAGCGCGAAAGGAACGACTCGAGGAGATCGCGCTGCGCCGTCGCCTCGCGCTCGAGCGCCCGAAGCTCGATGTCCTGGTCGTTGGAGCGGGACACGTCGCCCTTGGCCTCGTTGAGGCTCTTCAGCAGCGACTCTTCGCGCGCCGCGGCAATCCGCGCCGCCGTCTGCAGCGAGGCTAACACCTTCCCGGCCTCGCTGCGGATCTGTCCGTCGAGGTTGGCGACCTGGCCTTCGAGCGCGCGGATGCGCGGATGCCCCGGTAGCAGAGTTGTAGAGAGCTCGGCGATCTGCGCGCGGAGCGCCACCTCGCGCTCACGGAGCCGCTGGATGAGAGGCGAGTTGAGCACGTCCTCTGAAGCGTCGAGCGGGCTGCCCTCTTGGAGAAGCTTCTGAACCGCGTCGGCGCGGGCTTCTGCTTCCGCTCGCGCCGCTCGCGCTCGCGCCAGCTCGGCATTGATGTCGCTGAGCTGCTGTGTCGAAAGATTGCCGCCGGTGTCCTGGCCGGTGCGGTCAACGTCGAAGAGCCCGTGGCTCGAGCGATAATCGGACACCGCCTGCTCGGCATCGGCGACGCGCCCACGCAGGCGCTCGATCTCCTGTTGCAGCCACTCCGTCGCCGCGACCGCGGACTCGCGCTTCGCGTCCTGCTGCAGCTTGACGAACGCGTCGGCGACCGCGTTCGCCACCTCCGCCGCGAGGTCCGGATCGGACGCGGAGAACTCTACGCCTATCACGCGTGACGTCTGCAGCGGGAAGACCGACAGCCGCTCGAAATAGCTCTCCATGACCCGCTGGCGGATGGTCGCCTCGGTCGGATTGCCCCGCAGCCCGACGGCGACGAGCAGCGAGTTGACGATCGACGAATGGCTGGCCGGATCGAACTCCGGCCGGGTGGTGAGGTGCAGATTGTCGATGACCGCCTCGGCGACCTCGCGAGACCGGAGCACCTCCACCTGGCTCTGGATCGCCGATTCGTCGAAGGCGGTGGTCGTGTCGGCCGTGTCATCGCGCGTACGCGTGAGCGGCGACTCCCGCTGCTCGATCAGGATGCGCGTATCCGCCGTGTAGAGCGGGGTGACGAAACCAAGCCCGACATAGGTCCCCACCGCAGCCACGACGGCGAGCACGGCGAGCAGCCAAGCGTGGCGCCAGAGGGCTTGCCACAAGGCGCCGATGTCGAGCTCTGTTTCGCCGATTTCCGCCATTTCGGTGCTCCGAAATTACGCCGGAAGACTAGACCGAGTCATGGTTAGGGGGACGTTAACGCTCCCCACCTATCGTTAATCGCGCTTAGCGGCGCGTTAACCATGGAAATACAGCCTGGATGCCCAGCCCCGCACCTCGGTCCGCCGGATGAACTCCATGATCCGCTTGCGAAATCTCGCTGCACTCCTGTTGGCGGGCATGGCCGTTTTGACCGCCGGTTGCACGGATCGGGCCACCCTCGTCGAGCCGGTCACGGTCGGCTCCGGGCCGTATCGGCTCGGGTCGGGCGACCGGCTGCGAATCGTCGTCTACGACCAGCCGAGCCTCACCAACATCTATGAAGTGGACCAGGCGGGGCAAGTCTCCTTCCCGCTCATCGGCGACGTGACGGCGGCTGATTCGACGGTCGACGAGCTTGCCAACCGCGTCGAGGCCGAGCTCGGGGCGCGCTATCTCCGCGACCCGAACGTGACGGTCGAAGTCGCCACTTACCGGCCGTTCTTCGTGCTCGGCGAGGTCGGAACTCCCGGCCAGTATCCCTACGTTCCCGGCTTGACCGCCGAGACGGCCGTAGCTGTCGCCGGCGGCTTCACCGACCGCGCAAACAAGCGCGTCGTCAGGGTGAGCCGGACTATGAATGGAAAGCTCTACGAGTTGCGCGTGCCGGTGATCGAGCCGATCCACCCCGGCGATACGATCTACGTTCCCGAGAGCCTTTTTTGATCAAGGTCCGGGTAACCCTAAACGTTCTATAAATTTGATTCTTCGGGCTTGCGGAGTCACGCAGTCCCTGCGGGGGATTTAAGGCGGGTCCGAGGCCACATGACGATCGTAGAATCGACCGGATCTTTCGGCGCGGAGGATTCGGGCGTCAAAGTTTCCTATGCTCCCGGCCATACGCCCCTCAACGTCGCTGCCGCACAGGTTGCCGCGACGCTGAAGCATCGGGCGATCACGCCCGGCATCCTGGCCGGGCTCGCCCGCATCGCCGACTTCGCTGGCCTCGCAGTCCTGAGCGTCGTGATCTTCACCGCCTATGTCGACCCGAATGACGCTGGCGACCTCGGCTACATTCTCGCTTCGCTGCTCCTTCCGGCGGCAACCGTCTTCCTGATCGGCTCCTTCAACGGCTATGCGGTCGGCGATTATGACGGCACCACCTCGGAGGTCGGCCGCGGCGCCGGCATCTGGGCGGCCGTCTTCGGCTGCTTCACGCTCGTGCTCTTTTTCATGAAGATGGGCGACGAGTTCTCGCGCGTGTGGCTCGCGAGCTGGTTTGTCGGCGGCCTCGTCGTTCTCACCCTGCTTCGCGTGATGTTCGACCGACTGATCACGAGCTGGCGCGCGACCGGCGTCGTTGAGCGCCGCGCAGTCCTCGTCGGCGGTGGTCCCGAGGCGGTCGAGCTCATCCGCGCACTTCGAGCGGAGCCGACCAACGACATCCGCATCTGCGGCATCTTCGACGACCGCGACAGCGCACGCGTCCCGGCGCTCGCGGAAGGGCTGCCGAAGCTCGGCCGCATCGACGAGCTCCTGGAGTTCGGCCGCCAGGCCGAGATCGACATGCTGATCGTTGCGTTGCCGATGGCGGCGGAAGAGCGCCTCGTGAAGCTCCTGAAGACGCTGTGGGTACTGCCGCTCGACATCCGACTGTCGGCGCGCTCGAGCCGCCTGCGGTTCCGCCCGCGCTCTTATTCCTATGTCGGCTCGGTCCCCTTCCTCGACCTCTACGACAAGCCGATCGCAGATTGGGATCGCGTCGCGAAGACCTGTTTCGACCGTATCGTCGGCTTGATTCTTCTCGCGCTCTTCTCGCCGGTCATGCTTGCCATCGCGCTCGCCATCAAGCTCGACAGCCCCGGCCCGGTCTTCTTCAAGCAGAAGCGCTTCGGCTTCAACAACGAGCTGATCGAGGTCTTCAAGTTCCGCTCCATGTACACGAACATGACGGACGCGAAGGCCGAGAAGCTCGTCACCCGCGACGACCCGCGCGTGACGCGCGTCGGCCGCTTCATCCGCAAGACCAGCCTCGATGAGCTGCCCCAGCTCATCAACGTCGCGATCAAGGGCAATCTCTCACTGGTCGGCCCACGCCCGCACGCGCTCCAGGCCAAGGCCGCCGACCGCCTCTACGAGCAGGTCGTGGACGGTTACTTCGCGCGCCACAAGGTGAGGCCCGGCATTACCGGTTGGGCTCAGGTCAACGGCTGGCGCGGCGAGACCGACACGCCGGAAAAGCTCGAGCGGCGTGTTGAACACGATCTTTATTACATCGAAAACTGGTCGGTCATCTTTGACCTCTACATTCTCGCGCTCACGCCGTTCCGGCTGTTGGACACGGAGAACGCCTTTTGAGCTGGACCTGGGTCGCGCCCGCGCCGCTGCCGGGCCGACCGACGGGACTGCCGACCAGGGTAATCGCCGACGCAATGCTCTGGCTCGCCGTCTTCCTCGGCGGCTTCGTCATCTTCGAGCCGGCGCCCTACGACCTCTTCCTCGCGCTTCTGATCCCCGGCTGGCTGCTTCTCGGCCTGCCGGTCGCGCGCGCGACAAGTCCGCTCGTCGTGCTGATGCTCCTCTTCCTTGCCGGCGGCGTCATGGCCGCGACGCAGGCGAAGGATTTGTCCACGCAGCCGATGTATTACGCGGTGACGGCCTTCCTCGCTTTCAGCTCCTGCTTCTACGCATCGCTGATCGCTGACAACCCGTCGCGCCTCGATACAGTCGTCAACGCCTGGATCGCGGCGGCACTCTGTACCGCGCTCCTCGGCATCGCCGGCTACGCAGGTCTGACCGGCGAGCTCTTCACCAAGTTCGGCCGCTCGACCGGCGGGTTTCAGGATCCGAACGTCTTCGGCCCCTTCCTGATCTTCCCGTTTGTCGTCCTCGTCCGCCGCATGCTGACGCAGCCGGGTGGCGCGGCGATCAGGAGCGCCGTCGTCGCGCTCATAGTCTTCATCGGAATCTTCCTCTCCTTCTCGCGCGCCGCCTGGGGCCTCACCGTCGTCACCACATTGATGATGGGCGCGCTTCTCTTCGTCACGGAGCGCAGCCACAAGGCGCGTGCGCGGATCGTTGCGCTGAGCGCCGTCGGCCTCGTGCTTTTCACCATTGTCGTCGGCGCGGTTCTCTCCGTCCCCGCCGTGTCGCAGCTCTTCAAGGACCGCGCGCAGATCGAACAGAGCTACGATTCCGGCCATCTCGGGCGCTTCCAGCGCCATGCGATCGGCTTCAACATGATGCTCGACCATCCGCTCGGCATCGGCGCGATCGAGTTCGGCCGCCATTTCGGCGAGGACGAGCACGACATCTGGCTGAAGACGCTGACCACCTACGGCTGGCTCGGCTTCGTGTCCTACCTGACGCTGGTCCTTGTGGACGCTCGCCGCCGCCTTCCCGCTCGTATTCCGCACGAGCCCGCTGCAGCCGGTGATCCAGATCGCCTACATCGTCTTTCTGGGGCACATCCTGATGGCGACGGTGATCGACATCGACCACTGGCGCCACGTCTACCTGCTCTTCGGCATCCTGTGGGGAGCGATCGCCGCAGACAAGGCCGCAACGCAAAAGCGGCTCGAAGCGTGGGTCCGCTCGCATCGATCGCGCTGACCGGTGACGCGCCATGGTGCGGCCCGCCTTGCGCTAGCGCCCAGCGCAATTCCCCGAGCCTCCTCCGCAGATGCTGCTCAGCACCGAAACGCAAGAGGCAATTCAATTCCCCACCGCGACATAAACACCAAGTAACAAAGCTCGCGGCCGGCGCCTCCAAAAGTCATCTCTCAGTGCCAAGCACCGCCGCTACATACCCCTGGTCTCTCATTCACCTAAAATAAACCCTACTCTTGCTTATTAACATCGCTCTCGTTACCTTAGCTACGGGCGACAACTTACCACGCTTTTTGTTCCGCCTGTTAGGCCACCTGCCGCCGTAAGCCGCCCCAATCCGAGACGGAAGCTCGGTGCGCCTTCTGGGCGCGTGTTAGGGGTCTCTTGCGTTGACGACCGTGGTCGAAAAGCATCACAAGCAGTCCAGCAGGCGCATCATCCGGCTTGAGACGTGCCGCGGATTGGCCGCACTGATAGTGGTCTTCACCCACATCATAGTAGGCTTTGCTCCCTCTGTGAGCGGAGTATTGGAGGGGACAAAAACCTCTGCGTCACTAGTGGGCACTGTTCCGTTTGTATTTATCAATGGAACGGCTGCAGTAGCCTTTTTCTTTGTGATGTCCGGTTACGTGCTCACAGCGCGCTTTTTTGAGCATCCAGATCATAATTATATGATGGTCTCGATGTTAAAGAGGCTTCCGCGACTGGCTCTTCTTACGACCATGGCCACGACCATCTCAGCCATACTCTGGGTCTTACACCTCTATCATTTCAAAGAGGCCTCCGAGATAACGGGATCGACGTGGTTGCAAGACGGCGCGAACGCCGTTTTTCCTGCAAACTTCCACGCGTCGTTTCCAGCCGCGACGTTGCAGGGCGCCTGGCTGACGTTTGTCTCCGGCGACGACTACTACGACACGAGCCTGTGGACGATGAGGTATGAGTTTTACGGGAGTATGCTGGTTTTCACGTTGGCCCCTTTCATCGTATTTATTCTGAGAAAGAGGATGGTGTGGCTATTCATTATCCTGTCGATAGTTCTATTCAGATACGCAAGCCCTTTCATGATTCCGTTTTTGTGCGGCATGGGTCTTTCATATTATAGAATTACGTTCGCAAGATCATCGAATGGTTACATAAACGCGCTCTTATTGATATTCGGCGTGTACCTCCTTGGATTTTATTATCCGGAGAGACAGGTACTTTGTATTTTCGGAGTTCCTTCCGCTTGGGCGTGGCGCGCACGATGATATGATCCGGTTGGTCGTGCACACGGTTGGATCGATGTGCGTTATCTTGGCGGTGATGGAAAGCAAGGTTGCCGAGACGCTCCTGGATAACGCGGTTGGCGGATGGTTGGGTCGTTTGTCGTTTCCGGTCTATCTTGTGCATGTCCCGATTATCCTCTCGGTATCAAGCGCTGTTTACCTCGGCCTGTTCCCCAGCGGTGCAGCAATATGGGGTGCGGCGGTGTGCACTTTGGTTCTGACTTTCATGATCTCGTGGCCGCTTGCCTGGATCGATGGGATATGGGTCAGATTCCTGAATGACAGGATCGGGAGGTTGGTTAGCGGCCCTGGCAGATTTGCCGAACTGACGGCTTAAGAGGCGCTCCGGCATATAGCGACGCAGAAGCGCTCACGAACTGGCTTCGGCGCGAGCAACCGCTGGGAATGAAAAACAAGAAGTGGCTTTGTGAGGAGTGGTCGGAGCGAGAGGATTCGAACCTCCGACCCCCTGAACCCCATTCAGGTGCGCTACCAGGCTGCGCCACGCTCCGACGGTGCGGACTATAGTGAGGGGGCTCTGCCGGTTCAATGTCTCCAGGAGCCCGTCGGCAGACGCAGAGATCGTACCGTTTTGACGCCGCTCAGCCCCTTCGCCGCGGGATAGTCACCACGGCGCGGAGGCCCGGCGCTGCATCTTCCAGGTTGAGCGAGCCGCCATAGGCCTCCGTCGTCTCGGCGACGATTGCGAGGCCGAGGCCGGTCCCGTCGGAGCGCAAATCCAGCCGCGTGCCGCGCTGAAGCACCCGCGCGCGCTGCGCTTCAGGGATTCCCGGCCCGTCGTCGACGACCGCGATCTCGACCGCCTCGCCGGTGTCTCTGGCGACGATCGCAACGCGTTTAGCCGCAAAGCGGCACGCATTCTCGGCCAGGTCCCCAAGTATCTCGATAAGGTCGGCCTCGTCGACAGCCACCGTCATGCCGCCCGGAACGTCGACAGCAAAGACAAGCTCGCCGCCGCGCGGCGTCCTCTCGACGACGCCGACCACGCGCACCGCCGCCTCGCGCACGTTCGTTTCGGCCGCGTCAGTCATCGCGGCGGCGCCGATCCTGACGCGCGCCAGCTCGCGCTCGACATGGCTCTCCAGCGTGGTGGCCACCTGGTCGATCTCGTCGGCGATCTGGGTCTCGCCCTTCTCACGCAGCGCCCGCACGTCGGCTGCGAGCACCTGCAGCGGCGTCTTCATCCCGTGGGCGAGATCCGCCGCGTGCGAGCGTGCCTTGGCGATTGCCGCCTCGCGTGCGGCAAGCAGGCTGTTGATCTCCGCGACGACCGGCCCGACCTCGGTCGGCACCTCCGTCGAAAGTCGCGTCGCAGCGCCGGAGATGATGTCGGCGACGCCGCTCCTGAGCCGCGCCAGCGGAGCGAGACCGACCGTGATCTGAAGCCAGAGAGCGGCAATCAGCAGCACCGCCAGCACGATGAGCGAGGGAATGGCGTCCGCGGCGAAGGCTTCCGTCGCATCCGTGATGTCACGATGGTCGATCGCGACGATGACGCGGAACGCCGTTTCGCCATTGGGGCCGGCCATCCTGACGTCCCGCACGATCGCGCGGAGCAGCGACTTTTCCGGCCCGGCGACTTCCTGAAGCGTGGCGGTGCCGTCCGGCCCGTTGCCCGCGACGGCAATGGTCGAATCCCAAAGCGAGCGCGAGCGCAGAAGGACTTTTCCGTCGGAAGAGTTGATCTGCCAATACAGCCCCGAGAGCGGTTGATCGAACCGTGGCTCCATTGGGGGCCGGCCGATCGTCACCTTGCCGTCGGTGAGCGCGATCCCTGCAATGAGCTGTTGCTCGTGGACCTTAAGCTCGGCATCGATGCGGCGCTCGACATGACGCTCGAACAGATAGCTCAAGCCGAATTCGGCCGCGAATAGCGCGGCCGCCACTCCCACCACGGCCGCGACAAGCAGGCGAAACCGGATCGAGCCCGGTCTCACGGGGCGTCGCCGGGGACGGAATAGCCGAAGCCGCGGCAAGTCTCGATGAGGTTGGTGTCGAGCTTGCGGCGAAGGCGCGCAACGATGACCTCGATGGCATTGCTATCGCGGTCGTGGTCGAGGTCGTAGAGATGATCGGCGAGCTCGGTCGAGGGGACGACGCGGCCCGCGTGATGCATCAGGTAGGAGAGCAGCCGGTATTCGAGCGGCGAGAGCTGCACCGGAACGCCGCGCACCGTGATCTGCATCTTGCGCGTATCGAGCGAGACTTCGCCCGAGGTCAGCACCGGCGAGACTTGACCGGCGGTGCGCCGCAGTACGGCCCTGAGCCGCGCCAGAAGCTCCTCCATCTCGAACGGCTTCGGCAGATAGTCGTCGGCGCCCGCGTCGATGCCCTCGACGCGCTCGGTCCAGGCGCCGCGGGCGGTAAGCACCACCACCGGAAAACGGCGGTCGTTGGCGCGCCAGCGCTTCAGCACGGCGAGCCCTTCGAGCTTTGGCAGCCCGAGGTCGAGGACCGCGGCGTCGTACTCCTCCGTGTCACCTTGGAACCAGGCCGCCTCCCCGTCGGCGACGCGGTCGACGACATAGCCCGATCGTTCAAGCGCCGCCTTGATATCGGCGGCAACGCGCGGCTCGTCCTCCGCGAGGAGAATTCTCAATCGGCGCCCTCTTCGTGAATGACGTCCATGCTCTTTGCGTCGACGCTGACCTCCTCCAGCTTTCCGTCTTGGGTCAAAACCTTGAACCGGTAAACCCAGCGCTCATGCGCCTGGACAAGCGAGATGCCCACGACGTCGCCGGGATATTCGCCCGACAGCCGCGCGATGATCTCGCGCAGCGGGTTGATCTCGCCATGCTCCAGAAGGTCGCGGGCGCGATCGTGGTCGGAGTCGTTGTCGTAATCCCCGCCGCCGGCATGTGCGCCGTCGTCGGCGCGCGACGCCGTCGGCGCCGCGATAGCGAGCGCCGCCGCGATAAGCGCCATGATAGGCAGGCGGTGAAACATGGCGGATGGGCCCATCGCGCCGGTTTGCCACGTAAAGGCTTGCAAATCACTGACAAAGCCGGTCAGCGCCGCGAAAGCGCGGACGGCCTACGCGGCTTGTTGCGGCAAAGGACATCGCCGCAGCGATGAAAGGGCAATCAGATGATCCGCAACGTTTTGATCGCCGGCGCGCTCCTCCTCCCGCTCGCGAGCGTCACTGCACCGGCATACGCCGAGGAGGACCATGGCTGTTCCGTCGCCTCGCAGGCAACGGGAGACGATGCCAAGGCCACCACGGCCTGCTCCGAAACCCGTGCTAGCGCCGAGGAGACGCGGGTGCAGGAGGCAATGCGCTCGCTAAAAGACGGCATTGGCGGCCACGAAGAGCGCGGCCACGAACAGGGCGACGAGTGACGATCGCCGATCGGGTTACGACGAAGTCCGGCCGCACCAAGCGGCCGGGCCCGCAATGATCAAGGGCAAAGGCGCCGCAAGGTCGGGACTGAAGTCAGCCTCCGCCGAAACGGCGACGCCGTCTTACCGGGCCTGTTCGAGGAGCCGCTGCGCTTCGAGCAGGTCGGTCAGCGCCGCCTCCACGTACCTGCGCCTGTCGGGAGCCAGCTTGAATAAAGGCTCGGGCGGAGCACCGGGCGACGGCTCAGACGGCTCTTCGGCCGCCTCTGCGTCGTCCTGCTCCAGCTCGTCCTCGACCTTGATGTCCTCGTCCTCTTCCGGCTCCGCCGCCGTCACGGTCTCGACAGAGCCCGTCTGCCCGACCTCCACGACGAAGGCGACACCCTTCTCCTTCAGGAGGCGCTGCACGCCGCGGATCGTGAAACCCTCGCCGTAGAGGAGCAGGCGGATACCGCGTAGGAGATCGACGTCCTCGGGCCGGTAGTAGCGCCGCCCGCCGCCGCGCTTCATCGGCTTGATCTGCGGAAAGCGCGTCTCCCAGAAGCGCAGCACATGCTGCGGCAGCTCGAGCTCCGCTGCAACTTCGCTGATCGTGCGGAAAGCGTCGGGCGCTTTCATCGGTGCCGCCTTCGCCGCTATTCCGCAGCCTCTTCCGTCTGCGTCTTCGCGCAGAGCCCGTCGTTGATACGGTTCTTCATGATGTTGCTCGGCTTGAACACGGTCACCCGTCGCGGCGGAATAGGCACCTCGCGTCCGGTCTTCGGATTGCGGCCGACACGCAATCCCTTGTCGCGGATCATGAACGATCCGAATGACGAGAGCTTCACAGTCTCGCCGGAGACGATAGCGTCGGTTATTTCCTTCAGCACCATCTCCACCATGCTTGCCGACTCAGTTCTCGACAACCCGAGCCGTCGAAAAACCGCCTCGGCCAAATCAGCCCGCGTTACCGTCTTACCCCCCATCACCGCCGCACCGTGCTTTTCTAGGAATAGTGTAGATTTAGTAACTTAGCCTATGCGGCTCGACTTTCGCGGTCAACATCGACAAATCACCATCGGACGAGTACAGAGCCCCAGGTGAATCCGCCGCCCATGGCCTCCAGCATCACCAGATTGCCGGGCTTTATGCGGCCGTCGACGACGGCGACGTGAAGCGCGAGCGGAATGGAGGCCGCAGAAGTATTGCCGTGCTTGGCAACCGTCGAGACAACCTTCCCCGCGGCAATGCCAAGCTTCTTGGCGCTCGCGTCGATGATGCGCTGGTTGGCCTGATGCGGCACGAACCAGTCGATGTCGTCGGCAGTCGTCCCGGTCGCCGTGAAAGCCGCGTTGATGACGTCGGAAATCATGCCGACGGCATGCTTGAAGACTTCGCGCCCTTCCATGCGGACATGCCCGACGGTTCCCGTCGCGGAAGGGCCGCCGTCGACGTAGAGCTTCTCCTTGTGCCTGCCGTCGGAGCGTAGGTGCGAGGTGAGAATGCCGCGGTCGGATAAGTCCCCGGAGCCCTCCTCCGCCTCAAGCACGACCGCACCCGCGCCGTCGCCGAAAAGCACGCAGGTCGTGCGGTCGGACCAGTCGAGGATGCGCGAAAAGGTCTCCGCACCGATCACCAGCGCACGCTTCCCGTGCCCTGCCTTGAGCATCGCATCGGCGGTAGAGAGACCGTAGACGAAGCCCGTGCAGACCGCTTGGAGGTCGAACGCCGCACCCTCGTGAATTCCGAGATTTTTCTGCACCGCGACAGCGCTGGCCGGGAATGTGTTGTCGGGTGTCGAGGTGGCGAGCACGATGAGGTCGATATCGGAGGCGTCAACCTCAGCATCCTCCAGGGCCTGGCGCGCCGCCGCCGTCGCGAGGTCCGAGGTCAGCTCCCCTTCCGCCGCTACGTGCCGCTCGCGGATCCCGGTCCGCTGCACGATCCATTCGTCGGACGTGTCGACCATCGCTTCGAGGTCGGCGTTGGTGAGGATTTTGGCGGGAAGATAGCTTCCGATACCACGCACCACCGATCGGATCATGCGGATGCCGCCACCATCCGTTGCGGCATGTTCGTCACGGCACCGAGTGCGCGGTCCTCGGAGATCATCCGGACGAGATCGTTCCGAGCCATCTCGCGGGCAAGATCGATAGCGCTCGCGAAGCCCTCCGCGTCGGTCCCGCCATGCGATTTGATGACCACACCGTTGAGGCCGAGAAAGACCCCGCCGTTGACCTTGCGTGGGTCCATCTTCTCCCGAAGAAGCCGAAACGCCGAGCTCGCGAAGAGATAGCCGAGCCGCGACGCCCACGTGCGGGCCATGGCGGAGCGCAGATACTCGGCCATCTGCCGCGCGGTCCCTTCTGCGGTCTTCAAGGCGATATTGCCTGAGAAACCCTCTGTCACCGCGACATCGACCGTTCCCTTGCCGAGGTCGTCGCCTTCGACGAAGCCGTGATACTCGAAGCCCGGATGGTCGATGGCACGCAGGATGCGGCCTGCCTCGCGCACCTCCTCGACGCCCTTGATCTCTTCGACGCCGACATTGAGCAACCCGACCGTCGGCCGGTCGAGACCGAAGACGGAGCGCGCCATGGCCGCTCCCATCACCGCGAAATCGACCAGCATCGCCGCGTCCGCTCCGATCGTGGCGCCGACGTCGAGCACGATGCTTTCGCCGCGGATCGTCGGCCAGATCGCCGCGATCGCCGGGCGCTCGATGCCCGGGAGCGGCTTCAGGCAGAACTTCGCCATGGCCATCAGCGCGCCGGTGTTGCCGGCCGAGACCGCGGCGCCGGCCTCATGGTCCCGCACCGCCTCGATGGTTCGCCACATGGACGATTTCCACCGGCCCTTCCTGAGCGCCTGGCTGGGCTTGTCGTCCATCTGCACGCTCACGCTGCAGTGGCGGAGCTCCGACTTCTCCTTGACGCGGGCGTTCGCCTCCAGGACCGGCCGCACCACCGCTTCGTCGCCGTAGAGCAGAAAACGCAGATCCGGCCGCCTGTCGATGGCAATCGCCGCGCCCCCAATCACGGCCTCCGGGGCCGAGTCGCCGCCCATCGCGTCGAGAGAAATCGTTATCGTCTGGGACATTAGCGATCGCTGTTCGCGGGAGGCCGGAACATAACCTGTGCGCCTCGCATGGCAAGCATGAACGGCCTATTCCCGGTCGCGCTTAAGGCGCGAAAGCGCCGCAAACGGCGAGGGAGTCGCGGCGGAATCGTCCTCGACATGGCCGGAAAACTCCACGCCTGGAGCGCGCGGATAGGGATCGAGCCCAAGCGCCAGGTGCTCGACCGCAATCGCTCCGAGGTCGACCTCGCCGTTGTGGTAGACATCGCGATCCTCGGTCGGTTCCGGCTCCGGCTGCCGTCGGATTCGACGGTGCGATTCGTCGCCTGGCGCAAGGGTCACGTCGATCTCCTCAGCGACGTCCTGCGCTACCGGCTCAAGCGTCACCACGTCGGTCTGCACCACCGAAGCGCTGAGCGCCCCCTTCACAGCGACATTGCCGCCGGCGAGCGGATTGACATCGAGCTCCGCCGAAAGCGCGGAAACGGAGGCGATTCCGAGAGCCTCGGCGACTGCCCGGCGCTCGCTCTCATTCGCCTCAATCCGAACGTGGGCGCCGCGCGACGGCACCCGATCCACGCGCACGACATGCGAAAAGGGCGGAGCGCCGCTCACGCGCACGGCCTTTCGCGCTCGACCTCCGGAAACGGCAGGACACCGCGGCGCAGCGCCAACAGCTCCGCCTCCCGAATGTCGCGGACGGCGGCCAGGACATAGTGCGTCAGCGCCCTCACGTGCCCCTCGTCGCCTCCGTCGGGAAACACGTTTCGGGCGATTGCCGCGCTAAGCGCGTCCTCGCCCGCGCCGAGCGCCGTCCCATAGGCCGAGATCCGGCCGGCGAACAATTCGTAGAGCGTCTTCATCCGCTTCGGCACCCGCGTGTCGCTGACGCCGACCTCCCGGAGCGTATCGTCCATATGGTCGACGAAGCTCTCAGCCACGAGTCGCGCCAGCTCGGGATCGTCGCCGGGGTCGCGCATGAGCCGATGGAGCACGGGAAAGAGGTTGAGCGCCGCCATCTCGAAGCGCCCCTGCAAGGTGTCGGGAACGCCGCACCGCAGGTAGAAATACGGCTGCCGCGCGGCGGCAAGCGCAGCGCAATAGACGCGTTCCGCCGCCTCCCGCTCGCCCCGCCGCATACGTGAAAAGATCATTTCCGTCTCTCTCGCCTCACCACCGCCATACACGCGCGCAATGCCGACCGCCATTGCAAAGGGCCTGCGACGCGGCTAGCAACCCGCCAAAGGAAGTAACGATGCGGGCAGGTCATCTAAGGGCGGCTGCGGGCGCGCTCCTCACCGGGTTGGCGCTTGCCGGCTGCGTGGGCGAAACGCTGACACGCGGCTACGTGCCCTCCGAGTCGTCGCTTGAGCAGGTACAGGTCGGTGCGCCGCGCGAGCAGGTGCTGCTGACGCTCGGCACACCGACGACAACCGCGGATTTTGGCGGCGAAATCTTTTACTACATCTCGCAGAAGACGAGCCGGCCGATTGCCTTCATGAATTCGCACGTCGTCGACCAGACCGTGCTCGCGATCTATTTCGACCAGAACAGCCAAGTCGCGAACATCGCCAACTACGGCCTGCAGGACGGCCGTATCGTCGACCTCGTGTCGCGCACCACGCCGACCGGCGGCAAGGACTTCTCGTTCCTTTCGCAGCTCTTTGCGGCGACCGGCATGGGCGGCGCGCGCAGCCCCGCTGCCAGCCACCACGTACCGGGGCAATAGCGCCGGAGGCGTGTCCGTCCAGGCCGGGGCAAGCCCTACTCTCGGGCCGGCCTCAATGCGCCAACACGGCGAGGAGCAAGAGAGCCACGATGTTGGTGATCTTGATCATCGGGTTCACCGCCGGGCCGGCCGTGTCCTTGTAGGGGTCGCCGACCGTATCGCCCGTCACCGCCGCCTTGTGCGCTTCCGAACCCTTGCCGCCGTGATGGCCGTCCTCGATGTATTTCTTGGCGTTGTCCCAGGCCCCGCCGCCAGCGGTCATCGAGATGGCGACGAAGAGGCCGGTGACGATCACGCCGAGCAGCATCGCACCGAGCGCAGAGAAGGCTTCTGACTTGCCGGCGATCAGATAGATCACGCCGAAGCAGAAGAGCGGCGAGAGCACCGGCAGGAGTGATGGGATAATCATCTCCCTGATCGCGGCGCGCGTCAGGATGTCGACCGCGCGCCCGTAGTCCGGCTTATCGGTGCCCTGCATGATCCCGGGCTTTTCACGAAACTGGCGGCGCACCTCTTCCACGATCGAGCTGGCGGCGCGGCCGACCGCTGTCATCGCGATGCCGCCGAAGAGGTAGGGCAGCAGGCCGCCGAAGAGCAGGCCAACGACGACATAGGGATTGGAGAGCGAGAAGTTGACGCTCACGCCTTCGAAGAACGAGCCCGGCTCCGCGTTGGCGGAGAAGAACTGCAAGTCTGACGTATAGGCGGCGAAGAGCACCAGCGCGCCGAGGCCGGCTGAGCCGATGGCGTAGCCCTTGGTGACCGCTTTCGTGGTGTTGCCGACCGCGTCGAGCGCGTCCGTGGTGTTGCGCACGTCGCTCGGCAGATCCGCCATCTCTGCGATGCCGCCGGCATTGTCGGTGACCGGGCCGAAGGCATCGAGCGCCACGACCACACCGGCAAGCGCCAGCATCGTGGTGACCGCAATCGCGATGCCGAAGAGCCCGGCGAGCGCATAGGCGACAAGGATGCCAGCGATGATGACGAGGGCCGGAAGCGCGGTCGACTCCAGCGACACCGCGAGCCCCTGGATCACGTTGGTGCCATGGCCGGTGATCGACGCCGTCGCGATCGACTGCACGGGGCGGTAGTTGGTGCCGGTGTAGTATTCGGTGATCCAGATGATGAGGCCGGTCACGGCAAGGCCGGTAACACCGCAGAAGAAGAGGCTGAGGCCGGTGAAGATTCTCGAGCCCGCAGTCGTCTGGACGGAGAACTCGGTCGAGAAGCCGATCGCCCACCAGATTACCAGCGCCAGCGCCACGAGAGAGAGGAGTGCGGTGGCGATAAAGCCCTTGTAGAGCGCGCCCATGATCGAGTTGTTGGAGCCGAGCTTCACGAAGAACGTGCCGATGATCGAGGTCACGACGCAGACCCCGCCGATCAGGAGCGGCAAGAGCATCATGATCTTCGCTGTGTCGCCGTCGAAGAAGATCGATGCGAGCACCATCGTCGCGACGACAGTCACCGCATAGGTCTCGAAGAGGTCGGCGGCCATGCCGGCGCAGTCGCCGACATTGTCACCGACATTGTCGGCGATCGTGGCCGGGTTGCGGGGATCGTCCTCCGGAATGCCGGCCTCCACCTTGCCGACCAGGTCCCCGCCCACGTCGGCGCCCTTGGTGAAGATGCCGCCGCCGAGACGGGCGAAGATCGAGATGAGCGAGGCACCGAAGCCGAGCGCGACAAGCGCGTCCACGACCTCGCGGCTCTCCGAGTCGAGCCCTAGCGGCCCGGTCAGGATGAAGTAGTAGACGGCAACCCCGAGGAGCGCGAGGCCGGCGACGAGGAGCCCGGTAATCGCGCCGGAGCGGAAGGCGATGGCGAGGCCTGCGCCAAGGGACTGCGAGGCGGCCTGCGCGGTCCGCACGTTGGCGCGCACGGAGACGAGCATGCCGATGAAGCCGGCGGAGCCGGAGAGAATGGCCCCGATGGCGAACCCGATCGCCGCGGTGATGGAGAGCAGCCACCAGGCGAGTGCAAAGACGACGATGCCGACGATCGCGACGGTTGTGTACTGCCGCGTCAGGTAGGCCGTGGCGCCTTCGCGGATGGCAGCGGAGATCTCCTGCATGCGGGCATTGCCGGCATCCGCGGCAAGCACGGATTGAATGGCCCACACCGCGTAGACGATGCTGAGCACGCCACACGCGATCACGAAATAGAGCGGAAGCATTGGGGTTTCCCTGAACGATATCAAGCCGGCCGGGCGGGCGAAAAAACAACGCGCCACCGCGGGCCGGCGGGGATGGAACGGTCCCGGGGTATTGCGGAATCGCAAATCCGCGTCAAGGGAGGCGGGCGGTCTCAGGCCGACTTCGGAGGCCGGCTCATACGCCAAAACAAGGCGAGCAGACTGAGGACCGCGACCGGCAGCACCAGGAGATTGAGCAAGTCCCAACTCCCGACGATCAGGATCTGGCCGGAAGAGAACGACGCCACCGCCACCGTGCCGAAGACCAGGAAATCGTTCAACGCCTGCACCTTCTCCTTCTCCTCGCGCCGGTAGGTCTCGGTGACCAGCGCCGTACCGCCGATGAAGCCGAAATTCCAGCCGACGCCGAGGAGGACGAGCGCGAGCCAGAAATGCCCGATCGTCGTCCCCGATAGCGCGACCAGCGCGCAGCCGACGAGGAGCAGGAGCCCGGTCGCGACGACGCGCTCCGCCCCGAACCGCGCGATCAGCGACCCGGTCACGAAGCTCGGCCCGAACATCGCCAGCACGTGCCATTGGATGCCGAGCACGGCGGCGTCGCGCGGGTGATGGTGCATGACCATGGCGAGCGGGGCGGCGGTCATGACGAAGCTCATCACCGCGTAGGCCGAAACTGCGCAGCCGACCGCCACGAGAAAGGCCGGCTGCCGGGCGATCGTACCAAGGGGCCTGCCGCCCGCGCCGCGCGCCTTAGAAGGCGTATGGGGAATATCGAGAAACCCGAGCACGAGCGCGGCAAGGAGTGTCAGCACTGCCGAGCCGAGGAAGGCCCCGGCAAAAGGTGCGGCGGTGAAGAGATCCGCCATGTGGATGACGGTCTGCGGCCCGATCACGGCAGCAGCGATCCCGCCTGTAAGGACCAGCGATATCGCGCGCGGCCGAAATCCGGCGCTCGCCGTGTCGGCAGCGGCGAAGCGAAATTGTTGGACGAAGGCAGCGGCGAAACCGGCTAGGAACGTGCCGGCGCAAAGCAGGAGGAAGCTCGAAAGACGCCATGGCGGTCGTCGATGTCAAAGCGCCGATCGTGGACACCGTCATGCCGGCGATGAAGCCGGGACGCCGCCCGATGCGGCGCATCAGAAGCGCCGCCGGCACCGTGCCGCAGGCCGTGCCGACGACGAAGGCGGTGACCGGCACGGTGGCGAACCACTTGTCCTCACCGAGGAGCTGATAGGCGGCGAGAGAAGCGGTCGCGAAGTTGATCGGTCCGGCAGAGCCGGCGAGTGCCCCAGCGGCGGCGAGCACGAGCACGTTGCGCCGCGCCTTGCGATCGTCGACGAACGGTGCGGCCGCCACGAGCTCGCTCATCCGGACTCCCTGCCTCCGCCGTGCACGTAGGAGCGCCTGGATAGACGAAGCGGGGCGCCTTTGAACAGCACGCTGGCGGGTGCATTTCCGGGCATAAGCGCGCCGATCCGCGTGACGGCGACCCCCGCCGCCTCGGCAACAGCGCGAAAGCGCGATTCCTTCGCCGGCGAAACAGCCGCCAGGATCTCGTAGTCGTCACCGGACCCGAGGAGCCGCGCGAGCGTCGCTTCGCCGCTCGCAGCTAGGCCGGCCGGGAACGGCACAGCGTCCACCTCGATCACCGCCGAGCATCCCGAGGCCGCGCAGAGCTTGTCGCAATCGCCCACGAGGCCATCGGAAACGTCCATCGCCGCCGACGCACACTCGACGATGGCTGGCGACAGCGCCATGCGTGGCTCCGGCAAGCGATAGCGCGAGACGAGCGCGGCGCGCGCGTCGCTGGAGAGCGCGTCCCACGGCCCCGCCTCGCCCTTCAGCAGGGCAAGCCCCGCGGCCCCTGCCCCGATCGTCCCGGAGACGTAAAGCGCATCGCCTGGACTGCCGCCGAAGCGGTGCACCATCCGGCCCTTCGCGACCAGCCCGAAGGCGGCGACGGAGGCCACCGGCCCGTCAGTCACGTCGATCGTATCGCCGCCGAGAAGCCCGATGGCAAAGCGCTTCTGGTCGGAGGCGAGCCCCTCGGCAAAGCGGGCAAGCCACTCTTCATCGATAGAAGCGGGCAGCCCGAGGCTCAGCGTATAGGCAAGCGGCTTGGCGCCCTTCGCCGCGAGATCGGAGATGTTCACCCGGAGCGCCTTCTGCGCGACCGTCTCTGCGGGATCGCCGGGAAGGAAGTGCACGCCGCAGGCAACCATGTCGGTGGTGACGACAAGCTCCTGGTCGGCAGGGACGATGATCCGCCCCGCGTCATCGCGAAGCTCGAAGGCCCCCTCCCCGGCAAGTGGCCGGAAGAAGCGGTCAATGATCGATAGCTCGTCGAGCGGCACGGTCGTCGTCAGCCGGACGCAGCCTTAGGAAACTCATCCGGCCGCGCGTCGTGTGCGACGCGGTCGAGCACACCGTTCACCAAACCCGGCTCGTCGGCGGAGAAGAAGGCGTTCGCGACATCGACATATTCGGTGATCACCACGCGACCCGGAATGTCGCGTCGCTCCAGGAGCTCGAACACACCGCAGCGGAGGATCGCGCGAAGCGTCAGGTCGATACGCGTGAGCGGCCACGTCGGCGGCAGCGCTGCGTGGATGATCGGATCGATCCGCCGCTGCGCCGCGACGACCCCGGAGACAAGCGCACGGAAAAAAGGCCGGTCGGCGGGGCGAAGCTGCACGCCCTCGAGCTCCGCACCGAGCCGATGCGTCTCGAATTCCGCGATGACCGCGGGAAGCGACGCGCCGCCGATGTCCATCTGATAAAGGGCCTGTACCGCGCCGAGCCTCGCCGCACCACGCTGGTTGGCCGGGCGGATCGGCGTTGTCATTTCGACAGCGTCGCCTTGAGCGCGATCATCGCGAGCGCCGCTTCGGCCGCCGCGCCGCCTTTGTTCAGCTCCGCGACACGCGCGCGCCGCCACGCCTGTTCGTCGTTCTCGACGGTGAGGATACCGTTTCCGAGCGCCAGCTTGTGCGCGACCGAAAGCTCCATCAGCGCGCGCGCCGACTCGTTCGCGACGGTTTCGTAGTGCGTGGTCTCCCCGCGGATGACGCAGCCGAGCGCAACGTAGCCGTCGAAACGCTTCGCGCCGGAAATAGCCATCGCAAGCGCCGCCGGAATTTCCAGCGCGCCGGGAACGGTGACACGCTCGAAGGTCGCGCCGGCGCGCTCGATTGCGGCCGTCGCGCCTGCAAGCAGCTCGTCGGCGAGATCGTCGTAGAAACGCGCCTCTACGACGAGCAAATGCGGCGGGCGGTCGGCCATCGGGTCCAAATTTCGAGTGAAGCCAACCATCTAGACTGGCTCCGCCAGGCGCGCAACGTAGCGTGCGACCTGATCGACCTCGAGGTTCACCTGGTCGCCGGCCTTGCGCTCGCCCCACGTGGTGACGGCGAGCGTGTGCGGGATGATCATCACCTCGAAGCGGGCGCCGCACACGGCGTTGACAGTGAGCGATGTGCCGTCGAGCGCGACGGAGCCCTTCTTGGCAATGAAGTGGGCGATCGCTGCCGGTGCCTCGAAGGCGAAGACGGCCATGTCGCCGTCGTCCCTTCGCTCCACGACCGTGGCGAGCCCGTCGACGTGTCCGCTGACCATGTGGCCGCCCAGCTCATCGCCGAGCTTCAGCGAGCGCTCCAGATTGATGCGGGTGCCTTCGGCCCATCCGCCGAGCGTCGTGAGCGACAGCGTCTCCGGCGAAGCCTCGACGTCGAAATAGCCGCGGTTTCCATCGACGCCCCGTTCGATGGCCGTCAGGCAGCAGCCCGCGCACGAAATTGAAGCACCGATCTCGATGGTCGCCGGATCGTAGCCGGTCGCGATACGGAAGCGCGCCCCTACGGGACGCTGCACGACCTTTAGAACCTCGCCGACGTCGGTGACGATCCCGGTGAACATCTCAACGCTCTTTCACCGGCTTCTTGTCATCGGCAAGCTCGCCCACGAACGTCTCGAAATCCTTCGCCTCGCCGAAGTCGCGATAGACCGACGCGAAGCGCACATAAGCGACCGTGTCGAGGTTCTTGAGCGCCTCCATCACGAGCTCGCCGATGTCTTGCGCCGGGATCTCCTGCTCGCCGCGGCTTTCGAGCTGCCGCACGATGCCGGAGACCATGCGCTCGACGCGCTCCGGATCGACCGGGCGCTTCCTGAGCGCCACCTGGACGGAGCGCACCAGCTTGTCTCGGTCGAAGGGAACACGTCGGCCCGAGCGCTTCACGACCGTCAGCTCGCGAAGCTGCACCCGCTCGAACGTGGTGAACCGCCCTCCGCATTCGACGCAGACGCGACGGCGGCGGATGGCGTTGTCGTCCTCAGTCGGCCGCGAATCCTTCACCTGTGTGTCGGTAGCGCCGCAATAGGGACAGCGCATGGGGCGTCAGGCCCCGCTGGTCACGGTGTAGATCGGGAAGCGGTCGGTGAGCGCCCTCACCTTCTGCTTGATCGCCGCCTCGACAAGCGGCGCCGCGCCATCCTCCGACTGCGCCACCGCGTCGAGCACTTCGGCGATCATCTCGCCGACCTGGCGGAATTCGGCGACACCGAATCCGCGCGTCGTGCAGGCGGGCGTTCCCAGCCGAATGCCGGAAGTGACGAAAGGCTTCTCCGGGTCGAAAGGAATTCCGTTCTTGTTGCAGGTGAGCCCGGCGCGCACGAGCGCCTTCTCCGAGACGTTGCCTTTGACCCGCTTCGGCCGGAGGTCGACGAGCATCAGATGGTTGTCCGTGCCGCCCGACACGATGTCGAGGCCGAGGCTCTTCAGCTGCTCGGCGAGCGCGCGGGCGTTCTCCACGATGTTCTTTGCATAGACCTTGAAGTCGGGCCGAAGCGCCTCGCCGAGCGCCACGGCCTTCGCCGCGATCACATGCATCAGCGGCCCGCCCTGCAATCCGGGGAAGACGGCGGAGTTCATCTTCTTCGCCAACGCCTCGTCGTTGGTGAGGATCATGCCCCCGCGCGGCCCGCGCAGCGATTTGTGCGTGGTGGTGGTCACGACATGCGCGTGCGGCACTGGCGACGGATGCACGCCGCCCGCCACCAGCCCGGCGAAATGCGCCATGTCCACCATCAGAGTAGCGCCGACTGAATCGGCGATCTCCCGCATGCGGCGGAAGTCCCAGAGGCGCGAGTAGGCGGTGGCGCCGGCAAGGATGAGCTTCGGCTTCGCCTCTTGCGCGATGCGCTCGATCTCGTCGTAGTCTAGGAGCTGGTCGTCGCGCCTGACGCCATAGGGCACGACCTTGAACCACTTGCCGCTCATGTTGACCGGCGAGCCGTGGGTCAGATGCCCACCGGCAGCAAGGTCGAGACCCATGAAGGTGTCGCCTGGATTGAGCAGCGCCAGAAACACCGCCTGGTTCATCTGGCTGCCGGAGTTTGGCTGCACGTTCGCGAAGTTCGCACCGAAGAGCTTCTTGGCGCGCTCGATCGCGAGCGTCTCGGCGACATCGACGAATTCGCAGCCGCCGTAGTAGCGCTTCCCCGGATAGCCCTCGGCGTATTTGTTGGTCATCACCGAGCCCTGCGCCTCGAGCACCGCGCGCGACACGATGTTCTCAGACGCGATCAGCTCGATCTCGTGGCGCTGCCGACCGAGCTCGTTCTTGATCGCCTCGGCGATCTCCGGGTCCGATTCGGCGAGCGTCGCGGAGAAGAAGGTGTCGTGCCCGGCGGACGCGCGGGCGGGCTTGGCTGGCGACATCGTGGGCCCCGGCTCTCTTCAGGAAATAGGCGCGCTTCCTGCTGCGCTGCGGCAAAGGAAACGGCCGGCGGATACCACAGACCCCCGTCCCCGCCAAGCGAGAGCGGCCGCGGCCAAGTACTCCGCGGAGGTGTCGCTACTGCTGTACCGTCTCTTCCGGGCGGCCGATCATGCCCGGGTCCTGCGCGAGAACCACGGCGCCCTGATTGTCGAGGCCGTAGATATCGTCCCGGAAGTGGAGCACGCCATCGCCGGTCGTCCAGGCGGTGAGGTAGGCCGTGTAGATCGCCGGCGGGTTCGTGACCTCGACATCGAGCCGCTCGCCGGAGCGGATCGTCGCGTCGACGCGCGCCCGGTCATAGCCGGTGTCGCGTAGCACCCAGGCGACAAGCTCCCGCACGTTGAAGACGCGCACGCAGCCCGAAGACTCGAACCGGTAGTCTGAGCCGAAGAGGTTCTTCGCCGGGGTGTCGTGCAGGTAAACGTCGTAGGGATTGTGGAACTGCAACTTGACGAAGCCGAGCGAGTTGTCGTCGCCCGGGTCCTGGCGGAACATGTAGTTGACCGCCTCATCCGTGTACCAGTTCACCTGCTCCGCCTGCAGCTCGTTGCCGTGCTGGTCGAAGATGCGGATGTGGTGATCGGCGAGGTAGGTCGGCTCCTTCTGCATCTTCGGGATCAAGTCCTTCTTGATGATCGAAGCGGGAACCGTCCAGAAAGGATTGAAGCGAATCTCGTAAATCTTGCTCGACAAGATCGGCGTCTGCCGGTCGACTTTGCCGACGATGGCAATGTGGCGGGACACAACCATGCCGTTCTCGACCGCCTCGATCTGCGCGCCGGGGATGTTCACCAGCACGTAGCGGTCAGCTGTCTTCTTCATCGCTTTGATGCGATCGAGGTTGGCCTGCAGTTGCGCAAGGCGGACCTGTGCCGGAACGTTGAGCGCATCGAGCGTACTCGCGCCGACGACGCCGTCGGCCGGAATGCCGTGGCGCTCCTGGAAACGCTTCACAGCGGCAAGCACATAGGAGTCGAACGCCTCCGCATCGCCGCTTGCCTGCCGAAGATCACCAGAGGCGATCAGGCGCCGGCGAAGCTCGACCACGTTCGGATCGCGCATGCCGATCTGAAGCGCTTTGTCGGACGGCACGCTCGGCCAGCCGCCGCGCGCGACGAGGTCCTGGTAGACATAGATCGCCTGCTCCATCGCCGGCACGGTCTGCGGCGAGAGGATCGGCGTCGACGTGGTGACCGGGCGCGTGACGTCGGACTGCGAGTCGAAACTCTCGGCCCACTCGGATTGCTGGACGCCGGTCAGCGTCTCCTGCGCAAGCGCGCTTGCGGGGACAAGGAGGGCCGCAGAAATCGCAAGGAACGAGAGCAGTCGCATCGGTCCGAAGTTCCTGTTTTTTCGCCGGATCATCGTCGGTCAGCGTCCGCCATTGGTAGACGCACCTGCGTTAACGGCGCATTAAGCATCGTCAGCGCGCCGCGCCGGCACAACGCCCTATTGTGGCGGAAAACACGCCCCCGCCACAAGTCGGAAGGCGCTGGATCGCCGACCTTTATGGCCAATCGATGTCGCCTCCCCGCGGCCTCCAGCGGGTGGTCGGCCCGTTAGCGGACCAGAACCTGAGCCTCGACCTCCACGGCCACACCGTAGGGCAGACCGGCGACGCCAACCGCGATCCGCGTATGCCGCCCCACCTCGCCTAAGACCTCGACGATAAGGTCCGGTAGCCAGCCGATAGGCCCGCTCTATGGCCGACAAAGCGAAAGGCCCGCGGCGCTTTCGCGACGCGGGCCTGAGAAATGGGCAGGTGAACAGGCTTAGAGCCGATAGAGGATCTGGTCCGTCCAGAAGCGCTCGAGCCGCTGCAGCGCCTTGTTCATCCGGATGAAGTCTTCCTGTGTGATCCCGCCGACCTTCTCGATCGACTGGATGTGGCGGTTGTAGAGGTCGTTCACGACGCTTGCGACCTCAAGCCCGCGCTCCGTCAGCGAGACGCGCACCGAGCGGCGGTCGACGCGCGAGCGCTGGTGGCGGATGAAGCCCGCATCGACTAGCTTCTTTAGGTTGTAGGAAACGTTCGAGCCGAGATAGTAGCCACGCGTGCGCAGCTCTCCCGCGGTCAGCTCGGAATCCCCGATGTTGAAGAGAAGCAGCGCCTGCACGCTGTTCACGTCCGAGCGCCCCATCCGATCAAATTCGTCCTTGATGACGTCGAGGAGCCGCCTGTGCAGCCGCTCGACGAGCGTCAACGCGTCCAGATAGAGCGTCTTCGTATCGTCCGGAGCTGTTTCCGCCGCCTCGTAGCGGGCTGCCGCCTGTTCCGACATCAGCATGTCCAATCCTCGCCCTTCCCGCCCCTTGGACGGCGGTTACACTCGCGCCACGATAGGGTTGTCGGTTGAAGATGCACTTAAGCGAAACGCTTAATTAAATCTTTCCGGGATGAGCCCGAGTCTGCCCGGAAAATGGCTCAATCGGCCAGCGAGCGGCGCCATTCCATGAATGTGAGCGCCAAGAATCCGATGAAGATGCAGCCGTGCACGAACACACGCAAAGGATAGCTGCCAAAGAGATCGGAAAAGAGCGTGTACATCGAGACTTCGACCGCGAGCGCCACGGCCCACATCACCGGCCCCCAGGCGGCGCCGACCCAGAGCCCAACCGCGGCCAGGAGGTCAACCAGGAGGAGAGTAACCGCGCTCGCACGCTTCGCCGGCTCAAGAGTCTCGAAGGTCAGAGATTCCGGAGTCAGGATGCCGAGGATCTGGCAAGCGCGCGCCAGCCCCGCGACAAGGAGGAGCAGCGCGACCACGCGCATGTAGATGAGCGATAACGGCAGGCGCGTGCCCTGCGCCTCGACCGGCCCGCCAAGCGCGTCGCTCATCCGGCCGTGGGATGCTTGCGTTGCATGGCGGACCCATAGGAGCGGTCCGGGCAAGCGTCAATCGGGCGCCTCGCGACCGGTTGGAGCGCGACTACGCCGGGTGCTAGGTTCCCGCAACCACGACGGACCGCCGATGACTGCTCCTCTGAAGCCGCCTTTTCCCGACGTCGATCGAATCACCGGCCGACGCCGGCTGCGGCGCAATCGCCGCACCGACTGGTCGAGACGGCTGGTGCGCGAGACGACGCTCACCGTCGAAGATCTGATCTGGCCGCTCTTCGTAATCGACGGCAAGGACCGTCGCGAGCCAATCGCCGCGATGCCCGGCGTCGAGCGCCTGTCGGTCGACCTCGCGGCGCATGAGGCGGAGCGCGCGGCCGCGCTTGGGATTCCGGCAATCGCCATCTTTCCCTATGTCGACATGCAGCTTCGCGACCAGACCGGCTCGGAGATTCTCAATCCCGACAACCTGATGTGTCGAGCCGCGCGCGCCATCAAGCAGGCCGCGCCGAGCGTTGGTGTCATCACCGACGCTGCGCTGGATCCCTTCACCGACCACGGCCACGACGGCATCTTGCGCGACGGCGTCATCGTCAACGACGAGAGCGTCGCGCAGATCGCTCGCGCCGCGGTCCTTCAGGCGCAGGCCGGCGCGGACATCATAGCGCCTTCCGACATGATGGACGGGCGGATCGGCGCCGTCCGCGAGGCGCTCGACGCCGCTGGGCATGGCGACATCGCCATCATGTCCTACACGGCGAAATACGCGTCTGCCTTCTACGGCCCCTATCGCGAAGCGATCGGCACCGACGCGACACTGAAAGGCGACAAGCTCACCTACTACGTCGACCCGGCGAACAGCGACGACGCCATGCGCGAAGCGGAGCGCGACGTCGCTGAAGGCGCCGACATGCTGATGGTGAAGCCCGGCATGCCCTATCTCGACGTCCTCTTCCGCATGAAGGAGACGTTCCGGATGCCGACCTTCGTCTACCAGGTGTCGGGCGAATACTCGATGATCGAGGGCGCAGCGCGAAACGGCTGGATCGATGGCGAGCGTGCCATGCTTGAAAGCCTGCTCGCCTTCAAGCGCGCCGGTGCCGACGGCATCCTCACCTACTTCGCCCCTCGCGTAGCGAAGAAGCTGGCGAAGGGTTGGTCGCCTTCGTAGCGGCGCAGTCACCATCCAGGATGCAAAGAGGAGCAATCTGCTCCAATCGCAGACCTCTTACCGACGGTGGTGCATGGGAGCTTGCGTCTCGCGGTGAGTTTCGGCATGCGACTGACGGGGAGCGAAAGCGGTATGGCCAGTCCCTACATCGCCACGGCGCGAATCCTCGAGGGCGTACTCGGACGGCGGATGCTCTGGCGCACAGGGCGCCTCCTTTACCAGTATGCGCGCCGGGACGGCTACAACGACCCGTCGACGAATGGCGAGTACCTGCTGCACGAGCGGCTCGCCCGGCTCGCCGCCGAGCAGACCAAGCCGCTCAACATCGTCGATGTTGGCGCCAACATCGGCTATTGGTCGCGCCACCTTCTCGATGCGTGCAAAGAAGCGGGCGTGCGCGACGTGCGCCTGTTGGCGTTCGAACCCTCGCCCGAGAATCGAGCGCGCCTCACCGAAGCACTGAAATCGGTGCCCTCAACATATCGGGTCAAGGTCCGCCCGGAGGCCGTCGCCGATGTCGCCGGCCGTTCCTCCTTCGACGGAAGCACCGAGATCAGCGGCACCAAGCGGCTGATCGGAGCAGGCGAGCGAGCCGAAAACATAACGCAGCGCATCGAGGTTCCGGTGACGACGCTCACCGCGGTCTTCTCCGAGGAGGAGATCATGCAAGCCGATCTTGTGAAGACCGACGTCGAGGGCTTCGACCTCAAGGTCATGCAGGGCGCCTTGCCGCTCCTCGATGAGGGGCGGATTGGGCTCATGCAGTTCGAATACAATCATTGCTGGATGGAGACCCGCTCGTTCTTGCGCGATGTTTTCGACTTGGTGAAAGGGCTCCGCTACTACGTGTGCAAGGTCACGCGCGACGGGATCGAAGCCTATGAAAACTGGCACCCCGAGCTCGAGTTGTATGTCGACGTGAACTATATCCTCGTCAGAAGCGACTTGGCCGACTCTTTGGGCGTCCGTGAAGGCTTGTTTGACGCCTACAACACCTACGCCACCCAAGCTCGTTGACTACAGCAAGACGGCCGCAGGCCGGCACACGGGCATCGAGCGCCGCGACGCAAGTCTCGCTCGCGACCAACGCCTGCAGCCTTGATGCCGACCGATTGCGGCTCACCGTGCCGCATTGGCTGAGAGCGTTCGGCGAGCGGATCGCCGAGATCGTCATCGTGCTTGATCCGACGCCGCCGGTTGGTCGGATCGCAGTGCTACACGGCGGCGAAGGCTCGCTGGACGAGGTCCGGGGCGCGCTCGATGAGCTCCGGCGTCTGGATAGTTGCGTGCGCGTGAAGGACATGCCAACGGGCGCTGAGCTGTCGGCGATACTGGGCAGATGGTTTGGCCGCGCGCGCCCGATGCGGTGTCAGGCCGGCACCCCAATCGCGGCGTTCGTCGCCGCATTCGACCTTGCCTCAGGACCGATCGTGCTCAGGGCGGATTGCGACATGCTCTTCCATGAGAACGGTTGGCTCGGCGCGGCTGTGGAGCAGCTCCGCGACGGGCACTTGGACCTCATCGCGCCGGCGCGCTGCGGCGGCGAGCCGGCCGCGGTATCCACGCGCGCGCTGCTGCTCGACAAATCGCACTGGGCCTCCGCGATCCTGCCGATACACGCTGGGCGGCTCGGCTGGCTGAGGCGGGCACATCGCCGCTGGCATGGGCGGCCGCCATGGCTGGCACTTGAACAGATGCTGGAGAAGGAGCGGCAGAGCGGGAAAGTGCGCTTCGCCGATCTTCCGGAGTCGCTCGGTTGCTCGCTCCATGTTGCAAGGCGCGATGAGGCCACGCTGCCGGTGATGCCGAGCATCGTGGCCGCGATGGAAGCGGGGGCAATACCGGCCTCGCAGCGCGCCGCCGGCATGAATTTCGACGCCCGGGGCTGGCCGGCTGGTTTCCCCGCCGATGAGAGAGCAGCAAGCGTCGCTTGAAGCGCCGCGCAGCCGCCCCTATCTCCCGCACGGAGAGGTGAAGGCATGAGCAACGCCCTTACGCTTGACGCCGGCGAGCTTGAGTTCGATCCGGTTGTGCATCCCGAACGCTACGATGGCGTACGCACACGTCGAATCTTCGCGTTCCTGATCGACGCTGCGCTGATCTTTTTTCTGATGTTCGCCGCCTATGTCGTCATCGCGGTCGTCGGCCTCTTCACCTTCGGCCTGCTCTGGCTGCTCTTACCAGCGGTGTGGCCGGTCGTTGCGATCCTCTATTCTGTGCTGACCGTCGGCGGGCCGTATTCGGCGACGCCCGGCATGCGCTTCGCCGGCATCGAGATTCGCACCGTATCTGGCGGCCGTATGGACTACGGGCTTGCCCTCCTCCACGCGCTGCTCTTCTGGGCTTCGGTCGCCATCCTGACTCCCTTTGTGCTCCTCGTCGCGCTTTTCACCGACCGCAAGCAGCTTCTTCACGATCTGATCATTGGCACCGCCGCCGTCCGCGCCTGACGAGGCCGGCCCCAACTCTTACGCGTGGAACGCATAGAGGATAGGGCTTGTCTTGCGTCCGGCTCTGGCGTGGTATGTTGCCACGCGTGAGATTGCTTCGATGACGAAGATCGTAACCGATGCACACCAGTTCTACCTGACCGCGCCGAGCCCCTGTCCCTATCTGCCCGGCCGTCAGGAGCGGAAGGTCTTCACACATCTCGTCGGGCCGGATTCCGGGGAACTCCATGACCTTCTGAGTCAGGGCGGCTTCCGCCGCAGCCAGGCTATAGCCTACCGGCCAGCCTGCGAGTCGTGCATGGCTTGCGTCTCCGTCCGCGTCTGCGTCGATGCCTTCCGGCCGACCGCAAGCATGCGCCGGGTGAAGAAGGCGAACGCGGATCTGATCGGCCGCTTCCGGCCGCCGCAGGCGACGAGCGAGCAGTACAGCCTCTTCCGCCGCTACCTCGACAGCCGCCACGCAGAGGGCGGCATGGCCCACATGTCAGTGCTCGACTACGCGTTGATGGTCGAGGACAGCCATGTCGAGAGCGGCGTCGTGGAGTATCGCCGTCGCGGCCCAGACAGCGCGATTACCGGCCGCGACGAGGGCGGGATCGTCGCCTGCACCCTGACCGATCTGCTTTCTGACGGTCTTTCCATGGTTTACTCGTATTTCGACCCGGACCTTCCCGACCGGTCGCTCGGCACGCTCATGATTCTTGAGCACATCGAGCGGGCGCGGAAGCTCGGCAAGCCCTACGTGTATCTCGGATATTGGGTCGACGGCTCGCCTAAGATGAACTACAAGGCCCGCTTTCGGCCCCAGGAGCGACTTTCGCCGCGCGGCTGGGTTCGCGTTAACTAATTTTTCCACAAGCGTAGGTACCCGCGCCTAACCGCGACACATTTGTCCGATATCGGATTGGAACTCTGAATTGAACTCGGCTACAACCTGGTGGCTGAGAAAAGTGAAAAAGTGAGGTTCCGCAAATGGCCAAAGCAGCGACACCAATGGATGCGTTGGTGGGTGCGCGCCTTCGTTCGCGGCGGAAGCAGCTGAGAATAAGCCAAGAGAGGCTCGGTAAAGAGATTGGCGTATCGTTTCAGCAGGTTCAGAAATACGAGAATGGGACGAACCGCATAGGTGCGGGCCGTCTCGCGGAGATCAGCAAGGTTCTGGACGTTCCCGTCGCCTACTTCTTCACTGGCAGCTCCGGCTCGGCCAGCGCGGACGGTGATCGTGCGGACGCCAAGGCGATCCTCAACGAGCCCGGTGCAACCGAGCTGTTGCAGGCCTACGCGCAAATCGGCAGCCTAGCGTTGCGGAACGCGGTGGTGCGCCTGGCGCGAGACCTTGCCGGCAACTACGGCGAGGGCCGCATTCCTCCGGCGAAGCGCACCCAGAACCGCCAACTCGCTGCCTCGAAGCTGAGCCCTTAGCACCCGCCCAGCCGGCGCGATTCGCGACGCGAATCAGGCGTCCCCGAACCGGTTCGATTTCGGAAAGCCTTGCGGCGAAAGCCGCCCGGCTTGCGCACGGTCGCCCAGCCAGTCCTTGATCTCCGCGACCGGACGCACATGCACTCGGCCGGCGGCATCCGTCCAGCCGAGCCCGTCGGCCTTCGCGAAGACGCGCGCGTCGGAGAGCTCTCCGTCCTTGTAGCGCTGTAGACGCACGCCCTTCCCGCGCGTCATCTCGGGCAACTGGTCGAGCGGAAAGATGATCATCTTGCGGTTCGTCCCGACGACCGCGACGAGATTGCCTTCCGCTGGCACGCACACCTTCGCCTCGTCTGTGCCGGAGACATTCAGCACCAGCTTGCCCTTGCGTGTGTTGGCCACCAGCTCGCTTTCCGCGACGCGGAAGCCGTAGCCGGCGGCGCTCGCGACGATGCGCTTGCCGTCGGGCGAGAACGGGAAGATGGCGGCCACGTCCTGATCTTTGTCCATGTCGAGCATCAGCCGGACCGGTTCGCCGTGGCCGCGCCCGCCCGGAAGCTTCGCCGCCTCAAGCGTGAACACCTTGCCGCCCGTCGAGAGGATGAGCACCTTGTCCATTGTGGTGGCATGGAAGGCGCGCTTCAGCCGGTCGCCCTCCTTGAAGGTGAGCGTGTTGAGGTCGGTCAGGTGGCCGCGCATCGCGCGTATCCAGCCTTTTTCGGAGAGCACGACGGTGACCGGCTCGCGCTCGATCATTGCCTCCTGCATCTCTTCGAGGTCGATATCGGGCGCGTCGGCGAACCCGGTGCGCCGCTTTCCGAGCGGCGTGTTCGGGCCGAACGTCTTCTTCACCTCCCCGATCTCGTAGGCGATGACCTTCCACTGCCGGTCTTCCGACTTGAGCAGCGCCTCGATGTCCTTCTTCTCGGCCTTCAGGTCGTCGAACTCCTTGCGGATCTCGATCTCGTCGAGCTTCCGCAATTGCCTGAGTCTCATGTTCAGGATCGCCTCGACCTGCGGTTCGGTCAGATCGAAGCGCTTCATCATCTCCGCTTTCGGATCGTCCTCCTCGCGGATGATGCGGATCACCTCGTCCAGGTTCAGGTAGGCGATCAGATAGCCGCCGAGCACTTCCAGCCGCTCGGCGATCTTGCCCAGGCGGAAGCGCGAGCGCCGAAGGAGCACGACTTGCCGGTGCTCCAGCCATTGCAGCAGGACTTCGCGGAGCGGCAGCACGTTTGGCACGACGCCGCGCGACAGCACGTTCATGTTGAGCGAGAAGCGCGACTCGAGCTCCGTCGTGCGGAAGAGCGACTCCATCATGACGTTCGGATCGACCGTCCGGCTCTTCGGCTCGATCACGACGCGCACGTCCTCCGCGCTCTCGTCGCGCACATCGCCGACGAGCGGTAGCTTGCGGTTCTCGATCAGCCCCGCAATCTGCTCGATGAGCCGGCTCTTCTGCACCTGATAGGGAATCTCGGTGATGACGACGGTCCAGGTGCCGCGCCCGAGGTCCTCCGTCGCCCAGCGGGCGCGCACGCGGATGCCCCCGCGCCCGGTCTTGTAAGTTTCCGCAAGCGTCTCGCGCGATGACACGATGATGCCGCCGGTCGGAAAGTCAGGACCCGGCACGAACTCCATCAGCTTGGCGAGCGTCGCGTTCGGGAACTTGATGAGGTGCAGCGCAGCGTCGCAAAGCTCCGCCACGTTGTGCGGCGGGATGTTGGTCGCCATGCCGACCGCGATGCCGGCTGAGCCGTTGGCGAGGAGGTTCGGGAAGGCGCCCGGCAGAACCATCGGCTCCTCCCCCTCCCCGTCATAGGTCGGGCGGAAATCGACCGCGTCCTCGTCGATGCCGCGCAGAAGCAGCTCCGCGACCGCCGTCATGCGCGCTTCCGTGTAGCGCATGGCCGCCGGGTTATCGCCGTCGACGTTGCCGAAATTGCCCTGCCCGTCGACGAGCGGATAGCGGACGGCAAAATCCTGCGCGAGGCGGACCAGCGCGTCGTAGATCGCCTGGTCGCCGTGCGGATGGAAATTGCCCATCACCTCGCCGACCACCTTGGCGGACTTCTTGTAGCCGCCTGCGGACAGAAGCCGCATCTCGCGCATCGCGTAGACGATGCGCCGGTGCACCGGCTTCAGCCCGTCGCGCACGTCCGGCAGCGCGCGATTCATGATGGTGGAGAGCGCGTAGGCGAGATAGCGCTCCTCGAGCGCCGTCCGAAGGTTGACCGGGACGATCTCGCCGCCCCCGCCGTTATCGCCGCCCTTTGGCGGAATCACTCGTTTTCCCATGCACCCTAGTTAGCCACGCCGACTCGTGGCGACAACACGCGCTTTCGGCCTTAGAAGCGGGCAAATGGCGGCCGGCCCGGAAATCAAGATCGAAGACCTGCTTTCGCGTCTCCCTGCAGGAGCCCGCCTCGCCGGGCTTGACCTCGGCACGAAGACGATCGGCATCGCGCTTTCCGATTCCGGGCTCCGCATTGCCACGCCGTTCCAGACGATCCGGCGAACCAAGTTCGGCAAGGACGCGGAAGCGTTACTCGCGCTATGCGCCAAGGAAAGCATCGGTGGGCTGGTCCTCGGTCTTCCCGTCAACATGAACGGCACTGAGGGCCCGCGCGCCCAGGCGACGCGCGCGTTCCTCCGCAACCTTGCGCTGCTGACCAGCCTTCCGGTTGTGCTTTGGGACGAGCGCCTCTCCACCATCGGCGCGGAGCGCGCCATGCTCGAAGCCGACATGTCGCGGAAGAAACGCGCTGAGAAGATAGACGCTGCGGCCGCGGCCTTCATCCTCCAGGGCGCGCTCGACCGGCTGGCGCGGCTCAGGGCGGCGAAATGACTGTCGCGCTCAATGCGCTTCTGCCGGTGCTGATCGTCATCGTCGTTGGGTGGGCGGCGGCGAACATCCCGATCATCCCGCGCGAGCAATGGGCGGGCCTCGACACGCTGATGTACTACATCCTCTTTCCGAGCCTCCTCGTCGTTTCCCTGATCGCGACTGACCTGACCACGCTCCCTTTCACTACGCTGGGCCTTGCGCTCATCCTTTCGATCCTGACGATGGCCGCGCTCTGCCTGCTGCTGCGCCCCCTTCTCGCCTCTCGCTTCGGTGTCGACGGCCCAGGCTTCACGTCCATCTTCCAGGGCGCGACGCGGTGGAACACGACGGTCGCGATCGTCATCGCCGGCTTTGCCTATGGCGCAGAGGGTGTGGCGTTGATGTCGGTCGCCATCGTGGCGATGATCCCGCTCCTGAATGTCCTCTGTGTCGCCGTGCTTGCCTGGTTCGCCGCCGCCGCTACGCCTTCGCCGAAGAGGATAGCGATCGAAATCGCAAAGAACCCGCTGATCGTTGCGTGCGCTTTGGGGATCGCGTTGAACCTCGCCGAGATCGTGCCGCCTGAGGGCATCACATCCGCATTGCGGCTCCTCGGCAATGCCAGCCTGGCCTGCGCCTTGCTCGCAGTCGGCGCCGGATTGGACCTGCACTCGCTGCGCCGGCCTGGCATCCGACTCGGCCTTGCGACAGCGTTGCGCCTTGTCGTGATGCCGCTCCTCGCCGCCGGTTTCGCCACGCTCATCGGCGTGACGGACACAGCGCGCGGGATCGCCATCATCGCCGCTGCTGTGCCAACGGCGGGCGCTTCCTATGCGCTCGCGCGAAAGCTGGGCGGCGATGCGAAACTGATGGCGGAGATCGTGACGCTTCAGACGCTCCTCGCGGTCATCACGCTGCCGCTCTTCCTCTGGCTGCTTGCATGACCATGCGCGTCGCGATCGTCGGCGGTGGGATATCGGGACTCGCCGCCGCCTGGGCGCTGACCCGCGAAGGGCACCATGTCACGCTGTTCGAGCAGGGGCCGATCCCGAACCCTCTATCCGCCTCCGGCGACGAGCATCGCATCATCCGCCGCGCCTATGGGTCGGCCGACGGCTATGCCTTCCTGATCAGCGAAGCCTTCGAAGCATGGGAGGTGCTCTGGCGCGATCTTGGAGCGAGCCACTTCGCGCCGACCGGCATTCTCGCCGTGTCGCTCGAAGAAGGCGACGGCACCGACATCTATTGCGACGGCCTCGATCGAACCGGCTTCACCTACGAGCTTCTTGAGCCACGCGAAGCCGCAGATCGCTACCCGTTCCTTGACGCCGCGACCATGCGCTACGCCTTCTTCACAAGCGAAGGCGGCGTGCTCTTCTGCCAGCGGATAGCGCGCGACTTGCGCACCTGGCTCCTGCGACACGGCGCCGATGTCCGCGAGCACACCAAGGTCACCGCGATCGATTCCGACGCCGGCCGCGTCGAAACAGCCGCCGGAGACGGGGTCGATGCCGACCGCATCGTCGTCACCGCAGGCGCGTGGACGCTCGGCTTTTTCCCGGACGTTGCAACCTCACTCCGCACGTTCAGAACCGCCGTCGCCTATCTCGACCCGCCGGCAGACCTGCGCTCCGCTTGGGAGAAAGCGCCGGCCATTCTCGACGTCGGTGGCAAGGTCGATGGCTACGTTCTCCCGTCCGTCGACGGCACCGGGCTGAAAGTCGGGTCGGGCTTGGTGAAACGCCCCTCGCCGCCCGATGTCGACCGCGAGCCTGAACCGGGCGAAGGCAAGAAGATCCGCGATCTCTTCGCGCCGCCTTTCGCCCGCATCGGCGAGTATGGTGTCGCCCGCGTCGTCACTTGCGCCTACACCTTTACTGCCGACGAGCGCTTCTTTGCGGCGGAGCGCGGAAGAGCGCTCGTCGTCTCCGCGTGCTCCGGCCACGGCTACAAGTTCGGCGCGGCCGTCGGGCGCCGTATTGCGGAAGCTATCATCTCCGACAATTCGTCACGCTTTCAACGCTGGCTCACCGCAGAGCTCTAGACTTGCCGCCTTCGGTCCTCGCGAGAACCTGGAGGACGCAGAGCGTGGGCTATCCCGCGGAACGGTATTGCCGCCGGTCGAATGTGGACGACGCCGCCGCAATGGCCGCCGATGGTTCGGCCTGTTCAAGATCGGCCGCCGACACGACCCGGTTTCGCCCCGAAGCCTTGGCCAAGTAGAGCGCACGGTCAGCCTCGGCGAACAGCGCATCGAAGTCCTGGCCTTCCCTCCGGCTGGCCAACCCGATGGAAATAGTGATCTTCACGCTAGCTGAGCCGGCGACGATCGGCGTTGCCGCAACGCGATCGCAGAAGTCCCAGAGGCCCCTCATCAGCGTCTCCGTCGCGACCGAAGCGGAGACGAGCGCGAACTCCTCGCCTCCAATCCTGCCAACGCGGCCGAACGCACCGAGGTGCGCCTTCATCGCCTGGCCCACCATCCTGATCACTTCGTCGCCGGCCAAATGCCCATGCGTGTCATTCACCGTCTTGAAGCGGTCGATGTCGGCGATGACCAGCGCCATGACCTCGGGCGGAGCTCCTTCGGTCGGCTCGAACAGCGCGCGACGGTTGAGAAGGCCGGTCAGAGGGTCGATCTTGCTCAGCTCTTCGACAACCATCTTTGCGCGGTAGAGCTCCAGATGCGCACGTGCGATCGCGAAAGCCACGGGCGCCGCGATCACGCCGGCGACCAGAGCCGAGATCATCCAGGATCGAAAGCTCGTTTCCCAATCTATGAAGAACGTGAGTTGGTTAACCACGTCGAGCGCGACGGCGAGCGCAACGCAAAGGACGGTTACCCGCACGACATAGATGAGAAGCTCTCTGTCGGTCCTGATCACCGGTTGGGCGACGGACCGGAGGCGGCCACGCAGAAACATCGTCAACCCCGAATACCTCAGGGTTGTAGCGGCGGGAGGATTGAACGCGCGTTAACGGGTTCGGGCGCCGCTGGCTGGCCCGGCCGCAAGCCGCCTGCCCGCCGGTCATTCGCCGATCGCGGGCGCGATGTAGTCGACGAGCTTCCGCGCGTTGTAGCGGGCGTCGAGCATTCCGTAGGTGGAGCGCCACGGTCGGCCGAGCCGCGTCTCGATGAAGGCGTCGGAGATGGGGGTTGGGTAGTCGCGCCGCAGAGCCGCCGCCGCGGCGGTAAGCGCGAGCTGCTCGACCAGCAGTCTGGCCGAGCCTTCGTCCTCGGTCGCCACGCTCGCAGCGGCGAGAAGTACGTCGAGAGCGGACTTCGAGCCCTGGCCGAGTTCCGCGCCGATCGTCGTGACGACCTTCTCGAGCACGCCCTCCGACTTCAGCGCCCGTACCACATCGAGCGCCATGACGTTGCCGGAGCCCTCCCAGATGGCGTTGACCGGCGCCTCGCGATAGAGCCGCGGAAGCAGACTCTCCTCCACGTAGCCGTTACCGCCGAGGCACTCCATCGCCTCGTAGAGGAAGGCCGGCGCGGTCTTGCACACCCAGTACTTCACCGTCGGCGTCATCAGCCGCACATAGGCCGCCTCCGCCGGCTGGCTCGCCGCCATGTCGAACGCCTCCGCAAGGCGCATCGAAAGCGCCATCGCGCCGAGAAGGTCGAGCGCCATATCGGCGAGCACGCGCGTCATCAGCGGCTGGTCGATCAGCGCCTTGCCGAAGACTGCGCGGTGCCTGACGTGGTGTACCGCTTCGGCAAACCCGCTCCGCATCAGCCCGGCGCTTGCCACCGCGCAGTCGAGTCTCGTCAGAGTCACCATTTCGAGGATCGTCGCGACGCCCCGCCCCTCCTCGCCGACCCGCCACGCGCCGGCGCCGCCGAATTCGACCTCCGCTGACGCGTTGGAGCGATTGCCGAGCTTGTCCTTCAGCCGCTCGATCCGGATCGCGTTGACCGAACCGTCGGGCAGGAACCGCGGCATGAGGAAGCACGTCAGCCCCACTTTCGTCTGCGCGAGCACGAGGAAGGCGTCGGACATCGGCGCGGAGAAGAACCATTTGTGACCGGTCAGGCGATAGATGTCGCCGTCCGGCTCCGCGCGCGTCGTGTTGGCGCGCACGTCCGTCCCACCCTGCTTCTCCGTCATTCCCATACCGAGCGTGATGCCGCGTTTCTCTTCCGCGGGGCGGAAGTTCCGGTCGTAGCTTCGCGAGGCGACGCGCGGCGCCCAGACGCTCATCAGCTCCGGCGCAAGATTGAGCGCGGCGAGCGACGCATTCGTCATCGTCATCGGGCAGAGGTGCCCACACTCGGTCTGCGCCGTCATGTAGAGCCGCGCAGCGCGCGCCCGGTGCCGGAGCCCGGCCTCCGTGTCCCCCTGGTCAAACGTCGAGCAGTGGAGCCCTGCCAGCATCGAGCGGCGCATCAGCGCGTGGTAGGCCGGGTGGAAGGTCACCTGGTCGATGCGCTCACCCTTCGGGCTGTAGCGCTCGAGCTCCGGCGTGTGGCGGTTGGCGAGGCGGGCAAATTCCCGCGCCTCATGCGTCCCCCAAAACCCCCCGAGGTCCGCGAGGTCGGCGCGCACGGAATCCGGGAACCCGGACGTGGTGGCGCTCAGGATCGGGTCGGCTTCGAAGAGGTTAACGCCGCCATAAGGGGGCGACTGGTTCAGCACCGCGTACGTATCCCCGTCATCGAAATGTCTTTCTGTGCGCAAGGCCGTGAGGGGCGCGAGTATGGTTGCCCCGCCGACAGCGACGGACTATACGGCCGACTTTAATGGCTTCTGCCTTTCCGCACAGGCATCTTCTCGGGATCGAGGGCCTTTCCCCCCAGGATATCGCGCTTTTGCTCGATTCGGCAGAGGCGGCGATAGACGTTAGCCGGCAAGTCGAGAAGAAGAAGGCGACCCTCCGCGGCCGCACCCAGATCAACCTCTTCTTCGAGGCCTCCACACGCACCCAGTCGTCCTTCGAGTTGGCCGGCAAAAGGCTGGGCGCCGACGTGATGAACATGGCGGTCAGCGCCTCCTCGGTGAAGAAGGGCGAGACCCTCATAGACACCGCAATGACGCTGAACGCCATGCGGCCGGACATCCTGGTCGTCCGCCACCATGCGGCGGGCGCGGTGGCACTTCTTGCCCAGAAGGTCGAATGTGCGGTGGTCAACGCCGGCGACGGCGCGCACGAGCATCCGACGCAGGCGCTTCTCGATGCGCTCACCATCCGCCGCCACAAGGGCCGCCTCTCCGGCCTCGTCGTCGCGATCTGCGGTGACATCGCGCATTCGCGCGTCGCGCGTTCGAATATCCTGCTTCTTGCGGCGATGGGCGCGCGCATCCGCGTCGTCGGTCCGTCGACGCTGATGCCGGCGGGCATCGACCGCCTCGGCATCGATGTCTTCTCCTCGATGCGCGAAGGCCTCGCCGATGCCGACGTGGTGATGATGCTGCGCTTGCAGCGCGAGCGCATGACTGCGGCCTACGTACCGAGCGTTCGCGAATACTTCCGCTTCTTCGGCCTCGACGCGGAGAAGCTCTCCTGGGCGAAGCCCGACGCCATTGTCATGCATCCGGGACCGATGAACCGTGGCGTCGAGATCGACCCGATGATCGCCGACGGTGTGCAGTCGGTCATCCGCGAACAGGTGGAGATGGGCGTCGCAGTCAGGATGGCCGTGCTCGAGGCGCTCGGTGAGCACTTGCCGAATGCGTGGACGCTGGACATGCAGAGCCGACTTTCCGTGATCTGAGCATGATCCGCCCGCTCGCCTTCATCAATGCCCGCGTCGTCGATCCCTCGCGCGATGTCGACGAGAGGGGCGCAGTGCTTGTCGCCGACGGGCGGATCGTCGCAGCCGGCGCGGACGCCGCCAACCAGGGCACGCCGGAGGGCGCGGAGATCGTCGACTGCAAAGGCGCAGCAGTCCTCCCCGGCCTCGTCGACATGCGCGTCTTCGTCGGCGAGCCGGGCGGCGAGCACCGCGAGACGCTGGAGACCGCAAGCCGCGCGGCTGCTGCCGGCGGTGTCACCGCGATCGTCACGATGCCCGACACCAATCCGGTGATCGACGACCCGGCTCTCGTCGATTTCGTCTTCCGCCGCGCACGCGACACCGCGGTCGTGCGCGTCCATCCGATGGCGGCGATGACTCGCGGCCTCGCCGGCGAAGAGCTGTCGGAATTCGGGCTTCTGAAGGAAGCCGGCGCCGTCGCCTTCACCGAGGGACGTCGCTCGCTGAAGAGTGCCAAGGTGATGCGGAACGCGCTTACCTATGCGCGCGACTTCGACGCGCTTGTCGTCCATCACGTGGAGGACGACGACCTCGCCAACGGCGGCGTGATGAACGAGGGCGAGACGGCGACGCGGCTGGGCCTTCCAGGCGTGCCGCGCGAGGCCGAGACGATCGTGCTCGATCGCGACATCCGGCTCGCACGCATGACCGGCGGGCGCTATCACGCCGCACAGATCTCCTGCGAGCCCGCGCTCGCCGCGCTTCGCCGCGCCAAGCTTGCCGGCAACGGCGTCACGGCAGGCGCCGCAATCGCGCATCTCTCGTTGAACGAGAACGATGTCGGCGCCTACCGCACCTTCTTCAAGATGTCGCCGCCGCTCCGCTCCGAGGACGATCGGGCGGCCTTGGTCGAGGCGCTGGCCGACGGCACGATCGACGTCGTCTGCTCCGCGCACGACCCGCAGGATGTCGAAGGAAAGCGTCAGCCCTTCGCCGAGGCAGCCGACGGCGCGGTCGGCCTGGAAACCATGCTCGCGGCCGGCCTTCGCCTCGTCCATTCCGGCGACGTGCCGCTGATCCGTCTTGTCCACGCGATGAGCACCAAGCCCGCGAGGCTCCTCGGCCTCGAAGCCGGCACGCTGGCGCCCGGCGCGCCCGCCGATCTGATCGTTGTCGACCTCGATCGCCCCTGGATCGTCCGCGAAGAGGAGCTGAAGTCGCGCTCCCGCAACACAGCGTTCGAGGGCGCGCGCATGACCGGCAAGGTGATGCGCACCGTCGTTGCCGGGCGAACTATCTACGAATATTACACAGCCTGAGCTTCGGGGGCGGCCCCATTCTGTTGCCGGGCCTATTCCCTCCGCCTACGCTCTCCAATCGATCTACTGGAGCCGCCAAAAGTGTCGGATACGTCTGTCCTAGGGCCCGTCGAGGCTCTCCTGATCGGCTATCTGCTCGGCTCGATCCCGTTCGGATTGCTGCTCACCCGCTTGGCCGGACTCGGCGACATCCGCTCCATCGGCTCCGGCAATATCGGCGCGACCAACGTGCTGCGCACCGGCAACAAGGGCCTCGCGGCAGCGACGCTTCTGCTCGACGGATTGAAGGGGACCGTCGCCGTCTGGATCGGCTGGCGCTTCGGCCTTTATGGCGCGCTCGCCGCTGCGCTCGGCGCTTATCTCGGCCATTGCTTTCCGGTCTGGCTCAAGTTCAAGGGTGGGAAGGGCGTCGCCACCTATCTCGGCGTCCTTCTGGGGCTGCACTGGCCGACGATGATAATCACGGCGTTGATCTGGATCGGCACGGCGCTGGTGAAGCGCTATTCGTCGCTTGCGGCGCTCGTCTCGAGCACCGTCGCTCCGTTTGTGCTTGTGGCATTCGGCCGTCACGAGACCGCCGTCCTCGCTGCGATCCTCACGGTGATTATTTGGATTCGCCACCGCGCCAACATCGGGCGGCTCATCGCAGGGCAGGAATCGCGCATCGGCGCGAAATAGCGCTACTCCGCTGCTTCCACCGACTCGGTTTCGCGTGTCGGCGCACCGTGTGTCTTCGGTATCTTGTCCGCGAAGACTTGCACGAAGTGCGGCATCGCCTCCTCCGCGGTGGGAGGCGTCAGCGCCTCGTCGACGTAGCGCTTCGACGCTGGATCGGCGAGCACGCGGCGCGCGATCGCATGATAGCGGCGATAGAGGCGATGCCAGGCCAGTGCGGCTGTCGCGAACTCCACCACGCGGCGCGGATAGAAAACGAGCGGGCTCTCGATCGGGAGGCCATGTCGGCGTGAGCGCCGCACCTTGCGGCGGACGAAACCGAATTGCAGCGGATGCACCTTCTCGATCCGCGTCGCACCGGAGAAGACGACGAGTGCGTCAATGATCTTTTTCGTGCTTATGCCGCTCGCCACGCCGCGCTTGAGCACCGTCTCGACGTGCTCGTCGGTGTAGTAGATGCCCCATGCGTCGCGATAGATTCCCTCCCACTCCGCCTTCGACATCGCCGGATGCGCCGTGAGCACGTGCTCCAGATCGTATTTGTTCATGTCGGGGTCCATCGCGACCCCGTTCGTGAAGAGCTTCTTGTGGTCTTCCGAGCCCGGCAGCGGCGTCAGGCAGAAGAACTCCAGGATGTCGATCGGAAGCTCCTTCTTGATGATCTCGATGTCGCGACGGATCGAGGCCGGCGTGTCCGTCGGGAAGCCGAGGATGTAGCCGGCCCAGGTCATCACCTTGGCGGTCTTCCAGGCCTGCAGCATCTCCCGGTATTCCCAAATCTTGTTCTGCCGCTTCTTCGTCCCCATCAGCGATTTCGGGATTGATGTTCTCAAGCCCGATGAAGACCATGTTGCAGCCAGCCCGCGCCGCCTTCTCGATGAAGCCGGGGATTCGATGGCAGAGCGTGTCGACCTGCAGGAGCAGGCGAATCCTGAAGCCCTCGTCCTCGCGGAGCGCGATGAGCCGGTCGAGGATCGGCTCCCAGTTCTTGTTCCGCGCGAAGTTGTCGTCGGTGACGAAGAAGCGGGTGACGCCCTGTCCCGCGTTGGCACGCACGATTGCCTCCACGTCGTCGGCCGTTCGGTAGCGAGACTTGCGCCCTTGCACGTTGATGATGGTGCAGAACGAGCATTGGAACGGGCAGCCGCGTCCAGCGTCGAAGCTTGTGTAGTGCCCAGCGACGCGCGTTACGATCTCGCGCGGCAGGATGGGGAAAGTCGCTGCGGCCATCCCCGGCATGTCGTGCAGGAAATTGTAGACCGGCTTTGGCGTGCCACCATCGATGTCGCGGAGAAGCTCCGCCATGCGCCCTTCGGATTCGCCCGCATAGAGTATGGCCCCGAGATCGGCGCCCTCCTGGATGTCGTCTGGGAGCGCCGGAAGCATCGAGATGCATCCCGAGACGTGAAATCCGCCGATCACCACCGGCACGCCGGATGCGCGGAACCGCCGCGTCAGGTCGAGCGCGCGCGGAAACTGGTTGGACTGCACGCCGACCAGCCCGACGAAGCCGGCGCCCGCCGCCTTGATGCGGCGGATTGCGGCGTCGATATCGATGATTGCGTTGCACTCGTCATAGGCCTCGACCTCGATCGCGACATCCGCGCCGAGGACGCGCGCCTCTGCACACTCTCGAACAAGTCCGTGCACGCTGGCGAGGCTGTTCGACGGAATCGTCGAGCGAAACCACTGAATGACATAACCGTCGTCGTCGTAATGCGACGGCTTGATCAAAATGACCCGGAACGTGCGCGTAGCGAAATCCCCCGGCCCGCTCTGGGAGAGCGGTCGCCCTTGAATAACGCGACTCTGTGCGCATCCGCAATTGCCGTGAAGCCATACAACGCCCCGGGCGGGCGCTTGCCGGATCGATTTGCCGCCTTCATGTTGCAAGGGGGGTTCTGGGGTTTGCGGTGATCGGCGAAGCGACGGGTGTCAGGCTGACCGACGAGCAGCGGCTGGCGTGGCTCCGCCTGATCCGGAGCGAGAACGTCGGGCCGGCTACTTTCCGCGGGCTCATCAATCACTTCGGTTCGGCGGAGGCAGCGCTCGACGCGCTGCCGACCCTTTCCGACCGCGGCGGCGCCTCGCGGCCCGTACGCATCGCGAGCCGCAGCGAGGCCGAGGACGAGATGGCGGAGATGCAGCGGCTCGGCGCTGTTTTCGTCGCGATGGGCGAGCCCCTCTATCCGCCGTGGCTGAGGCACGGCGACGCCGCGCCGCCGCTGATTGCCGTGCGCGGCGATATTCGCCATATGACTTCGCCCGCCGTTGCGATCGTCGGCGCCCGCAACGCCTCCGCGGCCGGACGCAAGATGGCGGCGATCCTCGCGAAGGGGCTCGGCGATGCCGATTTTGTCGTCGTCTCCGGCCTCGCTCGCGGCATTGACTTCTGCTGCCCACGAAGCGGCGCTCTCCGGCGGGACCATCGCCGTCTTCGCCGGCGGCGTCGATTTCATTTATCCGCGCGAGAACGAGGAGCTTTTTCAGCGCATTCTCGATGCAGGCGGCTGCGGCGTGAGCGAGATGCGGCTCGGTTGGGAGCCTCGCGCTCGGGATTTCCCGCGTCGCAATCGAATCATCGCGGCGATGTCGCTTGCGACTGTCGTAGTCGAGGCTGCCGAACGGTCAGGCTCGCTGATCACTGCACGCCTCGCTCTGGAGCAGAACCGCGAAGTCCTGGCCGTGCCAGGCTCACCGCTTGATCCGCGCGCCGCCGGCGCGAACAATCTGATCAAGCAGGGTGCGCGCGTCGTCACCGAAACCGCCGACATCATCGAGGCGCTCGCACCGATGCTCGCCCGTGCTCCCGAGGCGCCCGGTATCGTCAGCGCCCCCTCGACGACAGAGCCCGCCTCCGAGCCCGATGACAGCGACCGCGCGCGCATTATCGAGGCGCTCGGCCCGACGCCCGTCGAGATCGACGAGATCATCCGCTTCACCGGGCTTTCTGCGCGCACCGTCCTCGTCGTGCTTCTCGAGCTGGACGTCGCGGGGCGGATTGAGCGCCACTCCGGGCAGCGCGTCTCGCTCCGCTGAATTGGCGCCGCTCAGCCGTTCGCGATGGTCGGTCCCTGCCCCATGCGGGCCTTGGGACCGGCGTCGCCCTCGGTTGCCTCGCGCCAAGCCTCCAGCACCACCATATCGATCAGGTAGGCCAGGAGCCCGAAATCGTTGGCTCCTGCAATCCGGGCCAGCCGGCTGGCTTCAAGGGCTATGTGCTCGGCCGCCTTCGCCCTTGTCCCAAGGCCCAACTCGTCGTTTATCTGCTGGGAATTCATAGCGCTCTACGGACTTCTTGCACGTTCTATAGTTGAAATATTCTTCATAAACAACCGTGGCGCGTAAGCTCATTTTGCCCGGGAATCCTGGGCCTCGGCACCCTCGCAAGACCGGCCGTCTTTGCGGCGGGGGGTTGACCCGGGAAGGTGCGCCATCCAATTGACGCGGGCAATCGGCGGCCATGAGTGCGCCGTTCGCGGCGGAGTGCTTCATGGACGTTGTGATTGTCGAGTTGCCGGCTAAGGCTAAGACGATCAACAAATATCTGGGTTCCGGCTACGAGGTTTTGGCCTCTTACGGCCACGTGCGCGACCTTCCCCCAAAAGACGGATCCGTGCGCCCGGACCAGGATTTCGAGATGGATTGGGAGGTCGATCCCAAGTCCAAGAAGCGGCTTGCCGACATCGCCGCGGCGGTGAAACGGGCCGACCGCGTGATCCTCGCCACCGACCCGGATCGTGAGGGCGAGGCGATCTCCTGGCACGTGCTGCAGGTCCTGAACGGCAAGAACGCGCTTCGCGGTAAGCGTGTGGAGCGCGTGGTCTTCAACGCCGTGACGAAGCAGGCGGTGCAGGAGGCGATGAGCCACCCACGCGCCATCGACGAGCCACTGGTCGACGCCTATCTGGCGCGGCGCGCGCTCGACTACCTGGTCGGCTTCACGCTCTCGCCGGTGCTGTGGCGGAAGCTCCCCGGCGCCCGGTCGGCCGGCCGCGTCCAGTCGGTCGCGCTCCGTCTGGTCTGCGACCGCGAGGCGGAGATCGAGCGCTTTAAGCCTCAGGAATATTGGTCGGTCATCGCGACGCTCAGCACGCCGCGGAACGATTCCTTCTCCGCGCGCCTTGTAGCGCTCGACGGAAAGAAATTGGACCGCCTGTCGATTGGAACCGGCGACGATGCGGGCTCCGCCAAGCGGCTGCTTGAGAGCGCCGCCTTCACCGTCGCCTCGGTGGAATCGAAGCCGCAGCGGCGCAACCCGCCGCCACCTTTCATCACCTCGACGCTGCAGCAGGAAGCGCAACGCAAGCTCGGCTTTGACGCGAGCCGCACCATGCGCATCGCGCAGCGTCTCTACGAGGGCGTCGATCTCGGCGGCGAGACGGTCGGCCTTATCACCTATATGCGCACGGACGGCCTCGATATCGCGCCGGAAGCGCTGTCCGCCGCCCGCCACGTGATCGAGCACGAATACGGCGCGCGCTACACTCCGGATGCGCCGCGCCGCTACACCTCGAAGGTCAAGAATGCGCAGGAGGCGCACGAGGCCATCCGCCCGACCGACGTCGCCCGGCTTCCGGCCGATGTGGTGCGGTTTCTGAACGACGACGAGGCCCGCCTTTACGAGCTGATCTGGAAGCGCACCATCGCCAGCCAGATGGCCTCCGCCGAGCTGGAGCGCACGACGATCGAGATCGATGCGGTCGCACCCACCGGCAAGGCTGGGCTCCGGGCGACCGGCAGCGTGATCCGTTTCGACGGCTTCCTGACGCTCTATCAGGAAGGCCGCGACGATGAGGACGATGAGGAAGGCGGCCGCCTCCCCGCGATGTCCTCTGGCGAGCGGCTCGCGCGCGAGAAGATCGACGCGACGCAGCACTTCACCGAGCCGCCGCCGCGTTACACTGAGGCTTCGCTCATCAAGAAGATGGAAGAGCTCGGGATCGGCCGCCCCTCGACCTACGCGGCGACGATGGAGACGTTGCGCAAGCGCGAATACGTGCGCCTTGACCGCAAGCGGCTCGTGCCGGAGGACAAGGGCCGCATCGTCACTGCATTCCTCGAAGACTTCTTCAAGAAATACGTCGAGTTCGATTTCACCGCCGACCTCGAGGAGAAACTCGACCTGATCTCCTCAGGTGAGCTTTCCTGGAAGGACGTGCTGCGTGAGTTCTGGCGCGACTTCGCGGAGAATATCGCTCAGGCGAGCGACATCAGCCGTTCCGAGGTGATCGAGGCGCTGAACGAGCTCCTCTCCGAACATCTCTTCCCGCCCCGCGCCGATGGCGGCGACCCGCGCGAATGCCCGGCCTGCAAGGCCGGCAAGCTGTCGCTGAAGCTCGGGAAATATGGCGCCTTCATCGGCTGCTCGAACTATCCGGACTGCCGCTATACGCGCCAGCTCGGCGCAAACGGCGACGACGTGGCGGCAGGGTCCGTCTCGCCGGAGGGCACGTCGCTGGGCGAGGACCCGGAGACCGGCCTCGCGGTCATGCTGCGGAACGGCCGCTTCGGCCCCTATCTGCAGCTTGGCCCCGATCCGGAGAAGGGCGGCGAGAAGCCAAAGCGCGCATCGATCCCGAAAGGCTGGACCGTCGACCAGATCGACCTTGAGGCGGCGCTGAAGCTGCTCTCGCTGCCGCGCGAGATCGGCACGCACCCGGAGACCGGGAAAGCCATCATCGCCGGCATCGGCCGCTACGGGCCGTTCGTGGAGAATGCCGGCAAATACGCCAACCTCGACTCCGTCGACGAGGTCTTCACCGTCGGCGCCAACCGCGCCATCTCGCTTCTTGCCGAGAAAAAGAGCGGCCGCGGACGCGCCGCACCGGCTGCGCTGAAGGAGCTCGGCGAGCACCCCTCCGAGAGCGGCACGATCACCGTGCGCTCGGGGCGCTACGGCCCTTACGTGAATCATGGCAAGGTGAACGCCACGCTTCCGCGGAACATTAAGCCCGAGGACGTGACGCTTGAGCAGGCGGTCGAGCTTCTCGCGGAGAAGGCAGGCCGTGCGCCGGCGAAGAAGGCAGCACCCAAGGGGCGCAAAGCGCCCGCCAAGAAGCCGCGCGCCAAGACTAAGGCGGCGGTCGAATAGGACCGAATTGCCGCAAAGGCCCAAAGCGAAACCGAAACCCGAGCTTCCGACCCGCGAGGCGCTCCTCGAATTCGTTGCCGAGCGCTCCGGCAAGGCCGGCAAGCGCGACATCGCCCGTGCCTTCGGGCTCTCCGGCGGGCAGAAGATCGCCTTGAAGCGCATGCTGCGCGAGCTCGCCGACGAGGGGCTGATCGAGAACTCGCCGCAAGCATCTGCACCGGCCCGGCGACCTGCCCTCCGTCACCGTGCTCTCCGTCGAAGGCATCGACGAGGAGGGCGAGCCGATCGGCGTCCCGTCAGAGTGGGATGAGGAATGGGGCGATGCCCCCCGCATCGTCATCGCGCCTGACAGCAAGGGTCGCGGGCGCGCGCCTGGGATCGGCGATCGCGTTCTCGCGCGGCTGACACCGGAGCCCGAGACCGGCGGCTTCACCGCGCGCGTGATCCGGCTCCTGGAGCGCCCGCCTCGCGCCTCGCTCGGCATCTTCCGCAAGCGGGACGGCGAAGCCCGCATTGTCCCCGTCGCGCGGCGTGATTCCGAGCTCGTCGTGTCGCCCGACGCCGCGAAGGGCGCACGCGACGGCGAGCTTGTTTCGGTCGAGGTGGCGCGAGGCGGACGGCTCGGCCTCCCGACCGGCCGCGTCATCGAGCGCCTTGGCGATGTCTCGAGCGAAAAGGCCGTTAGCCTGATCGCGCTCGAAGAGCACGGAGTCCCCCATGTTTTCCCGCGCGCGGTGATCGAGGCGGCCGAGGCGGCACATGCCGCCGACATGGCGCATCGCGAGGACTGGCGCGATCTACCGCTCGTGACGATCGACCCGGCCGACGCGCGCGACCATGACGACGCGGTCCACGCCGCGCCCGACCCGGAGCATCCCGGCGGCTTCATCGTCACCGTCGCGATCGCCGACGTCGCCTGGTACGTCCGCCCTGGCTCGGAGCTGGACCGCGAGGCGGCGAAGCGTGGCAATTCTGTTTATTTCCCCGGTCGCGTCGTGCCGATGCTGCCGGAGCGCATCTCCAACGACCTCTGCTCGCTCCGCGAGGGCGAGGCGCGTCCTGCGCTCGCCGTCCGCATGCGCATCTCCGCCGACGGCAAGAAGCACGGCCAGAGCTTCCACCGCGTGATGATGCGCTCGGCCGCAAAGCTCGCCTACGAGCAGGCGCAGGCCGCCATCGACGGCCATCCCGACGCCGCGACCGGCCCCCTGCTGGAGCCCGTTTTGAGGCCGCTCTGGGCCGCCTATGCGGCATTCTCCCGCGCACGCGACCAGCGCGAGCCGCTCGCCATCGACCTCCCCGAGCGCAAAATACTCCTTCGCGAGGACGGCTCCGTTGACCGCATCGTCGCGCCGCCTCGGCTTGAGGCGCATCGCCTGATCGAGGAGTTCATGATCCAGGCGAACGTCGCCGCAGCGGAGATGCTCGAGGCGAAGAAAAGCCCGATAGTCTACCGCATCCACGACGAGCCCGCGTGGGAGAAGCTTGAGGCTCTCCGCGACTTCCTCGGCTCGCTCGATATGAGCTTCCCCAAGGCCGGGAGCCTGCGGCCGAGTCAGTTCAACGGGGTCCTGAAGCGCGTCGCGGACACACCGAACGCCCAGCTCGTCAACGAAGTGGTTCTGCGCTCGCAGAGCCAGGCCGAATATGCGGTGCAGAATATCGGCCATTTCGGGCTGAATTTGCGCCGTTATGTGCACTTCACCTCGCCGATCCGCCGCTACGCCGACCTCCTCGTGCACCGCGCGCTGATTTCCGCGCTTTCCCTTGGGCCCGGCGGGCTGCGGGCGGCGGACGAGAAGCATCTGGAGCGTATCGCCGGCGAGATTTCGGTCGCCGAGCGCCGGGCGATGGCCGCGGAACGCGACACCGTGGATCGTCTGATCGCCTTCTGGCTCGCCGACCGCGTCGGTGCGCATTTCGAGGGCCGCATCCGCGGCGTGACCCGCGCCGGGCTCTTCGTCGAGCTTTCCGAGAGCGGCGCCGATGGCTTCGTGCCGATCTCCACGATCGGCGAGGATTTCTACGAGTATCACGAGGCGCATCACCGCCTGATCGGGCGGACGACCGGCGAGACCTTCCGCCTCGGCGACGCTGTTGAGGTGCGGCTCGTCGAGGCGCTCCCCTATGCCGGAAGCCTCAGGCTGGAGCTGCTCCGCGAGGCGCCGCGCGCCGGCCGCGGCGCAAAACGCGGCAAATCCGGGCGACGGCCGGACCGGAAGAAGGAGAAGCGCGGCCGCCGCTCGCGGCCCGGCGCTTGACTTCGCCCCCGCCAGGGGTCATCTCACCGCCACGTTTCGATCCGCAGGAATCCGCCGATGGCCAAGGCAGCAACCGTGAAAATTCGCCTCGTCAGCGAAGAAGGCACCGGCTTCTTCTACGTGGCGAAGAAGAACTCTCGCACGATGACGGACAAGCTCTCGCTCCGAAAATACGACCCGAAGGCCCGGAAGCACGTCCTTTTCAAGGAAGCGAAGATTAAGTAGGGCCACAGGCCCAGTCGCAGAAAAAGGCGCCGTTAGGCGCCTTTTTTCATGCCCAGCCCCCGCTGGAAGAAAGTGGCCGGCCGGAGCGTGGCTGTACGAGGAGGCCACTCACCACGTCCGACCGGCCGACCCCACGGACCCAGGAGATGCGGCGGACCTGAGCAAATCCATGGGGTATTCTGTTGTCTGGAAAAGCAGTGCCTCAACTGCCTCCCCGCGGTTCGCAATGAAGCCCAAGGTTCAGTGCAATGCTACCGGATGGTTCGCACTTGGTTAAAAGTGTAACGAAAATTGCAGCATTTGGGTGAACCTAGCGTCAGGCGGCGCTGGCGACAACCCTGTTGCGGCCCAGGCGCTTAGCCGAATAAAGGGCCTCGTCCGCCCGCCGGATAAGGGCCGCGGCAGTGTCCGACACCCCCCGCCACTCAGCGATACCGATACTGACGGTGACCGGGATATTGGCGCCCGTCTGAGTGACGAATGGCGACTTCTCAACGTCGCACCGGAGCCGCTCGGCGATGTCGTGCGCGAACTCGGCGTCCGTCTCCGGCATGACCAGCATGAACTCCTCGCCGCCATAGCGCACGACGAGGTCGATGCCGCGCACGCCCAGACGCAGTCGGTCGGAGAAGTGCTTGAGCACATCGTCGCCCGAACTCGTGTCCATGCGTATCGTTGACGTCCTTGAAATGATCGATGTCGAAAATGAGGACGCAGACCGGTTTCTCGGTGGCGGCCGCCCGAGTGACAGCGGATGCGAGATGCGCGTCGAGATAGCGGCGATTGTAGAGGCCGGTCAGCGGATCGGTGACGGCAAGCTCGACGGCGCTTGAAACCATGTTGCGCAGTCGCTCTTGATAGAGCTTGCGCCTGAGCTGCGTGCGCACGCGCGCGCGCAGCTCGTTCGAGTCGATCGGGCGCATGATGTAGTCGTTGACGCCGAGGTCGAGCGCCCGCATCACGAGCTCCGTCTGCTCGGCGTCGGTGATGAGCACCATCGGCGTCTGTCTCAGTCCGTCGATCGTCCTGATCTGCGTGCAGAGCCTCAGACCGTCACCGGCTCTGAGCAAGCCGCTGATCATGATGAGGTCGAAGAGCCCGCTCGCCGCGCGGGCGACCGCCTCGGCGGGATCGGCCGTGATCTCGACCTCGAATGGCCGCTGCAGGGCCTGGCGGATTGCGCGGCTTGAGTTCTCCCTATCGTCGACGACGAGGATGCGTCCCGAGATGTCGGCGCCTTTGGAGAAGATCGACGCCGAGCTCACGCCGACGGATTCGAGTGCCGCGGCCCGGAGCTCGAGTTCGTCGGTCACCATCTTCAAGCGAAGCAGATTCTTCACCCGCGTCAGAAGCGCGACGTGGCTCACCGGCTTGGTCAGGAAATCGTCCGCGCCGCATTCGAGACCCTTCACACGGTCCTCAGCATTGTCGAGCGAAGTGACCATGATGACCGGGACGTGCGCCGTGCGCGGATTTGCCTTGAGCGCGGCGCACACGTCGAAGCCCGTCATGTCGGGCATCATCACGTCAAGCAGCACAAGGTCCACGCGCTCGTGCTCGGCGATGTCGAGCGCCTGGCGTCCGGAGAGCGCGGTGCGCACGTCGAAGTATTCAGCTTGCAGACGTGATTCGAGCAGCCGCACGTTGGCGGCGATGTCATCGACGACGAGTACGCGCGAGGTCACAGCCGCCTACCCTTGGGCCGGGCCCACGTAGGATTTGACTGTCTCGATGAAGGTCGCGACGGAGATCGGCTTTGAGAGATAGCCCTCGCATCCCCCCTGGCGGATGCGCTCCTCGTCGCCTTTCATGGCGAACGCGGTGACCGCGATCACGGGAATGTGCCGAAGAGCGTCGTTCTGCTTGATGCGCTTCGTCACTTCGAGCCCGGAGATCTCCGGGAGCTGGATGTCCATGATGATAAGGTCGGGCATGCTCTCCTTGAGAGCATCAAGCGCTTCGTAGCCGTTGCGCATCGGCATCGTCGCGTAGCCGTTCGCGCGGAGGAGATCGTTGAAGAGCTTCATGTTCAGCTCGTTGTCTTCAACGATCATGACCGTTTTCGCCATAAGGCCGATCCTGACCCGTCCCTGTCGAAGAGTAATTCTTCGCGATTCCCCTGCGAGATCAAAGAAGCATATCCGCACTTAAGGAAACGCAAATCGGCTTGATCAAACGGTCGAACAGAGGCGGAACGCCAGGCCGACTTGGCTCTTGCCCGCGCTTACAGCGGGGATGACACTTGGCGCGTGGGTGCCGCCACGATCACACTTTGTCGCGAGTGCTTCGCGCCCTGGCTCGGGACCGCGAAGCGATGCCCGACGTGCGGCAGCCCCCGCCTTGTCGGCCATCCGGAGCTTCTTTCCCTCTCGATCGCCCACGTCGACTGCGACGCCTTCTACGCCACGGTCGAGAAGCGCGACGACCCGTCGCTGGCCGACAAGCCGGTGATCGTGGGCGGCGGACGCCGCGGCGTCGTCTCGGCCGCTTGCTACGTTGCACGCACCTACGGCGTCCGCTCGGCCATGCCGATGTTCAAGGCGCTTGTCGCCTGTCCCGACGCCGTCGTGATCCCGCCCAACATGGCGAAATATGCAAGCGTCGGGCGCGAGGTGCGCGAGTTGATGCTAGCGTTGACGCCCGCCGTCGAGCCGCTTTCGATCGACGAGGCTTTTCTCGACCTCTCCGGCACGGAGCGCGTGCACGGCGCGCCGCCGGCCGTGACCCTCGCCCGCTTCCAGCGCCGCCTGGAGCGCGAGATCGGCGTCACGGCTTCGGTCGGGCTCAGTCACAATAAATTCCTCGCCAAGATCGCCTCCGATCTGGACAAGCCGCGCGGCTTCGCCGTGATCGGCCAGGCCGAGACTCTGTCCTTCCTTGCTGCTCAGCCGGTGTCGATCATCTGGGGCGTCGGCAAGGCGATGCAGACGCGCCTCGCGCGCGACGGCCTGACACGGATCGCCGACCTTCAGAAACTCGACGAGAAGAGCCTTGCGAAGCGCTACGGCGCAATGGGCTTGCGGTTGGCGCGGCTCGCGCGCGGCGAGGACGATCGGAGCGTCACACCGGAGCGCAAGGCGAAGAGCATCTCGGCGGAGACTACCTTCGAAGATGACCGATCGACGCCCGAGGAGCTGCTCCCGGTCCTGAGAAAGCTCTCCGAGCGCGTCTCCGCCCGCCTGAAACGCGAGAATCTCGCGGGCCGGCTCGTCGTCCTCAAGCTGAAGGGGTCGGACTTCCGCCTGCGCACACGGAACGTTCATCTCGATTCGTATTCGAACCTCGCCGACCGCATCTTCCGATGCGCGCGGGACCTCTTGGCCAAGGAGCTCGATGGAAGGACGCGCTTCCGCCTGATCGGCATCGGCGTCGCAGAACTCGACGACGCGGCGCTGATGGAGCCGCGCGACCTCGTCGATCAGGATGCCGAGAAACGCGCCAAGGCCGAGCGGGCGATGGACGCAATCCGCAGTCGCTTCGGCTCAGATGGTTTGGCTCTCGGGCTCACCTTCAGCGGCAAGCCGCCGCGCGGTAAAGGATCAGCGTGAGGCGCAGCTCTCGCTCGCCAGCGGCTCGATCGTCTTGAGCGAGCCTGAGAGCGCGTAGTCGCCGTAATCCATGACGAGGTCGTTGGTCACGCCATTCTCATAGAGCGTGAAGCTCATCTGATAGGTCGGAAGCTCCTCGCCGAACGGCGCGTCGGCTGGCCGCGCCGGATCGAAGTAGCCGACGGAGACGGGCCAGTGTCGAACGCCGGTCCTGAGCGGCGCGTCCGTCGCCGGCATAGGCTCGCCGATCGCAGCGGACGCCTCGTCCGTGCTCTCGCCCGTCCCGGCCCCCTCGTAAATGTTCGCCGCGAGGAATTTCCGCTCCGCGCGCGCCGCGTCGAGTATCGCCTGCAGGTGTTGGCTCGGGAAGAGGACGGTGCCGTCGAGAGTGACCTTCTTCTCCACCGGCTGCTTGAGGCTGACCTCGATGTTCGTGCCGGACCGCCGCGCCTCGCCTTCGACCGCCTCGACTACCTCCTGGTTCACCGTGGTGCGGGAATCGAAGCTGTAGAGCTCGCCGTCGCCGGACTCGAAAGTGGAGATGCGGAAGTCGAGGAGACCGAGGTTACCGTCCTCGTCGCCGATATTGACCACCATGCGCTGGCGCATCTTGTAGCCGTTGCAGGCATTGCCCGTGACTTCGAATACCATCTTGCCGTCGGCGCTCGACACGCCGGACCCTTCATCGGTGCGGGCGAGGCTGATCTCATAGACGGCCCGATGTGGCGTCAACGCGTCCCGGAGTTGCGGTGTAGCCTGCGCCACCGCTGCGGTTGCGCAAAGGCTGACGAAGGCGGCTGGCGCCAGGTGCGCGATTTGGCGAAGGGTCATCAATGCTCTCTGCGCGGGAAGAAAGGCCGCGTCGGGGCAAACGACCAATAATCTCAAAGCCGATTGATGGGAAGCGGGCGATCCCCTACCCGTTCGCACCTGGTTAAGGGGGCATCTTGCGCAAAAACCTGTCCTGGCTGACCGAAAGGCCGATCGCGCATCGCGGTTTCCATGACGCCGCGGCCGGCCGGCCGGAGAACACGCTTGCCGCATTCGAGGCGGCTGCCGCTGCCGGCTATGCGATCGAATGCGACCTGCACCTCTCTTCCGATGACGTTCCCGTCGTCTTCCACGACGACGACCTAAAGCGCCTGACGGGCGAGACGGGCGGCGTCGGCACGCGCACGGCGGAGGAGCTGGGCCGTCTCAAGGTGCTCGGAACGCAGGAGAAAATCCCGACGCTCGCCGAGATGCTGACGTTGGTCGCCGGCCGTGTTCCGATCCTGATCGAGATGAAGCCCGCCCCGCGCCACGAGCCGGCGCTCGCTCATCAAACGATTGACAGCCTTCGCGAATATGGCGGCCCTGCCGCCGTGATGTCGTTCGACCGCAAGCTTCTCGCTGCGGCGCGCGCGGTCCACAAGGAGATCCCGCTTGGCCTGACCGCCCAGGGAAATTGGCTAGACGGCCCAAGGCATTGGCGCGCCATCTTCGTCAATGGGCTCGACTTCATCTCTTATTCCATCAACGACCTTCCGACCCCGATGCCGCTCCTCGCCCGGCGGATTATGCGCCTGCCGCTGATCTGCTGGACGGTGCGCACCAAGTCCCAGTGGGACAAGGCAAAAAGGCTGACGGACCAGATCACCTTCGAGGGCTTCGCGGCCTGAGGTATGATCCCGAAAAGTGCGCACCGGTTTTCGGATAAGATCATGCTCCCACAAATAGATAGGCCCCGTCTGCCTGATTTGATCCCTAGCGGCGCTTCGGCTTATTGCACTTGCGAAGATTGCGCATAAGCTTTCAGTGATGGCCGCTCCCACGACCGACGCGTCGTTCATCCGTGTCGTTCCCACGATCGCGGAGATCAGCCGGGATTCTCTGGGACTCCTGCGCGAACCCCGGATGGCCGTTGGGGGCGAGTGTCCTTCCCTGCGAGGTCGCGACTGGCGCCGCAGCGAAACCAGTGGCAAAGCCCGCCTACAACCCCTTCGTCTCGTGGGATTTTCTGGAGTTGCTCGAAACCTCTGGCACCGTTTCGGCTCGGACAGGCTGGGCGCCGCGGCACTCCGTCCTGATGGAGGACGGCAAGATCACCGGCGTCATGCCCTGCTACGTAAAATCGCATTCGCAGGGCGAGTACGTCTTCGACTGGGGCTGGGCGGACGCGCTCGAACGCGCCGGCGGCCGCTACTACCCGAAGCTCCAGGTGAGCGTGCCCTTCACGCCAGCGACCGGCCCTCGGCTCCTGACCGCGCCCGGACCGCAAGCCGAGGAGCGCAAAAAGCTGCTCGCGGCGGGGCTGGTCGAGCTGACGCGCCGTATGGGCGCGTCGTCGGCGCACCTGACCTTCCTGCCCGAGGAGGACGCCAGGCTTCTCGGCGAGATGGGCTTCCTCCGCCGCACCGACCAGCAATTCCATTTCACCGACGAAGGCTACGGCGACTTCGAAGGCTTTCTGACCGCGCTCGCTTCGCGCAAGCGCAAGGCGGTGCGCAAGGAGCGGCGCGACGCGCTTTCGGGCGGCGTCGAGATCGAATGGCTGACCGGCAAGGACCTCACCGAAGCCGCGTGGGATTCCTTCTTCGCCTTCTACATGGACACCGGCTCGCGCAAATGGGGCCGGCCGTATCTGAACCGCCGCTTCTTCTCGCTTCTCGGCGAGCGCATGGCCGATCGCGTGCTCTTGATCATGGCGAAACGGAACGGCCGGTTCGTCGCCGGCGCACTGAACCTGATCGGCTCCGACGCGCTCTACGGCCGCTATTGGGGCGCGGTCGAGGATCTACCCTTCCTGCACTTCGAGGTCTGCTACTATCAGGCGATCGACTTCGCGCTGAGGCATGGCCTGCAGCGCGTCGAGGCCGGCGCGCAAGGTGCGCACAAGCTGGCGCGGGGCTACCTCCCGACGACGACGCATTCCGCGCACTACATCGCCGACGCGAGCTTCCGCCGTGCGGTTTCCGACTATCTCGCGAACGAGCGGCGGGAAGTCGCCTTCCAGGGGGCGATACTTTCGGAGCGCGCGCCCTTCCGCCACGGCGACGACGCGCAAGACGACGCGGCGGAGTAGCGATGTCCGACCTCCCCCGTCGTCATTGCCGGGCTTGACCCGGCAATCCATTCCGTGACGGTACCGGCTCGCGCGAGCGCGAAGCCGGGGGCCTCTGCGAAGGCAGGTCAGTCCGGGCACGACGACAACCGAGGGGAATTGCATGTCCACGCCCGCCTATGACGACTCGAACGTCTTCGCCAAGATCATCCGCGGCGAGCTGCCGGCGGCGAAGGTGTTCGAAGACGAGCACGTGCTCGTCATCATGGACGTGATGCCGCAGGGGCCGGGCCACACGCTCGTCATCCCGAAAGCGAAAGCGCGTAACCTGCTCGACATCGGCGAGGAGGATCTGAAGCGAGCGATTCTCGTGGTGAAGCGTGTCGCCAACGCGGTGAAGGCGGCATTCGACGCACCAGGCGTCTTCGTCATGCAATTCAACGAGCCGGCGGCGGGACAGACCGTGTTTCATATCCATTTCCATGTGATCCCGCGCTTCGAGGGCGTGCCGCTCAAGCCGCATTCCGGCGGCATGGCTGACGCGAAGGTGCTCGCCGAGCATGCGGCGAAGATCAAAGCGGCGATGGATTGACCGATTCCGCCCGCGCGCTGTTTCTGATCCGTCTCGCCCACACGCTCGTCTGGGCGGTCTTCGCCGCGTCGATCTTTGCGATCCCGGTCGCCACCTGGATGGCAAGCCTCCGCGCCGCGCTTTGGCTGAGCCTCCTCGTTTGGGTGGAAGTCGCGATCCTTGTCGCAAATCGCATGCGCTGCCCGTTGACCGGCGTAGCCGCGCAATACACGGACGAACGGGCGGACAATTTCGACATCTTCCTCCCCGAGTGGCTGGCGCGGAACAACAAGACGATCTTCGGCGCACTCTTTGCGCTCGGCGAGCTCTATCTGCTCGGGAGCTGGGCGCTGCGCTGACCGGATCGGCGGGCTTCAACCTCCGCCCCGATCGGGAGTAAAATGCCGCCATGACCGACACCGTCGTGAAGCCGCGCACCAAGGCGAAGCCGAAGGTCGAGCGGCCGAAGCTGCACAAGGTCATTCTCGTCAATGACGACTACACGCCGCGCGAATTCGTCGTGACGGTGCTGAAGGGCGTGTTCCGAATGAGCGAGGATCAGGCCTACCGGGTAATGATCACTGCGCACCGGCGCGGCACCTGCGTCGTCGCGGTCTATACGAAGGACGTCGCGGAAACGAAGGCGACGGAGGGTACCGACGCCGGCCGGCGCGCCGGCTATCCGCTGATGTTCACGACGGAGCCGGAGGAGTAAGGGACTGACGCCTCGGCATTTTCTCCCTCTCCGGCCGCATTGTGGACAAACTTCAAGGCGCACATGGTCCGGGGGATGCGTGCGTTTTTGGCTGGAGAGTATGATGTCGGCCCGCCCGAAGTCCTCGATTGTCTATCTTCCACCCGTCGCGGGTGAGAGGTTCGTCAAGGACGAGACCTTTCTGCGCAGCGTCTCAGACCTGCTGGAGGGGCTTGGCGCCGAATGCGATCTCCGCGGCCACAACATGCTGGCCTCCCTGCTCGCGATCGCCAAGGGCGAGGCCGAAGACGGCCTCCACACCCGCGAGACGGACCGAGAGATAGGCACCGAAAGCGACGAGGATGACGGCGCGGCGATGATGGCCCAGCGGCTTGCTTGCCGCGTCGGCGGAAGCGCCTGAACGACCTGCCCCAAAGCGCTGGCTTCCCCGTCAGCCCGACAATCCTGTCACCCACTCCACCGTCTTCCTGATCGCTATCCAGACCGCGCCGGAGACGAGCGCCGTCGCCGCGAGGCTGACGGCGGTTACCGTCCAGCCGGCGAGCACGGCTGCGCCATCATCGCGAAGGAGCCCGAGCGCGAACGCGGCAACGGCAAGGCCGGAGAGGAAATTCGCGATCGGGATGGGCAGCGCGATCAGGATGGCGAGCACGACGCAGGCCGCGCCGGTCAGCCGCGTCGCCAAGGGTCCGAGCATGAAATTGAGGCGCGGGCGAAGCAGGCGCTCGGCAAAACGCAGGTACGGTCGTGTCACGTTCACCATGCGCGAAAAAAGCGGCGCCGCGATCGAGCGGCGGCGAAGCGTCACCGGCAGCCATATCACGCGCCGTCCAAGCGCGAGCTGCGCCGCGATCAGAACGAGCGGCAGGCCGAAGAGCGTCGACGCGCCCGGCGGCAGCGGCGCCATGTTAGGCAATGCCAGAAGTAGCATCGCAGCGCCGAAGCTCCGTTCGCCGAAACCGTCGATGAGCTCGCCGATACCGATCCGCTCGCGCGCGCTTCCCGCGATCCGCCGCAGCAGTGCCGAGAAACGCGTCCGCCTGCTGGTGTCGCCGAACGCCATGCCGGGCGGCATGGCCGGATTCTGCGACAAACCAACGACACTTGTTCATCCGCCGTTCAGCGCACATTCGCTCTTCTGATCGTGCCACATGTTTGCCCCGCTTTGGGGTCAGCTTGCGCAACGGGGATCGGGGTGCCTCTTCGCACGCCGATTTGGGCGGGGCTTGGTATTGAATTCTTCCGCGTAAACGGGAGGCGGGCCCTCATGTTAGACGACAAGGCGAGCCACGAGCCGACGAGCGCGGCGCGGGATCGCACGGCGGACCTCGGAGCGCTCACCGTCGTGCCGCGCGACCTGAGAGGCGTTGAGCATCAGGCGGACCAAAGCGAAGCGCTGGAGCGCCGCGAACCCACGATGGAGAGCGCGCTCGTCCTCGACGAACAGGATGCCGAACGCGTCGCCTTCGCGATGTGGCGCGACGGCCGCGCCGACGATGCGATCGCGTTTCTCGAGCGCGAGATCCTTCTGGAGCGTGACCGTCTTTGGAAGCGGCACGTGTTTTCCAACCGGGAGGATTTCTCCGGCAGGAAGGAGCCGCGTTTCGGCGATCCCGCGCCGACGGTAATAGTGACGCCGCCCCTCGACGAGGAGAGGCCACAGAGCGGTCGCAAGCGACGGCGCGAGGCGATGCCGGTTTCCGAGCCGGTCTTCTCCGACTCCTCCGCACCGTTGATCGAGCTTTCCGCCCAGACGGTTGCTGCTTCGAGCGATGAGGCCGAAGAAGCGGAGTTCGTGTCTCCTCCCATGCGCATGGGTAGCGGACCCGCGATCGTCGCTGCGGTCGGGCTCGTCATCGTCGGCATCGCCGCGGCGGCAAATTTCTGGCACAACCACCGCTCCGAAGCGAAGGTCGAGCGCGCTGCGACCGCTGTCACCGTCGAGCCCGCGGCCACGGGGACCGAGGCTCCGCCGCCCGTCATAATCCAGGCGACGCCGACTGCTGCGACCGAGGATCCCCCGGCGCAAGATGCCGTGCCACTAGACGCGGCGCCACCCCCGGAGCCGACGACAGATATGCCGCCGGCGGTGGAGCCGGACGGAGCCGCCACCGACGTGGACACGCCGCCTGAGACGGAGGCTGAGCCCGACCATGCCACCGCGGCGCCCGCCGTTCCGGAAGGTGCCGTCGCGCTCTATGAACCCGGCCACGCAGACGAAGTGCTCGACGATCCCACCACGCCGCCCGAGGACGTCGGCGACGCCGCGCTCCAGCCTGAGCCGGAGGCGACCGTGGCACGGCTGCCGCGCGGGCGTCCCGAGCCGCCCGCGGGCATGACCTTTGCGCCGCCGTCACCAGCCAGCATTCAGCCTCCGGTGAGCCACGCTGCGCCGCGCGGGGCGATTGCCTCGGCGAGCCCTCGGGCCGCCGATCTGCCGAACCCGTTCTACGGCGCCGACGGATCGCCTCAGCGCGAGACGCTGACCCCGGCGGAATATCAGGCGCTGCTTGAGCGGCGTGCGCTGGCTGAGGAATATGTGGCGAGACGGCACGCGGAACAGCCGGTGCCGATCGGGCGGCCCATACTTCTCCCGCTCCTCCGACACTACTAACTCGGAACGTTTCCCTGTTCGGCCGGTCGGCTGGGCGCTTCCGGCGCCCGCCGACGCCAGGACAGGCGCTCGCCAAGGCGCCGGCAGACGACAAAGAAGAGCGGCGTGAAGAGAAGCCCGAAGAGGGTCACGCCGATCATTCCGAAAAAGACTGCGGTGCCGAGCGACCGACGCATCTCAGCCCCGGCGCCTGTCGCGATCACCAGTGGAACCACGCCAAAAATGAATGCAAATGACGTCATCAGGATCGGCCGGAGCCGCGTCCGCGCGGCCGAGACCGCGGCCTCGCGCCGCTCAACCCCTTCGGCTTCGCCCTGACGCGCGAACTCTACGATCAGGATCGCGTTCTTGGCGGCAAGCCCGATCAGCACCACGAAGCCGATCTGCGCCAGAATGTTCACGTCCGTGCCTCTGAGCAGCAGGCCCGTCACGGAGGCGAGCAGGCACATCGGAACGATCAGGATCACTGCAAGCGGCAGCGTCCAGCTCTCGTACTGGGCCGCAAGCAGCAGGAACACGAAGACCACCGAGGCGACGAAGACCAGTAGGCCCGTGTTGCCGGCAAGCCGTTCCTGTAGGGCCAACTCGGTCCACTCGAATCCGAAACCAAGCGGCAGCGTCTCGGTCGCAACCTTCTCCATCGCCGAGAGGGTCTGGCCAGTCGAGAAGCCGGGTGGCGTCGAGCCCTGCACTTCGGCGGCCGGGTAGAGATTGTAGCGCACGACGCGGTAGGGCCCGGTCCGGTCCTGGAAGTCCGCGACGGCGCTGAGCGGCACCATGGCGCCGGAATCGCTGCGCGTCTTGAAGTTTCCGACGGCTCGGCGGTCTTGGCGGAACGGACCGTCAGCCTGCGCCGTCACGCGGAACGTGCGGCCGAGAAGGTTGAAGTCGTTCACGTAGACCGAGCCGAGATAGATTTCGAGCGCCTCGAAGACCCGGTCGGCCGGCACGCCGAGCATCTCGGCGCGCACGCGATCGATGTCCGCGTAGATTTTCGGTGTGCGCGTGTTGAACAGGGAGAAGACGCCCGCGACACCTGGAGTCTGGTTCGCGCGTCCCACGACCTCCTGCGTCGCAGCTTCGAGCGCTCGCGGGCCGCGTCCGGTTTTGTCTTCCACCATCATCTTGAATCCGCCGCCGGTGCCGATGCCGCGAACGGGCGGCGGCTGGATGGTGATGATGAAAGCGTCCTGGATCGCCGACAGTTTCTGATTGAGCTCCGCCTGCAGCCGCGGCGCGGTCAGCCCCTTCCTATCGCGCTCGGCGAAGGGCGAAAAGGCCGAGAAGATGGCGCCGGCGTTGGAGGCGTTCGTGAAGGTCGCGCCGTCGAATCCGGAGAATGGGACGACGTGCTCGATGCCGTCGACTCCGAGGATGATCTTCGCCGCCTCCTTCACCACGGCATCCGTGCGCGCGAGCGAAGCGCCGGGGGAAGCTGGATGACCGTGATCAGATAGCCCTGGTCCTGCTCGGGGATGAAGCCCGTCGGTGCGCGCGCGAACTGAACGCCAGTCAGCAGGACGAGCCCGACATAGACGACCAGCATGACCGCGACGAGCCGCAGGAGCCGCCTGCGTCAGAGCGCCGTAGCCCAAGGACAGCCGGTTGAAGAGGCTGTTGAACCCATTGAAGAAGGCCGTGAAGGGGCGAAGGAGAAGCGGCGTTTCTGCCTCTGGCGTGTTCCTCGTGCGGCTTGAGCAGGATGGCGCAGAGCGCCGGGCTCAACGTCAGCGAGACGAAGAGGGAGATCACCGTGGCGGCGGCAATGGTCACCGCGAACTGGCGGAAGAATTGGCCCTGTATGCCGCTGATCAGCGCCGCCGGAATGAAGACCGCGCAAAGCACCAGCGCGATGGCGATCAGCGCTCCGCCGACCTCGTCCATCGTGCGGTGCGCGGCCTCCCTCGGCGAAAGCCCGTTGCGCAGCTCCCGCTCGACGTTCTCCACCACGACGATCGCGTCGTCGACGACGATGCCGATCGCGAGCACCAGCCCGAAGAGGGAAAGGTTGTTCAGCGAATAGCCGAGCGCCGCCATCACGATGAACGTGCCGATGAGCGAGATCGGGATCGCCACGATCGGGATGATCGCCGCGCGCCAGGTCTGCAGGAAGACGATGACGACGATGACGACGAGGAGCACCGCCTCCCAGATCGTCTTCGTCACCTCGTTCACGGATTCGGCGATGAATTCGGTCGGGTTGTAGACGATGTCGTAGTGCAAGCCCGGGCGGGAAATTCTTCGACAGCTCCTTCATCGTGGCGATGAGCTGGTCCGCACGTCGCAAGCGCGTTCGATCCCGGGCGCTGGAAGATCAACATCGGCACTGCGGGCCGCTCGTCGAGATAGCCGTTGGCCGTGTAGTCCTGCGCCGCAAGCTCCACCCGCGCGATATCCTCGAGCCGCGTCGACGCGGCCGTCCGCATCGGTCTTGACGACGATGTTGCGGAACTGGCGCGGCGTCGGAGAGCCGGCCGAGCGTCTCGACGTTGAGCTGATAGGCGCCCTGCTGCGGCACCGGCGGCTGGTTCGATGACGCCCGAGGCGACCTGGACGTTCTGCGAGCGGAGCGCCGCCACGACTTCGCCGGCGGTCAGGTTGCGCGAAGCGACCTTCTCCGGATCGAGCCAGATGCGCATCGCATAGTCGCGCGCGCCGAAGATGCGCACGTCGCCGACGCCGTCGAGTCGCGCCAGCACATCGCGCACCTGCAGCGTCGCGTAGTTCGAAATGTAGAGCGGGTCGCGCGAGCCGTCGGACGAGGTGAGATGGATCACCATCAGCATGTCGGGCGAGGACTTCCGCACGGTGACGCCGATCCGCCGCACGTCCTCCGGCAGCCGTGATTCCGCCACCGCGACGCGGTTTTGCACCAGCACCTGCGCAGTATCGAGATCGGTGCCGAGCGCGAAGGTGACCGTGATCTGCAAGCTGGCCGTCGCCGGTCGCCTGCGAGGTCATGTAGAGCATGTTCTCGACGCCGTTGATCTCCTGCTCGATCGGCGTCGCGACGGTGTCGGAGACGACCTCCGCCGAGGCGCCGGGATAGGCGGTGCGGATCTCGATCGTCGGCGGCGCGATCTCGGGATATTGCGCGACCGGAAGGGTGAAATAGGCGGCCGCGCCGAGGAGGACGATCAGGATCGAGAGGACCGTCGCGAAGATCGGTCGGTCGATGCAGAAATGCGGAGAAGCGCATCGGGCGCCTCAGTTCGACGGGCTGATCGCTCGCCGGCGCGATCGTGCCGGGCTCCGGCGTGACCTTGCCGCCGGGCCGGGCGCGCACCAGACCGTTGATGATGATCTTCTCGTCGCCGCGTCAGCCCCTCGCGAACGATCCGCAAGCCGCCCGGCTGCGACGGTCCGGGCCGGATCGGCGTCGGAACTGACCGTGCCGTCGTCGGTGACCGTCATGACGATGCGGTTCGACTGGTCGGTGAGGATGGCGCTGTCGGGGACGAGCACCGCCTCGTAGGGATTGGAGCTCGGGACGCGCAGCCGCCCGAACTGACCCGGCGTGATGAAGAGGTCGGGGTTCGGGAAAGACGGCGCGGGCGCGGATGGTGCCGGAGCCCGGGTCGATGCGGTTGTCGACGAAGTTCATCGTGCCGGAGTGCGGCCAGCCCTCTCGTCCGGCAGGCGCGCCTGCGATGATCGTCTCGTGGTCGCGCGTGGAGGGCAGACGCGCCGCGCTCGAACGGCCCGCTGGTAGGCGAGGAAATCGCCCTCGCTCATGTCGAACACGAAGTAGAGCGGGTCGAGCGTCACGATCGTCGTCAGGAGCGTGGAGTTGGGATCGCCGGCGACGAGGTTGCCGACATCGATGCGACGGTTGGAGACGCGGCCGGAAATCGGCGCCCGAACTTGCGTAAAGTCGAGATTGAGCTGCGCCGCCTGAAGCGCCGCCTTGGCCTGCTCGACGGCGGCGCTCCGCGGCTCGCTGCTCCTGCACGCGCTCGTCGATAGGTGGCGACCGGAGATCGACGGGCTGCCCGTTGAGCGCCTGCGCGCGGTCGAGCTGCGATCTCGGCAAGTTCGAGACGCGCGTTCGGCGCTGTCGAGGTCGCCCTTCGCCTGATCGACGGCCGCCTGATACGGCCGCGGGTCGATGACGAAGAGCACGTCGCCCTCCTTCACCATCGCGCCGTCCTGGAACTTGACGGCATCGAGGTAGCCGGAGACGCGGGCGCGCACCTCGACCGCCGATGTCGGCTCGAACCGGCCGGTGAACTCGTCCCACTCGGTGATGCGCTGAACGAGCGGCGCTGCCACGGTCACCGTCGGCGGCGGCGGCGCGCCCTGCGCCTCATCTCCGCCGGATCCGCTGCAGGCGGCGAGCAGGCCGGCGATGGCGAGAAGCGCTAGGAAAGCAACGGGAAGACGTTGCCAGGAAAGCCGCGCGGTTTTCATGACCGTGCTCCAAGCGGGGCCCGAAAAAGAACCGCTATATGGGGTCCGATCTCGACGTTTTGCAATGCAACGAGATCATATTTGCGGCGCACCGAGACACGTAGGCGCACGGCCGCGCACGTGGCGCGGCCGCCGCGCTGATATCCGACCGAGATCGGCTCAGGCAGCGAGTGCCGTCGCCGTCATCGGCGGCGCCGGCCGGAACCGGAAGCCCGCGAGCACGCCGAGGATCAGGAGGAAGACGAGCAGCACGCCCTGCGTGATCAGAAACGGTGGCTCTGTTTGCGTCGGCGCGAGCGGGCGCAGGAACGAGAATTTCTGGAAGAACTGAATCACGCCGACGACGCAGTTCAGATAGAGCGCGATCCACGCCCCGACAATGTAGATGAGCCGCCACCATCCGGCGAGGCCGAAGGCGTAGCGCCCGAGCACAGCGAGCGCGAGCACGACGAGCGAGACGACGCCGAAGACGTGCGGCGGCCCGAAGGCCTTCGAGTGGAAGAAGAAGCCGGTGACGCTCGTCAGGATCGTGGCGACGAGAAAGACCGTGGTCCAGCCCTCCAGCCGGTCGTTGTTCGCCATCCCCCAGAGGGCGACGATGCCGGCGCCGATTCCGAAAAGGCTGATGACGACATGGATGAGCGTGAAGGTCGGGACGGAAAGACCAAGAATCATGGCGGGCCTCCCAGACGTTATCGTCCCGCCTACACCCCAGCCGGCGGAAAAGCCACTCGTTGGTAGAGCCGCCGCGCATGGCCGCCATGCCCGAGCGGGCGGCTTGATCGATCGGAACGAAGGACCGCAAAGACGAAAGCGCCGGCAAGACGCCGGCGCTTCAGATCAATCCCGAAAGGCCGATATCAGGCCTTGAGCGGCACGCGCGGGACGGAGCCGCCACCCTTCGGCTTCTTCGGACGGGCCGGACGCTTCGCAGGCGCGCCGCCGGAACCGTCCTCGCCTTCCGAGGCACCGAGCGGCTTGCTCTTGCGCGTCGCGTTCTCGTCGGGGATCAACTCCAGCTTGAGCCCGGTCTTGCCGTCCTCCTTCGTCTCCACCGACACCTTGACCACGCCGCCCTTCTGCAGCTTGCCGAAGAGCACCTCGTCGGCGAGCGGACGCTTGATCACATCCTGGATCAGGCGTCCGAGCGGACGCGCGCCCATCCGCTCGTCATAGCCGCGCTCGGCGAGCCAGGCCGTCGCCGCGTCGTCGAGCTCGAATGTGACGCCGCGGTCGGCGAGCTGCGCCTCGAGCTGCAGCACGAACTTCTGCACGACCTGATGCACGACCTCCGGCGGCAGCGAGTCGAAGGCGATCGTCGCGTCGAGGCGGTTCCTGAACTCCGGCGTGAACAGGCGGTTGATCGCCTCTTCGTCGTCGCCGGTGCGCTTGGAGCTGCCGAAGCCAATCGCCGCCTTCGACGCCTCAGACGCTCCGGCGTTCGTGGTCATGATCAGGATGACGTTGCGGAAATCGACCTGCTTGCCGTTGTGATCGGTGAGCTTTCCGTGATCCATCACCTGCAGCAGGATGTTGAAGAGATCCGGATGCGCCTTTTCGATCTCGTCGAGGAGCAGCACGCAGTGCGGCGTCTGGTCGATGCCGTCGGTCAGAAGTCCGCCCTGGTCGAAGCCGACGTAGCCGGGAGGCGCGCCGATCAGCCGCGAGACTGTGTGGCGCTCCATGTATTCCGACATGTCGAAGCGCAGCAGGCGCACGCCCATCAGGTCGGCGAGCTGCTTCGCCACTTCGGTCTTTCCGACGCCGGTCGGGCCGGAGAAGAGATAGCAGCCGATCGGCTTTTCCGGCTCGCGCAGGCCGGCTCGCGCCAACTTGATCGCGGCGGAGAGCGCATTGATAGCCTTCTCCTGCCCGAAGACGACGCGCTTCAGGTTGGTGTCGAGATGCTGCAGCACCTCGGCATCGTCCTTCGACACTGACTTCGGCGGAATCCGCGCCATCGTGGCGATCGTCGCCTCGATATCCTTGATGCCGATCGTCTTCTTGCGCTTGCCTTCCGGCAGAAGCTTTTGCGACGCACCGGATTCGTCGATCACGTCGATCGCCTTGTCGGGGAGCTTCCTGTCGTTGATATAGCGCGCCGACAGCTCCACCGCCGACTTGATCGCCTCGCTGGTGTAGCGGACCTTGTGATGATCCTCGTAATAGGGCTTCAGCCCCTTCAGGATCTCGATCGTGTCGGGCAGTGACGGCTCGTTCACGTCGATCTTCTGGAAGCGGCGGACGAGCGCGCGGTCCTTCTCGAAGAATTGCCGGTATTCCTTGTAGGTGGTCGAGCCGATGCAGCGGAGCTTTCCGGAGGCGAGCGCCGGCTTCAGAAGGTTCGACGCGTCCATCGCGCCGCCCGACGTCGCGCCGGCGCCGATCACGGTATGGATCTCGTCGATGAACATGATGGCGTTCGCGTGCGCCTCAAGCTCCTTGATGACCTGCTTCAGGCGCTCCTCGAAATCGCCGCGATAGCGCGTGCCTGCGAGGAGAGCGCCCATATCGAGTGCGAAGATGGTGGCGCCTTCGAGCACCTCCGGCACGTCGCTCTCGACGATCTTCTTTGCGAGCCCTTCGGCGATCGCCGTCTTGCCGACGCCCGGATCGCCGACATAGAGCGGATTGTTCTTGTTGCGCCGGCAGAGCACCTGGATGGTGCGCTTCAATTCGAGCTCGCGCCCGATCAGCGGATCGATCTTTCCGGCACGCGCCTTCGCATTGAGATTCACGCACCACGCTTCGAGCGCACTCTCTTTGCCGCTCGGTGATTCCTCCGCGTCGTCGGATTCGCGACTCGTCTCTTCGCGCGCTCCGCGCACCGGCCGGATCTCCTCCGCGCCCGGACGCTTGGCGATGCCGTGCGAGATGTAGTTGACCGCGTCGTAGCGGGTCATGTCCTGCTCTTGCAGGAAATACGCGGCGTGGCTCTCGCGCTCGGCGAAAATCGCGACGAGCACGTTGGCGCCGGTCACCTCCTCGCGTCCCGATGATTGCACGTGGATCACCGCGCGCTGGATCACGCGCTGGAAGCCGGCGGTCGGCTTCGCCTCGTCGCTATCGACGTTGACGAGGTTGGAGAGCTCCGTGTCGATATATTCGTTGAGATCGGCGCGCAGTTTCTCGAGATCGACGTTGCACGCGCGCATGACGGCGGCCGCATCCTTGTCGTCGGCGAGCGCCAGGAGCAGATGCTCGAGTGTGGCGAATTCCTGGTCGCGTTCATTGGCCAGGCTCAGCGCCTTATGCAGGGCCATTTCGAGAGAGCGGGAAAATGACGGCACCTTCGACCTCATACTTCTAGACGCCGGTTACCCCGGCGCGCCTTTCGGCAATCCTCTGTCCTTCCCCCCTCGACGTCTCTCTTTTCCTATTTCACTGCTTCTCCATCACGCACTGTAGCGGGTGCTGGTGCTTGCGAGCGAAATCCATCACCTGCGTTACTTTGGTCTCGGCGATCTCATATGTGAAGACCCCACATTCACCGACACCGTGATTGTGAACGTGCAGCATGATGCGTGTCGCGTCGTCCTGGCTTTTGCCGAAAAACCGCATGATCACGTGCACGACGAATTCCATCGGCGTGTAGTCGTCATTGAGCAGGAGCACACGATATAGGTTCGGCCGCTTGGTCTTCGGCCGTGTCTTGGTGACCACGGCGGTGCCGAGGTCGTCCGATCCCTTGTCGTTTTTCCGCGTGTCCTTGGCCATGAACCGAGCCGGATTACTCCCCACCCGCCTAATTTAGGCACTCCGGGCCGGATTGTCAGCGGATTCAAGGTCACAGAGGGGTCCGTTTCTCAGCCGCACGTCCTTCGGAAACACGCCGGCCCGCCTGAAATCCTTCTTGGGGGCGGTCGGGTGCCAATGTCGCGCGATGACGGCGAAAAACGGTTGTCCCCGATCTCAAAGTCTGGCGGCGGCGGGTTCGGCTATCCGCAGCGGGTCGGCGCGAAATTGCGTAGAGCCGTAGGGATTTGCAGGCAGCCGTCGGGATCGACCGAGATAATGGTGACGGCAAAAAAGAAGAGGCGCCCGATCCACGACCGGGCGCCTCTTCTGCACAAGAAGCCGGATGTTACTTCTTGACCGAGGGAACGAAGCCCTCGAACGGCTTGGTCACGTCTTTGACGAGGTCCATGTAGAGCTCGCCGAACCGCGCCGCCTGGCCAACCGCCTTCTCGTAGGACGAACGCACGAACTCGGACTGCGCCTCGAAGGCAACGTCGATCGACTTTGCGCCGAGAAGCTTCTCAAAGTGCGCGGCACTCGCCTCGAAGGACTGCTTGGAAAAACCTGCCGTCTCGCTGGCGAGCATCTGCCAGCCCCGCGAAAACGCACCGAAGCTCTCCATCGCGCGGCTCATGCCCTCGCGCCCGGCCTTCTGGACGTCTTCAAACCCGTTCATCATCGCTGTCACCCTTCCTGCCCCACTGGGCCGTATCTCTGTAAAACTGCCCGCACCGGCGGGTTGTGAGGCAAATATATGCAGTGCAGCAAAAATTGCAAGCATTTTTTGCAACGCACAAAAAAGAGTTCAAAGGTGGTGGCGCAGCCGGGCATTTTACGGAATCGTAACGCCGACATTTTTAGCTAGGTGAAACCATCCGGGGGCGGGGCAGTCCCTGCGTCAGTTGCGTGTTCGAGCCGGGGGTGTGTTTGTGAAGGGGCGTTCCGCGTTGCGTATCCGGACGGGTTTCCTTGCCGCCATTCTGGCCGCCTTCCTCCCTCTCCTGAGCCTTGTGGCTCCGGCCTCTGCCGCTGAGAACAAATACGCGGCGATGGTCGTCGACGCGAACTCAGGGCGCGTCCTCTTCTCGCGAAATGCCGATGCCTCGCGCTACCCGGCTTCGCTCACGAAAATGATGACGCTCTACCTCCTCTTCGAGGAGCTCGACGCCAAGCGCCTGACGCTGAAGAGCCAGCTTTCCGTTTCCGCCAACGCCGCCCGCCAGCCGCCGTCGAAGCTCGGCCTGCGTGCCGGCTCGACCATTGCGGTCGAGGACGCGATCCTCGCGCTCGTCACCAAATCGGCGAACGATGTCGCGGTGGTGGTTGCGGAAAATGTCGGCGGGAGCGTCGACAGCTTCGCCCAACGGATGACGCGCACGGCACACGCGCTCGGCATGAGCCGGACTACCTATCGCAACCCGCACGGGCTCCCTGACAGCCGGCAGACCACGACGGCGCACGACCTCGTCCGCCTCGGGCAGGCGCTGCAGGATCGCTTCCCGACCTACTATGCCTATTTCGGCACGAAGAGCTTCACCTATCGTGGCGCCCGCCACCGCAACCACAATCACCTGCTCGGCTCGGTCGCCGGCGTCGACGGCATCAAAACGGGGTACACCCGCGACTCCGGCTTCAACCTCGTCACCAATGTCGAGCGCGATGGCCGCCATATCATCGCTGTGGTGATGGGCGGCAAGACCGCCAAGAGCCGCGACGCGCATATGCGCGAGCTGATCGCCACGTATCTTCCCAAGGCAACACGCGGCGCCCGTGCGACGCCACTTCTCATCGTCGACACAGCCGGCCCGCACGCCGCGGCCGGCACACACGCCGACCCCCGGCTGCCCCGCTCTCGCCCCGACGTAGAGACCGAAGACGCGGCTGTGCTCGCCTATGCCGCCACCGACGCGTCGCATGATGTCGTCGGCTTGGCGATGGCGGAAGCCGAGGCTGGCCCGGTCCACGCTGCCCAGGTTGACGCTGCCCAGGCCGACACCGCGCAGACCGATACCCCGCAGGGCGACATCGGCGAGGAGCCCGAGAACGACCCGATCACCCACCGCATAGAGGTCGCCAGCACCGTCGCCGAGTTGGCCGACGTCGCGATGAAAGGCGCGGACGACCCGATCGGCCGGTTGACGCAGCTCGCGCGCATCCGCGCCGGCGTGCAGGAGCTGGTCGCATCCGCACCCGCCACTAGCTCCGATATCGGCAAGTCGACAGACGGCTGGAACATCCAGATCGGCGCCACCCCGACGGCGGAGGGCGCACAGGCGCTGCTTGAGAGGGCCCAGTCCACGATGGGGACGGTCCTCGCCTCGGTGCAGCCGGTCACGCAGGAGATCGACCACCGCGGCACGACCCTCTACCGCGCCCGCTTCGCCGGATTCTCCGACCAGGACGAGGCGCGCGAGGCCTGCGCCAAACTGAAGCGCAAAGACTTCTCGTGCCTCGCAATCGCGAACTAAAGCCGGCGGGCTTAGCGATGTCGTCCGAGAAGTCGGTCCTTCGCCTCGTTGATCTTGGCGGCGAGCGCCGCGGAGCCTCCGCGGTCGGGGTGAACCTGTTTCATCAGCCGGCGATGCGCGTCGCGAACTTCCGCATCGCTGGCGTCCGGATCAAGGCCAAGGATCTGATAGGCTTCCTTCGTGCTCATGCCGCTCGTTCGCGACGCCGCGCTCTGCCGCCGTGTCGCGTCGGCTTGAACGTCGTCTCGCCATCCGGGGTGAACGCGGTCGAGATAACTTTCGAGCAGGCGTAGCAACTCCGCGTCGCCGCGCACGTCCTCCGCGACCTCCAGAAGCTCGCTGAGCTGAAGCTCCGAAAGCCGCTTTCCCTCGTGCCGTCCGGCGAGAACGCTGCCGTCCATCTCGCCGGTATCGTGGTCGAGGCTCATCTCCAGGCCCGCCGCCCTGACGCTCGACCTTTGCCCCAACCCTCCCATCTGCCTTAGCGCCCGATGACGTCGGAAGAGCCCCAGGCCGGCAAGGGCGACCGGTACGGCGATGACGAACTCCCGCAGGAAGAGCAGCCCGACGCCGATGAGCATCAGCAGCACGCCGCCGACAAGATAGATCTGCCGCACGAGGTCGCGTGGTGGCGTTGTCAAAAAATGCCGGACGAGAAGCGCAAGAACCCCGAGGCCCAAAAGGAGCGGAAGGATGATCCTCATCGCTTGAGCTGTGGGAGGAGAAGCTGCGCTCCGGCGCCCCCGCTTTTCTCCAAAGCCTTGAGCCCGCCGGCCGCGTAGGTCGCGACGGCGTTCAGAAGCGAGCGGAGCTCGGCGGCAGAGGCACGGTTGAAGGGCAGATAGGCACCCCCCGTGAGCCGCGCGATCTCGCGGAAGGTCCGCTCGGCAGCGGCTTCCTTGCCCTCGTGGAACATGAACGCTCGCACACCGAGAAGCCCGATCTCGCCGGCGATCTGACAGAGATGGTCGGGGTTTTCCTCCATTGCGTCGCCAACATAAGCGAGCGCGGCAACCGGCCGCTTCTCCGCCTCGCGGCGCACGTGGCTAAGCACCTTGCCGATTTGCGTCTGCCCGCTGCGGCAATCGATCTTCACCATGAGATCGCGAAGCGCGCGCGCATTGGCGACAAAGGGCGAGGCGCGGCTCTCGCCGAAGCCGCGGAAATAGACGAGCTGCACCGAGAGCCCGCCGACCGCGGCAGCTGCCTCGAACATCTCGCTCTGCAGCTCGCAGGCGAGGTCCCACGTCGGCTGCCGGCTCATTGTGGCGTCGAGCGCAAAGATCAGCCGTCCGCGCGCCGCGGCGGCCGGCGTGATCCGCTTGGCCTCGGCGAGGAACGCGTCGATCTCCGAGCGTTGCGATACCGCCGGCTCGGATCGGCGCGAGATGAGATCGCGATTTTTGCTCATTGCAGGCAGAATGTGGCTGTTGCCGGCGCTTGCGCAAGGCCGGGCCGGAAGCTAGCGGAAGCGTGATCGGACGAAATTCAATGCCGCCAGAGGTCATCCGCAGCGTGCATGGGCTTCGCGAGCAGGTTGCCGCCTGGCGCCGCGAAGGACTTTCCGTCGGCTTGGTCCCGACGATGGGGGCGCTTCACGCCGGCCACAAGGCACTCGTGAAGGCCGCCAAGGAACAATCCGACCGCGTCGTCGTCACGCTTTTCGTGAACCCGACGCAGTTCGGGCCGAGCGAGGACTTTTCCGCCTATCCGCGCGACGAAGCTGCCGATCTGCGCAAGCTAGAAGCGCTCGCTGTCGACATGCTCTTCGCCCCGTCCGCCGACGAGATGTATCCGGAAGGCTTCGAGACCACGATCACCGTAGGCGGCCCGTCAGCGGGGCTGGAGACGGACTTCCGACCGCACTTCTTCGCCGGGGTCGCGACTATTGTCGCGAAGCTGCTGATCGCCGGCCTGCCCGACCATGCGTTCTTCGGCGAGAAAGATTTTCAACAGCTCATCGTTGTGAGGAAGCTTGTCAGAGATCTCGCGCTGCCGACTGAGATCGTCGGCTGCCCGACGGTGCGCGACCTCGATGGCCTGGCTCTCTCTTCGCGGAACGCCTATCTCAACCCCGAGGAACGCGCCCGCGCTCCGAAGCTATACGCAATGCTCCGCGCGCTTTCCGGGAGGCTGAGGCGCAGCTCCACCCCCAACGTCGACCTCATAGAGGCGCGGCGGGTGCTCGATCGGTCCGGCTTCGCGGTTGATTACCTCGAGGCGCGCAACGCCGAGACGCTCGCGGCCGTCGTGGACTGGAAGACCGAGCCGCTCCGGCTCCTCGTCGCCGCCAGGATCGGCAAGACGCGGCTCATCGACAACATCGCGGTCTAAAGCAATCCGAGAAATCCGCGAGGTCGCGGCGAAGCTCCGGCGGCAGGTCGCGCAGCCCTGCCCGCGCGGCGCCAAGATCGCGCGGCGCGTCCTCAGGCGTCAGATATCGCCAGCCCTGGAACGCCCGCCGCGGCTGCCACTCCGTCGCCACCGTCTTCGGGTCGAGCACGAGGTGGCAGCGCCCGATCCCCTCCGAATCGACGAAGGGCCGGATCGCGGTGATCCGCTGCCGGACCTGGACGTTGCCGCGGATCACCCAGTAGAGCGATCCACCGTCCAGGATCTCGTCGACGCGCTTTGGGACCATGCGCGTCGTATGCATGTGCTCCGGCTTGCGGCCGGCACGCCGAGCCTCCTTGAGCCGGTGGGCGATCCAGCCTTCCAGGTCCTCGATGGAATCGCAACCGACGCAAAGTTTCAGGATGTGGAGGGGCATTGACGGGACTTAGACCTCGAAGCGCGGCCGGACAATGGCAACGGCCAGCCCATTCACAGGCGGGTCGCAGCGCCTACTCCTCCGGCTCGATGACGACGGCGACGACGCCTTCCGTGATCTGCTGGCCCGGCGCGAAGCGGACCGCTTTGACCATCCCTGAGCGTGGTGCCGTGACGCCATGCTCCATCTTCATCGCCTCAACGCTGAAGAGCGGATCGCCCTTCTCGACATAGGCTCCGGCGGAGACCGCGACTTCTACGACGCGGCCGGAGATCGGCGCGATCACCTCGCCACCCGCGGTGCCTTCGTCGAGGTCGCGGTCGAGCGGATCGGGAAAGCTGACGCCAATTTGCGCGCCGCCGCGGATCACAAGCGCTTCGCGACCATCCCAAATCGTCTCGGCGTCCGCAGCATATTCAGGCCGCTCGCCGTCCATGGAAATCGCGGTCGGCCCGTCTTTCGACCAGGCGAGGACTGCGGTTATCGGCATACCGTCGACTTCCGCGGCAACCGTTATCCGACGCGGCGTGACGCCGCCGAGCTCGAAGGCATCGGTCCGCCCCCACGGCCCGCCCACGACGGCGGCAGCCTCCGCCGCCTCCCTCGCCGCCCATTCGGCCACCGCCGAGGCCGCGAGCGTAGGACGAGGCGCTTCGCCGCCGAGGATCGGAAGCACGCGGTCGACGAATCCGGTGTCGACGCCACCCGCCCGGAATTCCGGCGCGGCAACAATCGCGGAGAGGAAGGCGAGATTGGTCTTCGGCCCGGCGACGCGGATTTCGCCGAGCGCCGCGGCGAGCCGCTGCATCGCCTGTTCGCGGCTGGCGCCCGAGGCGATCACCTTGGCAAGCATCGCGTCGTAATAAGGGCTGACGACGCTGCCCTTCTCGACGCCGGAATCGACGCGGAGCCCCGGTCCCGACGGAAGCGACAGCATCAGCAGCCGTCCTGTCGACGGACGGAAGTCGGCAGCCGGATCTTCCGCGTAAAGCCGCGCTTCGATGGCATGACCGCTGAACGCGATCTCGTCCTGGCGCCGCGGCAGCGTTTCGCCGGATGCTACACGGAGTTGCCACTCGACGAGGTCGATACCGGTCACCGCCTCCGTCACAGGATGCTCGACTTGAAGGCGCGTATTCATCTCGATGAAAAAGAAGCTGTCGGGCTGAAGCCCGTGCGAAGCGTCTGCGACGAATTCGACCGTCCCCGCGCCCTCGTAGCCGACCGCCACAGCTGCCTTTGTCGCCATCTCGCCGAGCGCAGCGCGCGTCGCGTTTGAGATTCCGGGCGCCGGCGCTTCCTCGATCACCTTCTGATGCCGGCGCTGGACCGAGCAATCGCGCTCGAAGAGATGCACGATGTTGCCATGCCGGTCGGCGAAGATTTGCACTTCGACGTGGCGCGGAGTCTCCAGGTAGCGCTCGATCAGCACCTGGTCGTCGCCGAAGGCGGAAAGCGCCTCTCGCCTTGCCTGGGCGAGCGCGTCGTCGAACTCGATAGCGCGCGCAACATGGCGCATGCCGCGCCCACCGCCGCCGGCGACCGCCTTGATCAGAACCGGGTAGCCGAGCTCGTAGGCCTTCTGTTTGAGGAAGTACGCCTCCTGCCGATCACCGCCATAGCCCGGAACGACCGGCACGCCCGCGAGCGCCACCAGCCGCTTGGCGTCGGACTTCGAGCCCATGCTGCGGATCGCCGCGGGCGGCGGCCCAACGAAGATGAGCCCCGCTTCCACCACTGCTTCGGCGAACGCGGCGTTCTCCGAAAGAAATCCGTAGCCCGGATGAATTGCCTCGACCTCTGTGGCAAGCGCGGCCTCGATCATCCGGTCGATCGAGAGATAGCTGTCGCCCGCCGGCCCCGCCCCGAGCGAGACATGGGAGTCGGCCTCGCGCCAATGCGGCCATGTGCGATCCGCCTCTGTCATCACTGCGACAGTGCGGATGCCGAGACGGCGTGCGGTGCCAATGATACGGCGGGCGATCTCGCCGCGGTTGGCGATCAGAAGCGAATTCAACATCGCGCTCTTTGTAGCGCGGTTTCGGCCGCCGCGAAGGGGATTGGCTGAACGCGCCCCCCGGTTTGAGGCGGCTTAACCTTTTCCTGCCAGGGTGGAGCGAGCAGCGCCTTAGTCCCCCAATCCCGGAGTTCATGTGTCAGACCACGCTGAGACCCTGGTCATCGGAGCGGGACCGGCTGGCCTGACGGCGGCCTATCTTCTCGCCAAAGAAAGCCGCTCCGTCGTGGTGCTGGAGCAAGACCCGCGCTACTTGGGCGGCATCAGCCGCACAGTCGACCACAACGGCTATCTCGTGGATATTGGCGGTCATCGTTTCTTTTCCAAGGCGCAAGAAATCGTCACGCTTTGGGAGGAAATTCTTCCCCACGATTTCCTCGATCGTCCGAGGCTCTCGCGTATCTACTACGACGGCAAGTTCTACGCCTATCCGCTGCGCGCATTCGAGGCGCTGAAGAACCTCGGCGTCTTCACGAGCGCCGCTTGCGTCGCTTCCTACCTCTACGCGCGCACGCGGCCGACGCCAGAGCCGAAGACGCTGCACGAATGGGTGCGCAACAACTTCGGCGAAAAGCTCTTCTCGATCTTCTTCAAGACCTACACGGAGAAGGTCTGGGGAATGTCCTGCGACGAGATCTCGGCCGATTGGGCAGCGCAGCGCATCAAGGGGCTCGATCTCGGCGCCGCAATCCGAGACGCCATCGGCAGGACGCTCTCGGTGGGCCGGAAGAGCGGAAGCGACTCCAAAATCAAGACGCTGATCGAGTCCTTCCGCTATCCGCGCCGGGGGCCCGGCATGATGTGGGACGCCGCCGCTGAGAAAATCCGCGGCAATGGGGGCACGGTCGCGCTCGGCCGCTCGGTCGAGGAACTGGCGTGGGACGCGACGAAGCGGCTCTGGACGGTACGAGCGCGTCTTGCCAGCGGCGCGGTGGAAATCTGGACGGCGGAGAATATCGTCTCCTCGGCGGCGATCGCCGATCTCGCCCGCGCGCTGAAGCCCTCGCCGATCAGCCTCCTCCACGCGCGCGCGCTTCGCTACCGCGATTTCCTCATCGTCGCCCTCATCGCCAAGAACGGCGAGCGCATGCCGGACAACTGGATCTACATCCACGATCCGTCGGTGAAGGTAGGGCGCGTGCAGAACTTTGCCTCGTGGTCGCCCGAGATGGTTCCCGATCCGCGCCACGTCAGCCTCGGGATGGAATACTTCTGCTTCGAAGGCGACGGCCTCTGGTCGATGGCGGACGCGGACCTCGTCGAGATGGCGAAGAGCGAGATCGCCAGGATCGGGCTGATCCGCGCCGACGACGTCGTCGACGCCTGCGTCATCCGCCAGCCGAAGGCCTATCCGGTCTACGACGAGGACTACATCGCGCACGTCGAGCAGATCCGCCGCGACTTCGAGATGAGCTTCCCGACGCTGCATCTCGTCGGCCGAAATGGCATGCACAAATACAACAACCAGGACCACGCCATGATGACCGCGATCCTCGCGGCGCGAAACATCATCGTAGGCGAGCGGCGCTACGACCCCTGGCAGGTGAACGAGGACGCCGAATACGGCGAGGAAGGCGTCGCCGGCGCCAAGGAGGCGCTCAACAGCGAGCGCATGGTGCCGCGCAAGGTTGCCTGAGCCACCCTCACCCTCGCCCCGCGAAAGTCAGGCGAAGTAGAGGCGCCGCGCCCTGCGCGCACTGCGGTCGTCCGGATCGAAATAGGGCTTCGTCCAGTCCCCGTCCTCGATGAGCGAACCCTGGTGCATGTCCTCCGGCTTTGCGCCGGGGTTCTTCGCAAGAAAGATCGCCACCGCCTCGCGGAAGGCGTAGTGGGAATAAAGCCGCATGTACTCGCCGAGATAGATGTCCGCGACACGCTTGTTGTTTTTGATGACGAGCATATTCTCGTCGTTTGTGTCGGTGCTGGCCTTGCTGAAATTCGCCGAGCCCGTGACGACGATCGGGCGGTTCGAGAGCGGATCGACCAGCATGAACTTCAGATGCACCCAGCGCACATGCACGGCGCTGCTGATCCGGTCGAGCTCCTTCAGCCATTGATCGAGGCCGGTGACCGAGATGCCGTTGCCGATCGCGATGACGACATTCTGGCGCCTCTGCAAAGCGCGGATCGCGGCGATCTGCTTTTCCTTCTTCGCGCCGTTCCACTCCTTCTCCATGAGACCGTAGCGCAGCACGGAATCGTTCCGGCCGTAGACGTTGCGGAAGGTCTCGTTCATGCCGAACGCGAACGTCATGAAGAGCGCGTCTTTCGCGCTTCCGGCCAGTTCGCCATACCAGTCGAGCGCATCGACGTTGGCACGCGGCGAGAACACCGGCGCCATGTTGTGGAAGAACTTCGTCGCCGGCGCCGGCGTCTCGTCGATCGTCCAGGTCTTGTATTCGCTGCCCGCATGCGTGTCCGGATCGCTGGTGAGCTTCTCGTGGAAGTCCAGGTATTTGCGCGCGATGTCTTTGTCTTCGGCGATGTGCGTGCAGTTGGCGTGGCCGAAGAGCCCGTTCTCGGTAAGGTTGGTCGATCCGAAAAGCACCGACTGCGGCTCGCCGTCCTTCAGCAGCACGAGAAACTTGTTGTGCATCAGCGTGCCGTTCTTGCGCGGCGTCGTCGCGGTCTTGAGCTTGGCCGACTTGATCGCCGCCTCGTTCCGCTTGTGCGGCCCCGACCCCTTGTCGATGTCGTCAAAGACAACGTCGACATCGACATGCCGCGCCGACTTCGCTTCGTGCAGCGCGTCGAGTACCGTCGGCCATTGAAACTCGTAGAACGCGCCCTTGATCGCGAATTCCGGTCCGGTCGCACGCGCGATGAAGTCGGTGAGACTTTCCACCAACCCACGTGACAGCCAGTCGTAGGCCGCCTGCCCGACGACGCTCGGCTTCCGGTTCTGGAAACGCCGCGCATATTCCTGCGTCGCGACCGAGCCGCGGTTGAAGTTGATAACGTGTGTCGCGCCTTCGATCGGCTCTGTGGTCACCGTCACCTTGACGGAGACGCGCTGCTCGAGCGCATCGGGCGGGCCGTAGAGCGCGACCACCATGTAGGTATAGCGGTAGCCGGGCTTGGCGCTGTAGTCGGACCACTGGAAGGTCTGGTACGGGTGCCTCAGGCTGGAGAACTGCTCGCCCGGCGCTGGATGCGGTTCGACGCTCGCGAAGACCTTGGTCCCGCGCATCCAGTAGGTTTCCTGCTCGACGTGGTCGGTCCGCTTGACGGCGAACCCTCGCAGGCCCTCGCGCAAGCTCTCGGTGATGTTGAGCCCGAGGATAACGACGTGCGAGCCCGCCACCGCATGCACCGAAAGCCCGCCACTGCTGGCACGTTTCCGCATCCGCCCTCCCGCCGCGGCGGATCGCAGGCGACCCGCCGCTCTCATCCTTTGGTTGCAGAGGCTATGCCCTCCGGGGCGTCATATTCAATCGAAATCATGATGTGCGGCGGCGGGTTATGGTGCCCAGCTTCGCCCCATGCACCCGCAGGTCAGCAGGCCACGACATTAACCGCGAGGCCGCCCTTCGAGGTCTCCTTGTAGCGCTCGCTCATGTCGAGCCCGGTCTGCCGCATCGTCTCGATGCAATTGTCGAGCGGCACGAAATGCGAGCCGTCGCTGCGAAGCGCAAGCGACGCGGCCGAGACCGCCTTCACCGCGCCGAGCGCGTTCCGCTCGATGCAGGGCACCTGCACCAGCCCGCCGATCGGGTCGCAGGTCATGCCGAGGTGATGCTCGAGCGCGATCTCCGCTGCATTCTCCACCTGCGCATTGTTGGCGCCGAGCGCCGCAGCAAGGCCCGCCGCCGCCATTGCCGAAGCGGACCCGACCTCGCCCTGGCAGCCCACTTCGGCGCCTGAGATCGAAGCGTTGTGCTTGATGATGCCGCCGATCGCGGCAGCGACGAGCAGGAAGGTGCGGACGCCCGCGCGGTCGGCGCCCACGCAGTGTTCGAGGTAATATCGGATGACGGCGGGGATGACGCCGGCCGCGCCGTTGGTCGGCGCTGTAACCACGCGCCCGCCGGAGGCGTTCTCCTCGTTGACCGCCATGGCGTAGATGGAGAGCCAATCCATGATGCGGTGCGGCTGCAGGCTGTTCGCGCCGTGCTCGGCGAGGAGCTTCTGGTGGATCTCCTTCGCCCGCCGCTTCACCTTGAGCCCGCCCGGAAGCTCGCCCGACTGCGCGAGCCCGCGGTTCATGCAGGTATCCATCGCCTGCCAGATGCGGTCGAGGCCCGCGTCGACATCCGCGTCGGGGGCACGGGCGACCTCGTTCGCTCGCTTCAGATCCGCGATCGAAAGGCCGGAGGCTTTGCCCATCGCCAGCATCTCCGCGGCGCTGGCGAAAGGATAAGGAACTTGCGGGTTTGCCGCTTCGGCGACTGCAATCCCCTCGCCGCCCGCCGCGGCGAGCTCATCGGCTCGGGCGACGAAGCCCCCGCCGACCGAGTAGAAGATGTGCTCGGTAAGCGTCGCGCCTTCGGCGTCGAGCGCGCGGAAGATCATGCCGTTCGCATGGCCGGGAAGCGCCGGGCCATAATCGAAGCGAATGTCGTCCGCCGGATCAAAGGCAATCTCGGGCAGGCCGACCGCAGCAAGCGACTTCGACTCCGCCAAGCCTTCGAGGATCGCCGGGACGCGATCTGGATCGACCGTGTCGGGCGCCTCGCCGGCAGCCGCCAGTGCGATCGCGCGATCCGTGCCGTGCCCCTTTCCGGTGAAGGCAAGCGAGCCGTGCAGGCTCGACGACGAGGCGCCTGGCGCGGCCGGCGAGCGGCCGCAGATCCTCGTCGACGAAGCGTCGCGCGGCCACCATAGGCCCGACCGTGTGCGAGCTGGACGGCCCGATGCCGATCTTGAAGATATCGAAGACGCTCAGGAACATGGTGCACCCTCTTAACCCTAAGAGGCGGTTGCAGGAATGCTCCGCCGCGACATGCCGGATTCGCGGGCGCGCCGGGCGGTTATGCGTCAAGGTAAATATCTAGAATACAGTTCAATTCCCGACGAGATGGCGTAGCTCGAAGTCAGTCCAAGGAGCGGACCGGACTTTGAGGCGTCAGGCGATGCAAAGCGCAAACAACAGCGAGAAGCGGAACGGGCACGCCCAACCGCATGTGCTGGTCGTTGAGCCGAACGACTCGCCGCTCGCGATCGTCTATGTCGGGATCATCTGCTGCGCCGTGATGGCGATCGTCGCCGTCGCCGCCGCCACGCTCGGCTGATTAGCCGCGCGCTCTCCGCACACGATCATCACAATTGCACTGCCGGAGTAGCCTCCCGTTCGCGGGAGGCTTCGCGATTCCGGCGCGGGCTGGGCTAGCCGGTCGTCAGCGAAGCGCCCGGGTGGAAGAGCAGCGCGACGCCGTTGATGCAATGGCGCTTGCCGGTCGGCTGCGGGCCGTCGTCAAAGACGTGGCCGAGATGCCCACCGCAACGGCGGCAGTGCTCTTCCGTCCTGACCATCAGGAACGAACGGTCTTCCTTGAAGGAGACATTGCCGGCGATCTCTTGCCAGAAGCTCGGCCAGCCCGTGCCGCTGTCGAACTTCTTGTCCGATTCGAAAACCGGCAGGTCGCAGCCGGCGCAGGCGAAGACACCCTCGCGATGCTCCTCCAGAAGCGGGCTGGTGAAGGGATGCTCGGTCCCTTCCGTGCGCAGCACGCTGAACTGCTCCGGCGTCAGAATCGCCCGCCATTCGTCCTCGGTCTTCGTCACTTCGAAAACCTCTGCGTCCTCGCTTCGCGCGCGGCCAACGCCGAACTTGGCGGCAAGCGCCGCGATCCCCGCGAACGCGGCGCCGGAGAAGAGAACTTCGCGCTTCGTCATCATGTCGAACTCCGTCGGTCGTCGCGGACCGGCTCGCCGGAACCGCGAATTCCCCAGAAATGTAGTGGGTAGCGGCGCGAGCGACTAAGGCTTTCGCGTCACGCCCCTTCAATCCGAAGTGAGGATTTCCGGCGCTCGAAACGCCGCGCCGTGAGGGCCCGTTCCGGCAAACAGGCGGCCTCAGGCCGCCATCGCCACCTCTTTCTTGCGCCCGACGCGCTCGATCATCTCCGCGATATCGGGGCGGCGGCGGATCTGCTCGGAATAGTGCCGGCGGAGCGCCGCCATGAGCCGGCCTTCCCGGTTCAGCAGCGAATCGGCCATGCCGATCATGCGTGAGTTGGGCCATGCTTGCGGCCTGATCTCGCGGATATGCTCGAAGATCGTGTCCTCGTCCGTATCCGGTCGCGCCTCGGCCAGGAGGATCGTCATCGACGCCGTCGAGCGGGAAATCCCCGCGTGGCAGTGGACGAGGAGATGCGCGAGCGGATCGTCGATCGCCGAGGCGAGACCCTTGCCGAATTCGAGCAGCGCCTCGATGTGATGCGGCTCGGGCGGCATCAGGCCCGGCTGCGGATCGATCACGTCGTCGAAGCGGAGCGTGAGCCGCTTGTGCGGCCCATATTGCGCGAAATCGGCGGGTTCCGGGAAGTTCGGGTCAAGGATCGACAGGACATGCGTAACCGACGCGTCGCGGAACGCGCCAAGCTCGGTCAGACCACAAATCGACAATTGGCGCTTTGGCGCGCTGGCGGACATGGGATTCTCCTTCGCCGGGGAGATAGTCACGAAGTGTGGCGGGCGAAAGACGGCAGATCGGCGCACGCGGCACCCCGGCAACGCGCACCTTAAGGCGGCTCCGCTCGACCCGCGGGCCTGCTGCGGGCTATGGTTAGCGCCGCCGCATGACGAAAGGCGAAGAGATGAGAGGCCTGCTTCTTCGGATCGTGATCGTGGCGATCGGCCTTTGGGTCGCCTCGAAGCTAGTCCCCGGCGTGGAGATCACTGATGCTTGGTCGCTGCGTCTGGGCGGCGCTCCTCCTCGGCATCGTCAACGCCATCGTGCGGCCCGTGGTGATCCTGCTTACGCTGCCGCTCACCATCCTGACGCTGGGACTCTTCCTGCTCGTCATCAACGCCGCGATGCTCTCGCTCGTGGCCTGGATGCTCCAAGGCATGACCGTCGCAGGCTTCTGGTCGGCGCTCTTCGGCGCCATCGTCGTCTCCATCACCGGCTGGATCGCCTCCGCCTTCATCGGCGACCGCGGCCACGTCGAGGTGATGACCATCGAGCGTTACTGAGCGCTGCGGCGTCAGGCTGCGATCCGGGACGATCTCTCCCGAATCGCGCTACCTTTACCGGCTAAGCGTCAGCCCAGTTCGGTCCCCGGACGGCCGGCGCGGGGAGGTTGCCTATGAGCATGAAGAACTACGTGGCCGAGGCGATCGGCACCTTCTGGCTGACTTTCGCGGGCTGCGGCAGCGCTGTCATCGCGGCCGGCTTTCCCAATGTCGGGATCGGCCTTCTCGGCGTCGCCCTCGCTTTTGGGCTGACCGTCGTGACCATGGCCTACGCAATCGGCCACATCTCCGGCTGCCATCTGAACCCGGCCGTCACGGTTGGCCTCGCAGCCGGCGGTCGCTTTCCGGCCGGCCAGATCGTGCCCTACGTCGTCGCGCAGGTCGTCGGCGCGATCGTGGCGGCGGGTCTACTCTATTTGATCGCGAGCGGCGCGCCCGGCTTCGACATCGCCGGCGGCCTCGCGTCGAACGGCTACGGCGAGCATTCGCCGGGGCACTACAGCCTGCTATCGGGCTTCGTGACCGAGGTGGTCATGACGGCGATGTTCCTGTTCGTCATCATGGGCGCAACGCACGGCAGGGCGCCGGCCGGCTTTGCGCCGCTTGCCATCGGCCTCGCGCTGACGCTGATCCATCTGGTCTCGATTCCGGTGACCAACACCTCGGTCAATCCTGCACGCTCGACCGGACCGGCGCTCTTTGTCGGCGGCTGGGCGCTGGCGCAGCTCTGGATGTTCTGGGTCGCACCGCTGATCGGCGGGGCCGCCGGCGGCGTGATCTACCGCTGGCTGAGCGACGAGCCGGGCGGCCAGGTTTCAGGGTCGACGGCGTAGCCAAAGGCGCCGCCGGGTGGCGCGTCGAGCCGACGCGTCAGCCGTCGCAGGCGCAGCCCGGGCCGACGTGACAGGTCTTGTCGCGCGCGATGCAGGTATCACCGCAGGCCTTGCCCACGGTGCAGTGCTTGCAGCAGCTCTGGACGGGCGTCGGAATCAGCGACTGATCTTCGGGGGCCGGCGCGCGGAGCAATTCCGGCAGGGTCAGCGCGCTCGCCGGCATCGCCAAAGCGAAAACGAAGAAGGCGGTAATCGCGACACGGCGCGTAAGCATGCTGTGACACTACGTGTATTTCTACAAGATACGACTTAATAGTGTATCCCGATGTGCGTTGGCTTCGCAGGGCAACCGCGATTGATTTCGACATAGCTACCAGCTATATTTCGCCATGCGGGTCGTCACATTCACTTCGCAGGCACGAAGGGACATGAAACGCCTCCCGCGCGACCTGAGCACCCGCATCATGGCAAAGATCAATCAGCTTGCAGCGGGTCCCGAGTTGCTCGCGAACAACGTGACCGCTCTCAAGGGACAGGATGCTTTTCGGCTTCGAGTTGGAGACTGGCGCATCCTTTATTCGCTCAGCAGCAGCCAACTGATCGTCCACCGGGTCGCACCGCGCGGATCAGCCTATCGATGAGGATCGGCCGATGAACAAGCCTCAGATCATCAAGACGCCCGAGGGCGCGGAAATGGTGGTGCTGCCGAAGCACGAGTACGACGCGCTGCTTAGCGCCCTTGAGGACGCCGAGGACGTCCTTGTGGCCGAACGAAGCCTCGCGCGGATTGCAGCAGGACAAGAGGAACTCATCACCTCTGCGGAGATGGAAGAGTACCTGGACGCGCCGACCCCGCTCGCGTTCTGGCGCAAGAAGCGCGGGCTGACGCAGGCCGCGCTCGCCAAGACCGTTGGCGTGACGCAGGCCTATCTCTCGGAGATCGAGAGCGGCAAGAAAGAAGCGCGCATCGGCGTGCTCAAGGATTTGGCCGCCGCGCTTAAGGTGACTGTTGATGAGCTGGTCGGGTGAGCCGCCCCCCGGATGCTTATGCGCGTGCAGATAGCTTAGCCAAAATTCGAGAGATCAAATCCCGATGCTGCTTCGTCCAAGGAGATTCTGGTTTTTCTAGCGCTGTGTTCAAGAATAGCTCCGTAATGTCCGAATATTCTTCGTAACGGAGGAGCGTTACCATGGCTGCTGCTTGGCGCTGGATAAAGATCTGACCCATATCCTCGCCGCGGCCGATGGAAATATCCAGTAGCTCCCAATAACGTTTCTCCCGCCTTGCGGTGCGGTCGACCTTTTGGTCGGAAAGCCATCTCCAGAAAGAGCCGATACCGCCAACGACAGCGGTTAGCGCGACAAGGTTCTCTGCAAGCCAAGACCACAGACCACTCGTCCGTTCCTCACATCCTCCAAACCCCGAACATCGTCTCCTTAACCGGCGCGTTGGCGCAGACGCCCAGCGCCAGGCCCAGCACATCGCGCGTCTCCGACGGCAGGATGATGCCGTCGTCCCAAAGCCGCGCCGTCGCATAGAGCGGGTTTCCTTCTGCCTCGTAGCGCGCGCGGATCGGCGCCTTGGCCGCTTCTTCCTCCTCCGCCGACCACGTCCCGCCTTCCGCCTCGACGTTGTCGCGCCGAAGCGTGGCAAGCACGGAGGCCGCCTGTTCCCCGCCCATCACCGAGATGCGCGCGTTGGGCCACATGAAAAGGAAGCGCGGCCCGAAGGCGCGACCGCACATGCCGTAGTTTCCCGCGCCGTAGGAGCCACCGACGATGAGCGTGATCTTGGGCACTGCCGCGCAGGCGACCGCGGAGACCAGCTTCGCACCGTCCTTGGCGATGCCCCCGGCCTCGTAAGCTGCGCCGACCATGAAGCCGGTGATGTTCTGCAGGAAGAGGAGCGGGATTTTCCGCTGGCAGCAGAGCTCGATGAAGTGCGCGCCCTTCAGCGCGGACTCGGAGAAGAGGATGCCGTTGTTGGCGATGATGCCGACGCGCATGCCCTGTATTGCAGCGAAGCCGGTAACAAGCGTGTCGCCATAGAGCGCCTTGAACTCGGAGAGATCAGAGCCGTCGACGAGCCGCGCTATCAACGCGCGCGCATGGTACTGCCGGCGAAGGTCGACCGGCACGACTTCTTCAAGCTCCGACGGCGGATTGAGCGGCTCGGCGTACGCGGCGGCCGCATTAGCTCCTGCCGGAGCGCCAAGATTGGAGACGATCCCGCGCACGATCGCGAGCGCATGCCCGTCGTCGAGAGCATAATGGTCGGCGACGCCGGAGCGGCGGGTGTGTACCTCAGCGCCGCCGAGCTCCTCCGCAGAGACAATCTCGCCGGTCGCGGCTTTGACGAGCGGCGGACCGGCGAGGAAGATCGTCCCCTCGCCCTTCACGATTACCGTCTCGTCCGACATCGCCGGCACGTAGGCGCCCCCCGCCGTGCATGAGCCCATGACGCAGGCGACCTGCGGAATGCCCGCCGCTGACATCTTCGCCTGGTTGAAGAAGATGCGGCCGAAATGCTCGCGATCGGGGAAGACCTCGGTCTGGTGCGGCAGGTTCGCCCCACCCGAGTCGACGAGGTAGATGCAAGGCAGCCGGTTCTCGAGCGCGATCTCCTGCGCGCGGAGATGCTTCTTCACCGTCATCGGATAGTACGTGCCGCCCTTTACCGTCGCGTCGTTGCACACGACCATGACAAGACGCCCGGCGACACGCCCGATTCCCGTGATGATGCCCGCGCCGGCGATCGTGTCGTCGTACATGTCGTGCGCGGCAAGCGGAGAAAGCTCCAGGAACGGCGAGCCCGGATCGAGCAGGCCGGCGACGCGCTCGCGCGGCAAGAGCTTGCCGCGCTGGACGTGGCGCTCGCGCGCTCGCTCCGGTCCGCCTCGCGCCACGTTGATGCGGAGCGCGCGATAGTCGTCAATGAGGCGAGTCCATGCCTCCGCGTTCTCCGGCGGCAGGGCCGGATCGACCGTCTCCGTTTTGATAACCGCCAAGCGCGCCCTCCAAACCCGAACTCAGACTACGGCGTTTTATCGCGCTCCGGAACTGCTGAAGCTTGCAGATGCACGCCACCTCCGGCAGGTTCGTCGCGGGGCACAGGCATGTCGGATTTCAGCCGCTCGACTGGATAGCGTATGCCGTCTTCGTGGTGAGCTGGGCGGGCTATTCCTGGCTCGTCGACATGAGCCCCTGGCGCGGACGCACGCCGACGGCCGCTATGAACCGGCAGCGGCGGATATGGATGGAGATGCTGTCGCGCCGCGAAGCCCGCATCGTGGACACGTCGATCGTTGCCGGCCTGCAGAACGGCACCGCCTTCTTCGCCTCCACCTCGCTTCTCGCAATCGGCGTGGCCTTCGCCTTCCTGACCACGTCGGATGACGTGATCAGCGCGGTCGAGCGGCTCCCGATCCCGCTCACGACGTCATCCATCGCATGGGAGGCGAAAGCGTTCGGCCTCCTGGCCATCTACGCCTACGCCTTCTTCAAGTTCGGCTGGTCCTACCGGTTCTTCAACTACACCTCGATCCTGGTCGGCGCAGTGCCGCCTGCCGCGGAGAGAGGCAGCGAAGACTCGGCGCTCGCGGTCGACCGGGCTGTGCATATGAGCGTGCTCGCGGGCTACCATTTCAGCCTCGGCCAGCGCGCTTTCTTTTTCTCCGTCGGGTTCCTCGGCTGGTTCGCCAGCGCCTGGCTGCTCATCGTGCTGACGCTTGTCGTGGTCTTCGCGCTGGGCCGGCGGCAATTTGCCCTCCCGGCGCTCGTTCTCCCGCCGAGAGATTGACCACCGCAGCGGGCTGAGCTCGATGACTGCCCGCGCTTCCTTATCGTCAAACCGCGCGGAATTCTCGCCCCTTCACAGCTACCTGAATGGGTTTTCCGTTCTTTAACCCCTCACGTGCAAATTCCCTTAAGCACTCGTCCCGGTTTTTTCCAAATCGTCAAAGGTTTCGGCCAAATTGCTTGCAATTCGTGATCGGACCAGGAGCAATATCGTGACATTGCACTCGGCACTGACAGCGCGCCGCCCCTCTGGAGTCGCCTTTCTGGTGACGCTCACGACGCTGATCCTCATCGCATCGTTTGCGCGCGCGGAAAATTTCTTCGGGCAGCAGGAAAGCGGCGGAGGCATTCGGGTTGTCGACTCTGGAGGGGTCGAGGTTCCCGTGGTGATGGGTGATCCTGTCGGAACTCGGCCCGACAGCTGTCCGACCGGCTCTTACTATTTCACCGAGCTTGCCAGCGACAAGGCGCAGATCGTGCTCAGCGATTGCGCCACCGGAACCGGCAGCTATCCGGTCCAGCTTCTCGGCGCATCGGACTAACGCTGGTCATGCGGCAAGGATGAGCGCGATGCTTCGACTGATCCGCATCCGCTCCTTCGCTCGCGACGAACGCGGATCGATCGCGATCCTGTTCGCGGTCTGCTCCGTCGTGCTCCTCCTCATCATGGGCGCGGCGCTCGACTACGCGCGCGTCTCCAAGACATACACGGAGCTTCAGAACGCGGCCGACTCGGCTCTCTTGGCCGTGGCCCACACCGCCAAGGACAGCTCCGACGTCGGCGCGCTGAAAGCGCTCACCGCCGACTACATGGCGTCCATGCTTCCGGACGGCTTCGATTTCGACATCACCTCCTTTTCCAAGGACGGAAGCACGCTCAAGCTGACCGCGCAGGGCACTGTTCCCGCCAGCCTGACCTCCGTGGCCGGCTTCCACGAATTCAGCCCCACGGCGACCTCGCAAGTCTATTGGGGCACCGGCAAAGTCGAAGTGATGCTCGTTCTCGACAATACCGGCTCGATGGGTAGCCACGGTCGAATGACGGCCTTGAAGGATGCGGCCGACGCGCTGCTCGATGAGCTGTCCGGATCGGACGCGGGGCTGGCGAAGGTCGGAATCGTGCCGTTCGACGTCTACGTGCGGGTACCCACGTCCTACAAATCCGCAAGCTGGTTCACGACGCTCAACTGGATCGTCAACCTGTTCTGGAGCGGTTGCATCACAGACCGCGACCAGCCCTACGACGTCGACGACACGGCTGTGACGTCGAGCGCGACCAAGTATCCAGGAGCGATCTGCAGCAGCTCGAGCCTTGCCGACATACAGCCTCTGACGGACAACTTTACGACGCTCTATTCGAAGGTCAGCGCGATGTCGCCGGCCGGCAACACCAATATCACCATCGGGCTTGCCTGGGGCCTCGCGCTCCTTTCCGACCAGGAGCCATTCACCGAAGCCGAGCCATGGGGCACGGAGAATCTGACGAAATACATGGTGCTGATCACGGACGGCGACAACACGCAGAACCGCTGGACAAGTTGGACAAGTACCATTGACGCCCGCACGAAGCTCGCCTGCCAGGCAGTCAAGGATGCCGGAGTAACGCTCTATACCGTTCGCCTCCAGGAGGGGAATGCGAGCCTGCTTAGCGACTGCGCCAGCAGCACCAGCACCTACTTCGACATCGCGAATGTGGATGACCTCGTTCCGACGTTCCAAGCGATCGGCGAGCAGATTTCGCAGCTCCGCGTCGCAAAGTAGATCGCCTACACGGCCTCGCCCACGGCCTCTTCCGAGACTTAGAGAAAACGGCGGAGCACCGGACCCGCTCCCTACATCGAGCGCGGCAGGTGGCGCCAGGAGAGCCAGCCGCAGACAGCGCAGAAGACGCCAAGCGCCGCGAAGACCCCGCCAAGGCCGGTGAAACCCAGTATCACCGAATAGGCCAACGGCGGCACCAGCTCGGACATGTCGAGATAGGTGCGATAGACAGCCGTCATGCTCGGGCGCTCGTAGGCGTGCACGGCACGCAAGAAGGGTGAACTGCCGACCGCGTCGAGAGCCACTGCGAAGAGCGTGCCGACGAGGAGGAGCAAAGCGGCGCTCCAGGGATGCGCTTCACCGGCAAGGCCGGCAAGGAATGCGCTCACCGCCGTCGCCATGAAGGCGAGCACCACGACCGGACGCACGCCGATGCGACTCCCAAGTCGGCCCCACCCGATCGCGAAGAGAAGCAGCACGTTGCCGAGTGACACCACGATGCCGCCCGCGAGCTTCCCTTCGCCCGTCGCCACCATGAGAATCGGCGCGTAGATGAAGAACGTTGCCCAGTAGCAGGAGCGGCCGAAGGCGATGAGCCAGGCCAGCCGCATGCGCGGCTGCGCCGCAAAACGCCTGATGTTCGCGATCGGATCGACCGGCCTGAGCGGGCCCGGCGAGATCGCCGTGCCCGACGAGAGCCGGAAGTACCAGAAGATCGCGATCAGGATCAGCGCCCAGAGCCCGCTCCAGAGATAGGGCGCAAGCGGCCCGAAGCGGACATAGAGCCAGACACCGAACGTAGGGCCGGCGCTCCAAGAGATCGTCGACAGCGCGAGTCGAAGCGACTCTGCCCGCACCACGCCCTGCTTCGGGATGTACTCCATGATGTAGAGGTTGAGCACGATGGCGAGCGTGGCCGCGCCGAACACGCGCAGGAACATGCCAACCGCCTGGCCGGGAAGGGTGTTCGTGGCAAGCGCGGCGCTGGCGGCAACGAGCGTCAGCGCGCCGGCTGTATAGACGAAGCGGCGCGGGATCGAGCGGAAGAGTGCCGGCGCATAGAGGGTTGCCGTGATGCCGACGACACCGATCGCGAAATAGAGAAGGCTGACCTCCTGCTTGTTCTTCAGAAGGTCGTAGGCCTGGATAGGCACGATCGAGGAGAGCGACGCGCGGCTGATCGATTCCACCGAATAAAGCACGGCGAACGCCCACGCCCCCTTCTGCGTGGCGGCGGGCAGCCAGATCGGGTGGCGGACGTTGGTGACCAGGGTGGGGACTCAAAGCGAAACCGGGCGCGCTCAGCCTTCGCGCGGACGCCTTTCGCCCGCAAGCGGTCTCACGACATCGGCGGTCGCGATTGGATCAGCGTCTGCGGTCGGCGTGGCCACCACGCGGAGGCAATGTTCCCGATCCAGAAACACAGGCCTACAGGCACTACTTGTGCTTGTCACAATACCGTTTTGCACCGATACTATGATCGTAAGGCGTAGGGAGCCAAGGTGATGAAGCACATTGGCGGCACCGGGGGATTCGGGCTGGGTTTCCTTCTCGGTCTCACCCTCTACGTCGGGATGGCGGTTCCGGGTCGTGCCTCCGCGCAGGATCGACTTGAACTGGTCGATTCCGGACGTGCGTTCAACGAGAACTTCTCCGGGAACACCAAGGTCAGCGGCAACATGCTTGCCAGCATCGCTTATGAGAACCCAAGCGATAAGCTCAACGTCAACTCAGTCTATCTGGCTACGAGCGGCGACAATGACGCGAGTCATATCTGCATCCAGATGACCACGGCGGACGGACGCTACTGGGCCTCAAACCTCTATGCAGCAAAAGGCCCCTTCGAGACCTATCCCTCGGTCGATATTCAAACCAAGTACCCCAAGCTGCTGCAGGAATATCGCGGGAGCGACTTCCTTATTACCGCGACCATGACGGATGACTGCCGGCGAACGCTCGACAAGCGCATCGTGCCAGCCGTCTTCGACAAAGAGCAGAAGACCCTGCCGCTCTTGGTGAAGGTGATCGTGAGTCGCGGCCGCACGAGGGCGTGGATCGAGAAGGGTGATGCCGCTGTCACAGAGCCTGTCGCCTGCGAGACGCCTCCAGGGGGTGCAAAGCTCGCCTATTCGCAGGTGTGTGCAATCAGCGGCACGCACGCGCTCGCTGCCGGCGAGTATCGCCTCGTCATCGAGGTGCGCAGCCTGACCGGCTCGACCCAGAAAAGTCGTTACCCAATACTCCTTGAGTGACCTCCCCCCGAGCGAGCACACGCCTGAGAGGGCTGATATTCGCGGATGCCAGGCGCTCGGCGTTTCGCCGACTTGGCTACGCGCTTGTGCCTGCGCTCTTGTGCACCGGCCTCTTCTGGTTTGTCGTCGCACGACTGCCGGAGCCGGACACGCTGACGATCATCGACGCGCGTACGGAGACGATAGAGTTCACCGTCGCGAACGCGCGCCTGGCGGCATTTCCCACCGAGGGGCTCTTTGTGAACTCAGGCCCGGCCGACCTGGTCGGCCGTTGCGCGGAAGGAGACCTCATTCCCGATGCGCGCACCAAAGTTCAATACCTGATGCAGCCGCGGCTTGTTGTGGTCGTCAGTGGAACCGGCGTCGTCCGCACGCAGGACCGCGAGACGGTATTCAACACGAGCGAATCTCCACCGGGCGATGCTTCCGAGCCGACCGACCTCGTCTTCGTTCGCAACGCCGAGGATTGCAAAGATATGACGGCCGTTCGCCTTCCGGTCTGGGGACCCGGTGCGATAGGCGGCTGGTTCAGTCCGCAGCCTGAAACCGGCGGCATCCTGCTGTCGGGCACACTGCACGTTTTCGGTAGAACGCTCGATCTCGGAATCTTCGGACGCGGCGGCGCCCTCTATCCCGCCTACGATGATCCGATCCCGCTCCCTGCCGGCGGACGCATGTGGACCGACGAGGACAGGAATGCGTCATCCGAGGGGACCGAGCGCACCGCGCTCTTCGGCTTCGCGACGGTCGACAAGGAAGGATACTTGCATGCAGAGCTATCGACCGACGCTCCGACCTTGATGATCACCCAACCAGGCGACTCGGTGTTGGCGAGCCGTATCGAGATCGGCACTTTCACGCAGGCACTGAACGACCCAAACCTTCTCAGGCTGCAGGTGATCATTGCGATCGGCTTTGCGTTCCTTCCGCTGACGGCCGCCATGGTGACACTGTTGATCATGGAAGAGCGGAAGGGCGACGCCGTGAATGGGGAGAAACCACATGAGCCGGAAAATCGCGAACCGCTACTCGCAGCGGACGCTGCTGAGCCCGCGGCGGCTCCAAAGGCTCAGCCGCTGGCTGACGATTCTGACGATGCTGCTGGTGACGCTTGAGACGGGCTTCGCACACGCCGAGGTCATCCTGCTGCAGCGCGAAGATGGCGAACACGGGGTCGGCTGGCTTTTCCGTGATCAGGCGGGCGATTGCCGCATAGCGACGCCGCGCCACGTGATTGAGGACAGCGCGCACGAGCTGGTGGCGCCAAATGCGATTGACCGCCACGATCGTGTGCTGGCGACCAGCCAGCCCGTCGCTCCCGATCCCGGTCTCGACCTCGCCTTCCTGCACGTGGAAGGCGTGCTTGCGGACGAAGGCTGCTCGCTATCGCGCCTCTCCAGTGTCCCACTGGACTACTTCATCTCCAATTGGACACACGGCGTTCTGTCCGTAGCCACGCCCGTCGACGGTCAGCAGACGATCCAGGTGGAGAGGCTTGTAAGCACGCGCAACTCGGCCGGAGGCGGAACCATCGCCATCGGCGCGGCCGCCGGCTCCGGCACTCTGCAGAAAGGAATGAGCGGCGGCGTTGTCATGGCGGGTGACCGCCCAATCGCGATGCTAGTTGAGGTGGATTCGGAGACCGAGACGGGGATTGCCCTCCGCTTCGACCTGATCGCCGCCGCATTGGCTGCAGTCGAGACGGAGACAGCGGGGTCAGCCGCTCACGCGAAACCGCGCGGAAGCGTGCAAGATGTCGCCGTTCTCGACGGGCTGATCAGGCCCGGCGGAAGCATCGAGGCGTTCCTCGATCAGGGGCAGCCGCTTGTGCTTGCAGCGAAGAGCGGCCGTGTCGTGTTGCTTGTGCGCAGTCGGGGCCCGGTATCAACCACCGGGCTGGAGCTTCGAATGGACACCGACGACCGACCTGTTGACAAGGTCATCGTCGAGGCCGCGGCCGGCTCAGGTCCGCTCGCAATCGTCAGAATATGTGACGGAGGCGATGATGCCCGCGAGCTTGTGTGCCAGTTTGCACCCCGCAGGCTCGACCGAGTTCAAACTCACCTTGGTGCCCGCGGCCGGCAAGGACATTCGGCTTCAAGGTATCGACTTCCTCGTCGTCGGAGGTTAGCTAGAACATAGCGGCGGAGATCGACATCGGTCCGCCCCAATTATACCCCTCGCAGGTGACCGTTCCCCGCAGCTCCAGCTCAGCGGTCGGCGTGATGTCGAAGTCACAGACGGGGGCGCTTGACCTTGCCATGTGCACCTTGGTTCGAAAGACGAGCCTGTCGCCTAGCACACGGCCTTCGCCTGTGAATTGATCGTCCTTCCGGTCCAGCCGCATCATTGCGTAGACGTTGAAGCTGCCATCCTCGCTCAGATTCTCGAACAGAATGGGCATCTTGCCGCCGGCGCCCTCATGATCCTGGTACACGAAGCCTAATGCACCCTGGACGTGGCCGCTGTCTTTCTTCACGGCCGTCTCCACCTCGCTCGGAAGGGCCCAATCGAACGGCACCAGGTCGACATAGCCAAGATAGGCGAGCATGGCGGCGCTTCTAAGCCGGGGATCCTCGATTGCCATGGCCGTCCGGACGGCAAGCTCGGTCTTGAGCCGATCGCCTTCGGCAACGATCTCTTGAAAGTTGAGCAGGCGCATAAGCGGGTCAGGATCGTTGACTTGCTCCTGAATCATCAACAGCTCCGCATATCGTTCCTGCTTTGATTGAGACCAAGCCGGCGGTGCCATAGTAGAGACGTCACAGGCTATCAACACTAGGCCAGCAACGAAATGTCGAGTCGTAAGAAACATCGAAAAGACCTATAGATATGTGGTATCCGGCTGTGACTTTATCGAAAGAAGCGCCGGGAATTGAGGCTGATGTTGACATCCATTGACTGTCACTCTGCCGGGTCGCGCGAACGGTTCGGTTCGTATCCGGCCGGCGCCTAGCGCCGGGATCACCTGCCCAAGGCGGATATCCGGCGCATCTCCTCCGGCGCCAGCTCGAAGTCGAAGACGCCGAAATTCTCGACGATGCGCTTGGGCTCGGAGGAGCGCGGGATCGCGATGTTCATCGGGTGCTGGATTTGCCAGCGGAGAACGATTTGCGCCGGGGTCTTCCCTTTCGCATCCGCGATCTCGGTGATGACGCGGTGAGTGAGGCGCCGTGCCTTGCCAAGGGGAGAGTAGGAAGTGATCGAGATATCGTGCTTGCGGCAGGCCTCGAAGAGCGCGCTCTGGTCGAGCCAGGGATGATGCTCGATCTGGTTCGTCACGATCGGGGCGTCGGCCAGCGCAACCGCCTCCTCGACCTGGCGCACCGAGAAATTTGAGATGCCGATGTGCCGGGTGAGGCCGCGGCGCTTGCTGTCGCAAAGCGCGAAGATCTGCTCCTCCAGGGACACCGACGTGCTCGGCCAATGGATGAGAAGAAGGTCGATCATGTCGAGCCTTAGCCGCTTCAGGCTCGCTTCCGCCGAGCGCTGGAATGGCCCGTCGCCGGCCTCGCTCGCCCAAACCTTGGTGGTGACGAATATCTCTTGCCTCGGCGTCGCGTGGTTTGCGATCGCCTCCCCGACCTCGCTCTCGTTTCCATACATCGCCGCGGTGTCGAGGTGGCGATAGCCGGCGTCGAGCGCCGCTTCGACCGCGTGGACGGCCGTTCCGCCCCGGAGCTCCCATGTGCCGAACCCCATGACCGGAATTTCGGCGCCGTTCGCCTTCACCGTGAGCGTCATCGCCGCTTTGCCTCCTCGGCCGTCCGTTTGCCCGCGCGTCCTGAAATCGCCCTCCGCATCAGCGGGCGCGTCGGCGAACGGCGCGCCACCTCCTCGAAGCCTGCGGCGCGAAACACCGAGGCGATGCCGACATAGCCCTCCCCCCAGATGAGCTTCCGATCCGTCTCGATCGGACAGGCCTCGACCACGGTGGCACCCTCCTTCCGCGCGAAGGCGACGGCGCCGTCGAGAAGCCGCCGCATCAGGCTCTGCCCGCGGTGGCCGGCGCGGATGTAAAAGCAGTTCACTGCCCACACTCCCTCGATATCCTTGTACGGCGCGGCGACACGCGACCGGTTCATCTGCGGCAATGTCGCGCGCGGGCCGATCGCGCACCAGCCGACTGCCTTTTCGCCCTCGTAGGCGAGAATACCGGGCGGCGGGCCGGCTTCGACCAGTGCGCGGAACCGGTCGCGCTTCTCCTCGCGCGGTACGATCTTCCACTCGCTTCGCGGCATCCGCCACCACATGCACCAGCAGCCGGAATTGGCGCCGCGCTCAGGCCCGAAAAGATCGACAAGGTCGTCCCAGCGTTCCGGCGTGAGCGGATGAAGCTGGAGCGCGGGCATGCCTCAGCGCCTGCGGGCGGCTCGCTCGCGGCGGTGGCCATCCGTGCGCAGCGGCTTCTGCCCGCGGCGATAGTGCAGGTAGATCAGGAGCGCGAGCGGTATCGACGGATAGATGAACCACGGCTTCGCCAGCCCGTCGAAGAGCACGTTGATCGCGAAGAGGAAGGCGATCACGCCGGCCGCCACACGGACGCGCCGCGGCTGGTGCTGAAGCCAGCCGAGCGCACCTTCGATCAGCGAAGCGATGCGCGTGATCGCCGAGGTCGGCTGAGCCGGCGGCGCCTCCGCCCGCGCATCGGGCGCGTGTTGCACCACGATCTCCGGATCGTTGCGGCCGCTCATGCGCACCTTGTAGCTCGGCACGCGCTCGCCCGCGTCGGTGACCCGCTGATCGCCAGCGAAGTCGAAGGCAAGCGCGAGCTGCTTATGGGCGAGGCTGTAGACTGTGCCCGACACCATAATCCCGCCCGGCTCCGCCAAGGCCTGAAGCCGCTGCGCGACGTTGACGCCGTCGCCATAGAGGTCGTCCCTGTCGATCATCACGTCGCCGAGATTGATGCCGATGCGAAACCACATCTGCTTTTCCTTCGACAGACTGTGGTTCTCGGTTTGAAGCGACTCCTGGATCTCGACCGCACAGCGGACCGCCTCGACCACGCTCGCGAACTCGGCGATGACGGCGTCGCCCCAGGTGTTGATCTGCCGCCCGTCATGGCGGTCGAAGAGCCCGCCCATGATGGTGCGATAGCGGTTCAAACGCTCAAGCGTCGCCGCCTCGTCGCTTGCCATCAGCGTCGAGTAACCCTGCGCGTCGGCGAAAAGAATGGTTGTGAGCTTGCGCTTCACGGGCGCGTCCCCGCGGTTCCCGGCGGCGCTCCGTATGGGACAAATTCGGCGAAAACCCAACCCGGCAGTTCAACAGCCCTGAAAACCAGCTTCGCCTAACCCGTCTTGTCGAATATCTCCCGCCCGATCAGCATGCGGCGGATCTCGCTGGTCCCGGCGCCGATCTCGTAGAGTTTCGCGTCACGGAGCAGCCGCCCGGTCGGGTAGCCGTTGATGTAGCCGTTGCCACCGAGGCACTGGACGGCGTCGAGGCAGACCTGCGTCGCCTTCTCCGAGGCAAAGAGGATGGCACCAGCCGCATCCTCGCGCGTCGTCTCGCCACGATCGCAGGCCTTGGCCACGGCATAGACGTAGGCGCGCGCCGCGTTCAGCGTCACGTACATGTCGGCGAGCTTGCCCTGCATCAGTTGGAACGCGCCGATCGGCTGGCCGAACTGCTTGCGCTCGTGCACGTAGGGGATGACCACGTCGAGCGCCGCCTGCATCAGTCCGAGCGGCCCTGCCGCAAGCACGGTGCGCTCGTAGTCGAGCCCGGACATCAGCACCTTGACGCCCTCCCCCACCTTGCCGAGCACGTTCTCTGCCGGCACCTCGCAGTCCTCGAAGACGAGCTCGCCCGTTTCCGATCCACGCATACCGAGCTTGTCGAGCTTCTGCGCGACAGAAAAACCTTTGAACCCCCTCTCCACGATGAACGCGGTGATGCCGCGCGCGCCGGCCGAGGGATCGGTCTTGGCGTAGACGACGAGCGTGTCGGCTTGCGGTCCGTTGGTGATCCAGAATTTCGAGCCGTTCAGGATGTAGCGGTCGCCACTCCGGTCGGCGCGAAGCTGCATCGAGACCACGTCAGAGCCGGCGCCCGCCTCCGACATCGCCAGAGCGCCAAGATGCTCGCCGGAAATGAGCCTCGGCAGATAGCGCTCTTTCTGCTCCGGCCGGCCCCAGCGGAAAATCTGGTTCACGCAGAGATTGGAATGCGCGCCGTAAGAGAGCCCAACCGAGCCGGAGGCGCGGGAGACCTCCTCCATGGCAACGCAATGCTCGAGATAGCCGAAACCGGCGCCGCCATCATCTTCGGAAACCGTTATGCCGTGCAGCCCGAGCGCTCCCATCTCCGGCCAGAGCTCACGCGGAAACCAGTCTTCGCGGTCGATCTTCTCCGCCAGCGGCGCGATCTTGTCAGAGGCAAAACTTGCGACCGTGTCGCGCAGCATGTCGGCGGTTGCGCCTAGGCCGAAATCGAACGTGCGCGGAGCATTCGGGAGCATGGAAACCGCCTTTCGGCAATCACCATGCCGCCCGAACAGCAAGACCGCAATCGCAACGCGCGCAACGCCGGCCGAGACGGCCGACACAGCACAAATCCCTTGGAGAGGTCGCGGTTCTTGCGGCGAAGCGGAAAGAGCTTCAGGAGAGGTAGCGCGCTCCGATGGCCCCCCGAAATTTCCCACACCTGATAAAATTTCGACCGCTCCATGAGGGGGAGGTTGGGGCGGTAGGCCATGTACTCATGAAACCGTGAGAACGATCAGGTCGGACTCGCGTCTGCTTTTGGATGCATCGCCGACGTCGCGGACGCGGCTCTGAAAGCCAGAGAAGCGCCAAAGACAGACGTCACAGGTTTTCGCACAACGTGAGATTACCGAGAGCCGTTGCAGTTGGCGAACCGATGCGATGCCAGTTATCTTCCGACCAAAATGTCCCGATCTGCCGCGAAAACCGACGCGAGCTTTGTCATTACGCTGCGGACGGAAGCGCGTTCGCGCTCCTTCGGATGGACGATGAGAAAGACCGGCTTCTTGGATGTCGTCTTAGGGTCGCTGACGCGTTCCAGCAGCGGATCGCCGTCGCCGACAAAGACCGGCAGAGTTGCCATGCCGGCACCGCTTCGCACCATTTCCACGACATCCGGCGGACTTGTCGCCTGGAGTGCGGCGTCCGCAAGTGATGCATCCTCGGGCGCGCGCGATTCGTGCGGCAGGACTATCCATCGTCTGGGTGCCGATGGTCGAGCGTAAGAGGCAAAGCCCATAGCGCCAATTCGCTTCGCGACGAGCCCGGGTTCAACCGGAAGCCGGTCGCGCAGTGCAATCGTCGCTTCGCGGCGCGCGATATCGTGCCAGTGGTCGGAAGACATCAGGACGAGGCGCGGCCCCCCGCAAAGACGGTCGATCCGCGCAGCCAGGAAACGACTGGTCCAGGGATCCGTCGAGATGCAGACAGGTAGCTCTGCGTCCCGGCTCCTGAACCGCTGCGCAATCCACCGGGCGCGTTCCTCGATGGCCTCTGCATCGGCCACGAGAGCGCGGCCAGCCGCCGTCAAACGATAACCTCGTGGCAAGCGGTCAAAGAATCTTTCACCCAGCGCCGCTTCGAGGGCGAGCATCCGTCGGCCGAGCGTTGGCGCGCTGGTACCCGACAGCGCCGCCCCACGCGCCAGTCCTCCACCCCGCGCTGCCGCCAGAAAGAGGCGCAGATCCGACCATTCGAATGTCGTTTCATCCATGAAATGAACACCTCGGTTTTCGCGAGTTGGCGCCGCTATCGCGCAGGATACATAAGCCGTCGGCACCTCATGTGAGGTGTGTGCCGCTCTGGAGGACAGCCATTGAGTTTTCGGGCCATACGCGCGCCTCTGATGGGATTTGCGATGATGGGCCTTTTCTGGGGCGCTTGGGGCGCAACCATACCTGCTGTGCAGCTCGCCACGGCCGCCAGCGACGCAGCGCTCGGTGGCGCGCTCCTCTGCGTCCCGCTCGGCGCGATTCCCGCAATGGTCGTAGGGGGGCGCCTTAACGACCGCCGGGATCTTCGAACATCCTGCCGATAAGCATCGCGCTCTTCGCCGCATCGGCATTGCTGCCTTCCTTGGCGAGCTCGGTTTCACTCCTGGCATTAGCTCTGACGGTTCTCGGCGCCTGCTCGGGCCTCATGGACGTCAGCATGAATACCGCCGTATCGGCAGCCGAAGAGCGCACCGATCAGAACTACATGCAGCTCGCTCATGGGAGCTTCGCAATCATCTACGTCATGGCCGCGCTTGTGGTGGGTCAAGCCCGGGGTCTTGGATTCGGCCCTGTCACGATTCTCGCGACGGTTCTGATCACAGGTCTTGTGCTCGCACTGGGCGCCCTGCGTCGCGCTCAGGCTACGCCACCGAGGACGGAGCGTCCGCAGCGGCGCCCATTGAACGCGTGGCTTTTTGGACTCGGTATCGTCGCCGCTATTGCATTTCTGACTGAAAACGGCCTCCAGTCCTGGACCGCACTCTTCCTTGAACGTCTGATGGCCGCGCCGCCTCAAGTCTCCAGCATTGCTCCGGCGACCGTGGGGTTTGGGGTCGCGGCCGGGCGGCTCACGGCACATGCGCTTGGCAGACGCCTCAACGCGATCGCGACGATAGCTTTGGGCGGTGCGCTCATAGTTCCGGGTAGTTTCATACTAGCTTCAGCGTCCCAGACAGCCGGCGCTGCGACCGGCACCCTCCTTGCCGCAGTCGGCTCCTCAGTCATTGCGCCCGCGGCTCTCAGCCTCGCGGGTCAGCGGGCGGGGGCGCAGCGGCGTGCGTCCGCAGTAGCCACGGTGGGTGTCATTGCCTACTCCGGCTTCTTCTTCGGCCCGGCGCTGCTGGGGTTTCTCGCAAGTGATTTCGGGCTCCGCATCGCCATGGCCAGTCTTGCGGCCGGTGGATTGCTTGTCCTCTGTGCCGCTGCGCTCCTCTATCGATCAGCGCGGCCGTGAGCGGTGGCACGACAGCTGCGCCTTCCGCACGTCCGGTTTGAAAGACAGCGACCGCTTCGGGTTACGAACTGCCCTCGTGATTTGGCGATGCGACGACCGCTTCCCGGTGGACTTCTACCTCGCCGTCATCAAGCGCGCCTGCATCCGCCTGCGGCTACGGGTTTATGAATCCACCTCCTAGCTCAGTAATTCGGCCAGAGCCCTGGCGTCGCGAACTCTGCCACGTTGCCGTCCGGATCGTCGAAGTAGAGGCTTTTTCCGCCCGGCGGCCAGGTCGACTTCGCTGCGGATTGTGACGTCGGACGCTTCAAGGTGTTGCCTTCCACGCGTCATAGTCGGCCGCGTCGATAGCGAACGCGAAATGCGCCGGCCCCTCAGAATGATGGCCGGGCACGAGGCCGCCGCTCGTCTCGCTGTCCTCACGTGTGGCGCCACGCTTGAAGACGAGAAGCACCTGCGCCGGCGCGACTTCGTAGGTCAGCATGCGCGGCGTATCGAGCACGCGTTTCAGCCCGAGCACGCCGCCGTAGAAGCCATGCGCGCGCCGGAGGTCATCGGAATAGATCGCGGTCTCCAACACGCCGCGGATCGGCAGCGGCTTCACCGCTGATACTTCATGAAGGGTGTGGCGCGGCCAATGCGGTTGTAAAGCCGCCGCGCCGTGGCGTTGTCGTGTGCCGTCAGCCAATAAACCTGGTCCGCGCCCATCTGGTCGGCCGCGCGGTAGACAGCTTCGATCAGCGCCCGCCCCGCGCCCGTCCCCCGCGCCGCCGGATCGACGAAAAGGTCCTCCAGATAGCAGCGATCTGTCTCCGACCAGGTCACCGGGTGAAAGAGGTAGTGGACGAAGCCGATCATCCGTCCCGCTTCGTCGAAGGCACCGAAGGCGCAGATCGTGCCAAACGGATCGACGATCCGCTGCCACGTCGTCTCGGTCACCGCATCGGAAACCGACGTTTTGTAGAACGTAAGATAGCCTTGCCAGAGCGGGAGCCAGGCGTCGTGGTCTTCCGCCGCAAGCTCGCGCACTTGAACGGGCATGAAGTCCTCCGCCTCAGCCGGCGCCCCCGCCCTCGCCCTGAAGACTCACTTGCGGCGCGCCGACGACCCCGTTGCTGAGAAGCCAGAGCTGCCAGTCGTTCTCGTCGCCCTCGAACGCGTTCTTGTCGACGTCGCCGCGGATGCCAGGGACGCGCCCGGTCGAGGTATATTGCCAGAAGGTCCACGGGCGATCGGAAAAGCGCTGGTGGGGCTCGGCGGCGACGCTTCTGAGCCAGAATTCGTAACCGGGGAAGCGTCCCTCCAGCACATCGCGATGGAACGCGATGTCGGTATAGATGATCGGCCGCTTGCCGGTGTGGTACTCCATGATCTGCAGCATCTTGGCGATCTTGGCGCGCGCGTCGTCCGGCGTCGTCTGCTGCGGACAGGTTTCCGAGGCGTGGTTCCACTCTACGTCGAGAACAGGTGGAAGCTGCGTCGGGTCCTGCGGCACGGCCTGCGTGAACCACACAGCCTGGTCGCTCGCGGTGCGGCACCAATACATGAAATGGTAGGCGCCGCGCGGGATGCCCGCGGCGGAAGCCGCAGTCCAGTTCTTGTAGAAGCGCTCGTCGACGTGGTCGCCGCCTTCGGAAACCTTGAGATAGGCGAAGCGGATGCCGGAATCGCGAACGCGCGCCCAGTCGACGTCGCCCTGGTATTTCGAGATGTCGATGCCCTGAACCGGCATGAAATGCGCGCGGTTTACCCCGGGATGCGGGTCGGAATCGCCGAGAATGGCGAGGTCCGCGGCACCGCACCCTGCCAGGAGAAGCGACACAGAGAGGGCGGCGATCGCGTTGCGGGAGGCGGAGAGGAGCATTCGAGGATCCATCGGCCGGAAGGCCCTTCATGCCGGGTTATCGTTTCCGCCGACTTAAGGCGGACGGTTAACGCGGTCCAGCCGTGCCGGGCCGCACGCTTTCGTCACGTCAACAGCCAGGTCGCCAGCCCAAGAAACGCGAAAAAGCCGGTCGCATCGGTCATCGCCGTGACGAAGATGCTCGAGGCGACCGCCGGATCGATGCCCAGCCGGTCCAGAGTCGAGCGGGATGATGATGCCGACCAGCGCCGCGACGCTCTGGTTGGCGAACATGCCGCCGGCGATGACGAGCCCAAGCTCAGGCCGGCTGAAGATGAAGGCTACAAGTACACCGGTAATGCAGCCCAGCACGACGCCGTTGCAGATGCCGACCAGCGCCTCGCGGCCGATGAGCCGCCAGGTGTTGCCGGCGTTGAGCTGCTGGGTGGCGAGCGCGCGCACCGTGACCGTCAGCGTCTGCGTGCCCGCATTGCCGCCGAGCCCCGCGACGATCGGGAAGAGCATGGCGAGGATGGCGATCCGCTCGATCGTGCCCTGGAAGAGGCTGATTACGGAGGCCGACAGGAACGCCGTGACGAGATTGACGAGGAGCCACGAGCTCCTGAGCCTCACGACGGTGAAGACGCCCTCGGAGATCTCCTCGTCGCCCACGCCCGCGAGGCGCTTGATGTCCTCGTCCGCCTCCTCCTCGATGATGTCGACGATGTCGTCGACGGTGATGACGCCGACCAGCCGACCGGACTCGTCGACGACGCCGACCGAGAGAAGGTTGTAGCGCTCGAAGAGGCGCGCGACGTCTTCCTGATCATCGTCCGCCTCGACGGAGTGTTTTGCCTCGTTGATGATCTCCTCGATCTTCGTCGGGCGCTTCGAGCGGAGCAGCTTGTCGAGCGGCACGGTCCCAAGAAAATGGTAGCTCGGATCGACGACGTAGAGCTCGGTGAACTCGTCGGGGAGCCGCGGTTCCTCGCGCATGAAATCGATCGTCTGCCCGACCGTCCAGAACGGCGGCACGGCGATGAACTGCGAGGTCATCCGCCGGCCGGCCGACTCCTCCGGATAGTCGAGACGGCGCTCGAGCGCGATGCGCTCCGCATAGGGGATCCCCGCGAGCACCTCCTCGCGGTCTTCCTTGTCGAGATCGGCGATGATCTCGACAGCGTCGTCGGAATCGAGCTCGCGGACGACTTCGGCGATCTGCTCGTTCGGAATCGACTTCAGGATCTCGCTGCGGATCGTGTCGTCGACCTCGGTCAGCGCCAACCAGTCGAAGTCGTTGCCCATGAGGCGGACGAGCTGGTCGCGCTCCTCGGGTTCGAGCGCGTGCAGCACACTGCCGAGATCGGCCTCGTGGAGATCGGAAACGAGGACCCGCAGCGCGGCGCCGTCGTGGGCCTTGATGGTGTTCGAGACGAGCTCGACGAACTCGGCGCGAACCTGTCCTTCGTCGTCGCGGATGGGGCTGCCGTTCGGCTCCGGTCGTGTGGCCGTCTCTGCTTCCAAGAGCCAGTCCTTCCACGCGCGACCGCCGCGGCCGCGAAGACCGTCTAGCGCGGGGTGTCTCTCAGGAGAAGGCTGGCTGGCCCAAAAACGGGGGACGGACAACCGTTCCCGTCGAACCGAAGCAGGAAGGACTCACTTGGCCGTCGTCGCGGAGCTTCGGGGCGACAGCCTCCACTGCTCCGCAGCGAAGGCTGGTGCGGTCGAGAGGACTCGAACCTCCACGGGTTGCCCCACAGCGACCTCAACGCTGCGCGTCTACCAGTTCCGCCACGACCGCTTGAGCTGGCACCGGGCTAGGCCGGCGCGCGGTCATGTAGCAAAGGGCACCGGCGGCCACAAGGGTGGCGGCCGGGGCGGCTACTGCCGGTCAGGCGCGCCCGAAGGCCTTCCGCAGCTCGTCCTTGGCGGCTTCCAGGACGCGGCGGCGCTCGGCAGAGAGGTTCTTGCCCGCCCGATTGATCTCGAAGGTGAGCATGGACATCGCCGACTGGTAGGGCGTGCCCTTCCGACGCGTGCTTTCCTCGGCCGAACGCTTCAGGGAAAGCGCGATCGCTCGCGGGCTCTCCTTGGTGAAGACGCCCGCCTCGAGGTCGAGCGCATCGCTGTGCTCCGTCACCTCCTCGGACCAGAGCTTCCTGCCCGCAGCGTGCTTCTTCTTCGCCGGCATCTCAGGCTCTCGTTCGGCGGTTCAATGCCGCTTGAAGTACTGCACTTCGCGCTCGTGCTTCTCCGCTGCCTTGCGCGTGTCGAAGGTGCCGAGGTTCCGCCTCTTCCCGCTCTTCGGGTCGACCTTGCGCGAGTAGAGGCGATATTTGCCTGATTTCAGCTTCCGGATCATAGCGGCCTCCGGCCTCCAAGTGGCGGGCCTTTCATTCAAGTCGCGCCGCGCGGCAATCGTTCCCCGATCCGCGTGTGCCAGGCTCCCGCAGTGCTATATGTAGACCATGCAAAGGCTTGAGCCCGAACCTTCCCGACTTGCACGCTCCACCGTCGCCGACGTGTCGCCGTTAGCCGGCCCGCCCGTTGAGTGGGTCGTCGCGGAAGGGCTCCTCCCCTACCCCGAGGCTGTCGCCGCCATGGAAGCGCGCGCTGCCGCAATTGCCGCGGGCGAGGCGGCGGAGCTTGTCTGGCTGGTGGAGCATCCGCCGCTCTATACCGCCGGCACCAGCGCCAAGGACAAGGACCTCGTCGCGCCCGACCGGTTCCCCGTCTTCCGCACCGGCCGCGGCGGCGAGTTCACTTATCACGGCCCCGGCCAGCGCGTGGTCTACCTGATGCTCGACCTGAACAAGCGCGGCCCCGACCTTCGCCGCTACGTCGCGACGCTCGAGGATTGGATCATCGCGACGCTCGCCAGCTTCAATGTCGTCGGCGAGCGGCGCGAGGACAGGATCGGCGTCTGGGTGCGCCGGCCCGACAGGCCGCCGCTTCCCGACGGACGACCGGCGGAGGACAAGATCGCGGCGATCGGCATCCGCGTGCGCCGCTGGGTGACCTTCCACGGCATCAGCCTGAACGTCGATCCCGATCTCGATCACTATTCGGGGATCGTCCCCTGCGGCGTCACCGGCTACGGCGTGACGAGCCTCGTTGATCTCGGCATCCCCGTTTCGATGGCGGAAGTCGACGCTGCCCTGAAGGCCACCTTCGAGGCCATGTTCGGATCGGCCGCTGCGCCGCCGGGCGATCTTCCGTAGATGACCCATCCCGCCGCCGCCGAGCGGGATGCAGGCGTGCGCGTCGGGGCCGGCGGCAGAATCGTCCTCGCCGCGACCGTGCTCGCCTCGGCCATGGCCTTCATCGACGGCAGCGTCGTCACCATCGCGCTTCCCGTCATCCAGAAGGAGCTCGGAGCGCAATTTCAGCAGCTGCAATGGGTGGTGAACGCCTACACTCTAATGCTCGGCGCGTTGATCCTGGTTGGCGGCGCGCTCGGCGACCGCATCGGGCGCAGACGCGTCTTCGTCACCGGCATCGCGGTGTTTGCCGCAGCATCGCTCGCCTGCGCATTTTCGCCGAATATCGCCATTCTGATTGCGGCGCGCGCCGTACAAGGGGTTGGCGCCGCACTCCTCGTGCCGCAAGGCCTCGCCATCATCGCGGCATCGTTCCCACGTGACGTGCGCGGAAGGGCCATCGGCGTCTGGGCCGCAGCGGCAGCGATTACCACCTCGCTTGGGCCGCCGGTGGGCGGCTTCGTCATCGATGCTTGGAGCTGGCGGGGCACCTTCCTCATCAATCTCCCGCTTTCCATCGCCGCGCTGATCCTCTCGTTCACGCACGTGCCTGAAAGCCGCGATCCAAGCGCCGGACGCATTGACTGGCTCGGCTCAACTCTTGCGGTCGTGTCGCTCGGCGCGCTCACCTATGGGCTGACGCTGCTTTCGGGCGGGAGCTCCGCGCAAGGCTCGATCGCTGTGGCGGCTTTCGCCGTCGCCGCGGCTGGGCTCGTCGCCTTTCTGCTTGCGGAGAGGCGTGCCGCCAATCCGATCCTGCCCGGTCCACTCTTCCGCGCGCGCGCCTTCGTCGCAGCCAACGTCGTCACTCTGTTCCTCTACGGCGCGCTTGCCGGCGTGCTTTTCATGCTGCCGTTCGATCTGATCGCGCGCCGCGGCATGGGGGCATCCGCCGTCGGCCTGACCTTCCTGCCGTTCAGCCTGATTATCGGCCTCCTGTCGCGCCTCTCCGGCGGATTGGCGGACCGCTTCGGCGCGCGCAATCTCCTGGTCGGCGGATCGTTCGTCGTGGCTGTGGCAATCGCAGCGATCGCGCTCGACGTCGCGGACTATTGGTCTGGCGTCTTTGCTCCGATCACCCTGATGGCGCTCGGCATGGCGGCAGTCGTGACGCCGCTTACGACGGCCGTGATGAACGCCATCCCGGACACGCAGTCCGGCACCGCGTCCGGCATCAACAACGCCGCAAGCCGCGTCGCGGGTCTGATCGCGGTCGCCACGCTCGGCGCCCTGGCGGGGCTGATTTTCGCACGCCACGGCGCGCCGACCGGAGCGCGCTTCGGCGAGCTTCCCCCGGTCGGCGACCCCGCCCGATCAGCGCTGGAGCCAGCCTTCGTCGCCGCTTATTCGACCGCAATGGCAGCGGCCTCGGCCCTTGCCGTGCTGGCTACGCTCGCGGCGCTCGTCGGGATCACAAAGAAAGAGTGCTCGGCCGCATCGCCACCGCCGGCGCTCGTGCCGCAACGCGGCTCACATGGATAGGAAGGGCTATTCCCCGGCCGTTATCGACCAGTCGTGGCCGCCTTTGTAGCGGTAGACGATGACCTGCTCGGCAGCATCGGGATCGGGATGCGAGGCGGGCATCAGGCGCACGACCACCCTGACCAGTGAGAGGTTGTCACCGAGACCCGGCTCGTTGAGCGCCGCGAAGAAGCCCTTCTCGGCGGCCATGCGCGCCTCGATGATGGTGAGCGGCCGCGTCTCCGGCGTGAGCTCGACGCGGACGTGCCCGCTTTCCGGCCCATCCTCCTGTACGAAACGAAGCGTCAGATCGGCGGCGCCGCCCAGCGCACGGGCCGAAGCCAGCTCGGCGACGGCCTCCCCTCCACCAATCGCCGCCTCGGGCGCAACCGTGGGAAACGCCAGCGCCGCGAGCCCCACCGCGAGGCCCAAGCCTCGAAACACGACCTTACGCATGACAGAACGCCATCCCTTCGCCAGCGAGGCTAGCTTAACGAAGGGTTAAGACGCCATGCCAAATCTTAACGATCGGCGGAGACGGTAAATACCGGGCGCCGGTTCCTAGTAACGGACCCGGAACGGGCCGGTGAGCGCTTCAGTCGGCCCGAGCACCTCGACGCTGTCTACGGAAGAGTGACGCGGGCCCTGCCTGCACGCGGCAAGCATTGCATCAACCGCTTCGGCAGGGCCGCTGAAAACCGCCTCCACGTCGCCGTTCGAGCGGTTTCGCACCCAACCGGAGAGACTGAGTGCCGTCGCGCGGCGCTCCGCCCAGGCACGGTAGCCGACCCCTTGGACGAAGCCGGAGATCAGGACGTGGACGGCGCGAGTCTCGGCCACGGGAGCTCTCAGGCGAATTCCATGATGACGGCGTCGACCGCAAGGCTGTCGCCGGGCTTGGCCAGGATGCGCGCGACCGTCGCCCGGCGCTCGGCGCGAAGCACGTTTTCCATCTTCATCGCTTCCACTGTAGCGAGCGTCTCGCCCGGCGCCACCGTCTGCCCCTCCTTCACCGCGATCGACACGACGAGGCCGGGCATCGGGCAGACTAGCGCCTTCGACGTATCCGCCTCCTTCTTCTCCGGCATCATCGCGGCTAATTCTGCGGCGCGCGGCGTCATAAGCCGCGCGACCACGGAAGCGCCCCGTCGCGACACCCGGAAGGCTGAGCCGGCGCGCGCAATCTGCGCGACGACACGTTGCCTCCCGACGCTCCCGCGCCAGACGCGGTCGCCGGGCAGCCAATCCGTCTCGACCCGAAACTTCTTCCCCTTGCCGAGAGCAAGGTCGTAAGCACCTGGTCGCACCTCTCCCGCCCGCACGGCCTGCTGCTCGCGACCGAGCGCGATCACCCACTCCGACGGAGTAGAAGTAGCGGAGGGCGGCACGCCCTTCGGACGCCGTGTCGCAATGAGTTCGGCAGAGGCTGTAACCGCCGCAAGCGCCCGCCTCTCCGCCGCGCTTGGTGTCGCGCCGCTGAAGCCGCCGGGGAACTCGTCGGCGATGAAGGCGGTCGAGAGCCGCCCGTCGCGCCAGCGCGGATGCGCCATCAATGCCGCAAGAAACGGGATGTTATGGCGGATGCCGTCGATCGTAAAGGAATCGAGCGCGTCGGCCATCGCATCGATGGCCGCGGTGCGATAGGACGCGTGCGTGCAGAGCTTGGCGATCATCGGGTCGTAGAAGAGCGATATCTCGGAGCCCTCGACGACGCCGGAATCGATCCGCGTCTCCGCCGCGCCGTTCTTCCCCGCCGCGGGCGGACGGTAGCGCGTCAGCCTGCCGGTCGAAGGCAGGAACTCGCGGAACGGGTCCTCCGCGTAGACTCGCGCCTCGATGGCCCATCCATTCATGCGCACATCGCTCTGGCGAAGCTCGAGCCTTTCCCCTGCCGCGACGCGGATCATCGCCTCGACGAGATCGAGCCCGGTCACGAGTTCCGTCACCGGATGCTCGACCTGGAGCCGCGTGTTCATCTCGAGAAAATAGAAATCCCGATCCGGCCCGACGATGAACTCCACGGTGCCGGCGCTTCGGTAGCCCACGCCCTTCGCGAGCGCCACAGCCTGTGCGCCCATTGCCGCGCGCGTCTTCTCGTCCAGGAACGGCGAAGGCGCCTCCTCCAGGATCTTCTGGTTACGCCGCTGGATGGAGCATTCGCGCTCGCCGAGATGGATGACGTTTCCGTGCGCGTCGGCGAGCACCTGGATCTCGATGTGACGCGGCTCCGCAATGAACTTCTCCAGGAACACGCGGTCGTCGCCGAAGGAGGAGCGTGCCTCGGAGCGCGCGCGTTCGAAGCCTTCGCGAAGCTCAGCCTCGTCGCGCGCAATGCGCATCCCCTTGCCGCCGCCGCCGGCCGAGGCCTTGATCATCACCGGGAAGCCGATAGCCTCGGCGATTGTCAGCGCCCCTTGGACATCCGCGATGACGCCGAGATGGCCGGGCACGATGGCGACCCCCGCCCGTGCCGCGGCCTTCTTGGATTCGATCTTGTCGCCCATCGCTTCGATCGCCTCCGGCGGCGGGCCGACGAAAGCGATGCTCGCCGCCTTGAGCGCACGCGCGAACGCAGCGTTCTCGGAAAGGAAGCCGTACCCCGGATGCACGGCCTGAGCACCGGTCTCCTGAGCCGCGCCGACGATCTTCTCGATGGAAAGATAGCTGGCGGCCGCCGGCGCCGGCCCGATCGCCACCGCCTCGTCGGCCATCTCGACATGCGGCGCGTTCCGGTCCGCCTCCGAGTAGACAGCGACCGTGGCAATCCCCATCCGCCGCGCCGTGCGCATCACGCGCACCGCGATCTCGCCCCGATTGGCGACGAGGATTTTGCTGAACATGCCGTACGCTTGCTCCCGCCGAAGCTCTAGGCGGCGCGGCGGACGGCCGCAAGGTTGTCCGCTAGGGCGTCGGCGGCGCGCTTTCCGGGACGACTGCGACACTCACCCGGCTCTCGCGGAAGAACACATAGGCGCCGGAGCTGACGATGATCGCGATCCCGAACCATTTCGTCAGGCTCGGGAAATCCCCAAAGACGAGATAGCCGAGAAGCGCCGCGAAGACGATCTCGACATATTGCATCGGCGCGATCAGCGATGAGGGTGCGAGCCTCCCCGCCTGCACGAACATGAGGTGGCCCGACGTTCCGAACACGCCCATCAGGAGCAGGAGCGCGATCTCCGATGTGCCGACGGGCGAAGGCATGAGCTCCGGCACGCCGAAAAACCAGCCGACACCGAGAACGACGGTCAGCACCGCGAACGCCGTAACGCCGGCCGTAAATTGCATCGTGAGCGGCGTGTCGTAGGCGGAAAGACGTCGATTCAGAAGCACGTAGACGGCAAAGAGCGTGCCGCCGAGCGCCGGGATGAGCGAGATTGGCCCGAACACGTCCCAGCTCGGCTGCACGACGATGATGACGCCGACGAAGCCGGTCGCGACCGCCGTCCGCCGCCGCCAGCCCACATGTTCCTTGTCGATGACAGCGGAGAGGATGGTCAGGATGAACGGCTCGATGAAGAAGATCGCGATCGCGTCGGCGAGCGGCATGAACTTTATCGCTGCGAAGAACATCGTGCTGCTCGTCGCGATCAGCGCGCCGCGCACGACGTTCGGCCAGAGCCGCTTCGGCACGATCCCGCTACTGAAGCAGGAAGCGCACCCAGGCGATCTCCCCGGGCGAGAGCGTGGCGGAGAGATATTTCGCCACCGTATCCTGGCCCGGAAGCACGATCATCGCGAGGACGACAAGCCCGAGCCCGCGGGCCACTTCGCGCGGGTCGTCGGCGCGAAGCGAGGCCGAAACGGAGGCGTTCATTGAGCCTCAATGGCGTGAACCGCCGTCTCCCACAAGGGCCGTGCGCAGCGTTGACCGCAGACGGCGATTGACAGCCTTCCCGGCTCGGCCTTCCCTATGCGCTTTCCAGGATCGCGGAGGATTTCACGGTGAACGCGCTCGCCAGGTTCTTGTTGCCGCTCGCCCTTCTTGTCCCGCTCGCCGGCGCCCCGTCAGCCGCTGGAGCTGAAGACCTCTGGATGACTCTCCCGGAGGAGCCGCCTATGCCGGCCGCGAGCGATAGCGGCCTCGCGGATGTAAACGGGATCAAGCTCTATTACGCCGTCTACGGGTCGGGAGAGCCGCTCCTGATGCTGCATGGCGGGCTCGGCCATTCCGACGTCTGGGGCGCGCAGATCCCGGTTTTCGCCAAGAAATACAAGGTGATCGCCGTCGACAGCCGCGGCCACGGGCGAAGCACACGCGACGACCATCCCTTTGGCTATGACCTGATGGCCGACGACGTTATCGCGCTGATGGACAAGCTCGGCATCGACAAGGCCTCAATCGTGGGCTGGAGCGACGGCGGCATCATCGGCCTCGACATCGCCATTCGCCATCCGGAGCGGCTCGACAAGCTCTTCGCATTCGGCGCGAACTACAATCTCTCCGGCCTCAAGGACGACATCGATACGAACCCGACATTCAATGCCTACATCGAGCGCGCCGGGAAGGACTACGAGCGCCTCTCGCCCACCCCGAAGGACTACGACGACTTCGTCCAGGCGATCGCGGCTATGTGGTACTCGGAGCCGGATTTCTCGAAAGAGCTGATGATGGGGATCAAGTCGCCGGTGGCAATTGCCGACGGCGAGCACGACGAGGCGATCCGCCCGGAGCACACCAAGGAGATGGCGGAGCTCATTCCGGGCGCCAAGCTCGTGATCCTGCCGAATGTCAGTCACTTCGCCTTCTGGCAGGACCCGCAGCTCTTCAACAAGGCCGTGCTCGACTTCCTCGCCGGCAGCTGAGCGCTGCGCACGGCGGCTGCACTACCGCGTAGCGGCTACATGGCCATGCGGTAGTGCAGGTCGAACATGATCCACAGGCTGCCGCCGACCATCACCAGGATCAGGAACAGGGTGAAGAAGAGCGCGACGAGGTTCTCGCCCGGCGTCAGCCTGAAATCGACATGCAGGAAATAGTGGAGGTGAACGAGGACCTGCGCGACCGCCGCCAGGGCGATCACCGCCACGATCGGCAGCACCGGCAAAGCGTGGAAATAGACCAGGCCGAACGGGACGCCGGTCAAAAGCAGCGCGAGGCCGAGGCCGACCAGATACGACCGCAGGTCACGCGTCCGGACTGTGGCTGTGGCGGGCATTCAGAGGACCCCCGGCAGGTACACGACGGAGAAGATGCCGATCCAGACGATGTCGAGAAAGTGCCAGAACATCCCGAGCCGAAACAGGCGCGACGACACCGGCGCAGTCAGGCCCTTGAAGGCGATCTGGCCGATCATGACGGCGATGCAGATCATGCCGACGCTGACGTGAAGGCCGTGCGTGCCGACCAGCGTGAAGAACGCCGACAGAAAGCCGCTGCGGTCGGGCCCGGCGCCGCGACCGATCATGCCGGCGAACTCCTGGATCTCCATAGCGACGAATCCGAGCCCGAGGACGATCGTCAGGAGGAGCCATAGGATAGCCCCTGCCCTGTTGCGCCCCATCGCCGCCAGCGAAGCAAGGCCGAACGTGGTGCTGCTGAACAGGAGCAGCATGGTCTCGCCGAACGTGTGCGGCAGGCTGAAGAGATCGTGGCCCGTCGGCCCCCCGGCGGTGCCGCGCGACATGACGGCATAGGTCGCAAACAGCAACGCGAAGATCATTGCGTCGCTCATCAGGTAGATCCAGAAGCCGAACGCCTTCTCTTCGACCCGTTCCGTCGACGGCGTGCCGTCGGCGCCCGCCTGCGTCCTTTCCGCGACCGCGCTCACGACGCCGCTCCGGGAAAAGGCGCGCCCGGGACACGGGCTGGCTCGCCGTTGAATGGCGTACGCGGAGCCTTGGCCATCTCCTGCTGGCGCCGGGTTTCGATCTTCTCGATCTCGGCGGCGGAGAGGATGACTTCCGTCTCGTCACTGCTGCTGCGCACGATGACGACGATCGCCACCGCGAGCGCACAGGCGATCGCCAGCCACCAGATGTGCCAGATCGCGGCAAAACCAACCATGAAGCCAAGACCGCCGACAATCGCGCCGAATGCGCTGTTCTTCGGCATGGCAATGTCTTCGTAGCGATTCGGCCGCTGGTAGGCGACGCCGCGCTCCTTCATGTCGAGAAAGGCGTCGCGGTCGCGCACCTCTGGGATGACGGCAAAATTGTAGGGCGCCGGCGGCGACGAGGTCAGCCATTCTAGCGTCTGGCCGTCCCAGGGATCGCCGGTACAATCGCGGTACTCCGCGCGCCGCCGGACGCTGACGACGATCTGCACGACCATGAACGCGAGGCCAAAGAGAACGAAGACCGCCCCCACCGCCGCCACGATCAGATACGGCTGCCAGGCCGCGGTGTCGTAATGCTCCATCCGACGCGGCATGCCCATGAAGCCAAGCGCGTAAAGCGGCATGAAGGCCAGGTAGAAGCCGATCACCCAGCACCAGAACGACCGCCTGCCCCAGCGCTCGTCCAGGCGAAAGCCGAAAGCCTTGGGGAACCAGAAGTTCAACCCGGCGAAATAGCCGAACAGCGCGCCGGGGATCAGCATGTTGTGGAAATGCGCAACGAGGAAGGTCGAGTTGTGCATGAGGTAGTCGGCCGGCGGCAGCGCAAGGAGCACGCCGCTCACGCCGCCGATGACGAACGTCACGATGAAGGCGATCGTGTACATCATCGGAACTTCGAAGCGGATGCGGCCGCGGTACATCGTGAAGAGCCAGTCGAAGACCTTCACCCCGGTCGGCACCGCGATGATCATGGTGGCGATGCCGAACGTCGCGTTGACATTGGCGCTCGAGCCCATCGTGAAGAAGTGATGTAGCCAGACTGTAAACGAAAGGAAGGCGATTGCGCATGTGGCATAGACCAGTGAAGTATAGCCGAACAGGCGGCGGCCGGAAAACGTCGCCACCACATGCGAATAGATGCCGAATGCAGGCAGGATCAGGATGTAGACCTCCGGATGCCCCCAGATCCAAAGAAGGTTCGCGTAATTCATCATGTTTCCGCCACCGCCGGCGGTGAAGAAATGCATGCCGAGCACGCGATCGAGCTCGAGCAGCGCGCCGACGACGGTGACCGCCGGAAAGGCGAATGTCATGAGGATGCTCGTGCACAACGCCGTCCAGCAGAATATCGGCATGCGCATCAGGGTCATTCCCGGCGCGCGCTTCTTGACGATGGTGACGATGAAGTTGATGCCGGTAAGCGTCGAGCCGATCCCTGAGATCAGCACTGCCCAGACCCAGTAGTCGACGCCGACACCGGGAGTGTAGGCGGCCTCCGAATACGGCGGATAGGCGGTCCAGCCGGCCGTGGAGAACTTGCCGATCACCAGCGACACCATGACCAGCGCAGCGCCGGCGGCGGTCAGTGCCAAGCTCACCGAGTTCAAGTACGGGAAGGCGACGTCGCGCGCGCCGATCTGTTGCGGCACGACGATGTTGATCAGGCCGGTCAGGAACGGCATCGCCATGAAGAAGATCATGATGGTGCCGTGCGAGGAGAAGATCTGGTCGAAGTGACCAGGCGGCAGGTAGCCGTCGGAGTTGAGCGCGATTGCCTGCTGCGCCCGCATCATGATCGCGTCGACAAAGCCGCGCAGCAGCATGATGAGCGCCAGTATCACGTACATGATGCCGATCCGCTTGTGATCGACGCTCGTCAGCCACTCCGTCCATAGCGCGCGCCAGGCCTTGAGCCAGGTGATGACCGCCATCACCGCGAGTCCGCCGAGCACCGTGACCAGCGCGCCGCCGGCAGCGATGGCGCTGTAGAACGGCAGCGCGTCGACGGTCAGCCTTCCAAGCATTCCGAATTACCCCCCCGGTCCCATGACAGCCTTACTCCGCCGCCATTGCGCCATGGCTGGTCATGCCGCTGTCGTATTTGCCGATGATCCGGTCGAAGAGCCCCGGCTCGACGGTGGAGTAGTAGGTTACCGGGTTCGCGCCGCTGGGCTTTGCAAGCTGCTCATAGGCCGCTGCGTCAAGCCGACCTCCGGACTGCCTGACCTTGTCGATCCATGTGTCGAAATCCTCCCGGGACATGGCGAGCGCTTCGAAATGCTGATCGGAAAAGCCGCTGCCGCTGTACTGCGTGTTGCGGCCGACGAACCGCCCAGGAGCATCGGCAAGAAGGTTGAGCTGCGACTGCATGCCGGCCATCGCGTAGATCTGCCCGCCTAGCGCGGGAATGAAGAACGAGTTCATCACCGTGTCGGAGGTGATCTTCAGGTTGAGCGGCGCCTGGCTCGGAAACGCCAGCTCGTTGACCGAGGCGATCCCCTGCTCTGGATAGATGAACAGCCACTTCCAGTCCTGCGCGACAACCTCGACCGTGAGCGGCTTCGCCGACGGATCGAGCGGCTTGTACGGGTCGAGCCAGTGGGTGAATATCCAGACGTGCACGCCGAGCGAAGCCACGATCAGCGCCGGCACGATCCACACGACCGCATCGATCCGATTGGACATCCAGTTGGGCTCGTAGCGGGCCCTCGCGTTGGAGGCGCGGAAGCGCCAGGCGAACAGGAAGGCCATCACGAACACCGGAACGACCACGATCATCATGATCGCGAACGCTCTGAACAGGATGTTACGTTCGCTGTGCGCGATAGGCCCCATGGGGGCGAGGACCGGCGCATTCTCGAAGGTGCAGCCACCGAGGAACAGCGCGAGGCCGCAGAGCGCCGCTATTGCGAGGATTCTTTTGGCGTGCGCCCCGCCCGACATCGTCTCAGGAGGCTCGATCGAATCGTCTGGCCATCATGGCGAGCATGGCATCCCTCTCCGCGAAAGGAACGCGGAGACTTGTGCAAGGCTGAGGAAGCTTTGACAAGGGCCGGGGACGCGGGCCCTTCGGATACGCGCCGGGCCGACGCAGCGACCCTCGATAAGGAAAGATGCAGCGCGGTCAGTGAGCGCTGACGGATTTGGCGAAAGCGGCGGGAGCCGCATCGTTCGTGGCAGGCTGGACAAGGGCGGCCATCGCGGCTCGCGCCATCAGCTCGGCCCAGCGCGGGTCACGACGCTGCAAGTAGGTGTCGATCAGGAAGACGAGGTCGAGCTGGTCGCCGCTCGGGGCGCCGCTCTCGAACACCATCCGCTCCAGCCGCTCCATCTGATCCGGCGAAATCGCCCGGGAAGCGCGCACATCCATCAGGAGATCGGACGCCAACATGACTTGCCTCGATACGGTTTACGCTCCCCAACGTTGATAAGTCTAATGCCGTGCGATTGTTTTCGTTTCACGCAAACTGGCGGCAAGGTTAGCGATGCGTTATCAAAAGGCTGCCATCCGGGAGGCGGCCGGGCGCAGGCCATCGGGAGCTGGGGCGTTGCCCTCTTGCCACGCTCAACGGGCCCGATTCCTGCTATGTTCAGCTGACTTCCGGGGCGCAGAAGCCACGAGCGGGGCGCTATGCAGACCTTCCACGTTGAGATCATCAAGCCGTCGCACTACGACCGGGAGGGCTACGTCATTCAGTGGTGGAAGGCCTGGATTCCCTCGAATTCCATGGCCTGCCTCTATGCCATCGCCAGCGATTGCGCGGAACGCAAGGTGCTCGGCGAGGACATTGCGATCGAGGTCGACGCCTACGACGAGATGAACATCCGGGTGCCGATCGACAAGATCGCGGCGAAGATCAAGGAGCCCGGGCATTCCGGAATCGTCTGTCTGGTCGGTGTGCAGTCGAACCAGTTCCCCCGCGCCATGGCGATCGCGCGGCGCCTCCGGGCCAAGGACATCCCGGTGGCGATCGGCGGCTTTCATGTCTCCGGCACCATCTCCATGCTCGACGGCCTAACGCCGGAGCTTCAGGAGGCGGTCGACCTCGGCATCACGCTTTACGCTGGCGAGGCCGAGGAGCACTTCGAAGAATTTCTGCAGGATGCGTATGCCGGCAAGGCGAAGCCAGTCTACAACTACATGCACGACCTGCCGAATCTGCAGGAGCAGACCATCCCCTACCTGCCGCAGCGGCTGGTGAAGCGCTACGACGGCGTGCTGTCCTCCTTTGACGCCGGCCGCGGCTGTCCCTTCCAGTGCTCGTTCTGCACTATCATCAACGTGCAAGGCCGCAAGTCGCGCTGGCGCGACGCCGACGACATCGAGCGGATCGTGCGCGAGAACGCGGCGCAAGGCATCAAGCAGTTCTTCATCACCGACGACAACTTCGCCCGCAACAAGAACTGGGAACCGATCTTCGACCGCCTGATCGAGCTTCGGGAGAAGGAAAAGCTCAGCATCACCTTCCTGATCCAGGTCGATGTGCTCGCGCACCTGATCCCGAACTTCATCACCAAGGCACGGCGTGCCGGCTGCCAATACGCCTTCATCGGGCTTGAGAGCATCAACCCGGACAATCTGGTTCACATGAAGAAGAACCAGAACCGCATCACCGAGTACCGCAAGATGTTCCAGGCCTGGAAAGAGGCCGGGATCGTCACCTATGCAGGCTTCATCATGGGACTGCCGGGCGACACGCCGGCCTCCATCAAGCGCGACGTGGAGATCGTCCAGCGGGAGCTTCCCGTCGACGTGCTCGAGTTCACGATGCTGACGCCGCTTCCCGGCTCGGAGGACCACCAGACGCTCCACAAGAAGGGCATCTGGATGGACCCGGACCTCAACAAATACGACCTGGAGAACGTCACCGTCGAGCATCCGAAGATGTCGGCCGCCGAGTGGCAGCAGGCCTATAGCGACGTCTGGACCTGGTACTACACCGACGAGCATGTCGAACGGATGATGAAGCGCAACATCGCTTACGGCATCAAGCCGGTGAGGATCTGGCGCGTCGTCTCGCAGATATACGCAGCGCCGCACTTCGAGGGGGTGCACCCGCAGCAGTGCGGTTATTTCCGCCTGAAGGACCGCAATGAGCGCCGGCCCGAGCTGCCGCGCGTCCCGGCCGTCCTCTTCTATCCACGCTACGCTTGGGAGACTCTGGTCAAATATCTGCGCTTCGGCGCCTACATCCGGAAGATTCACCGCATGCGCCAGCGCCTCGCCAAGGATCCGACGCTGCGCGACTATCGCGACCTTGCCACGACCAAGGTTGTGGAGGCCGAGAGCGAGCATCTCGAGATGTTCGAGCTGAACGACTCTTCCCGCGCCGCCGTGGAGAAGGCGAAGAAGCAGGCCGAGCAGCGCAAGCAGCGCCAGATAGCCCACGCGCACGAAGACGACGTGCACATCGAAGCTGCGGAATAACAGCCCGACGGCCCAAGCGCGGTCTCAAATCCCGCCGAAGCTCCTGACAGAAGGCTGTCAGGAGGAGCATGGCATGATCATCTCCCCAGGCATCAGCCAAAGAGGAGCGCGTCATGGCCATCAAGGGAAGCTGTCACTGCGGCGCGACGCAGTTCGAGGTGAGCGCGGCGCCGGAGACCGTCACCCGCTGCACCTGCTCCTTCTGCTCGAAGCGCGGCGCGCTCTGGGCCTACTATTCACCGGCCGAGTTCAAGCTCCTGACCGCACGCGACCGCGTCTCCACTTACCAGTGGAACACATACACCAACCACCATCACTACTGCGCGATCTGCGGCTGCGGCACCTATAGCGAAAGCCCGGATTGGAGCTCTGGCAAGCCCGACTTCGACAACCCGAGGGTCGGCGTCAATTCGCGGCTCTTCGACGACTTCGACCTCGACGCGGTCGAGATCGTCACGATCGACGGTAAGAATCTCTGGTAGCCCGAACGTAACGGTCAGCGGCAGCCCTTCGCCGTCTCCGCCTTGACGATCGCCTCGACGTTGCGGCGCTCGATCGTGCTGAGCTTCACCATCTCCTGGTCGTCCACCCAGCAATCGGAATTGTCGAACGCCTGGCGCCCGCGCACCGTTTTGAAGCAATAGCCGTTCTCGTCGAAGATTCGGTTCCGGACGAACCAGAGGTTCTGGCAAGACAGATGCCGAAGATCGGTCTGCGTGAAGACATCGCTGTCCGTGCACCCGATGTCCTCGTAGCAATCGGCCCGCGCCGGCGCGCCTGTAGCCCAGCCCCCGAGCACCAGGCCAGCAGCAACAAGAAATCTGCCCATGTTAGGCATCAACGTTTCCTCCTTTGCCTACCGCTGCGTTCAGCCAATCTACAGTGGAATATTATCGTGTTTCTTCCATGGGTTAGCCAGATCCTTGCTGCGCAGCAGCCGGAGCGCTCGTGCGACGCGCAGTCGCGTCGAGCGCGGCATGATCACGTCGTCGATGTAGCCGCGCTCCGCCGCGATGAACGGGTTCAGGAAGCGCGCCTCGTATTCCTTCGTGTGCTTCTCGAGCTTCTCCGGGTCGCTCGCTTCTGCGCGATAGATGATCTCGGCAGCGCCCTTCGCGCCCATCACCGCGATCTCCGCCGTCGGCCAAGCATAGTTGATATCGCCGCGCAGGTGCTTCGAAGCCATGACGTCGTAAGCACCGCCATAGGCCTTGCGCGTTATCACCGTCACCTTCGGCACGGTGGCCTCGGCGTAGGCGAAGAGCAGCTTCGCGCCGTGCTTGATCAGACCGCCATATTCCTGCGCCGTCCCCGGCAGGAAGCCCGGCACGTCGACGAAAGTTAGAAGCGGAACCGAGAACGCGTCGCAGAAGCGCACGAAGCGTGCCGCCTTGCGCGAGGCGTCTGCGTCGAGCACGCCGGCAAGCACCATCGGCTGGTTTGCGACCACACCGACCGTCCGCCCCTCGATGCGGCCGAAGCCGGTGACGATGTTCCTCGCATGCGCCTCCTGGATCTCGAAGAACGCGCCCTCATCCACCGTCTTCAGGATCAGCTCTTTTATGTCGTAGGGTTTGTTGGCGGCGCCAGGGACGAGCGTATCGAGCGAAGGCTCCATCCGATCCCAGGAGTCGCTCGTCTCGATTTCCGGAACCGGACCCTGGTTCGACGTCGGCAGAAAATCGAAGAGCCGGCGGATTTCGAGGAGCGTCTCGACGTCGTTGTCGAAGGCCCCGTCGGCGATCGAGGATTTGACCGTGTGAACCGAGGCACCCCCGAGCTCCTCCGGTGTCACTGTCTCGTTGGTGACCGTCTTCACCACGTCCGGCCCGGTCACGAACATGTAGCTCGTGCCGCGCACCATGAAGATGAAGTCGGTCATCGCCGGCGAATAGACGTCGCCGCCCGCGCACGGGCCCATGATCACCGAGATCTGCGGGATGACGCCGGAAGCGAGCACGTTCCGCTGAAAAACTTCGGCATAGCCGGCGAGCGACGCGACGCCCTCCTGGATGCGCGCGCCTCCGGCGTCGTAGAGCCCGATTATCGGCGCGCGGTTGCGGAGCGCCATGTCCTGCACCTTCTGGATCTTCTCCGCATGCGCTTCTGAGAGGGAGCCGCCGAAGACGGTAAAGTCCTTGGCGAAGACGAAGACCGGGCGGCCGTTGATCGTGCCCCAGCCGGTGACGACGCCGTCGCCGGGGATGCGACGCTTGGTCATGCCGAACTCGGTAGCGCGGTGCTCGACGAACATGTCGAACTCCTCGAACGAGCCTTCGTCGAGGAGCACGTCGAGCCGCTCGCGCGCCGTCAGTTTGCCACGCTTGTGCTGCTGGGCGATGCGCTCCTCGCCGCCGCCCCTCCGCGCCTCCTCGCGCCGCCGCTCGAGCTCGTTCAGAACCTCGCGCATGGGACCTGCCCCGATTCGCCCGCCTCAATGTGAAGGAGCGTGATAGCACGCGGTTTTCCGCGGCGGTAATGTCCGCCCCGCCGCGACGGGAGACGGAAATGGGGAAGATGTCAGGGACGACGATTGTGCTTCGCCTGGAGGGGCTGGCGATGGCGCTTCTGTGCGTCTGGCTCTACCACGCCTTCCACCAGCCCTGGTGGATCTTCGCGGTGCTCTTCCTCGTCCCCGACCTCTCGATGCTCGGCTATCTCGCAGGGCCGCGGATCGGCGCAGCCCTATACAACGCCGTGCACAGCTGGGCCACGGTCGCGGCGCTGTTCTTCGTCGTCTGGTACCGCTTCGGCGACAGCACCTTCGCCCTGTCGCTCCCCTTCATTCTCGGCGCCCATATCGGCGTCGACCGCGCCCTCGGCTTCGGGCTGAAGCATGCCTCGGGCTTCAAGGATACGCACCTCGGAAGGCTCGGAAAGGCCGCGGCGTCCCCCTAGCGAAGCCCCAGCGCAGCGGCGCGGAAATCCTCGAAGCGTCGCGCGCGACGCTTCATCGCCTCCGCGTCCTCGCCCCATTGCGCGATGTTCCAGTCCTCGTCGACATGCGCAGCAGCCCAAGCCGCATCAACGTCGATGGCGCCCTCGGCGAGCGCCAGCGCGATCAGCGCCGAGCCCGTCAGAGTCGTCGCGAGGCTTAGGCCCGCAAGCCGGAAGGGATCGTCAAAGGCTTGCACGGCGGCCGTAAGCGCCTCGAGCGTCGCCTCCGGCTGGGTGACCTGCACCATCCCTTCAGCCAGAACAAACCGCCCGAAGCTCTCCTCCGCCCACGCAAGCACGGGATCCCACGCTTCCCGCTGGCGCAACACAAGGCCTTCCGGCTCCCCGGCGCGGTAGCAGAGAAGGTCGGTGCCAGCGTAGCCGAGCACCTCCGCGCGCACTTCCGCGAGCCGCGCGGCAACCCCGTCAATTGCGCTGTTTGCCAGCCGGGTCACCGGCATTGCGGATGGGTCGATGAACTCCCCCTGCCCGGCCCATTCCGCCCGGATGGCTTCAGCGAGGTGGCGGTGTGGCACGGCGAGCGGGTTGCGCGCCGGTGTCATGGCGCGCTTCCCGTCGAGACGGAGCAGGAAGCCACCCTCCTCCGCTTCCATGGCGGCGGTCTCATAGAAGCGCTTCTGGCGCGGCGGCGCAGTCAGCCGTCGCGCCGCTTCCATCGGATTCCGCTGCGCTTCGTCAGACGGCGGCATCGGCGTCGGGTTCCTTGCGAACAGCGGGCACCCGCGCCGAAGCGCGCTCCACGAGATAGATGCCGGAAGCGACGAGCACCAGCGCCAGCAAAAGGCGCGCTGACAGCGGCTCGTTCAAGAGCGCTGCCCCGAAGGCGACGCCGAAGAGCGGCGTCAGGAAGGTGAAGGCGGAAAGCAGCGAGACCGGATACACGCGCATCAGGCCGAACCACGCGAGATAGGTGACCGCCACGACCCAGACCGCCTGGTAAAGGAAGGCCGGCAGCACCGTGACGGCACGGCCCAAGTCAAGCCGCTCGCCGATGGCCAACGAGACCGCCAGGCCGACCAAGACCGAGACGGCAAGCTGATAGAGCAGCGTTTTCTCCGCAGAGACCTCGCGCAGCACCGAGCCTTGATCAGGACCGTGCTGGAGCCCCAGAGCACGGCGCCGAGCACGCAAAGCGCGTCGCCGAGGAGCGCTTCGCGCGACGGCAGCGAGAGAGAATCGGAAAAGACCAGCACCACGCCGAGGAAGGCTGCGACGAGGCCGGTGAGCTTGCGCATACCGAGCGGCTCGCCGAGAAAGAAATGCCCGCCGAGCGCCACCACGAACGGCGCGAGATAGATGAAGATCACGCCGCGGGAAGCGCTGGTGCGCTGAAGCCCCCAGAAGATCGCCAGGAACTCCAGCCCGAAAAGAAGGCCGACCGCGAGCCCAGGCCAAAGCGACCCGTCCGGCACGAAGAGCCTCTTCTTGCGGAAGACACACCAGAGGAACACCAAAGCGGCACCGACCGCGGAGCGCGCGCCCATCTGCATCGCCGGCGGGATGCCAGCGAGCGCCGCCTTGATCGCGACCTGATTGAGGCCCCAGGAGCCGCAAAGCACGACGAGAAGGGCTGCGGCGCGAAGGTCGAGCGCGCTCTTCATTGTTCGGCCTGAAGCGCTTCGCCGGCTTCCTCCCCGCTCCGCTCGTCGAAGCCGAGCACGGCGAAGCTCTGCTGCATGTGCGGCGGCAGCGGTGCCGTGACGTCGAGCGTGCCGCCCTTCGGGTGCGGCAGCACGATGCGGCGCGCGAGAAGGTGAAGCCGGTTCTGGATGCCGCCCGGCAGCTCCCAATTCTCGACGTTGAAGTATTTCGGGTCGCCGATGATCGGATGCTCGATGAAGGCCGCGTGTGCGCGGAGCTGGTGCGTGCGCCCCGTTATCGGCCGCATGACCAGGAAGGCGATCTTCTGCCCCGCTTGGTCGGCGACGCCGTAGAGCGTCACGGCATGGTCGGCGCCGCTTTCGCCGTGCCGCGCAATCCGCATCCGCTCCTCGCTTTCGTCCCGGGCAAGAAAAGTTGAGATGCGGCCTTTTGCCGGGCGCGGCACGCCGGCGACAAGTGCCCAGTAGAGCTTCTGTGTCTCGCGCGCCTTGAAAGCCTCGCCGAGGAAGGCAGCCGCGGAGCGGGTGCGCGCGACGACGAGCACGCCGGCTGTGTCGCGGTCGAGCCGGTGCACGAGCCGCGGCTTTCGGCCGTGCCGGTCGGTGAAGGCTTCGAGCATCTGGTCGACGTGGCGCGTCACGCCCGACCCCCCTTGCACGGCGAGGCCGTAAGGCTTGTTGAGCACGATCACATCTGCGTCTTCGTGCAGAACCGCCGCCCTGAGCACGTCGCGGTCGCTGCTTTTGCGGAGCGGCACGGGCTTCGCCGATCGCGCATCGCCTGCGGCGAGCGGCGGAACGCGCACCGATTGCCCGGCGGCGAGCCGCGCCGATGTCTCCACGCGCGCCCCATCGACCCGCACCTGGCCGGAGCGGATGAGCTTCTGCAGGTGGCCAAAGCCGAGGCCGGGATAGTGCAGCTTGAACCAGCGGTCGAGCCGCATCCCTGCTTCGTCGCGGTCGACCTTCTTTGTCTCGACAGCCACGCTCATGCTCCGCGAGGTGAACGCCGAGGATTTAGACTCAAGGGGCGGCATTCGTCATCCGTCTGCGAGCCGTTTCGCCGCTCGCTAGGCCGTTGACCGCGCGCCGGCCTGCAAATACGCTTGTTTTCGATGGGGATGGGGTCCCCCGAAACCGCCGAATAAGCTGATGACTCCTGCTGCACCGGGCTGCTAGCCCTGCATTGGGACGAGGCGCAATGGATTCGGCGATGGTCTATCTCTGGATTGCGGTCGGCAGCGCTGTCGGCGGCGCTGCGCGGTACTTCTGTTCCGGCGTGATCGCACGGCTGATCGGTGAGACGTTCCCTTGGGGCACGCTCGTCGTGAACGTAGTCGGCTCGTTTATCATCGGGTTCGTAGCGGTGCTGACAGCGCCCGACGGCCGCCTGCTGGTCGGCTCAACCACGCGGCTTGCCATTATGGTGGGCTTTTGCGGTGGCTACACGACGTTCTCGTCGTTCAGCATCCAGACGCTCAATCTCCTGAACGACGGACAATATCTTTACGCCGGCGTGAATACGCTTCTCTCCGTCGTGCTCTGCCTCGCGGCCGTGTGGGCAGGAAGCGCGATTGCATCGAGCATCAACGCGGTCGGATGGGTCTAGTCATGCAGGTACCTCACGACGCCGTTCTCCTGCGCATATTCCTCGGCGAGAACGACAGGCACGGCCACCTGCCGCTTTACGAAGCGATCGTCCTGAAGGCCCGCGAGATGGGCCTTGCCGGCGCCACGGTGCTTCGCGGCCCCATGGGCTTCGGTCATTCGAGCCACCTTCACACGGCAAAGATCCTGCGCCTTTCGCAGGATCTCCCCTTCGTGATCGAGATCGTCGACGCTCCGGAGAAGATCGACGCCTTCCTTCCCGCCCTTTCCGAGATGATGGGTAGCGGCCTCGTCACGCTGGAGAAGGTGCAGGTGCTGCGATACGGCGACGAGAAGAACTCGACGAATGGCTGATCGTCAGACGAACCCGGCGGCGCCGACCGCCGCGCCGATCGCCAGGAAGACGAGCGGATGGACGCGCGTCAGGGTGAGCACAGTGGCCGACGCGATCGTGATCAGAACGGCAACGACGCCCGTATCGACGGCGCGTCCAAGCAGATAGGCGGTCGCTGCTACGAGCCCGACAGTGATCGGGGTGACGCCGGCCTGGATGACGATGCGCCAGCGGGCTTGGCGGAAGCGATGCCAGAAATGCCCGACGATGTAGGCGGCCACGCTGGTTGGAACGAACATCGCGAACGTGGTCACGAGCGCCCCGGCAATTCCGGCGATCTCCCAACCGATCAGGGTCACCACGATGATGTTCGGCCCTGGCGCCGCCTGCGCGATGGCGAAGAGATCGGCAAAGCGCTGGTCCGTCATCCAGCCATGCACATGCACGACCTGGCGTTGGATCTCCGGGAGGGCCGCGTTCACGCCGCCGATGGTGAAGAGCGAGAGAAACGCGAAACTGAAGAAAAGGGCGGAAATCGGAGAATGATCGTCGCTCATGCAAGCCCTCGCCAAGCGGCGGCGATGCCGAGCGGTGCGAGCACAAGGACGGCGAGTGGGAGCGGAACTCTAAAGAGGCCCACAGCAACGAAGGTCAGAAGCGCGAAGAGAAGCGGAACGGGAGCGCGCTTCGCTACGAAGGGCTGGACCATCTTCACGCCCATCGAGACGATGAGCCCGATGGCGGCGGCCGCCATGCCCGAAAGCGCCCCGTGCACACTTGGCAGGTGCTGGTAGCGGAGGTAGAGCGCGCCCGCCATGATCACCACGATCATGGGTGCCGTCATCAGACCGGCCACGGTCGCGATGGAGCCGAGCGGTCCGCCGAGCCGCCCTCCGATGACCACAGCGACATTGATGATATTGCCGCCCGGAAGGAATTGCCCAAGCGATAGAACCTCGGTGAACTCCTCCGCAGTCAGCCAGCGGCGCTGCTCGACCAGCATGCGCCGCGCCCACGGGAGTACGCCGCCGAAGCCCATCACCGCGATCCCCGTGAAGGCGAGGAAGAGGTCGAGCAGGCTGGGCTTCAGCTGGGCGACGGTTTCGGCGGGAGAGGACATGGAGCCGGCGGAAGAGAGGAGTTCTCTCTATCCGCACTGACGGCTGCGCTCAATCGGAAGTCGGCAGGGCTCTGAGCATAGCGACGTAGTCCTGCGGCAACCGATGCGCGACCGCTCCGTCGACAAGCTGCTTCAGATAGCGGGCGGATGTGAGGCCGGGCTCCGGCCGTTCCGGATGCGGGTTGGCGACATAGGTATGGGCCACCACATGCCCCGGCGCCTCCGCAAGCTCGACGCCGACGGTGATCTCCTTCAAGTCGTAGCCGTTCTTGGCGTGGCCGGGCCCGAAGTGCCCCTCGAAGCGGTGAAGCGCCATCCAGTCCGCTTCCGACATGTCATAGAGCACGCCCCAGACCCGTTCGCCGGACAACTCCTCGATGCTGGCGACGGCGTGCAGCCGCCGGTCCGACCAGCGCGGAAAGCACAGCCGATGGTCGATGAGAAACCCAATGCCGCGCGCTCGCGCCGTCGCGCAGCGCACACGCATCTGCGCGGGGTCCATGTTCGACCCGTAGGCGAAATAGATCACTTCCGCCCCCGCTCCCGCCGGAGCCGCTCCCATTCCGCCATGCGCTCGGCGATGCGCTTCTCGTAGCCCCGCTCGGTCGGCCGGTAGAACTCCTCGCGCTTCATCTCTTCGGGAAAGTAGCTCTGACCGGAGAAGGCATCCTCGGCATCGTGGTCGTATTCGTAGCCGGAGCCGTAGCCCTCCGCCTTCATGAGTTTGGTCGGAGCGTTCAGGATGTGCTTCGGCGGCGGCAGCGAGCCGTGCTCCTTGGCGGAGCGCTTCGCCGCGCCGAAGGCCGTGTAGAGCGCGTTCGATTTTGGCGCGACGGCGAGATAGACGCAGGCCTCCGCGAGCGCCTGCTCGCCTTCCGGCGTGCCGAGCATGTGGTAGGCCTCCTTCGCGGCGTTCGCTATGACGAGCGCGTTGTGGTCGGCGAGCCCGATATCCTCCACCGCCATGCGGATCATGCGGCGGGCGAGATACATCGGGTCCTCGCCGGCATCGAGCATGCGGGCGAGATAATAGAGCGCTGCATGCGGGTCGGAGCCGCGCACCGATTTATGCAGCGCGGAGATGAGGTTGTAGTGACCGTCCTGGCTCTTGTCGTAGATCGGCGCGCGTCGCTGCACGATCTCCATGAGCCGCGCCCCGTCAAAGGTCTCGCCTTCGCGCGCCGCCCGCCATATCTCTTCGGCCAGCGTCAGCACCGCGCGGCCGTCGCCGTCGGCAAGCCGCACGAGCACGCCGCGGGCCTCATCGTCGAGCGGCAGCGTTCGTCCTTCGATCTCTTCGGCGCGCGCAACGATCTTCTGAAGCGCCTCGGCATCGAGTGGCTTGAAGACGAGGACCCGAGCACGGGAAAGAAGCGCGGCGTTGAGCTCGAAGGACGGGTTCTCGGTGGTCGCGCCGACGAGCGTCACAGTCCCGTCCTCCATGACGGGGAGGAAGGAGTCCTGCTGCGCACGGTTGAAGCGATGGATCTCGTCGACGAAGAGGAGCGTCCCCCTCCCCGTCTCGCGACGGGCACGCGCCTCCTCGAAGATCTTCTTCAGCTCCGCGACGCCGGAATGGATGGCGGAGATCTGCTTGAACTCGAGGTCGGTCTCCTTGGCCAGAAGCCGCGCCACCGTGGTCTTTCCCGTTCCCGGCGGACCCCAGAACACCAGCGATCCCAGCGAGCGCGTGGCGAGCATGCGGGTCAGCGCCCCGTCCGGCCCGATCAGCGCCTCCTGGCCCACGATCTCCACAAGCGAGCGCGGCCTCAGCCGATCGGCGAGCGGGCGCGGCGCGTCGCTGTCGAGGCCGGAGGCTTCGAAGAGGTTCTTGGTGTCCTTGGCTATGCCCCGGCTCACGCTCGACCCGTCTCAGCCCCCGATGACGACGTTGGAGACGCGTCCGTCGCGGCTGAACTTGATCCGCCACAGCCGGCTGTCGGCCTCGACCAGCTTGACGAGCTGCTCGGCGGTGGTCACGTCCTCGCCCTGTGCGCCGAGGACGACGTCGCCCTTCTGGAAGCCCACGCGCTCCGCCGGCGACTGCGGCTCGATATCGACGATGACGGCGCCCTTGTCGGCACCGCGGATGCGCATGCGGTCGGCAAGCGAAGCGTTGAGGTCGGCGACGACTGCGCCAGTAAGCGGGCTCCGCCCCCCGATCAGCGTCAAATCGGATTCGCTGAGCTCCGGCTCCGCCTCGGCAATTACGTTAACGACGCTCTCCCTGCCGCCGCGCCAGACGGTGAGCGCCATCGTCCTGCCGATGCCGGCGACGGCGAGGCGATAGTCGAAGGCCGCTGCGTCGCCCACGTCGCGGTCGCCGGCCTTCAGGATCAGGTCGCCGACCTTGATGTCCGACTTCGCGGCCGGCGAACCTTCGTCCACGTGGCTGACGATCGCGCCGTGCGGGCTGGTAAGCCCGAGCGAAGCGGCGATCTCCGGTGTAACATCCTGGCAGGCCACGCCAATCCACGGCCGCGCCACCGATTTCGAGCCGGCGACCGCCTGCGCCACCACTGTGCGCACCATGTCGGCGGGTATGGCGAAGCCGATGCCGATCGATCCGCCCGTGCGTGAGAAGATCGCGGTGTTGATGCCGACAACCTTCCCGTCGAGATCGACGAGCGGCCCGCCCGAGTTGCCGGGATTGATGGCCGCGTCGGTCTGGATGAAGAAGCCGAAATCGTTGATGCCGAGATTGGTGCGGGCGACGGCGGAGACGATGCCGCTCGTCACCGTCTGCCCGACGCCGAAAGGATCGCCGACCGCAAGCACGAGGTCGCCGACCTCGAGCGCATCGGAATTGCCGAGCTCCAGCACCGGAAGATTGCCGCCGCCGTCGATCTTCAGGATCGCAAGGTCGGTGCGCTCGTCCTTGATGAGGATCGTCGCGGGAAGCTCACGCCCATCCGACAGCGCCACCTTGATGTCGGTCGCGTCGCCAACCACGTGGTTGTTGGTGACGATGACGCCGCTCGGATCGACGATCACGCCCGAGCCGAGCGAGGAGCGCTGACGCTCCTGCGGTCCACCGAACATGCCGCCGCCGAAGAAGCGCTCGAAGAACGGGTCGCCCTGGAACGGCGATTGCACCTGGACGCGCGACGTTGCGTAGACGTTGACCACGGCCGGCGCGACACGCTTCACGATCGGCGCGAACGAAAGGCGGATCGCCTCGCGGCTCTGGGGTACGGCGACCGGCGGCGTCGCCGCCTGGCCGGCTGTCGGGGTGACACCAAGCGGCCGGTGCGGCAACGCCGGCGCCGCCAAAGGCGCGGCGCTTGCCGCGGCGCTGGCGAGCGCCTCCACGTCGTGCCGAGACGGCAGCAGGAGCACTGCACCCGTGATCGCTACGACCGCTACGGCCGCAATGAGGCCGATGCTCCTTCGCATCCCGGTCCTCCCAAAGATTCGGCGCCCCTCGGACTACCGAAATAGGCGGGGCAGCGCGGAACGGCAAGGCGGCCTATGAACGCGCCGGTCCCAGCAAAAAGGCGGCCGAAGCCGCCTTGTTCAGTCCGGGCGGAGCGCCGACGGCGCCCCTGCGTGCGGGGTCGCCGGCTCAAGCGGCCGACTTCACTTCGATCTTCTTGCTTTCGGCCTGCGCCGGCTTGGGGAAGCTTACATGCAGCACGCCCTTGTCGATGCTCGCCTTGATCGCCGATGGATCGACACCCCCCGGAACCTCGAAGGAACGCGAGAACGAGCCATAGCTCCGCTCCATCAACCGGAACTCCTTGCCCTTCTCTTCCTTCTCCGCCTGCTTCTCGCCGCGGATGGTGAGGATGTTGTCGGAGAGCGTCACGTCGACGTCCTTCGGCTCAAGCCCCGGAAGCTCGGCAGTGAACTCGTAACCGCCGTCGGTCTCCGCCACGTTCATCTTCGGCATCAGCTCCTGCGACCTGAAGCTGTTCAAGCGACCGAACCCGCCGGAGAAATCGTCGAATATGCGATCGATCTCACGCTGCAGAAGCGAGAGCGGATGAGCGCCAAACAGGCTCGGCGCGCCCGCCTCGCGCGTCACTGGGACATTGGATTTCGATGCCATTCGAACCTCCTTCTCCCCCCGGTGGGCGAAGGAGTACGCAATGCTCCCGCGGCAGCATTTGACCTGAGTCAAAACCGGTTGGCGATTACGCTTTGGTCGCAGCGAAGAAGTTGACGTTGGCGGGAATGCGGATTCCATCCTCCACGACATACTCGCCGAACGTTTGCGCAATCCGCCGGCCGATCTCGGCCAGATCTTCTGGACCGCCTTCGAACATTTGCAGAATGCGGGCTGCCGGGCCGACCACGGTCGCAAGATCGACGATCGCGGCAAGACCGCCGGGGTGGAACAGGCCAACGTCTTCCGTGCTTGCCGCGCGGTCGACAAAACCGGCGCTGTCCAACATTTCGAGGACATAGTCGGTCTCCGCGAAGGCCATCGGACCGGGAGCGCGCGGCTCCGCCGGCGGCGGCCTCCCGAGCACGGATGCCGCGGCGTTCGCAGTCAGAGTGAACCAGGGATTCGCTGCCGCCTCGGCCCAGGAGGCGAACACGATGCGGCCGCCGGGGCGCAGCGCTGACAGGAGATTGCGAAAGGCGGCGACGGGATCGGAGAAGAACATCACGCCGAAGCGCGAGCCGATGAGGTTGAATTCGCCCTCGGCAAACGGATGCGTCTGCGCATCCGTCAGAACGTATTGGATGCGCTCAAGCCCAGCTTCCTTCCTTCGCTCCTCGGCGCAGTCGAGAAGCGTGCGGGAAATATCGATGCCAAGAACCGATCCAGTGGACCCGACCGCGGCGGCAAACGCCATGCTCGTCGCACCGGCGCCGCAGCCGACATCGAGAACCTTCTCGCCGGCCGTCGGTCCGGCAAGCTCGACCAGCCGCTCGGTGATGGCCTGGTGCAGGTAGTCGAGGCTCTCCTGGTGGAGTGCCCATCTCTCCCCGACGGCCGAGTTCCAATAGGCCTCCTGGCCCGCATTGGCCCCGCCGCCGGGAACAGCGTCGGACATCGGTCCCTCCACCGTCTGGAGGTGACAGGCTAGGCCGCGTGCGGAATCGAATCTAGCCCGGTAAGCGACCCGCTTTAGCGCGGCGAGAATGCTAGAAAGGGGCGCCAGCATGCAACGAATGATCGGGAGGCAACATGGCCGATTGGGAGGCCCGACTCGACCGGGTGATGGACGAAGCGATCGCCGCCAACAGGATCGTCGGCGGCGTTCTGATCGTGAAGCGGCACGACGAACTTGCTTACCGGCGGGCGGCCGGACTGGCCGATCGCGAAGCCGGGCGCCCGATGCACGAGGACGCGATCTTCCGCCTTGCATCCGTGACCAAGCCTCTGGTCGCGGCGACCGCCCTCGCTCTGATCGAGCGCGGAACTTTGTCGTTCGATCAGAAGATCCACGAATGGTTGCCGGATTTCCGCCCGCGGACCGGCGACGGCCGCACGCCGGACATCACGATCCGACATCTGCTCACCCATACGGCCGGCTTCGGTTACGCGACCGGAGAGCCGGACGACCCGATGATCAAGGCGAAGGTTTCCGGCGGTCTCGACGCACCCGGTCTCGGCATGGAGGAGAACCTCCGACGCCTCGCGAGCATCCCCCTCTTCTTCGCGCCCGGCAGCGCGTGGCGCTACGGCGTCAACATCGACGTGCTCGGCGCTATCATCGCGAAGGCAAATGGGACGACGCTGGGCGAGGCCGTTTCCGCCCTTGTAACGGGGCCGCTCGGCATGGCTGATACGGCTTTCGCCGTTACAGACCGCACCAGGCTCGCGGCCGCCTACGCCGATAGCGAGTCCGGAGCGGTGCTGATGGGCGATCCGCATCGGATCAATTTCGGTCCCGGCACCGGCGTCGTCTTCTCGCCGTCGCGCATATTGCGTCCGGAAAGCTTCCAGTCGGGCGGCGCTGGCATGGCGGGAACGGCACCGGATTTCATGCGCTTCCTCGAGGCGATCAGCGCGGGCGGCGGGCCGATCCTGAAGCCGGAGACGGTCGACCTGGAGCTTAGGAACCAGGTGGGCACGCTGCGCGAGCCGGCGGAGCCCGGAGCGGGCTTTGGGCTGATCTCAGGCATCATGACCGACCCGCGCAAGGCAGGCAGGCCATATTCGCCGGGAACGGCGCGCTGGGGCGGTGTCTACGGACACGACTGGTTCCTCGACCAGACGGCCGGCCTCGCGGTCATCAGCATGACCAATACCGCCGTGGAGGGCTGCATGGGCCGCTACCGCGACGAGATCGTCGACGCGATCTACGGCTGACAAAAAGGCGGCACGAGGCCGCCCTTCGATCCTCCGATGCTGCCGGCTGGGCTTTACGCCGCGGCCTCCTCGCCTTCCGTCTCCTCCGCCTCGCGGCGGGCGCGATCGGCGGCGCCCTTCGCCTCCGTGTCGCGGTCGACGAACTCGATCACTGCAACCGGCGCGTTGTCGCCGTGGCGGAAGCCCGCCTTCAGAACGCGCGTGTAGCCGCCGTTCCGCTCCTTGTAGCGCGGGCCGATGGTCTCGAAGAGCTTCTTGACCATCGCTTCGTCGCGCATGCGGGCCATCGCCAGCCGGCGCGCGGCAAGGTCACCCTTCTTTGCCAGCGTCACGAGCTTCTCCACGACCGGGCGAAGCTCCTTCGCCTTCGGCAGCGTGGTGACGATTTGCTCGTGCTCGATGAGCGATGCCGCCATGTTGGCGAACATCGCGGTGCGGTGGCTCGAAGTGCGGTTCAGCTTGCGGCCCGCTTTGCCGTGGCGCATCGCCCTATCTCCCTAATTCCCGGCGCCGTCACGGCGCGGGGCGCGAACTCAGTACTGGTCTTCGAAGCGCTTGGCGAGATCCTCGATGTTGTCGGGCGGCCAGTTCGGCACTTCCATGCCGAGATGGAGCCCCATCGACGCCAAGACTTCCTTGATCTCGTTCAGCGACTTCCGCCCAAAATTCGGGGTGCGGAGCATCTCCGCCTCCGTCTTCTGGATGAGGTCACCGATATAGACGATGTTGTCGTTCTTCAGGCAGTTGGCCGAGCGGACGGAAAGCTCCAGCTCATCGACCTTCTTCAGAAGCGCCGGGTTGAAGGCGAGCTCCGGCGTCAACTCCTCAATCGTCTCCTTCTTCGGCTCCTCGAAGGAGACGAAGATCGAGAGCTGGTCCTGCAGGATGCGCGCGGCATAGGCGACCGCGTCGTCCGGCGTGACCGAGCCGTCGGTCTCGATCGAGAGCGTCAGCTTGTCGTAGTCGAGCACCTGTCCCTCGCGGGTGTTCTCCACCCGGTAGGAGACCTTCTTCACCGGCGAGTAGAGGCTGTCCACCGGGATCAGCCCGATCGGCGCGTCCTCCGGGCGGTTCCGGTCGGCCGCCACGTAGCCCTTGCCGGCATCGACAGTCAGCTCCATGCGGATGTCGGCGCCCTCGTCGAGCGTGCAGATGACGAGCTCGGGGTTCAGAATTTGGATGTCGCCAACCGTCTGGATGTCGCCGGCCGTGACATGGCCCGGCCCGGTCTTGCGCAGAGTCATGCGCTTCGGGCCCTCGCCATCCATCTTCACGGCGATTTCCTTGATGTTGAGGACGATGTCGGTCACGTCCTCGCGCACTCCGGCGATGGAGGAGAACTCATGCAGCACGCCGTCGATCTGGACGCTCGTCACCGCAGCGCCCTGCAATGACGACAGCAAGACGCGCCGGAGCGCGTTGCCGAGCGTCAGGCCGAACCCCCGCTCCAGTGGCTCGGCGACCATCGTCGCCACCCGCCGCCGGTCCGAACCGAGCTTCACGTCGAGCTTGTTCGGTTTGATGAGGTCCTGCCAGTTTTTCTGGATAACCATCGTGCCTCTCAACATATGGACGCCGCCGGAAAGCGGCCCTTGCGCCGCCCGATGGCGGCGCACCCTTGTTCGATACTCAGACGCGCCGGCGCTTAGGCGGCCGGCAGCCGTTATGCGGGATCGGCGTCACGTCACGGATCGTCGTGATCGTGAAGCCGGCCGCCTGCAGCGCCCGAAGCGCTGATTCGCGGCCGGAACCCGGTCCCGAGACTTCCACCTCGAGCGTTCTCACCCCGTGGTCCTGCGCCTTGCGCGCCGCCGTCTCGGCGGCGATCTGCGCGGCATAGGGCGTCGACTTGCGCGAGCCCTTGAACCCCATCGCACCCGACGACGACCAGGCGATAGTATTGCCTTGCACGTCGGTGATGGTGATCATCGTGTTGTTGAAGGTCGACGCCACGTGGGCGATGCCCGACGTGATGTTCTTCCGTTCGCGCCTGCGGATGCGCGTTGCGTCCTTGCCCATCTCTTATCTGGTCCCGTCGAGTTATTTCTTCCTGCCGGCGATCGGCTTCGCCGGGCCCTTGCGGGTGCGCGCGTTGGTGTGCGTGCGCTGACCGCGGACCGGCAGGCCGCGGCGATGGCGGAGGCCGCGATAGCAGCCGAGGTCCATGAGCCGCTTGATGTTCATCGCAACTTCGCGGCGGAGGTCGCCCTCCACCATGTAGTCGCGGTCGATGGTCTCGCGGATCTGCATCACCTCCGAATCGGAGAGCTCGTTGACGCGTCGCGCTTCGGGGATATTCACCTTCTGGACGATCTCCCGCGCCTTGGTCGCGCCGATGCCATGAATGTACTGAAGCGCGATCACGACGCGCTTGTTCGTCGGAATGTTGACGCCTGCAATGCGTGCCAAGTTCTGCTCCCTTTGCCGCGCCGCCCGGCGCCTTCGTCATCCCCGGTCGGAAACGCAAAAAGGCCGGTTCCGGACCGCTTTCAAGCCCCGGCACCGCTCCAGACTTTCAGGATTAGCGCCGATATCTAGTGTTTCAGCCCCGCCTCGTCAACCGCCTCCGGCGCCCGAATTAGCCGGCAAAGCCGCGGCAATCGAGCGCGTCACCTCGTCAATTCCGGCCATCCCGTCGACCGCCATGAGCCGGCCCTTGGCGTCGTAATAGTCGATGAGCGGCGCTGTCTGCTCCCGGTAGGCGCCGAGCCGGACCTTGAAGGACTTCAGGGTTGTCGTCCGCCCTGACGGGCTCGCCCCGCGCCTGCATCTCCTTGAGCCGATTGGCGATCCGGTCGAGCAGGATGCCCTCGTCGACCCTGAGCTGCACCACCCCGTCGAGCTCCAGACCCCGCCTTTCGAGCAGCGCGTCGAGCGCCTCCGCCTGCTTGACGGTGCGCGGAAAGCCGTCGAGCACGAAGCCATTCTTAGCATCCGGCTCGTCCATGCGGGCGTCGATGATGCTGACCACCACCTCGTCCGGAACGAGCTCGCCCCGCGCCATGATGTCCTGCGCCTTCTTGCCGATCGGCGTCCCCGCCTTGATGGCGGCCCGAAGCATGTCGCCGGTCGAGAGCTGCACGATGCCGTGTCTGTCGACGAGTCGCTGCGACTGCGTGCCCTTGCCTGCCCCGGGCGGCCCGAGGAGGATCACCCTCATCGCCGCCGGCCTCGGAGTTTCGACTTTTTGACCAGCCCCTCGTATTGATGCGCGAGAAGGTGCCCCTGCACCTGCTGCACGGTGTCCATGGTGACGTTGACGACGATCAGGAGTGACGTGCCGCCGAAATAGAAGGGTATGCCGACCCGCGTGATCAGCGCCTCCGGCAGCAGACAGACGATGACGAGATAGATGGCGCCGAGCGCGGTGATGCGCGTCAGGACGTAATCGATGTATTCGGCCGTCCTCTGGCCCGGGCGGATGCCGGGGATGAAGCCGCCGTGCTTTTTGAGCTGATCGGCCGTGTCCGCCGGGTTGAACACCACGGCCGTGTAGAAGAAGGCGAAGAAAACGATCAGCCCGCCGTAAAGAAGCATGTGGAGCGGCTGGCCGTTGCCGAGGAGCGCCGTCACGGTGGTCAGCCAGCCCGGCCCGCTCCCCGCCGAGAAGTTGGCGATCGTGATCGGCAGGAGCAGCAGCGAGGAGGCGAAGATCGGCGGAATGACGCCGGACGTGTTGAGCTTCAAGGGCAGATGCGAGGAATCGCCCTGGAACATGCGGTTGCCGATCTGCCGCTTCGGATACTGGATCAGAAGCCGCCGCTGCGCCCGCTCGACGAAGACGATGGCCGTGACGACGACGAGCGCGAGGATGGCGACGAAAAGAATGATCGGAGCCGAAAGCGCCCCCTGGCGGCCAAGCTCCAGCGTGCCGGCGAGGGCGTGCGGGATGTTCGCCACGATGCCGGAGAAGATGATGAGCGAAATGCCGTTGCCGATGCCGCGCGCGGTGATCTGCTCGCCGAGCCACATCAGGAACATCGTCCCGCCGGTCAGCGTCACGACCGCGCTCATCCGGAAGAACCAGCCCGGATCGACGACGATGTTCGACGATCCCTCCAGGCCTACCGCGATCCCGTAGGACTGGAACATCGCGAGCACGACCGTCAGGTAGCGCGTGTACTGGTTGATGACCTTGCGGCCCTGCTCGCCTTCCTTCTTGAGCTGCTCGAGCTGCGGCACGACCGCCGTCATGAGCTGCAGAATGATGGAGGCGGAGATGTAGGGCATGATGCCGAGGGCGAAGATCGCCATCCGCTTCACCGCCCCGCCCGAGAACATGTTGAACATGCCCAGGATGCCCTGGGATTGCTGCTCGAACGCCTGCGTCAGGGCTTCAAGGTTGATGCCGGGAAGCGGCAGGTAGGTGCCGAGGCGGTAGACGAGGAGCGCGCCAAGCGTGAACCAGATGCGCTTCTTCAGCTCCTCCGCCTTGGAGAAGGCGGCGAAGTTCAGATTGGCGGCAAGCTGTTCGGCTGCTGAAGCCATGATCGCTCCTTCGAGCCCCCGCGAGACTCCGTGTTTTAGGCGCCGGCCTCCGCCGGCTCCGCGGTCTTCGGTACGGTGACGGTGCCGCCGGCCTTCTCCACCGCCGCGATCGCCGGGCCCGAGGCGCCCGCGACGTCAAACGTGAGCTTGGCCTTCGGCGCGGCGCCGCCCAGGAGACGCACGCCATCCTTGACGCGACGGATGATCCCGGCCGCCTTCAAAGCTTCCGCGTCGATCGTCTTGCCCGTATCGAGCTTGCCCGCCTCGATCGCCGCCGCGATCCGGTCGAGTCCGACCTCCACGAAGGTCTTGCGGAAGATGTTTGTGAAGCCGCGCTTCGGGAGGCGTCGATGGAGCGGCATCTGTCCGCCCTCGAAGCCCTTGATGGCGACGCCGGAGCGCGCCGTCTGGCCCTTGCCGCCGCGGCCGCCGGTCTTGCCGCGGCCCGAGCCGATGCCCCGACCGATCCGCTTGCGGCTCTTGACCGCCCCGGCCTTGTCGGAAAGTTCGTTGAGCTTCATTGGGTTAGTCCCGGATTCTCGAATCTGTTGTTCAGCGCTCTTCGACGACGCGGACGAGATGATGCACCTTCGCGATCATCCCACGCGTAGCCGGGTTGTCCTTGAGCGTCGAGCGGCGATGCAGCCGGTTCAGCCCGAGCCCGATCAGCGTGTCGCGCTGGTCGAAACGGCGGCGGATCGGGCTCCCGATCTGCTCGACGACGATGGTCTTGTCGGCCATGGCGGTCCCTCTCAGCCTTCCGCCGTCGCGGCAGCGGCGTCCGCATCGCGGCGGCGCGCCTGCAGCGTCGAGACCTTGATGCCGCGGCGCGCGGCGACGCCGCGCGGGCTGTCTTCGCGCTTCAGCGCGTCGAACGTGGCGCGCACCATGTTGTAGGGGTTCGATGTCCCCATCGACTTCGCAACGATGTCCTGAATGCCGAGCGTCTCGAAGACGGCGCGCATCGGACCGCCGGCGATGATGCCGGTGCCCGGCTCCGCCGCGCGCAGGATGACCTTGCCGGCGCCGTGGCGGCCGGCCACGTCGTGATGGAGCGTGCGGCCTTCGCGGAGCGGCACGCGGATCAGACCCGCGCTTCGCCGCCTCGGTCGCCTTGCGGATAGCCTCGGGCACCTCGCGCGCCTTGCCGTGGCCGAAGCCGACCCGGCCGCGCTGATCTCCGACGACCACGAGCGCTGCGAAACCGAAGCGCCGTCCGCCCTTCACCACCTTGGCGACGCGGTTGATGTGGACGAGCTTGTCGACGAATTCGCTATCGCGCTCCTCGCCGCGATCTCGATCCCTGCCGCGGTCCCGCCGGCGTCCGTGCTCTGACATGTCGATCCGTCCGTTCTTCGATATGGGGTCGGCCCCGCGCTCGCGCGAGAGGTCAGAATTCCAGTCCGCCCTCGCGGGCGGCGTCGGCGAGCGCCTTGATGCGCCCGTGATAGATGTAGGAGCCGCGGTCGAAGACGACTTTGTCCACGCCCGCCGCCTTGGCCCGCTCCGCGAGGAGCTTGCCCACTTCCGTCGCGGCGGCCTTGTCGGCGCCCGTCTTCAATTTCTCGCGAAGCGGCTTCTCCAGGCTCGATGCCGCCGCGACCGTGCGGCCGTGCGCGTCATCGATGACCTGCGCGTAGATGTGCGAGGAGGAGCGGAACACCGAAAGGCGCGGACGCCCGCCCGCAGCCTTCCTCAGCGCCTTGCGCACGCGTGTCGCGCGCCGCGTCGATCCGAGTTTCTTCGTTGGCATGGTCCCGACCTACTTCTTCTTGCCTTCCTTGCGGAAGACGTACTCGCCGACGTATTTCACGCCCTTGCCCTTGTAGGGCTCCGGCGGGCGCCAGCGGCGGATCTCCGCCGCCACCTGCCCGACCTTCTGCTTGTCGATGCCGCTGACGACGATCTCCGTCGGCTTCGGCGTCTCGATCTTGATCCCTTCCGGAATCGCGAACTTCACGTCGTGGCTGTAGCCGAGCGCGAGGTTCAGGTTCTTGCCTTCGACCTGCGCGCGGTAGCCGACGCCGCTGATCTCCAGACGCTGCTCGAAGCCGTCGGTGACGCCGACGAAGATGTTCTGCACCAGCGTGCGCGACAGGCCCCAGAGCGAGCGCGCTTCCTTCGACTGGTCGCGCGGCTCCACCTTGACGCCGGTATCCGTCATGGCGACGGCGACCTGATCGACGAGCGCGACGGCAAGCTGCCCCTTCGGGCCCTTCGCCGTCACCGTCTGTCCTTCGACGTTCGCCGTCACGCCCTTCGGCACCGGCACCGGTCTTTTGCCAATTCGCGACATCGTTCTACCCGTTTCCTTGTCGCACCGCCGCTAGAACACGCGGCAGAGCACTTCTCCGCCGACGTTCTGCAGCCGCGCCTCGTGGTCGGCCATGACGCCCTTCGGCGTCGACAGGATCGACACGCCGAGCCCGTCGGCCACGCGCGGAATGCTCTTCACCGAGGAATAGACGCGCCGGCCCGGCTTCGACACCCGCACGATCTCGCGGATGACCGGCTGGCCGTCGGAATACTTCAGCTCGATCTGGTATTCCGCCTTGCCGTTCAGCGCGACCTCCGAATACCCGCGGATGTAGCCCTCGCTCTGCAGCACGTCGAGGACGCGCGCACGCATCATCGAGGCCGGTGTCGAGACGGTGGGCCGTTTCCTCATCTGGGCGTTGCGGATGCGTGTCAGCATGTCGCCGAGCGGATCGTTCATCAACATCTCGTAATCCTCACCAGCTCGACTTCACCATGCCCGGGACTTTGCCTTCATTGCCCATCTGACGAAGGGCGATGCGGCTCATCTTGAGCTTGCGGTAGAAGCCGCGCGGACGGCCGGTCACCTCGCAGCGATTGCGTATGCGCGTCGGCGCAGAATTGCGCGGCAGCTCGGCGAGCTTCAGCCGCGCGCTGAACCGATCCTGATCGGAGAGGTTCGGATCGGCTGAATCAGCCTTCAGCTTCGCCCGCTTGGCGGCGTATTGCTTCGCCAGCCGCATGCGCCGCTTGTTCTTCTCGATCGCGCTAGTCTTCGCCATCGTTCAAACCTCTTTTCGTTCGGTCACTGCCGGAACGGGAAATTCATCGCGCCGAGCAGAGCCCGCGCTTCCTCGTCGGTGGTCGCCGTCGTGCAGATCACGACGTCCATGCCCCAGACCTGATCGACTTTGTCGTAGTTGATCTCGGGGAAGATGATGTGCTCCTTGATACCGAGCGCGTAGTTGCCCCGGCCGTCGAAGCTCTTCGGCGAGAGGCCCCGAAAGTCGCGCACGCGCGGCAGCGCCACGGTGACGAGCCGGTCGAGGAACTCGAACATGCGCGCCTTCCTGAGCGTCACCTTGGCGCCGATCGGCATGCCCTCGCGCACCTTGAAGGTGGCGATCGATTGCCTGGCGCGCGTGATCACCGGCTTCTGCCCGGCGATCATGGCGAGGTCGTCGGCGGCGAGCTGTGCCTTCTTGGTGTCGGCGGTCAACTCGCCCACGCCCATGTTCAGCACGATCTTGTCGATGCGCGGCACGGCGTGCGGGTTCTTGTAGCCGAACTGCTCGTTCAGCTTCGGAATCACGACGTCGCGGTAATGCTTCTGTAGCCGCGGCTCGTAGTCCGAGCCGTTCGCGGCCTTCTCGGCCTCAGCCATTGATGGTCTCTCCGGAGCTCTTGGCGAACCGGACCTTGCGGCCGTCCGCCAGCATCTTGAAGCCGACCTTGGTCGGCTTGCCCGTCGTCGGATCGGCGAGCGCGATATTCGACAGGTGGATCGGCGCTTCCTTGCGGATGATGCCACCCTCCTGCGCCGCGGTCTGGCGCTGATGGCGCGACACCATGTTGACCCCGCGCACGAGCGCCCGGTTCTCCTTGGGCATCACCTTGATCACTTCGCCGGAGCGGCCCTTGTCGCGCCCGGTGATGACGACGACCTTGTCGCCCTTCCTGATCCGCGCCGCCATCACAGCACCTCCGGCGCGAGCGAGATGATCTTCATGTGGTTCTTGGCGCGAAGCTCGCGCGGAACCGGGCCGAAGATGCGCGTGCCGACCGGTTCGGCCTTGTTGTCGATGAGCACGGCCGCGTTGCGGTCGAAGCGGATGACGCTTCCATCGGGACGGCGGATGTCCTTCGCCGTTCTGACCACGACCGCCTTCATCACGTCGCCCTTCTTCACCCGCCCCCGCGGAATTGCTTCCTTCACCGACACCACGATGATGTCGCCGACATGCGCATATTTGCGCTTCGAGCCGCCCAGCACCTTGATGCACTGCACCCGGCGCGCGCCGGAATTGTCCGCAACATCGAGGTTCGTCTGCATCTGGATCATTGCGCGACGTCTTTCTTCCTAACGCGCGGACAGGCCGGGCCTGCCGCCGCTCGTTCCTTCTCAGCCCGCCGTCCCGGAGGCGCCTTCGGCGCCCACCACGACCCAGCGCTTCGTCTTGGAGATCGGCTTCAATTCCTCAATCGCCACCCGATCGCCGACCTTGAACTTGTTCTCCGGATCGTGCGCCTGGTACTTCTTCGTGCGGCGCACGGTCTTCTTCAGGATCGGGTGCGTGAAGCGCCGCTCGACATCGACCACCACGGTCTTGTCGGCCTTGTCGCTTACCACCACGCCCGTCAGTACTCTCTTCGGCATAAGCCTCTCCTCAGCCCTTCGCCTCGGCCGCGCGCTTCTGGGCGGCAACCGTCTTGATGCGGGCGATGTCGCGGCGCACCTCGCGGATGCGCGCAGTCTTCTCAAGCTGCCCCGTCGCCGCCTGGAAGCGCAGGTTGAACTGCTCCTTCTTAAGGCTCGCCAGGTTGTCGCTCAGCTCATCGAGCGTCTTGGTGCGGATGTCCTCAGCCTTCATCGCCGTCACTCCGCGATACGCGTCACGACGCGGGTACGGATCGGCAGCTTCGCCGCGCCGAGCCTCAGCGCCTCGCGCGCCGTCTCTTCATTGACGCCGTCGATCTCGAACATGATGCGGCCCGGGTGCACCCGCGCCACCCAGAGCTCCGGCGCGCCCTTGCCCTTGCCCATGCGCACCTCGGTCGGCTTCTTCGACACCGGCACGTCCGGGAAGATGCGGATCCAGACGCGACCCGAGCGCTTCATCTGGCGCGTGATGGCCCGCCGCGCCGCCTCGATCTGGCGCGCGGTCACACGCTCCGGTTCGAGCGCCTTCAGGCCGTACTCGCCGAAGTTCAGGATCGTCCCGCCCTTGGCGGTGCCGTGGATACGGCCCTTATGCGCCTTGCGAAACTTGGTGCGGTTCGGTTGCAGCATCGTTCTGTTCTTTCAGTTCCCTACCCGCGTTCGGCGCCGTGGCCGCCGCCACGCCGCGTCGACTCGGTTCCTTCAAGCGCCCGCTTCTCCGAGCCGAACGGATCGTGCTCCAGGATCTCGCCTTTGAAGATCCAGACCTTCACGCCGATCGTGCCGTAGGCCGTGTGCGCGGTCGCGTGGCCGTAGTCGATGTCAGCGCGCAGCGTATGGAGCGGCACCCGCCCCTCGCGGTACCATTCGCCGCGCGCGATTTCCGCCCCGCCAAGTCGACCTCCGCAACTGATGCGGATGCCCTGCGCGCCGAGCCGCATCGCCGACTGAACCGCACGCTTCATGGCGCGGCGGAAGGCGACGCGGCGCTCGAGCTGCTGCGCGATGGACTGAGCCACGAGGTGCGCGTCGATCTCCGGCTTACGGACTTCGACGATGTTGATGTGCACCTCGGAGCTCGTCATCGAGGCGACCTTCTTGCGAAGCTTCTCGATGTCGGCGCCCTTCTTGCCGATCACGATACCCGGCCTAGCCGTGTGGATCGTCACCCGGCACTTCTTGTGCGGGCGCTCCACGATGACGCGCGACACCGCCGCCTGCTTCAGGTCGTCCATCAGCGCGTCGCGGATGCGGACGTCCTCGTGCAGCAGGCTGCCGTATTCAGTCTTGTTGGCGAACCAGCGGGAGTCCCAGGTCTTGTTGATCCCGAGGCGGAGTCCGATCGGATTGACTTTCTGTCCCATGCTCTTGTCCTCAGGCGCTTTCTTCGACTTCGCGCAGAACGACCGTCAAATTCGAGAACGGCTTCTGGATGCCCGCCACGCGGCCGCGTGCGCGCGGGTTGAACCGCTTCATCACGAGCGCCTTGCCGACATGCGCCTCGGCGACGACGAGATTGTCGACGTCGAGCTGATGATTGTTCTCAGCGTTCGCGATCGCGCTCTGCAGCGTCTTCCTGACCTGCCCGGCGATGCGCTTCTGCGAGAATTCCAGATCGGCGAGCGCTGTCGCGACCTTCTTGCCGCGGATCAGCTGGGCGACGAGGTTCAGCTTGCGCGGACTCGTGCGCACCACGCGCAGCACCGCCTGTGCCTCGTTGTCCTTGAGCGTCCGCTGGCGCTTCGGCTTGCCCATGCTATTCCCTCTTCGCCTTGCGGTCGCCCGAGTGCCCGTGGAACGACCGGGTCGGCGCGAATTCTCCGAACTTGTGGCCGATCATGTCCTCCGACACGAGCACGGGGATGTGCTTGTGTCCGTTGTAGACGCCGAAGGTGAGCCCGACGAACTGCGGAAGGACCGTGGAGCGACGGCTCCAGATCTTGATCACGTCGTTGCGACCGGAGTCGCGCGCCTTCTCCGCCTTCCTGAGAAGGTAACCGTCGAAGAACGGGCCTTTCCAAACTGACCGTGCCACGTCTTTCTCCTAACCCTGCCTAGCGGCCCTTGCGGGCGTGCCGCGCGCGCAGGATGTATTTCGTCGTTGACTTGTTGGTGCGGGTCTTCTTGCCCTTGGTCGGCTTGCCCCACGGTGTGACCGGATGCCGGCCGCCGGAGGTGCGTCCTTCGCCACCGCCATGCGGATGGTCGACCGGGTTCATGGCGACGCCACGAACCGACGGCCGCCAGCCGAGCCACCGGTTGCGCCCCGCCTTACCCAGCGAGATGTTGCCGTGATCGGGATTTGAGACCGCGCCGATCGTCGCCATGCACTCGCCGCTGACGAGCCGCTGTTCGCCGGAATTGAGCCGCAGGATCGCGTAACCTTGGTCGCGTCCGGCGATCTGCGCATAGGAGCCGGCGGCGCGCGCGATCTGTCCGCCGCGGCCAATCTTGAGCTCAACGTTATGCACGATCGTGCCGACGGGGATGGAGCGAAGCGGCATGGCGTTGCCGGGTTTCACGTCCACCTGCTCGCCGGAGACGATGGTGTCGCCCTCCGCAAGCCGCTGCGGCGCGATGATGTAGGCGAGCTCGCCGTCCGTGTAGCGGATGAGCGCGATGAAGGCGGAGCGGTTCGGATCGTATTCGAGCCGCTCGACCTTCGCCGGCACGTCGAACTTCCGCCGCTTGAAATCGATGATGCGATAGGCGCGCTTGTGGCCGCCGCCGCGACGGCGCGCCGTAAGCCGGCCGAGATTGTTGCGCCCGCCGCTCTTCGTCAGGCCCTCGGTCAGCGCCTTCTGCGGCTTGCCCTTGTAGAGGCGCGAGCGGTCGACCAGCGTGAGCTGGCGGCGGCCCGGTGTAGTCGGATTGTATGTCTTGAGTGGCATCGTCGCGCGTCCCGCCTAAAGGCCTGTCGTCACGTCGATCGACTGGCCTTCGGCCAGTGTCACGACGGCTCTTTTGTAGCCGGTCTGTTTGCCGGTAACGCCGCGGAAGCGCTTCGCCTTGCCCGCCCGGTTCAGCGTGTTCACCGCTGTCACCTTGACGTTGAAAAGCAATTCGACCGCTGCCTTGATCTCAGGCTTCGTCGCCTTCGACGCGACACGGAACACCACTTTGTTATGCTCCGACGCAGCCGTCGACTTCTCGGTGATCACCGGCGAGATGATCGTGTCGTAGTGCCTAAGCTCGGCCATTGAACCGCTCCTCCAGCGCCTCGACCGCGGCCTTCGAAAGGACCAGCGTGTCGCGACGCAGGATGTCGTAGACGTTGATGCCCTGGATCGGCAGCACGTCGATCCCGGTGATGTTGCGCGCGGCGCGCCCGAAGCCGGCGTCGATCTCTGAACCACCGACGATCAGCGCGTTGGAGAACCCGAGGCCCGCGAACTGCGCCACGAGCGCCTTGGTTTTCGCTTCCTTCGCGTTCAAGTCGTCGACGATAACGAGCGCGTCGGCCTTCGCCTTGGCGGAGAGCGCATGCTTCAGCGCGAGCGCCCGCACCTTCTTCGGCAGGCCGATCTCGTGCGAGCGCGCGACCGGGCCAAACGCCTTGCCGCCGCCACGGAACTGCGGCGCTGCCTTGTTGCCGTGGCGGGCGCTGCCGGTCCCCTTCTGCCGGTACATCTTCTTCGACGTGGCCTTGATCTCGCCGCGCGTCTTGGACTTGTGCGTCCCGGCCTGCCGCTTTGCGAGCTGCCAGCGCACCATGCGCTGCAGGATGTCGGGGCGCGGCTCCAAGCCGAACACCGCATCGGAGAGGGTCAGCGTCCCCGCCGCTTTGCCGGCGAGCGTTTTCATCTTGATTTCCATCAGGCTTCTCCGTCCTGCTTGGTTTCTTCGTGAGCGGGGGCCTGCGCTGCCTTGCCGTTCTCGCGGATTGCGCCGGGCTTCGGCGCATCCTTCGGCAGGGCGCGCTTCACGGCATCGCGGACCAGAAGCCAGCCGCCCTTCGCCCCCGGTACCGCCCCCTTGACCAGTATCACGCCCTGGTCGGCATCGGTGCGCACGACCTGCAGATTCTGCGTGGTCACCCGGACATCGCCGAGGTGTCCGGCCATCTTCTTGCCCTTGAACACCTTGCCGGGGTCCTGCCGCTGGCCGGTTGAGCCGTGCGAGCGATGCGACACCGACACGCCGTGCGTGGCACGAAGGCCGCCGAAATTGTACCGCTTGATGACACCGGCGAAGCCCTTGCCGATCGTGGTGCCCGTCACGTCGACGAACTGCCCCGGCACGAAGTGCTCGGCGGTGATCTCGGCGCCGACGGCGATCAGGTTCTCCGGGCTCACGCGGAACTCGGCAACCTTGCGCTTCGGCTCCACCTCGGCGCGTGCGAAATGCCCGCGGAGCGCCTTCGGCGTGCCCTTCGGCTTGCGCGTGCCGACGCCGAGCTGCACGGCCGTATAGCCGTCCTTCTCGGCGGTCCGCTGTGCGACCACCTGGCAATTGTCGACACGCAGCACCGTCACCGGCACATGCTCGCCGGCCTCGGTGTAGATGCGGGTCATCCCCAGCTTCTGTGCAATCACGCCTGAGCGCATGATTCTTCGCCTCGTCAGCGCTTTCGCGCCCCTCCTAGAGCTTGATCTCGACGTCGACGCCGGCCGCGAGGTCGAGCTTCATCAAAGCGTCGACCGTCTGCGGAGTGGGCTCGATGATGTCGAGCAGCCGCTTGTGGGTGCGGATCTCGAATTGCTCGCGGCTCTTCTTGTCGACGTGCGGCGAGCGGTTGACGGTGAACTTCTCGATCCGGCTCGGCAACGGGATGGGCCCGCGCACCTGCGCGCCCGTCCGCTTTGCCGTGGACACGATCTCCGCGGTCGAGGAATCGAGCACGCGGTGATCGAAGGCCTTCAGGCGGATGCGAATGTTCTGGCCGTTCATTTCTCTTGTCCTTCAAGAGGACGGGCGCGGCGGGATGGCCGCGCCCGGTCTCGCTACTCGATGATCGAAGCCACGACGCCGGCGCCGACGGTGCGGCCGCCTTCACGGATGGCGAAGCGGAGCTTCTCCTCCATGGCGATCGGCACGATGAGCGACACCGTCATCTGAACGTTATCGCCCGGCATCACCATCTCGGTGCCTTCCGGCAGCTCCACCACGCCCGTGACGTCGGTCGTGCGGAAGTAGAACTGCGGACGGTAGTTGGTGAAGAACGGCGTGTGGCGGCCGCCCTCTTCCTTGGTGAGGATGTAGGCCTCGGCCTTGAACTTGGTATGCGGGGTCACCGAGCCCGGCTTGCAGAGCACCTGCCCGCGCTCTACGCCGTCGCGCTCGACGCCGCGCAGCAGGCAGCCCACATTGTCGCCCGCCTGACCCTGGTCGAGCAGCTTGCGGAACATCTCCACGCCGGTGACGACCGTCTTCGAGGTCGGGCGGATGCCGACGATCTCGACCTCCTCGCCGACCTTCACGATGCCGCGCTCGACACGCCCGGTCACCACCGTGCCACGGCCGGAGATCGAGAAAACGTCCTCGATCGGCATCAGGAACGGCTGGTCGATCGGGCGCTCAGGCGTCGGAATGTAGGAATCGACTGCTTCCATCAAAGCCCGGATCGAACTTTCGCCGATCTCGGGATTCTTCCCTTCCATGGCGGCAAGCGCCGAGCCCCTGATGATCGGAATGTCATCGCCCGGGAACTCGTATTTCGAGAGCAGCTCGCGCACCTCGAGCTCGACGAGGTCAAGAAGCTCGGGATCGTCGACCTGGTCGACCTTGTTCATGTAGACGACAAGCGCCGGCACGCCGACCTGGCGGGCGAGCAGGATGTGCTCACGCGTCTGCGGCATCGGACCGTCGGCGGCGGAGACGACGAGGATGGCACCGTCCATCTGCGCCGCGCCCGTGATCATGTTCTTCACGTAGTCGGCGTGCCCCGGGCAGTCGACGTGCGCGTAGTGCCGGTTCGGCGTCTCGTATTCCACGTGTGCCGTGTTGATCGTGATGCCGCGCGCCTTCTCTTCCGGCGCCGCGTCGATCTGTTCGTACGAGCGGAACTCCCCGAAGTATTTCGTGATCGCCGCCGTCAACGTGGTCTTGCCATGGTCGACGTGACCGATCGTCCCGATGTTGCAATGCGGCTTGTTCCGCTCGAACTTTGCTTTCGCCATCAGCTCTCTCCGTCTGATTTACCCGCCTGTCCTCGATCGGATCAGGCGTATTTCGATTGAATTTCCTGCGCGACCTGGCTCGGCACCTGCGCATAGTGGTCGAACTGCATCGTGTACTGCGCGCGCCCCTGGCTCATGGAGCGCAGCGTGTTCACGTAGCCGAACATGTTGGCGAGCGGGACCATGGCGTTGATGACGGTCGCGTTGCCGCGCATCTCCGTCCCCTGCACCTGTCCGCGCCGCGAGTTGAGGTCGCCGATCACCGAGCCGGCATAGTCGTCCGGCGTCACCACCTCGACCTTCATGATCGGCTCGAGCAGCACCGGCCGCGCCTTCTGCACGCCCTCGCGGAAGGCGGCGCGCCCGGCGATCTCGAAGGCGAGCACAGAGGAGTCGACCTCGTGGTACTTGCCGTCGCGCAGAACCGCTTTGATGTCGACCATCGGGAAGCCGGCGATGACGCCGCCATTCAGCGCGCCCTTGATGCCCTTCTCGACCCCGGGAATATATTCGCGCGGGACGTTGCCGCCGACGACCTCGTTCTCGAACTCGAAGCCGGTGCCGGCGGGAAGCGGCTCGAAGCGCATGATCACGCGCGCGAACTGGCCCGTGCCGCCGGTCTGCTTCTTGTGCGTATAGTCGACGTCCGCCGCCTGCGTGATCGTCTCGCGGTAAGCGACCTGCGGCTGGCCGACGCTCGCGTCGACCTTGAACTCGCGCTTCATGCGATCGACGATGATGTCGAGATGAAGCTCGCCCATTCCGGCGATGATCGTCTGGCCCGAACTCCTCGTCGGTCTTGACGCGGAACGACGGGTCTTCGGCGGCGAGGCGCGAGAGCGCCATGCCCATCTTCTCCTGGTCCGCCTTGGTGTTCGGTTCGATCGCGATCTCGATGACGGGCTCGGGGAACTCCATACGCTCCAGGATGACCGGCTTCTGCGGATCGCAGAGCGTGTCGCCCGTCGTCGTGTCCTTGAGGCCAACCACGGCAACGATGTCGCCGGCGAACGCTTCCTTGATCTCTTCGCGGTTGTTGGCGTGCATGAGCAGCATGCGGCCGATGCGCTCGCGCTTTTCCTTCACCGTATTCGTCAGCATGATTCCGGACTGCAGCACGCCGGAATAGATGCGGCAGAAGGTCAGCGAGCCGACGAACGGGTCGTTCATGATCTTGAACGCGAGCATCGAGAGCGGCTCGCTGTCGTCGGGATGGCGCTCGATCTCGCCGTCGGTCTTGGGATCGATTCCCTTGATGGCAGGAACTTCGACGGGGCTCGGGAGGAAGTCGATGACCGCGTCGAGAAGCGGCTGCACGCCTTTGTTCTTGAATGCGGAGCCACAGAGGATCGGGAAGAACTTTACGGCTACAGTGCCTTTACGGATGAGTTTTCGCAGCGTGTCCGCGTCGGGCTGGTTGCCTTCCAGATAGGCGGACATGGCGTCGTCGTCGAGCTCGACGGCCGCCTCGATCATCTTCTCGCGCCACTCATTGGCCTGGTCGACCATGTTGGCAGGGATCTCGACGACGTCCCACTCGGCGCCAAGCGTCTCGTCGCGCCAGATGAGCGCCTTCATCTCGATCAGGTCGACGACGCCCTTGAACGCGGTCTCCGAGCCGATCGGAAGCTGAGTCACGACCGGCGTCGCTCCGAGCCGGTCTTCGATCATGTCGACGCAGCGGAAGAAGTCGGCGCCCGTCTTGTCCATCTTGTTGACGAAGACCATGCGCGGCACGCGGTACTTGTCGGCCTGGCGCCACACGGTCTCCGTCTGCGGCTCGACGCCCGCGTTGGCGTCGAGCAGCGCGATGGCGCCGTCGAGCACGCGGAGCGACCGCTCAACCTCGATGGTGAAATCGACGTGGCCCGGCGTGTCGATGATATTGAAACGGCGCTTCTTGCCGTCGCGGCCTTCCCAGAAGGTGGTCGTCGCGGCCGACGTGATCGTGATGCCGCGCTCCTGCTCCTGCTCCATCCAGTCCATGGTGGCCGCGCCCTCATGGACCTCACCCATCTTGTGGCTCTTGCCGGTGTAGTAGAGGACCCGCTCGGTGGTCGTCGTCTTGCCGGCATCGATGTGCGCCATGATGCCGAAGTTGCGGTAGTCCTCGATTTTATAGTCGCGCGCCATCGCCTTGATCCCGTGTCACCAGCGATAGTGCGAGAAGGCGCGGTTCGCCTCCGCCATGCGGTGCGTGTCTTCGCGCTTCTTGACCGCGTTGCCGCGATTATTCGCGGCGTCGAGCAGCTCGCCGGAGAGCTTGTCCTCCATGGTCCGCTCGTTGCGGCTGCGCGCAGCGGCGATCAGCCAGCGGATCGCCAGCGCCTGGCGTCGCTCCACGCGCACTTCGACCGGCACCTGGTAGGTGGCACCGCCGACACGCCGCGAGCGCACCTCGATCGAGGGCATCACGTTTTCCAGCGCCTGGTGGAAGACGCCGAGCGGATCCTGGCGCGACTTGCGCTCCACCTGGTCGAGCGCGCCGTACACGATGGCTTCCGCCACCGACTTCTTGCCGGCATGCATGACCGAGTTCATGAACTTCGAGACCACCCGGTCGCCGAATTTGGCGTCGGGGATGATCTCCCGCTTTTCGGCGCGATGACGTCGCGACATTGAGCCTTCCTTCGAACCTCTTCACTGCTGCGGCCCCGGCCGCGCATATGAAGCGCGAGCGGGGCCGCAGCAGAACCTCGTGTTATTTCGGACGCTTGGCGCCGTATTTGGAGCGGCGCTGGCGGCGGTCCTTCACGCCCTGCGTGTCGAGCACGCCGCGCAGAATGTGATAGCGGACGCCCGGCAGGTCCTTCACGCGGCCGCCGCGAATCATCACGACCGAATGCTCCTGCAGGTTATGCCCCTCGCCCGGGATATAGCCGATGACCTCGTAGCCGTTCGTGAGGCGCACCTTGGCGACCTTGCGGAGCGCCGAGTTCGGCTTCTTCGGAGTGGTCGTATAGACGCGCGTGCAAACGCCCCGCTTCTGCGGGTTCTGCGCAAGCGCCGGCACCTTGTTGCGCTTGGGCGGCGCCTGGCGCGGCTTCCTGATCAGCTGCTGGATCGTCGGCATTCTCTTCCGTCGGCCCTTTCGTATTCTTCCGCGCCCTGCTGGCTGCGTGCGACAAAAACCGCGCCGTCCACTTGCGAAAGCGGCGGCGCAGCCAATGCAGAGGATCGCAAGCCCGAAAGCCGCGATCTTGATCTCTTACTTCAACGTCGGACCCTGGCAGTGTTTAAGTCGACTGGGTCTCGCGCAGGGTGCGCAAAACCCGGGCTCGGCTTACCACCTACCCGCGGGCTGCGTTCATCTAGCGATTGGCCCCCGGAGCGTCAAGCCGCCGAACCGCGAAAATTCGCGGCGGATCGTTCAACGGGGATTAGCTGTATTGGCAATCGGCGCGGCCGTCAGGGGGCCGCCAAGCTTCCGGCCGAAGTGCCTTAGGCGAGGTACGGCAGCGCGGCCAGGAACACGTATCCGGCCGTCAGCCCAAAGAAGAGAACAGTACGCCACACAAGCCCGCTCGACATTCTTCAATCCCCGCTTCCCTTGCCAAGACGCGGCCAAGAACGCCCGCTTCCCGACGCTCGTCTGCGCCGGGACTGCTTCCGCAACGAGTCTCGGAAGCCCCCGCTCCCACCGCCTTCCTAGGCGCGTCTCTTAGGTCGAACAACAAGCATGAAAGAGGTTGCGAATTTATTTCCGCCCCTGTGGCGAGGGGGCGACAGACGCCGGAAAGTGAGGCCGCGGCGTGAAAAAAGAAGGGCCGCGCGGCGGCGGCCCTTCATGGCTTTTTGGCTTATTCGCGGCTATTCGGCCGCCACGTCCGCCATGTCCGGAATGGCGAGCTGGGCTTCCGCCGCGGCGCGCTTGCGCTCCTCCTCAAGGATCAGCTCGTCGCGCCGGTGGGCGACCTGCCGGAGCGACGACATCGTGCCGCCGGTTCCGGCCGGGATAAGCCGGCCGACGATGACGTTCTCCTTCAGGCCTTCGAGCGTGTCCGTCTTGCCGTTGACCGCGGCGTCGGTGAGGACGCGCGTGGTCTCCTGGAACGACGCAGCGGAGATGAACGAACGGGTCTGCAGGCTCGCCTTGGTGATGCCGAGCAGCACCGGGACGGCCTCGGCCGGCTCCTTCTTTTCTGCGACGAGCGCCTCGTTGATCGCGTCGAACTCCAGACGGTCGATCTGCTCGCCGGAAATCAGGTCAGAATCGCCGTTCGCCGTGATCTCTACCTTCTGCAGCATCTGCCGGACGATCACCTCGATATGCTTGTCGTTGATGAGCACGCCCTGCAGCCGGTAGACCTCCTGGATCTCGTTGACGAGATAGGCCGCAAGATCCTCCACGCCCTTGATCGCCAGGATGTCGTGCGGCGCAGGCAGACCGTCGAGGATGAAGTCGCCCTTCTCAATGGCGTCACCCTCCTGCAGGTGGAACGGCCGGCCCTTCGGGATCAGGTACTCGACCGGCTCCGCGCCCTCCTCCTCAGGCTCGATGATGATGCGGCGCTTGTTCTTGTAGTCGCGCCCGAACTTCACCGTTCCGGATATCTCGGAGATGATCGCGTGGTCCTTCGGCCGGCGCGCCTCGAAGAGCTCCGCCACCCGCGGCAGACCGCCGGTGATGTCGCGCGTCTTGGCGCTCTCCAGCGGAATACGCGCGAGCACATCGCCAGGCTTCACCTGTGCACCTGGATCGACCGACAGGATGGCGTCGACGGAGAGCAGGTAGCGCGCGTCGCGCCCACGCTCCGCCTTCATCAGCTTGCCGCGCTTGTCGTTGACGATGACCGCCGGCCGGAGATCCGAGCTGCGGGGATTGGCGCGCCAATCGACGATCACGCGCTTGGTGATGCCGGTCGACTCGTCCGCTGTCTCTACCACCGACGCGCCTTCGACCACGTCCTCGTAGTCGACGGTACCGGCGGCATCCGTCAGGATCGGCCGCATATACGGGTCCCATTCCGCCAGCCGCTGGCCGCGCGTGATGGTGTCGCCGTCCTGCACGAAGAGCCGTGCGCCGTAAGGCACGCGGTGCGACACTCGCTCCTCTCCGCCTTCGTCGATGATGGCGAGCTGGACATTCCGGCCCATCACCACCTGACGCTTGTTGGAGTCGACCGCGACGGCCTTGTTGCGGATCTCCAGCTTGCCCTCGAACGAGGATTCGAGGAACGACTGATCGACCACCTGCGCGGTGCCGCCGATGTGGAACGTGCGCATGGTGAGCTGCGTGCCGGGCTCGCCGATCGACTGCGCCGCGATGACGCCAACCGCCTCGCCCATGTTCACGGGCGTTCCGCGTGCGAGGTCGCGGCCGTAGCACTTGCCGCAGACGCCCGACTTCGTCTCGCATGTGAGCACGGAGCGGATCTTCACCGCCTGCACGCCCGCCGCTTCGACCGCCTCCATCTCCGGCTCGCCGATGAGTGTGCCGGCTTCGACGATCACGTCGCCGGTCGAAGGATCGACGATGTCCTCCACCGTTGTACGGCCGAGGACGCGCGAACCGATCGAGGCGACGACTTGTCCGGAATCGACGACGGCCTCCATCGTCAGGCCGTTCTGCGAGCCACAGTCCTCCTCGGTGATGATGCAGTCCTGCGCCACGTCGACCAGTCGGCGAGTCAGATAGCCGGAATTGGCCGTCTTCAGCGCCGTGTCGGCGAGACCCTTGCGGGCGCCGTGCGTCGAATTGAAGTATTCGAGCACGGAGAGCCCCTCCTTGAAGTTGGAGATGATCGGGCTCTCGATGATCTCGCCCGACGGCTTGGCCATGAGGCCGCGCATGCCGGCAAGCTGCTTCATCTGCGCGGGCGAGCCGCGGGCGCCCGAGTGGCTCATCATGTAGATGGAGTTCACCGGCTTCTGCCGTCCGGTCTTCTTGTCGAACTCCACCGACTGGATGCGCTTCATCATCTCGTCGGCAACGCGGTCCGTGCACTTCGCCCAGGCGTCGACAACCTTGTTGTACTTCTCGCCCTGGGTGATGAGCCCGTCGTTGTACTGCTGCTCGTATTCGCCGGCGAGCGCACGCGTCTCGGCAACGAGCTTCGCCTTCGTCTCCGGGATGACCATGTCGTCCTTGCCGAAGGAGATGCCGGCCTTGCACGCCTGCGTGAAGCCGAGCTGCATGATGCGGTCGCAGAAGATGACCGTCTCCTTCTGCCCGGTGTGCCGATAGACGGCGTCGATCATCCGGCTGATTTCCTTCTTGGTCATCAGCTTGTTGCAGAGATCGAACGGCACGTTCGGGTTCTTCGGCAGGAGCTCGCCGATCATCAACCGGCCGGGCGTGGTCTCGTGGATCTGGGAGACCTCGTTGCCGTCGGCGTCGACCGTCTTGTAGCGGCCCTTGATCTTCGCGTGCAGCGTCACTGCACCCGCGTCTAGCGCATGATGCAGCTCGCCGATGTTGCCGAACAGCATGCCCTCACCCGGCTCCTTCTCCTGCATGACGGAGAGGTAGTAGAGCCCAAGCACGATGTCCTGCGACGGCACGATGATCGGCTGCCCGTTGGCGGGGTGCAGGATGTTGTTCGTCGACATCATCAGGACGCGCGCTTCAAGCTGCGCCTCGAGCGACAGCGGCACGTGCACAGCCATCTGGTCGCCGTCGAAGTCGGCGTTGAAGGCCGCGCAGACGAGCGGATGAAGCTGGATCGCCTTGCCCTCGATCAGCACCGGCTCGAAGGCCTGGATGCCGAGGCGGTGGAGCGTCGGCGCCCGGTTCAAGAGCACCGGATGCTCGCGGATCACCTCGTCGAGGATGTCCCAGACTTCGGGCTTCTCCTTCTCGACGAGCTTCTTCGCCTGCTTCACCGTCGAGGAGAAGCCCTTCGCATCGAGCCGCGCATAGATGAACGGCTTGAAGAGCTCCAGCGCCATCTTCTTCGGCAGGCCGCACTGGTGCAGCTTCAGCTCCGGGCCGACCACGATGACCGAGCGGCCGGAATAGTCGACGCGCTTGCCGAGCAGGTTCTGACGGAAGCGCCCCTGCTTGCCCTTCAGCATGTCGGAGAGCGACTTCAGCGGACGCTTGTTGGTGCCCGTGATGACGCGCCCGCGGCGGCCGTTGTCGAAGAGCGCGTCGACGGCCTCCTGCAGCATGCGCTTCTCGTTACGGATGATGATGTCCGGAGCACGGAGCTCGATCAGCCGCTTCAAGCGATTGTTGCGGTTGATGACGCGGCGGTAGAGGTCGTTCAAATCCGACGTCGCGAAGCGGCCACCGTCGAGCGGCACCAGCGGGCGCAGGTCCGGCGGGATGACCGGCACGACGGTCATGATCATCCATTCCGGCCGGTTGCCGGACTGGACGAAAGCCTCGATCAGCTTCAGCCGCTTGGCGAGTTTCTTGGGCTTCAGCTCCGACTTCGATTCGGCGATCTCCTGGCGGAGCCGGACGATCTCAGACTCGAGGTTGAGCGCCATCAGCATCTCGCGGACGGCTTCCGCACCGATCATAGCGGTGAAGGAATCGGCACCGTACTGGTCCTGCGCCTCAAGGAACTCGTCCTCGCTCAGGAGCTGCTTCTCCTGCAGCGGCGTGATGCCCGGCTCGACGACGATGTAGTTCTCGAAATAAAGGACGCGCTCGATGTCCTTCAGCGTCATGTCGAGCATGAGCCCGATGCGCGAAGGCAGCGACTTCAGGAACCAGATGTGGGCGACGGGTGCGGCGAGCTCGATATGGCCCATGCGGTCGCGTCGCACGCGCGCAAGCGTTACCTCGACACCGCATTTCTCGCAGATGATGCCCTTGTACTTCATGCGCTTGTACTTGCCGCACAAGCACTCATAGTCCTTGATCGGTCCGAAGATGCGCGCGCAGAACAGCCCGTCGCGTTCCGGCTTGAACGTCCGATAGTTGATCGTCTCCGGCTTCTTGATCTCGCCGAAGGACCAGGAAAGGATCTTTTCAGGGCTCGCGATCGAGATGCGGATCCGATCGAAGGTCTGCGTCGGGACCTGCGGGCTGAAAATATTCATGACCTCTTGGTTCATGGTCACTCCTTGGCCATCTGGCATGTGCCCCGGGGGGCTTCGGGGCTTTCGCCGCGGTCACGCCGCGGCATGAAATTCTCTCAACGGTGACGCCGCCTTCGGCGCCGCGGGAGGCCGCCTATTCGGCGGCATCCCTTTGCGTGTACTGGTCGGTGACTTGGCGCCGCTGATCGGTGTCCTGCAGCTCGACGTTCAGGCCCAGCGAGCGCATTTCCTTGACGAGCACGTTGAAGCTCTCCGGGATGCCAGCCTCGAACGTGTCGTCGCCTCTGACGATCGCCTCATAGACCTTGGTGCGGCCGGCGACGTCGTCCGACTTCACCGTCAGCATCTCCTGCAGCGTGTAGGCCGCGCCGTAGGCTTCGAGCGCCCACACCTCCATCTCGCCGAAGCGCTGGCCGCCAAACTGCGCCTTGCCGCCGAGCGGCTGCTGGGTGACCAGGCTGTAGGGGCCGATCGAGCGCGCGTGGATCTTGTCGTCCACGAGGTGGTGGAGCTTCAGCATGTAGATGTAACCCACCGTCACGTCGCGGTCGAAACCCTCGCCGGTGCGTCCGTCGTAGAGCCGCGACTGACCGGAACGGTGGAGCCCCGCCTGCTCAAGGAGCTGCACGATGTGCTCCTCCTTGGCGCCGTCGAAGACCGGGGTCGCGATCGACACGCCGTTCCGGAGCTGCTCGCCGAGCCTGACGACCAACTCGTCGTCGAAGCTCGCCACCGGTTCGTTCTTGGCGTTGTCGCCATAAAGACCCGTCAGCATCTCGCGCAGCGGCTGCGTGTCACCCGCCTGCCGGTAGGCGTCGACGAGCTGGCCGACCTTGAGCCCAAGTCCGGCGCAGGCCCAGCCGAGATGCGTCTCCAGGATCTGCCCGACATTCATGCGGCTCGGCACGCCGAGCGGGTTCAGGACGATGTCGACATGCGTGCCATCCTCAAGGAACGGCATGTCCTCGACCGGCACGATCTTGGACACCACGCCCTTGTTGCCATGGCGGCCGGCCATCTTGTCGCCGGGTTGGATCTTGCGCTTCACCGCAACGAAGACCTTTACCGTCTTCATCACGCCGGGGGGCAGCTCGTCGCCGCGCTGCAGCTTCTCCACCTTGTCGATGAAGCGGCTCTCGAGGCGCTTGCGGCTCTCCTCATATTGAGCGCGCAGCTGCTCGATTTCCGTCATCAGCTTGTCGTCGGCGGTGGTGAACTGCCACCACTGCGCGCGCGGATGACCTTCGAGCACCTCGTCGGTGATCTTGACGCCCTTCTTGAAGCCCTTCGGGCCGGAAGAGCCGGTCTTGCCGTTCAGCATCTCGGCCAGGCGGCCGTAGATGTTGCGGTCGAGGATCGACTGCTCGTCGTCGCGGTCTTTGGCGAGGCGCTGGATCTCCTCGCGCTCGATGGCCATCGCGCGCTCGTCCTTCTCCACACCGTGGCGGTTGAAGACGCGCACCTCGACGACCGTGCCGAAGGTTCCCGGCGGCATCCGGAGAGACGTGTCGCGCACGTCGGACGCCTTCTCGCCGAAAATGGCGCGGAGCAGCTTCTCCTCCGGCGTCATCGGGCTCTCGCCCTTCGGCGTGATCTTCCCGACCAGGATGTCTCCCGGCTTCACCTCCGCCCCGACATAGACGATGCCTGCCTCGTCGAGGTTCTTCAGCGCCTCTTCCGACACGTTCGGAATGTCGCGCGTGATCTCCTCAGGCCCGAGCTTCGTGTCGCGCGCCATCACCTCGAATTCCTCGATGTGGATCGAGGTGAAGACGTCGTCGCGGACGATCCGCTCGGAGAGCAGGATGGAGTCCTCGAAGTTGTAGCCGTTCCACGGCATGAAGGCGACGAGCACATTGCGGCCGAGCGCCAGGTCGCCGTGGTCCGTCGAGGGACCGTCGGCGATGATCTCGCCCTCCGCCACATGGTCGCCCACCTGCACCAGCGGACGCTGCGTGATGCAGGTCGACTGGTTGGAGCGCTGGAACTTCTGCAGCCGGTAGATATCGACGCCCGACTTCGACGCGTCGCGCTCTTCCGTGGCGCGCACGACGATACGCGTCGCGTCAACCTGGTCGACGATGCCGGTGCGGCGCGCGGCGATCGCAGCGCCGGAATCGCGCGCCACGATCGGCTCCATGCCGGTACCGACGAGCGGTGCCTCGGAGCGCACCAGCGGCACCGCCTGCCGCTGCATGTTCGAGCCCATGAGAGCGCGGTTGGCGTCGTCATTCTCCAGGAACGGAATGAGCGCCGCGGCCACCGAAACGAGCTGCTTCGGCGAGACGTCCATCAGGTCGACCTTTTCGCGCGGCACCAACGACACGTCGCCCTGGTGACGGCAGGTCACCAGCTCGTTGACGAAGCGTCCCTTCTCGTCGATCTGGGCGTTGGCCTGGGCGACCGTGTACTTCGCCTCTTCCATCGCCGAGAGGTAGACCACCTCGTCCGACACCTTGCCGTCGATGATCTTGCGGTAGGGGCTCTCGATGAAGCCGTACTTGTTCACGCGCGCGAAGGTCGCGAGCGAGTTGATGAGGCCGATATTCGGGCCTTCCGGGGTCTCGATCGGGCAGATGCGGCCGTAATGCGTCGGGTGCACGTCGCGCACCTCGAAGCCGGCGCGCTCGCGCGTCAGGCCGCCCGGTCCGAGCGCCGAGAGACGCCGCTTGTGCGTGATCTCGGAGAGCGGGTTGGTCTGGTCCATGAACTGCGAGAGCTGCGAGGAGCCGAAGAACTCGCGCACCGCCGCGGCCGCCGGCTTGGCGTTGATCAGATCCTGCGGCATCACCGTGTCGATCTCGACCGACGACATGCGCTCCTTGATCGCGCGCTCCATGCGCAGAAGACCGATGCGGTACTGGTTCTCCATCAGCTCGCCGACCGAGCGCACGCGGCGATTGCCGAGATTGTCGATGTCGTCGATCTCGCCACGGCCGTCGCGCAGGTCCACTAGAGTGCGGATTACCGAAAGGATGTCCTCCTTGCGCAGGACCCGGACGGTGTCGTCGGTCTGCATGTCGAGGCGCATGTTCATCTTCACGCGGCCGACCGCGGAAAGGTCGTAGCGCTCCGAATCGAAGAATAGCGACTTGAACATCGCCTCCGCCGTCTCAATCGTCGGCGGCTCGCCCGGGCGCATCACGCGGTAAATATCGAAGAGCGCCTCTTCGCGATTCTGGTTCTTGTCGACCGCGAGCGTGTTGCGGATGTAGCCGCCGACATTGACGTGGTCGATCTCAAGTAGCTGCAGCTTCTTCTGCCCCGCCTCGACCAGCGTCGCGAGCAGCTTGGCGGTGATCTCGTCGCCCGCCTCGGCGCGGATCTCGCCCGTCTGCAGGTTGACGATGTCTTCCGCCAGATAGCGCCCGACCAGCGCCTCGTCGGTGACGCGAAGCGCTTTGACCTTCTTCTCCTTGATCTGCCGGGCAAGCCGCGCCGTGATCTTGTGACCGGCCTCGGCCACGACCTCGCCGGTCTTGGCGTCGATCAGGTCTTCGGTCGGCTTTGTCCCGCGCAGCTTGTCGGGGTCGAACGGCAGCCGCCAGCCTTCTCCGTCACGCGTGACGGAAACCAACTCGTAGAAGGTGCGAAGAATTTCCTCGCCGTCGAGACCAAGCGCGAAGAGCAGCGACGTCACCGGGATCTTGCGGCGGCGGTCGATACGCGCATGCACGATGTCCTTGGCGTCGAACTCGATGTCGAGCCAGGAGCCACGATAGGGAATGATGCGCGCCGCGAAGAGCAGCTTGCCGGAGGAATGCGTCTTGCCCTTGTCGTGGTCGAAGAAGACGCCAGGCGAGCGATGCATCTGCGAGACGATGACGCGCTCGGTGCCGTTGATGATGAAGGTGCCGTTGTCTGTCATGAGCGGCATGTCGCCCATGTAGACGTCCTGCTCCTTGATATCCTTGACCGACTTCGCGCCGGTCTCCTGGTCGACGTCGAACACGATCAGCCGCAGCGTCACCTTGAGCGGCGCGGCAAAGGTTATGTCGCGCTGCCGGCACTCCTCGACGTCGTATTTCGGCAGGTCGAACTCGTAGCGCACGAATTCGAGCATGGCGTTGCCGGCAAAGTCGGAGATCGGGAACACCGACTTGAAAACCGCCTGCAGTCCTTCATCGCCGCGCCCGCCCTTCGGCTCGTCGACCATCAGGAACTGATCGTACGAAGACTTCTGAACCTCGATCAGGTTCGGCATCTCCGCCGCTTCGGTGATGTGACCGAAGAACTTGCGGATACGCCGGCGGCCCGAGAAGCTCACTTTCTTAGCAGTCGTTGCTCTCGCCATTATTCGTCCTCGCCAATCTCGTCGGAACGGCTGTCCGGAGAGTCGCATGGCTCGCCATGCGTCCATCGGGACAGTGGGGCGCGATACGCAGCGCCAAACGGCCTTTTGGCCAACTATGCGTCCGGGCGCGGGACGCCGCGCCCGGAGAACTCTTCGAAACGCCTACTTCAGCTCGACCTTCGCGCCCGCGTCCTCGAGCTTCTTCTTGAGGTCTTCGGCCTCGGCCTTGGAAGCAGCTTCCTTCACCGTCTTCGGTGCGCCTTCCACGAGGTCCTTGGCTTCCTTCAGGCCAAGTCCAGTGATCGCGCGCACTTCCTTGATGACGTTGATCTTCTTGTCGCCCGCGGCGAGGAGGACCACGTCGAACTCGGTCTTTTCCTCCACCGCAGCGGCGGCGGCGGGTGCGGCAGCGGCCGCCGCGACCGGCGCGGCAGCGGAGACGCCCCATTTCTCTTCCAGCAACTTGGAGAGCTCGGCCGCCTCCAGCACGGTCAGGCTGGAGAGGTCTTCAACGATTTTCGATAGATCAGCCATAGTCATGTTTCCTTTGTCGGTTCGAACCTTCGTTCGGATCTTTCAAGATCGGCTTCAAGCCGCCTCGCCCGTCTTGGCGTAGGCCGCGAACACGCGCGCGAGCTGGCCGCCCGGCGCCTGGAGAACGCCCGCAATGCGGGTCGCCGGCGTCTGGATCATGCCGACGAGCTTCGCTCTCAGTTCATCGAGCGACGGGAGCGCGGCAAGCGCCTGCACCCCCTGTGCGTCCAGGCTGGTCCGCCCCATGGCGCCGCCGAGCAGGACGAACTTCTCGTTCGCCTTGGCAAATTCGGCGGCAATCTTGGGGGCGGCGATCGGGTCATCCGAATAGGCGATGACCGTCGGTCCCTGGAAGAGATCGCTGATGTGTTCGACGTCCGTACCTTTCAGGGCAAGCTTGACGAGGCGGTTCTTGGCGACCTTGAGGCTGGCCCCAGCGTCCCGCATGCGGCCGCGAAGGGCCGTCATCTCGGCGACGTTCAGGCCGGAATAGTGGGCCACGACCACAACCCCGGCGCTCGAAAACACCTGGTTGAGGCCCGACACCATCTCGCTTTTTTCAGCTCTATCCACTGCCTCTGTCCTCATCTGGCCCGGACTCGCACGTGCGAACCCAGACCGCTTCGCCATGCCGCCCGGCCTCTTGAGACGAGGGACGGGCGACGGTGAACGCCTGTCCCCCGAACCTCGGCTGAGGCGCGGGCCCTCGCCTCTCATTTGAGAAGCGAAGGACGAGAGGTTCGAACCGGCATCTGGGCTTTCGCCCGGAATTCGGTTCATGAACCCGTCTCATGCAGGTTTCCCTTGTGAAAAGGGCGCTTAGGAGCCGAAGCTCACCTGCAGTCTCGGACAGGACCGGGCCGGACAGGCGAGCCTGCCGACCCGTTTCGCCTTTAGCGCTCTCAAGAGAGCTTCCGGCGAAACTCTTTGCCCGGGCAATCGCTCTGCCCGGGTGAACTCGTAGCCGACCTCAGCTCGCCGAAAGCGATGTTGGATCGATGCGCACGCCTGCTCCTTGCGTGGAGGTGAGCGCGACGCGCTTCAGATAGGTACCTTTCGCGCCGGACGGCTTCGCCCTCGACACCGCATCGGTGAAGGCGCGGATATTCTCCGTCAGCGCCTCCTCGGTGAACGACGCCTTGCCGACGCCGGCGTGCACGATCCCCGCCTTCTCGACGCGGAACTCGACGGCGCCACCCTTGGCGTCTTGTACCGCCTTCGTCACATCGTTCGTCACGGTTCCGACTTTCGGGTTCGGCATCAGACCGCGAGGGCCGAGAATCTTGCCGAGGCGTCCGACGAGCGGCATCATGTCCGGCGTCGCGATGCAGCGGTCGAAATTGATTTCGCCCTTCTGCACGCTCTCCACCAAATCCTCTGCACCAACGATGTCGGCGCCCGCCTTCTTGGCTTCCTCAGCCCTGTCGCCGCGCGCGAACACCGCGACGCGGGCGGAGCGGCCCGAGCCGTTCGGCAGGTTGGCGACGCCGCGCACCATCTGGTCGGCGTGGCGCGGATCGACGCCGAGATTGAGGGCAACCTCGATCGTCTCGTCGAATTTCGCGACTGCCCGCTCTTTGACGAGACGCACAGCGTCGGCGAGCGGATAAAGCTGCTCGCGGTCGATCCCTTCGCGGATCTTGCGGGTGCGTTTTCCGGCCGCGCTCATTCCACCACCTCAAGACCCATGGAGCGGGCAGAGCCCTCGACCATCTTCATCGCCGCGCCCACGTCGCGGGCGTTCAGATCCTTGAGCTTCTGCTCGGCGATCGAACGCACCTGGTCGCGCGTGACCCGACCGATCAAAGCGCGCCCCGGCGTCTGTCCGCCCTTCGAAAGGCCGGCGGCCTTCTTCAGGAAGTGGGACACCGGCGGCGTCTTCATCTCGAAGGTGAAGCTGCGGTCGGCGTAGATCGTCAGGACCACGGGAATCGGCGAGCCCTTCTCCATCTCCTGCGAAGCCGCGTTGAACGACTTGCAGAATTCCATGATGTTCAGGCCCCGTTGGCCGAGCGCCGGCCCGATGGGCGGCGATGGGTTGGCAGCACCTGCGGGTACCTGCAGCTTAAGGTAGCCCGTAATTTTCTTGGCCATCCTTCACTCCGTTCTTTCGCCGGCCCAAACGGCGCGGCATCTTCGGGTGTCCGTGGTGCGGCCTTCTCGCCACCCGATGGCGCGGGCGGCCGGCCTTCCACGCGAGCCCTGACGGGCTCCTTCTTTCAGCGTGATTTTCTCCCGAGAACCGAAAAACACTTCTCGGAATCACGCCCTACGGTCAGACCTTCTCGACCTGCCCGTACTCGAGCTCGACGGGAGTCGCTCTTCCGAAGATGGACACCGCCACCTTCAGCCGCGCGCGCTCCTCGTCGACTTCCTCCACGTTCCCCTCGAATGAGGCGAACGGGCCATCGGCGACGCGGATACGCTCGCCGATCTCGAAGCTCACCGACGGCTTCGGCCGCTCCACGCCCTCCTGGACCTGCGCCATGATGCGCTCGGCCTCGGAGTTCGGGATCGGCATCGGCCGACTGTCTGCGCCAAGGAAGCCCGTAACCTTGGGCGTGTTCTTGATGAGGTGATAGGCCTCATCCGTCATGTCCATCTTCACCAGCACGTAGCCGGGGAAGAACTTGCGCTCCGAATCCACCTTTCGGCCGCGCCGCATTTCCACGACCTTCTCAGTCGGCACCAGGATATCGTCGATCAGGTCGCCTAGCCCTGCCGCCACCGCTTTTTCGCGGATCGAGTTCGGCCACCTTCCTCTCGAAATTCGAGTAGGCATGGACGATGTACCAGCGCTTCGCCATCCGGAGTTCCGTCGCTCTTGCTTTCAGGCTCAGCTCGCAGTGCCGAGCGCGAGACCGATGCCCCAACTCATGATCTGATCGGCGGCGAAGAAGAAGATCGTCGCCAGGAACACCATGACGAATACCATCAGCGTCGTGATCGCAGTTTCGCGCCGCGTTGGCCAAGTGACCTTGGCCGCCTCGGTGCGCACTTGCTGGATAAACTGGAACGGGTTTGTCTTTGCCATACCGGAAATTTGAAGGCGCACGAAAGGGTTCGCGCGCCTCCGGACACTCCTAAATAAGCGGTTTCAGCCGCCCGTGCAAGACCTTTGCCGGGACAATGTTCGTGTCCTGCCAAACCCTTGCCGCAAAGCAGCAAATTCATTCACAATCGCCGCGCATGCCCTCTTTTGCCTCGGCGCCGCCGACTCCGCTGGCTTTCAGCGAAGGCTGGCAGGGGCAGAGGGACTCGAACCCCCGACCTACGGTTTTGGAGACCGTCGCTCTACCAACTGAGCTATACCCCTAGCGAGCGGCTGAGATACTGCGCAGCGGCCTAGTCGGCAAGCCGAAGCGCAAATTTTGGCAGACTTGGAGCGGGTGAAGACTTGGAGCGGGTGAAGGGAATCGAACCCTCGTCATCAGCTTGGAAGGCTGTTGCTCTACCATTGAGCTACACCCGCGATCGGCTGCACCATGCGAAGCCCGGGGGCGAAGCGTGGTGGGAGAGGTAGGACTCGAACCTACGAAGGCGTACGCCAGCGGATTTACAGTCCGCCCCCTTTGCCGCTCGGGACACTCTCCCGGTCGCCCAAAGTCCGGGTCCGATCCGGCTGAAGAACCGAGACCCTTCCGGCGGACGGTTCCGTTGCGGGCGTATATGCTGAGCGCCGCCTTGGCTGTCAACAATTGGCCGGCCGCCGCGCCGCGGGCTATGACGCTAAGATGAAGCGACGCGGAGCAAGAGGCAGCGGCGCCCCGACGGGCAGGCCGGCAAGCGACGGGACCGTCATCTACGGCTGGCACAGCGCGCTCGCCGCGCTCAAAAACCCGCGCCGCCATGTACGCAAGGTGCTGGCCACGCGAAACGCGCTCGCGCGGCTCGCCGAAGCCGGCATCGCCGGCCTCTCCCAACCCGTCGATGCACGTGACATCGAGCGCCTGACCGGCGCTGGCGCCGTACATCAGGGGATCGCGCTCTCGCCGACCCTCTCCCCGAGCCTGACATCTCAGACCTTGAGGATGCGAAGCTCGTCGTCGTGCTCGACCAGGTCACCGATCCGCACAACGTCGGCGCGATCCTGCGCTCCGCAGCCGCCTTCGGCGCCGACGCCGTGCTCCTGACCGAGCGCCACGGGCCGGAGGATTTCGGGCGTGCTCGCCAAATCCGCCTCGGGCGGACTCGAACATGTCGCGCTGATTCGCGTGAAGAACCTCGCCCGCGCTCTCGAAGAGCTCGGCGCTCTCGGTTTCTTCCGGATCGGCCTCGACAGCGAGCACGCCGTACCGCTCGAATCCGTCGACGCCGGCGCGAAGGCCGCCATCGTGCTCGGCGCGGAGGGAAAGGGCCTTCGCCGCCTGACGCGCGAGAAATGCGATGTCCTCGCCCGCATCGACATGCCCGGCGCGATCGCAAGCCTCAACGTCTCGAACGCAGCCGCGGTCGCCCTCTACTCGCTAAAGAATCGCGTGTCCTCTTAACCCGATGGCAACCATAAAAGAGCAGTCTGCTGCCAGTTGGGTGACCAGTACGGGTTCTGCCGACATGGATGCGGTTTCCAGCCAGCGGCAAGACGTTGAGACCATCAAGTCGGTGACTCTCGCCGACCTTCAGTTTGGTCGCCCCTCTCCCTTCGACCGGATCACCGGCCTCGCCAAGACGGCGTTGATGCTGTGGGGCGCTCTCTCTTTCGGCGCAGGGACGGGCGCCGTAATGTATTACTTCGCCGGCGTCGCGAGCGGCCCCGTGCTCGTCTCCGAGACGCAGGCCTCCGATACGATCGTGGCGGAGGCCGTTGACGAGCGCGATCCTTCGCTTGCCGAGATCCCACCGCATCTCGACGACTACCTCCACTCCACGCCCGAAGCCCTGGTCGAGCCTCCGGCGCCCGCGGTCGCAGCGCGGCTGCCGCGTCCGCGCCCTGACGAGCCCGTCATCACCGGAAGCATCGAGCCTGTGAAGGACGCGCGCGCGGAGTACATCGATCCCCGCGAGGCGCGCCCGCAATATGCGGGTCCGTGCGAGGCTCTGCAGGCGCTAGGCGCGCGCTTCATCTTCGGCTTGCGGTGCGGTCGCCAAACGCCGCGCCTATCCGCCGGCGCCCCAGCCCCTCTCCTATTATCCGGCTTCCCCGACGCCGTATCAGCCGCCGCACATGGTGCGTTAGGCGACGGCGGCTATCGGCAGCGGCGTGTCACGCCGCCATAGGTCGTATAGGTGCCGGTCGAGGGCTCGAAGCTCCGATATCTCTCCGCGCAATAGGCGTACCACTGCGCGGAGAAGGGTGTCGGCGTATTCCATGAGCGGCGCAAGCGGTATCGGCTGCACGATCTCCGGACGATCCGTAACGACGCCGTGCTGCATCGGCGGCGGCGGCCGGAAGCCCTTCTGGAGGCCCGAATAAGGCAGGTAGGACCGCATCTCCAGGCGCTCACCGCGGCCGATGACACCCGGAGGTGTGTAGGGCTCCGGGGCGGTGAAGGGCGGCGGGATCAAGTTCGGATCCGTGATCGTGTTCTGATGCTTTTCGAACGCCACGGCCGGCGCGCCCGCTCCGCAAACGGTGAGCGTCAGAACGACTGCTGCGATCGGGGCGATCCTTCTCATCTTCGCTCTCTTGCAGGCTCAGCGCGGCCGAAGGCGCATTCCTGCGCTCACCTCTCGATACGCCCTTCGCGCCGCGAAGGTTTCGTAACGCCCATGCACTATCGCCATATTGGGTCCGAAGCCGAAATTGCGATACCCCCGGACGAGCGCACGGCGCTGGACAGACGCCCGACGCTGCCGTAACCCGCCGACGGATTTCGCGATCGCTGAAGTCCCGCGCAGGCCGGCTTAGCTCAGTTGGTAGAGCACCTGATTTGTAATCAGGGGGTCGGGGGTTCGAGTCCCTCAGCCGGCACCAATAATTTCAACTGGTTACCGCCATTCGCAGGCACTAGGCGCCGGTTCAGTAAGCACATAGTAAGCGCGCTGGCACCTTTTCGACTAGTTCCCGACCACCCGACCTTCTCGAAAAACCGGCATCGGTGATTATAGGTGCGCCGAACTCGGGGCAAAAATTGTGCGCTGCAGCGTGCGACGGCGGCCTTGAGGCCCGGTTAAGTAAATTTTCGCGAGAGATTCTTGAAACCGATTCGGGAATCAGCATTATCTGCGTAGGCATCGCCTACGAGGTCACCGTGGTTGTGGCCGACACAAAGCCCGAGGAGGAAACTGCGGCTTTCTGCTGTCTAACACTTCCGAGTGACCCCCTCAAAGCAACTGTACCTGGTAGCCCGAACCGGCCACTCCTCGGGCGGTATCTGGGCCTCAATAAGCTTTCCATCCTCCTTTAAGCGCGCATAGGGACGATTGCTTTCGTGGTATCCTCCCATGCACATCGGCCAAAGATAAAGGTCAGCCAACTGTGCCATGGGAGATGACGGTTTTTTGGGCCGAAACTCGTGAAGTGTTCTTGAGAGTTCGGTGGCAGTGGAGCGGCGCGTATTTCCTGACGTGTCGCTAGCAAAAGGCATCCCCTTGCAACGCAGATCGGCATAGTCCTCGCGCAGAATCCGTCCTCCCGTTTGTTGCATCTCGATGGCATGACGCGAAGCTTGTGCCCAAGCGTTCTTGCATGCTTCGCCGCGCGCTCGACTGCGACGCTAAAAGCGGTTTTGCACGAAACAGCCATCGCTGTCCCGCGTATTTCTCAGCGTACCTTTTGTCGTATCCTGGTCGGTCTATCACACACGCAAGACCCACCACTGGACAGTCTCGCATCAAGCAGCAAAGCCCTTCATAGAAACGCTCGCGTTCGTCCTGCGCGTCTTCAAGCCACAGAAAATTCAATGTGCGACCGCGGATCTCCGATGAGTGCAGAGGGTAGGTAATGTTCCAGCGCTGACAGAACGCACCATGGCGCTCGCGAGCTTCAGATTCATCCTCTTCTTTTAGCAGTATCCCGCCGAGCGCAAACCAGTCATAGCCGTGCTCGGGTCGTTTGCCCGGCTTCTTGTCGGGGTTACGCACTGCAGAATCGTCGATGTAGAATTGCAGGACGTCGGCCATTGTCGCCTCTAGTCGCAGTCCTTTAGCAGCCGCTCCACTTGAACTAGCGCGGCAGCGGCCGGCGAATGCTCGGATCGCCTATTAACGGTAAAATACGACTAAACCGATGGTTGGCGCCAAGGTACAGCACAATGGGGCTGTCGGCGTGGGGCGTAGAAGCGTCCCATATCGTTGATAGGCTTCGTCGCTATTTTCGTAGGCGTCAGCCTCGCGTCATCCGCGTCCGCGGCCCTGATCCGCGTTGAGCCCGCGACCGAGACCTTTCCAGCGGTCATCAGCGTCGAGGGCGAAATCGCATTCGGCGACGAGAGGGATTTCGTGAACCAAGCGCTTGGTCTGGACAGCGCGATTGTGGTCCTAGCGAGCCCGGGCGGAAACACATTTGCCGCGATCGAGATTGGCAAGGCTATCAGGCTCAAGAACTTCGTCACCCTGGTCGACAACAATGAGGAGTGCGCTTCAGCCTGTGCGCTCATTTGGCTTGCGGGCGTCGTCCGATTCATGGGCCCAGAGGCGCAAATTGGATTTCACGCTTCTTACGAGGTTACACCCGAAGGAGAAGCGCACGTTCAAGGCGCTGCCAACGCCCTCGTCGGTGGCTACCTTACGACCCTCGGATACTCGCAAGTTCAGATTTTGCGATTCACAGATGCTGATCCCGAAAGCATGACTTGGATGTCGCCCAGCGACTTCCGAGACATCGGCATTGATGTGCGAGTTTTGGAGCCCAGCGAGGAGCAAACCGTCCCAGACGAGGCCGCGCCATCCACCCCAGCCTCGCCCCCTCAGCCGGCACCAGAGCCGACGCCGCTGTTCGCCATCAAAGGGTGGGTAGCGGTCGACATCAAAACGGGAGGCGCTTCGTTCCCAGGTTACGTCATTCGCCTCGTTGATCGAGACCAACATCTAAGCGGGCACATCTTTGTCGGATGCGCACCTCAAAGCGTGGGCCCCTATCTCGAATTTGAACTGAAAGACCTGAAGCAGGAACTGGCCGGCATCACACAGGCGCACCTACCTATCTGGATTGATGAAGTGCAGCTTGACGCGGCAGTCTCAGAAGCTTCGGTGTTCTTGCTTATGGATCAATCCAACGTGGCGAAGATAGAGGAGATGTCAAACCGGTTGCTTAACCCCGGCCCTCAGACGCTCCTCATTCGAGTCAGTCCCGCAGCCAGCTTCATTATCACGCTCTACGATTGGACGTCTGACTACGCTCGGCGCTACGAGCAAGCGAGCGGAGATGCTTTCCTGAGGATGAGCGTATTCACCAGTGCCTGCGCATCGCAAACGGCGGCCGCCGGTCCTTCTATCCAGGAAACCGGAACACCTCCCGCAACTCCATCCGAAGAATCCCTGGGTCAGAGTTCTTCGCCTATGGGATCGCGAGCGCTCGTGCTCGACGGCCCCTACGGCAACGACTCCGGCTGCGCTGTCGTTGCTCAGAGTCGCGCCGCGATGACCGGAATGCAAGACGATATGGTCATCGTCAATGGGCGATCTATTAAGGCCCTAGAGTCTGGTTGCCAGCTTCCTGCGCTACCCACTGGAGACGGCGCGCCTATGCTCGCCAACTGCAGCGGCGAAGGCGAAGAATGGACCTTGGCCGTCTCCTTCCTCGAGGTGGGCGACAGCGTTATCTATCGCGACAGCGACGGTGCTGCCGTCACCATGCACCGATGCGACTCTGGCCGAACCGGGTTGTCCCCCCGTCCTTCATTAGCCCCGGGAGATGCGCCAGAGCGAAGCGACAATCAGACGCTCCCTAATGGCACAGTCGTGAAGGTGCGCTGATGGAACACAATCTGTCCAAAGATGATCGCGACTTCATCGCCACCTGGGCGCGGTCAATCCTCTTCAGAGTGCTCCAGGTCGGAGCCCTGATCATGGCATATTTCGGTGCCAAGGAGTGGGACCTCGTATTATCAGCTTGAGTCCCGCTGGTTTCGGAATATCCCGCTGACAATTGCGTCCTTAGGATTTCTGGTGCTTCTAGGGGCCTGTTTCGATGTGAGCAGTGCAATCAAGTTTTTTGGGAAGCGAGACACGGAGCGTATCGAGGGCCCGATCCGACGTCGAAAACGCGCCCGGCAATCCCAGCGGAAGCCTTAGTGTAAGTCCTCTGCTCGACCGGCTATCGCCTCGGCAGATCGGCTGCGACGCTTCCAGGCGTTCCGGTTACCTTTGGGAGCGACCGGTTCGTTCCGCCGTGCATTCCGCAACGCCGCCTCCCCTTCACCGCCGGAGATTGGCACGCCGCCCCCCTTGCGCTACGGGGGGCGTCTCGTCTTCTGTCAGCGCTTTTCCGTTTCTTCAGGTGATCCGCCGCGAGTGCTAATCCCCCTCTAGGCGTTTGCAGAGCGGCCTTCGTCTCCGCGAATCACGATGGTTTCTGCGTCGGCCCCAACGAGGCAAAGACAGATGCACATGTCGGACCGCCTCTGTGATTTGTCTCTTTTCTACCATGGAGAAGCCCAAAGATGTTTGCGAGGTGACCTGCCTTGTCGTCCTTGTTAGGCTCGAAGCGGTCCGATCTCGCATCCCGGGAGCACAGATGACCACCGAGGACGACGTGCGAGCCGCCTCGAAAGCGTTCTACGCCGCGCTGAACCGCATGCTTGCCGGGGACGCAAGCTCGTTGACAGACATCTGGGCGCACAGCGCCGAGGCGACGACCATGCATCCGATCGGCGACCGGCAGGTCGGTTGGGACAAATTAGGGAGGTCGTTTAAGCGCGTGGCCAGGTCAAGCACCGGTGGCCACGTGGCGGCCACCGACCAGCTGTTTCGCGTGCATGGCGACACAGCATACGAAGTGGGCGTCGAGCATGCTGACTTCGCAGTAGGCGGCACGCAGCTCACCGTGAACTCCCGCTTCACGGTGGAAGCCGCGCGGTAGGCTCGCCGAACGCGAATGCGACTGACGGGCTCTGAAAGGCGCTTACGTCAGCGTCGCACGGTGAAGATCGTTACCGGGTCAGGGGTCACGTCCGTCAACGTGGTGTAATTTCGATGGTGGCCTGAGGAGGTCATCGGTCAGGCGGCCTTGGGTGTAATCTGGAGGGGTTGAGCCTCGACGGCGGGTGTCATGATCTCGGCCATTCCCTCGATCTGCATGTAACGGTTCTGGGTCTGCCACTCGTCGTTCTGCTCGAGGAGGACGGCGCCGACGAGGCGGACGATCGACTCCTCATTGGGGAAGATGCCGACGACGTCGGTCCGACGCTTGACCTCCTTATTGAGGCGCTCGAGCGGGTTGGTGCTGTGGAGCTTGGTGCGATGCTGCGCCGGGAAGGCGATGTAGGCGAGCACGTCATGCTCGGCCTCGTCCATGAGCGCAGCGAGCTTGGGCCAGCGGGATCGGAGCTGATCGGCAACGTGGCGCCAGGTCTGGCCAGCGCCCTCGCGATCCGGCTGAATGAAGGCTTGGCGGATTGCCGCTGCAACGACGGTGTGCTGCCCCTTCGGCACATGCGCCAGAGCATTCCTCATGAAGTGAACGCGGCAGCGTTGCCAAGTGGCGCCGACGACGCGGGTGATCGCGGCGGTGAGGCCGTCATGGGCATCGGAGATGACCAGCTTCACAGCTCTCAGGCCGCGCTTGACCAGGCTCTTCAGGAAGGTCGACCAGAAGGTCTCGGCCTCCGAGGGACCGATGCCAAGGCCGATGATCTCGCGCCGGCCATCGGTATTGGCAGCGACGGCGATTATCGCCGCCACCGAGACGATCCGGCCGCCCTCGCGGACTTTGAGGTAGGTGGCGTCGAGCCAGAGATACGGCCATTCGCCCTCCAGTGGTCGGTCGAGGAAGGCGCGGACCCGCTCGTCGATCTCCTTGCACAGCTTGGAGACTTGGCTCTTGGAGATGCCGGCGAGCCCCATCGCCTGCACCAGATCGTCGACGCGCCGGGTCGAGACGCCACTGATCCATGCCTCTTGAATCACCGCGACCAGCGCCTTCTCGGTCGTCCGGCGGGCTTCCAGGAAGGGCGGGAAGTAACTGCCCTGGCGGAGCTTCGGGATCTTCAGCGACAGCGAGCCGAGCCGGGTGTCGAAGCTGCGCTCGCGGTAACCGTTGCGCCAGTTGAGCCGATCGGCCGAGCGTTCGTGCCGGCCGGCGCCGATCATCCCTTCAACGTCGGCTTCCATGAGAAGCTGAAGAACGCTCTCGGCAACGGACCGGAGGAAGTCGCCTTCCCCGCTCTTCTGCAGCAGCTCGCTCAGTGGCAGTCTGTCGTCGGTCATCGTGGTGTCCTCGGTTGGGATGAAGTCGGCAACTCCACCCTAACCGCCAACCGCGGTGACCACCCCAGCTCCACCATCGCCGGCAGCGGAAAATCCACCGCCGAATGCGCCGGAAATTACACCACGTGCGAGGACGCTAACGGGTCAGGAAAACCAGGACGCGCACGTCAACGCCATGGGAAGACCGGTGATCGCCTCTCCAATTACGGCGCAGTCACATCTGATCAAGGGCAAGGCGGGTAACCTCCGCAGTCTCGCCTCCTGCTTCGAGGCGATCGCTCACCGTGATGAGAAGGCTGCGATCGCCCGGGTTGACGATCGTCATCGTAGCCTTTGTATCGCCGTTGACCGGCTTCGGCCAGGTGACGGTCAGCACCACGGCATCCCCGCGCCGTCGGCCGGCAAGCTGCGCGGGTCCCATTGCCGCGCCGACGTACACGCCGGAGTAGCGGCCTGTTTGCCGATCATAGCGAATGTCGGCCCCGATCCGTCTTGAGAAGATGAAGCTGCGGCACTTACCGGAAATTGCGATCCCGCTTTCCGAAGCCTGACCGGTTAGCGTGCACCGCACGTTGTTTGGACTTTGCGTCGCGCTGCGTTGAATTTGACCGGAACCGGAGAACGATCCCGCGAACCTACGGAGAAATTCTGCTTCTGGGGCCACAGACGCCGCCGCGCGACTGGCAGGAGGCTTTGGCGCGGCCGGCTGCCCCTTTGGCGTTCGTAACCGGCCACTGTCATCGGCTGCAGCATTGGGGCTCAACTCGACCGTGGCTGGGTCGGTCTGTGGGACCGGGTCGGAGTGCGCTGCCTCGGGAGTGACTTCTTGGTACAGCCACGAAGCCACCTCGTCGCTCTCTCTGAAGACCGATGTCTTCCTCTGCGGGAGTGGCGGGACCGGCTCCTCCGCAACGACATCAAACGCAGCATCAACACGGTCGTCGATCGCTGAGAGACCCTGTGCCTGCGATGATGTACACGCCATCATAGCGCTTCCAAGCGCTATGATCAGCGGCGCGAATCCCCGACACCAAGACAAGAGCGGAGCATTGTCGCTCGCTCGGGCCCGCTGCTTCGGTTCCGCCTTCGTCGCTGCTCCCATCATACACTCCGCCCGCTGTTCCGGGCAACGCTAAGGTCGAGTGTCGCTAAGAATGCGGCAGATATTTGGGGCGGGGAGCCCGCTACGGAGGCGACGCGCGCAATCCAAATGCTCAGGGCCTTCACCTGACCGACGAAGAGTGGAGTGCTGTGCCTAAATACTTGCAGGGTCGTAAGAGGCTCAAGCGCGCATGGGTGCCGCCCCCTGCGCGCACTTCAGCATCGACAACGTGACCTTGTCGCCGGTGCCGCTCCCGGCGTCTGCCTGGTTACTGATGACGGGGCTTGCGGGTCTTTCCTAAGGGCCAACCTTCGACGCTCGGCGTGCTGATCCTTGAAACCCGGGGCGACGGGCAGCCGAAGCCGCCACCCCCGACGATGTCCATCCGTGCCGCGCACCACAGCTCGACGCGCTGCGGCGGGCCGCAAGGTCGGATCGATCTAGCCCGGCACCACCGCCGGGCTTTTGTCATCGGCTATCGGCCCATTCAAAGCTGCATATCAGTCGGTCCCACACTCCGCTTCTTGTGACGCACGCGCGTCATGTTGCGCGCTAGAATAGAGGCGTGCCGATAGTCGGCAGATATGGGGACTCGCATGCCGAGCACCTGGGACGAGATGACCGTCGATGAGAAGTTGGAGTGGCTCAAGCTGCGAATTACAACTCTCCAGACCGAAACCGCCAACGACTTTGGAACTCTGCGTCGGCGGATAGAGGCGCTGGAGAAGATTGTGCCCGCACCGACGTTGAGACAGCGAAAGCCTGATTACGCGCGCACCTGATCTAGATCGGGATTTCCGCCTCGGCGAGCCAGAGGCCAAAATACTAGGGGGATTGAGCCCGCCAACGACGTTTGCGCTTTGCTTTCTAGGCACACCTTGGCCGACAAAGGTCTGACGGATTGGAAGCCGAGTCGGGGGCAGTCTGTCCCAGCGCCTTGACCGATCCGCGGAAGAAATTCGCGATGAACTCAACCCGAAGCGCTGAACACGACCTGGAGCTGGCGCGCACCATCAGCAAAATTCTCCGTTCTCCGCCCAGACCCAACAGCGCCGAACCCAAGCGGAGGAGCGACAGAGAGGAAGCGGGACAGCGAGCGGTCGCAGACGTGGCCGTGGCAATGGCTGGACAAGCTAAGAAGGCAAGCTGAAGCCAACGGCCTCGATGTCATCGACGCTTGTCTGGGAACCATTCGTGCCAAGTCCTGCTTCCGCAGCGGCCAGTCGGAGTTGTCCCCTAGCCTTCGACGGGCAGACAGTAGGGCGTCGTCCAGTGTCGCTACCGTTCGTTTGGCGACCGCGCGGCATGGTTTCCCCCACGCCACTGGGCCCGGCCTCGCGCCGGGCTTCTTTATGAGCGTCCTCGGTGAGGTGGAATTGGGACGGCGGCCAGCGGAAACGCCGCCCAATGCGTGCGGGAGCGGCGCTTAAAGCAGCGTCCTCGTTCGTATTGCCTAAATTACGGACTTTCTGTTCCCGCCTGCCGGATTACACTCGCGGCGCGGCGGGTGAGGACCTTCAGGCTCGCCGCAGAGCCGGCGGTTTCTGGTCTCCCCTCTAAACGTAAGCCGCCGGCACCACTCACCTCGCCTTGGAAACGCCTCGCCTTGCATCGCTCGGTTGCCTACGCTCAGCCCGGCAATCAAGGAGGGCACGACCATGCAGAAGGGCAATGTCGATCTCGCAACGTTGAAAACGGCGCGCGAGAGACTTGAGGCGAAGAGGGTGGAGCTGATCCAGAAGATGGCAAAAAGCAAAACGGTCGTTGCGGATCGTTTGCGCTTATTCCTCTACGTTGAAGGCACGATCGAGAAGCTCAAGGTGCTTGAGTCAGGGCAACAGGATATGCCGGTTGCAACGCAGGGCGTGACGGAATTCCAACGCGGGACGGCGACGTAGTAGCCGCACACAATTAGCCCGTCGTCGACATCACTGAGGATGCCGCGGCGGAGGTGGTGCACTCGGTCATTGGAGGTCGCACTCGGGGTTGCGGGCAATTTGCACCGAATCCCGCAGAACTCTGGTGCGGCCGAGGACCCGCTCTCACCTGCTCAAATCTTTGCAGGACGGCATTCGTGAAAAGTGCTACCCGGTGAGTGGAAGTTGCAGCTTTTTCAACAGCTTGCTGTCGTGCATTTCGTTTCCCCTAGGGAGCGCCATCCTTCTTGTACATCAACGTCACAGAATGCGCTTCGCGCGTGTGGCGCGCCCGAGAACTCTAGCTGCATACCCGGCTCAAGCGAGATCGCGCCGCCGCCGATCGGATCGGCAAGCCCGATGATATTTTCGCGCCGTCGTAGATCGGCTCCCAGCCGAGAAGCCCCTGCATGCCCTCAAGCAGCGCGCGGATACCGCGGGGGGCCTCGATAAGGCACCGGCGTGTGGCCGTCCTTGTAGAAGCAAAACTTCTGATGCTCCGTGCCAATTCGCCACGCGGCCCGCGGCTTCGCCCCGGCTTCGAGATGTGCGACAAGTTGATCGCGGCTTTCGATCTGCTTGCTATCCGCTGTCGCGCGCCATGCGCCATCGTCTAACAAAAACGCTCCTACAATTAACGCCTGTCTATGGCTTCGCAAAGCGTTCGATCACGTTTCGGCCGCCTTGGCCCGACCCGACGCGGCTCTTTGGACGGCTCCCCTACACACCCTCCGCGGAGGTCAGACGGCCTCGGTCAGCACTACGCGCTGGCAGCGGTACCGCCAAATGAGCGCGGCCCGAGGGAGCCGCGAGATCACTCCTCTTCGGCCAACGCCCTCATCAAGGTGATCAGGCCCGAAATCTCTCGCCGCCGCGCAATCGCCTCGGTCGTGTAGCGCCCGTGCTTGAAGGCGTTGCGGTTACCTTTCGGAGCGCCCGGCGATGTTCCTCCGTGCATCCGGCAGCGGCCGTTTCCCATCGCAGGCGACCGGCACGGGCTCCCGCTCCGCGTCCGGGCTCCGCATCGGGGGCTGAGGTGCATGGGCAATTGCATGGGGTCGATCCTCTGCTTTCGAGTGATCCCCTCCCCCTGGGGTCTCGACGGTTCCGACGATGGCCTGCCCGCCCTGATGGACGTGGACATGCTCCACCGTCACCTTCTGCTGACCCTTGCCTCGATGGCGGTTCAGGGCTTCAAGAAGCGCGGCATAGGTGCGTGAGAGCTTGTTGGCTTGGGCGAGCGCCTCACGGCGGCCTTCAAACGTCTGCTCGCCGAGCATGGCGCGCCGGTAGCATTCCATCGCAGCGTTGTGGGCGGCAATCAGTTGCGCAGCCATCATGCCTTCCAGCTCGTCCTTAGGCCCGATGCCCATCATTGCGCGGATCGTCGCCTTGGTTTGTCGATCTCGTTCCTCTGTATCCGAGTTTTTGACCCACAGAGCGTTGAGAGCTTGATTGACGAGAATGAGGTTCCAGTGATCCGACTTCGAACCCCCGATGTCCTTCAATTGGCCCTTCATCTCCTCTTCTGAGTCGTCAAGAACAACGGTGTTGGCCCTATTGGCGCCCTTTCCCTTCATCGCTGCCATCACCGCCACCCCCTCGGCTCTGAGGGGGCGACAGAAGAAGTCGCGTCCTGAAAGGCGTTCACTGGCGTCCTTTCCCCTGTTTCTTCCCTGTTATGAATCGACTTCGCATCCGATGTTTCGGATGTTTCCGATGTTTCGGATTCGGCGCGAGGCAAAGCCAGATATCGCTGCCATGCATCATGCAGGTCCTCGCGTCGGTAGCCCTTGCCGGTCCATTCCCCTGTGCGCACCTGATGAGGCTTCACGTCGTAGGGAGCGAGCGTCCTGGCGAGACCGCGCGCATCCAAGGGCTTGCCCCGCAAGCTACCCCACGGGCTTTCTTCAAGGTTGTGCAGCCCGTCTAGGATGGTCGTCGTCGGCAAGGCATCGGCGTCTCCAAATATGCTCCGGAGATCGGACAGCAACTTGATGCCCAAGCTCGGGCTCGCCTCCCGCAGAAGGGAAACAAGGGAAACAGCAGAAACACGCGCCTGCTTCGGCCAATGCCCACCGGCGGCATCGGCGATGGCCAGAAGTGGCTCCTAAACGTCTGCATTGCGGTCCTCGACACCCGGCGGCATGACGGGGAATGCGTCGCGCAAGTCAGGTCGATACCAACTCTGACCATGCTGCGAGGCGGTCCCTCAGGCGATGACCTTCGGCCAGATAGAGCGCCGGCGGAACGACTCGACAGTTTCGTCCGGTGACGTCTGCGCATCCTAACGACACTGACCGGCAAGATCGTGTCGGGCAGTTGGCCGAGGCCGGCGAGGGCGACGGCGCAATAGGCCGGCCATTCCTCAGTCGTCAGCTATTCCCTTGGACCCCGCATCGCAGGCTACGGCTCCGCGGCGATGACCGGCATTGAGCAGGCCGCGAACGTCTTCGCTGTCCTTCGCTCTTGCCCCAAACACCGTGTCCACCTCATCGAAAAGCACCGTCGGCGGGCCACTGCCGTCTGAGACTTGGCGGAAGAGATAGGCCGGAGAGACGTTGACCGCCTCCACCGGGTTTGGAACCAACAGCTCCGACACCTCCAGTGCGCGCGTCTTTCCGCTTCCAGGCTCCGGACTCAGGAAGGCGATCCTCGGCGTTGATTCCCAGGCGTCCATCAGGTGGGTGTGTGCGATCCACAGTGTATGCGCGACCTGAGCGTCGTCACTCGGATAGGCAACGAAGCGGCCGAGAAATGCATGCACATCGTCGAGGATCGCACTGCCGTCTTCGAGACGAACAGGGTTCTCGTCCGTGTTCCACTCTCTCACGGCGTCGCCCTCGCACGTCCATAGGAGTTGGCGATCTTCACCAGCTCGTTTGCGATCTCGCCAACCGCCTCGACGGCGGCAGGCTCGACCTCCAGTCCCGCTAGATCGGCGGCTACGGCGGCGCGGATCAGGGCTTGATGGGCGCTCCGGGCCTCGCAGGACGCAATGCCGAGCATTGGCCCGACAACTCCTTGCCCGAACAGTAGCGGCTTCGGTATCTTCGCAGCGATCCTGATGGCGAATCAGTTCAACACTGCGAGCCCCGGCCATTGCGCCGGGGTTTCGCATATGTGCTGGCACCGCTCACCCTCCCGCTCGATATTCGGGAAGGCCGGCCAGATAGGCTTGCAGGTCGGCAAACGAGATCAACGTGCGGCGCCCTGCTTTCCGGGCAGTGAGATCGCCGCGCTTCAATGCCTCATAGATCGAGGTGCGGGACATACCCGACACCTTCACAGCATCGGGGATGGTGACTGCGATTGGTATTTGCATGTTTGTGTTTCCCAAAAAGTCCGTGCGGGATTGCCCGGACGTCGTGGGGTCCACATCTGCCCAACAGATCGATTTATTTCGATACCCCCGAAACGGACTGGTCGCGCAGGTGCGGCAGTGACCAACAAAGGTCTGCGAACCTGCCAGCGATTTCCTTCTCGGCGACAGGCTTCCCGAATTGATCAACAATTCGGACGTGAGCGTGTTGAGCGCGAAAGTCGCCCCACCAGCTCTCGAGCTTTTTCCGCACGTTTAGATCGTGGGGCGTCTCGGATTCCCCACACCACCTCTGCACCGTCTGCCAACGGAGCGGTTTGTTGTTCCGGCTTGTCCGCCCGCTCTCCGTCAAACCGCTGGCAATTCGGCGATACGCATCAACTGGCCTGAAGCCATTTGCTACCAACACAGCATAGGCCGCACGAATCCAAATCTTCAGCTCGCTTCTTGCGGTTGTCGTGATGTTTGTTCCGCCAAAGTTGACCGGGGCAGGACCATGGGTGATCCCTTCCTTTATCCAGGTCCGATAGGAAGATCATCAAGTCTTTCAGTGGCATGTGGACGGAGTCTTCTCTGAAGTTCGGGAGTTCAAGCAATGCGTGAATCACCTGCCCCAACATACCTGCGGCCTTGTTCCGCTTCAGTAGGGTGTCTGTCTCGGCCTCATAGTTGGCCTGCCGCTTCGCCAGCCTTTGATAAAGCCGGTTGACCCATTCCGTCGGGTCTGGCCAGCCGGGGGTTGTGGTCTTTCCGTCACGCATTCGTTGCCAAACCTCAGCACCGAAAGAATTAGCGACTTCGGAATGGCCGGCGTGGCTACACTCTAATCAGCTTGAGCCCGTCGGGGGTCATGCCACAACTCCCCTGATAGGCGTCACCGTTGCCACCGCCGCGCCGCCGCTGGCGCAATAAGTCGCCCAATCCTCCATCAGCCGCCGCCGCTTTTCGAACAGATCGCCGCGCCGATAGGCGGCCTCCGCCTTGTTGCCGATGACATGCGCCAACGCCATTTCGCAGACTTCATGGGCATAGCCGGTGCATTCGGCCGCCCAGTCGCGGAAGGCGGACCGGAAGCCGTGCACGGTCGCGTCAACCTTCATGCGGCGAAGCAGCATGGACATGGCCATGCCGGACAGCTTGCCGCCCCTGTCGGCCGGGAACAGCCAGTCCTTTCCAGCGGCTTAGCGTTCTCCAGAATCTCGACAGCGCGCGGCGACAAGGGAACGCGATGTTCCTTGCCTCGCCTTCATGCGCGCGGCGGGATCGTCCAGATGGCCTTGTCCAGATCGACTTCGTCCCACTTCGCCGCCCAGCACTTCGCTGGTGCGGGCGGCGGTCAGAATGGCAAACTCCAGCGCCAGCGCCGCCACGGCTTCGCGCATGCGCAAGTGCGCCGACAAATGCCGGGATCGCCTCATAGGGCAGCGCCTTGTGATGGCCGCGCGTCAGGCGGGAGCGGGCAGGCAGGATTTGCGCGATATGGCCGCGCCAGCGGGCCGGGATTTTCGCCCTCCCGATATCCCCGCGCCTTGGCGGCATCGAGCACGGTTTCAATCCGGCCGCGGATGCGGCTGGCAGTTTCGGGCTTGTCCTGCCAGATCGGCTCCAGAATCTTGAGCACATGCGCCGTGCCAATATCGGCAACGGGCAAGTCGCCCATCACCGGATAGACGTAGGTGGCTAGCGTGTTGCGCCATTGCTGCCGGTGCTTGTCATTGCGCCAGCTACCCTCATTCGCGGCGATGTAAGCCTCGGCGACGGCCTTGAACGTAATTCCGGCGATCTGGGCCGCCTGGGCGGCCGCAAGGGCCTCTGCGGCCTTCTGCTGGCGCTCAGCAAGGGGATCAATCCCAGCCTTCACCTTCAGCCGCAACGCCGCCGCCGCGTCGCGGGCAGCGGCAAGGGAGATCGCCGACAGGCCAGCAGCCGCGCCCAAGCCAATGTCCCGTGACTTGCCCTTGAGCATGAAACGATAGACCCACGAACGCGCGCCGCTTTCCTTGACCAGCAAATGCAGCCCTCCCCCATCCGCATGGCGACCTGGCTTTGCGTTCTTCACCGCCAATGGGGTCAGTGCATTGCTGAGCTTGCGGGGCATGGCGTGGCGTCCCCGTTCCCAAATCCGTTCCCCGAAAATACTGCCGATTTTAGGGGAACGCAACCGGATGACGCCGGACAGGCGCAGCAGGTCACCGAGAAAATACTGTGAAGGCCGGGCGTTACGAGGACGCTTGAGGATCGATCTGAACGGTAATACGGAGGACACCCCATCCGCCACTACGCAGATTTCGATAATTGATACGAAAGGGATTTGTCCTTCGTATCGCGACTTGTCTCCCACCGGGTTCCTCACCACACGTGCCGGTAAGCCTGGGTTTTGCGAGACACCCGCCCGAAGGCCGATCACCTAACTTTCCTTCGCAGCTGAATTCGCGGCGGTCGCGAGCGAATGGCGGCCGGCAGGGCCTTGGAGAATTCGGGCGAGAATACTCCGCTGGTGCGCCAGGCAATCCTCAAGGTCCAGGCTCTTCTGAATGCTGAGCCGCGCCGCGGTTCGCAGCTGAAGCCTCCCATCGGATCGCAGGGCGCCGAGCACCTCCTCGGCGAGCGCGTTCGGATTCCAGAAGTCGACCAGCACGCCATTGTGACCCGAACGAACGAACTCGCGGACTGGCGGGACATCGGAGGCAACGATGAAAGTGCCGCACGACATGGCTTCGAGAAGAGACCACGACAGGACGAAGGGATAGGTCAGGTAAATGTGCGCCGCCGAAACCTGGAAGAGCTTTATCAGCTTGGCATGCGAGAGCCGGCCCAGGAAGACGATACGACGCGGGTCGATCCCGGTCTCGCGCATCATGGCTTCGCGCCAGGTCGAGCCATCCGAGCGCGGGGGGCTGTACGCGTTGCCGTCCTCCCCCGCCACGAGGAAGATCGCGTCGGCGTGGCGTTCTGCGACCAGCTTTGCCGCACGCATGAACTGGGGGAAGCCGCGATAAGGTTCGAAGTAGCGTGCGGCGTAGGTGACGACTGGCGCTCCAGCCGAGACCGCGCGCCCGTCGGGAAGCTCGAACCTGGCCCGCGGGTCCGGGGCGCAGAGACGCGTATCGATGCCGTCGTGACAAACGGCAATTCGGGATCGGCACGCCTCCGGATAGAGGTCCCGCTGCCACCCCGTGGGACTTACGCCCGCTTCTACGCTCTCCAGAGTCGCAAGCTGGGTCATGTTGCGCAGTTTGAGCCGCTTGCGGTCCGAATGCGACGGAGGGCGTGAAGCGTCGAAGTCCAGATCCGTCCCCTCTGCATGGTAGAAGGTACTCGCAGTAGCCGAGCATCGGCGTTTGGGGCAGCACATCCTTCGCGAAGAGAAGGCTCCCCCAGCCGATATGACCGACGACCACATCGGGCCGGCCGCGGTGCTTCGCCATCGCGAGGAGAGCGTCGGCGACCCTCGTCGCCCGGTCGATATGCTCCAAGGAGATCGTTGCGTGGTCCGGCCGCCGCGCCGCATCTGGTTCGCGGTGCGTGACGAATTCGACGCCCGGAAGCCTCTCCTCGATCTCCTCGCAGATCACCGTCACCGATGAGCCGCGCCGCGCGAGATCGGTGGCCAGGTGACGAAACTGTCCCGGCCCGCGGCGATGCACGAAGACGATCTTCACGGAACGTGGTTGCCGCTGTCGCCGTAGCGCACAAGGCCCGTCCAAAAGAGGTCCAGACGCTCGAGAGTCCTGGCGAAGTCCGCCAAGTCTCCTGACTCGGCGGCGCCGGAGATCCGCCGATGCCTGTTCGCTGTGGTCTCTCCTACGGCCGCGAGGAGCCGTTTCGCCTTGGACGTGAGCCTGATGCGGGCGACCCTGCGGTCGCGCCGTGCGCTCTCGCGCTCGACATAGCCGGCCTCGGCGAGCCGCTTTACGCTCGCGGTGACGTTCGAGCCCGAATAGTGGCCGCGCTCGACAATATCTCCTATCGATGGCTCGCCCGCACCGATCGCGAAAAGAATCATGAACTGGGCGGCGGTCATGTCGCCGGCACCCGCCCTGCCCAAATCCGCCGTCAAGACCTCGAGGTAACGGCGGTGCAGCCGCCCGATCATCTGCGCCATATGCATATAGTGTGTGGCGCCCGCAGAACCGATGCGCCCGTCCGTTTCCTCCCGTTGCTCTGGTGTTTCCCGGGAATGTTCTCCTGCCAGGGTCTTCCAGGTCAAAGTCATCGCCAGCTCCTCGACCTCAATTCAAACCCCCAGCGTTCCCCACGGAGTCATTATCATTTTCATAGATTTTCTGGGTTCCTATGAACTTCTCCTCTATCGACAACCTCGTTTTATTGAACAGAATCTGGAGAACACTAGCTATTCCGTAGAACAAGTAGAAAAAAACATGACAGTACGGTTATGGCCTCGCAAAAGGGTGTCGCAATGGAGAGTGAAGACGGCAAACGCTCTGCCGATGAACTCGTCCGGGCATGCCGCCGGACGGTCGGAGCGGGTTTTCTCTATGCGGGGCTGTTGAGCGCGTTCATCACCATTCTGCAACTAGTGGTACCTCTCTTCCTGCTGCAGGTGCACGACCGGGTGCTGAACAGCCGCAGCATCGACACCCTGAGGATGTTGGTCGTCCTCTCGCTCGGAGCCATCGTCCTTTACGGCGTCCTTGAGTTCGTTCGAAGCCTCGCCTTTCAGGCGATCGCGAGTACCGCTCATCCGCAAGCTGAACCTTCCTGCGATCGAGGCGGCGCTGCACAGCGCCATCGACCAGGGAGTCGGCCGCGGCGCGGAGGTCCTGCGGGACCTGAGCGACATCCGGTCGTTCATCACCGGAACCGCCTTCCCTGCGCCGCTCGAGGCCATGTGGTCGCCGATCTTCCTGTTCGTCATGTTCTCCTTCCATCCGCTCTATGGGCTGGTCGGCACGATCTCCGTCCTTGTGATGATTTCCCTCAGCGTGGTGTCCGACCTCATGTGCCGGCAGACGCTGAAGGAGGCGAACCAAGCGAACATCGAGAGCATCGCCGGGATCGGAGCCTCGCTGCGGCACGCCGAGGTCATCGATGCGATGGGCATGCTCCCGGCGCTTATCAAGCGTTGGAGAAAGAAGCACTCCCAGGCCATCGCCCTGCTTAACGAGGGTCACCGACGCAGCCGCGCGATGCATGCCCTCAGCCGCTCGACCCGTTACGGCCTGCAGATCATCGTGCTAGCGCTCGGCGCCTACCTCGTGATGGACGGCAGCGCGTCGCCCGGCTCGATGATCGGCGGAACGATCATCCTCGGGAGGCTGCTCGCTCCGTTCGACAACATCACCGGCGACTGGCGGCAATGGATCTTCGCGCTCAACGCCTGGCGTCGCATTCGTGCCGTTCTCGAGACGGAGTCCGCGACGAGGGAAAGCTTTCCCACGCCGCGCCCCTCGTCGGGCGACCTCGTGGTCGACCGCGTGGTCTATATCGCTCCGGGCATCGACGCGCCGATCCTCAAGGGGGTCAGCTTCTCGCTTTCGCCGGGCGACGTGCTCGGCATCGCCGGCCCTTCCGCAGCGGGAAAGTCGACGCTGGCCCGGCTCCTCGTCGGCATCACGAAGCCGCAGTCCGGCGGCATCTATCTGTCGGGCCACAACACGTTTCTTTGGCAGCGGGCCTCCTTCGGTGAGGTCGTCGGATACCTGCCGCAGTCGGTGCTGCTTCTTGATGGCACCATCAGAGAGAACATCGCACGCATGGCCGAAGCAGACCCGCGCGCGGTCATCGACGCCGCGCGGGCGGCCGGTGTCCACGAGGCCATTGGAAGGCTGCCGCTCGGCTACGACACGCCGATCGGTGAGGCACGCCTCACGTTGTCGGGAGGACAGAAGCAGCGCATCGGCTTGGCGCGAGCCTTGTTCGGCTGGCCGACCCTTCTCGTGCTTGACGAGCCGAACGCGAACCTCGATGCCGAAGGCGAGCAGGCGCTCCTCTCCGCGGTGCGGGAAGCCAAGTCCCGCGGCGCAATCATCATCATTATCGCCCACCGCCAGACGGTGATGCAGTCGGTCGACAAGATCCTGATTCTGAACGAAGGGCGCGTCACGCAGTTCGGCGACCGGACCTCTACCCTCTCCCAGCTGGAGAGCAGGCCGAGCGTTGCGAAGATCGCCGCCGCGCCGGCAGCGTCTTAAGGAGGCGACGATGGGTGCTGACAAGCTATCGCCACGCTCGCTCCCGCGACCGTGGAAGAACCCGAGGCGGAAGCGCTCGAGCCACACGTTCACCTCTCGAACATTGTGATCGCCGGCCTGGTCGCGATCGCCGTCGGGTTTGGAGGGGCGCTTGCCTGGGGATTGACCGCCAATCTAAACAGCGCAGTCGTCGCCACTGGTACGGTTATCGTCGGTTCCCAGAAGAAGACCGTGAGCAACTTCCAGGGCGGCACGCTCAAGGAGCTCTTGGTCGAGGAAGGAGCCTCCGTCGAGCGCGACCAGCCGCTCGCCGTTTTGGATGAGACACAGGCCCGATCAACGCTCGCCGAATTGCAGGGAGAGCGCCTCGGGCTCCTCGCCCAGCTTGCCCGGCTACGGACAGAGCAAGCGAAGGACGACACCATCTCCTTCCCCCCTGAGCTCGCCGCAGCAGCGTCCGGCATCGCGCAAAGCGTTCGGATGGACGAGGAACGGTTCTTCGAACGTCGGCGCGAGATTCATGAAGGTCGGGTCGCCGCACAGGAGAAGAGGATTCAGCAATTCCGCGCCGAATCCGACGCTCTCGCAGCGGAGATCGGTGCGGGCGAGGACGAGCAGTCGATCATCGCGGATCGCCTCCAAGCCGTGCGCGGTCTTGCCAACAACGGCTTCTCCACCAAACGCGAAGTCGCCGACCTCGCACGCGATCTCGCCGCGACGCGCGGCGACCTCGGGCGTTTGAACGCGGAGCGTGCCAAGTCCGAACAGGGCGAGGCCGGCGCTCAAAGCGACCTCCTCTCCCTGCAGGCGGAGTGGTTCAGCGATATCGCGGGGTCGATCCAGGAGACGCAACTGAAGCTCAACGACGTCGCCCAGCGCCTTACGGCCGCCGAAGACGTGTTGGCCCGCACAGTCATACGCTCGCCCGGCCGCGGCATCGTCATGAACATACAGACCCGCACCGTAGGCAGCGCAATCGTTGCCGGCCAACCAATTCTCGACGTGGTGCCGGAGGACGATCCTCTGGTCGTGGAGGCGCATATCAATCCGACCGACGTGGACGCGGTCGCCGTTGGAGCGCACACGCAGGTTCGGCTGACTGCCTACAACGTCCGCACGCTCGCGCCGCTCGACGGAGAGGTCGTCTATCTTGCGCCCGACCAGGAGCGCGACCCCAAGACGAACGCCCCCTTCTACACGGTGCGCGCGGCTATCACCCCGGAGGCGCTGGCGCAGCATCCGGAGGTTGCGCTTTATCCAGGCATGCCCGCGGAAATATTGATTCAACACGAGGCACGAAAAGCCATCAGCTACTTCATCGAGCCGATCACCAGCAGCTTCCGCCGCGCTCTGCATGAAGATTAATGCCGGTCAGATGGCTTTCCAGAAAGATTTATATAATAGAGGCAAACAAAATATCGCCGCATCCCATGCTTTATGGTGGAGGCGGAACGTACAACTCGGATATTATACCGAGATGACGCAATAACTAATATATAAAAACAGAGAATTAGCGCCTTCCGTCATGCAGGCACATCTGCAAACATCCCTTCCGTGCTGGGCGGCACCAAACCGGTTGGGTGGCGGCAAACCGACACGTCCAATCAGCGACACAGTCCAGACCACGTGGACGGTCAGGAGGCGAAAATGGCGACATTGGAAGGCGGCGCATTTGACGATACCTTGTTCGGGACAAAGCATGCCGACGTAATTTTCGGCAACGGCGGCCACGACAAGATATTCGGCAGCTTCGGCCACGACCAGCTCTTCGGCGGTGACGGAAACGACACCATCTTCGGCGGAACGGGCCAGGACTTGATCTTCGGTGGCGCCGGCGACGACGCGCTGTTTGGTGAGAAGCACATCGACCACATCTTCGGCGGCGACGGTAACGACGCGATCTTCGGCGGCGCGAGTGGAGACTTCCTCAAGGGCGAAGCCGGCGACGATTACCTCGACGGCGGCACCGGCAACGACACGATGGACGGTGGCGACGGCAACGACATCATGCGCGGTGGCACCGGTCAGGACGTGATGACCGGCGGCAACGGTGACGACGTGATGTACGGCGAGGCCCACTCCGACCTGCTCATCGGGGGGGCCGGCAACGACTTCCTCGACGGCGGCAGCGGCATGGACACGCTGCTGGGCGGCGATGGTAACGACATCCTGCACGGCGGCTCCTTCGCCGATACGCTCGACGGCGGCGACGGAAACGACATCCTCGACGGCGGCACCGGCAACGACACGCTGACCGGCGGCGCTGGACTCGACACCTTCGTCTTCACGGGCGGTGGCGGCCAGGACGTCGTCGTCGACTTCACCGTCGGCGAAGACATTCTGCAGCTCTCGCACAACATCAACGGCACCGGCATCGCCTCGGCCGCCGATGCCGCGGCGCTCGCGACCCAGGTGGGTGCGGACACCGTCATCGACCTCGGGCACGGCGACACCATCACCCTCTCCGGTGTCAACGCCGACGACGTCCAGAACGATCCGAACGCTTACTTCCACGTCCTCTAGGACCATGAGCATAAGGTGGCGCCGCCGGCGCCACCTTTCCTCAACGGGGCAAGATCAGCATGCTCTTTGCAGGGCAGGACGGCTCGTCGTTGGCGGCGCCGGATCCGAAGGTATTCTCTCTCGGCGGTCAGGCGGTCCTCGTCTCACTGGACGTCGCCGGGGCGCCCTCGCAATCTCTCCGGCTTGCCGGCAGAGCGGGTACGCGCTTCTCGCCCTCCATGACTTTGCGGCTCCCGCTCCGCAAAGGAGGCATCCGCCTCGTGGCGGTGATGCTGCGGCCGTCTGAGGACGCAGCAGACCCGACGCTCGTCATCTCCGAAGACGACTGGAAGCGCGAGATCGTCCTCGACGCAGACAGCATCGCGCGGCTGCAGCCCGCTTCGATCATCGACGGGCTGAGCGATCGCGGCAAGCATCAGTTCGCGTCTTCGCTGCTCGGCATATGGGCGCAGCTCCTCGATCTCGGTCAAAGCGCCGAGTTTGCGAGACTTGCCGGCGAGACGGTGCGCTCGCTTGCCCCGCGGCCCGAGAAGGCGTGGATCGAAGCGGAGCTCCTCCCCGGTCTGAGGCTGGTGCAATTCTCCCTCCCGCGCGACTTCGGCGCGGTCAACTCGTGCTTTCTTGTTGCTTCGCGAAAGGTCCGGCGCCTGCTGGCTGCGCCGCATCTCGGGGAGCCCGCCCGTGGAGCCGTCCGCCCGAGTTCACCTGGCCCTCGACGGTGAGGTGGATGCGGAGGACGCCCTCGTAATCGTCGGCCCGAGAGGAATTGCGGTCCGGCAGTTCGCCTCGCGCTCGCGTGTTCAGCTTCGCCAATGGCTCAAGAGCAAAGCGGCTGCTGACGGGAACCTCCGGGAATACGTCGCGGAATCTCTCGGCAACGCATCCCGGTCGGGCCGACAGGCGTCCCTGGAATTTCAGGTAAGCAATCCCCTGCCCGCGCGTGCCGCGAAGGGGGACGACATGATGCCGGGCGCCGAGGTCGACGTCGCGATTGGCGTACCGGGCGGCATGCTGCTCGGCGGCTGGTATCGCGACCCGGGTGGCCTGGTAAACGGCCTCGACCTGCTGGATGCCACCGGGACTCGGATCAGGGTAGACGACCACTGGCACCGTTTCCGAGGAAAGGTCGCCTACAACGGCGCCACAAAGCCGGCGACCGGGTTTGCCGCACTCCTTCCACTCCCCAAGCAGCGCAGCCTTGTGCTGCAGCCTCGGCTGCTGTTGCGCCTGAGCAGCGGGCGCGACGTGCATCTCGTCCCCCGTGTCCAGCCCGCCACGAGCGCCGAGCGGCGCGCGGCTGCCCTCCGGCTCGTTCCGCCTCAGCATCTCTCCAACAAGATCCTGGAGACCTGCCTCTCCCCGGCGCTGTCGGCGCTGCAGGACGAGGCGAATGAGGAAATCGGCGAGCCTTCGATCGTCCACATCGGACCGCCGCTTAAGCGCCCCAAGGCGAGCATCGTCGTGCCGGTCTACCGCGTGCTTGATTTCCTCAAGGTCCAGATGGCGACCTTCGCCGCTGACCCGGACGTCGCGTCGCAATCGGAGCTCATCTACGTTCTGGACTCGCCTGAACAGGCAGATGCCGTCGAGCACCTGCTCAGGGGCCTCAACATTCTCTATGCGATGCCGCTGACGCTCCTCGTGATGGAGCGGAATGCCGGATTCTCGGGAGCCTCGAACGCTGGCGCGGCAATCGCGAGGGCCCCGGTCCTCGTTTTTTTTAACTCCGATGTTGTTCCCGTCGCGGAGGGATGGCTGCGCACGCTGCGCAGGCGGGTCGAGGGCAATCGCCCGGCGGCGGTATGCGGACCCAAGCTGCTGTTCGGCGACGGCTCCATCCAGCACGCCGGAATGTATTTCGCCCGCAACGCGGCCGGACGCTGGCTCAATCATCACTTCCACAAGGGGATGCCAAGGCGCCTCCCTCAGGCGGAGGTGGAGCGTCCGGTTCCCGCTGTCACCGGGGCTTGCCTCGTCATCCGGCGCAAAGTGTTCGAAGCGGTCGGGGGCTTTGGCCGCGACTACGTGATCGGCGACTACGAGGACAGCGATCTATGCCTGAAGGTGCGCGAGAGCGGACACGAGATCGTCTACGTACCGCAGGCCGAGCTTTATCACCTCGAGCGCCAGTCTGTCCGAGAAAGCGCCGACTACATGCGAGGCGTGGCCGCCCAGTACAACGCGTGGCTGCACGAGCAGCGCTGGGGTGCCGCCATGACGCAGCTCATGCAGGAGCGGCCGGACGCATGGAGGCAGGTCGCATGACGATGACCTTCAGCACGCGCGGTTTCGAAACCCCGGCGGAGGTGGCCCGCGTCGCGTCGCTCGCTGAAAGCCTGGCGCGCAACAGGTTCATGCCGGTGCCCGACGAGCTGACGGTCGGCGACGGCGACTTCCGCGCGATCGGGGCGGAGTTCCTGACCTACTTCGTCGAGATCGGCAATCTCACGCCCCGCGATCGCGTGCTCGATGTCGGATGCGGAAGCGGCCGCATGGCGCAACCGCTCACCCAGTATCTCGATCCCGACGTGGCCTCATACGAGGGGCTCGATCCGGTGCTTTCGAACATTGAGTGGTGCGTGAGGACGATCACCACGCTCTATCCGCGGTTCCACTTCATGCGCGTCGACGTGCGGAACGAGCTCTACAACAAGACCGGCACGATGAAGGGTGAGGAGGTGGTCTTTCCCTTCCGCGACGAGGCTTTCGATTTCGTCGCGATGGTATCGGTGGCCACCCACATGACCGCGCCGGAGGTCGAGGCGTATCTCAACGAGATCTCGCGCGTGCTCGCGCCGGGCGGCCGGCTGTTCCTGACCGCGTTCGTGGTCCGGCCCGCCGACGCGAAGAAGAGCTGCGGCGCTTTGCGCTTCAAACCGGTCGGCCAGGGCACCTGGTGCGGCAACGAGGGCCATCCGCTGGCCGCGGTCGGTTTCGACGAGGGCGTCCTCGACAAGCTCATTGCCGCCAGCGGTCTGACGTTGCGTCGGAAGAAGCTCGGCCACTGGCGGGGCGCCCGCTCGGCGCACTTCCAAGACTTCTTCGTCGCCGAGAAGCATCGGGCGTTGCCATGAGCGCGCGCATCCTGGTCGTCGCGCACAATCATCCCGCCTTCCATCCGGGCGGCACCGAGGTCTTCGCCTACGATCTCTTCAAGGCGTACAAGAAGCTCGGCTTCGAAGCCATGTTCCTTGCTGCCACGAACCGCATCTACAGGGAACTGCACCCCGGCACGAGCTTCCAGACGATCGGTGACGCGGCGGACGAGGTCCTCGTGTGGGCCGGGCACTTCGACCGGTTCATGATGAGCCAGACCGATCTGCACGGGATCGTCCCGGATTATGTGAGCCTCCTCGAGCAGTTCAGGCCGGACGTCGTGCACCTGCACCACCTGCTGCTCGTCGGTGTGGAGTTTCCGGCTCTTGTGCGTCGCATATGCCCGAACGCTACGATCGCGCTGACCTTGCACGACTACTATCCGATCTGCGCACATGACGGGCTGATGGTTCGCCGGCAGGAGAAGGATCGCTGCCTCGCGGCCGAGCCCAACCGGTGCCACGGCTGCTTCCCGGAAATCCCCGCGAACAGCTTCCTGCTGCGCGAATTGAACCTCAAGGCGCATCTGTCCGTCATCGACAGGTTCATCGCACCGAGCCAGTTCCTCAAGGACCGCTATGTCGAATGGGGCATTCCGGCGGATCGGATAGCGCTGATCCGCAACGGCCGCGATCGCGCGGAGCCCGCGCCGTACCGGCGCAGCGACGGACGGCGGAACGTGTTTGGCTATTTCGGCAATCTGAACCCCTGGAAAGGCGTACCGGTGCTGCTCGAAGCGGCCGAGCGGCTGTGTCGCCAGGGGGTCGATTTCGAGCTGCGCGTGCACGGCTCGGCGCTCTTTCAGCGCGAAGAGTTCGCCCACGAAATCGATGCGCGGTTTGCGCGGACGCAGGAGTCGGTGGTGCGGCTCGGGCGCTACTCGCACGAGGAGTTGCCGGCGCTGATGGAGGCCGTCGACTGGGTCGTTGCACCGTCCATCTGGTGGGAGAACGCGCCGCTCGTGATCCTCGAGGCGCAGGCGCACGGACGACCCGTGATCACGAGCCGCATCGGCGGCATGGCCGAATACGTGGCCGACGGACGCGACGGATTGCTCGCGAATCCCAACGACCCGGCCGACCTCGCAAGGATCATGAAGACCTGCGCGATCGACAACACACGGATGTGGGAGCGGCTGGCGAAGTCGGTGACGCCGCCATCTCCCATGGAGAACGTGGCGGCGAGTCACGCCGATCTCTTTGTCCTGCCGCAGTTGCGCTGCGCAGAGGAGGCCGCATGAGTGCGTCGGAAAAGACCAAGCCCACTCCACAAACGGATACTGCGGCAACACAGGTCGTCGAGCGCCTGCAGGGGCGTGTCGATGCGCTGGATAACGGCCGCGTCTTCGGCTGGGTCTGGCATCCCGGCCACCCCGAGCAGCGGGTCGAGGTCACCCTCATGGCCGGCGAGGACGCGGTACTCACCGCGACGGCCGACAAGGCTCGCATCGACTTGCGCAGGAACGGCATCGGCGACGGCCGGCACGCCTTCGAGATCAGCGTTCCCGATCAACTCCTTGGAGAGGCGCAAGCCTCGCTGAAAGTCGTCGCGATTCATCCGGAGACGGGCGCGGTGCAGGATCTCGCCATCCCCACCGTGGAGCAGCGCAGCATCGAAATGGCGGCCTCGACGCCATTCAACGCAATCATGGACCGGATGGATATCCTCATCGCTCTCCAGCGGGAGGCACATCGCGATCGCCTGAAGGCGCTGAAGGCGGCCGAGGAAGCGCCGGCGATGTCGGAGGAAGGGCTGACGCTCGACGCTCTCCGCGCCGAACAGGAGACGATGACCGCTCAGATCCGCGAGCTCGAAGTGTGTCTCGTCCGGCTCGACGGAACGCTCGCCGGTCTGAGCGGAACCATGTCCAACCTGGCGGAGCGGGACCGGCATTCCGTCCGGCCGCACCTCATGCTGCTGGCGCTCGGTACCGGTTTCATCGCCGGCGTCGCCGCATGTGCCGGAATGGGTCTCTAGACATGAGTGAAGGCACGGCACGCCTCGACGGCGAGAACGGCGTCTGGGCGCTGGTTGGCGACGATGCTGCCATCATCGCCGCGATCTCCGCCACGCCGCCGCCCGCTCAGGTCGACCTGCTCCTGAACGGCGACCCGAGCGCAGCGGTCCGGGCCGCTACTGTGAGCTGGCCGCTCACCAGGCATCATGAAGATCCGGCCTACGGTTGGTTGGCCGTCTTTCCCTTCCGCGCTGACCGGCAGGACAGCCTCACCTCTGTCCTGGTGCGTGCGCGTCGAAATTCGTCTCTGTACCTCCTGCTTGCCGCTCCTGCGCCGCTCCAGGTCATTGCTGCCGCCGTCGCTGCGGAGAAGTCCCCGGGCCTCTCATCGGCTCTGGACAGCTTCCTCGACATCCTGGCTGCGCAACGATCATCGGGTCGGCAAGCGGCGGCGAGCGCATTTGTGTGGGCCGCCGCCGAGTCCGCCGGCTATGTCGAGCTCATCGGCGGCGAGGCAGGCGAGCTTTTCCTCCAGGGCTGGGCTACGGATCTTCCCACGGGCAGGCTGCAGGTCATTGCCTCCGTCGGACATGCCCGCGCATGCGAGTTCAGCTGCGGCCGCTTCGAACGCTCTGATCTCGCCGACGGCGCCTACGGCTTCGCGGGTATTCTCCAACTTCCTCCCGAGATCGGCCCGGACCGCGTCGCTCAGCTCGCTTACCGGAGTTCGGGAGGATGGCGAAAGCTGGAGCGTTACGAGCGCTGCACCATCGTGCCGCCGCGCGAGACGCCCTCTCACGCGCGAGCGATTCTGTCACGCATCACGGCCACACGCGCCGTGATCGACCGGCTGCTCTGCGCAGCCCATCGCTTCGACGGTCGCGACACGGTGTCGAGCCTCGATGTGCCGGTACGCATAGGGGTCGACACGGTCGTGCGCGCGGACAGCTCCGTGCTCGCGGCCGGATGGCTTCTCGACCCGCTGGGGCTCGTTAAGCAGGTCGGGCTATGCGTCAGCGGAGAGATGGTGACCGTCAACGATAGCTGGACGCGTCAGTCCCGCCCGGACGTAACCGCAGCCTTCTCTCAGGATCCGCTCTTCAGCCGCCTGGATACGACGAGGCACGGCCACGGCTTTCTCGCCTTCGCATCGCGTGCGGCGGGCGGCAATTCGGATGAGACCTATTTCGAGCTTCGCTTCGAAGACCGGCCGCCGGCGCACTTCCCGGTCAGAGTTGAGAACCTTCCGGTACGCCGGACCCTTGCGCGCCTTGCGCGCAGCTTCGATCCCAAGTCCGTCACGGCTGCCGCCGCGATCGAGCAGCAGCTCGCACCGATGCTACGCTCCCTGCCGCGCCCGGCGCCGCATGTGGAGGTAAGAGACTTCGGCTTCCCGAAGGAAGCTCCGCTCGCGATCGTGATCGGAGCCGACCGGCGCCTGGCCGACGTCACTGCGCTCCTCGCCCTTCTCGCGCTCGACCCGGATACGCGGGGCCTGCCGATCGTCGTAGCGGCGCCGAACTTGGCTGTAATGGAGGTCGGCGAGGAAATCCGCCGCATCTCCGAGTTCTATCGTCTCTCGGTCAGGCTCGTCGGTGCCGACCCGATCGAAGACGTGTACGACGCGATGGAGGCCGGCGCAGCCGCCTCGACCGCGAGGACGCTGGTCCTTCTATCGGCCCACGTCGTGCCCGGCGCGCAAGGCTGGTTCTCCGCCCTGACGGCGGCGTTCCGGCAACGTCGCGAGCGGATGATCATCTCGCCGACGATCCTCTTCGACGATGGCTCGATCCGTTGGGCGGGCAACCAGATCCAGGACCGCCAGGGAACTCGCACGCTGGTCAATCGCTTCGCGGGCTTGTCGTGGCATCTGGTGGAGGGCGCAGAGCCGGTCGAAGTAACGACTGCGGCGTTGGACTGCTGCGTCGTCTCGCGCTCTGCGTTCGAGGCCGCCAAAGGTTTCTCCGGAAGCTACATCGGCCCGCTTCAGAAGGCGGCGGACATGGCCCTCAGGATCAGGCTGTGCGGGACGCCGTCGTTGTGGCTCCCCTCGGTCAAGATGTTCGGCATCGATCCCCCGCCGGACGACGACGCATATGCGACGCCGATGGTCGACCGGCTGGACCGCTGGTGCTTCGACCGCGAATGGGCACTCGCCCTCTCAAACCTTACGAGCTAAGCGGTGCCCGAGGATCTCCGAGTTCTTGTCATATCCCACGGCCATCCCGGTCTCTCCATCGGTGGCGGCGAGGTGGCATCGTACAATCTGCACGAAGGATTGAAGCGCCGGGGCGTCGATAGTTTCTTTCTCGCTCGGGCAGCCTCTCCCCTGCCCCGTCACGGCGCTTCGGCGCTTTTGCGTTTCGGGGAACGCGAAGACGAAGCTCTGTTCCACTCCGACGACTACGATCATTTTCTGCTGTCGAACCGGAACACTGACGACATCGAGCGAGACCTCCTGCGCCTTGTCCGGCTGCAGCGGCCGGATGTGGTCCACTTCCACCACGTGATTGGTCTCGGGCTCGAGGCGATCTACGCGATCCGAGAGGCGCTCCCGGACGCCGCCATTGTCTTCACGTTCCACGAGATGCTGTCCCTCTGCCATCTGGACGGCCAGATGAAGAAGCGCAGCGGCGCGCTCTGCAGCAGGCCCTCGCCGCTCGCCTGCCATCAGTGCTTCCCGAACATCCCGCCGATGCGCTTCCTGCAAAGGGAGCGCTTTATCCGCGGCATGCTGGAACTCGTCGACCACTATGTCTCGCCGAGCACCTTTCTGGCCGAGCGCTACGTCAGCTGGGGCCTTCCGGCCGAGCGAATGTCGGTGATCGAGAACGGCTTGAGCGTCGCCGAGCCGGTCGAGGCGCGCCGCCTCGCGCGTTCCGGCAACCGGCGCTCGCGCTTTGCTTTCTTCGGTCAGATGATGCCGTCGAAGGGGGTCGATGTCCTGCTCGAAGCGGTCGCGCGCGTCCCGGAGAAGGTCTGGGGCGAGGACGCGGGCCTCATGCTCTTCGGCAGCAATCTCGAGCGCCAGCCTCCGGAGTTCCGCACCCGTGTCGAGGAGCTGATCGCACGGTGCGGCCCGCGAGCTCGTCTCTACGGCGCCTACCAGAACAGCGAGATGCCGCGGCTGATGCAATCGGCAGACTGGGTGATCGTGCCCTCGACCTGGTGGGAGAACTCTCCCGTGGTGATCCAGGAGGCCTTCTTTCACGGCAGACCTGTCATCGCGAGCAACATCGGCGGCATGGCGGAGAAGGTGCACGACGGCATCGACGGCATGCACTTTCGCGTCGGTAGCGCCGAGGATCTGGCCGACCGCCTCGTCCATGCGCTGACCGAGTCCAAGCTCTGGGAAAAGCTGCGCGGCGGCATCACCCAGCCGCTCAGCCACGAGGAATCGGCGGCGCGGCACATCGATCTCTATCGCGCGATTCTCGAAAGCCGGCGCGCCGGCGGCGACTTCATGGTTCGGGAGGCGGCGTCGTCCGCCTGAAGCTGGCAAGCGGAAGGAATACAACGATGACAAACGTATTGGTGATGATTCCCTCCGGAGAGGTCTACGACCACGACTGTGTCCGCTGGTACAACTTCAAGGACATCAAGAAGAGCATAAATCACTATCACAACATCGGCGACGCTTTCGTCTACAACTCGTCGCTGAAGCTCCTTGAGTTCGACAAGGTCACGCCGCTGCCTATCGCCAATCCGAGCATGGCGGACATCGATCGCCTTCGCGAGGAGTACGACTACGTCTTCCTGCGCGGCTCGAACTACATCCATGACGGCATGAAGTGGCAGCGCACCATTGAGGTGCTCAATCGCCTGCAGCTGCCGGTGCTTGGTTTCGGCATCGGTGCGCAGGCGCCGGTCAAGGGGAAGCTCCAGCTCTCGCAGGAGACCGAGACCGTGCTGCACATGATGGCCGAACTCGACGCCGTCCATCGGCGTGCGCGGCTCCTATACCGCGCAGGTTCTTTGGGACCTCGGCATTCGCAACGTGCGGATCATCGGCTGCCCGACCGCCTTCCGCGCAAACGATCCCTCGCTCACCATCAAGCTCCCGCCGCTCGAACAGGTGAAGCGGGTCGGCGTCACTCTGCGGCGCGAAGTCTCTCCGTCGTACGCGCCGGACATTCGCCGCTACCTCACCTTCCACCGCGATCTCGTCAACGGGATCGCGGCGCGGTTCGACGTAGTGCTGATGGCGCAGGGCGAGGTCGAGGAGAAGAAGCTTGTGTTCGGCGACGAGGCGCAGGCCGAGGAAGGCATGGCCGCCCTGAAAGCCAACAAGTGGACCACGAACTGGTTCATGGATGAGTCGATGGAGCGGCTCTATCGGGAGCGGCTGTTCTACTCCGACGTCGTATCGGACTACGAGGCGCTCGTCCGCAGCAAGGACCTTGTCCTCGGCTACCGGCTGCACGGCAATCTGATGGCGCTCGCGAACGGTACGCCGTCGATCTACTTCACCTATGACAGCCGCACGCTGGAGTTCGCGGAAACCTATCAGATACCGAACTTCCATGTCTTCTCCGACAAGGAATTCGTCCTGGAGGACTATTGGGATCAGGCGCTGTTCGATCGTTACAACCGCGCCTGGTTCGCCACCTATCGGGAGATGCGGACTTTCCTCGAAGAGAACGGCATTCCGAACAAGATGATCGACGTAATGCAGAAGGTCGCGGAGCCGGTCCGCAAGATCGCGTGAGCCGGCAGGAGGCGATGATGAGGGTGCATATCTCCCACAAGCCCGCTCCGCAGCCGCGGCTCTCGCGGCCGAAGGTGCGGATCGGCGTGCTGAGCCCCGCGGGCAAGGTCGTCAATCACGACCAGGTCGTCACGCAGTCGTACGGCGATCCGAACAAATCGGTGGCCACCTTCTCCAACATCGGCAACTCGTTCGTCTACGAGTCCTCGTTGCGCATTCTCGATTTCGATGAGCTGGTTCCGATCCACGCGCCGGACTCGCCGAAGGTCCGAGATCAACAGGTCGAGCTCGTAAACAGTCTCGACTACGTCTTCCTGCGTGGCTCGAACTACATCAACGCGTTAGGAGAATGGGACAACGTCACGGCGCTGCTCGAGCAGACGAAGGTGCCGGTGATCGCCTTCGGCATAGGGCTCCAGGCTCTCGAGAATGCGGAGCGCGTCGTCAACGATTCGACTGAGCGCTTCCTCAAGCTCTTGGCGGAGCGGTCTGCCTCGATCGGTGTCCGCGGCGAGCTTTCCGTCGCCGCTCTCGAGGGCATCGGAATTACCAACGTCCGGATCATCGGCTGCCCCACGGCTTTCCGGCACCGGCGCGCGACCATGCAGGTGAAGAAGGTCGACAGCGGATCGATCGAGCAGCTCGGCTTCACGCTCCGTCGCAAGACTTTCCGCGTCGCGACTCTGCAGCGATATCTGATGCACGTCCTGTCCCGCCAGTATCGCACGACGGTCTTTTCAGCGGGCGAGCTCCAGGAAAAGGGGATTTTCTACGCAGACCGCGGGCTCGTTTCTGAGCCTGAGACCGTGCGCGCCAATGCGATAAAGGGGCTCGAAACCGATCGCTGGATATACGGCGCGGACGATCCGCTGCTCGACATCTATCGGCAGAGCCTCGCCGTCTTCGAGTCGGTCGCCGATTTCGAAGAGGGTATCCGTGCCATGTCGGCGGTGACCGGCTTCAGGCTCCACGGCAATCTCATGGCGCTCGCCAATGGCGTGCCGGCGCTCTACGTCGTCTACGATACGCGCACCCGCGAGTTCGTGCGCACCTTCGGCATTCCGTTCGTCGAGGCGCGGTCGATCGACCGGTTCTCCTTCCGCGACGCATGGGACAAAGCAGATTTCGCGAAGTTCGAGCGGGCCTATGCCGCGCTCTTCAAAGAGCTTCGAAGCTTCCTGCATGAGAACGGCATGCCGCACAGGCTGGAGACGACCAACCCGGCTTCGGCCGCGGAGGAGACCGAAGCGGCTCGGGTCGCCGCCTGAGGACCATGCCGCACTCCGGAACGCGCTCTGGCCTGCGGGCGCTGGCGGTCGTGTCAGCTCTCGCCATCGGGGCATCGTCCGCCGCTGCGGGGCCGTCGCTGGACATCCATGTCCTGCCCGGAGAGACGATCCTCTTCGACCAGCAAAGCGAAGCTTGCGATAACTCTCATCTTCCGGATGCGCCGGCGCGCGCCTTCCGCGACGGAGCGGGCCAGACCGTCGTCTTCGCGCCGAACTTCAAGAACCGCCTCTTCAGAGGCCCCGACCTCCTGCACCTGACGCCGGATTGCGCCATCAGTTTCCGGGCTGCGGGCAGCGACCAGCCGGAAGAGCTGGACGACCGGACCTGGCTGGAAGGGTTCTACACCACCGATGGGAAGACGGTGTTCGCGCTCGCCAGCGCCAGCTACATCCCCTACCGCCACGATATGCCTTGCCCTGCGGGCGACGAGCATACGGATTGCTGGCTGAACGGCATCGCGGCGCTCCGCTCGACCGACGGGGGGAACAGCTTCCAATACGTGGCTGCTCCCCCAAACCACGTGATACTGCAGCCGGACTTCGCGCTCGCCGACACGGCCGATCCGCCGGGCTACATCACCAACACCAACCTCGTGAGCCTTGGCGGCGACGTCTACAGCATCGTCTGGAGGCGTGACGGAGAGCGCTCACGCAACTGCTTGATCAGGTCGCCCAATGGCGACCTCGATCGCTGGGAAGTCCTCTCGGGCGGTGAGTTTCGTCTGATTGCGCAGCTCGATCACGGTGCGTGGCGTGTCCAAGAGGCAGAGTGCGACCGGATTGGTCCACCGGGCATGTCGGCTATCCGGGGGATCGTCCAGCACCGCCCGTCCGGCGTCTACGTCGCCGTGCTTCAGCATCGCCGACGCTCGCCGAGTGGAGAATTGGAGCACGGCTTCTTCTATTCGCTCTCCACCGACCTCAAAACGTGGTCGCAGCCGGAGCTCCTGCTTCCGATTGCGCTCCGGACCGATGCGGGGCCGACCGACAGCTGGGCGAGCTACCCGTCGCTGATCGACGACGACAGTCCTGACCTGAACTTTTCGACAATGGACGATACGGCCTATCTGGTTTTTGTGCGCTTTGAGCCTGAGAGCAAAGGGTGGGCTCGCCAACTGGTCGCCGTCCCGATCGCCCTCAGAGCCGACTAGGACCGCGGCCGGACCCCTCACTGCGTCGCGTTCTCCGGGTCGACCATCGGCAATGTCGGTCTCAGCATGCGCTCGGCCGGCGTGATCGCTTCCGGGTCGAGAAGATGGCCCCAGTTGGTCCGTTTGGCCATCTCCTCCCGGTTCGCCTGCGAGATGAACGGTCCGAGATTCGCCGGTTCCCAGCCGCCGCCCAACCCTTTGTAAACGGCGATCAGATTCGTCAGCACCTGTGCGCGCACGGTCGCGAGACGCTCTTGTGTGCGAAGGAGAGCGGTCTCCGTGTTGAGAACGCGCGAGTAGTCTGCGGTGCCCTGCGCGTACTGGTCATTCGCGATGCCGACGCCCTTCTCCGCCGCCGCGGAAGCGCTTGCGAGGTACATCGCCTGCTGCTTCGCCTTCAGAAACGCCGTGAGGGCGTCCTCGACTTCTCCGTAGGCCTTCAGCACCGTCTGCTGATAATTGACGATCAACTCCTGATAGCGGGCATCGTGCACGCGCACATTGTTGCGGATACGGCCATAGTTGAGGAAATTCCAGGATATCCCGGGATTGAACAGAGCCGAGCGGCTATTGCCGGTGAAGAGGTCGGAGAGGTCGGTCGCCTTCACGCCGATCTCGCCCGTAATGCCGAACTGCGGATAGAGGTCCGCTTGGGCGACGCCGATCTGCGCGGCTTCCTCCGCCGCCCGCATCTCCGCCGCGCGAATATCCGGCCGGCGCCGAAGCAGGTCGGCGGGTATACCTACGCCGATCCTGGCCGGCGGATTCGGCATCGCGCGCGGCCGGCGAACGGCTGCGTCGACATCCCCCGGCGGCATGCCGAGAAGGACGGCAAGCGCGTTCTCCGCCTTGGCGAGATCGGACTCGAGAGCCGGAATCTCCGCCTTTGTGTTGTCGAGCAGCGCGGTCGCTTCCTGGACGTCGAGGTCGGTAGTCACCCCGTTCTTGAAGCGAATCTGGGTGAGGTTGAGGCTCTTTGTCTGGGTGGCGACGTTCGCCTGGGCGAGAGCCAGCTCCGACTGCAGCTCCCTGATCGTGACATAGGCGGTCGCGACGTCGCCGACGAGCGTAACGAGCACATCGTCATAGTCGGCGATCTGCACGATGACATTGGCGGTCGCAGCCTGGATGCCGCGCCTCACCTGGCCCCAGAGATCGAGCTCCCAGCTTGCGTCGAATCCGGCCGACCAGGTCTCGAACGTCGGATCGAACGTCGGATCGATCTTGTCGATCTCCCGGAATATGCCGACGTCCTTGGACAGCCATTCTTTCTTGTAGCCGCCGCCGACCTTCTGGCTCTGGGGAAACCGATCGCCGAGAACGATGCCGAGCTGCGCGCGAGCCTGATAGATGCGCAGAGCTGCGATCTGAAGCGTCAGGTTCTGCTCGAAGGCGACTCCGACGAGCTTGTCGAGAACCGGATCGTTCAGCCGCTTCCACCATGCGATGGATGGCTGGCTGCGCGTGCTGACCCCTGGGCTTGCGGCGCCGGTCCATCCGGCCTTCGCGGGCGCCGGCGGCGTGACGAAGTTCGGCCCGACCATCACGCAGCCCGCGACGAATGAGGTCGCAAAAAAGGGCAGAACGAAGCGGCAGACAGCCGCGAGCTTGCCGGCAGTCATCCCCGACCTTCCCCCCTTTGCCCGCTCCTCCGGCCGGCTAGTCAGTGCCTGTGGCTCGAGCATCCGCAACGGTCGCCTCCAATTGCGACGGGTCAGAGATCGAACGGGAAGATGAAATTCGCCCAGCTATAGACGCGGATATTGATGCGCCTAAGCAGCTCGAAGGCGGAGCTCCGTCCCGGATAGACGGCGATCGCCCCGTGCGCCCCGGCAGGTAGAAACGCATTCGGGTCGTCGAACGCCACCTGCACCGCGAACTTCCCTTGCAGCTTTGGGAGGATGAAGTCCGGTAGCCTGCCGGACGGGACGTATTGGCCTTGACCCGTCGCCCACCAGATCGCCTCCACCTTGCCGGTGAAGATCTTGCCGGGGTCGATGTCGAGCGCAACGTCGACCGGTTGGCCCGGCTCCACGAACTTGATGTGCTCCTGGAAGAAGGCGCCGAGCATGTACGGCGGGTCTTCGGTGACGAAGGCGGCAATGGCGCCAACGCGGAAATCGCCGACGACGAGACCGGGATAGGCCTGCTGGGAAACGATGTAGCCGTCGTCCGGCGCGACGATTGTGGTCTGGTCCAGGTAGTACTGCGCCTGGTCCACCTGGGCCTGCGCTTGCGCGACACTGGTGTTGACCCCGTCGATATTGTTGTCCTTCGCCAGTTGCGCCTTCTCTAGCGTCGCTTCGGCGGCGGAGACTGCCGCCGTATCGGCCTCAACCTCGGCATTCCACTTGTCGACATCCTCCTGGCGCGCGCCGCCCTGGGAGGAGAGGCTGGTGAACCGGGTCTGCTGCGATTTGGCGTAGGCAAGCTGCGCCTTTGCCTGGATAAGCTGGTCCTGCGCCGCCTGGACGTCGGTCTCCAGTATCTTGACGTTCTGTACTGCCGACGCGAGCTGAGCCTTGGCTTCGGCGAGTTTCTCTTCGTAGATCGTGGTGTCGAATTTGTAGAGCGGCGTGCCCTTCTTCACGGGCTGGTTCGCCTGGACCAGCACCTCCTTCAGGAGGGTGGGTCCTTCAAGCCGAGGCACGATCTGGATGGTGTTGCGGATCAGATGCGCGTCGATCGTGTAGGGAGCATCGAATCGAAGGCCGATCATGAAGATCAGCAACAAGTGGAAGCCGATCCAGAACGAGACCACGCCCCAGACGATATTGAATTTCAGCCACTTGAAGCGGAAGAAGACCAGCCAGACCGCGGCGACATAGATGACCGTGATGGTGAGTGCGATTCCCATCGCTTCGGTCCGCCTCGCTCAGGTCTCGGGATTGGGATCAGGCAGAGTTGTCGGTCGGTCGACCTCGACCTTGGACCCCCCGCCGCCGGTGAGTTTTGCGATTTCTTCGTCGATCGCCTTTTCTTCTGCCTTGGGAAAGCGGCGGATGTCGATGGTCAGCGAATCGTGGAATGCCCAGATGAACGCGTGCATCCACGGCACGACGGCAAGCGCGCCCGCCCATCCCATGATCTTGACGGTTTCGGCGTGCGGATGCCGGCGCTGGATGGCGATCTTGCCCGGCAGACCGAGGATCCAGATGATGATCGCAAAGAACGTGATGATCGCCACCAGCACGAAGGCGAACATCAAATACGTGTAGCCGTCGATCGGCCCCGGGATGAGGCCCGCATCGGGGGGAACTTGCCTGATCATCTGCGCTGCAGCCCCCCTCCCCGCGCCCTCTCTATCCACCTTAAGTGGGCGCCATCAAGGTAGTTGATTCATGAGGGCCAAGCAAAGCCCGAAAACCTCCGGCGCCTCACTCATCAAGTGCAGTTTCGCCGGGTCTTGCCCTCTTCCGGACAGGTTCAGCGCCTGTCTTTGAGTTTCGATGTGTCCTCGCACGTCTATCGGCGCAGTTGCGTTTGACATGTCGGTCCGGCGAGGCCCATGAACGTTCTCCTCGGAATCACTTCCAGCGGTGGGGGAACGATCCGATGATGACCGTGACATACGGCTTGCTTGCGCTGGCCAGCATTCTCCTGTGGCGTCGCGTCCGCTGGGGATGGACCCTCGTGATGGCGGCGCTGATCCTCGGCATCGTGGTCTTCGTGCAGGATGTCGATTTCTCCACGAACCTGGGGATCCAGCTATGAGCCGCGACGATCGGCTTTCGCCCGACCTCGAGCGCGTTCTCAATTTCATCGGCTTGCTGGGTATGATCGGCGTCTTGCTCGGCGCCTACGTCTATCAGTTTTCGTATCGCGAGCTTCCCTGCACGCTTTGTCAGCTGCAGCGGGTCGCCATGATAGCGGTTGCCTTCGGCGCAGCGATGAACCTGATGTTTGGCCCCGATCCGCGCCACTACGGCGTTTGCCTTGTGTCGGCCGTAGTCGGAATTGGCGTATCGATCCGGCAATCCCTCCTGCACATCAATCCGTTCTTCGACACGACGACGGGCCTGCCCACCATGGTGGCCACCGCAAACCCGCCGTTCGGCCAGCCCGTGATGGGCCTTCACCTCTATGTGTGGGGCGTTATCCTCTTCGGGGCGGTCATCTTCGTGGTGGGCGTCGTGCAGCTGTTCGTGGGCCAGTCCAGGACGACGGCGGCGAGCCTGATCGGCTGAGCGGTCTGGCCAGTCTCGGAGTTGGCATTCTGGCAGTGCTTGCCGTCGTCGAGACGCTGACGACGTTCATGGAGTGCGGATTCGTCGACTGCCCGAACAATGGCGGCTGGAATTGGTGGCTATTCAGCTGATGCGCTGTAAGCGCTGACGAAGGCGACGGAGCGAAGGCGCCGAGCTTCGGCGCATTCGCTCGTTATGCTCATGAACCGAGGAGCACGTCGCGGAATTTCCGCTCCGAATCGTCCGAAACCTGTTGGATGACGAACATCTGGTCTTCCGAGAGGAATTTGGCCAGCTCCGTTTGTTCCTCGGTACGGATGTCGTCCATCTGCGAGCGAAGCTTCAGAAGCGTCCCGAATGAGGGCCTCTTGCCATAAACGATGCCGAGTTGGTTCATGGCCTCCACGCGCTTGGTGACGCCCTCCTGCAAGATTGCGTCGACCTTGGCCCTGTTCTCGCCCGTGAGCTGCAGCTTGTCCTCGATCGCAGTGACGTCAGCCTCCATCAAAGCCTGAAAGCTGTCCTGCGCCAAAGCCGGCGACGCGCCCGCCGCCAAAAAGGCGACGATCATCGGCAAGGCCGCCACAAGCATGGCAATGCGTTTCATTGGCACCTCCTCTTCGATTTTTTCCGTCTCGCTGACGCTACGTTGGGTGCCAGTTTCCGGCGGGCCGCCATCCGCTACAGAGCGAAGCCTGCCACTACTCGGCAGGTCGGGGCATACAGAACGCAGCGACCTTGCGCCCTAGCGGCACGGCTGTCCGCTGGCGTTGCACTTCCACATGCCGCCGGAAGCGGTGCAGTGCTGGCTCCTCGACTGGGCAAGAGACCAATACTGCCACGTCGGGCCGTAGCGGTTCGACGCGGCGGTCGACCAGGCGCTCCGGGCATTGCTGAGCGCGGTCGACTGCATTACGGCGGACGCGCTTCGCACCATGCTGGGCTTGCATGAATAAGCCTCTGCCGGGCCGGCAGTCAGCGCCGCTCCGATCACCGCCGCCATCGTGGCCGCCGCAGCGGCGGGAAGCCAAAACCTTACCCGAATCCCGGACATGACTTTCCTCCTCTGAAGATCGGTTTCGGTCCTACACCGGCAACGCCCTGCCGTCACGCGCTCACCCACTCAGCGTGAATCTCGCGTGACGCAGAGGCTCGCTGCCGCAAGGCATTGCGGACACTAGATGGAGGAAGGGTATGGAACGAAGAACAGGAGCGCTGGGCCCTAACCAGAGCTGAAGAGAGACCTGCCGCTGCGCCAGAAAGCGTTTTGGACCAGCCCCTTAGGCCGCCTGCTGCGCACCTTCGGCCGCGGCGTCCGTCTGCCAGTCCTGCATGCCGGCATGGAGCGCCGAGCGGAAGCCATTGCGGCAAGCGCGCTCGTAGTCGGCGACGAGCTTCTCGGGGAGCGTGCCATCACGCAGCCACTCGACGGCCTTGCGCATCTCGTTGGCGGCTACCGCCGTCATCTCGCGCATCAGGACGCGATCACGCCCGGCTTGCTCCCCGGCAAGCACCAGCGCCGCGCCAAGCTCGCGTCCGAATTGGTCGCCGCGCTCTTCGAGTTCCGTTCGGATCGTTACGACTGCGCTCATCTCGTCCTCTGTCGACAGCCTGGGCCGAAGCCTCGTGGTTAACAGGAGGCGCGTGTTTGAGTTCCGCGCCTTTAGTGATGATGGATATGCCGCAGGTGTTTCCAAGGTGTTGCACGGCACGCCGGAAAGCGTTTCGTCGCGCCCCGAGGAGATGGCCGCTCGCCCCTCCCCTAGGAACGCCCCGTCGCTCTCCCTATGATCGGGGGAAAGCGTCGGGTCACGGGATGGGGAAATGAGGAGTCGGGAGAAGACCGCGCAGCCGATGGCGGTGGCGACTGGCGGGCCGGCGGCGCTCTTCATGCTGCCCTATGCCGGCGTGTCGCCGCAGTTCGCGACGCCGCCGGCCTATTGTGGCCCGGGCGCAGCGGTGCTCGGGCGCGCGACCGTGGGAAAAAACGCCAGGCTCGGGGCCTCCTCCGTCATCCGCGCCGATGGACATTACGTGAAGGTCGGGGACGATTTTTCGCTCGGGCCCCGCTCGACCGTCCATATTGCCCACGACATCTACCCCGCGATCCTCGGCGACCGCGTGGCGGTGGGCGAAAACGCCGTGGTCCACGCCTGCACGGTGGGGAGCGATGTGGTGGTCGGCGACGGCGCGGTGATCCTCGACGGCTCCGTGGTCCCGGATCGCGTCGTGATCGAGCCGCATTCGATTGTCTTTCCACGCTCCGAGCTCGAGTCCGGCAAGCTCTACTCCGGGATGCCGGCTTGGCCCGTCAGCGACCTCGCGCCGGGCGAGGTCGAGGAGTGGGCGGCGCGCCTTCGCGTGGGAGCTGGCGCCGGCTCGCCCCCGACGCCCGCCCTCGTCGCCGGCGACATCCATGAGAGCGTCTTCGTCGCGGGTACGGCGCGGCTGCGCGGGCGCGTCATCGCTGCGGAGAATTCCAGCATCTGGTTCGGCTGCGATCTCGATGCGAACGGTGGCGAGATCGTCATCGGCGAGAACACCAATATCCAGGACAACACGCTGATCCGCTGCCGCCACGGAAAGCGTTTCCAGATCGGCGCCGGGTCCACGATCGGCCACAACGTGACGCTCGGCGACTGCAGCATCGGAGAGCGCACACTGATCGGGATCGGCAGCGTGGTCGCCGACGGCACGGTGGTCGCGGACGACGTGTTCCTCGCCGCAGGTGCGGAGACGACGCCCGGCCAGGTGCTCGAAGCAGGTTGGCTCTACGGCCTGCGGCCTGCAATGAAGATGGTGCCGCTCGACCGGGCAAAGCGCGATCTGATCGCAACGACGGTCGAGCACTACCGAGGCTACGCGCGCGCCTTCGCCGAGGCGCAGCGCCGTTGAGCCGATGCCGGGGGCGGGAGGCAGCAGGCACGGTCGCGTCGCGGAGCGGCTCAAGAGCCTCGGGCTCTTCACCGACCTCTACGAGCTCACGATGCTCCGCGCCTACCGCGAGATCGGGCTCAGCGAGACCGCCGTCTTCAGCCTTTTCGTCCGTCGCCTTCCGCAAGAGCGCAATTTCCTCGTCGCCTGCGGGCTCGACGATTTCCTCGAAGAGCTTGAAGCGCTCCGCTTCGAGGCCGACGACATCGCCTACCTCCGCGCCGAGGGCTTCCCGAAGGATTTCCGCGATTCGCTCGCGAGCTTTCGCTTCTCCGGCGATGTCTTCGCGGTTCCGGAGGGAACGCCTATCTTTGCCAACGAGCCGATCCTGGAGATCGTCGCCCCGATCGGCGAAGCACAGATCATCGAGACGCTGGCGATCAACCAGATCGGGTTCGAGACGCTGATCGCCTCGAAGGCGGCGCGCGTGATCTCCGCCGCGTCCGGTCGCGCCGTTATCGATTTCGGCAGCCGCCGGGCGCACGGACTCGATGCCGCGATCAAGGCGGCGCGCGCCTCCTATGTGGCCGGTGCGGTCTCCACGTCGAACGTGCTTGCTGGCCGCCTCTACGCAATTCCCATCGCCGGCACGATGGCGCACAGTTTCGTGCAAGCCTTCGACGACGAGATGGATGCGTTCCGGGCCTTCGCGCGCGTCTATCCGGAGACCGTGCTCCTCGTCGACACCTACGACACGATCGAGGGCGTGCGGAAGGTGATTGCCCTCGCGAAGGAGCTCGGCGATGCGTTCAAGGTGCGCGCAGTGCGGCTCGACTCCGGCGACCTCGTGGCGCTCGCGATCGCGGCCCGGGCGCTTCTCGACGCTGCCGGCTTGGAGAAGGTCGGCATCTTCGCAAGCGGCGGGCTCGACGAGGCGAAGATCGCGGATCTGCTCGCCGCTGGCGCGCCGATCGATGGCTTCGGCGTCGGCACCGACCTTGTCGTCTCCGGCGACGCGCCGTCGCTCGATATCGTCTACAAGCTCACCGAGTACGCCGGCGAAGGCCGCATAAAGCTGTCGTCCGGCAAGCGCACGCTTCCGGGGCGGAAGCAGGTCTTCCGCATCATTGAAGATGGCGTCGCCGTGCACGACACCATCGCGCGCGCGGACGAAGCGCTGCCCGGCATGCCGCTCCTGAAACAGGTGATGGAGTCCGGGCGCCGGCTTGAGACGCCGCGGCCCGTCGCCGACATCCGCGCGGATTGCCTCGACGCGATCGCCAAGCTCCCGCTTGCCCTCTGCGCACTGGAGAAGGCCACGCCCTACCCCGTCGCCGTCAGCCATGCGCTCGCTGACGACGAGCACGCGGTGCGCGAGCGCCTCACAGAAGCCACGCGGCGATCGCCTTAGATCAGGAGAACGCCTGGATCCCTGTCTGTGCGCGGCCGAGGATCAGCGCGTGCATATCCGCGGTGCCTTCGTAGGTGTTGACTGTCTCGAGGTTCTGCGAGTGGCGCATGACGTGGAATTCTTCGTGAATGCCGTTGCCGCCGTGCATGTCGCGCGCGGTCCGCGCGATCTCGAGCGCCTTGATGCAGTTGTTCCGCTTCATCAGCGATACGGCTTCCGGCGCGGCCATCTCGTCGTCCATGAGGCGCCCGAGCCTGAGCGCGCCGGCGAGCCCAAGCGCGATCTCCGTCTGCATATCGGCAAGCTTCTTCTGGATGAGCTGGTTCGCCGCCAGCGGCCGCCCGAACTGTTTTCTATCGAGCGTGTATTGGCGCGTGCGATGCCAGCAATCTTCCGCCGCGCCCATCGTGCCCCAGGCGATGCCGTAGCGCGCGCGGGTGAGGCAGCCGAACGGCCCTTTGAGACCCGAGATGTTCGGAAGCAGCGCATCCTCCGAAATCTCCACGCCGTCCATCACGATCTCACCGGTGACGGAGGCGCGAAGCGACAGCTTGCCTTCGATCTTCGGCGCTGAAAGCCCCTTCGCGCCCTTCTCCAGGATGAAGCCGCGCACGACGCTCTCGCCGCCATCCGAAAGCTTCGCCCAGACGACGAAGACATCGGCGATCGGCGCGTTCGATATCCAGGTCTTCGTGCCGGAGAGCCGAAAGCCGCCCGTGATCCGTTCCGCGCGCGTCGTCATGCGGCTCGGGTCGGAGCCGGCGTCCGGCTCCGTCAGACCGAAGCAGCCGATCAGCGCGCCGCTCGCCAGTCCCGGTAGATACTTCTGCCGCTGGCTTTCGTCGCCATAGGCGAAGATCGGATACATGACGAGCGACGACTGCACAGAGAGCATCGACCGGTAGCCGGAATTCGACGCGTTCGACCTCGCGCGCGACGAGCCCGTAACCGACGTAGGAGGCGCCCGCTCCGCCGTATTCCGGAGGCAGCGTCACGCCGAGGAGCCCGAGCGCGCCCATCTCGCCAAAGATCTCCGGCTCGACCCGCTCTTGCGCGTAGGCGGCGACGACGCGGGGCGCGAGCTTCTCCTGCGCATAGGCGCGCGCCGTGTCGCGGATCATCCGCTCTTCCTCGGAAAGCTCGGCTTCCAGATGAAGCGGATCGTCCCACGCGAAAGGTGACTTTGCCTGCTTTGCTTCGCGGACGGCGCGCTTTGCCTCGCTCATCACGGTCTCCTAACCCAATGGCCAAGCTTAGTCTTCCGCAACGCGTGTGCGAAGGCGGCTAAGAATTGTTCACCACGCCGAGTTGCGAATTCGTGAAGCATGCAACCTATCCGATTTACTGAGTGTTATGGGCGTGCCCTGAGTCTCGCGCGTGGGGAAGAATCGCGATGCACAAACCGCCCCCGTATTCGATCGACGAGGAGGAGCGCCTTGCCGCGCTCCGAAAATACCGGATTCTCGACACGGATCCCGAGCCGCAATTCGACCGCATCGCCGAGATCGCCAAACGGCAGTTCGAGGCGCCGATCGGTCTCGTCGCCTTCATGGACTCGGAGAGGAATTTCCTCAAGGCCCACGGCGACCTGCCCATGTCGGAATCGCCGCGTGACATCTCGTTTTGCGGCCATACGATCCTGACCGACGACGTGCTCGTAGTGGAGGACGCGGCAGACGATCCGCGCTTCGCCGAGAACCCGCTGGTGGAGGCCGATCCGCGGCTCCGCTTCTATGCCGGCGCGCCGCTCGTCACGCCGTCCGGGCAGCGGATCGGCACCGTCTGCATCTTCGACTTCAAGCCGCGGCACGACTTCAGCGAGGCCGACAAGGCGAAGCTCAAGGACCTTGCTGCGATCGTCACCGATCACCTCGAGATGCGGCTCATCGTTGGCAATGTACACGACGAGATCGAGACTCGGCGCCGGGCCGAGGCGAGGGCTCTGGAGCTCGCCTACAAGGACCCCCTGACCGGCCTCGCGAACCGTGCCTCGCTGCTGAAGGCGCTGGCCGAAGGCATGCCCTTCGAGGTGAAGGGCGTGCTCGGCGTTCTTCACGCCGACGTCGATCTCTTCAAGGCAGTGAACGACACGCTGGGCCACAAGGTCGGCGACGAGCTTTTGGCGCGTCTCGGCGAGACGATCGCGCGCGTTGCCGGCGAGCGCGCCTTCGTGGCGCGGTCGAGCAGCGACGAGTTCGTCGTGATTCTCGACGGCGAAAGCCGCGAGGCCATTATGGAGAAGGCGAACGAGCTGGTCGAAGCGAGCAAGGAGCCGCTCGTCTTCCGCGGCTACCGGGTGGCAAGTGGCATCTCGATTGGTATCGCCTTTGAAGAGCCGGGGGTGTCGGTTGAGGCGACGCTGCTCAACGCCGACATCGCGCTGGAGGAAGCGAAGCGTGCCGGCCGCCGCCGCGTCGTCGCCTTCAGCGACGAAATGGCGAGAGCTGCAAAGCGCCGCCGCCGTCTCGAGCGCGACCTGCCCGCAGCCCTCAAGGCCGGCGAGATTATCGTCCACTACCAGCCGATTCACCGAAGCGCCGATGGAGCGATGATCGGCGCGGAAGCGCTCGCCCGCTGGGCGCATCCTGCGCTTGGATGGGTGAGCCCCGCGGAGTTCATCCCGATCGCCGAGAAGACCGGCCAGATCTTGGAGCTCGGCGAGACCATCCTGCGCACCGCGGTGCGCGACGCGCGCCACTGGAACGACATCTATGTCTCGGTGAATCTTTCGCCGGTGCAGTTCCGGCTGACCGATCTCGCCTGCGTCGTGGGGACCATCCTGACCGAAGCCGACTTTCCCGGCCGGCGGCTCCAGCTTGAGGTAACGGAGAGCGTGCTGCTCGACGATCTGGAGGTCGCGCGCCGCCAGATCGACGCACTTCGTCAGATCGGCATCCGCGTCGCGCTCGATGATTTCGGCACCGGCTATTCGAGCCTGAGCTACTTGCGCTCGCTCCCCTTCGACAAGGTGAAGATCGACCGCTCCTTCGTGCATGGCATCGGCTCCGACACGACGAACCACGCAATCGTGCAGCTCATCGTGGCGCTGGCGCACGAGCTCGGCATGCGCACAACCGCCGAGGGCGTGGAGACGGAGGACGAGGCGATGCTGCTTCGCGCCACCGGCTGCAATTCGCTCCAGGGCTATCTCTTCGGCAAGCCGATGCCGGCCCGTGAGCTTGAAGCGCGTCTCTTCCCTCCGCAGCGCATGGCGGCAGGCTAGCGGTTATACGCTTGACGTCAACGCGCTGGCGTTGGCGCTTCGCCTGGTGCAACGCGAGGAAATAGCCCGGCTCAACCGCTGCGTTCGGCACAGGCGTTAACAGGGAATTCACCGGCGCCGACATTAATCCGACCGGAGGCGGCGCGTGCCGGACTAGCGTCTTTTGAGGCGCCGTCCGACGGCACAAGAGCCGGCCCCTCGCCTACGGTGGGCCTGCCCGCGCCCGCCAAGGCGCCAGCGCGCTCAGCGGACGTAGCCAAAGGGGGGACGCGGCAATGCTCCGCAGAGAGGGTCGGCTCGGCAATCCGGAGCACGAAACCGAGACGCTTCGTCATCGGCCGCGCCGGGAGCCCCCCAAGCTCTATCATTGGGAGGTCCCGATCTTCGTGGTCGTCTTCATCGCGCTTCTGATATTCGGCGCGATCTACGGCCTGAACTGGATGATTTCGCTGTTCCCTTACTAGCACTGCGGCGAGAGCGACGTGCCGGCGCGGATCGAGCGCCGCCCGCTCAGTTCGCGAAGAAAGCCACCAGTTTCGGGATGACCTGCTCCGGCGCTTCGTCCATCAGCCAATGGCCGGAGCCCTCGATGACGACACCCTCGACGTTGTCGTCGACCATCTTCCCCTGCGTGATCAGGAAAGTGCCACCCGCCTTCTCGCCGGAAAGCACCAGCATCGGCATCGTCAGCTTGGTCTCGGCGAATGCGGCGAAGTCTTCGGCGTCCTGCGGAAAGTTACGGAACACCTCCATGCCCGCCTTCATCGCGCCCGGCTGCGCATAGGCCTTCACGTAGAATTCGCGATTGGCCTCGGAGACGGAATGCGCCGGGTCGGCGGCGAAGTCGTTCCAGAAATGGTCGAGATAGATGCGCTCCCGCCCGGTGACGAGCGCCAGCGGCGTCGGCCCGAAGAAGTGGAAGTGCCAGAGATCGCGCAGCAGGAACACGCTGTTCCAGTCGCCGATGCCCGGCAGGAACGCATCCATCAGCGCGATCCTGTCGACCTCGTCCGGGTATTGCGCGGCGTAGGCATAGGCGACCATCAGCCCGATATCGTGGCCGGCGATGCCGACATGCGCGAGGCCGAGCGACTCGGCGAGCGCATGGATATCCTGCGCCATCGCCTTCTTGTCGTAGCAGCATTCCGGCTTGCCGAATTGCCGAAGCCGCGGAGGTCCGGCGCGATGACGAGATGCGTCTTCGCCAGCTCCGGGATGAGCGGCAGCCACATGTGGCTCGTCTGCGCATAGCCGTGCAGCAGGATGACGGGCGGGCCCTCCCCCGCGACGAGATAGTGGATCTCGACGCCGTTGACGCTAGCGTCGCGGCTCTCGACTTTGCCGGCTTCAGCGGCCCCGGCCGGCGTCAGCGTCGCGGCGACAACCGCCGCCGCGATGACAGCGGCCGCGACGCCGAAAAGGGTGACAGCGCGGAACACAAGACCGACGACCCGCGAACCGACGCGACGCATTCGACGAAATCAGACTTTTTCGAAATCCCCCATCTGAATAAGCGCTGAAAGGTGGGATGCACGACGAGTTCGCCGCGCTCATACATCGAGGCGATTTCGCCAATTGTGATCTGAACGGATTCGGTTCTTACATCTTTCTTGGCGGTATTGACTTCATCCAGAATCATTAATCCACCGGTGCTGGCGACTAGTGGGGCGTAGAGGTTCTACGTGTGATAGTCGGTTGCCGCACGCGATGTCAAAGCCTCGCGTGCTTGCCGACAATCGGTGGAACCTAAGCCGCTTTCTTCCCCTCCTCCGCCAGCCCCACCAGCCTCGTCAAAATCCCCGCGACCCCCTTCAGCCTTTCCTCCGGCTTTTCCCATCCGCGCACAAACAGCACCCGCTGGTCCGGCCGGATCTTCGCGAACGTCCCCTCCTCCTGGATGGTGCGGATCAGCGCCGGCGGGTTCGCGAAGATATTGTCGCGGAAGCCGATGACGACGCCCTTCGGCCCGGCGTCGACCTTCTCCACGTTGGCGCGGCGGCAGAGCGCTTTCACGAACACGATCTTCAGAAGATGCTCGACCTCCTCCGGCAGCGGCCCGAAGCGGTCGATCAGCTCGGCGCCGAAGGCGTCGATCTCGCCCGCCTCGTCGAGCTCGGCGAGCCGCCGGTAGAGGCTGCATGCGAAGCTGCAGGTCGGGCACGTAGCTCTCCGGGATCATCACCGCCATGCCGATGGTGATCTGCGGCGACCAGCGCTCCTCGCCGGCCTCCTCGCCGCCGGCCTTGAGGCTCGCCACCGCCTCCTCCAGCATCTCCTGGTAAAGCTCGAAGCCGACCTCCTTGATGTGGCCGGACTGCTCTTCGCCGAGAAGGTTGCCGGCGCCGCGGATGTCGAGGTCGTGTGAGGCGAGCTGGAAGCCGGCGCCGAGCGTGTCGAGCGATTGCAGCACTTTCAGCCGCCGCGCCGCGGTCTCCGTCAGCTTGCGGTGCGCCGGCACGGTGAAGAGCGCGTAGGCGCGGAGCTTCGAGCGGCCGATCCGCCCGCGGAGCTGATAGAGCTGCGCCAGCCCGAACATCTCCGAGCGATGCACGACGAGCGTGTTCGCGCGCGGGATATCGAGGCCGGATTCGATGATCGTGGTCGAGAGCAGGATGTCGTACTGCCCCTCGTAGAAGGCGTTCATCACCTTATCGAGCGTCGAGGGCGGCATCTGTCCGTGCGCCACGCCGACCTTCGCCTCCGGCACGTTGTGCTCCAGGAATTCGTGCACCTCCGCGAGGTCGGAGATGCGCGGCACGACGTAGAACGATTGCCCGCCGCGCAGCCGCTCGCGGATCAGCGCCTCGCGGATCGTCAGCGTGTCGAAGGGCGCGATGAAGGTGCGGACCGCCAGCCGGTCGATCGGCGGCGTCGCGATCATGGAAAGATCGCGCACCCCCGTCAGCGCCAGTTGCAGCGTGCGCGGGATCGGCGTCGCGGAAAGCGTCAGCACGTGGACGGCGGCGCGAAGCTCCTTCAGCCGCTCCTTGTGGCGCACGCCGAAATGCTGCTCCTCGTCGACGATCAGGAGCGCGAGGTCCCTGAACTCGATCGCCTTGCCGAGCAGCGCATGCGTGCCGATGACGATGTCGATCGTGCCGTCGGCGATGCCCGCTCTTGACGCGCGCCAGCTCCTGCCGAGCCGACAAGCCGCGAGGCCTGACCGATATTGAGCGGCAGGCCGCGGAAGCGCTCGGTGAAGGTCGCGAAGTGCTGGCGGGCGAGAAGCGTCGTCGGCACGACGACCGCGACCTGCCGCCCCGCCATCGCCGCGACGAAGGCGGCGCGGAGCGCCACTTCCGTCTTGCCGAAGCCGACGTCGCCGCAGATGAGCCGGTCCATCGGCCGCCCGGCCTGAAGGTCGTCGAGCGCCGCCTCGATCGCGGAATCCTGGTCCTCCGTCTCCTCGTAGGGGAAGCGCGCCGAAAATTCGTCATAGAGGCCTGAGGGCGGCGAGAGCACGGGCGCCTGGCGCGTCAGCCGCGCCGCCGCGGTCTTGATCAGCTGCTCCGCCATGTCGCGGATGCGCTTCTTGAGCCGCGCCTTGCGGTTCTGCCACGCGACGCCGCCGAGCCGGTCGAGATCCGCCTCCGAGCCCTCCGCGCCGTAGCGCGAGAGAAGCTCGATGTTTTCGACCGGCAGGAAGAGCCGGTCGTTGCCGGCGTAGAGGATTTCCAGGCAGTCGTGCGGCGCGCCTGCCGCCTCGATGGTCTTCAGTCCCGTGAAGCGGCCGATGCCGTGGTCGACGTGGACGACGAGATCGCCGGCAGCGAGGCTCGACGCTTCGGTCAGCGCGTCGACGGCGCGCTTCCGCCGCGTGGTGCGGATGAAGCGGTCGCCGAGCACGTCCTGGTCGCCGATGACGGCGATGTCCGGCGCCTCGAAGCCGGTTTCGAGCGGCAGCACCGCGAGCCCGACGGTGCCTGCCGGCAGCGCCTTCAGCGCCGCAAAATCCTCGACCGGCTTGAGGCTCAACAGCCCGTGGTCCGTCAGCACCTGGCCGAGCCGGTCGCGCGCGCCCTCGCTCCACGAGGCGAGCAGCACCTTGCGGCCGGATTTCTCCAGCGCCTCGACATGCTTGACCAGCGCGTCGAAGACATTGACGTCGCCCGCCGCGCGCTCCGCCGCAAAGCTGCGCCCGGCGCGCCCGCCCATGTCGATCGCCGGCGCCTTCTCGACGCCCTCGTCCGGCTCGACAAAGGGGCTGAGGTGCGTATGCGGGCGCGCCGCGACGTGCGCACGCCACTCATCCTGCGTCAGGTAGAGCGCGTTGGGCTGGATCGGCTTATAGGGCACGGAGCCGCCCGCCGTGCTCTTCTCGACCGCCTCCTTCCGCGCCTCGTAGTGGTCGCGCACTTGCTCCAGGCGGTCGGCAAGTCCGTGCTCCACGAGATGCCCGATAACCATAGGCGCATCAGGCAGATAGTCGAACAGCGTCTCCAGTTTCTCGTAGAAGAACGGCAGCCAGTGCTCCATGCCGGCGAAGCGGCGGCCCTCGCTCACCGCCTCGTAGAGCGGATCGCTGGCGAGCACGGCGCCGAAGGCGGCGCGATAGTTCTGGCGAAAACGCCCGATCGTCTCCTCGCTCAGCACAACTTCGCTCGCCGGTACCAGCTGAAGCCGCGGCATCTGTCCGGTGGTGCGCTGCGTGGCCGGATCGAAGGGGCGGATCGTCTCCAGCGTGTCGCCGAAGAAATCGAGACGGATCGGCGCCGCCGTCCCCGGCGCGAAGAGGTCGAGGATGCCGCCGCGCACCGCATATTCGCCGACTTCGCGGACCGTCGCGGTTCGGTCGAAGCCGTTGGTCTCAAGCCAGCGCACGAGCCCGTCCATGGGCACCACGGCGCCGGAGGCGGCGGAAAGCGCCCGCCCCGCGACGCTCTCGTGGTCCGGCACGCGCTGCACGATGGCGTTCGCCGTGGTGAAGACGACGCGCGGCCCGCCATGCGGCGTAAGCAGCGCGTGGAGCGCGCTCATGCGGCTCGCGGAAATCTCCGGGTTCGGCGACACGCGGTCGTAGGGAAGGCTGTCCCAGGCCGGGAAGATGAGGCTCGGAACGGAAGGCGCGAAAAAGCGGAGCGCCGTCTCCGCAAGCGCCACCTCGCGCGCGTCACGCCCGACGAAGAGCACCGTGCCCTCGGCTTCCGCAAGGCGTGCGAGCACACGGCCTTCGAGCCCGTCCGGCACGCCGCCGAGCGCGACGGCGCGGCGGCCGCGGAAGAGGCCCGATAACGGATCGGTCGGCGAGAACAGCTCAGTCTTCGTCATTGTTTCTCATATGCGCCTTCGCAGATCCGCCGGCATGGCCCGCAGTTTGGATCCCGGTTTCGCCCTTTGTATGGAAGGCGACGATCGAACGGAAAACCGGCGACAGATATTTCTGCTGCGGCTCCGCGCGGCCAATGAACCAGGTGAAGAGCTCGTCGTCCGGCACGTCCATCAGCGCTTCGAAGTCGGCGAGATCGTGATCGCCGAGGTCGCCGATATGCGCGTCGGCGAAGCCGCCGAGGATCAGGTCCATCTCCTTCATGCCCCGCCGCCAGGCGCGAAAAAGCGCCCGCCGCCGGCGCGGGTCGAGATCGTGGCTTGAGCGTGTGGAGCCCGTCATCGCCGTGTCGTCGTATGCGCCGCAGGGAGTGGCAAATTCGGGGCCGCATGGCTAGGGGTTGCCGGCCCGTGGAAGAACGCGCCGATGAGAGATATGCCATGAGCGAGACGAATGGTGCCGGCTTTCCGCCTCCGGCGCTCGATGACGGATGGCCGGTAGCCTCTCCGGCCGAGAAGAACCTCGACGAGAGCGTGCTAGCCGGCCTGGCGAAGCAGTTCGAAGCCTGGACCGACGCCAACCTCCACGCGGCGCTGATCGTCCGCGACGGGGCGCTGGTCTACGAGCGGTATTTCACCGGCGAGGACCAGGCGTTCGCCACGCCGCTCGGCCGCGTCGCTTACGATGCGACGATGCGCCACGATCTGCGTTCGATCACCAAGAGCATCACGTCCCTCGTCTTCGGCATCGCCATCGATCGTGGCTGGGTCGGGGGCGTCGACGCGAAGGTCCTGCCGTTCTTTCGAGATTACGCCGACCTTGGCACGCCGGAGAAGGACACGATCGCCATTGAGCATCTGCTCAGCATGTCCGCAGGCTTCGCCTGGAGCGAAGCGCTTCCCTACAGCGATCCTCGAAACAGCGAGCGGCGCATGATCGATGCGCCGGACCCGGCCCGCTACGTGCTGGAGCAGCCCATCGCCCGGCCGCCCGGCGTCGCTTACGCCTATAACGGCGGCCTGATTCTGCTTCTCGCCGAGATCCTGAAGCGCGCGACCGGCAAGACGCTCGACGTGCTGGCGCAGGAAGAGCTCTTCGCGCCCCTCGGCATCACCGACGTGGAATGGGTGCGCTACGCCAACGGCGATCCGATGGCGCCTTCGGGCCTGCGCATGCGCCCGCGCGATGTCGCGAAGATCGGGGCGATGGTCGCGGGAGGCGGCCTCTGGCAGGGTCGGCGCATCGTGTCGGCCGACTGGATCGCCCGCTCGCTGACGCCACAGGTGAACGGCGAGAGCCTGTTCTTCTATGGCTAGCAATACGTCATGTTTCTGCCGAG
>CAWBXX010000004.1:0-76051 GCA_963792885.1 uncultured Alphaproteobacteria bacterium
AGATGTCGAGATGCAGCGCCTGCACCTCGCCGACGCCGCCGACCCGCTGCAGCTCGTCATAGAGATGCGGGTATATGTCGAAGCCGAGAAAATTGAGATCGGTCGAGAACTCGCCGCGGAAGTCGATGTCGTCGATCCGCCCCAGATTATGGAAGACGAACCAGTCTGGATTGGTGGCGCGCAGAATCAGCACCTGATCGTGCTGGAACCGCGCCGTGACGAAGGCGAGGAAGCGGTGATAGTCGACCACATGGGTCGGCCCGACCGGGCCAGGGGCGTAGTCGAAGGGTAGCACCACTTGATCGAAATCGTCGTAGGCGGTGGCCCAGAAATGCCCGCCCCACGCACCGTTGAGCGCGGCGATGGTCTTGTACTTGTCCTTGAGGAAGGCCTGGAACTCGGCCAGCGTCACCGGACCGTACGACAGCGATCCAGTGGTGTTGAGCTCATTGTCCGTCTGCCAGCCGATGATGTGCGAATTGCTGCGATAATGCTCGGCCATCGCTTTAGTGATGCGCTTCGAATGCTCGCGGAACACTCCGCTCGCAAGGTTGGCGTGCTGGCGTGATCCATGACTCATGGCGCGTCCATTGGCATCGACGCGCAATACTTCGGGATAACGCGCCGTCAGCCAGCGCGGCGGCGTCGCCGTCGGCGTGCACATGATGGTCTTGATGCCGGCCTTGCCCAGCACATCGATGGCCCGGTCGAACAAATCGAAATCGAACGTCCCCTCATGCGGCTCTAGAATGTGCCAGGCGAATTCCGCAAGCCGCACCGTGTTGAAGCCCGCCGCGGCCATGCGGTCGGCGTCGCGCTGCCAATAGCTCTCATCGACATGCTCCGGATAATGCGGGGCGCCGACGAGGAAAGTATCGGTGGAGATCGGCCGCCAGACAGAGAGCGGCGCGGATTTCGAGGCAGTCGTCATAGTCGGAAAACTCCAGGCGATAGTCTACTTGATGGCGCCGGCGGTGAGGCCGCCCTGCCAGAACCGCTGCAACAGCAGGAACCCCACTATCACCGGGATGATGCTGACCAGCGCGCCGGTGATGACGATCGAGAACAACACCTGTCCGCCGCCACCGCCCTGCTGCGCGAGCCGATACCAGGTCGCAAGGCCCACCGTGATCGGCTGATACTCCTGCGAGCGCAGCACGATGAGCGGCAGGAAATAATTGTTCCAGGTCCCGACGAACGAGAGCAGCGCCACGGTCACCATCCCCGGCGCCACCAGCCGCAGCACGATGGCGCGGAAGATCATGAACTCGCCGGCGCCATCGATACGCGCTGCGTCGAGCAGTCCCTCGTCGACGCCCTGCTCGATATAGACGCGCATCAGATAGACGCCGATCGGCGAGATCATCGAGGGCAGGATCACGCCCAGCGGATTGTCGTTGAGACCCGACAGCGCCAGCAGCAGGAAGATCGGCACGACGAGGGCCGTCTGCGGGATCATCACAGCGCCCAAGACCAGCCCAAACAGCAGCTTGCGGCCGACGAATTTGAACTTGGCGAAGGCATAGCCTGCCGCGGTAGAAAAGATCGCGGCACCGAGCCCGGCGGCGGTCGAATAGAGCACGCTGTTGAACATCCAGCGCGATGAAGATGCCGTTGTCGCGCGCCAGCAGATCGCTCAGATTCTGCCAGAGGTTGAACTCGGTGCCGAGGCCGAAGCCGAAGGTGGCGAACAGGTCGCCATTCGTCTTCGTTGCCGAAAGGACCAGATAGACCAGCGGCACGAAGCTGTAGACGAGGAACAGTGACAGCAGCAGCGTGAGGATGATCCGCGAACGCCGCCGTTCGCCGGGCCGGCGCTTGGCAGCGTCGAAAGTGGCGATGTCGGTGGCCGCAGTCATCATTGCTCCGGCCGACGGCGGTTGGTGATCAGGGTGAAGATGTAGGAGGCGCCCGCGATCACGATGCCAAGCACGAACGAGACGGCGGCCGCATAGCCATACTGCTGGTTCTGAGTCGCCAGAGAATAGGCATAGAGGTTCGGCGTGTAGCTCGAATTGATGGTGTTACTGGCGAGCGCGCGCATCAGGTACGGCTCATTGAACAGCTGCAGTGTGCCGTTGATCGAAAAGATAATGGTGAGCAGGATCGCCGGCCACAGCAGCGGCAGCTGGATCAGCCGCGCAAATTGCCAGGGCGAGGCGCCGTCGATCCGCGAGGCCTCGGCGAGGTCCGACGGGATCGCCTTCAGCGCGGCGTAGTAGATCACCATATTGTAGCCGACATATTCCCACGTCACGATATTGGCCAATGAGAAGATCATCGCGCCCGGCGATAGGAAGTCCGGCGGCGGCAGGTTGAACGCCTTGGCCAACTGCGTGAACGGGCCGAAGTTGGGGCCGTAGAGATAACCCCAGATGATCGTCGCGATCACGCTTGGCACGGCGTAGGGGAGGAAGAAGCCCAGCCGGAAGACGCTCTTGGCATAGACTTGGCCACGATCGAGCACGATGGCGAACAGCAGCGCCAGGGCCAGCATGATCGGCACCTGCACGATGCCGAACAGAACGAGGTTCCACACGCCGCCCCAGAATTTGGCGTCGTCCGCGACCTTGATGTAGCTTGCTGCACCCGCGAACTGCCGTCCGCCCACCAGCGTGTCGCGGTACAGGCTCATGTAGAACGCATAGACCAGCGGCGCGACGATGAAGGCGATAAACAGCAGCACGAAGGGCGCCAGGAACAGATAGGGCGCGAGCTTTCGTGACGTAAAACCGCCCGATCGCGCTGGGCGCGTCGCTGCGACTGGCGAATTCGACATTGCCATGGTCCCCGGTCCGGCAAGATGAAGAGATCGGGCGCGCCGATCAAGCGCGCCCGGCCGTTGCCCGGGAGGAGTTAGGCGACGGTGAAGCCTTGGTCCTTCGCGTAGGTGACCACGGCGTCCTGGATGCGGTCGAACGCATCCGACAGCGTGCCCTTGCCGCCGAGCGAGGCGCCGAATTCATCGGCCATCGACTGGTAGAGGAAGGCCTGGAACGGGCTCCACTCAAACGGCGCCACGGCACTCGCCGATTTGGCAAACACCTTGTTCACCTCCTGGCCGCCGAAGAATTCCGGCTTGGCGCTCGCCCATTCCGGGCTCGACAGCAGCGCGTTGGTGCAGGGGAAGAAGTTTTGCTTGGTGGTGTAGAGCTTTGTGGCTTCGGGATCGATGTTCAGCCAGATCGCGACTTCGGCGGCCTCGGGCAGATGCTGGGTCGCTTTCATCACGGCTAGCGATGAGCCACCCCAAGCGCCAGTCGCGAACTTGCTCGCGTCCCACTGCGGCAGATCGGCGGCACGCCACTTGCCCACGCTGGTCTTGGCGACCGAGGTCAGGAACAGCGGACCCCAGCCCGCAGCGAGCCAGGTGGCATAGCGGCCCGAGTCGAGGCCGGTGTACCACTCATTGTTGAAGCCCGGCTTGGTCTCGATGACACCCGCGGTAATAAGGTCCTGCCAATAGGCGGCGAAGTCCTTAGCAATCTTGTCGTTGATCCTGATCACGAGCTTGTCGCCATCGCGGCTGACCGGCTTCCAGCCCATCGGCCACAACAGACCCAAGACCCAGTCGGCATTGGCTCCGAACGGCGCGTCGGTCATGAACACATTCGGATCGGCCGCATGGATCTTCTTGCCCGCATCGGCAAACTCGGCCCAGGTGGTGGGCGGCGTGATCCCATGCTTGTCGAAGATGTCCTTGCGATAGAGCATCGCCATCGGACCGTAATCCTGCGGCATGCCGTTGACCACATCGCCCTTGGCGACCTGCGCCCATAGGCCTTCGGGGAACTCGCCCTTATGGGCATTGGCGTACTGGCCGATGTCGGCGAGGGCGTCGACCTGGCGGAAGCTCTCGAGGTGCTGGTATTCGATCTGGGCGACGTCCGGCAGGCCGCTGCCCGCCTGCAGGCCCGCGCGGAGCGCGTTATATAACGGGTCCCCCTGGCCGGGATTCACGAGTTCGACCTGGATGCCCGGATGCGCGGCGTTGAACAGGTCGACCTCAAGCTGGAGATCCGGCACCCACGACCACAGCACCACCTTGACGGGATCGGCAGCGCGAACTGCCGCCGGCAGGGCCGCTACCGCAACGCTCGCACCCGCAACTTTCAGGAAGTCACGACGCTGCATCGTCCGCCCGAGCGGACTGAAAATCTTCGTCATTGAAGTCCTCCCACGAAAGATACGCTCCCACACGATGCAGGGCGTATTTTTTCTTTCAGTTAGAAACTTAATGCCGAGATTCAGTCGCTGTCAATTGCGATCGATGGATCTTTAGTCGGCCATCGCCAGGCTGTCGGAAGGGTTGAGGGTCGTCGCATCGAGCACCAGGCGCACCGCTCCAAGCACGATGTCGCGGTGCCCCAGCGCGCCTATCACGAGGCGCGGCGGGTCGTACACATTGCCCTTGAGGCGATGCCGCAGCACATCGAGCACCAGATCACCGCCGCCGACGACCCGGCCCGCCAGGACGATGATCTCGGGGTTCATGAAGGCAGCGACACTGCCCACCGCCATCGTCGCATAGTCGAGCAGTTCGGTCACGACTGGCGCGATTTTGCCCGCCTGCCGGTCGGTGACGGCGGCCAGGGTGAGCTTCCCCGCCGCATACTGGGTGTTGGCCTCTTCGAGCATCTTGGTCGCATGTTCGGGGATGCCGAAAAAGCGCAGCGATTGCTTGTCGCCCAGATGTTCGAACGGCCGCCCGGTGAGGAGGGGGTCATCGAGATACCAGCCGAGCTCGCCCGCCGCATGCGAGTGCCCGCCATAGAGCTTGCCGTCGATCACGACGCCCGCGCCGGCGCCGGGCCCGATCGAGAGGCTCACGACGCTGTCGGCGCCACGCCCGGCCCCGAATCCCCATTCGCCCACGGCGGCGAGGTTGCGCCCGTTCTCGACAAAGACCGGCATCGTCGAATTTCTCGCTCAGCAATTGCCGAAGTGGAAAGTCGCGCCACCCAAGGCCGAGAGTGAGCACCACTTCGCCAACCGGCTGCTTGACGATCGAGGGAACACCGATGCCGATGCCAAAAATTGTTTGGCCAGCCGGACGTGGAGCGCCAATTAGCCGTTCGACAAGGGAGGTGATCTTTTGAAGATTGCGCTCACCATCGTCATCGGCGGTTTCATGCATCTCCGTCTGCACGACGCCTTCCAAGTTTGCGACCGCACCGTAGAATTCACCCTTGCCCGCTTCAATGCCGATAATTGCGTGCGATGCGCCGCGGAACTTGATGCGTGCCCGAGGACGTCCCCGGACACTAGCCTCGTCAAACCCGTCATATGCCACCAGATCCTCGGCAATCAGATCTTCGATCACTCGCATCACGGTCGGGATGCTGATGTTCAGTCGCTCGGCAAGGCTCGAAGGTGATGCCACTCCTTCCGTGCGGATCACGTCGACCACGGCCGATCGATTTAATCGGCGCAGAAGGGTGGACGTCGTGGGCCGGCGCTTCATATACGGACCAGTGTGCGAGGGCCGGCTGCCCGGCAACGAGCGACGGCATAGAACAGAACAGAGATAGAGTCCGCCTTTTCTGAAGACAGCTTAACGCTGAGCGGCGAAGGCAACTGCGGTAGCCGCTCGATGATCGCCGCGAGATGGCGCCGGGCTCCCAAGCCCTAAGGACTACTGCGGGCAGTACGCGACATGATCAACGACCGCAATTGGCGCATTTCTGCCGTGCCGGCACAAGCCAACGATGTCCGGAACACCCCTGAAGCGACCGTGGCAGCGAACTGACGGCAGCGTCAATTAATGAGAACACGCCCTAAGCTAAAAAGAGGTGTTTTTCATCTCACGTCCCTGCTCTCAGTTGTCTTCACTGTTAGTTGTATCTCCACAATTTCCTTCTTGCAGATTGGAAGGGATTGGATTGAGGCGGACGCGGCGAGAGCCACGTATATTCAGAACGCATACGCCATGAGCATATTTTGGTCAGTCTGCTATTCAAGCATCATACTGGGGATATTGCTTATTCCGCTATTTTGGGCGGGAGGGAGACTGGTAAGTGTTGGTCGGCAAGCCAAGCACGCAGGTGGCCCCAGGAGCTTCTATGAACAACTTTTCGATATGTTCTCGTACGGTGCGATTTCCAAGGTTGGCGCGGCTGCCATAATGCCTATTCTGACAAGTTCAGCCGCTGCGCTCATCGGATCGTGACTTAGGCAAAAAGCCGAAAGACGCTGTAGCTCATGCCAGCAGCTGCTATCCAACCGGCCATATGCAGGTTGGATTGAGCACCACAGTCAAAATACTCAAAGCTAACGGGAATTGAGCAGGTCGCAATGTTTCCGAATTTCCGAAAGCAGTTCTTTAGCACGCCGTTCTTGATCACGCCCTTTGAAATGTGTCGCGGCAGAGTTTCTGAAACAGTATGAGACAGCAGCATGTCTGGGCTGCCAAACGAATTGATGTATCGTTCTAGAACTTCGTGTGCGCTACGATATCCGACTGAGGCCATCTTCGGCATGTTTGCGACAAAGCATTCGTCGCCAAGGTATTCTGCTAGAATTGGAGAATCAGCCAATTGCTCGGGCTTCATCAAAGGTACGCAGCAAAGATCGGCAAATCTGTTGGACGATTTGAAGATGCTTTGCTCTTTTTCTGCTCCAAGCGCATCGACGATGGTGACAGCTGCACACTCTCCTAGCGTCAGCGCGGCTCCTTTCCATTGGAATTCTTGCGCGGTGCGCACCTTGAAGGATTGCGGGTACACCTTTCCGGTACCTCGATAGGAAATTCTGCAGACACAACAGCGCAGTAGGGCTTTTCCTTTGTCGTGAGCAACCTTGCTAGCTGTGTAGCGGTGAACCATCCCATGCAGGCGTCTGACACATCGAGAGTTCTCGCATCATTGAGGCCGAATTTCTGAGCGAACAAACTGGCATGTGATGGCTCGGCCACTCCCTTGTCGATGCTGCAGTAGATCACGGCCCCTATCTTCCTTGGTAGGCCGCGGCCGAGCTTGGCAACGCAGTTGTCCCATGCGTCTGAGATATGCTCGATGGGCTTGGTGAATCCAGCGCGCCACATTCGCCTGTTCGCGCCAGCCCGTTCCAAAAAGACTTCTCGCATCTTCACTCAGCTGGTCGATGTCCCCGTTGTAGAAACGCCTTGAGTTCTCGACCAGAAGCGAGACGACGTAGTCGTTGGTGACGACAAAATCGGGCACGCTCGTCCCCGTGGCGAGTATCGTCGGCATAATTCGGAGTTATCTGTTCTGCAGTGAAGTTGGCTCGATACCGGAAAAATATGACAACCTATCAGTGTGAATTGCAATGACGGGTAGCTCGATGAAGGACGCTTCTTGGTCGGCTCGTGGATGCCACCGCCTATCCCCACCTTTCCACAATCCCCGCCACATCCGGCCTGTCCCGCTCCACCGGCGGCACGGTCGCCGTCCCGATGTGAATGAAGCCCGTCACCTTTTCGCCGGGCTTGAGCCCCAACCAGGCCTTCGCCTCGTCGTCATAGGCGTACCAGCCGGTCAGCCAGTTGGTCGAGAATCCGTAGGCGTTCGCTGCATGAACCAGGTTCAGCGCCGCGCAGGCTGAGGAAAGCTGCTGCTCCCAGAGCGGAATTTTTGGGTGGTCGGCGATCGGCGCCGAGACCACCGCTACGACGAGCGGTGCATCGAAGAACCCCCTCGCCTTCGCCTCGCGGATCGCGCGCTCTTTCTCGTCAGGGTGCTTCCCCGCGATCTTCCGAAGCCCCGCCACCGCCTTTTCCCGCGCCGCCTTGTCGAAGAGGATGAAGCGCCAGGGCGCGAGCTTCCCATGGTCGGGCACGCGTGCGGCGATCGTCAGCATCTCGCGAAGCGTCGCCGGATCGGGCGCCGGCTCGGTAAGCTGCGAGGCCGGAATCGTCCGGCGGGTTTTGAGATAGGTGGCCAGCGCGTCGTTCATCGAGAAATCCCTTCAAAATCGCCAAGTCTTGAATTCGCCATCCTCGCGGGCTTACCACGGGCGACCGCGAGTTTGCCATTTTCGGAAGGGACGCTCCCGTCGATGTCGTTGATAGCGCGCATGCTTTTGGCGCTCGGCCTCCTCGCCGCCGGGCCCGCGCTCGCGCAGGACGTCACGAGCCCCGGCGTCGACATCTTCTCGCAGGGGTTCGTCGCGCCAAATCTCAATTCCATGCTGCCGCCGCCGGCCAACACGCTGGCAACCCCGCAGGCGCCGCGCCCCCCGTCGAGCGGCGCGCCGCTGCCGATGATGACCGGGCAAAGCCACCGCCTGGTACTGGAGGCCCGCCTCGTCGCCGACGGCCCAGCGCTAAGCGACGGGCTGATCTGGCGGGTCTTCGGCGCGCAGGCCGGTTCCGACGGCCAGCTCCCGCTTCTCGCAGAGACCGCACCAGGCGGCACGCGGACCCTGCAGCTTCCGCCCGGCGACTACTTCGTGCACGCCGCCTTCGGCCGCGCAGGCGCGACCAAGCACGTCATCGTCACCGACAAGGATCTGCAAGAGTCGCTGGTGATCGACGCCGGCGGCTTGAAGCTCAATTCGGTGCTCGGCGAGGAGCAACCGATCCCGCCCGGCCAGCTCACCTTCGAGGTGCTTCAGCCGGACGAGACCGGTGAGCTCGTGACCGTCGTGCCGAACGCCGCGCCGGGTCGCATCCTCCGCCTCTCCGCCGGCAAGTACCACGTCATCAGCCGCTACGGAAACGTCAACGCCGTCGTCCGCGCCGACATCGAGGTGCAGGCCGGCAAGCTGACCGAGGCCGTGATGCGCCACACCGGCGCGGAGGTGACGCTGAAGCTCGTGTCGGAGGAAGGCGGCGAGGCGCTCGCGAACACAAGCTGGACGGTCACCACGCAGGACGGCATCACCGTGAACGAATTGGTCGGCGCCTTCCCGTCGATCATACTTGCCGCCGGCAACTACACCGCCGTCGCCAAGCACGGGGGCCAGATCTACTCGCGCGACTTCACCGTCGAGACCGGGCTTGAGCGCGACATCGAAGTCCGCCTAACCGATGTCGTGCAGCCGGACGCCGAACCGATCCCGCCTCCGAGCGCCGGTGGCGATCCGATGGAGTTCTTCGGCACGGACTAGCGCCTGAGGTCGGGTGGCGTCGCCTCGGCGACAAGCTCTCTGATCGCCGCGTCGAGGCTCGCCGAGCTCTGCTCCTTCTCGCCAAGACGGCGGATCGACACCGTGCCCTCCTCCGCCTCGCGCCGCCCGACGACGAACATCACAGGCACCTTCGCGACGGAGTGCTCGCGGACCTTGTAGTTGATCTTCTCGTTCCGCGTGTCCGCGCTGGCGCGGAGCCCGGCCGCGATGAGCTTCGCGGCGACCTCCTCCGCGTAGGGATCGGCGTCGGAAGTGATCGTCGCCACGACCACCTGCGTCGGTGCGAACCAGAGCGGCAGCCGCCCGGCGTAATGCTCTAGCAGGATACCGATGAAGCGTTCGAATGTGCCAAGCACCGCCCGATGGAGCATCACGGGACGATGCCGCCCGCCGTCCTCGCCGACATAGATGGCGTCGAGCCGCTCCGGAAGCACGTAGTCGAGCTGATACGTCCCGCACTGCCATGTGCGGCCGATCGCATCGGTCAAGTGGAACTCAAGCTTCGGCCCGTAGAAGGCGCCTTCCCCCGACGCGAGCTCGAACTCGATCCCCGACGCGGTCAGCGCGTCGGCAAGCGATTTCTCCGCGCGATCCCACACGGCATCGTCGCCGGCACGCATGTCGGGGCGCGTCGCGAGTTTATAGCGGATGTCAGTCATGCCCATGTCGGCATAGACGCGCGCGAAGAGCGCCAGGAAGCGGCGCGTCTCGTCGGTCACCTGATCGTCGGTGCAGAAGATGTGCGCGTCATCTTGCGTCATTTGGCGCACGCGCATCAGCCCGTGCAGCGCTCCGTGCGGCTCGTTGCGATGGCAGCAGCCGAACTCCGCCATGCGGATCGGGAGGTCGCGGTAGGACTTGATGGCCTGCCGGAAGATCTGCACGTGCGCCGGGCAGTTCATCGGCTTAAGCGCCATCCAGCGCTCCACCTCCCCATGGATGATCGGCCCGTGCTCCTCGATGCTCGGCGTATGGTCGGGGACCACGAACATGTTCTCGCGGAACTTCGACCAATGGCCGGATTGCTCCCAAAGCTTGGCGTCGATCAGCTGCGGGGTCTTCACCTCGATATAGCCGTCCGCGTCGAGCCGTCGGCGCATGTAAGCTTCGAGCGTGCGCCAGATGGAGTAGCCCTTGGCGTGCCAGAACACGGAGCCCTGCGCCTCTTCCTGCAGATGGAAGAGGTCCATCTCGCGCCCGATCCGCCGGTGGTCGCGCTTCTCCGCCTCCTCCAGCATTGTGAGGTAGGCGTCGAGCTCCTTTTTGTTTGCCCAGGCCGTGCCGTAGATGCGCTGCAGTTGCTGGCGGTTGGAATCGCCACGCCAATAGGCGCCCGCAAGCTTGGTGAGCTTGAAGGCGTCGCCGACGAAGCCGGTCGACGGCATATGCGGGCCGCGGCAGAGGTCGAACCAATCGCCTTGGGAGTAGATTTTCACGTCCTGGTCTTCCGGGATGGCATCGACCAGCTCGACCTTGAACATCTCGCCCTTGTCGCGGAACACCTTCTTCGCGCGATCACGCGACCAGACCTCTTTGTGGAACGGACGATTCTTCGCGACGATCTCGCGCATCCTCGCCTCGATCGCAGCGAAGTCTTCAGTCGAGAACGGCGCGTTCCGGAAGAAGTCGTAATAGAAGCCGTTCTCGATCACCGGGCCGATGGTGACCTGCGTTCCGGGAAAAAGCTCCTGCACCGCCTCCGCGAGCACGTGCGCGGCGTCGTGCCGGATGAGCTCCAGCGCCGCCGGATCGTCGCGCGTCACGATCTCTATCCTTGCGCCCTCGGGAACGGGATCGGAGAGATCGGCGAGCACGCCGCCGACCTTCATCGCGACCGCCTTCTTGGCGAGCGACTTGGAGATGCCCTCGGCCACGGTCGTCCCGGTCGCGCCGCTCCGAAATTCGCGTTGCGCGCCGTCGGGAAGAGATATTGTGACCATGACCTTCACTTGCGCGAGCCGCTCAAGCGGCGGCGCCGCCTTTCATTCATCTCGTGTCGAGGACTATCCGGCCCGTCGCCTCAATCCGGCAGGACTGAGCCCCAGAAGCCGTACCGCCACGGCCTATACCAGCATGCTTCGGCAGGCAAGATTTCCGGCACTGGATCGAAGCCGTGGGTTCCACCCGGGCGGCAGCGGGAGAACCGCGCCAACCCCATCCACCCCCCGGCCCAGAGCCCGAAGCGGCCGATCGCGATGTCGGCGTATTCCGAACAGGTCGGCAGGTGCCGGCAGGTGCGCCCGACGATGCTCGAAAGGGTGTAGCGGTAGAGCCTGATCAGCCCGCGCGCGAGGAGCGCCGGAGTTCTGATCACAACACGAACGAGGGTCGCGACCGCGTGCCCGCCGCCGCCGGGTTCTGCCCCTTCCGATGCCGATCCGCTCATGCTCACGATATGAGCACCCGCACCGGCGGCCGCAAGCGATGCAGGTGCGCCGCGTCAGAAGACCGGCCGGCCAGGTACCGTCACCCTCACGCTGTAGAGCGAGCTCGACGCCGTGATGTAGAGCGTGCGGAGGTCGTCGCCGCCCCAAGTGAAGTTCGCAGTGTGCTCTGGCATCCGGATGACCCCGAGGCAGACGCCTTCCGGATCGAAAACGTGCACGCCGCCCGGACCGCAGGAGAAAAGATTGCCGGCGCTGTCGATCTTCATGCCGTCGGGCCCGCCTTCGCCCTCGCCCCTCGTCTCGGCCCAAACACGGCCATTGGCGAGCGTCCCGTCGGCAGTGACGTCGAAGACGCGGATGTGCTGCCGCAGCGTGTCGTTGATGAAGAGGCGCGTCTCGTCGCGCGAGAAGCAGAGGCCGTTCGGCTGGTCAAAATCGTCGACGAGAAGCTTGAGCGCACCGCTTTTCGGATCGATCCGGTAGACGCCGCGGAACGCAAGATCCGGCTCGCGCGGCACCCCGTAATATTCGACGCGCCCGAAAATCGGGTCGCTGAAATAGATCGCCCCGTCGCGGGCAACCACGATGTCGTTCGGGCTATTCAGCTCCTTGCCGTCATGGTGCGAGGCAAGCACCGTCAGCGCGCCGTCCGGCTCCGTCCGCGTGACGCGGCTTGTCGCGTGCTCGCACGCAAGGAGCCTGCCTTCGCGGTCGTAGGTCAGGCCGTTCGCCATGTTGCTCGGGGCGCGGAACGTCGAAACCCCTTCCGCTTCGCTGTAATGGCGGATGATGTTGCCCGGCATATCGGAGAAGAGCAGGAACTTCTCAGTCGGATGCCAGAGCGGCCCCTCGGTGAACATGAAGCCCGTCGCGAGCCGCTCAAGCTCCACCGCACCGCCGACCACGGACCGGAAGCGCGGATCGCGAACCTCGGCGCTCATCTCAGGTCTTCTTCGAGCGGATGGCCTTCACCGACTTTCCGTCGACGAACCAGTCCTCGTCCGTCACGTCCTCCCACACGACCCAGACCTGCGCGTCGGCCGGCAGCTTGGCCACCTCGCGGATCGTTTCCGAGACGCGTCGGGAAATCTCGTCCTTTCGCCTCTGCGAATGGCCCTTCAGGATGCGGATATTCACGAACGGCATCTGTCCCCCTTTTTGGCGCCTCTGGCGGCACTCGCTTCCCTCGCTGGCGCGTCCTTCCGCTCAGCTCGTCTGCGCCTCGATCTGGTTCACGGCATCGACCACCGCGTCGAACGTCAGCATCGTCGAGGCATGCCGGGCGCGGTAGTCGCGTATCGGCTCCAGATATTTCAGATCGGACCAGCGGCCGTCCGGTGGCGCGCCGTTCTCCTTAAGCATCTTGCGCATTGTCTCGCGTAGCTCCCGCAGTTCGTCAGGCGTCGAGCCGATCACGTTCCGCGCCATGATCGAGGAAGAGGCCTGGCCGAGCGCGCAGGCCTTCACGTCATGGGCGAAGTCGGAGACCTTCCCGTTGTCCATCTTGAGGTCGACGGTCACGGTCGAGCCGCAGAGCCGGGAATGCGCGCGCGCCGAGGCGTCGGGCTCGGCGAGCCTGCCAATCCGGGGGATGTTCCCCGCGAGCTCCAGGATTTTGGCGTTGTAGATATCGTCGAGCATGGAACGCTGCCGGGCCGGTTGGTTGAGCCGGTGCCGATCCTCTATATAGGACACCGTCCGCCCCGCCTTCAAATGGCAGATCGAAACCCCGAAATGTCCGACAAGCCTTCCGCCGCCGATGCGATCGAGGAATCCCGCCGCTTCACGCCGCGTTTCGACTCCAACGGCCTGATCCCCTGCATCGCCGTCGACGCCACGAATTCCGACATCTTGATGATGGCCTGGATGAACCGCGAGGCACTCCGGCTGACACTGGAGACCGGCCTCGCCCATTATTTCAGCCGCTCCCGCCAGGCGATCTGGAAGAAGGGCGAGACCTCGGGCGCGCTGCAGCGCGTCGTCGAGGTGCTGACCGACTGTGATCAGGACGTGCTTCTAGTCCGCGCGGAGGTCGCCGACCGCGCTGGCACCTGCCACACGGGTCGCGACACGTGCTTTTACCGCCGCATTCCGCTCGGAGCGGGGCCGCTGGAGCGCCCGCTCGAGCCTGTCGACTGACCGCGTCGCGCCGTCAGGCGGTCGCGATATACTCGCGAATCTGGTCGGCCTCGCGCTCGACGTCCTCGATCCGCCGCTTCACCACGTCGCCGATCGACACGATCCCGGTGAGCCTGCCATCCTCCACCACCGGCAAGTGACGGAAGCGCCCACTCGTCATCTTCTGCATGACCTCGTTGATCGTGTCGCGCAGCTCGCATGTCATGACCCGCGAGGTCATCCATTCGGAGGCGCGCATGGCGAGCGCTTCGCCACCGTGCTTGGCAATCGCGCGCACGATATCTCGCTCCGAGATGATCCCGCCAATGGCGCCTTTCTCCACGACTACGATCGCACCGATACGCTTTTCGGCCAGCGTCGCGGCAAGCGCCGCGATCGTTGTTTCCGGAGCGGCGGTTATGACGTGCCGCCCCTTTTCGTTGATGATCCGTGCCACCGTCATCGGATCCTCCCTTATCTCCGGGCTCCTTACCCGGAGCTCTATTCGTAGTTTAGAAAACCGGCCGCTATGAGGCTAGCCTTTCGTCGGGATGGCGCCCGACGGGATCGAGCAGTGGAAAAAAGAGCAATCCGGCGACAAAGCCGCCGATATGCGCCTCCCAGGCGATCGGACCGCCCGCGACATAGCCTCCGGCGAACCCGAAGACGAAGTTCACAACGAACCAGACCAGCATGAAGGCGACTGCGCGCCCGTTCCTGAGCACCACAAGGAGCGGCTCGGCGGGCACGTGGAACGAGACGGGCGGCGGCCCGCCGGAAAGCGGCCCACCCGGCGAGAAGGCGAAGCGCGCGGTCGCCGCCATCATCCCGGAGACCGCGCCGGACGCCCCGATCACGAGCGCCTCGTCGTGCGTATGCATCGCGTAGTAGGCGCCGGCCGACACGATTGCGGAGAGGAAGCTCAGGAGCAGAAACCGCGTGCTCCCTAAGCGACGGGCGAGTGCGCCGCCGAAGCTCGCCATCCAGATGATGTTGACGAAAAGATGCATGTAGTCGGCGTGGAGGAAGGCGTAGGTGATGGGCGACCAGATCTTCGCTCCCCCTCCGCCCGGCAGGAATACGCCCGTTTCGCCGTAGCGCGCCGGAATGAAGGCGAAGGCGAGGAGCACGCGCTCGTCGTAGTCCGGGCTCAGAAACTGACGCGCGACGTGGACCGCGACGAAGACCGCCGCAAGCCAAAGCACGACCGGAGCAAGACTGACGGCGGGAGCGCGAACTCATGTCGCGTGGTGATGCCCGCCCGCGGATTGCGACGCAAGGCGGGGCCGAAAATGAAAACCGCCGGGCGCTTGTGCCCAGCGGTTTCCTGTTTGCCCCTGCCTCTCGTTCTTTCCAATCCGCCCCGAGCGCTGCGAGATCTGCCTTGGACTGGCGCTGAGACTTCACGCGAACGCCCGCGCCGCCGCAACGCTCACGCTTCGTTAACCTTAACAAATGGTTTCGCCCCTCCCCGCGCCCTCGCATGGCACCTCTTGGGTCCTGGAGATGCGCGGAAGGCGGCCAAAGAGCCGCCACTCGCTCATTTCGGGACGGGGGCGACATGAAACACGAGACGACCACTGCCCTCTATGAGTATTGGCTGAGCTGCCATCGTGGATCGACGGTGCGCGCTGCAACCATGCGCGCCGGCGATCTGGCGCCAATCCTGCCTTCCCTCTTCCTTATCGACATAGACAGCCGCCGCGACGCGCCCTTTCCCTTCCGCTTCTGCGGCGCCTCGATCGCTACCCGCTATGGTCGCGACCTGAGCGACGAGAGCTTCCTGGAGTTGTGGAATGCGACCGACGCAACGACGCTGCGGCGCGATTTGGGCGCTCACGCCTTCCGTTCTACCGGCATGGTCACTGGCGTGATGGCTGAAACCGTCGGTGGTGGATTCGTCTCCTACGAGATGCTCTTCCTTCCGCTCGCAGGCGAAAGCGCCACTGCGGGAGCGATTGGTTCGATGGTTCGTGTCGGCGGGCACGACGAGTTCGAACCGCATCAAGGCGCGCATCGTGGAGCAATCCTTGCGCTCGATTCGCTTTCTTCCTGACGCGCGCAGACTTATCGCGCCGCCGCGCCCCGCCTCCGCACCGGGCGCAATCGCGGCGTCGCTTGGAATGCCGCGACGCTACGGGCACTTAACGGTCGTCTCTGGCAGCAAATAAAGTCGACTCTACTTCGTCGCTTACTGATCCTTAACTACACCGGCATAGCTTCCAAGTAGGGCTGCAACCGCCCGCATAAGTTGGTCTCGATCGGGGTTGCCATGCCGGCACTGGAAGCTCAACAGACAATAGAACCCCTGGAGTCCGATCGCGGCCGGTTCCAGCGGGTGCAGCTGAGCTTGCTCGGCCGCTGCATGTTCCACGACGGCCAGGAATGTCCCGTTCAGCTCGTCGCCATTTCGCCCGGCGACGCTGAGTTCGTGAGCCCGTCATCAAGCGAAGTCGGCGCACGCGTCATCGCCTACATCGACAACATCGGGCGCATTGAGGGTTCGATCCTTAGTGCGACCGAGCATGGCTTCGTCATGTCGATCTCCGCGTCACAGCGCAAGCGCGACAAGCTCGCCGACACGCTCACCTGGCTTGCCAATCGGCACGTGCTCAACCTCGACGAAGATCGCCGGCATCTGCGCCGCACGCCGAAGCGGAGCGAAGCCAACATCGTGCTCGCCGACGGAACCACACATCCCGTCCGCGTGATCGACATGTCGCTTTCGGGTGCTGCCCTTTCGACAACGCTGCGCCCTCCGCTCGGCTCGCCGCTGAAGCTCGGCCGTCTGGGCGCCAGAGTGGTGCGCCACTTCGACGACGGCGTCGGCATTGAGTTCTTGCGGCTGCTCTCCGACGCGGCGATCGAGAAGACGATCGAGCGGGACTACTTCTGACGCGTTGCCTCTGGGTCACAGTTCCCCCTCGACTGCGCGTCTCTGGAGTATTCACCTCTCATTGATCTAAAGTTTTAGTCCAAACGCAAGCCGAAGCTGGTATTATTGCCCAAAATGGGGGGCGATAACGATGTTCGTGTTGGCGTACCGGCCCCTCTTGGCCGGTATTGTGGTGTTTTCCGGTTTGTTCCTAGGGGCGGCGCGACCGGCCGACGCTGAGAATTTGTCCATGCAGGTCGGGGGGCCGACAAGTCCGCCCGTGGGCTATATCGAGTTCTGCCAGGACTTCCCGAAAGAGTGCATCACCCATGGCGCCGATATCGCCGAGCCGCTCACCGAACGGACCTGGCGGGACCTGCAGGACATCAATCTCCTCGCCAATCGAATTGTGACGCCCGCCACCGATCAGGAAATCTATCATCGCGACGAGGTCTGGACGCTCCCCGAAGCCTACGGCGACTGCGAGGACTACGTCCTCCTGAAGCGCAAATGGCTGATCGAGCGCGGCTGGCCGTCGAGCGCGCTCCTCGTCACCGTCGTCTTCGACGAGGTCGGTGACGGACACGCAGTGCTTCTTGCGCATACTTCGCGCGGCGATTTCGTGCTCGACAACAAGACCGACAAGCTTCGCCGTTGGTACGAGACCGCCTATCGCTTCGTGAAGCGGCAGTCGACGGAGGACCCCAATCGCTGGGTGTCGATCGGCGATCCGCGCTGGACGACGCACAATACGGCGGCCCCGCGCTAGATCGCACTCGCCTTCTGCTGCGGAAGTTTGGAGTTGCCGCTTATGCGGCGACGAGCAGGCTCACGTAGAAGATCCCGGCGCAAACGCTCCACATGCCGGCAATGACGACGCCAATCGCCGCCGGTAGAATCTTGAGTTCGCGCGCCCTAAGGCCCGCGACCACCTTCCGCACGACGATGAACGGCCCGCAGAACATGCTGAGCGCGACCGTGAAGGCGAGGCCCAAGAGGCTGGTGCGCGCCGAGAAGAGCTCGGCTGCTTCGGACGTAACCCATTGGTAGAAGGTAGCGATCGTCGCGGCAGCGACGAACCCCATCACGGCGCAATACGCAAATACCCCGAGATCGGACACCGCACCCCTCCGTTAACAATTCGTTAACTTTTCGGAAGGGTAGCGGCGGACGCACGGCGCTTCAAGCGCCGCATTACGCAACGATGCCGTTTCTCGTCTGTGCAGTTAACTCGGGAGGCGAGCGCCCGTGAGCGCGCCGCCTTCTAGGCCTTCAGGTCGTAGTCGAGGATCGCCATGGTGAAATTGTAGGACAGCTCCTCGTCCTCGTCGTCGCGATAGATCACACCTACGAACTCCTCGCCGACGAAAACCTCGGCGGAATCGTCCTTGCGCGGGCGCGCCTTGACCGCGATCAACTCGTTGGCGAACAGGCGGCGGAGATAGCGCTCCACCTTCTTCAGCTCTTCGATGGTCACGGGACAGGTCTCGCGTTCGGGGGCGACGCCCGCCTTTTAGAACGCGAGGCGCCGAACCACAATCGCCAGAGGCGCGAGGCCAGAAGAGCGCACAGTCAAATGCCGGAGCCGACGTCGCTGTCGCCGTCGTTGTCGCGCAGCACCTGGTCCATGCTCCGCGCGGGCTCCGCGCATCCGGCTTGCCCGACAACCTTTGCCGGCACGCCGGCCACCGTCGCATGCGGCGGCACCGGCTTCAGCACGACAGAGCCCGCGGCGACGCGCGAGCAGCTCCCGATCTCGATGTTGCCGAGAATCTTCGCACCCGCGCCGATCAGCACGCCGCGGCGGATCTTCGGATGCCGATCACCGCTCTCTTTGCCCGTGCCGCCGAGCGTCACGTTCTGCAGGATCGAGACGTCGTCCTCGATGACAGCGGTCTCTCCGACCACAATGCCGGTTCCATGGTCGATGAAGATACCCTTCCCCATCGGCACGGCGGGGTTGATGTCGACCTGGAACACCTCCGATGCCTTGCTCTGCAGGTAGAGAGCGAAATCGACGCGCTTGTTGGCATGCAGCCAGTGCGCGAGGCGATGCGTCTGAATGGCGTGGAAGCCCTTGAAGTAGAGCACGGGCTCGAGGAAACGGCTGCATGCCGGGTCGCGGTCGTAGACGGCGACGAGGTCGGCGCGGAGCGCGATTGGATAGTCGCGGTCGCTCGCCGCCATCTCGGCGAAGGCACGGTTGACCAGGTCGCCGTCAAAGGCCGCGCTGTCCAGCCGGTCGGAGACCCGGTGCGCGACAGCATCCTCCAGCCGCTGATGGTTCAGGATGTAGGTGTAGATGAACCCGGCCAACGCCGGCTCGTCTGCAACCACCACCTCGGCCTCGGCTCGAAGCCTGTTCCAGATCGGATCCAGGGTCTCGATCGTGCCGACCGAGGGGGTCGGAGCCTTCACGTTCATGTGCGCCTCCATCGGAAGCTGAACCATAGGGCATTGCACCCGTCACGGGGAGCGCATGCCATATAGGGTGAACGCCTTCTGATGGGAAGCGCGCCCTGCCTAATCCGGCCTGTTCAGGAAAGAAATCACGGCTGATTTGTGCCGTTTGTCGCCGACCGCCTTCATGTGATCGCGGCCCGGTATCTCGAAGGCTTCCGCGCTCGGAATAAGCGCTGCGAGCGCTGTCGCGGAACCGGCGATTTCGTCATCCGTTCCGACTGCGACAAGCACCGGCACGGCGATTTTCGCGACTTCGGCCGCCGCGAGGCGGCGACGCGAGCCGAGGATGCACGCTGCGAGCGCCTCGCGGTCGCTCTTCGTCTGCTCCGCGAAGACGCGGTAGCCGCGCGCACCGGGGTCGCTCACCTCGTCGACCAATTCCGCCCGAAGCGCAGCGGCAATGAGCTCCGGATCGCCCACGCCCTTGACCATGGCGTCGCCGAGCCCGCTGAAGACTACGCGCCGGACGCGCTCCGGATGCGCCAGCGCAAGGCACGCCGCAATCCGCGCGCCCATCGAGTAACCGATCACATCGGCGCGCTCGATGCCCAGATGGTCGAGCAGGCGCCGCGAATCCTCCGCCACGATTCCGGGATCGTAGACGGCGGGGTCATGTGGCTTGCCGCTCTTTCCGTGACCGCGATTGTCGAGCGCGATCACCCGCCGGCCTGCGGCCTGAAGATCGCGCACCCAGGAGGTCGAGACCCAGTTGACGTCGGCATTCGACCCAAAACCGTGGATAAGGAGCGTCGGCGGCCCCTGCCCCACGTCGAGGTAGGCGATCTCGACGCCGTCTGAATCGAACCTTTGCACGCGCGCTTCTGTTCCCGGGTTGCCGGCGGACGCTACACGACGCCTCCGGCGCAACAAAGTGCCGCGCCGGCTTGTCCTCCCCGCCTCGGCGGCTATTGTCCGCCCCGCAGGCAAAGCCTGGGGAGAAGCCATGGCCGAGGGCATCGTTCCGCACTTCCACAACGACGCGGGCGTCGATTCAATCAAGATCGGTGCGCGCGAGTTCATGTGCGTCGGCGCGCTTCCGCCCTTCGACCACCCGCACGTCTTCATCGACATGGGCGATGACGACGAGGCGGTCTGCCCCTACTGCTCGACGGTCTACCGCTACGATTCCGGCCTGAAGCCCACGCAAACGCAGCCGCCCGACTGCCTCTATCGACCCGCTGCCTGAGACGCGATGCACATTGCCGTCGCCGGTGGTGGCATTGCGGGTCTGACTGCGGCGCTGGCGCTCGCCGCGCGCGGCTTCTCCGTCTCGCTCTTCGAGCGCGCCACGCGGCTTGAGGAGGTCGGCGCCGGCATCCAGCTTTCGCCCAACGCGATGGCCGTGCTTCAACGCCTCGGCGTGATGCAGGCACTCGAAGGCCGTCTCTCCGAACCGGAGGCACTCGTCATCCGAAGCGCGCAAAGCGGCGCGGCGATCGCGAGGCTGCCGCTCGGCAAGACGGCGCGCGAGCGCTACGGCGCGCCCTACTGCACACTGCACCGCGCCGACCTGCAGGACGCGCTCGTTGCGACGGCGCGGCAAGTTCTCGCTATCAGCTTCGACCTCGGCGCTGAGGTGGCCGAAATCAGGGCGGAGGACGACGGCGTCGCATTCTCCGCCGGCGGGCTTGAGCGCAAGGCCGACGTCCTCGTCGCAGCGGACGGCATCCATTCACGCGTCCGCACTGGCTATTTCGGACATCCGGGGCCGGTGCCGTTCGGGCGGAGCGCCTGGCGCGCGACGCTGCTGGCATCGAAAGTCGCCGGTCTCGTGCCGCTCGACGTGACCGGGCTTTGGCTCGGGGCCGGCATCCATCTCGTGCACTACCCCGTGCGGAGGCGGCGAGAGCCTCAACGTCGTCGTTATCGCGCACGGCAGCGCCAAGGTTCCGCCGGCCGAGCGCTTCGGCAGTGCCGCGCAGCGCGTGATCGATGCGGTCTCCGAATGGACGCCGTGGCCGCTCATGCATGTCGACGCAGCGCGTCCGTGGACGCGCGGACGCGTGGCGTTGGTTGGCGACGCCGCGCATGCGATGGCGCCGAGCGCCGCGCAAGGCGGAGCGCAGGCAATCGAAGATGCGTGGGTGCTCGCGAAGTCTCTGGCCGAAATTGAAAGCGCTGAGGAAGCGCTCGCAGCGTTCGAGCGCGCGCGTCGCCCGCGCGTCGCCCGCGTCGTGTCGGAATCGCGCCGCAATCTGAACACTTATGAATTGCGCGGCCCAGCCGCAGTCTTACGAAATATTGTTCTGAGCGCTTTGCCGGCTAGTCTCTTCGCGTCACGTCTAGATTGGCTTTTCGGCTGGCAGCCGGAGTAGTTCGCCAGCTTCATTCTTCGCGGGGAACGTCCCGCCCTCACGGACATTGTTACAGCGCAACGCCTGCGGCGGACGAATTCAAACGTCGCTCGGTGGAAATTGCGCATCAGCGATGCACGAAGGAGGTTGAACAATGATCCGGAAACTGATGGCAGGCAGCGCGCTGCTTGCATTGATGAGCGCCGGCGCGATCAGCGCGGCGACAGCCGAGGACACGGCCACGAAGCCCGCGGTCGTCCAGGGCGCGACGACCAACGACGCCAGCAAGACGGCTGCGAACGACAAGCTCGTTCCTGAGTCGCCCACCCTCGCCACGGCCTTCATCGGCCGCTCCGTCTATTCGAGCAATGACCCGGAATCCGATACGATCGGCGACGTGAACGACCTGATCATCGGCGATGACGGCGCGATCACCGACGCGGTGGTTGGTGTCGGCGGTTTCCTCGGCATTGGGGAGAAGGATGTCGCGGTGCCGTTCGACCAGCTTCAGGTCGTCGAGCGCGACGGCGAGATCCGCCTGATCTACGCGGCGACCCGCGAGCAGCTCGAGGCCGCGCCGGCCGTCGATCTGACCGCCTACGATCCGGCTGCGCGCTTCTCCAAGCAGCAGGACGCGATGAACGCGGCCGCCCAGCCCGACGCGGCAACCGTCCCGCTCGCCCCGGCTGCGGTCCCGGCCGACAATATGGCCGCAGCCCCGCAGCATGACGTGACGGCCGCCCCCGCCGACCAGATGGCAGCAACGGAGAGCGCGCCTGCGACGAGTTCCGAGGCGGGGTTCCTGAATGGCAGCCCCGACCAGGTTCGTGCCACGAGCCTGATGGGCAAGTCGGTCTATGGGCCGGAAGACCAGAGCATCGGCGAGGTCTCCGACCTGGTGTTCGAGAAGGACGGCGGCACTCGCGTCGCCTTGGTCGACGTCGGCGGTTTCCTCGGCATAGGCGAGAAGACTGTCGCGATCCCGTTCGACGAGTTGCATATCACCCAGGCCGACGCCGCGGCGGAGCCGCGCGTCACCGTGGCGATGACCAAGGATCAGCTGGAGCAGCTCCCGACCTATGAGCCGGTCGACACCGCGGCAGCCACGCATGCTGCTAAGCCGACGGACAACATGGCTGCAGCGGACACCCCCGCCGTGCCCCCGGCAACGGTCGATCAGGCGAACCAGATGGCGGCGAATCCAAGTCAGATGACGACCGGAGCCATCCCCGCCACAGCGCCGACTTTCGAGGCGCAGCAGGTGGCCGCCAGCGATCTGATCGGCACGAGCGTCTACGGTAAAGACGACGCCAATCTCGGGGAGGTCAGCGACGTCGTATTCGACCCGAGCGGCAAGATCGATGCAGTTGTGGTCGACGTCGGCGGCTTCCTCGGCATCGGCGAGAAGCCCGTCGCGCTCGACTTCAAGACGCTCGACATCCGCACCGACCAGGGCGGCAACCTGATCGTGGCTGTGAACGCCACGAAGGATCAGCTCGACCAGGCGCCGACCTACGAAGTGTCGATGGAGTAGTCGCTTCGCCGAGCAGAAACATGGGGAGCCCGCCGACTGGCGGGCTTCCTTTTTGCTCCTAGCGCGCCTCGTCCTCGCCGCGTGCCGCCCACAGCATGCCGCGGCGAAGGATCGTCTTCATCTCCGGCACATCGAACTCCTTCGAGACGTGCCCGAGCGATGAATAGAAGACGCGGCCCTTGCCGTGATGCCTCTTCCAGACGACCGGCATGACCACATCCTTCGTCCACCAGGCATGCTCGCCGCTGAAGGTGGTCGTCGCCAGCACCTCGATCGAAGGATCGACGTGCATGTAGTACTGCTCGGAGGTGTAGGGAAAACTCTTGATACCCTCCATCACGGGATCGTCCGGCTTCGCCACGTCGACGCGATAGTCGATGATGTTGCCAGGATGCGCGACCCACTGTCCGCCACACATGAATTGATAGTCGACAGACTCGCGGAAGGCGTCGCACATGCCGCCGTGATAGCCGGCAAGCCCGACCCCGCCTTCAACCGCCTTGGTGAGGTTCTGCACCTCTTCCTTCTCGATCTTCGACATCGTGTAGATCGGCACGATGAGGCTTAAGTCCTTGATCGACGGATCGGCGAAGGCTTCGGTCGTCGTTTCCACATAGACCTTGAAACCGTCGCCTTCGAGCATGTCCCCGATGATCTTGGCGCACTGCTCGGGCTCATGGCCGCTCCAGCCGCCCCATACGATGAGCGCTTCTCGCATTCCTACCTCCAGGTCGTCAGGCCGCGAGCTTCCGCCGCGCGAGGCTTTCCGCGATCGGCGCCGGCCGCTCCGGCCGTGTTGAGATTTCGATCGCACGCCCGCTCTCCGACGAGCGGCCAAACGCCTCCATCACTTCGAGCACGTGCAGCGCCAAGTCGCCGCTCGCCCGATGGGGCCGGTTCGAGCGGATCGCATGCGCCATGTCGGCAAGCCCGATCGAGCGGTAGTTGCCGTCCGCGTAAGGAAGCTCCGTCTTCAGCGTCGCCCACTTGTCCTTCTCCGCCGCAAACTCGATGTCGCCGCCGAAGGTGTTCGGGTCGGGCACCGCGAGCGAACCCTTCGTGCCGTAAATCTCGATCGGTCGATGCCGGTGCGCAGACACGTCGAAGCTCATGCCGATCTGCACCACCGCACCGGAGACGAATGCCATCGCGCCGACGACGTGGGTCGGCACTTCTACAGGTATCGTCTCGCCGAAGCGCGGCTTCGAGGTGATCGTGCGTGTCTTTCGAAGCATCGTCGCCATGCCGGAGACGCGTGCCACCGGCCCGAGCAGATTGACGAGATCGGTGATGTAATAGGGGCCCATGTCTAGCATCGGCCCGCCGCCTGCTTCGTAGTAGAACGCCGGCGCCGGATGCCAGCGCTCGTGCCCCGGGCACATGAAATAGGCGGTGCCGCCTACCGGATCGCCGATCTTGCCGGCATCGATCAGCTTCCGGCAGGTCTGGTGCGAGCCGCCGAGGAAGGTGTCGGGCGCGGAGCCCACACGGAGCCCCTTCTTCGCCGCGCGCTCCATCAGCTTCTTGCCGTCCTTGAAGAGAACGCCGAGCGGCTTCTCAGAGTAGACGTGCTTGCCGGCCTCGAGCGCCTTCAGCCCGACTTCGACATGCGCTTTCGGCACCGTGAGATTGAGCACGATCTCGATCGTCGGGTCCGCGAGCAGCGCCTCGACGCTTGTCGCCTTGAGGCCGAATTCCGTCGCCCGCGCCTCGGCCGCCGACGGCACCATGTCGGCAAGCGCGCGTATGTCGAGAATTGGGAACCCCTTCGCGGCGGTGAGATAGGCGCCCGAGATGACGCCGCATCCGATCACGCCCACGCCGACTTTGCTCATTTTGCCTCGCGTTCCGATCCGTTGTTTGAATGGCGCGGCCTGGCCGGGCCGGTCGTGCTCCAGGGCGCGCCGTAAAGCTCCTTCAGCGCCGCCGCCGCCGCGCCGCGAGCCCAGGCCGTATCGTCGGCCTCTCCGTCGACCGCGATCTCCGACACGTCGGCGAGCCAGCCGGGAAGGGTGCGGTCGAGCGCGCTTCTGAGCGCGGTCATCAGCGGCTCGCCGAGCGCCAGCGTCGAACCGACGATGACGACGCGCGGCGGCGCGAAGAGCGTGATGAGATTGGCCACCGCAAGCCCCAGCGCTTCACCTGCCCGAAGGGCCGACGCGGTCAGAGCGTTGTCGCCCGCGGCGACGCGCTCGCCCGCAAGGCGCATGGCATGGCCAAGACGCATGGCCTCGCGGAACTCCGGCTTGCCGGCGACCGGTGAAAGGATCGCCGGCTCCGTCGCCTGATCGGTAAGGCGCGAGACGGCGGCATCGCCGTTCCCGCCCGATGACATGACGAGGTCGCCGAGATTGAAGCTGATCCCCTTGGCGCCACGGAAGAGCTCGCCGCCGTGCATGACGCCGAGGCCGAGCGAATGCTCCGCCGTCACGACCACGAAGTCGTCGAGGTCGCGGCAGCGGCGGAACCAATGCTCGCCGATCGTGATAGCGTTGGCGTCGCTTTCGATCAGCGTCGATAGACCCAACCGCTCGAAAAGCGCCTCCCGGAAAGGCACGTTGCTGTCGCGCAGGATCGGGCTGTGCCGGACGATGCCCGTCGCATGTTCGACGACGCCGGGCAGAGCGACGCAAAGGCTCTCGACGCGATCGAGCGTCAGCCCGGCGTCCGCCACGCAGCGCCTGACGCCGTCCTCGACGAGATCAGCGATAACCTCCGCGGGCTGGCGATCGACGCGCACCGGCTGCGTCAGCTCAGCGAGCACGTCGCCCTGGAAGTCGGTGACGACGTGCACGATGCGGGTCGTCGCGATCTTGACGCCGACCACGCGCGCCGCGTCGGGGTTGAGCTCGAGCAGCACGCGCGGGCGGCCTCGCGTCGCGTCCCTGACCGCGCCCATCTGGCGCGTGACGATTAGCCGGTCGTCGAGCAGCGCTGCCGTGATCGCCGACACGGTGGTCGGACTGAGTTCGGTTCGCTCGCAGATCTCGACGCGCGCGATAGGGCCATGCCGACGGATCGCATCCATCACGTGGAAGCGATTGATCGCCCGCATGAATTCTGGGTCGGCCGTCTTCATCGGTCGCGAATTCGCCCTGCCGGCCTTATTGGGAGTTACTCCGGGCCATTGATTTAATCCTCCACGAGGATCGCGAAAGTCAATGCCGTGTCGCAACAGCGTGCGGGCATCGTGCGATTGCCGCTTGACATGAGAACCGCCCCGTCGAACATTTATTTTGCGATACGAAAAAATGCCGGAATGCGGATTCCGGCGAGAAGTCTCATCAGGGAGGATATTCGATGCTCATGAAAGCGCTTGCCGGCGCGGGCTTGGCCTTGGCCTTCAGCCTGGCGCCCGCGTTCGCCGACGACGTCACCGTCCGTCTGCTCCACGTCAACGTCACCGGCGACCCCTTCTGGAAACAGGTCGCGGAGGACTACAACGCCTCACATCCGGGCGTGAAGGTCATCGTCGACTACATGGAGAACGAGGCTTACAAGGCCAAGCTCCCGACGCTGCTCCAGTCCGACGACCGCCCCGACATCATCTATTCGTGGGCCGGCGGCGTGATGCGCGCACAGGTCGAGGCCGGCTACATCAAGGACATCAGCGAGTACAAGGCCGACTTCGACAAGGCCATCTACGCCGCACCGCTCGACGCCTATGTCGTCGACGGCAAGCTCTACGGCATTTCAATGCAGCTTTCCGACGTTTCGATCATCTACAACAAGGAACTGCTGGCGAAGGCGGGCGTTGACCCGGCTTCCATGGCGACGTGGCAGGGATTCCTCGATGCCGTGAAGAAGCTCAAGGACGCGGGCATCACGCCGCTGATCATGGGTGGCGGCGACAAATGGCCGATGCACTTCGTCTGGTCCTACCTCTTGATGCGCATCGGCGGACCCGACGTTCTGACGACCGCGGAGACCACCAAAGACGGCTTCCTTGCGCAGCCCTTCATCGATGCCGGCACCAGGCTGAAGGAGCTCGCCGATCTTGAGCCGTTCCAGGAGGGTTGGCTCGGCACCAAATACCTTCCGTCGCAGGGCATGTTCGGTGACGGCAAGGCCGCAATGGCGATCCAGCTCAACGGCTTCATGCAGGGTCAGCAGAAGAACGCCACCGACGGCAAGGGCATCCCCTTCGACAATATCGGTCTCGCGCTCTTCCCCACCGTCGACGGCGGCAAGGGCAAGGTCACCGACGTGTTCGGCGGCGTGCAGGGCTTCCTCGTCACCAAGGACGCACCCCCGGAGGCCATCGACTTCTTGAAGTTCTTCGCGACGCCCGAAGAGCAGAAGGCGGCGGCGGAAGCCGGTGTCTATGTGCCGGCGGTCAAGGGTACCGACGGGTTCATCAAGAATCCGCTGGTCGCCGAGGTCGCTCAGACGCTGTCGAGTGCCACCTGGCTGCAGAACTTCCTCGATCAAGACCTCGGGCCTTCCGTCGGTCGCGTCGTCAACGACGTCTCGGTGGCGATCGCCGCCGGCGACATGACGCCCGAAGAAGGCGCCCAGCAAATCCAGGACGCCTGGGACCAGCAGTAGACCGCTCTCCGGACCCCGGCCTCGGCCGGGGTCTTCTCCTTCTGTCTTTGTCTGGGGGATTGCGAGCGGGATGGCTTATTCGACCGCTCTTCTTCGAGGTAGGCCGCTCAATGTCCGCGGCGGTCTCCTGACTGCGCTCATCTTCCTGCCGCCTGCGCTGGTGCTTTTCACGCTCTTCGTAATCCTGCCGATCGGCGAGGCCGCTTGGTACGGCTTCTACAATTGGAACGGCCTCGCGCTCCCCGAGCACGTGATCGGGTTTGAGAACTACCGGCAGCTCATCGGCAACAAGGTCTTCGGCCGCGCCTTCATCAACAACCTTCTGATCATTTTGGTCTCGCTGACGGTGCAGCTGCCGCTGGCGCTGGCGATGGCCGTGCTTCTTGCCGACCGGCTGTTCGGCGCCGTCGCCTTCCGCATGCTCTTCTTCCTGCCCTACATCCTCGCAGACGTGGCGGCCGGCCTCATCTGGCGATTCATGTTCGACGGCGACTACGGGCTGGTGTCGCAGACCTGGCAGGCGCTCGGCGGTAACCCGGTGCACATCCTCGCCGATCGCGACTGGGCCATCGTCGCGGTGCTCACGGTGATCGTCTGGAAGTATTTCGGCTTCCACATGATGCTCTACATCGCCGGCCTTCAGAGCATCGACCGCAACCTCTACGAGGCGGCGGCGATCGACGGCGCCAGCGGATGGCAGCGCTTCCGCTACATCACCATCCCCGGCCTCGCGCCGATGCTCAAGCTTTCCGTCTTCTTCTCGCTGCTCGGCTCGCTGCAGTTCTTCGACATGATCGTGTCGCTGACCGGCGGCGGCCCGCTCAACACGACGCACACGATGGTGTCGTTCCTCTACTATTTCGGCATTGGGCGCATGCGTGTCGGCTTCGGCTCGGCCGTCGGCGTGCTCCTCTTCATCCTCTGCGCGACCGTGGCCTTCACCTACAAGCGGCTGTTGATGCGCGATGAGTGAGACGACGGCGACCGGCGCCGGCATCGGCGCGTTCCTGTTTCGCCGCCGCGAGCGAACCGCGGCGCCGCTCTCGACGCCGCTCGCAGGCCTGCCGCGCCTGCTGATCCTCTGCTTCGTCGGCGCGCTCGTCATCGTGCCGCTTCTCGCGACCGCGATCGGTGGCTTCAAGGAGCTCGGCGAACTGCGCACCAACCCGTTCGGCCTTCCAATCGTCTGGCAGTGGCAGAATTATTGGGGCATCCTGTCGAGCGACCGCTACTGGCGCGTTCTCGGCAACTCGCTCTTCATCTCGTCGCTGACGGTGGTGCTGACGCTTGCCGTGGCCGCGCCCGCCGCCTTCGCCTTTGCGCATCTCCACTTCTTCGGCCAGCGCTTCCTCTTCAACTATTTGATCCTCGGCCTCACCTTCCCCTTCGCGACCGCCATCCTGCCGCTCTTTATCAAGGTGCGCGATCTCGGCCTGCTCGACACGCATTGGGGGATCATCCTGCCGCAGGTGGCGTTCAGCCAGGCGATCTCGATCCTGCTCCTGCGCAACGCCTTCCGCCAACTTCCCTTGGAGCTGCTCAATTCCGCCCTCGTCGACGGCTGCGGCTACATGCGCTTCTTCCTGTGGATCACGCTGCCGCTCTCGCGCCCAATCCTGGCGACGGTCGCAGTCATCAGCTTCGTGGTGAGCTGGAACAACTTCCTGCTCCCCCTCGTCGTCATCAACACCGCCCGCAAGTACCCCTGGACGCTCGGGCTGATGGATTATCAGGGCGAGTTCATCGTCGAATGGCACTTGATCCTTGCGTTCATCACGCTGACCATCCTGCCCGCAATCTTCATGTTCGTCCTTGCCCAGCGCTACATCGTCTCGGGGCTCACCGCCGGCGCCGTGAAAGGCTGAACCGGGTTTTACCTCCGCTCGGCGGCGGCCTAATCTCCCGCGCGACCGGGTAATCCGGCGCCAGGAACCGCCGCGAGAGGAAATGAGATGCCCCAGGGCGAACCCTGTTTCGACGTGGCCCATCTCGGCCATGTCGAGCTTCTGACCAACCGGCCCGAGGAGAGCCTCGACTTCTTCGTCAACGTCTACGGCCTGACGGAGAGCGGGCGCGAGGGCGACTCCGTCTATCTTCGCGCTTGGGACGATTACGAGTTCCACACGCTGAAGCTGACCGCGGCGAAGACCACCGGAATGGCCCATTGCGGCTATCGCACATCCTCGCCGCAGGCTCTGGAGCGCCGCGTCAAAGTCATCGAGGCGATGGGTCTCGGCATCGGCTGGACGGAGGGCGATCTCGGCCACGGCCGCTCCTACCGCTTCAACAGCCCCGACGGGCACGTCTTCGAGCTCTATTGGGACACGAAGAAATACCGGGTGCCGGACGGCGAAGCGCCGGCGCTGAAGAACATCGCCCAGCGCTACCATGCCCGCGGCGTCGCGCCCCGCCGCCTGGACCACTTCAATCTTCTCGCCAGCGACGTCTCGAATATCCGCGACTTCATGGTGAAGGCCCTCGGCAGCCGCGTCACCGAACAGATCCTCCTGGACAGCGGCCGGCTCGGCGGCTGCTGGTTCACCGTGAACAACAAGGGCTACGACATGGCGTGCACCGAGGATCACTCGGGCGCAAAGGGCCGCTTCCACCACATCACATACGCGGCCGACCACCGCGAGGACATCCTCCGCGCCGCTGACATCTTTCTCGAGAACGGCGTCTTCATCGAGACCGGGCCGCACAAGCACGCGATCCAGGGCACGTTCTTTCTCTACGTCTACGAGCCGGCGGGAAACCGCGTCGAGGTGGCGAATGCCGGTGCCCGCCTGATTCTCGACCCTGACTGGAAGCCGATCACCTGGACGGAGACGGAGCGAAAGAAAGGCCAGGCCTGGGGCCTGAAGACGATCGAGAGCTTCCATACGCACGGCACGCCGCCTGTCCGCGAAGCCGCCGAATAGAGGCAAGCATGGGAACCGCCCCCGGAACCGCGCGGCGAGAAGTGGGCGTTCGCTGCATGTGGATGCGGGGCGGCACCTCGAAGGGCGGCTACTTCCTTGCGGACGACTTGCCCGCCGACGAGGCCGCCCGCGATGCCTTTCTGCTCCATGTCATGGGCTCACCCGACAAGCGCCAGATCGATGGCATGGGCGGCGCCGACCCGCTCACCTCCAAGGTGGCGGTCGTCAAGCGCTCGGCGCGCCCCCATGTCGATGTCGACTACCTCTTCCTGCAGGTCTTCGTCGACCGGCCGATCGTGACCGACGCGCAGAACTGCGGGAACATCCTCGCCGCGGTCGGGCCATTCGCGATCGAGCGCGGATTGGTCAAGGCCGCGAACGGCGCGACCGACGTGCGCATCTTCATGGAGAACACCGGGCAGATCGCAATCGCCACCGTACCAACGCCGGGCGAGCGTGTGAGCTACGAGGGCATGGCGCGGATCGATGGTGTCCCCGGCACCGCAGCGGCGATAGCGATCCTCTTCAAGGACACCGCCGGCTCCTCCTGCGGCGCGCTGCTTCCGACCGGCCGCGCCGTCGACGTGATCGACGGGATCGAGGCGACGCTGATCGACAACGGCATGCCCTGCGTCGTCATGCGCGCGAAAGACCTCGGCATCACTGGCGATGAGGAGCCACCGGCGCTCGAAGCGAACGATGCGCTTCGCAAGAAGCTCGAATCGATCCGGCTCAAGGCCGGACCGCTGATGAATCTCGCCGACGTCGCGGAGAAATCGGTGCCGAAGATGACGATGGTTTCGCCGCCCCGCCATGGGGGCGCCATCTCGACGCGGACCTTTATCCCGCACCGCTGCCATTCGTCGATCGGCGTCCTGGGAGCAGTCAGCGTCGCGACCGCCTGCCTGTTGCCGCAGGGGCCGGCCGCCTCGCTCGCCGTGACGGGAGAAGGCCGCGAGCGCTCGCTTCAGATCGAGCACCCGACCGGCGAGATGACCGTGGTCGCACACTTGAGCGAGAGCGGCGAAGTGGAACGCGCTGCGATCCTGCGCACCGCGCGCAAGCTCTTCGACGGGACGGTCTTCTGAGCCTCCGAAATGCGTCGGCGCGCCGCCCGGTTTGGACGACGCGCCGGTCTAAGTCCTGGCTCAGACGATGCCGGTGAGCACTGCGATGCCGGCCAGCGCCACCGCAACGCCGCTCGCCTGCGTGACCCGATGCGAATAAAGCTCGCCCGTCTTGCCGATCCCCAGCCCGATCCCGATGCCGGCGAGATGCAGAAGGCAGGTCGCGGCGACGAAGCCGGCGGCATAGGCCGCACCCGACGCATCGAGCGGCATTTCGGTACCGTGCGCATGCCCGTGGAAGACCGCGAAAAGCCCGACCATCGCCATCGCAAGGGTAACCGGCCAATCCCACTTCACGGCGACGGCGATGCCGAGAACGACGATCGAGAGCGCGATACCCACTTCCACGAAGGGAAGCGAAACACCGAATATGCCGAGCGCACCGCCAACTACCATGAAGCCCATGAAAGTGAGCGGTACGGCCCAAAGCGCGCGCCCGCCGAGATTGGCAGCGAAAATGCCGACCGCCACCATGGCGAGGATGTGGTCGATCCCGCTGATCGGGTGCGCGAAGCCATGGATAAAGCCATGGGTATGACCCGCGACGTCCGGGATGGGCCAATGCGAGGGTCGGCACGAGCGCGGCAAGTGCCGCCAAGGCTTAGGCGCAACGATCGGTGCTTCGATGACATGAGGGCCCTCCATACGGGTTGACCGATCCAACCCGCCAGTATGACGAATGGAAGAAAAATATCATACACAGGCGGGCGCGCCAGCGCACGTATTTTGTTATGCCCGTCCGCACGATTTCTTGCCGCAGTCGGGACCGCCCGCGGCGCTTCTCTCTAGCCGCGCCGATGAAGCTGATGATGCTCGTGCGATGCGCACCGCCGACCCCGTGCGCGTGCGCTTCGACCACGTGCTCGACCGGAACGAGTACGAGCTGTCCGTGGCGGATGTTGCGCTCCGCGATGACGTGCTCGGCAAGGTGCTTCACGCTCGCCGTCTTCCCGCGCAGCACCGCCACCTCCATGCAGCTCTCGTGATCGAGATGCACGTGCAGCGTAGAGAGCGCGAGATCGTGGTGATCGTGGAATATCTGCGTCAGTCGCTTCGAAAGCTCGCGCGAATGGTGGTCGTAGACGTAGACGAGCGCGGCGACGCAGCTCTTTGCTTTGCCCGCTTCGATAATGCTCTGCCGGACGCCGGCGCGCGCCAAGTCGCGGATCGCCTCCGAGCGGTTCTGGTAGCCCCGCGCCGCGATCAGCTCGTCGAGGTCGCGCATCAGGTCGTCGTCGAGCGTTACCGTCACCCGCTGCATGGCTTCCTCCCGGCGCGGACGTCGCGCCCGCAACTCGGTGGCTAGCACGAATCGGAACGCTCTGCCCGGAACGTCAACATCTATGTCGTCATTGCCGGGCTTGACCCGGCAATCCATTCCGTTGCGGTCGCAATTGGCAGAGATCGGTCACGGAATGGATGCCCGGATCAAGTCCGGGCATGACGACGGTGAAAAGTGCGGCGCCGGTAGGCGAAGCCGGCCCCTAGATCAGCGCCGCCTCGCGCGCAGCGGCGGCTTCGCAGCGCAGCCACGCATACCACGGCGTCGAGCCCCTCCCCGGTCCTCGCCGAAAGCCGAAGAATCGTGATCTCCGGATTGACCTTTCGCGCGTTGCCGATCGCACGCGCCACGTCGAAATCGACATGCGCCAGGAGGTCGATCTTGTTCAGGATCATCACGTCCGCGGCGCGGAACATGTGCGGATATTTGAGCGGCTTGTCCTCGCCTTCGGTGACCGAAAGGATCACGACCTTGGCGCGCTCGCCGAGATCGAAGAGCGCCGGACAGACGAGGTTGCCGACATTCTCGATGAGAAGCACCGAGCCCGCCGCCGGCTTCAGCTCTGAGACGCCGCGCGCCACCATGTCGGCTTCGAGATGGCAGCCGGCCCCGGTGTTGATCTGCACCACCGGCGCGCCGGCCGCGCGGATACGCTCGGCGTCGTTCGCGGTCGCCTGATCGCCTTCCAGCACGCAGAGCGGCAGCTCGTCCTTCAGATCGCGGATCGTGCGCTCAAGCAGCGTCGTCTTGCCGGAGCCCGGCGCGCTCACAAGGTTCAGCGCGAGAATCTCGCGGCCGGAAAACCAGGCGCGATTGCGCTCGGCAAGCGCGTCGTTCTTGGCGAGGACGCGTGCTTCGAGATCGATCATCGTGCTGGCCTCCGCGTGGGCGTGGCCGTGGGCATGCCCGTGCGCATCGTGGTGCTGGTGATGCTCATGGTGTTCGTGATGATGGTGGTGATGATGACCGTCGGGCGAAAGCACGGTCTCGGCCCCGGTTTGGAGATTGAGCATAGTCGTCGCCGCGCCGTTGCCGCAGCCGCACGTCGCGCACATCAGGCGGCCTCCTCGATCTCGATGGATTTGACGTTGAGCTCCCCGCCCGCGAGCCGCTCAATGCGGTAGGAGCCGCAGACGCAGGCGTCGAAAAGCGTTGCCGCCGGGAATTCCGCGCCGCAATCCAGACAACGCGCGCGCCCCTCGATTTCGCGAATATCGAGGGCCGCGTCCTGAAGCGCCGTCCCCTGCGCCGCCACGTCGAAGGAAAATGCCACCGCTTCTGGGACAACGCCGGAGAGCTTGCCGATTTCCAGAGTCACGCGCCGCACGCGGCGGCCGTTCGCTGCTTCGCTCGCGATGGCGACGATGTTGCGACAGATCGAGAGTTCGTGCACCGGTGAGCCCTCAGCAAATCCGCGGCAGCTGTTCGCCGACCAGCATATCGACGATGCGCCGCCCGCCGAACACCGTCTGCATGGTCACACGGCCGGCGAGCCCGTCCGTAACAGAGCCGATAATGCTCGCGCCCTCCCCAAGCGGGTGCGCGCGCATCGCCGCGAGCGCGGCCTGCGCTTCCTCAGGCGGAGTGACCACAACGATCTTCCCCTCGTTCGCGAGGTAGAGCGGATCGAGCCCGAGGATTTCGCAGAAACCCCTCACCTCCGTGCGGATCGGCGTCGCCGCCTCGTCGATCTCGATTGCGATCTGCGAAGCGTCGGCGATCTCGTTCAGGACTGTCGCCGCGCCCCCGCGCGTCGCATCGCGGATGAAGCGCACGCCGGGCGCTGCCTCGATCAGCGCCTCGATCAGACCGTTCAGCGGCGCGCAGTCGCTTTCGATCAGCGTCTCAAGCGCCATGTCGCCGCGCGCGCCGAGGATCGCCGCGCCGTGGTCGCCGAGGAGCCCGTTGACGAGAACAGCATCGCCCCGCCGCGCAAGATGCGCGCCGAAGACACGCTCCGGTGCGATCACGCCGATGCCTGTCGTGGTGATGAAGAGCTTGTCGCAAGCCCCCTTTTCCACGACCTTCGTGTCGCCCGTCGCGATCGCGACTCCGGCTTCCGCCGCCGCCTCTGCCATCGAGCGCGCGATTCTGCGCAGCGTCTCGATCGGCACGCCTTCCTCGATGATCATTGCACAAGAGAGATAAAGCGGCACCGCGCCGCCGACGGCAAGATCGTTGACCGTGCCGCAGACCGCGAGCTTGCCGATGTCCCCGCCCGGAAAGAACAGCGGATCGACGACGAAGGAATCCGTCGTGAAGGCGAGTCGGTCGCCCTTGGCGGAGAGCGCTGCAAGATCGAAGCGCGCCTGATCTTCGAGCGGCGCCAGCGCCGGATTGTCGAAGGCCCCGACGAAGACGTCGTCGATCAGGTCCTTCATCGCCTTGCCGCCGCCGCCATGCGCAAGCGTGACGGTGGGCACGTTCACGCGTCCGCGCGGCCGCGTGCGAAGAAGCGGAACGACGTTCACGCCGCGCCCCTCTTCGGCATCGTCTGCTGCTTCACGCCGCCATATTGGTAATAGGCGGCGCAGGCGCCCTCGGGCGAGACCATCAGCGCGCCGACCGGCGTCTCCGGCGTGCAGGCGGTGCCGAACACCTTGCACTGCCACGGTTTGATCAGCCCCTTCAGCACCTCGCCGCACTGGCACGACGCCGGGTCGGCGATCTTCACTCCGGGAATGGCGAACTTCCGCTCCGCGTCGAAATGCGCGTAGTCCTCGCGCAGCCTGACGCCGGAATGGTCGATCGAGCCGAGCCCGCGCCATTCGAAGAACTCGCGCAGCTCATAGACCTTGGCGACGGCGGCAAGCGCCTGCGCGTTCCCAGCCTCCGGCACGATACGCGCATACTGGTTCTCGATATCCGCGCGCCCTTCCTTGATCTGCTTCAGCGCCATCCAGATCGATTGCAGCACGTCGAGCGGCTCGAAGCCGGCGATCACCATCGGCTTCTTGTAGAAGCGCGCGATGAACTCGTAAGGAGCCGTGCCGATCACCATCGATACGTGGCCCGGTCCGAGAAAGCCGTCGAGCTTCAGGTCCGGGCTGTCGAGGATCGCCTTGATCGTCGGCACGATGGTGATGTGGTTGCAGAAGACGGAGAAGTTGGCGATCCCCTCGCGCTCCGCCTGCAGGATCGTGAGCGCGGTCGAAGGCATCGTCGTCTCGAAGCCGATGGCGAAGAACACCACGTCCTTGTCCGGGTGCTTGCGCGCGATCTGAAGCGCATCCATCGGCGAATAGACCATGCGCACGTCGGCGCCGTCGCCCTTCGCCTGCATCAGGCTTTTCTTCGAGCCCGGCACGCGCATCGCGTCGCCGAAGGTCGTGAAGATGACATCGGGCCGCTCGGCGATGGAGACGCAATCGTCGACGCGGCCCATCGGAAGCACGCAGACCGGGCAGCCCGGCCCGTGCACCAGCTCGATCTCCTTCGGCAGCATCCCTTCGATGCCGTAGCGGAAGATCGAATGCGTGTGACCGCCGCAGATCTCCATCAGATGGATCGGGCGCTCTTTCGCGATGTCGATCTCCGAGACCAGCGTCTCGATCTCGGCGACGAGAGTCTTCGCCTTGTCGCGGTCGCGGAACTCGTCGACGTATTTCATGGCCCGCGACCCTCCTACTGCGCGTCGGCAAGCGCGGCAGAAGAAGCGCGCATCGCTTCAACCTCCGCCTGCGCCTCACCGAGCTCCGTCAGGATTTTCAGCGTCTCCATCGCCTGCTCTTCGTCGATGCGGCTCATGGCGAAGCCGACGTGGATCAGCACCCAGTCGCCGACGCAATCCTCGATCGGATGCGCGTCATCGACCACGCAGACCATGTTGATCTGCCGCCTGACGCCGCCGATATCGACGGTGGCGAGCATCTTCGCCGCGTCGTCGATCCTGACGATCAGGCCGGGAATGCCGAGGCACATGCCGTGCTCCCTTCGCTCTGGTTGTTGCGCGCGCCTGCAAGCGTCGCCGCGGCGACCGCCGCCTGCCCGAGCGCGAGTCCGCCATCATTGGCGGGAACGCGAGAATGCGAGAGCACGCGAAAGCCCTCCGCCTCAAGGCGGCGATGCACATCCTCGAAGAGCACGCGGTTCTGGAAGCAGCCGCCAGTCAGCGCCACCGTATCGAAGCGAGGGGACGCCTCGTCGTCGCGACGTGCAAGCTTTTTCGCCATCGCCACAACTGCCTTGGCGAGCCCCTTATGGAAACGCGCGGCTATGACGGGCACGGGAACCTTCCGCGTCAGGTCGCCGAGCAGCGCGTCCCACATCGGCTGCGCCTTCAAAATCGCCAAGCCGGTTTCGTCGCGATCATCGACGCCGAACGGATAAGCCCGCGCATCGTCTTCCTCGCGCAGTGTTCGTTCGTCCACCAGCGCCTCGAGCCGCGCCGCCGCCTCGCCCTCATAGCCCTGCCGCTCGAAGCAAACGCCGAGCGCCGCGGCGACCGCGTCGAAAAGCCGGCCGCAGGATGAGGCGAGCGGCGCATTGATCCCATTTTTGATCATGGCGTCGATGGTTGCACGCGGCCGATCCGCAAGACTTTGATAAAGCTCAAGTTCAGCAAAATCCGCCGAGAGCCGCACCCAGCCCATCCCGGCCGTCAGATGTGCATAAAGGTTCCGCCACGGCTCGCGCACCGCCTGCGCGCCGCCCGGCATGGCGACCGGCTTAAACGCGCCAAGCCGCGCGAAGCCGCGATAGTCGGCGAGCAGGAACTCGCCGCCCCAGATTTCGCCATCGTCTCCATAGCCGAGGCCATCGAGCACGATGCCGAGCACCGGCGGCGCGTCGAGCCGATAAGAATTCTCCGCCAGACAGGCCGCAACATGCGCATGGTGGTGCTGCACCTCGATCAACGGCAGGCGCTCGGCCTCTGCGCGAGACCGCGCGAGCTTGGCCGAGAGGTATTCGGGGTGGCGGTCGGCAACGAGCGCCGCCGGCTTGTGGTCGAAGAGCTCCGCGTAGAGCGCAAGGTTGCGGCAGTAATCGTCGTAAGTCGCGACATCTTCCAGGTCGCCCTGGTGCTGTGAAAGCACCGCTTCGCCGTTCTTGACCAGACAGAAGGTCGCCTTCAGCTCGCCACCGAAAGCGAGGATCTCGGGCGCAACCTCCATGCCCTCGGGGAGCCGGATCGGTGCCGGCGCATAGCCGCGCGCGCGGCGCAGGAGCCGCGGCGCGCCGGCCATGAAGCGCACGACGGAATCGTCGACGCGGTTGGCGATCGCCCGATCGTGCATCAGCGCGGTAGGCGCGATGCCGCGAAGCCGCACGCGCATTTCGTCGTCATCGATGACCTGCGGCTCGTCGGAAAGATTGCCGCTGGTCATCACCACCGGGCCGTCGATGTCGCGCAGCAGGAGGAGATGCAGCGGCGTCGTCGGCAGCATGAAGCCAAGCGTCGTGAGGCCGGGCGCCACCGCCTCCGGCAGCCGCTCCGGTCCCGTCGCATCGAGCAGGACAATCGGCGCTTCAGAGCTCGCGAGCACCGCGTCTTCCGCCGGACCGGCACTGCAGTAGCGGCGGACGACGTCGAGATCGCGCGCCATCAAGGCGAAGGGCTTCGCGTCGCGCCGCTTCGCCTTGCGCATCCGTGCAACAGCGTCGGTGTTGGTCGCATCGCAGGCGAGTTGATAGCCGCCGAGCCCCTTGATCGCGACGATCTCTCCTCGCCGGATCAGGATCGCGGCAAGATCGACATCGTCCCGCGCCGAAAGCCCGTCGAAGCCCACCGCCTCGCCATCCAACCGGACGAGCGTTGCCTGCGGCCCGCAGGTCGGGCACGCGATCGCTTCGGCATGGAACCTGCGGTCGCGCGGCTCGCGATAATCTTCAACGCACGCGTCACAGAGCGGGAACGCCACCATCGTCGTCGTGGCGCGGTCATAGGGGATGCCCTCCACGATCGAAAGCCGCGGCCCGCAATGCGTGCAGTTGGTGAAGGGATAGAGGTAGCGCCGCTCTGACGGATCGAGCACTTCTTGCAGCGCAGGCCGGACAGATCGCAGCGTCTGGCGAGACCTGCGTGCGTGCCGCCCCAGCGATGCTTTCGACGATGCGGAAGTCCACCGGCAGGTCGCCAGAGAAATCGCGCGTCTCCACCGCCTCGATGGCCGCGAGCGGCGGCGGCTCGTCTTTGACCCGCGCGACGAAGGCGGCGATTTCCGCCACCCCTCCCCGCACGCGGATCAGAACGCCCTCAGCGTCGTTCAGCACCTCGCCAGCGAGACCGAGCTCGGTGGCAAGCCGCCATACCGCCGGGCGGAAGCCGACGCCCTGAACCCGCCCGCGCACGCGGATTTCCACGGCCCTCACGTCCGGCTCGGGAAAAGACCGCTGGCTGGCGATATTCAATGGCGCGCTCCTCTAGAAGGATCGCGAACCTGCGAACGCCCCTCTTCGATCCGTCATGCCGCCGCACCTGTCAATTCGGATATCTGCGTAGCCAGGCATTGCGCGGCCAGTTGGTGCGGGCGGCGGGAGTCGAACCCGCATGGCCTGTGGGCCGAGGGATTTTAAGTCCCTTGCGTCTACCGGTTTCGCCACGCCCGCTTCGCGCCCGTCCTACGACGAGCGGCATTAAAGAATAAGCGAAAGCTCAGGCGGGTAAGAAGAGCGCGCGGATCAGCTCGCGGTAGAGCATCACCTGCTTGGGGAGGATCGTCGCGTCCTTGAGCGCGCGGCCGAGGATGATGCCGCCTTCGACCAGCGTCGCGGCCATATCCGCGAGCGCCTCGAGGTCCACCTCGGTCTTCGGCGGATAGCGCTTGGCGATTATCTCCAGCCGCTCGCGGAACCGCGCGCGCCAGGCGAGCAGGCCCTCGGCGTTGAGTCGCCGGATATCCTGGTTGAAGAGCTGGTCCTGGTAGGTGAAAGAGGCGGCGAGGCAGCCCGGATGCGCCGCCGGCAGGCTCGCCATCATCTCTGCGAAGAGTTTCAGGCCGACGAGGAAGCCGTGGAGGGGATCGTCGTTCAGCTCGTCGCCGCGGCGGAAGAGCTCGTCGAGAACAGCGCGGTCCTGCGCAAGGTAGCGCTCGAGCAGCGCCTTGGCGAGGTCGCGCTTCTCCTTGAAGTGATAGAAGAAGCCGCTCTTCGTGATGCCAACGGCTGCGATGATCTCCTCGATCGAGGTCGCGGCGAATCCCTTCGCGAGCACCGCCTCCTCGGCGGTCTCGAGAATACGATCGCGCGTGTCCCCGCGCCTTCGTGCTGGAATTTGCAACATGGCAACTGGACCATAGGTCAAGTTGTCTGAGCGGAATGTTTCGTCACTGCCCGAAAAGTGTTTCGTCGCTATTCGGAAACGTAGGCCTCTCTAGAGAAACAATATTTCAGCGCTTCGTTGACCGCGCGACAGCTAGTTCCAACCGCAGCAATCGGTAGTTTCCAGAGCGCCGCCGCCAATAGGCAGCGGCATCGGCGGCCTGCTCTACGCGGACGGAAAGCTCGACGCGCACAACGCGCCGCGCCTCTCGCCGCGCATCGGAAACGAGGAAATACGATGATCGCGCGCTATAGAAACGCTCTTCCCCAACTCGACGGCAAGCTCTTCCTGACCGACGGTGGACTCGAGACGACTCTGGTCTTCGTCGACAAGATCGACCTTCCGCACTTCTCTTCCATCCACATGATGAAGACGCCGGAGGGACGCGACCGCCTGCGCACATATTTCCGCCGCTACGCGTCGATCGCGCAAGAGATCGGCGCCGGCTTCATCTTCGAGAGCACGACCTGGCGCGCGAGCCGCGACTGGGCGGCGAAGCTCGGGGTGACACTCCGCGAGCTCCAGCGCCTCAACAGGCAGTCGATCGCTTTGATCGCCGGGCTCCGCGACGAGCTGGAGAGAAAGCATTCGCCGATGGTGCTATCCGGCTGCATCGGCCCGCGCGGCGACGGCTACAGCCCCGACACGGCGATGAGCACGGCGGAGGCCGAGGACTACCATTCCGAGCAGATCGCGATTTTCCGCGATACCGCGGCCGACATGGTTTCCGCCATCACGATGACCAACGTGGAGGAGGCGATCGGCATCGCGCGCGCAGCAGACCTGGCCGGCATGCCGTCCGTGATCTCCTTCACGCTGGAAACCGACGGCAAGCTGCCGACCGGCCAGTCGCTGAAGGACGCGATCCTCGCGGTCGACCGCGCGAGCGGCACGGCTCCGGCCTACTACATGATCAACTGCGCCCACCCGACACATTTCGCCGCCGCCCTCAAGGCTGGCGAGCCTTGGGTGAAGCGCATCCGGGGGCTCCGCGCCAATGCTTCAAAGATGAGCCACGCCGAGCTCGACGCAGCGACCACGCTGGACGACGGCAATCCGGTGGAGCTCGGCTACGAGCACGCAGAGCTTCTGAAGCGGCTTCCGCACATCACCGTGCTTGGCGGCTGCTGCGGCACGGACCACCGGCATGTCGCCGCGATCGCGTATTCCTGCGGCCCGCATGCCCATCACGCGGCCTACGCCGCCTGACCAAACGGGACGCTGCTTGACCTCCCCCTCGAAGGGGAGGTTGAGCCGGCGCCCCGCCCTTCATCGAGACATCTCCGCCAATCCGTGGCAGGCTTGCGGCGATGACCCTCTTCCCGACCACTATCGCCGGCTCGCTGCCGAAACCCTTCTGGCTCGCAGAGCCGAACCGCCTCTGGGCTCCCTGGCGCTTCGAGGGCGATGACCTGGCGCGAGCAAAAGCAAACGCCACGCTGCTCGTCCTGAAGCTGCAGGAGGATGCCGGCATCGACATCGTGTCGGACGGCGAGCAGTCGCGTCAGCACTTCGTCCACGGCTTCCTGGAGTTCGTTGACGGCATCGACTTCTCGCACAAGGTCGCAATGGGGATTCGCGACAATCGCTACACCGCGATGGTGCCGCGCGTCGTCGGCGAGCTCACGCTGAAGGGCCGCGTGCACGCCGCCGAGGCCCGGCTTGCGCGCGCGCACACCACGCGAAAGCTCAAGATCACCATGCCCGGTCCCATGACCATCGTCGACACGATCGCCGACGAGCACTACGGCGACCGCGACAGGATGGCGATGGCCTTCGCCGCGCTCCTGAACGAGGAGGCGCGCGCGCTGGAGAAGGATGGCGTCGACGTCATCCAGTTCGATGAGCCGGCCTTCAACGTCTACATGGATGCCGTGAAGGACTGGGGGATCGCGGCGCTGCACCGCGCCATCGAAGGCCTCTCCTGCAAGACCGCCGTCCACATCTGCTACGGCTACGGCATCAAGGAGAACATCGACTGGAAGGGGACGCTCGGTTCCGAGTGGCGGCAATACGAGGCGATCTTCCCGGCGCTCGCTCAAAGCCGCATCGGCCAGGTGTCGATCGAGGCGAAGAACTCGCGCGTGCCGATGGACCTGATTGCGCTCCTTGAAGGCAAGGACGTGCTCGTCGGCGTGATCGACGTGGCAAGCGACCATGTCGAGACGCCGGAGGAGGTCGCGGCGACCATCGAGCAGGCGACGAAGTTCGTGCCTAAGAAGCGTATCCAGCCCTGCACCAATTGCGGCATGGCTCCGATGCGCTGGGAGCTCGCCTTCGCCAAGCTTCAGGCGCTCGGCGCCGGCGCAAAACTCGCCCGCGAGCGCCTGGGCTGAACCTTAGCCCGCCGCCCCGCCCTTGATCGGCGGCTGGAACGAATAGCCCATGTCCCAGGGGAAATAGATCCAGGTGTCCTGCGACACCTCGGTGACGAAGGTATCGACCACCGGCCGGCCCTGCGGCTTGGCGTAGACGGTGGCGAAGTGCGCCTTGGGCAGCATGCCGCGCACGATCGAGGCGGTGCGCCCCGTGTCGACGAGGTCGTCGACGATGAGGACGCCCTCCCCGGCTTCGCCCGCCGCCTTCACGACGGCATCGGAGATCGTCTTCAGCACGTCGGTGTCACCCTGGTTCTTGTAGTCGTGATAAGAGGCGACGCAGACCGTCTCGATGACGCGGATCTCAAGCTCGCGCGAGACGATTGCCGCCGGCACCAGCCCGCCGCGCGTAATGCAGACGATCGCCGAAAACGGCCCCGCGCCGGCAAGCCGCCAGGCAAGTGCCCGCGCATCGCGATGGAATTCCTCCCAAGTTACGGGAAATGCCTTTTCCCCGGCCATCTGTGCCCCCTTGGCGACGCCGATCCAACCGGGACGAGATACCGCGCCGGCCCTCGCAGGTCGACAGCCTTTCGGCCCACTTCGCAAAGCGCGCGCCGAAGCTCGCCACGGCGGATTTCTCGCGTCCCGCGCGTGTGCTAGGTGATCCCGCGAGTGCTCTTTCGAAGGGATCTGGCGTGACGAACGAAGCGCTGCCGGCAAAGGATGCGATGGCGCGCAAGATGGCGGCGGAGAACCGGCGCGTCAGCGCCGACTACCCCGCTTTCGCGAAGGCCTATGACAAGCTTGTCGCACGGCTCGTGGCCGGGAGCGCAGGCGCGCACGCGCCGAAGACGGGCGACACGCTTCCGCCCTTCATGCTGCCGGACGACGCCGGCCGGCTCGTCGGCCTCGGCGACTTCAGGACGGCGAAGTCCGTCGTCATCAGCCTCAACCGCGGACACTGGTGCACCTATTGCCGCGTCGAATTCGAGAGCATGCGCGGCATCCACGACGAAGTAACACGCCGCGGCGGCGCGATGCTCGCCATCACGCCGGACCGCCAGCATTACGTTCGCGAGCTGAAGGAAGAGCTCGATCTCCCCTTCCCGCTCCTCTCCGACATGGACAACGCCTACGCCATGTCGCTCGGCCTCGTCGTCTGGTGCGGCGACGAGGTGCGCACGCTCTACCGGAGCATCGACTGGCACCTCGACGCATTCCAGGGGAACAACGGCTGGATGGTCCCGATCCCCGCCACCTACGTCATTGCTCCTGACGGGCGTATCAAGGCGAGCTTCGTGGAGCCCGATTTCCGGAAGCGGATCGAGCCGGCAGCGATCCTCGACGCGATCTGAGCCGCTCGCCGACCCTCAAAGAGTTCGAGAGCGCCGCTTCGAGCGCCGCCTTTGCTGCGTCGAGCAGTGCCTGATCGCGCGAGCGCAGCACCAGCCGCGTCGTGAACCTTTTGCCGTCGTGGTAAGGATAGGAGCCGATGCGGACGTTCGGGAATTGCTTCTGCACGTTCGCCGCAGGCACGGCGATCTCTCCCTCCCCTCGCCCCGCCTCGATCGTTACGGAGAGGACTGGTGCCGACGTCGGCAGCACCTTCACCACCTCGTCCATCATCGCCTGCATGATTGCCGGCACGCCCGCCATGACGAAGATGTTCTTGATCCGAAAGCCCGGTGCGACGGAGACCGAGTTCGGGATGAGGGTCGCTCCCTCCGGGACGCGTGCCATGCGGAGCCGGCTCTCGTTGGGCTCGATCCCCCGCGACTTCCAGAACGGCACCAGAAGGTCGACCGCGCGCTGGTCCACACCGATCGGGACGCCCAGCGCCTTTGCCACCGAGTTTGCGGTGATGTCGTCGTGGGTTGGGCCGATTCCGCCAGAGGTTAATAGAAAATCGTAGCGCCCGGAGAGCGCCTGCACCGCCTCCACGATCGCCTCCTCCCGGTCGGCGACGATCCGGACTTCCTCGAGGTCGATGCCGATATCGGTCAAAGTATCGGCAATGAAGCCGATATTCTTGTCCTTGGTCCGGCCGGACAGAATTTCGTCGCCGATAATGAGGATTGCGGCTGTCGGCGCTTTCTCCATTGATCTTTCCCTGCCCGAGGCTCTTAAAAGAGGCGAGCCGATGCATTAGCTTATGCGCAAACCGAGATCGAGCCGGATGCCATGCAGGAAATCATGACGGGCGTCGCCCGCCAGTCGAACGCCATAACCTACTACGGCCCCGACGGATTCAAGGGCATGCGCAAGGCCGGCCGCCTCGCGGCCGAGTGCCTCGACCAGATTTACGACATGGTGAAGCCCGGCGTGACCACGCAGGCGATCGACGACTTCATCTTCGATTTTGGCATGAAACACGGCGCTTACCCGGCGACGCTCAACTACCGCGGCTACCGCAAGGCGAGCTGCACCTCCGTCAACCACGTCGTCTGCCATGGCATTCCGAACGAGAAGCCGCTTCGCGAGGGAGACATCGTCAACATCGACGTGACCTTCGTGCTCGACGGCTGGCACGGCGATTCAAGCCGCATGTACGGCGCCGGCCGCCCGAAGCGCGCCGCCGAACGGCTGATCGAGGTGACCTATGAGTGCCTGATGCGCGGGGTCGAGGCGATCCGCCCGGGCGGACGCATGGGTGACATCGGCCACGCAATCCAGACCTTTGCGGAGGCGCAGCGCTGCTCGGTCGTGCGCGACTTCTGCGGCCACGGCGTCGGCCGCGCATTCCACGAGCCGCCCAATGTCCTGCACTACGGCCAGAAGGGTGAGGGACAGGAGATCAAGCCGGGCATGATCTTCACGGTCGAGCCGATGATCAATCTCGGCCGCCCGCATGTGAAGCTTCTCTCCGATGGCTGGACAGCCGTCACACGCGACCGCTCGCTCTCGGCCCAGTTCGAGCACACGGTCGGCGTGACCGAGACCGGCGTGGAAATCTTCACGCTTTCGCCTTCCGGCCGCTCCTGGCTGCCCTGGAAGGACGCCTGACCGCCGGAGCCATCCATGGCGGAGTTGCACGACGCAGGCGGGCTCCCCCATTTCCACGGACATCGCGACCGGCTCCGCACGCGCTTCCGCGACAAGGGCGCCTCGGCGCTCGCGGACTATGAGCTTCTTGAGATGGCGCTCTTTCGCGCCATCCTGCGCGGCGACACCAAGCCCATGGCCAAGGCGCTGTTGAAGCGCTTCGGGACGCTGAGCGAGGTGCTCGCCGCCTCGCGCGAGCGGCTGAAGGAGATCGACGGCGTCGGCGACCGCGTGGTGGACGAGCTGAAGCTCATCCGCGCCTTCGCCGAGCGGATCGCCGGCGAAGCGGTCAGGAAGCGCACGCTGCTCTCTTCCTGGTCCGCGCTTCTCGACTATTGCCGCACGGCCATGGCCTTCGAAGAGCGCGAGCAGTTCCGCATCCTTTTCCTCGACAAGAAGAACCAGCTCCTCGCCGACGAAGTTCAGCAGACCGGCACGGTCGACCACACACCGGTCTACCCGCGCGAGGTGATCCGCCGAGCACTGGAACTTTCGGCGACTGCGCTCATCCTCGTCCACAACCATCCGTCAGGCGATCCGACCCCCTCGCGGGCGGATATCCAGATGACGAATACGATCATCGATATCGGCAAGCCGCTCGGCATCGCCGTGCACGATCACCTGATCATCGGCCGCGAAGGGCACGTGAGCTTCAAGGGCCAGGGTCTGATGTGAGGTCCTTCAGCGGCTCCGATCTCCTTGCTGCCGAGCTCGCCGAGCATCAGAAGCGCAGGCGCCTCCAAGACGCAATGCGCATGGTCGGCTCATAGGTACTCTGGCGCACAAAGAGAAGCCGTGGTCGGAACGGTTCAGGCAACGACCACAGCCCACGCTGGTGAAACCGGTCCAGTTTAGGCGATAACCTGCTCACGGTTGCGACGCAGCGCAAACCAGCTGATGTCCTTTCGGAGTTCTGGATCGCAGTGTCGGGGGCTTGGCAGCGGAGCCGGTCCCCCCGACGAGATGCACCCAGTTTCAGCTTCGAACTGATGGGGCCAGACCGGCCTAAGTGATCGGTCGCCAACCCATTGCTGCGGAGGCCGCCTATGCCCCCCTTGTACCGGCTCTTGAGCGCGTATCGACCTCCCGCCATTGGGAGTGCGTCGTCGTAGATTGGAGCGCCACCGCGCAGAATATCGTGCATTTGGTAGCGGAGGAGTGCTGCCGCCTTTCCCCTCACCGCCCCGAGATGCACTATCGCCTTCGGTCCTGCGCCTGAAACGACGACGCGCCGCCAATTTTGCCGACGTTCGTGCCGGGAGCCACTCGGGGAATCAGATCTTGGGCTCGTACCCACCCTTCTCCGACATACACATCTCCGCGCGATCGCGACTTCGCTAAATGCGCTTTCGGGAGAACAAGGGCTGCCAAGACGCCACCCTCCCCTCCCAACATGTCCGTCTTCTCGGAACGGGATGTCAGCTTCGGTCGTAGAAGACCCGCAGCCCGGTGTTGCTCGCCCCGCTGTCGGCGGCTACGGCGGAACGCCCTGCAATGCGGTAGCGGTAGCAGTAGCTCTTATGGCAGAGGAAGCTGCCGCCCTTCATGACCCTTTCGTTCAGCGCGCTCGCTTGCTTATTGCGCGCCTTGGCGATGCGGGAAAGCGAATGGACGCGGAAGGCGTCGGCCGTCCATTCCCAGACATTACCAGCCAAGTCGTAGAGTCCCGCACCGTTCGGTGCGAAGCTTCCCACCGGCGAGGTCCCCATCCAGCCATCAGCTCTTGTATTTTCGATCGGAAAGCGCCCCTGCCAGATGTTGCACGGCAGGAAGTCCGTATCGTCTGGTTCCTCCTGTCCCCACGGAAAGCGCGGATCGAGGAGCCCGCCGCGCGCGGCATGTTCCCACTCCGCTTCGCTCGGCAGTCGGCCACCGGCCCAGGCAGCAAAAGCCAAAGCGTCGGACCAAGAGACATGAACGACCGGGTGCTGAGCGCGGTCGAGCACCTGGGTGCCCGGGCCCTCGGGCGAGAACCATGCGGCGCCATCGGCCCTTCCCCACCAAGGTGTCGATGTATTCGACATCGGGACGACGTCTGGATCTGGCAGGAGCGGCCGAAACACCGGCGCCCAGCCAAAGCGCTCGGCCTCCGTAACGTAGCCCGTTGCGATAACGAAGGCGGCGAAGCGCGCGTTCGTGACCGGCACGGTCTCAGCCTCGAATGGCGCGAGCGTCACCTCGCGCCCTGGCCTCTCGCCGTCTTGGGGAATCACCGGTCGGTCGGTGCCGACGTGGCTGCGTCCTCCCGCGAACGCTGTGCGTGAAGGGAAGTCGACCATCGGCGATCTCGGCGATCGCAGCCGGGGCACGCAGTTCCGCGCCGGTCGGACGCCGCTGGCCAAGTTCCTGCGCGCAGCAACTCATCAGATCGATGCTTCCGCAAGCGCACGATTTTCGAAGAGCGTCTGCAGCACAGCCTTGCTGTCATGCTCGGGCACGTCGCCAATCTCCTCCATCTTGGCGTCAAGCTTGGCAAGCATATCGCGAAAGACATCTTCATACGCCGGATCGCGGGCGCGGTTCATTAGCTCGAAGGGGTCTTCTTGGCAGTCGAAGAGCTCCCATTCCGGCGGGGCGCCGTTCGGCCGTGCGCCCAACTGGCCGAGATCGTCGTTGTACCAGTAGATCAGCTTGTAGCGCCCATCGCGAACTCCGTAGTGCGCCCACGCCTCATGGATCTCATCGTTATGCATCCAGTAGCGATGGTACGCGGCGTCCGGCCAGTCGGCGGGCCGTTTGCTTTCGAAGACGGGCTTCAGGCTGCGCCCCTGCATGTAGTTCGGAACCGGCAGGCCGGCATAGTCGAGAAAGGTCGGCGCAAAGTCGACGTTGCAGGCAATGTCGCGGCTGGTCGCACCGGCCGGAATTGACGCCGGATGGCGTACCAGGAACGGCATCTGGAGCGATTCCTCGGTACATGAAGCGCTTGTCGAACCAGCCGTGCTCACCCAGGAAAAAGCCCTGGTCGGAGGTGTAGATGACGAGCGTGTTCTCGGCGAGGCCCGCCTCGTCGAGCTTGTCGAGCAGCCGCCCGACGCTGTCGTCGATCGACTGGATGGTGCGCAGATAGCGCTTCATGTAGCGCTGGTATTTGAACTCGGCCAAGCGCCTGCGGGTCGTCGAAGGTGAAATGGGCACCGGTCTCTGCGCAGATCAGCGTGATGGTCTCTCCATGCTCGATCTGGGGCACCTTGCGCATGCTCCAATAGTTGGTCATCAGCGCGCCTACCTCGTCGCCGCCCTCCGGCTGGACGAGCCCAAGGTCCATGTAGGTCATGTCCTGGCGGATGCGCATCTTCGCCGCCGCCGCGGCCGCGCGCGCGGTTGGTGTAGTCGTCGTTGAACGTCTCCGGGACTGGCAGGTCTTCGTCGGCCCACTTCTGCCGATATTTCGGATGCGGCTCGAAACTGCGATGCGGCGCCTTGTGGTGGCACAATCAGGAAGAAAGGCCGGTCGTCGCGCCGGTCGATGAAGTCGAGGCAAATGTCGGTGATGATTCCGTCACGTAGCCCGGGTGACTGCCGCGCGCCGTTCGCGTCGATCATCATCGGATCGAAATATTCGCCCTGGCCGGGAAGCACGCACCATTCGTCGAAACCGGTTGGCTCATGTGCCTTGCCCTCGCCCAAGATGCCACTTGCCGAAGATGGCGGTGCGATAGCCGCCGGCGCTAAGATGCTTGGCGACGTTTGGCAGGCGATTGTCGATATGGGTCTCGAGCGTCGTGACGCAGTTCACGTGGTTGTAGGTGCCGGTCAGGATCGAGGCGCGGCTCGGCGTGCAGATCGAGTTCGTCACATAGGTCGCGTCGTGGCGCATGCCCTCCTTGGCTAGGCGATCGATATTGGGCGTGTGGTTCAGCCCGCCGCCATAGGCGGAGATCGCCCGCGCGGCGTGATCGTCGGACATGATGAAGAGGATGTTTGGGTCGCATCGTCGATTCCAGTCTGGCTCTTCGTTTTCGAGAAAAGGGGCGGTCAGCGCCGGCGCGGCAACGCCAACTCGAAGCCGGGTCGAAGACGTGCAGCCGCGCGGTGTCGAAAGCGACACGCACCGCTCGCCCTGCTCGGCGTGCTCGGTGCCGTTGACGCGGGCGAGAAGCTCCTCTTCGCCGATGCGGAGGTTGAGCAGCGCATCGGCGCCGAGCAGCTCGGCGAGCGCGACTCCGCATCGAAGGTCCAGGGGTCGACCGGCGCAGCTTGCGACGGCGAGCTCGACCTCCAGATGCTCGGGCCGACCCGAGCACGACGCGGTCGCGCATCCGACTTCGATGCCGGAGATAGCCGGCAGCAGCGAGCGCGCCGTCCTGCGATTTCCAGCCGTCGGCAGAATCGCGGTGCAGCGTAAGGAAATTCATCGCGGGGCTGCCGATGAAGCCGGCTACGAACATGTCGGCGGGCGTCTCGTAGACCTCGCGCGGGGTGCCGACCTGAGCGACACGGCCGGCGTTCATGATGACGATGCGGTCGGCGAGCGTCATCGCCTCGATCTGGTCGTGCGTGACATAGATCGCGGTGACGCCGAGCCGCGTCGTGCAGCTGCTGCAACTCCATGCGCATCCGGATGCGAAGCTTGGCGTCGAGGTTGGAGAGCGGCTCGTCGAAGAGGAACACTTCGGGCGTGCGCACGATGGCACGGCCGATCGCCACGCGCTGTCGCTGGCCACCGGAGAGCGCCGCCGGCTTGCGTTCGAGATATTCGGTCGAGGCCGAGCATCTCGGCGACCGATTCTCGACGCGCGCGGTTCATTTCCTCGCGCGGCGTCTTCTTCAGCTTCAGCGCCATGCCCATGTTCTCGCGCACGGTCTTGTGCGGGTAGAGCGCGTAGTTCTGGAACACCATGGCGACGCCGCGGTCCTTCGGGTCGACCTCGTTCATGCGCGTGCCGCCGATCCGAGCTCGCCGATGGAAATGCTCTCAAGGCCGGCGATCATTCTGAAGGATCGTCGACTTGCCGCAGCCGGAAGGGTCCGAGGAGGACCAGGAACTCGCCGTCGGCGACCGTCAGGTCCACGCCCTCGACGACCTTCGCCGCGCCGAAGCGCTTTCCGATGTCCTGTCAGCTCGAACTTCGGCCATGCCGTGCTCACTTGCCGATGCCGGCGGTCAGGCCGCCGACGATCTGTTTCTGGAAGATCGCCGTCACCACCAGGATCGGCACGATCGCGAGCACCGTGGCGGTGGAGATCGTCTCCCACGGGAAGGCATATTCGCCCGGGTAGAGCGAGATGCCGACCGGCGCGGTGCGCATCGCGTTCTGCGTCATCAGCACCAGCGCGAGCGGGAATTCGTTCCAGGAGAAGATGAAGACGATCAGCCCGGTCGCGACGAAGCCGGGCCAGGAGAGCGGCACGACTACGGTCAGGAAGATACGAAGGAAGCCCATCCCGTCGAGCCGGGCGGCCTCCTCGATCTCCTTCGGCATCGACGAGAAATAGCTCGCCAGCATCCATACCGCGATGGGCAGGAACAGGCCGGTATGCGCGAGGATAAGCCCGGCATAGGTGTTGAGCAGCCCAAGCTGCAGGAAGGTCTTGAACATCGCCGGTAGCAGCGCGACTGGCGGGAACATCGACACCGCGAGGATGCCCAGCATGATCGCCCCGGCATATCTCAGCCCGAATCGCGAAAGCGCATAGGACGCGAGGCCCTCCGACGATCGAGCGTCAGCGCCGTGACGCCAACTCCCGACGATGAAGCTGTTCACCACGTAGAGCAGCAGCTCCGGCGACTGCGTGATGATCGTGATGTAGTTCTTGAGGGTGAGCGGGTCGGGCAGGTACTGCGGCGGCCAGGCATAGATGCCGGCGCTGACGTCTTGAGCGACGTCAGGATCAGCCAGACGATCGGCAAGAACGACACGACGGCGGAGAGGATGACCAGACGCGTAAAGCGCGAAGCGCGGGCTTTCTGCCCGCCATGCCTCAGTCCCTTCCGCGCAGCGCGAAGATGTAGACGAGGCTCATCGCGAAGATGACGAGGAACTGCACGACCACGACCGCGGCGCCGAAATTGAAATCGAGGTAGCTGAAGATCACCTTGTAGGCGTAGAGCGACAAGGCTCTCCGTCGCGTCGACCGGACCGCCTTCGGTCAGATTGAAAGGCAGCTCGAAGGTTCTGCAGCGCGTCCATCGAGCGGATGACGAGCGCAGCCAGGATCGGAGCGCGCAACAGCGGCAAGGTGATCTCGCGAAATTCCTGCCAGCGCGACATGCCGTCCATGCGGCCGGCCTCGTAGATGTCCCGCGGGATCGCTTGCAGCCCCGCCAGGATGATCAGCGCCATGAAGGAGCTCGTCTTCCAGACGGAGACGAACGACCATCGACGCCCATGGCGAGCCAGGGCTCGCCCAGCCAGTTGATCGGCCGTTCGGCCAATCCGCTCTGCAGCGCGACTGCGTTGAAGACCCCGTAATCCGCTGTTGAACATCCACCGCCACATCAGCGCGTTGAGCGCCGTTGGCAGCGCCCAAGGGAAGAGCACTGCGAGCCGCGCGACGCCCTTGCCGCGGAAGCTCTCGTTCATGAGGACCGCAAGGCCGATGCCAAGCAGCAGCTCGAACGGGATGCTGAGGCCGGCGAAGGTGAAGGTGACGCCGAGGGCGTTCCAGAAGCGCCCGTCGTGCATGAGCTTCGCATAGTGCTCGAGTCCGACGAAGCGGTAGGGCTAGGAGCCATCGATGCTCGAATGTGCCGAGGCTCAGCACGAAGGACTGGACGACCGGATAGACCAGCACCACCGCGATCAAGATCATGGTGGGCGTGACGAAGGTCGCCAGCGCCACATGCCGCGGCCGGTCGAGCGTGCGGGTGAGAGGCAAGGAAATCGTCCAGCGTCAGGGGTGTCGGGCGGGATTTGCCCGACGCCCTTGCGACGCTCCGGGCGCCTACTTGCTCAGGATGCCCTTCAGCGTTTCAGCGGCGTCGTTCATCGCCTGCTTCCGCGGCTTCTCCTGATGCAGCGCGTTGGTGATCTCGATCTGCATCGTGTCGGAGACCTGCGAGTAGAGGTTGCCGGTCTGCAGCGGAGGGGCGCACGACGCCGACATCATAGTCATCGCCGAGCTTGGTGAGCACCTTGGCCCCTTGAAGCTCAGGCGCGCCGTAGACGTCGGAGCGGGCCGGTGCACGGTTCGCGTTGAGCGCCGCCCAAAGCTGGCTTTCCGCCGACGTGAACTTCTTCACTAGCTTCATCGCCTGCCTCCTTGTGCTCGGAGTTGGCGTTCACCGCCAGCAGCCAGCCGCCCATGGCGGTCGAATGCGCGTCCGGATGGCCCTCGAAGATAGGGGTTGCGCTTGAAGTCGAACTTGCCCTTTACGGGGCTGTCGTCCGCATTAAGCGGCGCGTAGACGAAGTCCTGCACCATGAGGAAGACGGCGCGGCCCTGCTGGAAGAGCGTGCGGGCATCGTCGGGCTTGGCGTTGAGGATCGACTCCGGCGCGATCTTGTCCTTGTAGATGATGTCGACCATCGTCTGCGTCGCCTCGATCGCCTCGGGCGAGTTCACCGCGACATTGCCGTCGGCGTCGAAGAAGCTGCCGCCGTTACCGTTGATGAAGGAAAGCCAGTTCATGAACAGGCCCTCGATCTTCGCCCACATGGAGACGAAGCCGTAGAGCTGCGGGTTCTTCTCGCCGTCCATCACGGTCTTCGCGTCGGCGATCAGCTCTTCCCACGTCTTCGGTGGCTGCAGCCCGTATTTGTCGAGCAGATCCGTCCGATAGAAGAGGTGCGTGCCGTCGACATAGAGCGGCGCGGCATAGACCTTGCCGTCGACCGTGGCGGCCGCAGGAACGACTGGTTGAACTTGGAGAGCTCGTCGTCGGAGAAGTAGCCGTTCAGCGGCTCGAGCCATCCGCGCTGGGCGAACTCGCCGGCCCAGATCACGTCGAGCGCGAAGACGTCCGGCGTCGGGCTCTTGGCGGTCAGGCTGGTCACGTAGAGCTGGCGGGACTCGCCGGGAACGTCCGAGACCTTGTTCCATTCGACTGCTGGGCCCGCCTTCCTTGGCGAACTCCTCGAGATCGTGTTGCGCCGACGCGCCGTAGCCGCGCGAGCCGATCGCGAGCACGAGGTCCGCCGCGGCCGCCAAACCGGGCGCGGAAGCGCACGGCGAACGCCAGCGCCAGTGCCGAAATGTCAGCCTGAAAGTGTTTCATGTCTTCCTCCCTTCTCGTTTTCGGAGATGATCTTCTGGTTTTCAAGCAGCCGCGTCGGAGCTGCTGCGCATGGCGGGCAGCTCGGCTGCGATGCGCTCGCGCGCATCCATCAGGACCTTGCGCACGTGCTCGACATGCGCGTCGACGTCGCGCACCGGGATTGCCGCTTCCGCGACGGTCAGCAGGCAGATGAACTGGCCGGACGGCGCCGTCAGCGCGACGCAGAAGCGGCGGATGCCTTTGGCATTGCCCTGCAGGTCGAACTCCATGCCGTTCCGATCGACCCCGTTGATCCGCGCCCGCGCGGCCGGCCAGCTCACCTTCTCGCCAGCGACGCCGGTCTCGAAAAAGCCCGCGAGGTCCCAGCGCGTCTCGATCTCGGCCAGCGGAATATGGGCGAGCACGAGCCGCGAGATGGAATCGAGCTCGTAGGTGCCGCGGATATAGCCGGCATGCGCCCTGAGCCGGATCGGCTGCAGCGGATGCTCTTCCTTATGGTGCCAGAGCAGATTCTGGCCTTGCCTCAAGATCATCTCGGACGCGGCCTCGAGCGTCTCGGAGACGGACCACACAGGCCTCGCGGATGGCCTCCGGCGAAGCCCTTTCGGAATCGAACTGCCGCGCGAAGATGAAGTTCGGAAAGTACTGCTTGCTGCTCGACTTGTAGACGTACCCCGACGCCTCCAGCTCGGACAGCAGGCGATAGACGGTCGAACGAGCAAGCCCGCACCGCGTGCAGATCTCGGCCGGCGTTGCTCCTTCTTCGGAAGAAGCTGCCAGCGCCTCGACGATCTGGAGAACACGTTCAACTGATCCGAGCATGCACCATTCCCATATTTAGGATAATCTACTCCCGGAAATGGGAACGCCTGCAACACGCTCGACTCATAGCCGCAGCGTTTGACAAATTCCATATTTGATGCATTCTAATTCCAATATTGGAATCTTCTGATGAACCCGAGCGAGCGACTGCTTCGCGTGATGGAGTATTTGATGGCCGCCGGTCCGGAGCCGGTGAAGCAGATCGACATCACGCGCGATCTCAGGATTTCGCGCGCGACGCTGAACCGGATCATGAAAGTGCTGAGCGAGAACGGCTACGTCTTCCGCACCTCCGAGAAGTACTGCGTGCCGAACTTCCGGTTCATCAAGAACGTGCCGATGTCGGAGGCGTACCTTTCCGCTCTGAATCGGATCATGACCGAGATTACCGAGACGCATCAGGTCTCGACCGAAGCGGTGGTGGTGACCGGACAGGACCTGTTCTGGCACTCGCGCACCAAGCTTCCGAATTCCACGCTGCCAATCCGGGCCAGAGCAGGCTTCCGGCGTCCGCTTTACGAGCTCGACGCAATGGCGCGGCTCTATCTCGGACGGCTGGGCTGGGAGCAGGTCGACTACCAGTTCAACGTCAAATCGTTCCACGACAACGGGCCGATGATGACGCCGTACGATCCGGCGAAAGTGAAGGAGATCATCGAGGAGCACGCAGGTCGCGACTTCGCCTTCGACTTCGAAGGCAACCGGGTGGGCCTGCGCCGTTTCGCGATCGTGGTCGAGGATCTGGAAGGAGATTTCCTGCACTTCCTGACCATGGCCGAGGCAGCGATCCCGGTCGCCGAACAGCGAAGAGCGGGAAGAGAGAATTGCTGCCTATCGCGATGTTCTCGTCGGCGCTCGGGAGCGACTCCGCCGCCAGATGGAGATGGACAAGCGCGCGGCGGGAATTGTGCGCCCCGCCAAAAACGAGGGCGGAGCCTGGGCATAGGGCTGCACCCGCAAATCAAGGGAGGAAGCTCTATGAGAGCGAAAATCGCAAGCTGCCTTGCCTCGGCGGCATTCGCCGTCATGGCGACATTGCCGTTGCCTGCCTTTGCAGCGGACGTCAATGTGCTCCTGTTCTCGATGCCTTATACGCAGGGGCTGGCTCAGCTCGCCGACGACTTCAAGGCCAAGACCGGCCTGACCGCGAACATCGAGGTCGTCGGTCAGGACGTATTCGAGAACCGCATCACCCTCGCCTTCACCGGAAAGACCGGCGACATCGACGTCGTCCATACGCCGGTGATCCAGGTTCAGCGCTGGGTGCAGGCCGGTTGGCTCCGCCCGATCACGGCAGACGTCAAGGGGATGGACAGCAAGGACGATATCCTGGCCGGCCCGCTCGACGCCTATCTCGTCAAAGGCGACTACTGGGCGCTGCCGTTCTTCGCCGAGACCGGTATGATGAGCTACCGCAAGGACATCCTCTCCGCCGCCGGCTTCGACCAGCCGCCGGCAACCTGGGACGACGTCCTGAAAGTCGCCAAGGCCGTGAACAGCGATGACGTCGCCGGCGTTCGCCATGCGCGCGGCGCCGGGTCAGGGCTTCAACATGTTCGTCTTCCCGATGATCATGCGCGCCTATGGTGGCAAGTTCTTCAAGCACTATCCGGACGACCTGACGCCGGCGATCAACTCACCGGAGACGCTGAAGGCGCTGAAGCTCTATTCGACGCTCATCAACGAGTACGGGCCTCCGGGCGCCGGCAACTTCAATTTCCCCGAGGTGGCCGCGGCGATGCAGTCGGGCAAGATCGCTATGCTCGTCGACGGCACGTCGATCGTTGCTCAGTCTCTCGATCCGCAGAAGAGCCAGGTCATCGACGACATGGCGATCGGTCCGGTGCCGTCAGGTCCGGCCGGCCGCTCTCCGGCCATCGCCGTTCACGGACTCGGCATCCCCGCTGATGCGCCCAACCCCGAGGCCTCGTTCAAGTTCATTGAGTGGGCGACGAGTGCGGAGACGCTGACGAAGATCGCTTTGTCTCAGCCCTATCCGGATTTCACGCGGGCCTCCGTCGCCAAGGACCCGGACGTAATCGCCAAATACAAAACGATCAACCCTGATTTCCTGTCGCTTCGCGTGCAGATGCTGAACGAAGCGATCGGGCACTACCGGCCGCTCCTGCCGCAATGGCCGGAGATCGGCGCGGCTGTGGGCGAGCACATCAACGCGGCGGTCAACGGCCTGGAGACGCCCGAGGACGCACTTGCGGCGGCCGAGAAGGAAATGGCCGATATCATGGCGCAATAGGCCGCAGACCAAACGTTCGACCGGCGGAGCTGCCCCGTGCGGATCCGCCGGTCGCGCCTCGCGCACGATAGAGAGAATCGGATGGTCGAGGCTCAGGGCGTCCAGCCCATCCTGCAAAAGTCCCTCCGCTTCATGCTGCTGCCGGCAGTCGGGGCAGTCCTCGTCTTCGCGGTGCTGCCGCTTGCCGGCATGTTTGCCCTGTCGTTCACCAGCTTCGACCTGATCAAGGGCTGGGACGCGGAAGTCACCTTGAAGAACTTCGTGCGCCTCGCCGACGATCAGCGCTTCATCGCGTCGATATGGATCATGATGGCGCTCAGCGTCTTCGGCGTCATCGCGCAGGTGATCGTCGGCACGCTGATCGCCAGCAGGCCTCGAGAAGATCATTCCCCGCTGGCGTTTCATTCGCGGCATCTTCGTCGTTCCCTTTGTCGTGCCGCATATCGCCGTGGCGCTGATATGGCTCAGTCTCTTCACGCCGACCCTCAGCCCGGTCAACGCCTTCTTCGATCTCTTCGGCATCACCGTGCCCGCCCTTCTCACGTCGCGCGCCGGCGCCATCGCAGCGATCGTCATCGCTGACACCTGGGCGAGCTTTCCCTTCGTGATGCTGCTCATCCTCGCCGCCCTTCAAGGCATCCCTGCCGAGCTCGACGAATCCGCCGCCATCGACGGAGCCACCAAGATACAGACCTTCTTTCGCATCACTCTGCCGCTCTTGCGACCGGCGCTTCTCGTTGTCGCGCTTTTCAGATTCATCGAGACGATCAAGCATTTTCCGCTGATTTTCGTCATGACCAACGGCGGCCCGGGTCGCGCGACGCAGGCGACGAACTACTACGCCTTCGTGCAGACCTTTCAGAACTCGAAGGTCTCCTACGGTGCGGCAATCGCGGTCTTCCTCTTCATCTTCGCCGCGGTGATCAGTTTCTACGTCGCGCGACTGAACGCGAGGGTTTCAGGTGAGTAGTCAGCCCTTCAGCTGGAAGCAGGCGCTGGGCGTCGCGATGATGCTGGGCTTTCTCTTTTTCGCGCTTCTTCCGATCATCTGGGCTTTCATTCTCGCCTTCCGCCCGGAGAACCGGTTGTTCGAGCCGATCTGGGAATCGCCGACGGACCTCACCCTGAAGAACATCGCCACGCTGGCCGGCTCCGACTTCCCACGCGCGCTCTTCAACAGCTTCGTCACTGCGGGAACCTCGACCGTGCTTGCCATGATCATCGGTGTGCCGGGAGGGTTTGCGCTCGCCAAGGGATCGCTCTCAGCGCAACTTCATAGCGTCCTGGATGCTGCTCCTGCTTCGAATGGCGCCGCCGGTGGGTTTCGTCATTCCGCTCTTCATCATCTACCTCAATGTCGGTCTGCTCGACACCTGGGCAGGGCTCGTCGCGGCCTATATGGTTCTGACTTTGCCGCTCGTGGTCTGGTCGTCGTGGACCTCGCTCTCGCAGATTCCCAACGAGCTGATCGAGGCGGCGCTGCTGGATGGAGCGACCGTCTGGCAGACCTTGCTGCGCATTGTCATCCCCGCCGCCCGTCCAGGGCTCGTGGCCGCCGCGGTTCTCGCCTTTCTGCTCGCTTGGAACGACTTCTTCTTCGCCCTGGTCATCACCCGTTCGAACACGGTCACCGCACCGGTCGCCATCATGAACTTCGTCTCATATGCCAGCGTCGACTGGGGAAGCATCGCGATTGCCAGCATCGTTCTGACGCTTCCGACGGTGCCGGTCATCGTTTTCGCCAACAAGTACATCGTCCAATCCATGGGCGGAGCAGTAAAAGGCTGACATGACGAAGCGCCCCAACGTCGTCTTCATTCTGACCGATCAGCAGCGGCTCGACACCATCGCCGCGCTCGGCTTCGACCACATGGTCACGCCCAATCTGGATCGGCTCGTCCAACGCGGCACGGTGTTCGAAAACATGTACGTGACCGCGCCATCGTGCACGCCATCACGTGCCTCGCTCTTCAGCGGAACCTATCCGCACACCAACGGCGTGTTCCGGAACGACGAGCAGTGGAGCTATTGCTGGGTGAAGGACCTGGCCGAGGTCGGCTATCACACGGTCAATGTCGGCAAGATGCACACCATGCCGGTCGAGGGCGCCTTCGGCTTTCACGAGCGGCACGTGGTGGAGAACAAGGACCGCGACCACCCGACCCTGCCGTTCTTTCTCGACAACTGGGACAAGGCCTATTTCGCGCACGGCAAGGTCAAACCGTCGCGCGTCACGCAGCGGAAGCGGCAGGGCTACGAGGGTCTGCTCGGCGCCTGGGTCTGGGAGGACGAGGAGCGTCTGCACCCGGACGTTTTCGTCGGCGAGATGGCGTGCTGGTGGATCGACCGTTATCCCGGCGACGAGCCGTTCTTCCTGCAGGTTGGACTACCCGGGCCGCATCCGCCCTACGATCCGACGCAGGAGTATCTCGACATTTACGAAGGGCGCGATCTGCCCCACCCCATTCCGGCCGACGACATCGACAGCCAGCCCAAGGCATATCGAATGCTGCGGCAGTTTCACCTGGACAACGACGCCGACGGCATCGTCCACCTCGAAAATCCAACGCCCGAACAGGCCCGCCGACAGCGCGCCCACTACTACGCCAATGTGACCATGATCGACGCCCAGGTAGGACATATCGTCGAGGCGCTCGACCGCCGCGGCGTCCTGGACGACACGGTGATCATCTTCACGTCGGACCATGGCGACTGCCTGACGGACCACGGGCATTCGCAGAAATGGAATATGTATGAGTCGACCGTGCATGTTCCGGCGGTCATCGCCTGGCCGGGCCGAATACCGGCAGGCCGGCGGATCGAAAGCCTCGTCTCGCTGTTCGATTTCGGCCCGACCATCCTCGAGCTCGCCGGCGTCGAAGTGCCGGATTGGATGGAGGCGCGATCTCTGAACCCGCTGCTGGCTGACGCGGAAGGCCGCGACTGCCCACGCGTCTTTGCCGAGCATTCCAACGACAAGCTGCTATCCGGCACGCGCTTCGTGACGATGATCCGGGAGGGCAAATACAAGCTGGTCCATTTCGTCAATTCCGAGGAAGGTCAGCTCTTCGATCTCGAAGCGGACCCCAAGGAGATGGCAAACCTCTGGGCCGATCCGGCGCATCGTGAAACCAGGCGCCGACTGATCGATGAGATCCTGAGATGGCGGATTGAAAGCAGCCTGAAGACCCAAGGCTTCACAAACGCCTGCGTGAAAAGCGCTGCGTCGATGGCTGCGCCACCCGGCAGGCCGGCTCGGGGGCAGCACAGGGCCAACTCCCGCTAGCTATGCCGCGGTCGTCGGTTATTTCGTTTCCTGCGCCAACCCAAATCCGATCGTTTTGCGCAGCTGGGTCTTCAATGAAGGCGGTATCAGCATCCACAGTATGATCGCTGCATTGACCGCAAGGATCGTGGCCGAGATCGGTCGGTCCACGAAGATGTTGTAGTGGCCGCCGGAGATAATCAGCGTGCGGCGGAAATTAGCTTCACAGATCGGCCCAAGCACGATGCCGATGACCATCGGCGGCAGCGGATATTCGAAGCGCCGGAGCCCATACCCCACCAGGCCGAACACGAGCATCATCCACAGATCGAATACGGAAGATTCCAGCGAGTAGACACCCATGATGCAAAGCACCAAGATCAAGGGGAGCAGGTACTTCTTCTTCAGCTTGATGCACAGGACAAACAGTGGCGTCAGCACGATGCCGATGAAGAACAGGAACACGTTCGCCGACATGTAGGCCAGGAAGATGCCGCCGACGACGTCCTGGTTCTTCTCAAACAGGTCAGGCCCGGGGAAGAAGCCGAGCAGAATGAGAGCGCCCATAAGCACGGCGCTCGACGCGTCGCCCGGAATGCCGAGCGCCAGGGTTGGGATGAGCGTCCCACCGACCGTGGCGTTGTTGGCCGATTCGGTCGCGACGACGCCGTCCTCGATGCCGGTGCCGAATTTCTCCGGCGTGCGCGAACTCGACTTGGCGATGGCATAGGCGGAGAACGCGGCGATCCCGCCGCCCGTACCGGGCAGCGCCCCGATGGCCGTCCCGATCAGGCTCGAGCGAAGGAGATTCACCCAATGCTTCAGCGTCGTGATCGAGGCGGAGAACGATGGACGTACCAGTGAAATGTCTGGGTCGACGGAAAGACGTCCCCCCCGAATCTGGTCGATGATCTCCGAGACGGCGAATATTCCGACGACCAGCGCGACGATGTTGATGCCGCCGAGGAGACCGTTCAGCCCGAAGGTGAAGCGCTCCACATTAGCGAACTGGTCGTAGCCGACGGTCGAGAAGATCAGCCCCAGAACGCCGGTCATCAGTCCCTTGATCGTGGCTTCGCGTGACACCACGGCGATGATGATCAGACCCGTCAGAGTGAGGGCAAAATATTCCGGCGGCGCGAAGTCGATGGCGAAATCGGCGAGCACCGGCGCCAGAAAGATCAGCATGAACCCGCCTAGGAGACCGCCGATCGCCGATGCGGCGATCGCGATGCCGATGGCTTCCTTGGCGAGCCCACGCTGGGCCATCGGGTAGCCGTCGAGCAGCGTTGCGGCGGCCAGCGGCGTTCCGGGGATGCGCACCATGATGGCCGTGATCGCCCCACCGCATGAGCCACCCACGAAGATCGCGATCAGCAGGCCCATGCCCGCCACCGGCGCCATATGGTAGGCGAGCGGCAAGAGCAGGATGATCCCCATCAGCGGACCGAGCCCCGGCAGGACGCCGATCAGCAGCCCGACCAGCGTGCCAAAGGCGATGGCCAGCAAGGCGTCCATGCTGAAGAAGAGATGGAACCCTTCGACGAGCGGCTCCAGGCTCATTTTGCGCTTCCCACTGAGACGCCTCGCGGCCTGCGCCGGTCCAGCGACAAGTCGCGGTCAGGGACTCGACGAATGCCTACCACGGCGCGAACCCCAGGAACCCGGCCGGGAGCGCGACATTAAGCAGGCCGCCAAACGCATAACCTGCCAAGAAGGTCAGGCCGATGGACAATCCTACGATCACAATCGGGTTGCGCACGCCGAGCGTCACGAAAACACCAGCAAGCAGGAGCGGCATGGCGAGGTAATATCCAAGCAGCGAGACGGTGGCGATGAAAGCGGTCAGCAGCAGCATGCAGGCAACGGCGCGCAGAACCAGCCAACGTTCACGCGGCTCAGCAATCGCGGAGGCCGTGTCCAGCTTGCCTGACGCGCCTTCGTCGATGCCCTGATCGGCGAAGTCGCTCTCGCTCTCGCGAAAAGCATCGCCGAACCACACGCGGGCGAGTTGGACCGCGCACAAGGCGAGCAGTATTGCCGCTAGGAGCTCCGGCACAAAAGCCGCGTTGTACTGCGGCCCACCGCTCGCCGCGTCGTGATCGGCGAGGTCGGTAAAGCTTTGCCAGAAGATTGTGGCACAGACGAGCACGAAACCCGCCACGGCGGCCGTATGGCGAATCCTGGCCCTGCGTTCCAATGCAGTCATGCGAGACAACCTCAGACCTGCAGGTGACCAAGCCCTGCGGCCTGGCCACCCGGGGCTATCCGGTTCCGGCTCAGTTGTTCAGGGCCTTGACCTTGTTCTCCTCCCAGATAACCGCTTCTTTCGCAGACTTGAGCTCACTTGCGACCGTATTGCACACCTCGGAATACTGTTCCGGGCTAAAGTCGGTCGGCACGAATCCGACCTTCTCGATCCCGCTGCGGACATCGGCATTTTGCAGGGCGGACTGCATGGCACCGCGGAGCTTTGCGAGCGTGTCCTCCGGCGTTCCCTTCTTGACCAGCCACCAGTCCCAACCGCTGGCCGTCAGGCCGCTGATCCCCAGGTCGATCCCCAGCTCCTCGGGTCGCGGAGCGCCGTCGTAGACGTCCTGGACTTCCTTCTGGTTGCTCAAAGTCGCGAGAACCTTCAGGGTACTCCGTGTTACCCCGGTAGACGCCCGGATTGATGATAAGCCAGTCCAGGATACCGTTGCGCAGATCCTTCATGCCCAGCGCGAGGTCTTCGTAGGGCACGGGGCGCGAGACGAGGTTGAGCTGCTGCAACACCTTGGCCGCCACCATATGCGGCAGAGTGAGCTTGTTGCCGTTGTACTTCGTCTCACCCGGGTGCTCTTGGACGTATTTGACGAAGGATGGAAAGTCGCTCCAGCGTGTCTCGTCAGGGCGCGATGCGATTGCGAAGGAGTTCGAGGTCGCCGAATAGAGCGGCACGAAATCGTCGCATCCCCATTCTGCGTCGCCAAACATCGGAGCGAGCACGAGCGGCGCCACATAGCCGTCGACGACGGTGTAACCGTCGGCCGGCGCATCGAGGAACGTCTTGAAGGCCTTCACGCCGCCGGAGCCGGGAGTCGCGACCACCGGGACCGGCTGGCCGAGCTTTGCCGCCATGCCTTCCGCAATGAGCTGGCTTACGCCGTAGGTGGGCGTGCCTGGGGCCCAGGGGTAGACAACCTGAACCTTGCGCTCCGGAAACTCGGCATGCGCCTGAGCGATCGCCAAGACGGTGACGGCGGAAGCAAGACCCGCCACTCTCAGAAATCTCGAAAAGGCCATTTCTATTCCTCCCATCTTCTCGTTCGTGTTTTCGCCTTGTGCTCTCTCACGCCGCGCATTCCAGGCCGTACCATCCGTATGCCTCCTTCGGCGTATCGAGGCCCTTCAGTATCTCTTGCAGTCCGGCATAGAGCTTTGCCTCGATCGCGCCGTCGCTGGTCGGACGCTCCTGCTTCGGATCGACAGCAAGGTCGTATAGGGCAAAGCCCTGATCCTCGAACGTTTGCCCATCATGCATCGGCACGCGGTGGGCATCGTTGAGCGCATCGATCTTGAGGAGCGGAACGCCCTTGGTGAAATCGAAAGGCTCCGACAGCTTCGCCGTGCGCAGCTCCGACAGTGCAAACGGCTCCCGCATGTGTTGCGGGTTCAGCGTGTATTCGTGCAGCCCCACACCCAGGACGTCGGGCGGATAGTGGAACATGACGTAGCGGCCGTCGGTGACGCCGATGGGGCCGCCGAAGATGCCGAAGGCGACGATCCGCTCATCGTCCGGTGCTCCGTTGAGGAGCGGCAGAAGCGATTGCCCCCGGACCTCCGGCGGAATGGGGCAGCCGAACATGTCGAGGAAGGTCGGCATGATGTCGGGCGTCTGCGTGAGCGACCCGCACCGCGTGCCGCCACGCTGGGCGAAGTCCGGATGATAGATCATCAGCGGGATGTGAGTGACCTCCTCGTAGTAGGGCATGCGGCACTTGCCCCACCACTCATGCTCGGAGAGCAGGAAGCCGTGGTCGGTGGTCATGACGAGCGCGGTGTCTTTCCACAAATCGTGCTTGTCGAAGTAGTCGAGCAAACGCCCGAAATAGTCGTCGCACATGCGAACGAGAGCGGCGTAGTTCGCTCGAATTTCCCGGATTTCCTCCGGGCTCTCCGTCACACGCTTGTAGTCCGGCCAGTTGAGCACCGGGCCCTCATAATCGCTGTCTCCGTCGCGCCGGTAGCGCTCGGGCGACTGGAACGGCTCGTGTGGGTCGAACAGCTCAAGCTGCAGCAGCCAGTTGTCGGCCTCCCTGTTGGTGTCCAGGAACTCGAAGGCCGAGGCGAAGCAACCGGGTCCCGGCAGGTCCTTTTCGTCCGGCATGAACTCGAGGTTGACCATGTGGTGCATGCGCCCCGGCTTCTTGGCCATGTCGTAGTGCTGCTGCGAGAACTTCTCGCGGAGCCGATCGAGCGGCGGTTGCACCATGGCCTTCCAGGGGTCGTATTCCTGGCCGCGGATAAAATCCCAGGTGCCGAATCGGGTGTGGTAGCCGGCGCCTCCGTCTTCGAAATAGTGAAAGTGATCGCTGACGAGGTGCGTGTAGGTACCGGCTTCCTGCAGAAGCTGCGCGAAGGAATTGTCGAACGGCTCCAGCGGCCCCCAGCTCCGGTGCATGAAGCTGAGCCGCCCCGTGTGCATGTCGCGGCGCGCCGGGATGCACGGCAGGCTGCCGACATAGTGCCGGTCGAAAGTCACCGCCCGCTTGGCCAGGCGGCTGAAATTGGGCGTCTCGACCGTCGTCCCTCCGTAGGCCTCCAGAGCGAGGCGATTGAGAGAATCGAAAAGGACGAAAACCAGCTTCAAGGGCACGCTCCTCCACGCCGGGAGCGCACGGCGCCGCCGGATTTTCTTCGTATTAGAGAAACGCTAGCGATTGGAGCCTTGCCCGATCCAATATCAAATGGTCTCATAGCGATGAAATAATTTCATGAGATGCGAGGCGACGATCGCCGATGCGGTTCTTGTTTTCCCGTCAGTTCGAGCACTTCTGCGCCGTCTACGCGACGCGCAATCTTCGCCAGGCCGCGGCGCAGGTCGGCGTAACGCAACCGGCGCTGTCGAAGAGCATCCAGGCGCTGGAGAGAAATCTCGGGACTGAGCTTTTCGAAAGAACGGCGAGAGGCATGATCCCCACCACGGCCGGCACCATGCTGCGGCAACGCCTCGTCAACATGGAGCGGCAGGCGGAATATGCCGAATTGGAGGTCGGCGGCCTGGTAGAGGGTACCGGCGGCACGATCCACATCGGTTCGGGACTCGTGTGGGGCTGGAAACAGATGCCGCAGGTCCTCAGCCAGTTCCACTCGGAGTTTCCGAATATCCATCTCGAAGTGACCAGCGGCATAACCGACGTGCTTCTGCCTATGCTACTCAACGGAGATCTCGACATCATCGTCAGCGACATGCACGACGTGACGGTGCCAAACGAGTTCAGGGTCAACCACGTCTGGACCACGGGAAGGCGGCCGTGGGTCCGGGCCGGCCACCCGCTGACGCGAAAGGCGTCGGTCGCCTGGGAAGACCTTGCCCGCTACAAATGGGCCGGACACAATGCGGATACGCGTCTGACGAAGCACGTGACCCGCGAGTATGACGAGATCGGCGTGCGGCCGCCGACCATCATCCTGAAGACATCTTCACTGATGACGATGCTTGCCGTGGTCGCGGGCTCCGATCTCATCGGCATCTTCGCCGACGATCTCGCTCCCGATGCCAGGAGGCACAAGCTGCGCCCCTTGCCGATCAGAACTGAAGGCTGGGAGTTGCACGCTGGCCTCGTCTATCGCGCCGAGGCAACGAACATAAGGCCGTTCAAAAGGCTCATCGCCATCGCTAGAAACCTGCGACAGCGGTAGCGGAACGATCGCGGCGTTCCGCCCTGAGACGCATCGCAACCCGTGGGACTTGTCTCACACGGCAAGCCCATTTTGTGCCGTGGGAGTGTCTGCCGTTCGACGATGCGGCTTCAGTGCCTCCTTGCTTTCCTCGCATATAGTGCTTCCCCGGACGGTAATGGGGCTTGATGCCCACTGCCTTCGCGATCTTTCGGCCCATCGCCTTTGCCGAGAACACGAGCCGAGCTCCGATCCTCCTCATCGGTCCAGTCTGGATTCTGTGGCGTCGAAGAAGACACGCAGCCCGGCATTGCTGCCACCGCTATCGGCGACGAGCGCCGAACGCGCCGCGATGCGGTAACGGTAGCAATAGCTTCGATGGCAGAGGAAGCTGCCGCCCTTCATCACCTTTTCCTGCCTTTCCTTCGCCTGCGCGTTGCGCGCTTGCGCTTCCCGGCGCATCGATCGCACGCGGAAGGAGTCGGCCGTCCACTCCCACACGTTCCCGGCCATGTCGTAGAGGCCGGCGCCGTTCGGCGGGAACGCGCCGACGGGAGAGGTCGCCATCCAGCCGGGCGCATGTGTTCTCGATGGGGAAGCGGCCCTGCCAGATGTTGCAGGGCTGGAAGTCCGTGTCGTTCGGCTCCTTATCGCCCCAGGGGAAGCGTGGATCGGCGAGGCCGCCTCTTGCAGCGTGCGACGCGGTCACCGTTGGCGTCCGTGCGGAGCACCTGGAGCCGGCTAAGACTGGAATCCGCTTCAGGATCGAGAACGTCGAGCTTCTCGGTGCTGACAGCCTGCTCTACGGATGCTTAGCGGGAGGAGAGCCGATTGTTGTTTCCCTCCGCGGTGTTTACGATCCCGGCGAGGGTGAGATCGTTGCGGTCCGGCCGGCAGCCGGACATTGTCACGTCTTCGACGGCAGCGGACGCGCGTTGACACCGCTCCCGCCGCCAGCCGCGCTCGACGCCCGCGGGAGATCGTCAGCGGGGCAGCCGGACGAAAGGAGGACAGCTCCCTCTGTCCGCTAGGATAGCACTGGGGCAGCCGGCAGCTGAGGTATCAACGTCTGCATTTGATGCTGTGGACGGCTCTCCACGCTGCGGCCAGCTTTGAGCTGGTTGATAGCTGGAGGCTAGCATGGAAGCGATCGTGACGATTGGACTGGATATCGCCAAGTCGGTCTTTCAAGTTCACGGGGTTGATGCAGACGGGGCGGTTCTCATTCGCCGGCGTCTGACGCGGGGGAAGGTACTAACCTTCTTCGAGAAGCTTCCACCCTGCCTTGTTGGCCTGGAGGCCTGCGCCACGGCTCACTACTGGGGTCGCGAACTCCGGAAGCTCGGCCACGATGTGCGGCTGATGCCGCCGAGCTATGTGAAGCCTTACGTGAAGCGCCAGAAGAACGATGCGGCTGACGCCGAAGCCATCTGCGAAGCCGTGACCCGAGCGAACATGCGCTTCGTCGAGATCAAGAGCCCGGAGCAGCAGGGCGTCATGTCGCTGCATCGAGTTCGGCAGATGTTGATGCGTCAGCGCACGCAGATCTCGAACGCGATCCGCGGGCATCTGGGCGAGTTCGGAAGGGTGGCGCCAATCGGCCGCAATGGTCTCGCGCAGCTCATCGCCATTGTTGCCGACCCGAATGACAACACTTTACCCGACGATGTGCGCGCTGCCGTCGCGATGCTCGCGGTCCAACTCCGCCTTTTGAACGAGCAGATCCTCGAACTGGACCGCCGGGTCAGAGCGAGCGCCCGCGCCACCGATGTCGGCCGGCGACTGATGGAAGTGCCGGGCGTTGGTCCGGTGCTCGCCAGCGCTCTCGTCGCGGCGGTTCCTGATCCAAAGGCATTCAAGTCAGGCCGGAACCTGGCGGCGTGGATCGGACTCGTGCCTCGCCAGAACTCCAGTGGTGGCAAAGAGCGACTTGGCGGGATCACGAAGCAAGGCGATCGCTACCTGAGGCAGATGCTGGTCGTGGGAGCGCTGGCTGTCATACGATACGCGCAAAGGCATGGAACCCGAAGACCATGGCTGGTCCAACTCCTCGCGCGCCGCACCACCAAGGTTGCCGCCGTCGCGCTCGCCAACAAAACAGCCCGAATGATCTGGGCCATCATGACCACGGGTGAACGCTACAGAGAGCCGGGTCCAGCATCTGCAGTGGCTTAGGAACACGAGAGATTGGGAAGGGCAGACGCGATGTAATGCGCCAGCGGTAGGTATCGAGGGCCAGGAAAACCCAGTTGCGCCAGAGCGCCTCAGAGCGCGTGCTTTTGGTCGGGACCAGGCTCCGCGAAGGGCATTATGGCCAGCGGCCATGCGCGCCGCACCAACAGGTCGAACACATGGCCGCACCAACCAAAGCGCACGACATCAAGAAAACCCTTGCCAACGGAGAGCCGTCCACACATGGCGCAATGCGGAAGCGCCTGAGCGAGCCGCCGACTTCCGCATTCCAAAATGAACCAGACATCGTTCAGATCGAACCAATCCCCCATGCCCTTGCCCGGTCAAGCGTGCGCTGGCTCCGGAAGTCGGCTCCGTTTCACCACAGCTTGACGGGACCATGAAGTATCTCAAATGTCTGCTGGTGCTCAACGATGATCTAAGTCGAGTGTGGCTACGTTTCGCCCCCAGTTACATACCCTACTTTCTCGACAATTCTGGCAACTTCTTGAAATATAACAGAATACTTGCTTTGGTATATTGGTCCACAATCATCCGTCAGGCGATCCGACCCCCTCGCGGGCGGATATCCAGATGACGAATACGATCATCGATATCGGCAAGCCGCTCGGCATCGCCGTGCACGACCACCTGATCATCGGCCGCGAAGGGCACGTGAGCTTCAAGGGCCAGGGTCTGATGTGAGTTTCCTCAAAAGCCGCTTGTGTCCTGCCTTGACTTTCGCTGATTCAATCAGAAACGCAGGAAACACCAAGGCGCAACACCCGTGATCAGGCAGGTGTACCCCGGCGCGTAAAGAGAAGCGTTCTATCGTCAGGCAACGAATAAGATCGGTGCCATATCGGACGCGGCAGCGTTCATCAGCGAATTCTGATCTTCCCGCCCATTCAACGCGACGTTCCGTTCTTTCACGCTGAGCCCACTGAAGAGGTGCGGACAATCAGCTCGCCGGCGATCGATCTGTGGACTGTCTCCGCATGTCCCTCCGAGAGAAGCTCGAGTACCGGTCTCTACCAATTTGCCGATCGGCTGCCGGTAGGTCGTGAGTGAATATCTCGGCCAGGCTGCCATCGCGATGTCGTCGAATCCGGCCACGGCAATATCATCGGGAACCTCCACTTTGGCTTCCTGCCGCAGGGCGTCTATGCCGCCAAGCGCAAGGACATCCGAAGCGAAGAATATCGCATCGGGCTTCTGAGCCAACAGATCGAGCGCACCGCGCCATCCGGCTTCATAGCCGTAGGCCTCATGCGAGACCGTGCCAGCAAGACGCATCCCGAGCTCCGCCAAGCGCGTTACGAAGGCGCTCCGCCGCTCAATGCCGACCGCGGTCTTGGATAGCCCCGCCACATAGCCGATCCTCCTGCGGCCGATTGCGTGGAGGTGGTCGACCACGGCCCGCGCGCCCGCCGCGTTGTCGCAGCAGACGCTGGTGATGTCTTCCGTGCTCTGACGGTTCAGCAGGATCGCCTTGCGGCCCTCCGTTGCCCAAGCCAAGTCGCGCTCGGTTAAGATAGTCGCGGAAATCACGATCACCGCGTCCACATTGTATGTCCGGATTGCGACGAGCTGCTCTTCGACGCTGGCGCCCGGCGTGATGTTGAAGAGCAAGCTTTGGAGATCCGATACGCTGTAGCCCCTGCGTCAGCGGCTCGATAAGCCCCGGGTAGAACGGGTTGCGCATGTCTGAGACGACGATGCCGACGATGTTGGTGCGCCTCTTGGTCAGCATGGAGGCAATTGCGTTCGGCTGGTAGCCGGTCTCACGGGCGCTTCTCAGGATGCGGTCGCGCAGGTCAGGGGAAATGCTGCTGCCCGGCGTGAAGGCGCGCGAGACGGCGGACTGGCTGACCCCGATCAGGGCAGCGAGCTGCCGTGACGTCAGAGGCCGCTTCCACTTCTCCTGTTCGCGATGCTTCACGCCCCTCCCCCGTTGCTGTCCTTGTGTTGTGACAACGGCAGCCGCTGAGATGCCCAGCTGGCCCATAGCACGACAACAACGCTCCCGTGAAACCGAATGCAATATTGGCAAAAAATGCCCGTTTCATATATTGAATACGGATGCAAAAGATGATTTAGGAGGATTGGGCGCGATTGCAATGTGCCTGACGGCGCGGAAGACGCCGGGGAGATGGGAGGTTCTTGAGTGCGGGCGATTCGAGCCGCGGTGACGACGGTCTCGGACGACCGCATCGCCTCAGTTGAAGCGTTTCAGGTCACTTGGCGGCCAGGCGATCCCCCGGGCCGACGGACCGCTTTCGTGCGCGTGCGAAGCGAGGGGGGCCTGACCGGCTACGGTGAGGCCTCGCCGATGATGGGCGGCGAGCACAGCCTTCTCGTCGTGCGTGACTTCTCCGAAAGCCTGAAGGGCTTGGACCCGTTGGACCATGCGGTGATGTTCGACCGGCTGCTTCACAGCTAGGTCAAGCTCGGCCCGGAAGGCGTTGCCACCTCGGCGCTGGCCGCGCTCGACATCGCGCTCTGGGATCTGAAGGGCAAGGCGCTGGGCCTGCCGGTCTACAAGCTCCTGGGCGGCGCCTGGCGCAGCGAGATGCCGATGTATTCGTCCTGACGGCGGCAATTCGCGAAGCGGACGATCGGAGATGCTGAAGATCGTCGAGCGGCGGGTCGAAGAGGAGAAGCCGGCGGCGGTGAAGATCCGCTGGGACGGCGACCGCACCACGCAGGACGCCGACATTCCGGGCGATATCGCCAAGGCGAAGGCGGTCCGCAAGCTGCTGGGCGACGACTTCGTGCTCGGCTTCGACGCCAACAACCTCTACTCGGTCGGCGGCGCGATCCGGGTCGGGCGGGCGCTGGAGGATCTGGGCTTTGCCTGGTTCGAGGAGCCGGTGCAGCACTACCATGTCGCGCGCAATGGGCGAGGTCGCGCAGAGGCTGGATATCCTCGTCTCGGCCGGCGAGCAGACCTACACCCTGCAGGGGCTCAAGGACCTGATCAACGCCGGGGTCCGGATGGTCCAGCCCGATACCGATCAAGATGGGCGGCATCACCGGGATGATGCAATGCGCCGCGTCTGGCCTATGCCCACGGGGTCCAGTTCGTGCCGCACCAGACCCAGCCGACGATCGCGCATCTGGCCAACCTGCAGTGCTGTCGACGATCATGCACCTGTCGAAGCCGATCGAGGTCGCTGACGGCTGGGAGCGCGGCGGCGCCTGCTTTGAAAATCCGTCCGATGACCGACGGCAGGTATCGCGCTGCCGGAAGGACCGGGGCTGGGCGCGGTGCGTCGAGGAAGAGATAGAGCGGCGCCGTACCTGAGAATGGCCAGCGACGTTCAATTCCGGTCGGGCATGATGGCAACGGATTCGGGCAAACCGCGACCCCGAGGCGGCGGAAGACGACGGCTCGCGCACCCCCAAGGGAGGAAATCCAGATGATCACCAGACGCACATTGATCCGGTCCGGCATCGCGGCCGCGGCGGCCGGCCTCTATGCCCCGTCGCTGCGCGCGCTGGGCGCCGACACGATGCGCTTTGCCGCTCGGCCGGCGGGCCGCGCAAGGCCGACCCGAACCAGACCACCCAGGGCGCCGACAACTGGGCGACCGAGCAGATGTTCGAACAGCTTGTGCGCCCGGCCGACGGCGATTTCGGCGAGGCGCCGGACGAGTTCTTCCCGGGCTGGCCGAAAGCTGGACCTCGTCGGACGACGCCAAGACCTGGACCTTCAAGCTGCGTCCGGGGTCGCGTTCCACAAGGGCTACGGCGAGATGACCGCGGACGACGTGGTGCATTCCTTCGACCGGGCGATGACCTCGGGCACCTCGCAGGCGATCTACAGCAATATCGCCGGGGTCGCGGCCGTCGGCCGCTGGAAGTGACGCTCAGCCTGCACAATCCCGACCCGCTGTTCCTCGGCGCGATCGTCTTCACCAACAACGCCACGATCGTGTCGAAGAAGGCCGACCTGGAAAAAGGCGAGGGATTCCAGACCGATCCGATCGGCACCGGGCCTTACCAGATGGACCGTTTCGACGTCGAGAAGGGCATCTACATGTCGCGCCACCCGGATTACTGGGGCGAGGCCGGCAAGGTCGAGAAGATCGAGATCCTCTATATCGCCGACACCACGGCGCGCACGCTGGCGCTGCTGTCGGGCGATGTCGACATGATCGAAGGGGTCCGGGCGCCGGGCTGGATCCCCTCGATCCAGGCGCAGATGCCGGACCTGCTGTTCGACATGACCGCGCCGGGCTCGTTCAACACCATGTTCTTCAACCTGACCAAGGCGCCGCTGGACAACCTCCAGGTCCGCCAGGCGATCATCCACGGGATCAACCGGGACGAGATCGTGCAGGCGCTGACGCCGATGTCGAACATCTCGTTCACGCTGAACCCGCCGAACTATCCGACCGGGTTCCAGCATGACGACCTGCCCGAGGACCTGCGCTACGACTTCGATCCCGAGAAGGCCAAGGCGCTCCTGGCCGATGCCGGGTTCAAGAACGGGCTGACGATCCCGGTCAATACCTCGCAGCGCGAGGATTATTCGTCCTATGCGCTGATCATCCAGGAGCAGTTGCGGGCGATCGGGGTCACGATCGATCTGAACATCATGGACCATTCGGCCTACCACGCCGACAACCGCAAGGATCTGAACACGATCCCGATCAACTCGTCGTCGCTGCCGCCGATCCCGCTGGATGTCTACAACCGCTATGCCTCATCGGCGGCGGAAGTGAAGAACGACGGCAAGGGCGGCGGCAACTACAGCCATTACGGCACCGCGATGCCGGGGATCGACGACAAGCTGGCGGCGATGTTGCAGGCGACCTCGTTCGACGACTACGTCGAAGCTCGGCCGCGAGGTCGAATTGCAGATCCAGGCCGACCTGCCGATGTTCGGGCTGCCGACGCTGGGCTATACCGTGGTCCGCAGTCCGCGGATCGACCTCGGCTACGAGGTCAAGGGCGGCTATGCGCGGTGGCGGCTGCACAGGGCGACGATCGTCGGCTGAGGACGGCGGCGCATGGCGAGATACATCCTGGTCCGGCTGCTGGATTCGATTCCGACGATGTTTCTGGTCCTGACCCTGGTGTTCATCGCCATGCGGATCCTGCCCGGCGATCCGGCGCTGGCCGCGCTGGGCGATCTGGCGCGGCCCGAGCAGCTGGAGATCTACCGCGAGCGGATGGGGCTGAACGATCCGCTGTGGCTGCAATATGTGAAGTTTCTCAGGGGCATCGGACCCTTGACCTGGGCCGGTCGCTGATCTCGGACGTGCCGGTAGCGCAGCTTCTGATGAACAACATTCCCCATACCGCTGGAGCTGACCGCGTGGCGGTGCTGATGGGGCTGGTCATGGGCATCCCGCTGGGCGTGATGGCCGCGACCCACCGCAACAAGGCGCCCGACGACGCGATGCGGATCTATTCCCTGATCGGCTATGCGATCCCGGACTTCTACCTCGGGGCGATCTTGCTGATCGTGTTCTCGCTGAAGCTGGGCTGGTTCCCGATCAACGGCGCCGGCGACGGGTTCTGGGACCGGATGTACCATATCTTCCTGCCGGCGCTGACGCTGGCGCATGCTGAAATCGGCCTTCCTCGGCCGGCTGACCCGGACCTCGCTCCTGGAGGTGATGGGCCGCGACTACATCCGGACCGCGCGGGCCAAGGGCGCGGGCGAGCGGCGGGTGATCTATCGCCACGGGCTCAGGAACGCGATGCTGCCGCTGTCGACCGGGATCGGGCTGTCGATCCTGGCCACGCTCTCGGGCTCGGTCGCGATCGAACTCGTGTTCAACCGGCCCGGGATCGGCAAGCTGCTGGTGACCGCGATCCATGAGCGGGACTATCCGATCATCCAGGCCGGGGTGGTGTTCTTCGCGTTCTTCGTGGTGCTGGTGAACCTGGTGATGGACCTCGTCTACATCCTCGTCGATCCCCGCATCCGGGTGAAATCATGACCGATCTGCCCGCCCCCGGCGCGGTCGAGCCGGTCGCGCTGCAACCCGAGCCGGGGTTCCGCGACACCCTGAAGGCGCGGTGATCTTCGCCCGGACTCGACAGTGATCGCGGCCGTGGTGGTGGCGCTTTTCATCCTGGTCGCGGTCTTTGCGCCGCTCCTGGCGCCCTACGACCCGCTGGCGCAGAGCTTCATCCAGGTGAACAAGCTGCCAAGCTGGGAGCACTGGCTGGGCACCGACGCCTTCGGCCGCGACGTGCTGAGCCGGATGATCTAGGGCTCGCGCAACTCGCTGATCTTCGGGCTGATGTCGCCGGTGCTGGCGGCCATGATCGGCGGCACGCTGGGGGTGATCGCGGGCTATTTCGGCGGCATCACCGACCGGCTCGCGACCCGGCTGATCGACATGCTGATGGCGTTTCCCGAACTGCTGCTGGCGATCCTGATCGCCGCGGCGCTGGGCGGCAGGTTCTGGAGCATCGTCGTGGTGCTGACCGTCGCCTTCACCCCCGGCTTCGCCCGGGTCGCCCGCGCCACCACGCTGGCGGTGAAGGAAGAACCCTATGTCGAGGCCGCCATCGCCGCCGGCGTCCGGACCCCGGTCATCATCTTCCGCCATATCGTGCCGAACATCTCGGCGCCGATCGTGGTGCTGATCACGCTCTGGACCGCCTCGGCGATCCGGCTGGAAGCGACGCTGAGCTTCCTCGGGATCGGCACCCGGCCGCCGCAGCCCTCGTGGGGCAACATCATCCGCGAGGGCCTGAACAACATGTTCGCCACCTCCTGGCCGATCCTGTCGGGCGGCCTGGCGATCACCGTCGTGGTGCTGGCGATCTCGCTGATCGGCGATTCGGTGCGCGACGTGCTGGACCCGGAGACCGGGCAGTGACGGCGCCGCTCCTGGAGGTCGAGGGGCTGACGGTCGAGTTCGGCGCGCCGGCCCGGCCGCTTCGGGTGGTCGACGACGTGTCGTTCTCGGTCCAGCCCGGCGAGGCGCTGGGCATCGTCGGCGAGTGCGGGTCGGGCAAGTCGATCACCTCGCTGTCGATCCTGCGGCTGGTCCCCTAGCCGCCCGCCCGGATCAGCGGCGCGGTCCGTCTTCGAGGGCCGCGACCTGATGACCCTGCCGGCGGCGAAGATGCCCGAGATCCGGGGCCGCGACATCGCGATGATCTTTCAGGAGCCGATGTCGTCGCTGAATCCGGTGATGACGATCGGCGACCAGATCGACGAGGCGCTGGTGCTGCACGAGAAGATGGACAAGGCCGAGCGCCGGGCCCGGACCATCGACCTTCTGCGCCTGGTCGGCATGCCCGACCCCGAGGGCCGGCTGCGCGCCTATCCCAGCCAGTTCTCGGGCGGGATGCGGCAGCGGGTGATGATCGCCATCGCGGTCGCGTGCAACCCCAAGCTGCTGATCGCCGACGAACCCACGACGGCGCTGGACGTGACCATCCAGGCCCAGGTGCTGGAGCTGATGAAGGACATCCGGCGGCGTGTTCAATTCGGCGGTCCTGCTGATCTCGCACGACCTCGGGATCATCGCGGATTTCTGCGACCGGGTGGTGGTGATGTACGCCGGGCGGATCGTCGAGGATGCCGATATCAACGCGATCTTCCGCAATCCGCAGCACCCCTATACGCGGGGCCTGATGCAGTCGGTGCCCTCGCTGAGCGATACCCGCAAACGGCTCTACCAGATCCCCGGCTCGGTGCCGCAGCCCGGCACGATCAGGGCCGGCTGTCCGTTCCGGCCGCGCTGCGAGCTCAGGATGGACATCTGCGCCACCCAGATGCCGCCGATGACCCGGCATGGCGGCAGCCATACCGCCGCCTGCTGGGCCACCGCCGGGACGGTTCCGGCATGAGCCTGCTGACGGGTCCGCGACCTGGGCAAGACCTTCCACGATACCGCGATGCGGCTTGGCAACCGCCGCGCGCCGGTGCGCGCGGTCGACGGGGTGTCGCTGGAGATCGGCGATGCCGAGACGCTGGCGGTGGTGGGCGAATCGGGCTGCGGCAAGTCCACCCTCGGGCGGCTTCTGCTGCGCCTGATCGAGCCCACCGAAGGCTCGGTCAGCTTCGCGGCACCGATCTGACCACGCTCGCCCCCGACGCGAATGCGCCGGATGCGGCAGCAGATGCAGATGGTGTTCCAGGATCCGTTCGGCTCGCTGTCGCCGCGCCGGACGATCGCCGAGATCATCGCCGAGCCGATGGAGGTCTTCGGGCTGGTCCGAACCGCGCCGCCCGCCGCGACCGGGTGGCCGAG
>CAWBXX010000005.1:0-110079 GCA_963792885.1 uncultured Alphaproteobacteria bacterium
ACAATCGGGCAATCGAATACGTCGTCGACAAGAACGTGCACAAGCAGGGCGAGTCCCATGCCGGGTGTGCGGGTTCGCATCGACAACCCTGAGATGCTGCTGCAGGACAAGCCCGACTACGTAGTGATCTGCCCTGGAACTTCCGCGACGAGATCATCAGGCAGCAGCGTGGCTTCCTCGCTTCCGGCGGGCGCTTCTGATGCCGTTTAAGGAATCTCGGAATCGTCGAAGCATGAACGATGCGGCGCCAGCGAGGTGAAGTCGTGGTTACGTGCCCAAGCTGCGGAAGCACGGCGCTTGCCGATATCTATCGAGTTGACGGCGTCCCGGTTCGAAAGCTGCATCCTGCTTGATTCGAGGGACGAGGCCGTCTCGTTCCCGCGTCATGCCATTGATCTGTCGTTCTGCGAGGCGTGCGGGTTCGTCTTCAACAAAGCCTTCGACGAGCGGCTCCTCGACTATTCGCAGGCGACGGAGGAATCCCAGCACTTTTCCGGCACGTTCAACCGCTTCGCGAACGAGCTGGTTGCCGAAATCGGTTCGCTCTACGATCTGAGCGGCCGGGAGGTGCTAGAGGTCGGCTGCGGCAAGGGCGACTTCCTGCTGGCGCTCTGCGCAAAGACGGGATCGCACGGCGTTGGGATCGACCCCGGCTTCCTGCCGAACCGGGCTTCGCCGGACGGCGCAAACGGCGGCGTCTTCCGCCGCGAATATTTCACGCCGGAAAATATCACAGAGCCGCCCGACTTCATCGTCTGCCGGCACACGCTTGAGCACATCCGGCCCGTCGCGGAATTCGTCGACGGAATTCGCGAGATCGTCGGCGACCGCAAGGACGTCGATATCTTCTTCGAGACGCCGGACGTTCGCCGCGTGCTCGCCGAGGGCGCCTTCTGGGATATCTATTTCGAACACTGCTCTTATTTCACCACCGGCTCGCATGCGCGGCTCTTCAGGCGCGCGGGCATGGACGTGACGAAACTCTACCTCGCCTACGACGACCAGTACATCATTCAATATGCGAGCCCGTCCTCTGACGGCGCGTCGCCGCTCCTGGAAAGCGAAGAAATCTGGCCAGATGTTCGGGAGCTGGCATCGCAGTTCCCGGCCCGCGTCGGGGAAATCCGCGACCATTGGCGGGATTTCGTGCGCACGCGACACGGTCTCGGCAGGCGTGTGGCGCTTTGGGGCGGCGGCTCGAAGGCAGTGGCCTTCCTGACCACGCTCGGGCTTGGTGCGGAGGTCGCACAGGTCATCGACATCAATCCCTTTAAACAGGGCAAGTTCCTTCCCGGCGCGGGCCACCAGGTGGTGGCGCCCGAGGACGTGCTGTCCGATCCCCCGGACTGCGTCATCGCAATGAACCCGATCTATTTGCGCGAGATTGGCGCAAGCCTCGAGAAGATGGGCCTCCGGCCCGAGCTCGTGGCGGTATGAGATGATTGCGCCGTCCGCTTCCTGCCCTCTGTGCGGCGGGCGCGAGATCTCCGCGGTCTTCGCGCTTCCCGCCGTGCCGGTGCTCTGCAACCAGCTCTGGTCGGATGCGGACGCGGCAAGGCGGGCGCCGGTCGGCGATGTCGACCTCGTCTTCTGCGAGAGCTGTGCTCTAATCTTCAATCGGAGCTTCGAGCCGGACAAGATGGCCTACGCGCCCGGCTACGAGAACGCATTGCATTTTTCGCCGACCTTCCAGGCCTTCGCCGAGGAATTGGCGGCAACGCTGCATCACCAAGTAGACCTCGCCGGCAAGAAGATAGTCGAGATTGGCTGCGGCGACGGCCACATGCTGGACCTGATGGCCAAGAACGGCGTGCGCTCAGCCGTCGGCTTCGACCCCTCCATGGCAGAGAAGCCGTCCGCAGTCCTGCATGAAGGCGTCGAAATCGTCCCGGAATATTTCCATTCCGACCAGCTCCCGGACGGCTTCGACGCCGTTCTATGCCGCCACGTGCTGGAGCATCTGCCCGATCCGGTAAGCCTGCTCTCGGAGGATCCGCCGCGCCATCGCAAATCGCTCCTGCCCGGTTTACTTCGAAGTGCCGAACGCACAGTGGATGCTCGACAGCTTGAGCATGTGGGACGTGATCTATGAGCACGTCACCCTCTGGACCGAGCCGGCAATCCGGGCCTTGTTCCGGCGCACGGGCTGCCGAGGCCGTGACCGTGGCGGCGGGGTACGGCGGCCAATTCCTGATGGTGGAGGCCATACCCTCGAACTCTCGGCCCGACGATCGTCCGCCGCGCGAGGCCATCGATCGCGTTCGCGCATCGATTCGCACATTCTCCGACGCCGCCGGCGGCGAACTGCGCAAATGGCAGGCGCGTCTTGGCGACCTCGCGCGGACGAATGGCCGCGCCGTCGTCTGGGGCGCGGGCTCCAAAGGCATCACATTTGCGAATACGGGGGATACGGACACCCCGGAAGACATCGTGGCCCTGGTCGACATAAATGCGCGAAAGCACGGAATGGTCGCCCCGGGGATTGCGCTGCCGGTGGTCGCGCCGGCCGACCTTCGGCGCCTCGCTCCCGATCTCGTGCTGATCTCAAATGCGCGATATCAGGACGAAATCCGGGCGATGGTGGCCGATCTCGGCATTGCCCCGGCATTCGGTGTCATCGCCCGGGTAGCGCCGGAATCCGGCCACCCCAAGGGGCTGAAAGATAAGCACGAACCTTTCTGATTCGCTCTCATTGGCACGCACAACGTGGCCGACAGTGTGACCGCCGTTTTCTAGCGTTGCGAGGAACAAGGTGCCGCAACCTGGGCGTCGCACCTGCTTCCACAGGTTTTGCACTGTTCTTAGGCAAACCGATGACTCTGGGATGAAATAACATGTACATAAGCGGCTTGTACATTCACCAGTGAGAATTGCGCCTTTTGTTGCCGCGTGAGTAAGTGTGCCTTAATCATTGCGCCATGATAACGCCTGTATTCAACATAACATGGCAACCGACTACGATAACTTTCGCAGCGGCAATCACCGCGCGCTATGCATTGCAGGGGGAGTCCAGGATGCTTTTCAGGGCTCGACGCTCCGAGCTGCGCGACGCGTTCAGCGCCTGTCGTACTGCTCTTCTTGGCGTCGCCCTGTTCAGCGGAGCGATCAATATTCTTATGCTGACCGGCTCGTTCTTTATGCTGGAAGTCTACGATCGCGTGTTGCCCAGCCGCAGCATTCCGACCCTTGTTGCCCTGGCGATGATCGCGGCCGTCCTCTTTGCGTTTCTCGGTCTCCTCGACGTTACCCGTTCGCGCATTCTCGCTCGCGTTGGCGGCGAGTTGAACACGCGGCTCGCACCGCGCATTTACGACACGATCGTGAGGCTGCCGCTTCGCGGCTACGGCGAGCGCGACAGCCTGCAGCCGCTCCGCGACCTTGATCAGATCAGGTCGTTCTTTTCCGGCGGCGGACCAGGGGCCCTTTTCGACCTTCCGTGGATGCCGCTTTATTTTCTCATCTGCTTCGGCTTCCACTTCTGGATCGGAGTGACGGCCACGGTTGGCGCCCTTATCCTGATCGTGTTGACGGGCCTCACCGAGGTTCTCACTCGCCAGCCAATCCGAGAAGCAGCGCGCGCAGGCACCTTGCGCATCATGCTTGCGGAATCCGGCCAGCGCAACGCCGAGGCGCTCCAAGCGATGGGCATGGCCGGCTGGATGGGCCGCGAATGGGGCGAGAGCGACGAGGATTACTTGAGTGTGCAACAGCGCGCGAGCGACGTCAGCGGCGGCCTCGGCGGACTTGCGAAGACGCTGCGGATGGTGCTGCAGGCGACGGTCCTTGGCGTCGGCGCGTCTGTCGTCATCCAACAGGAGGCGACCGCAGGTATCATCATTGCCGGGTCGATCTTGAGCGCGCGGGCACTGGCCCCGCTCGACACAGCAATCGAGAACTGGAAAGGCTTCCAGGCTGCGCGCCAAGGCCGGCATCGGCTGCACAACCTTCTCGAGGCGGTGCCGCCGCTCGTCGAGCCGATGCCTCTGCCGCCTCCCGCCGAAAAGATTGGCGTTGAGCATGTAAGCGTCGCCCCGCCGGGTGTGAACCGCCTCGTGGTTCAGGATGTGTCTTTCAACATCGAAAACGGCGACGGTCTCGGCATTATCGGCCCGAGCGCATCCGGTAAGTCGTCGCTGGCGCGCTCGTTGGTCGGCGTCTGGACCCCCGCACGCGGTCGTATCCGGCTTGACGGCGCAGCCCTTGATCAATGGTCGCCGGAAGCGCTTGGACGCCACATCGGCTACCTTCCGCAAGACGTCGAGCTCTTCGACGGCAACATCGCCCAGAACATCGCGCGCTTCGACCCCGGCGGCACTGCAGCGGCGATCATCGCGGCCGCGCAGACGGCCGGTGTCCACGACATGATTTTGCGGCTGCCGGAAGGATATCAGACGGTGATCGGATGGGGCGGAGAAGCGCTTTCAGCCGGCCAGCGGCAACGCATCGCGCTCGCCCGTGCGCTCTACGGCGATCCATTCCTTGTCGTTCTTGACGAGCCGAACTCGAATCTCGACGGCGAGGGCGAAGAAGCTCTGACGCGCGCGCTCCTGAGCGTCCGTGACCGCGGCGGCATCGTCATCGTGATCGCCCATCGTCCGAGCGCGCTCGCCGCCGTCAGCAAGGTGCTCGTGATGGCCGATGGAAAAGTGCAGGCGTACCGTCCGAAAGAGGATGTGCTGCAGAAGGTGCTGCGGCCAAGAGCCCTTCCCACGAGGACCGGAATGGCGGTTACGGGAACATGAGAGAGCTGCGACTGGCGGCGAGTCCGGCGGGGCGCGTCGATCCGCTTCCACCTAATCGGGGGTATCGCTGCGGTGGCGGTGCTCGTCTTCGGTGTCGGCGGATGGGCGGCAACCGCCAGGCTGTCGGGCGCGGTGATCGCGCCGGGTGTGCTGGTCGTCGATTCCAACGTGAAGACGATTCAGCACCCGACCGGCGGCATCGTCGGTGAGCTCTACGTGAAAGACGGCGACCGTGTGAAAGCCGGCGACATGTTGATCCGTCTCGACGCGACGAAGGCGCAGTCCAATCTCGATATTGTCACCAAGAATATCGACGAGCTTGCGGCGCGTCGCGCGCGCCTTGAAGCCGAACAGGACGGCGACGACGCTCCCGATTTTCCGCAGGATCTCCTTGATCGGCAGAACGATCCCGAGGTCGCAAAGCTTCTCGCAGGTGAGCGCAAGCTGTTCCAGGTCGGGCTACCACGCGCGACGGCCAGAAAGCGCAGCTGCGCGAGCGCATGCAGCAATTGCAGGAAGAGATCGGCGGACTCACCGCGCAGATCGATTCGAAGGATCGGGAAATCTCCTTGATCAAGACGGAGCTCGAAGGGATCAGAGGCCTGTGGGCCAAGGGTCTGGTGCCGATCACGCGTGTGACCGAGGTGGAGAGAGACCTTGCAAGGCTGCAGGGCGAGCGCGGCCAGTTGCTCGCCTCGGTCGCGCAGGCGCGCGGTAAGATCACTGAGACTGACCTGCAGGTTCTGCAGATCGATCAGGACATGCGCTCCAAAGTGGGCGACGATCTCGCCGATGTCCGCGCCAAGATGGCGGAGCTTGGCGAACGCAAGACCGCCGCCGAGGACGAGTTGAGACGCATCGAGATTCGCGCGCCGCAGGAAGGCACGGTGCACGAGCTCGCGGTTCACACCGTCGGAGGCGTCATCGCCGCCGGTGATGTGATTATGCGGTTGGTCCCGGACGAGGATCAGCTTCGCGTCGAAGCAAAGATTTCCCCGCAGGAGATCGACCGCGTCACGCTCAACCAGCCTGCCCTGCTGCGCTTCACCTCTTTCGACACCCGCTCGACGCCGGAGATCAACGGCAAGGTCAGCCTGGTTTCCGCTGCGACGAGCTTCGAACAGAAGACCGGGCTGAGCTACTACACGGTGCCGTGTCCATTGCCGACGATGAGATCAGTCGGCTCGGCCCGCTCGCCTTCTGCCTGGCATGCCGGTCGAGGTCTTCATCGAGACCGGAGAGGGACGCTTGCGTCCTATCTCGCGAAGCCGCTCGTCGACCAGTTCGAGCGCGCGCTTAAGGAGAGATAGACTTCGGGAAGTGCGCCGCGCGGGGCGTGTGCCGCCCCGCCCTCACCCGGTCGGCGCAAGAGACTTCAGATAGTCCCCATAACGCGTCTTGCCGTACTCGCCAGCAAGTTTCTTGAGCTGCGCGGCATCGATCCAGCCTTGACGGAAGGCGATCTCCTCCAGGCAGGCGATCGGCAGCGCCTGCCGGTGCTGGATCGTGCGCACGAACTCCGCAGCCTCCAGCAGGCTGTCGCACGTGCCAGTGTCGAGCCACGCAAAGCCGCGGCCGAGCCGCTCGACATGCAGCTCGCCCCATTCGAGATAGATCCGGTTGACGTCGGTGATCTCGAGCTCGCCGCGCGGCGACGGCTTCAGCGATGCGGCGATGTCCAGCACGCGGTTGTCGTAGACATAGAGGCCCGTCACCGCCCAGTTGCTCGTTCGGATTCGCCGGCTTCTCCTCGAGCGCGATGGCCTTGCCCGACGCATCGAAGGTGACGACGCCATAGCGCTGCGGGTCGATCACCTCGTAGGCGAACACGGTGGCGCCCTCTCTCCGACGCATCGCGTCGCAGCAGATCCGGCAGCGTATGCCCGAAGAAGATGTTGTCGCCGAGCACGAGCGTGACGTGGTCATCGCCGACGAAGTCGCGTCCGATGATGAAGGCCTGCGCGAGACCTTCCGGCTTCGGCTGCACCGCGTAATCGAAGTGCATACCGAGGTGCGAGCCGTCGCCGAAGAGGTTGCGATAGAGCGGCGACGTCCTGCGGCGTGGTGATGATCAGGATCTCGCGGATGTCTGCCAGCATCAGCACCGAGATCGGATAGTAGACCATCGGCTTGTCGTAGATCGGCAGCAGCTGCTTGTTGACGGCGCGCGTGATCGGATGGAGACGCGTTCCGCTCGCCGCCGGCGAGCACGATTCCCTTCATGATGCCTCTCTTTGCGGCGCTTCGCCCAGCGCCTCGCCGCAATACCTCGCGGCAAAGCTGTCTCAAAGCCGGCAAGCCTCAAACCGAATTCGCGCGCGAAGGCGTCGCTCGACAGGCGACTGTCGCGCGGCCGTCGCGCCGGCGTCGGATAGACGCTGGTCGAGACCGCGTGGTTGACCGGAGGCCGATAGCCACGCGTCGCGAGAGCACCGAAGATCGCCTCGGCAAAACCGTGCCAAGTCGTCTCCGACGCGCCGACGAGATGATAGGTGCCCCAGCTGACATCGCCGCGGATCAGGCGCCCGGCAATGCCAGCGACGGCCGATGCGAGATCATGCGCGGCCGTCGGACAGCCGCGCTGATCGACCACGACGCGCACTTGGTCCTGCACCTCGGCGAGCTTCAGCATGGTGAGCACGAAGTTCTTCCCGGACGCGGCGTAGATCCATGAGGTTCGCAGGATAACGTGCTGCGGATTCGCGTCTCGGATCGCCTGCTCGCCCGCGAGCTTCGTGCGGCCGTAGGCATTGATCGGATTGACGGCGTCCGACTCGATGTAGGGTGAGCCCTTCTCGCCGTCGAACACATAGTCCGTTGAGAAGTGCACCACGGGAACGGAAAGCTCGGCTGCCGCGCGCGCAATCGCACCGGGCGCGACGGCGTTGACGAGGGTCGCAGTCTCTTCGTCGTCCTCGGCCGCATCAACGGCCGTGTAGGCCGCTGCGATGACCACGAGGTCTGGCCGGTGCTGTCGCACGATCGCGGCAAGGCTCTCGGGACGCATCAGGTCGGCGGCGGCCCGATCGAGCGACGTGAGCGCCGTGCCTTCGGGCCAGCGCGCACGAGTCAGCTCGCGCGCAACCTGCCCCGTTGAGCCGAAGATAAGCACGCGCGCCACGCGGACCTCACGCTCCCGCAAGAGCCGCGGGCTTGGCGCCGAGACGCTCGCCGCGATAGCGGTGAAGCAACGGCTGCCACCACGCTTCGTTCTCGATGTACCAGGCCACGGTCTTCCTGAGGCCGGCGTCGAAGCTCTGCGAGGGACGCCATCCGAGCTCGCGCTCGATCTTCGTCGTCTCCATCGCGTAGCGGAAATCGTGTCCCGGCCGGTCGGCGACGAAAGTTATGAGCTCGCGGCGTGGCCGCTCCGTTGGCAAAGGCTCCGCCATCGCATCGACCAGGTCGGCGATCGCAGTGACGACCTCGAGGTTCGTCCGCTCTTCGCCGCCGCCGATGAAATAGGTCTCGCCGATCCCCCCACGCTCGATGACCGCGACGAGCGCCTCCGCATGATCCTCCACGTAGAGCCAGTCGCGGATGTTTTCGCCGCGTCCATAGACAGGCAGCGCTTCGCCGGCGAGCGCCTTGATGATCATCAGCGGGATGAGCTTCTCGGGGAAATGATACGGTCCGTAATTGTTGGTGCAGTTCGTCACGATGACGGGCAGACCGAATGTATGTCCCCACGCGCGGACCAGATGATCTGCCGCCGCCTTGCTTGCCGAATAGGGCGAGCGCGGGTCGTAGGGCGTCTTCTCGCCGAAGGGTGGATCGCCGGCGTTGAGCGCGCCGAACACCTCGTCGGTCGAGATATGATGGAATCGGAAGCGCGCCTTCGCAGCTGCGTCGAGCTTCTCCCGATACGCCCGCGCCGCTTCAAGCAAGCGGAACGTGCCGACTGCGTTGGTTTCGATGAACGCCGCCGGTCCATCGATTGAGCGATCGACATGTGTCTCGGCAGCAAGATGCATGACGGCGTCGGGCCGGAATTTTTGGAACGCCGCCGCCACCGCCGCCGGGTCGCAGATATTGCAGACGCGCAGCTCGTGGCGCGGATTACCGGCGACCGCCGCGAGCGACGCCTCGGACGCTGCATAGGTCAGCTTGTCCAAGTTGAGGACGTCGTGCTCCGTCCGCGCGATCAAATGGCGAACGACCGCGCTGCCGATAAATCCCGCGCCGCCGGTGACCAGAACTCGCATCAGGGCGCCCCCGTTGCCGGGTAATTCCGGCATCATGTTACAGCGTAAAGAAAATCTGCCGTTTTGTATGCGATCCAGCAGGCGCGCTCAACCACCCGGGAAGGACATGCTAAACGCGCGCGGGAAGATGTCGAAGCGACGGGAAGTCAGGCTCGGACGCGCGGGGACCGCCAGCTAATCTCTTCGCGGCTCATGACGAGGCCGCGCCGAGTGGACGGCTTGCGGCATGATTTGGTTTTGGGGAAACGCGGGCCCGCAGGGGCGAACGACGGCGCACGCCGATCGGCGTCAGATGTCGCCTGGACACGCCAGTCTCGCAGAAGGATCGATGCTCCTAAGAAAGAAGGAGTTCGACCGCCTTCCAGATTGCGAGAGCCCACACGAGACATCCGGCGCCGACAATGAGCCTTAGGATCGCAGAAGCCGCACCGCCCGGGCGCAAATCTCCGTCACCCCCTCCAAAGGCCGTCCCAGAAAAGACCTCAATGTTCATAGCCGCATTCGACCTATGACAGAACGCAGTCACACCCCTAAACGTCTGAGGTGCGATTGTGTTCATTCTAAGTGTGCGTCGGTTACACCCGCACGAGGGGTTCGCCGAACGCATCGCCGACCACGCACGATCATAGATGACAGTTTATTAACTGACTCTTTACGCCTGCGAAAGATGCGAGGTGACTTCTTTGGCGGGTTCACGCCGCGAGTACCGCTTCGTGCGCATGCGCGAGTTGCCTCTGGCGCAACTCATCGAGTCGGAGCCGCACGCGCCGCAGATGCTGCTCGCTGACCGGGAACGAGCCGAGATAGATAGTCGATCCGTAGCGTTTCGTGCAGCCGAGCACGTCGACCTCGCAACCGATGCGGCGATAAACCCGCAGCATGCTCGGAGCGAAATTGCCGAGCACGGTCCTGATCCCGGAGCGGAGGGCTACGGCGCCGAGACCCTCGATCAGCGCGCAAGACGCGAGCAGCATCTCTTCGCGCGACTCCTTCATCAGAGTCTCCGCGTCGATGCAGAAGCGGGTACACTCCCAGATGGACGGCGCGCTCAGGAAGGCTGCATCAGGAAGCGTATCTGAGAAAACTTCGGCAAGGAGCGTCGGACCCGTGGTCGGAAGCAGTCGCAGGCTTCCCTTCACGACCTTCGCGTTTTCGTCAGTGTAAAGTAGATAAACAGGCGCTTCGTCGTCGTACCTGTCGCGCTCCATGCCGTTGGTGACGTCGACGTTCCACTTCATCTTGTCGCGGAAGGCGCGCGCCCTGGCCCGGAACATCTGCTCAAGCAGGTCGCCGTGCCTCTCGGCGTTGTTGCCTTCCACGACGATGATCATCTCACGTGCTCCTCAGCCGCGCGACGTGAGTTCGAACCATCTTGCGGTCGCCCTCAAGGTCGTCGCCCAAATCCACGCTGACGATCTCCCTGGAGACAGATAGCGTCGAATTGAGTGTTCCAGGCTGTCTGCAGTGCGGCAACAAGGCGGTGGCAATAGGGTTGAGCAGGCATTACCCGCGAAGGCAAAGACAGTTACGGGGTCAGAAGCCCGAGTCGCACCGCCTTGGTGACCGCTTGTGCCGACGTGACGCTGTCCAGCTTGAAGCGGGCGGATTTCAGGTAGTCCCGCGCCGTGTGAGGCGAAATATTAAGGATCTTCGCGATGTCGCCGGCCTCCTTACCGAGCGACACCCAGTGCAGGCACTCGATCTCCCTTTGCGTAAGATGTGGATGGTCCTCGCCGAACGCTTCCGCGATCACGCGCCGGTGCAGGCGATTGCCGATCTCTATGAGCACCGGCAGATTGCCGCGGCGGAACCGCTCCCACGCGTCGTGCTCGCCCAAATCGCACATCGAGAAGAGGCCGCGGTGTCCCTGCTTGCTGCGGAGCGGTATGGAGAGTCCGTTCGGTCCGATCCCGTGCTCAACGGCGTCCACGAGGAGCGCACCGCCCTCTGGAGTGTCGACAGTGAGCTCGCTCCAGTCGAAGGGAAGCGTCCGCTCGAAGCCCGCCTTGAGGACGGGATCGACGTCGACATAGCCGCGCTCGAGGTAGCGCTTGATCCACGATGCAGGATAGGTGAGCCGGATGAACGGATCGACCGAAGGGCTGACGCCCAGCCGCGACGAGTGATAGACAAGGTGGTCGACACCGAACAGATCGCGCAGCCGAACGATTGTGTCGTCCATGCCCGAGGTCTCCTCGATAATCGAGAAGCACTCGGCTTGGCTCACCGCAAAGTTCAAGCCACCCGCCATTTCAAATATATGAACCAACGGGTCGCGTCGCCGCGTCCCAGAATCCGCCGCAGAAGAATACGTTGTTCAAAATCGCCCACCGCGCTCTTCTGTCAAGCGCGTAGATGGGCGGAGCATCTCCAAGTCCTGCGGAGATATTGCAACTTATGGTTCAAGCACGAATTAAGCACACAGAGGCGGCGGAGTGGTCCTTCGCGGTATGCGGGGATACGCTGCGAAGAGCGTGGCGTTTGCGTGATACGGCGTGCGGGCGTGAAGCGCCTGAGGGGAATCGCGAGAGTGAAGATCTCATAATGTCCTGCGCATTCGAACATATCGCGGAGCACAAACGGCTGCGCATTGCCCGGTGCTTCGCTCGCCCGGCTCGCTTCGTGCAAGGGTGACGGGCGATGCCGATAACTATGCAGACCCTGGCCATCGAGGGGCCGAAGCTCATCGAGGTGAAGCGCTTCGGTGATGAGCGGGGCTTCTTCTGCGAGACTTACAGCACGCGCGATTTCGCCGATGCCGGCATTACGGACGTGTTCGTGCAGGACAATCACTCGTTCTCGGCAGATGCAGGCACGATCCGCGGATTCCACTTCCAGTTGCCTCCGCACGAACAGGCAAAGCTCCTCTATGTCGTGCGCGGTGCGGTGCTGGATGTCGCCGTCGACCTTCGCGCCGGCTCCTCGACCTACGGAAAGCACGTCGCCGTCGAGCTTTCGGCGGAGAATGCGCTCCAGCTCTACGTTCCGGCAGGCTTCGCGCACGGCTTCTGCACGCTCGTGCCCGATACGGCCGTCTATTACAAAGTCACCGCGCTTTATGCGCCCAACCACGAGAGCGGAATCCTCTGGAATGATCCGGAGCTTGCGATCGCCTGGCCGAGCTTCGCCGGTTCGCAGGTGTCGGAGAAGGACCGGAATTTTCCTCGTCTTGCTGAATTCGAGAGCCCGTTCGCATAGGCCGCGCGCTGAGACCGTCGTCGTGCCATTCGGCAAAGGATGAGCGAATCCTCTTTCGACGTCGCGATCGTAGGCGGTGCGGCCATCGGTTCGGCGATCGCCTACTTCTTGAAGGCTGTCGAGCATTTTCCAGGCACAGTCGCCTTGATCGAGCGCGATCCAACTTTCGCGACCGCGGCGACCACACTTTCCGCCGCCTCCATCCGCCAGCAGTTCTCGACGCCGGAGAACATCCGGCTGTCGCGCTTCGGGTTCGAGTTCCTGCGCGAGATGCCCGAGCGTTTCGGTCCGCAGGCCGACCCGACACTTCGCGAAGGCGGCTATCTCATTCTCGCTCAGCCCGAGGGGCGCGCGGTCCTCGAAGAGAACCATCGCATCCAGCAAGCCGAGGGCTCGCCGATCGCGTTGCTCGATAGCGACGCGCTCGCCGCGCGCTTCCCCTGGCTCACGCTCGAAGGGATCGCGGCGGGATCGCTCGGTCTCTCCGGTGAAGGATGGTTCGACGCTCACACGCTGCTTCGCACGCTTCGCACCGCCGCGCGCAACGCAGGCGCGAGTCTCGTCACCGGCGATGTCGCCGCCATTGAAACAGAAGCGCGCCGCGTCTCCGCCGTCAGGCTCGCCGACGGCACGCGGCTCCACTGCGGCACGCTGGTTGACGCCGCCGGTCCTTCGGCAGGCAAAGTCGCGGCGCTTGCCGGCCGAGCGCTTCCCGTCGAGCCCCGAAAGCGCAGCGTCTTCGTGCTCGACGCACCCGACGCCCCGCACGACATGCCGCTTCTCGCCGACCCGTCCGGCTTCTGGGCACGGCCGGAAGGCTCGGGCTTCATCGCCGGCTATTCGCCGCCCGAATCCGAAGACGCGCACCGCCGACCCAGATGACTTCGCGCCCGACCACGTGATCTTCGACGACACCCTCTGGCCGGCGCTCGCCGCGCGTGTTCCCGCCTTCGAGCGCCTCAAAGTGACCGGCGCCTGGGCTGGCCACTACGACTACAACGCGCTCGACCAGAACGCCGTCATCGGCCCGGACCCCGAGCTGCCGAACTTCATCTACGCCAACGGCTTCTCCGGGCACGGCCTTCAGCACGCGCCGGGCGTCGGCCGTGCGCTCGCCGAATTGATCGCTCGTGGGCGCTATCGTTCGCTCGATCTCTCCGTCTTCGGCTATGAGCGGATCGCGAGCGGGCGACCGCTCTTCGAGCGGAATGTGATCTGAGGCAATGGCCGGGGACGTCGTCATCTCCATCGCAAGCCACGTCGCGCGCGGCAGCGTCGGCAACCGCGCCATGGCCTTCGCGTTGGAGCGGCTCGGCTTTGAGACCTGGTCTGTCCCGACGATCGTGCTCGCGCATCATCCCGGCCATGGTCCCGTCGAGCGGATCGTTCCCGATGCCGGACAGTTCGCCTCGCTGCTTGAGGCGCTGATCGACGGGGGCCGCGCCACCGAGGTCACCGGAATCATCTCCGGCTATCTCGCCTCGCCGGAACAGGCGCACGCCGTCGCCACGCTCGTCGAAGCCGTCAAGGCGGCTCGCCCTGAGGCGCTTTATCTCTGCGATCCGGTCATCGGCGACAGATCTTCCGGTGGTGGCGGCGGTCTCTACGTCGCCGAGCCGCTCGCGGCCGCGATCCGCGACGAGCTTCTGCCGCTCGCCGACCTTGCAACGCCGAACGCCTTCGAATGCGCCTGGCTCGCGAATGCTGGCGATGCCGAGCCCGATCTCGTTGCGCTCGCCCGTGCGCCTTCCGCCGCCGGCGATCCTCGTCACCTCGGCGCCGGCGATGATGCGCGGACACATCGGCAGCCTCCTCGTCACCGAGCGCGACGCGCTCCTCTTCGAGCATCCACGGCTTGCAACGTCCGCCAAGGGCACCGGCGATCTCCTCGCGGCACTCCTTCTCGCGCGGCGGCTCAAGGGACAGAGCCTCCCGAAGGCGGTGGAGACGGCGCATTGTCGAGCATGTTCGAGATCGTCGCCGGAACCGCGAAGGCCGGCGCGGACGAGCTGATGCTCGCCGCGCTTCAGGACTCGCTGGTGACGCCGCACGCGTCCGTCGTCGCCCGCCGCCTTGGGCCGGGAACGACGCGATGACCACGCTCTTCGAGCGCTATCAGCGGATCGCTCCCCTCTACGATCTCCTCGACTATCCGTTCGAGCACGGCCGCTACCAGGCGATCCGGCCGCTTCTCTTCGAAGGCCTCTCCGGTCGCGTGCTCGACGCCGGCGTCGGCACCGGCCGCAACATCCCCTTCTATCCGCCGAGCTCCGAGATGGTCGGCATCGACCAGAGCCCGGCCATGCTCGCGCGCGCTACCCGCCGCCGCGACGCGCTCGGCGCGCGCGTCGAGTTTAAGCTCATGGACGTGACGCAGCTCGAATTCCCCGACGGCCACTTCGACGCGGCGGTCGCGAGCTTTCTCTTCTGCGTCCTCCCCGAGGACCTGCAGGAGCCCGGGCTTCTCGAGCTCGCCCGCGTCGTGAAGCCCGGCGGGCCGGTCCGCATTCTCGAATATGTGCGCCCAGAAGGCGCGCTACGCCGCTTCATCGCACGACTCTGGGAGCCCTGGATGAACTGGGCCTACGGCGCCGGCTTCGACCGCCGCACCGAGGAGCACGCGCGCGCCGCCGGGCTCGACATCGCCAGCGTCCGCTTTGTTTACGAAGACCTGATCAAGCTCATCGATATCCGAGCCGGCCTAATAGAGAGCGTGGGCCAGCCCGTTGCCTCATTGACACGCCGCCCCGCCTACCTTAAATGCGAATAGTTCGCATTTGCACTTTTGGAAGACCCTAGACCCTTCATGCGCGCCGAATCCTCCAGCGCCACGCCCTCCGGGACCATGCTCGGCTGGCGCACCGAACGCGGCGCGCCGGCGCTTTCCGAGGTGCACGGCTCGATTTCGGTCCGCGCGGGCGCGCCGACCTGGCAGCGCGCGCTCGCCTTCATCGGCCCCGGCTACCTCGTCGCTGTCGGCTACATGGACCCCGGCAACTGGGCGACCTCGCTCGCCGGTGGCTCGCGCTTCGGCTACACGCTGCTCTTTGCCGTGCTCGTCTCGAGCGTCATGGCGATCATCCTGCAGGCGCTTTGCGCGCGGCTTGCCGTCGCCACCGGCCGCGACCTCGCCCAGGCCTGCCGCGATTCTTATTCGCCGGCCGTCTCCTTCAGCCTCTGGGTGCTTGCCGAGCTCGCCATCGTCGCGACCGATCTCGCCGAGGTGATCGGCACCGCGATCGGCCTCAATCTTCTCTTCGGCATCCCGCTCGAATACGGCGTCATCATCACCGCGCTCGACGTCTTCCTCGTGCTCTACCTGCAGAACAAGGGCTTCCGCTGGATCGAGGCCTTCGTCATCACGCTGCTTGCGATCATCGCGCTCTGCTTCGTCGCGCAGCTCGTGCTCGCGCAGCCGGAAGTCACCGGCATCCTCGGCGGCTTCGTGCCGAGGCCCGAGATCGTCACCAATCCCGACATGCTCTATCTCGCGCTCGGCATCCTCGGCGCGACGGTGATGCCGCACAATCTCTATCTCCACACCGCGATCGTGCAGACGCGCGCCTACGGCGAAACGGTGCCCGAGAAGCGCGAGGCGATCCGCTTCGCCACCCTCGATTCCACCGTCGCGCTCCTCTTCGCGCTGATGATCAACGCCTCGATCCTGATCCTCGCCGCCGCCAGCTTTCATGCGCGCGGCGAAACGAGCGTTGAGGATCTCGGCCAGGCGCATTCGCTCTTGATGCCGCTTCTCGGCGCCGCTGCGGCGCCCGTGCTCTTCGCGATCGCGCTTCTTTGCTGCGGCCTCTCCTCCACGGTGACGGCGACCATGGCCGGCCAGGCGGTGATGGAAGGCTTCCTGCGGCTGCGCCTCGCTCCGTGGCTCCGCCGCCTCATCACCCGCGGCCTCGCCATCGTGCCGGCGGCCGGCGTCACCATCTTCGCGGGCGACGCGGGCGCGGCGAAGCTCCTGATCTTCTCGCAGGTGGTCTTGAGCCTGCAGCTTTCCTTCGCGGTCGTGCCGCTCGTGATGTTCGCCGCCGACAGGCGCAAGATGGGCGTGTTCGTCGCGCCGCGCTGGCTGACGGCGGTCGCGGTCCTGATCGCCGCGGTGATCGTCATCCTGAACGTCAAGCTCGTCGGCGATTTCGTGATGAGCGCCCTTTAGGCGGTTACCGGCCGAGCGGCGTCGGGAACGCAGCCTCTGCGCGTGCCTCGAGCTCCTGCTCGTGCCGGCGTACGAAGCGGAGGCTTATCACCACCACAATGACTGCCGCAGCAAGCACGATCATCACGACCGGCTCCGCCACGCGTCGAAGCTCCGTTCCGAAGAGATATGCGCCCCCTCCGAACGCTGACGCCCAAAGGACTCCGCCAAGCGCGTTCGCGACGAGGAACGTCCGCCAGTGCATCCGGTTGGTTCCGGCGAGGATCGCGGCATAGGCGCGGAGCACCGCGACGAAGCGCCCGAAGAACACGATCTTCGCCCCATGGCGCAGGAAGAGATACTGGCCGAGCTTCAGCCGCTTCTCATCGAGCCGAATGTATTTGCCGTAGCGCATCAGCAGTCGCGACCCGGCGACGCGCCCTATCAGGTAGCCGAGATTGTCGCCGACGACGGCGCCGGCAGCCGCGACCGCGATCACCGGGACGATGCCGATCTCGTGTGTGGAGCCGGCGTAGATCGCTGCTGTGACAAGCGACGTCTCGCCCGGGAGAGGCACGCCCATGCTCTCCAGAAACACGATGACGAAGAGCGCGACGAGGCCGTAGCTCTGGATCAGATGGGTGATCGTGTCGCTGGAAAGGATGTGAAGCACAGATTGAGAATGCCGCGAAATGGTGAACGGATTTTAGAGACGGCGGGACAGCGACACCGCCTCAGCCCTTGCCGGCCACGGTGCGCAGGATGAGCGTCGCCGCCTCGACCAGCCGCGCGTGGTCGAAACCGTTCCGTCCCTCCGGCGGCACGTGCACGAAGCCGACGCGGCGTGTCGGCGGCGCTGTGTGAAGCGAACGGTAGAGCGTGGCATTGCAGACGTAGGCGCCTGCGTCGTCGGAGAGCGCGCCGGGAAAGCCAGCGGCGTGCAGCGCGCGCAAGATGGCAGCCGCGGGGAAAGTCGAAATCAGCGTCTCCGGTCCGTCCTCCGCGAGCCGCTGCGACGGAGGCTTGTGCCCGCAAGCGTCCGGCTTCTTCGGATCGACGACATTACGCCCGGTGCACTCGATATTGATCGCCTCTATCTCCGCAGAGAGCCCGAAATGCACGATGACATCCGGCGCGAAGTCGACGCCGAGGCGCTGAAGCTCGTTCCACGACCAGTGATATTCCGTCCGCAGCACCGCCGCATGGAACGCGCTCGCTCCAAACGCCTCGGCCGGCTCCGCGGCCAGCGCCTTCACCAGCCGCTCGGTCGGATTCTCCGGCGCGCCCGGAAAGGGCCCGAAGCCGGTGACCAGAAGGCGCGGAGAATGTCCCGGCATCGCAACCTCACCGCTACTGCAAGGCCCGGAGGTAAAGCGTCTCCACCGGCCGGACCCTGATGAAGCGTATCGCGTCGAGCCGCGCATCGCACGGCTGCCAGATCTGCCGGACCACCGCGACCGCCTCTTCCAAGGCCGCGGCCTCGATGTCCACGGCCAATGTCACGTGGGGAACCCAGGCGCCCGGTAAGTAGTAATCCCGGCAAGACCCCGCATGGGCCGATAGCACGTCGTGAAAGCGTCGGTGGAGTAGAAGCAAGTCTTCGGTGACGACCAGGCCGAGATGGAGCACGTTCTTCGCGCCCGAGAAGATGCCGATGCTGGCGAGGCGGATCGCGATCGGCTCGAGCGTGTTGGCGAACGCCGCCGCGTCCGCGACGAAGCGTTCCACCGCGACGTCGTCATACACGCCGAGGCTGACATGGTGGACGTCGCCGATCCGCCTGACGGTCTCGAGGCCGGATATGCGGTCGAGCTCCTCCGCAATCACGTCCAGTCGCGCATTGGTCTCGGAGTCGACATCAAGCTGCAGGACGAAATGCGTCAACGCGGCGGCACCTCTCCGGCGTCGAAAGCTCCGGAAGCTTCCGCGGCAAGCGTCTTGAATGCGTCGTCGATGCGAATGCCTCGCCCGATTTCGAATTCGAGCGGGCGCGGATAGTCGGGATGGTCGGCGAGCACCATGGGCTGCAGCATGTTCCGCCGCACCTGCTTGGCAAATGGGCGCCAGCCGGTGAGCCTGTCGACCGGCCCCGCGATCTGCTTCGTCGTGAACGGTCGCCACAGCGCCACCGTCGCCTGCCGCGAGGGGTCGAGATCGAGCCAGACGACGGCGTCGATGGTTCCGCTCAGGAGCTGCCGCCCGGCGTAGACGCCGCCTCCGAGGAAAAGAATGGCGAAGAGATAGCCGCTTCCCGGTCCCTGCGGTCCGGCATGCGCCGCGCGCCATATCTCGAAGAACCCGAAGATGAAAGCAATGATCACCACCACGAGCGAGCCGTTCGTCCGCCGGGCGAGCCCGCGATTGGAGTAGATGCGCGTGGCGCTCACGCAGCCACGCGCATGCGGAACTCGTCGAGGATCGCCGCCCCCATCTCTTTCGTGCCGACCTTCCTCGTGCCCTTCGCGCCCTCGCTGTAAATATCCGCCGTGCGGAGCCCCTTCTCGAGCGTGTCCGCGATCGCGCCCTCCAGCATGTCCGCCTCGCGCGTCATGCCAAAGGAGTAGCGCAGGCACATCGCGAAGGACGCGATCATCGCGATCGGATTCGCCATCCCTTTCCCCGCGATGTCGGGAGCCGAGCCGTGCACCGGCTCGTAGAAGGCCTTCCGCTTCTTCGTCACCGGATCGGGAGCGCCGAGCGACGCCGATGGTAGCATGCCGAGCGAGCCGGTCAGCATCGCCGCCACGTCCGAAAGCATGTCGCCGAAGAGGTTGTCGGTGAGGATCACGTCGAACTGCTTCGGCGCGCGCACGAGCTGCATACCGCCGGCGTCGGCGAGCATGTGATCGAGCGCTACGTCGGGATATTCGCGGGCGTGGATATCGGTCACGACCTCCTTCCACAGCACACCGGACTTCATGACGTTGTTCTTCTCCATCGACGTGACTTTGTTGCGCCGCGTCCGCGCCAGCTCGAAGGCGACGCGCGATATGCGCTCGATCTCAAACGTATCGTAGACCTGCGTGTCGATGGCGCGCTTCTGCCCGTTGCCGATGTCGCGGATCTCCTTCGGCTCGCCGAAATAGACGCCGCCCGTCAGCTCGCGAAGAATGAGAATGTCGAGCCCCTCGACCAGCTCGCGCTTCAAGGACGAAGCGTCGGCGAGCGCCGGATAGCAGATCGCCGGGCGGAGATTGGCGAAGACGCCGAGCGCCTTCCTGAGCCTGAGCAGCGCCGCCTCCGGGCGATGCTCGTAAGGCACCTTGTCCCATTTCGGCCCGCCGACCGCGCCGAAGAGCACGGCGTCGGCGGAAAGCGCCTTCGCCATCGCCTGATCGGTGATCGCGACCCGATGCGCGTCGTAGGCGGAGCCGCCGACGAGGTCCTCGTCCGTCTCGAAGGAGCCCGAGCCCCGCTTCATTCATGAATTGGATCACGGCCTTCGTCTCGGCCATGACCTCCGGGCCGATGCCGTCGCCGGGAAGAAGGAGAAGCTTGTGGGACATTGGAAGCACTCGGATGAGAGAGAAGGCGGTTGGTCTTGCTAAAGGCGCCGGCCGGCTTCCGCAAGGATAGGGGTCAGCGCGGGAAGGAACACAAAGGCCGCGGCGCCCGCCAGGATCGCCGCGATCGTCGCACCGAGGAATGGCAGCGAATAGCGGAGCGGCCCGAGCGCAAGCGCCGCGCCTACCCGCGCCGCCGCGTTGACGGCGATAGCGACAAGCACGGCCGTCGCAGCGGTCTCGACGGTGACGGCTGTCCCGACGAGCCGCGCCGCTGAGAGCGAGGCCACGTCGACGTCGAGGATACCGGAGAAAGCGGAGGTCAGGATCACGCCCGAGGAGCCAAAATGCTGGGTGAGCGCCGCGCTTGCGGCCGCCACCACGGCAAAGCTCGCGGCGAAGATCAGGAGCGGTATCAAGTCGAACGGATTGCCGAGCTTCGCCTCCGGAGCCGCGCCCTTCGCGCTTCGGTGAAGCATCGCCGCGCCGAGCACGCCGAACACCAGGCCACCCGCCAGCGCCGGCGCCGCCAGCGCCAGGCCAAGCGCCGGCTTGACGATCGACATGATGACGAGGACGCGGATGACCGACACCGTCGCCGCGAGCATCGCGACGCCGGCGAGCGGCCGCACCGGATCGCCCTCCGCAGCGCGCCGTGCGAAGGCGACCGTCACCGCCGTCGACGAGACGACGGCTCCGGCAAGCCCGCTCACCAGGATGCCCTTCCCCGGCCCGAGCACGCGCACCGCGACGTAGCCGGCATAGGAGATCGCGGCGGTCAGCACCGTGAAGAACCAGATTTGCCACGGATTGACCCCGCCCCATGGATCGATCGTCTGGTTCGGGATGATCGAAAGACCGATCGCCGTCATGCCCGCGAGGAGCAGCGTGGAGCGAAGCTCCACCCAGGAGATCTTCCTGAGAAGATTGTGCAGCACCTCGCGGCTCGCCAGCACGGCCGCGAGTGCCACGCCCGCCGCAGCCGCGGCCTTGTAATCGCCGACGACCGCGAGCCCGCCGAGACCGAAAACCGCGAGTGCGGCGACGACGCTGGTCGCGCTGAAATCCTGCTCGTGCTTCGCCTCCTGCCATTTGAACCAGGCGAAGACGAGCGCGAAGCCGACAAAGGCGAGCGCGAAGACCACGCCGCCTTGAAGCGCCTGCGAAAGCGCCGCGACGATGCCGCCGAGGAGCCCGACGAGCGCGTAGGTGCGGATACCGGCCGTGCGGCTCCCCGCCGGCATCTCGCGCTCGCGCCAGCCGCGTTCGAGCCCGACGATGAAGCCGATCGCGAGCGCGAGCCCAAGCCTGACGATGAGTTCGTCGAACACCCGCGTCTCTCCGCGCCCTATCGTTTGGCTTTACCAATTAACCCAGATTTTCACGATTTTCGCCTGAGAGCCGTTAGCGTCCGCGCTCCCACCGAACCGATCGTCCCGGGAGGCCACCATGTCGACGATCCTTGCGGATTTCGAGCCGCGTCACGTCTCGCTCTTCGGCGAGCACATTTTGCATCTGAAGCATCGCCTCGCCGAGTCCGGGCTCTTCACCGACGAGGCGCTGGCGCGTCTGATCGAGAAGACGCCGGCGGCGCATTGCTACGTCAACACGATGGATCGGCGCTCGCACAATCCGCGCTCGCGGCGCGAGGGCGCGATCGACGGGCTCTCCGGGGCCGACGCGCTAGAGGCCATCAAGTCCGGCAACATTTGGATCAACATCCACAAGCTCGGCGAAACGAACCCGGCCTATGCCGGCCTCCTCGATACGATCTTCGGCGAGTTCGAGACCCGTGTGCCGGGGCTCAAGACCTACAAGCGCTCGATGACGCTCCTGATCTCCTCGCCCAAGGTGCAGGTCTACTATCACTGCGACGTGCCGGGGCAGATGCTGTGGCAGCTCCGCGGCACCAAGCGCGTGTTCGTCTATCCGAACAGGACGCCGTTCCTGACCCAGCCGTCGATGGAGAAGATCGTGCTCGGCGAAGCCCACGAGACCGGCATGCCCTACGAGCCGTGGTTCGACGAATATGCCGACATCATCGACCTCGAAGCCGGCGAGATGCTCTACTGGCCGCTCAACTGCCCGCATCGCGTGGCGAACCACGACTGCCTCAACGTCTCGGTGACCACCGAGCACTGGACCGACGACCTCCGCAACGTCTACGCGGTCAACTACGCGAACGGCATCCTCCGCCGTACGCTCGGCATGCAGTCGCTATCGATGCACACCTCGGGCCCCTCTTTCTGGGGCAAGGCGGCGCTCGCGGCGGCGATGAAGAAGAGCGGCCTGCAGAAGCTGCATCAGCGCAAGCGCCTGATCGACTTCGCCGTCGATCCGCGTGCGCCGGACGGCGTGCGCGACATCCCCGCCTACGCGCTCGGCCGATAGCCCGCCCGCGATGCTCGAGCTTGCCGACCCCGATCTCGTGACACTGATCGGCAGCGTCACCGGCGCGCGAAGCGCGGTCGCCTGGCAGGGCGCCGGCGCCGCGGCTGCGCACGCGCCCGGCATCACCGTCGCGACCGATCGCCATGCCTTCGAGGCGCTCGGCCCCGAATGGCGGCAGCTCGATCAGGAAGCCACCAGTCCGTCCCTTTTCCAGTCTTTCCCATGGTGCCGCGCTGTCTTCGATCATCACCTCGAGCACGGGAAGCGCTTTGAGCCGCTGGTCGTCGCGCTGCGCGAGCGCGGCAGGCTGGTCGGGGTGCTGCCGCTCAAGCGCAGCCGCTTCGGCCCGGCGCGGATCGCAACCGGATTCGGCGAGCCCTACCAGCAATATTCCGACGTGCTTCTTGCGCCCGATGCGCCGGCGAACGCCGCGGCACGCCTGCTCGACGCCGCCTGCCGCCTCCCCGGCTGCGATGGGCTGCATCTCCTGAAAGTTCGCGACGACAGCCCGCTTGCACCGCTCCTTGCCGCGCGGAGGGCGATCCGCAGCAACGAAGACGCCGCGCCGTTCGTCGACCTTCGGCCCTTTCCGGACTTCAAGGCCTACCACGCGACCGTCAACGCCAAAACGCGCAAGAACATGCGCAACGCGCGCAATCGCCTCTCGCGCGGCGCGACACTCTCGCATCGGCTGCTCACCGACCCGACGGATGTCGCAGCGCTCGTCGAGCGCGCGCATTCCGGTCGCGAGCGCTGGCTCGAAGCGCAAGGGCTGACCTCGCGCGCCTTCCGCGATCCGACCTTCGGCGCTTTCACCCGCGCGATCGCGAAGGCCGACGACGAGAGCGGGATATCGGTGATGGCGATGAGCCTGATGCTCGACGAAATGCCGATCGCGGATCAGTGGGGCTTCGTCTTCAACAATCGCTACTATGCCTATGTCGCGACCTGGGCGCCGGAGTTCGAGGAGTCGAGCCCCGGCAAGCTGCACCTCGAAGAGGTGATCCGCGCCTGCAAGGAGCGCGGCGTCGAGGTCGCCGATTTTCTCATGCCGGCGGCGCGCTACAAGTTCACCTGGGCGAGCGAAGCGATGCCCGTCGCCGACTACGCGTTGCCGCTGTCGCTGTCAGCGCATATCGCCTTCTCGCTGTGGGCCGGCCGTATTCGGCCGTTCCTGAAGCGCACCGCGCTGAAGCTTCCCCCCGCCCTCCGCAGCCGCGCCGCCCGCCTCCTCCTCCGCCGCTAGCCGGCGCCCTCTCCCCGGGGTGGGGCGGATCCTCCATTTTCGATTGGTCCCGGCGCAGCCTGCCTTTGTTGACTCCCGCCCCTTGTTCCTTTAGCGCCTCGACCCGAAATTCCAGTCGGTTTCGCAACCGAGTCGCCGACCGGGGCAAAGGTCCCGGAGGTCCCCATCCGCCAGCGATGTTCGCCCGCGGGTGACGAACGCGTTGAGGCTTGATGTTTGAATCGCTGTCAGATCGCCTGAGCGGCATCTTCGACAAGATCACCGGCCGCGGTGCGCTGTCGGAATCCGATGTCGCGGAAGCGCTGCGTGAGGTGCGCCGCGCGCTGATCGAGGCCGACGTGGCGCTCGACGTGGTGAAGTCCTTCGTTGAGCGCGTGCGCGAAAAGGCGGTCGGCGCAACCGTCATCCGCGCCGTGAAGCCCGGCCAGATGGTCGTGAAGATCGTCCACGACGAGCTCGTGGAGATGCTGGGCAACGAAAGCGTCGCGGTCGACTTGAACGCCCCCGCCCCCGTCATGCTGATGATGATCGGCTTGCAGGGCTCCGGTAAGACCACGACCACCGCGAAGCTCGCCAAGCGCATCTCCGAGCGGCAGAAGCTGAAGGTGCTGATGGCCTCGCTCGATACGCGCAGGCCCGCGGCGCAGGAGCAGCTTCGCGTCCTCGGCGAGCAGGTGTCGGTCGCGACGCTCCCGATCGTCGCCGGGCAGACGCCGGTCGACATCGCCAAGCGCGCCGCGAATGCCGGCCGCCTCGGCGGCTACGACGTCGTCATGCTCGACACCGCCGGCCGCACGCATATCGACGAGCCGCTGATGGTCGAGATGGCCGAGATCAGGACGGCGACCGATCCGCACGAGATCCTGCTCGTCGCCGATGCGCTGACCGGCCAGGACGCCGTCAACGTCGCGCGCTCCTTCAACGAGCGCGTCGGAGTCACCGGCATCGTTCTGACGCGCGTCGACGGCGACGGGCGCGGCGGCGCCGCGCTATCGATGCGCGCCGTCACCGGTCGCCCGATCAAGTTGATCGGCGTCGGCGAGAAGATGGACGCGCTGGAGGATTTCCATCCCGGCCGCATCGCCGACCGTATCCTCGGCATGGGCGACATCGTCTCGCTGGTCGAGCGCGCCGCCGAGCACATCGACGCGGAGAAGGCGAAGGCCGCCGCGCTGAAGCTCAAGAAAGGCGAGTTCGACCTGGAAGACCTCGCCGACCAGCTGAAGCAGATGCAGAAGATCGGCGGCATGTCCGGCATCCTCGGCATGATGCCCGGCATCGGCAAGATGAAGAAGCAGATCGCGGCTGCCGGGCTCGACGACCGCATCTTGCCGCGCCAGCTCGCCATCATCTCCTCCATGACGAAGAAGGAGCGGACGAAGCCGGCGCTGATGAACGCCAGCCGCAAGCGCCGCGTCGCGTCCGGCTCCGGCACCGACGTGCAGGACATCAACAAGCTCCTCAAGATGCATCGGCAGATGTCCGACATGATGAAGAAGCTTGGCCGCCAGAAAGGCGGGCTCGCGGGGCTCTTCGGCGGAGGCATGCCACAGCCCGATCCGGCCATGCTGGAGCAGATGCAGAAGGGCGGCCTTGGCGGAATGCCGGGCGGTCTCCCGGGTGGCCCTGGAGTTGGATTGCCCGGCGGCATCGGCGGCCTTCCGCCCTTCCCCGGCGGCATGCCGAAGCTCCCCGGCATGGGCGGCGGCCTTCCGGGCTTGGGGAAGAAGAAATGATCCCGGCACTGGAAACGGAGCGGCTGATCCTGCGCGGCTGGACGTTGGCCGACGTGCCGCCGATGTCGGAGTACTATGCCGACGAGGAATTGTCGCGCTGGACCGGCGGGCCCGCCGACGCCTCCGCGACCTGGCGCATCGTTGCGCAGTTGGCGGGGCACTGGGTTCTGCGCGGGCACGGCCTTTGGGCGGTGCAAGAAAAGGCTGGCGGACGTCTGATCGGCTGGAACGGTCTCTACCAACCGGGCGATTGGCCGGAGTTGGAGCTCGGCTATGCGCTGTTCCGGCCTTTCCACGGATGCGGCTACGCGACGGAGGCTGCCGAGCGCTCCCGCCGCTACGCTCATGACGAGCTTCGGCGGGCGACTCTCGTCTCCTACATCCATCCCGACAACGAGGCATCTAAGCGCGTCGCCCGGCGGCTTGGAGCCGTGCATGAAGAAACCATCGAGCTTCGTGGGCATCCGGCGGAGGTCTTCCGCTATCCGGCGCCCGACACCATCAACTGAAATAGAGAGAAGAACCGAAAATGGCAGTGAAGATCAGACTGGCGCGCGGCGGCACCAAGAAGCGACCCTACTACCGGGTCGTGGTGGCCGACGAGCGCTCGCCGCGCGACGGGCGCTTCATCGAGAAGGTCGGGACCTACAACCCCCTTCTCCCCGCCGAGAATGCCGAGCGCGTGAAGCTCGACCTCGAGCGCATCCAGCATTGGCTCTCGAAGGGCGCGAAGCCGACCGACCGCGTGCTGCGCTTCCTCGATCAGGCCGGCGTGTTGAAGCGCGAGGCGCGCCTCAACCCCGAGAAGGCCAAGCCCGGCAAGAAGGCCGAGGAGCGCGTCGAAGAGCGCAAGAAGAAGAAGGAAGCCGCGGAAGCCGCCGCCAACGCACCTGCGGAAGCCCCTGCCGAAGCTCCGGCCGAGGAAGCCGCGGCAGGCTGAGGGTGCACGGCATCGCCGCCGCGCGCAGACCCTCTCCCATGGGGAGAGGGTGGCTGCCGGAGGCAGACGGATGAGGGGGTGGCACGGCTGTCGAGGCGCTCCGATAGCGCCACATCCCGCTCATCCGGCTGCTCCGCAGCCACCTTCTCCCCACGGGAGAGGGTTTCGCCCGATGCCTGAGCGCTTCGTCGTCCTCGCTACGATCGGCGCGCCGCACGGCGTTCGTGGCGAAGTGCGGGTGAAGAGCTTCGCCACCGAACCGACGGGGCTCGGCGCCTACGGCCCGCTCTTCGCCGAGGACGGGCGCAAGTTCGAGATCGAGCACCTGCGGCACTTGAAGGGCGACATGCTCGTCGTGAAGTTCCGCGGCGTCGACGACCGAACCGCCGCCGAGGCGCTGAAAGGGCTCTCCCTCGGCGTCGAGCGCAGCGCCCTCCCCGCGCCCGAACCCGACGAGTTCTACTACGCCGACCTGATCGGGCTTGCGGCGTTCGATGCCGCCGGCAACGCGCTCGGCAGGGTCGCAGCGGTCGAGAACCACGGCGCCGGCGATATCCTCGAAATCGTTCGCCCCCAGGAGCGGACGAGCGGCCCGTCGCTTCTCCTGCCGTTCACCAAGGCCGTCGTGCCTGATATCGACATCGCGGCGCGGCCGCATCGTGGTCGTGCCGCCTACGGAAATCGAAGCGAAGCCCGAGCAATCCGAAGAGGACGAGACATGATCATCGTCGCCGGCACCGTCCGCATCCCCGAGGACAAGATCGACGCGCTCTTGCCGACGGCGCAAGCGACGCTCGCCGCCACCCGCAAGGAAGCGGGCTGCCTCGTCTATTCCTACGCGTTCGACGTCGAGGACCGCGGGCTGATGCGCATCTTCGAGCGCTGGGAAAGCCGCGCCCATCTCGAAGCGCATTTCAAGCAGCCGCACATGGGACCGTGGCGCGCAGAAGCTCGCCGAGGTCGGCGCCTCGGGCCGCGACATCAAGGTCTACGAGGCCGACGACGGCACGCCGGTCTGACAAGCGTGACCTTCCGCGCCACCGTTCTCACTCTCTATCCGGAGATGTTCCCGGGCCCGCTCGGCGCGAGCCTGTCGGGCAAGGCGCTCGCCGCGGGCATCTGGTCGCTTGAGGCGAGGAACATTCGCGAGCACGGGATCGGCGCGCACCGCGCGGTCGACGACACGCCCGCCGGCGGCGGCGCCGGCATGGTGATGCGCGCCGATGTGCTGGCCGCCGCCATCGACGCGGCAAGCAGCGCGGAGGACAATCGCCCTCGCCTGCTCATGTCGCCCCGCGGCGTGCCGCTGACGCAGGCGCGCGTGCGCGCGCTCGCCGAAGGTCCCGGCGCGCTCATCGTCTGCGGGCGCTTCGAGGGCGTCGACGAGCGCGTCATCGAAGCCCGCAATCTCGAGGAGGTGTCGGTCGGCGACTACGTCCTGTCGGGCGGCGAGATCGCCGCGATGGCGCTCATCGATGCCTGCGTCCGGCTCCTGCCCGGCGTCATGGGCGCGGAGGAATCCGCCGCGGAAGAGAGCTTCGAAGAGGGCCTTCTCGGAATACCCGCACTACACCCGCCCGCAGGATTTCGAGGGCCGCGCCGATCCCCGACGTGCTGAATTCCGGCCATCACGCCGAGATCGCAAAATGGCGCCGCGCCGAGGCCGAGCGCCTTACCCGCGAGCGCCGCCCCGACCTCTGGGCGAAGCGGAAAGCCGAAGGGCCTTAACAGGGCGAAAACCGCGAAAATCCGCAGTTCGCGCCGTGCTTTTGCGCCTCCCGCCCATCGACAGCGGCCCGGCGAATGTGTATATGCCCCCAACTCCGAAGGATCAGACGAGGATGCGCGCCCCGGCCGGCGCCGGGTCGATGCGCTTCAAAAAGGACGAAGTCGATGAATCTCGTGCAGAAAATCGAGCAGGCGGAGATCGACGCCATCTCCGCGAAGCGCACGTTCCCGCCCTTCGAGGCGGGTGACACCGTGCGCGTCCACGTGCGCGTGACGGAGGGCACCCGCACCCGTCTCCAGGCCTACGAGGGCGTGGTGATCGCCCGCACCGGCGGCGGGCTGAACGAGAGCTTCACCGTGCGCAAGATCTCCTACGGCGAGGGCGTGGAGCGCGTCTTCCCGGTCTATTCGCCGATGGTGGAGAAGGTCGAGGTCGTGCGCCGCGGCAAGGTCCGCCGCGCCAAGCTCTATTATCTCCGCGGCCGTCGCGGAAAGGCGGCCCGCATCGGCGAGGCGTCGAACGTGCGCGCCAAGAAGCTCGACGACGATATGCGCGCGCTTGCCGCCGAGGAGCGCGCCCGCGCCGAGGCGGAGAAGGAAGCCGCCCGCGCCGAAGCCGCAGCGAACGCGCCGGCGGAAGCCGAGGCGTAGACGCGCCTTCAGCTTCGCGTTTCAAGAGCGGCGCTTCGGCGCCGCTTTTCATTTGACCGGACGCTCCGCCAAAAACCTCTCCCTACGGGAGAAGATCGAGCGAGCCCTTCACCCCATCCAATATCTCGGCCCCGGCCCCATCCGGCCCGCATGGTCGGCGGGATTGGCGAGCTTGCAGCGGTCGATCGACAGGCAGCCGCAGCCGATGCATTCGGTGAGGCCCGCGCGCAGCCGCTGAAGCTCCTCGATCCGCCGGTCGATCTTCGCCGTCCAGCTGCCGGAGAGCTTCGCCCAGTCGCGCCGCGTCGGCGCGCGGTCGGGCGGCAGCTTGGCGAGCTCCGCGCCGATCTCATCGAGCGTCAGCCCGACCTTCTGCGCGAAGACGATGAAGGCGATGCGGCGGAGCGCCGAGCGCGGATAGCGACGATGTCCGGAGCCGGCGCGCTCGGAAGTGATGAGCCCGCGCTCCTCGTAGAAGCGGAGCGCCGATGAGGCGACGCCGCTGCGGCGCGAGACCTCGCTGATGGTGATCACCGTATCCATGCGCAGAGAGAAAGCACGATTTCCGCTTGACTTCAAGTTAACTTGAACTTGTAGCAAGAAGGCTCCCTAGAGAATGGAGTTTCGAAATGCGGACGAATCTGAGCGGCCTCCGCGTCGCAATCACCGGCGGGACCTCGGGCCTCGGCCTGGCGCTCGTGCAGCAATTCACCGCTCGCGGCGCGCGCGTCGCCTTCGTCGCGCGAACGGCAAAAGCGGTTGAGCGCACGATCCGCGCGACCGGCGCCCACGGCATCGTCGCCGATGTCGGCGACAAGGATGCGATCTATCCGATCGCGCTTCAGATCAACGGCGGTCTCGGCGGGCTCGACGTCTTGATCAACAATGCATCGAGTCTCGGCCCGGTGCCGCTTGCGCTTCTTGCGGACACGACGTGCGAGGACCTCGCCGAGGCATTGCAGATCAATGTCATCGCGCCGTTCCGGCTGACCAAGGCGCTTCTCGGCGCGCTCGCCGCTTCCGCGCGTGAGGGCCGCGGCGCCGTCGTGCTCAATGTCTCGAGCGACGCCGCGGTCAACGCCTATACCGGCTGGGGCGCCTACGGCGCGAGCAAGGCCGCGCTCCGCCATATGACCGCGATCTGGGCGGAAGAGTTAAGCGCGGATGGCGTGCGCCTCCTCTCCGTCGATCCGGGCGACATGGACACGCCGCTCCACGCGCTCGCCGTACCTGACGGTGACCCGGCAACGCTAAAGCGGCCGGAGAGAGCCGCCGCCGAGCTTATCGAAGTTATCGCCGCGGCCCTTCCGGAGCAGCCCGCGCTCTCGCCGGAGGCGGCATGATCCCTGCCTCGATCCCCGGAAGCCGCATGGCGAAGCTCCTCGCGATCGCAGCGGACGGCGCAATCCGTCACGCCACGCGGATCGACCTCCCGGATCTCCTCCGGCCCGGCGATCTCGTCGTCGCCAACGATGCCGCGACGCTGCCGGCCAGCCTTCATGGCACGCATGCGGCAAGCGGCGCGCCGATCGAGCTTCGGCTTGCCGGCTGGCGATTTCCTGCCCGCGAGGCGGGGCAGGGGGGCCATGCCCAGCGTAGAGGAGGGGGCCTCCTGGGGCAGGGCCATGCAACAGCCCCCTCCCCCGCCTTCGGCGATCCCCCTCCCCCGGCGCAGACACCGAGCGAGCGGCCATCCGGATTCCGGTTCTTCGGCGATCCGACACGCTTCGTCGCCGTCGCCTTTGGTGCAGGCGATCACCGCACGCGCACGGAAGACCGCCCCCTTCCTCCGCAGCTCAGCCGCGGCGACAGGCTTGCGCTCGGACCCCTGACGGCGATCGTCGAAGACACGCTCGGCCATCCGCGGCTCGTCGCAGTTCGCTTCGCTGGAAAGCCACAAGAGGTTTGGGCCGGCATCGCTCGCCACGGCAGGCCCATTCAATACGCGCATGTCCCCGAGCCGCTTGCGCTTTGGGACGCCTGGACCGCAGTCGCCGCTCGCCCCGTCGCATTCGAAGTGCCTTCCGCCGGGTTCGCGCTCGATTGGAAGACGCTCGCCCAGCTCCGCGAGCGCGGCATCGGCTTCACCACGCTGACGCTCGCCGCCGGCATTTCCTCGACCGGCGATCCGGCGCTCGACCGCCGCCTCCCCTTCGACGAGCCATTCGTCATCCCCGCGATTACGGCCCAGGCCGTCGCACAGACGAAGGCGGCAGGCGGCCGCATCATCGCCATCGGCACGACGACGGTGCGCGCGCTCGAGGCCGCCGCCGCTCGGCGTGGCGTCGTTCGCGCCGGCGAGGGCATTGCCACCGCGCTGATCGGCCCGCACACGCTTCTGCAAGTCGTCGACGCGATCGTCTCCGGCGTTCACGCGCCGGGCGAGAGCCACTTTGAGCTGCTCCGCGCCTTCGCCGACGACGAGACGCTGAGCAAAATGGCCGCGGCGGCCGAAGCCCGCCGCTACCGCAATCACGAATTCGGGGATTCGGTTCTGATCGAACGCATGCCACGTCGCCGCAAGCGTCGCGCCCAACCCGCGCCCGTTGTCGCGAAGTTCTATTCCACCACGCCGATGATCGGCCCGTAGCCACCGTGGCCAGGCGCGTCGTCGCGCTTGAGCTCAGGCGCGAAGAGCCCCGGCGCGGTTCCCCCGTCGAGGAAGAGCGCATCCTTCGCGCCGAGCTTGTCGCGGAAGAAGCGGGCGAAGTCGTAGAAATTCACCCAACCCTCGCTGATCGCGAAAACGACCTCGCCCGCGCCCGACACCCCGACGCCGTCGCGCGGCTTGCGATCGCTCGAGCCGTCGATGAAGGCCGGATGGATCTCGCCGTCGATCAGGAGCATCGGCCCCGATTGCGTGGCGAATGCCGCGTCGGGTTGCGCCTTGAGGAAAGCCTCCGTCTCCATGATCCCCGCGCCGCCGCGGCCGAAGAAGAAGACGCCGTTCGGCTTCTTGTAGAAATTCGGGATCTGGCTGGGCGTGCCGGCAATGGTCTTCGTGTTCGCGCTCTTGAGCTTCTGCCCCGCCTCCACGTAAAGCCCGATCGGCGTAAAGTCCTCGCCGTACATGCCGCCGTTGATCGCGAAGGAGAGCGTCCTCCCCTCCCCTTTCAGCGCCTCGGCAAGCGCGTCGAAGGTCTTGTAAGGAGCGCCGTCCGCGTCCTTCCAGAAAAGCCGGAGGTCGTCCTTGGCGAGGTCGAACCGGCAGACCGTATAGTCCGCGCCCTCGAAGCTTTCGCTCCCACAGGCTGCTCGGGCCGGCGCCGCAGCGAGAAAGAGCGCGGCGAGAAGCGCGAAAAAGAGACGAATCGCAGGCATGCCTCCCTTTAGCCGACTGCCCCCGCTGGGGCGAGCCCGGCCCGTCTCTCCGGCGTCGCCATACTCACATTGAGGTGGCGAAGGCACGTTGTTATATAGGCGCCGATGGTCCAGGAACCGGCAAGCACCGCGCACTCGACGCGCGCCTTCGCGGCGCTCGGCGACCACGCGCGCCTGCCCTGGCGCTTCTTTGCCCGGCTTTTCGCCTCAGACGGCTCGCTCCTCGCTCGCTGATCTTCGCGGCGCCGCGCCGCAGTCGCATAAGTCCAAGGAACGAGTGAAGCGAGCTTTCCGATGAAACCGAGAACCCTCTACGACAAGATCTGGGACGACCATTTGGTCGAAAACGAGCCGGACGGCACCTGCCTCCTTTATGTCGATCGCCATCTGGTACACGAGGTGACGAGCCCGCAGGCCTTCGAGGGCCTAAGGATTGCAAAGCGCAAGGTGCGCGCGCCGGAGAAGACGCTGGCCGTCGTCGACCACAACGTGCCGACCACCGACAGAAGCCACGGCATCGACGATCCGGAATCGAGGCTGCAGGTTGAGACGCTTGCTGAGAACGCGCGCGACTTCGGCATCGAGTATTTCAACGAGCTCGACCTCCGCCAGGGCATCGTCCACATCATCGGCCCCGAGCAGGGCTTCACGCTGCCCGGCATGACGATCGTCTGCGGCGACAGCCACACGTCGACGCACGGCGCCTTCGGCGCGCTCGCCCACGGCATCGGCACGAGCGAGGTGGAGCACGTGCTCGCCACGCAGACGCTGATCCAGAAGAAAGCGAGGAACATGCGCGTCTCCGTCGATGGCAAGCTGCCCGACGGCGTGACCGCGAAGGACGTGATCCTGGCGATCATCGGCGAGATCGGCACCGCCGGCGGCACCGGCCACGTCATCGAATATGCCGGCGACGTGATGCGCACCCTCTCGATGGAAGGGCGCATGACCGTCTGCAACATGTCGATCGAAGGCGGTGCGCGCGCCGGCATGGTCGCGCCCGACGAGACCACCTACGCCTACATCAGGGATCGCCCGCGCGCCCCGAAGGGCAAAGCCTGGGACATGGCGCGCGCCTATTGGGAGACGCTTCCGAGCGACGAAGGCGCCGAGTTCCACCGCGAGGTCCGGCTCGACGGGGCCAATCTGCCGCCGGTCGTCACTTGGGGCTCTTCGCCTGAAGACGTCGTCTCGGTGACCGGCGCCGTGCCCGATCCCGACCTGATCGAGGATGAGACCCGCCGCCACTCGAAGCACCGGGCGCTCCAATATATGGGGCTCAAGCCCGGCACGAAGATCACCGACATCAAGCTCGACCGCGTCTTCATCGGCTCCTGCACCAACGGCCGCCTGGAGGACCTCCGCGCCGCGGCGAAGATCGTCGAGGGCCGGCACGTCAACGAGAACGTCAATGCCATGGTCGTCCCCGGCTCAGGCCTCGTGAAGGCGGCGGCGGAAGCGGAAGGGCTCGACAAGGTCTTCAAGGCGGCGGGCTTCGAATGGCGCGAGCCCGGCTGCTCCATGTGCCTCGCCATGAACGCCGACAAGCTGAAGCCGGAGGAGCGCTGCGCTTCCACCTCGAACCGCAACTTCGAGGGCCGCCAGGGCTACAAGGGCCGCACGCACCTCGTCTCGCCGGCGATGGCTGCCGCCGCGGCGATCGCCGGCCACTTCGTCGATATCCGCGACTGGCGCTAGGATTCGCTCAGCGACATGGTTTGGTGAAGAAGAGACGGCCCGGCGTGCCGGGCCGTCTCCGATGGGTCGCTGCTAGCGGCAGGCGATCGGGGTGCTCGTGTCGCTGTCGGTGCTGTTCATCATCCAGTACGCGCCCGGCCGGCAATCCTTTTGGCTCGCCACCATCATCATGCGGTTCGCCGGGCCCGCCTCAGCAGTTCTGATCGAACCCGTGGAGAGCGGCGCGCGCGCCTGCGAAATCGCTGCGGTGTGACCGACGAAGGACTGCTGACCTGCAGCGCCGCTGCACGGCATGGTGACGATAACATTGTCCGGCATGACCGCCTGCCAGGTGCGGCCGCTCGCGCATGCGCCCGTATTCTCCGGCAGCGGAGGCCGCTGCGCGATGGCGAAGGCCGTCCCCGGCGCGATGACCGACACCGCCACAATGGCGGCGGCGCCCACGACGGCCGCATTCAATCTTGATCTTTCTGTGATTCCAAACATCGAACCCTCCAAAGGGTATGATGCTCAGTCGGCTCTCTGGCAGTCGGCTAAGCGACGCCCCGCCCCATCGAAGTCGTGGTGAAATTTGTCGGCCGCAATCTCCCGCCGACGTTAATTCTTTGTAATGCCGCGGAGGCGCCGCCTTCCCTTGCGCAACCGCGCTGGCTATTCCTCCGCCATGTCATCCACCCGACCTTTCTGGGCTGACCGCCAAGCGCCCTCGCTCGCCGATTTTGAGGCGATCGCGGAGGAGGCTTTTCGCTCGATTCCCGCCTCTTTCCGCTCGCTTGCCGGCGACGTCACGATCGCAGTCGCCGAGTTCCCCGAGGACGACGTCGTGGAAGAGATGGAAGAGGAATCGCCTTTCGATATCCTCGGCCTTTTCGAGGGAGTCGGCCTGACGGAGGCGTCGGCAACGCCGGGGACCGGCGAGATGCCGAACCGCATCTGGCTATACCGCCGCCCCATTCTCGACTATTGGGCCGAGCACGAGGACACGCTCGCAGCCATCGTCGCGCACGTGCTGATCCATGAGATCGGCCACCATTTCGGCCTCTCCGATGACGACATGGAGGCGATCGACGAAGCCGACTAGCGACGGCCGGAGGTCGAGACACTTTTGCGACAAGTTCGCGAGTCTCTGACAAATATCCGCGACACTTCTTGCGCTAAGAGCGCGTCGGTCCAGCCTTTGATTCCTGGAACATTGGAGTGCACACAGTGACAGATACCGCAGACATGGGAGCGCAGTCGGTGACACCTGCCGCAACGCGAACTCGCTACAGCGGGGTCGCCCAGACCTTCCATTGGCTCACCGTCGCACTCGTCGGAATCGCCTATCTTACCGGCGAGGGCGGACCGGAGTCGCGCGTCTACGCCGCCGAGCGCGCCTCGCTGCTTGGCTGGCACGAGACGCTTGGCATTCTGGTCATCGTCGTCATGGTTCTCCGGCTTGCTTGGCGCATGGTCGACCGGGCACCCGAGGAGACGCCGATGCCGGGATGGATGCAATTCAGCTCGCGACTCGTGCACTGGGCGCTCTACGCGCTTCTCGCTGCGGTCCCGCTCACCGCCATCTTCGGTGCCTGGTACGAGGGCCACGCCGTCACCTTCATCGGCATTGGCGAGATCGGGCCGGTCCTCACGACCTCTCACGATTTCGGCCGCACTATCACCGAGCTTCACACGACACTCGGGAATGTCATCATCTGGATCGCCGGCTTTCACGCCGCCGCCGCGCTCTATCATCATTTCTTCTTGCGCGACCGCGTGCTCCTCTCGATGCTGCCGTTTGGCGGAGAGCGCCGCTGACGTCGGAGGTTGCGATGCTTGAGCTTCGGCCGAATTGCGAGTGCTGCGACCGCGACCTGCCGCCAGGTTCGGCCGCGGCGCGCATCTGCACGTTCGAATGCACCTTCTGCGCCGACTGCGCGGAGGAGGTCTTCCACGGCGTCTGCCCGAACTGCGGCGGCAATTTCGTGCCGCGGCCGATTCGGCCGGCCGGCAAGCTCGCGAAATATCCGCCCTCCACCAAGCGCGTGCTGAAGGATCACGGCGGCTGCCTGGAGCGACGCCGCGCCGTCGCATAAGACGCTTGCTTCGCGGCCTACACGCGCTCACGCGCCGCGAGGAACCCCTCCCAATTGGAGCGCTCGCGGATCGCGATCGGCGCCGCCAGCACCTCGCGGATGCGCGAAGGGTCGAGCGTCCGCGCGACGAAGTGGTCGCGGAACATCTCGACCGTTCCGATGCGACGGCCTTGGTAGGGCTGATGCTCGACCGGCGCCCCCGCCTCGACGGCGCCACCCTTGATCACGCGGCAATAGGCGCCCGGCCGCTCGGCATCGCGGAACGCCTTTACGAAGCCCGCATCCTCCATCCGCCGCGCCAGCGTGTTGCACGGGATGCGCGGCGCCGTCACCTCCAGCACCACCTCGCCCGCGACGAGACGGTCGCCGATCGCGAGGTCGGCCGAGGCAAGCCCTGAAAGCGTCAGGTTGTCGCCGAACGTGCCCGGCCGAAACGCGCGCCCGAGCCTCTTCTCCCACCAGGCATAGTCGTCGGCAAAATAGAGATAGACCGCCTGGTCCGGCCCGCCGTGATGCTTCGTGTCGGCGATATAGTCCCCGGCAAGCCCCTCGCTGCCGAGCTCCACCGGCCCGGCCGCTGGCTCCTTGAAGATGCCGGTCGGCCCGTCGTAGTTCGGCATTCCGCGCGCCGTTCCGACGTTCACGCTCTCGATCCGTGCCACCTGCCGCCCTTCATTGCCTAATGCCGATCGCGGCTACATACTTCAGGCTGTCCCGGTCCGCCACGCCTCGCGGCGGCCAAACGGCAAGGATTTGCGATTGTGAAAGGCATTCTCGGAAAGCTTTTCGGCAGCGGCGGCGGCGGCGCTGAGGAGCCCGCGGGCGAGGCGGTCGAATACAAAGGCTTCCGCATCCGCCCTGCGCCTTATGCGGCGGAAGGCCAGTTCCAGACGGCCGGCGTGATCGAGAAGGACTTCGATGACGGCACGAAGGAGCACCGGTTCGTGCGCGCCGAGAAGCACGCGAGCAAGGACGCCGCCGCCTCCTTCTCCGTGACCAAAGGTCAGCAGATCATCGACGAGCGCGGCGACCGGCTGTTCGACTGAAGTCGGCAGTCATCAAGCCTTTGTCATCCCGGAAGGCGAGCCCGCGAGCCTGTCCGGGACCCATGAACACGGCCGGGCGAAATCGACCGGCTTCAATCGCACCGCCCTGCATTCTCCCTCCGGCGTGCATGCGGTCACGGTCTTGCCGCTTCGCGGCAAACCGGGATGACAAACAGAAGTGAGCGTGCTCGTCTCTAGTTCCCCAGATACGGCTTCAGCAGCGCCAAGTCCGCAGCCCCGAGCCGATCCTTCGCCGACATCCCCTGGTGCCAGTAGGGATAGATGAGCGGCGGTCGGCTGACCGCTTCAAGCCGCGCCGTCTCCTCCGCCGAGAGCTTCAGGTCGAAGGAGGCGAGATTGTCGGCGAACTGTTCCTCCGTCCGTCCGCCGATGATGACGGAGGTGACGCCCGGGCGGCCGATGAGCCACGCGAGCGCGACCCGCGCGGCCGAGCACTGGTGGTCCTTCCCGATGTCGACAAGCACGTCGACGATGTCGAAAAGCTTCTCCTCGTCGTGGATCGGCGGCTCCGGCCATTTGTGCCCGAAATGGCGTGAGCCTTTCGGCCACGGCTCGCCGCGGCGGTATTTTCCGGAGAGCAGGCCGCCGGCGGTCGGGCTCCAGACCAGGATGCCGAGTCCCTGGTCGAGCGATATCGGCACGAGCTCGTATTCCGCCTCGCGCGCCTGCAGCGTGTAGTGGATCTGCTGGCTGACGAACGGCTGGAAGCCGCCCTCCCTCGCCGCGGCGAGCGCCTTCATGACGTGCCAGCCGGAAAAATTCGAGCAGCCGACGTAGCGCACCTTCCCCGCCCTGATCAGGCCGTCGAGCACCTCCATCGTCTCCTCGACCGGCGTCTCGCCGTCCCATTGATGCACTTGGTAGAGGTCGATCCAGTCGGTCTTGAGCCGCTTCAGGCTGCGCTCGCACTCGGCGACGAGGTTGATGCGCGAGTTGCCCGCGGTGTTAGGCAGCCCGAGCATGTTGAAGCGCGCCTTGGTGGCGAGCACCACCTTGTCGCGCCTGCCCTTCAACGCGGCCCCGACGATCTCCTCCGACGCGCCGCTTGCATAGACGTTCGCCGTGTCGATCAGGTTCACGCCGGCGTCGAGGCACTGGTCGATGAGGCGCTTTGCTTCCCTCAGCCCCACCGATCCCGTCGGGCCGGACTTGTTCCGCCCGAACGTCCACGTTCCCATGGCGAGCGCCGAGACCTTCAGTCCCGAGCGGCCGAGCAGGCGGTATTCCATCGAACCCCTCCAAGACACGCGGAAGTCATGATGTCCGACTGAAATAGCGGCTTTGGAGCGGTGAGTCCCGCCCGGCAGGCGTTTTTCCTGGCGCTTGTCGACTCGGCCGGGCCCGGTTCGTCGTGAGGGTAGAAACGTTCACCCGCCACGGAGTCTACGCAATGTCGCTCAAGCTCTACTTCCATCCCCTCGCCTCCTTCTGCTGGAAGGCGCTGATCGCGCTCTACGAGAACGGCACACCGTTCGAGCCGGTCGTCGTCGACCTAGGAAATGCGGAGTCGCGCGCCGCCTTCGCTGCCGTTTGGCCGATCGCCAAGTTCCCCGTGCTCCAGCGACGAGGCGCGAGACAGCACCGTCGCCGAGGCGAGCGTCGTCATCGAATACCTCGACGCCTTCTTTCCGGGGCGGACGCGGTTCGTGCCGCGCGATGCGGAGCGCGCTTGGCAGGCGCGAATGTGGGACCGCGTCTTCGACCATTATGTGCATGAGCCGATGCAGAAGATCGTGGGCGACCGTCTGCGCCCCGAAGGGGGCGGCGACCCGGTCGGCGTTGAGCAGGCGAAGGCCCAGATCCGCGAGGCCTACGCCCTCCTCGACCGGGAAATCGGATCGAAGACTTGGGCGATGGGAAGCGAGTTCTCGCTCGTCGATTGCGCCGCCGCTCCGTCGCTTTTCTATGCGGAAATTGTCGTTCCCTTCGGCCCGGAGCTGAAAAGCCTGCCGGCCTATCTCGACCGGCTGATGGCGCGGCCGTCCTTCGCGCGCGTGCTTCAAGAGGCGGAGCCCTACTTCCCCCTCTTCCCGATGGAAAGGAAGCCGACGATCGCCAGGCCAGGCGCCGCGGAAATCGCCTGAGCCGGCCGCTCGAGATCTCTCCGCAAGAAAAAGATTCATCGCGTGTCGATCGTCCGCCGCCCCGCTCGTCGTGTGGATAGGGCGGCACCAGCCCGCATCAAGGAGAAGCGACCATGCGTTTCATGATCATCGTCAAGGCCACCAAGGATTCGGAAGCCGGCGTCACGCCCTCGAAGAAGATCTTCGAGGACATGGGCGCCTACCACGAGGAGCTTGCGAAGGCGGGCGTGCTGCTTGACGGCAACGGCCTGCACCGCAGCGACAAGGGCTGGCGCATCAAGTATTCCGGCGACAAGCGCACCGTCGTCGACGGACCGTTCGCCGAGGCGAAGGAGCTGATCGCCGGCTTCACCATGATTCAGGTGAAGTCGCGCGAAGAGGCGATGGAATGGGCGCGGCGCTTCCCCCGGCCGTTCGACGGCGACTGCGAGATCGAGGTTCGCCAGGTGATGGAGCCGGAGGACCTGCCCGCCGCCTGACTCGCGGAAAAGATATCGGCGGCGTGTCGATCGCAGCCGCCGCCCGTTCGTCGTGAAGAGCAAAAGGGCATCGAGCCGCAAGGAGAACCGACCATGCGTTTCATGATCATCGTCCGGGCGACCCCGGAAACCGAGGCCGAGACCGCGCCCGACGGACCGGCCATCGACAGCAAGGTCGTGGCCGAGATGGGCGCCTATCACGAGGAATTGCAGCGAGCCGGCGTGCTCCTCGACGGCAACGGGCTGAAGCCGAGCGCCAGGGGTTTGCGCATCCGGTATTCGACGGCAACGAAGCGCAGCGTCATCGACGGCCCCTTCGCCGAGGTGAAGGAGCTGATCGCCGGCTACACGCTGATCCAGGTGAAGTCGCGCGAAGAGGCGCTCGAATGGGCGCGCCGCTTCCCGAACCCGATGGGCGACGGCAGGACCGCGGAGATCGAGGTCCGCGAGCTCTACGAGCTCGATGACTTCACCACGGAGGGCGTGGCCGAGCGCTTTCGCGAGATCGGCGTCGGCGGCAGCGCTAGCCTCTTCGCCCGCAAGATTGCGACATGAGCGAAACACAAGAGGAGACAAGACAATGCGTGTACTGGTGGCCGTGAAGGCGAACAAGGACTTAGAAGCCGGCAAGATGCCGGACAAGGAGATGCTGACCGCGATGGGCGCCTTCAACCAGAGACTCGTCGATGCCGGAATCATGCTCGCCGGCGAAGGCCTGCGTCCGACGTCGAAGGCGAAACGGATCAACTTCGACGGCGGCAAGCCGAAGGTGATCGACGGTCCCTTCGCCGAATCGAAGGAGATCATCGCCGGCTTCTGGATCTGGAAGGTCGAGTCGATGGAAGAGGCGGTCGAGTGGCTGAAGCAGGCCCCCTTCCCCGCAGGCGACGTCGACATCCGCCCGATCTTCGAGATGGACGATTTCGGCGAGGAGTTCACGCCGGAGCTCCGCGAGGCGGAGAAGCGGCAATGGGAGCGCGCGGCGGAGCTCAATAGGCAGGACGAGCTGGCGAGAAACAAGAAAGGCTGATATCAACCTAATTCGGCAACCGCGCCAAGAGGAAGCCGCAATGCAAGTCCAGCCCTATCTCTTTTTCGAAGGCCGCGCCGAGGAGGCGATCGAGTTCTACAAGAAGGCGCTTGGCGCCGAAGTGACGGGCCTGATGCGCATGAAGGAAGCGCCGGGAACGCCGCCGGGCGTCCCTCCAGGCTCGGAGAACAAGGTCATGCACGCCGCGCTGAAGATCGGCGAATTCGGTGGTGATGGTCTCCGACGGCATGGTCTCCGGAAAACCGAGCTTCGCCGGGGTATCGCTGACGATCACGGCCAAGGACGGCGCCGAGGCTGAGCGAATCTTCAAGGCGTTGGGCGAAGGCGGAAAGGTGCAGATGCCCATGTCGAAGACCTTCTTCGCGGAGAAGTTCGGCTCCGTGGCCGATAAGTTCGGCGTTTCCTGGATGATCATCGCCGGCGCCATGGGCTAGCGGCAGCCGCCACCAGCCGAGGCTTGCCTGAACGGCAGGGAAGTGATTGACCGGCGGCCGTGACGGCCGCCGACACACACCGCGCCATCGACGCGATCTTCCGGATCGAGCAGGCGAAGCTCATCGCCGGGCTGACCCGGATGGTGCGCGATGTGGGCTTGGCCGAGGAGCTCGCGCAGGACGCGCTCGTCGCCGCGCTCGAGACCTGGCCGAAGGCTGGCATGCCGGAGAAGCCCGGCGGCGTGGCTCATGGCGACTGGAAAGCGCCGCGCCATCGACCGTCTCCGCCGCGCCAGGATGCAGCAACGAAAGCACGCGGAGATCGGCCACGAGCTTGAGGAGGAGCAGGACCCCACGCCCGAGATCGAAGCAGCGCTCGACGACGAGATCGGCGACGACCTCCTGAGCCTGATCTTCACCGCCTGTCATCCGGTGCTTTCCATCGAGGCGCGGCTGGCGCTGACGCTGCGTCTCGTCGGTGGCCTGACCACGGAGGAGATCGCCCGCGCCTTCCTCGTGCCCGAGCCGACGATCGCGCAGCGGATCGTGCGCGCCAAGCGCACGCTGGCGGAGAAACAAGTCCCCTTCGAGGTTCCGCGCGGCGAAGAGCTCGCCGAGCGCCTCGCTTCGGTGCTTGAGGTCGTCTACCTCATCTTCAACGAAGGCTACGCCGCGACCGCCGGCGACGACTGGATGCGCCCGCAGCTCGCGGACGAAGCGCTTCGCCTCGGCCGCATCCTCGCCGCGCTCGCGCCCGAGGAGCCCGAGGTTCACGGTCTCGTCGCGCTGATGGAGATCCAGGCATCGCGCTTCAAGGCGCGGAGTGCCCCGGACGGCGCGCCGATCCTGCTTCTCGACCAGAACCGCGCGCTTTGGGATCGGCTCCTGATCGGCCGCGGCCTCGCCGCCCTCGCGCAGGCCGAGGCGGTCGCTGCCGCGCACAAGATTCCGCTCGGCCCCTATGCCCTGCAGGCCGCCATCGCCGCCTGCCACGCGCGCGCGACGACGGCCGAGGCGACCGACTGGCAGAGGATCGTGGCGCTCTATGAACGGCTCGCCGAAGTGACCCCCTCCCCCGTCGTCGACCTGAACCGCGCCGTCGCTGTCTCCATGGCCTCCGGCCCGGCGGCCGGACTGAAGATCGTAGACAGCCTCGCCGATGAGCCGGCGCTCAAGTCCTATCACCTGCTGCCGAGCGTGCGCGGCGACTTCCTGAAGAAGCTCGGCCGTCTCGACGAGGCGCGCGGCGAATTCGAGCGCGCCGCCGCGCTCACCAGGAACACGCGCGAGCGCGCGCTCTGCTCATCTCTCGCGCGGACGAGTGCCGCCACTGAAGGCGCTTGCATGTCACCCGGCCGTTGACGGTATCCCGCATCTGAGACAATATCTCATATATGGAAATATCTCCCGCAAACGACGGCATCGACCGGCGGATCGCCCAGCGCCTCAAGAGCCTGCGCGCCGAGCGCGGCTGGTCTCTTGACGCACTCGCTGAGCGCAGCGCGGTCAGTCGTGCCACCCTCTCCCGGCTGGAGAATGCGGACGTGAGCCCGACCGCGAGCGTGCTCGGCAAGCTCTGCGCGGCCTACGGCCTGACGCTGTCGCGTCTAATGCACATGGTGGAGGATGACTTCGCGCCGCTCGTGCCGCGCGACGCGCAGCCGCTCTGGACCGATCCGAGGATCGGCTTCCGCCGCCGCTCGGTCTCCCCGCCCGCGCAGACGCTCGCCGGCGAGGCGCTCGAATGCACGCTCAGAGCCCGGCACGCGAGATCGCCTACGACGCCCCGCCGCGCCCCGGCCTCGAGCATCACCTCGTTATGATCGAGGGCCGGCTGAAGCTGACGGTCGACGGCCACACTTACGATCTGAGGCCCGGCGACTGCCTCCGCTACCAGCTCTTTGGCGCGAGCGCCTTCGCGACGCCGGCGAAAAGCGGCGCCCGCTATTTCCTTTTCATGGTGTAAGGCATGGCCGCGGACACGCCGATCTCCATCCTCTCCGCCGACGACGCCAAGCGCCGCATCGCAGAGCTTGCCGCGCTCCTCCACGCCTGCGTCCACGCCGGCGCCAACGTCAACTTTGTGCTCCCCTTCTCGCACGAGGACAGCGAGACGTTCTGGCGCAAGAAGGTGCTGTCGGCGATGCGCGACGGCACGCGCGTGCTTTGGGTCGCGGAGGCCGGCGGCGCCATCGTCGGCTCGGTGCAACTCTACCACCGACACGCCGCCCAACCAGCCGCATCGTGCCAAAGTCACAAAGCTCCTCGTCCATCCCGGACTTCCGCCGCCGCGGCATCGCCAAGGCGCTGATGCGCGAGCTTGAGCGGCGCGCAGGCACGCTTGCGCGAAGCCTCATCACGCTCGACACGCGCACCGGCGACTTCGCCGAGCCGCTCTATGCTTCGCTAGGTTACAAGACCGCCGGCATCATCCCCGACTACTGCCGCGATACGTTCGAGGACCGGCTTCACCCGACGACGATCATGTACAAGATGCTTTGATTGCCCGCTCAGCCCCCCATCAGGTTTGCCAGCGGCGCCGTCGCCGCTTGCCATGAAGGGCGCGCTTCCATGCGCTTGATCCAGGCCGCGATGTTCGGCGTGTCCTCGAGCGAGATGCTCGCGCCCTTGCGGTAGACGAAGGTGCTCGCCACCGCGAAGTCGGCGATCGAGAGCTCGCCCGCGACCCACTCGTTGTCCGCCAGGTGGTCGTCGAGGATCGCCATGAACTGCGCAAGCTCCTTCAGCGAGGATTCGATTGCGCCCTCGTCGGGCTCGCCCATCCCGAACATCTTCTTCAAGAGCCGCTCGAAGACGACGCGCTGCGTCGCCGGCCCGAGATGCACTGCGTGCCAGTAGCTCCACTGATCGACGATCGCGCGCTTCTTCGGATCCTGCGGATAGAGCTTGCCCTTGAGGCTCGCGAGATAGGCGTTGATCGCGCGGCTCTCCCAAAGCACGAAGTCGCCGTCGACGAGCACTGGCACTTTCCCGTTGGGGTTCATCGCCAGGTAGGAGTCGGCCTTGTTCTCGCCCTTCCGCATGTCGAGGTTGATGATCTCAAGCTCGATGCCGAGTTCGTTGGCGACCGCGCGGACACGCAGCGCGTTAGGCGAAAGATCGAGGTTGTAAAGCTTCATGGGAGGCCCCCGGACGGATGTTGCTTCGGCGGCCCCTATATCTGAAAGCCGAGCGCCGGGTAGGTCATAAATCCGCGATTGACGCCGTTACCGGCCCGCCTCGCCGAGAGTCATTCCGGCGCCCTTTGCATTCCCCTGCGTCCCGGCCTATCTAGCCGCCTCGAAGGAGCTCGCAATGGACAAGTTCACCACGCTGACCGCTGTCGCCGCGCCGATGCCGCGCGTCAACATCGACACCGACGCGATCATCCCGAAGCAGTATTTGAAGACGATCCACCGGCACCGGCCTCGGCAAGGGCCTCTTCTCCGAATGGCGCTACAACGACGACGGCTCGGCGAACCCGGATTTCGTCCTGAACAAGCCCGCCTACAAGAACGCCAAGATCATCGTGGCCGGCGACAATTTCGGCTGCGGCTCAAGCCGCGAGCACGCGCCCTGGGCGCTCAAGGACCACGGCATCACCTGCGTGATCTCCACGAGCTTCGCCGACATCTTCTATACGAACTGCTTCCAGAACGGCGTCCTCCCCGCGATCGTCAAGCCGGAGGATCTGGAGAAGCTGATGGACGACGCTTCGCGCGGCGCCAACGCGACGCTCACGATCGACCTGGAGAAGCAGGAGATCCACGGCCCGGACGGCGGCGTCGTGAAATTCGAGATCGACCCGTTCAAGAAGCACTGCCTGTTGAACGGCCTCGACGGCATCGGGCTGACCGAGCAGAAGGCCGACGCCATCGCCGCCTACGAGACGAAGCACCAGTCCGCGCACCGCCTGGGTGTGAGCGGCTGGCGCGGCCGATCCCGAAGTTTCGCGTGAGGCGGTAGCGATGACATGACGAACGACGTATGGCCGAACGGCATGCCGGAAGTCGGTCAGACCGCGCGGCGATCGCGAAAGGTCACGTCGCGCGACATCGAGCTCTTCACCGAAATGAGCGGTGACCGGAACCGCTTGCACTATGACGAGGCGATCGCGCGGGCGACGCGGTTCGGCGGCATCGTGGTCCAAGGCGGCGTGACGAGCGCGATCCTGAACGCCGTCGTCGCCGAAGACCTGCCGGGGCCCGGCACCGTGTTCCTGCAGACGCATTGGAACTTCAAGGCGCCGGTGCGGCCGGGCGACACGATCACCGGCGAAGTGGAGGTCACCAAAGCGCGCGCCGACAAGCCCATCACGGAGCTCAGGACCCGTGTCATCCGGGACGATGGCACCGTCGTTCTGGAAGGCGAGGCGGTTTGCTACACGATGCCGATTGCAAAGTGAGGCATCGCCTACGCGTCGCGACGCCTTGCCGCGCGCTGCGCCAGCACGATTGCGACGCCGCCAAGTGTTGCGGCGGAGGCGAGCAGCAGACGCGGCGTCACCGGTTCGGAGATCAGCACGACGCCGCCGAACGCCGCGATCACCGGCACGGACAATTGAACGGTGGCGGCGCGCGTCGCGGTGAGGCCGGGGAGCGCCGCGTACCAGATGACATAGCCGCATCCCGACGCGAGCGCGCCTGAGGCGACAGCCAGGGCGAGGCCGCTCGTCGAGGCGCTGAAGATCGACGAGAAGAACAGGCTGACAATCAGCGCCAACGGCACCGAGTAGATGAAATTCCCTGCGGTGGCCGCGAGCGGATCAGCGCCGCGCCCTGCCCAGCAGCGAATAGAAGCCCCAGGCGATCTCCGGCGATCGCCATCAGCACGGCGCCGAAGGGGTCGGGCGCGGTCACGCCGGGCGAAACCAGATAGACCAGCCCGACAATCGCCATGGCGAGCCCGCCCCACGAGAGCGGCGTGAAGTGCTCGCCTGCCGCAGCGCAGAGATGAACATCGTGAGCTGAACCGCGCCGAAAAGGATGAGCGCGCCCGTGCCGGCGCTGAGCGAAAGATACGCGAAGGAGAAGAAGGCCATGTAGGCGAAGAGCGCGAGGACCGAGCGCCAGTCCGCCGAAGGCCGGCCGCCTTGCCCTGCCGCATCGCCATGATCAGGCCGAGCGCCGCCGCGCCCGAGACGACCCTGACGCTGGTGAAGCTCGCGGCGTCGATCAATCCGGCCCGAGAGCGAGCCGGCAGAGAAGCGAATTCGCCGCAAATGCCAGCATGGCGACGGCGGTCAGCAGCGCCGTGCGCATCGTCAGATGGTGGGAGGTTGTCGGCAGGGCTCGGCCTTGAATTGGAGCGCGAATGCGGCGGCACGCAAATGACCCTGCCGCGCCTACCAGGTCAACGGCTAACGGTCTGCGCCTCAATCCGGCCGCTCGACAGCGACGCGCGGCGCGTCGCTGCGGCGCCACGCGGCTCGCGATCTCCATCGTCCCGAAGAGGGCAGCGAGCACGACGAGCGCCAGCGCGAGCCGCGCGAGCCGCTCCATCCCCTCGCGCAAGCATCGTTGAACTCCGCGGCGCGCCGCGATTGCGATCGGTCGAGCAGTGCGGCGGCCATCGCCGCTTCCAGGATGTGCATTGTCGGCTCCTTCGAATGCGTCTCACCCTGGTCGTGCGCACCGCCTGGAAATCGACATGCCGCGCCGAAAATCGCGCGAGAGAAATATTCTTCGCGCCCGTGTCGATTCCGGGCGCTCCCTGATCGACGAGATGGTGACGGACGGCCTTTCCGCGCCGCTTGGAGGATCGGATGGAATATCTGTGCCAGGTCTGGCTGCCGACGAAGGAGCTGGACGCCCTTCCCGAAGCCGAGAAGAAACCAGATCGACCGCGAGTTCGATGGCCTACGACGACGAGCTGGAGCGAGGCGGCCATCTGATCGTCGCGCAGGCGCTGCAGCCGGTCTCGACCGCCGTCACCGTCCGCGTCCGGAACGGCAAGCTGTCGACCACCGACGGCCCCTTCGCGGAGACGAAGGAACACCTCGGCGGCTTCATCCTGATCGAGGCGCGCGACCTGAACGAGGCGATTCGGCTCGCCGCGAAGATCCCGCTCGCCAAATACGGCTCGATCGAGGTGCGGCCGATCATGAAGATCAGTCCGCAAGGCAATCCGGTCGGAACGTTCGGCCGGCAGAAGACGCCGAACCTCTGAGCGTCGCCCGATGCGCCCCGCCATCGAGGAGCTCTATCGCTCGCAGTCGCGCCGCGTGCTCGCGACGCTGATCCGGCTCCTTGGCGACTTCGATCTGGCCGAGGAGGCGCTGCACGACGCATTCGCCGCCGCCGCCGACGCAATGGCCGCGCGACGGCATGCCGAAGAATCCCGACGGCCTGGCTCGTCTCGACCGGACGCTTCAAGGCCATCGACCGCCTGCGCCGCCGCGCCCGCTTCGATGCGGTCGAGGCGGAGATCGCAAGGGAGATCGAAAGCGCGATGGAGGATCAAAGCGCGCTGGAAAGCGAAGAGATTGCCGACGATCGGCTGCGGCTGATCTTCACTTGCTGCCATCCTGCCCTTCAGCCCGACGCGCAGGTGGCGCTGACGCTCCGCGAGGTCTGCGGGCTCACGACCGAGGAGATCGCGAGCGCCTTCCTCGTCTCCGCGCCGACCGTGGCGCAGCGGATCGTCCGCGCCAAGGCGAAGATCAGGGAAGCGCGGATCCCCTATGAGGTTCCGGACGGCGATGAGCTTCCCGAGCGGCTCGATACCGTGCTCCGCGTCGTCTACCTCGTCTTCAACGAGGGCTATTCCGCCTCCTCCGGCGCCTCGCTCACCCGGCACGATCTCTCCGGGGAGGCGATCCGCCTCGGCCGGCTTCTCTGCGACCTGCTGCCGGAACCGGAAGCGCTCGGACTGCTCGCCCTGATGCTCCTCCAGGAATCGCGCCGCGCTGCGCGGACGTCGCCCGAGGGCGAGCTGATCCTCCTCGCCGACCAGGACCGCTCGCTTTGGGACACCGAGCTGATCTTCAAGGGCGCGGCGCTCGTCGGGCGCGCCTTCGCCTCGAAAATCGTCGGCTCCTACGCGCTGCAGGCGGCGATCGCCGCCGTCCACGCCCGCGCGGCGACACCGGAGGAAACCGACTGGACCGAGATCGTATCGCTCTATGACCTCCTGCTTCGCGCCGACCCATCCCCGGTCGTCGCACTCAACCGCGCGGTGGCGGTCGCCATGCGCGATGGGCCGGCGGCGGGCCTGGAATTGATCGATGCGATCCTGAAGCGCGGCGACCTCGGCGACTACCATTTCGCGCATGCGGCGCGCGCCGACCTCTTGCGCCGACTCGGCCGCAAGACCGATGCACGCGAATCCTACGAGCGCGCGCTCGCGCATGCTCGGCAGGAGCCGGAGCAGCGCTTCCTGAAGCGGCGACTGGCGGAGATTTCGGCGTGAACGCGCCCTATTTCCAGGCAGACCGCGCCGCGCAAGCGCGCTTTGTCAGGAGTCTGTCGGTGCAATCCGTGCGCGCCTTGATCTCTCCATCGGATTGCGCGAAAAGGCCCGTCCGCCTCCCAAGGCCCCGATCTCCGAAAGCAGTCGAAATGCGTGCAAGCTTCGCCAAGAGCGCGATCGTGCTCGGCCTCCTCGCGGCCGTCGGACCGTTCGCGATCGACATGTATCTGCCGGCGCTGCCGACCATCTCGGAGAGGCTCGGCGCCTCGACCGCCGCGACGCAGATGACGCTGATGGTCTTCTTCGTCGCCTTCGGCGTCTGCCAGATCGTCTACGGCCCGGTCTCCGACATGGTCGGGCGGAAGCCGCCGCTCTATTTCGGGCTGGTGCTTTTCGGGCTCGGCTCGGTCGGCTGCGCGCTCGCGCCCTCGATCGCCTGGCTGATCGCGTTCCGCATCCTGCAGGGCGTCGGCGCCTCGTCGGTGATGGTGATCCCGCGCGCCATCGTGCGCGACATGCACACCGGCGTCGAGGCGACGCGGCTGATGGCGCTGATCATGCTCGTCTTCTCCGTCTCGCCGATCCTGGCGCCGCTGACCGGAAGCGCGTTGATCGTGGCGTTCGGCTGGCGCGCCGTCTTCGTTGCGGTGATGATCGCCGCGATCCTGGGCCTCGTGCTTCTCGCGCTCTTCCAGCCGGAGACGCGGCTTCCGCAGGACCGCATCCGCGTCAGCGCCGCAAGTCTCGCCGCCGGCTTCGGCAAGCTTTTGCGCGACTGGCACTTCCTCGGGCTGACCTTCATCGCCGGCCTCGGCATGTCGAGCTTCTTCTCGTTCCTCGCCTCTTCGTCGTTCATCTATATCGAGCATTTCGGGCTGACGCCGACCCAGTACAGCTTCGCCTTCTCGGTGAACGCCGTCGGCTTCATCGGCGCGTCGCAGTTCGCGGCAAGGCTCGGCGGCCGCTTCGGCATGGCGCGCGTCGTGACCACGGCCGTCACCTGTTACATGACGTTCGCGGTCGCGCTTTTTGCGCTGACGCTCGCCGGAGTCGACAGCCTCCCCGTCCTGATCGTGATGCTCTTCTGCAGCTTTGCCTTCCTCGGCCTCGTCATCCCGACGACGATGGTGCTGGCGCTCGACGCGCACGGACCGATCGCCGGCATGGCCTCTGCGCTCGGCGGCACGCTGCAGATGGTGACCGGCGCGCTGATGATCGTGGTCGTCAGCGTCTTCTTCGACGGCACGGCGCTGCCGATGGTGACGGCGATCGCCGCCTGCTCGTTCGGCGCCTTCGTTCTCGCCCGCCTGACCCTCGCCCGCCGCGGCTTCGCCCCCGCCCCGGCGGAGTAGCTGCGACCTCCTCCCCCTTGCGGGGGAGGGTCTGGGGCGGAACAGCGCCGCGAACAGCCGCTACTTCTTCTCGGTGATCGCCGTCGCCTTGCCGATCGCGCCGGGCGCGGCGGCTCTGAGATAGCGCGGCGTCTTGTCCTTCTTCTCCACGCTTTTCTTCTTCTTCTGCTCTCTGGTGCTGCGCACCTGTCCCTTGGCCATGTCTCTCCTCCCCCGTTCGGGAACGGGCCTTTACCGCTCGCGGAAAATACTCCCGGCCGCGCCAATGCGCGAGGCTCTTCTTCCCCGAGACCTCGGCCCGAGCGCGACGAAGGCCATAACAGGGCGTTTCCCGCTTGAGCGGTGTCCCGCCCCCGCGTAAGGCTCGGGAAAAGGATTCGCGGATGGCACGCTTCGAGTTGACGATGTCGAACGGCGAGACGCTCCTCCTCGACCATCCGTCGGGAGGGATCGAAGAGCTTTTGTCGGAGCTCACGGCAAACGCCTTCCTCGTCGGCAGCGAGATCAAGGCCGGCTCGACCGCGCCCCCGCGCGACGTGATGCTGGCGACGCGGCAGATCACGCTCATTCGCCCCGCCGACGCCGACAGCCGCCAGAGCTCCACCTTCCGCCCGAAACGCTAGCCGCGTTGAGAAGCCCGCGAGTGCGCGGGCTCCAAGAGCGGCGGTGCGGACCTAGCCGAGCGTGCGGTTGCAGCCGTTCGCGACCTTTTTGGTGAGGTCGTCCGGCACTTGCAGATCGGCCATCGCGGCGGTCACCAGCACGTCGCGCTTTTCACGGTTCTCGTAGCCTTTGAACGTACCGAGATCGCTGCCCTGCGCCATCGCGATCCGCCCCGCCGATGCAAAACAGACGCTCGCCAGCGTGTCGACCCGGGCATTCTCCACGGCCTCGGCGCGTGCGCCGCTGGTGGAGACCCATCCGGCGCCGAAGGCGATGATGGGCGCGGCGATGAGCCCGAGGATGAAGCCGGTGACGTAGGGCTTGCCCACGCGCATGCGCTCGTCGAATGTCATGATATCTCTCCCTTTATTGGAATATTATCGGGATCGATACGGGCCCGCGCTCGGTACTGAGACCAATAGGGATATCCGATGAAATAATTTGCGCTATTATTTCAAATAAATCAAACAAAAATCACAATTGTGGACTCTGCGCCGCCCAATAATATCTTGGAATCGGTGGCCGTCTCTGTGAGAAAATCATAGGAAAATTGAGCTATTATTGAAGTTAGCAGCTCGAAATCTTGCCGCCGCGGAGCTTCAATCGTCGGCGGCCTCGCTGTCAGCGTTTCCGCCCAGCTCGGCGAGAAGGCGCTCGAAGTCGGCAAGGAGGTTCGCGATCAGCGTCTTGCGCCGCGGATCCTGTGCTTCCGAGGTGGCGGCGAAAAGCGTCAGAAGATAGCGCGTCTTTTCCACCGCCTCCGGCCAGCCGGCGGCCGGCGCCGCCAACAGGAAGTGCTCGAGTTCATCCTGCCGCGCTTTGAGCTTTGCCCGATCTTCCGCGACCTCGTGAACGAGCCGCCGCAGTTCCGTCGCCTTCTGCGCCGCCATCCCGCGGTGCTGGTCGAGCTCTACGGCGCTGTCGGTCACTGGCTCAGCCCTCGCGCCGCTCGACATAGTGCAGCGGCTGCCGCTCGCCGTCCGCGGCCTTGCGCAAGACGGAGCGGACGAGCGCGGAGTTGATGCGCACATGTTGATAGGATTTGTCGCCGCCGCCTTTGAGCGGAAGCACGATCGACGTCGACACCACGCGGTAGGCGAGGAACGAAAGTCCCTCGATCAGCTCTTCGACGATTTCCACCGGGTAGGTACCGGCCGGCTGATTGCGCTCCAGGCCTTCGACGTAGAAAGGCTTCGCGAAGGTGACGGTTTCGCGGGCGACGCGCTCGGTCACAGACGGCGAGCCCTGAGCCCGACATCCTGCAGCCAGATCTCGACGTCGCGCCGCGCCTGCTCGTGGGGAATGCTGTAGCGGTTCCGGACCGCGTCGATCAGATCGCGCGCCGTCTTCACGCGCCGGTAGTCGGAGGCGGTGAGCCGGTCCCATTTCGCCTGCGCCTCGTGCAGGCGATGCGTCACGATATCGAGCGCGCCGCTCCGCATCGCCAGTCCGCTGGTGCTCATCGAATCCTCCTCGATCTCCAAGCGCGCGCGGCTCGGCGGGGCAGCGGAAGTACTCCCGGTGCCGGCTTCAGCGATGTCTGGACCGGAGATTTCTGGCCAAGGGACATCGGCTGAAATACGAGCTTTCGATGCCCTTGCTTGGCGGCGAGAAATCGCGGCGCGATTTTCTCCCTTTACGTCAAATGGATACGCGGAGTGCCTTTTGCAACAGGAGAGTTCGGAAGCGCGGGGACTCGAAGCTCGGATCGCGCTTTGCCGGCCCCCTTTTACGCCCCGCCTCTTTCCGCCATATAGCTCCGCATCTGGAGCGCCTGATGCCCATGATCCCGTTCCGCAAGATGAACGGCCTCGGCAACGACTTCCTGGTCGTTGACGCGAGGAAGGCCGCCGTGCGCCCCTCCCCCGCGGTGATCCGAGCGCTTGCCGACAGAAAGACCGGCGTCGGCTTCGACCAGTTCATCACTATCGAGCGCGGCAAGGCCCCTGCCGAAGCCTTCATGCGCATCGACAACGCCGACGGCGGCGAGGTCGAGGCCTGCGGCAATGCCACCCGCTGCGTCGGCCGGCTCCTGATGGCCGAGACGGGCCGCGACACCGCCGCGATCGAGACCGTCGCCGGCCTCCTTTTCGTGCGGCCCACGAATGGCGCCGACCTCATCTCCGTCGACATGGGCGTGCCGAAATTCGGCTGGGCCGACATCCCGCTCGCCGAAGAATTCCGCGACACGCGCGCGATCGAGCTTCAGATCGGGCCGATCGAGGCGCCGGTGCTGCACTCGCCCTCCGTAGCGAACATCGGCAATCCGCATGCGATCTTCTGGGTCGACGACGTCGACGCCTACGACCTCGCCCGGTTCGGGCCGCTGCTTGAGAACCACCCGATCTTCCCCGAGCGCGCCAACATCTCGCTCGCCCATGTCACCGCGCCCGACGCGATCAGGCTCCGCACCTGGGAGCGCGGCGTCGGCGAGACGCGCGCCTGCGGCACCGGCGCCTGCGCCGCGCTGGTCTGCGCCGCGCGCAAGAAGCTGACCGGCCGGGCTGCGACCGTCACCCTCCCCGGCGGCGATCTCTTCATCGAGTGGGACGCGCGCGACCACATCTGGATGACCGGCCCGGCAGAGCTTGAGTTCGAAGGCCGCTTCGACCCGGAGACCGGCGCCTTCACGCGCAACTCCGTCGCGGCCTGAATCCCGAAGCTTCTTTTCCCGCCGAAGCGCGCTAGTCTTGCGAGATGAGCGCGCCGCGTCCCCTCCTCTACGATTACCCCGGCTCCGTCTGCTGCCAGATGGCGCGGCTGACGCTCGCGGAGAAGGGCGTCGCCTACGACAAGCGTCTCGTCGACATCATGGAGAAGGCCGAGCAGTTCGAGCCCTGGTACACGGCGCTCAATCCGCGTGCCGTCGTGCCGACGCTCCGCCTCAGCGACGAGATCGTCTGCGACACCTTCAACATCGTCGCGCGCGTCGATTCCGGCTTCCCCGGCCCCCCACTGACGCCCGACGACCCGGCGGAGCGCGAGACCATGGACGCGCTGATGCGCGCCGTCATGGGTCTGCACTACGGCGTGCTGCTTTATTGCAAGCGCCTCGATCCCGACGGTCGCTCGCGCCACATCGAGGAGCGCGGGCGCTTCCTCCGCGCCATGCGCGAGGAGCACCCCGAGCGCGCCGAGGCGCTCGACCGCCGCATCGCCGGCAACGCGCGGCTGCAAAAACTCCTCGCCGACCCGGCCGAGGTTGAGCGCCACGTGGACGAGGCGCGGACGGTGGTCGAAACGCTCGACGCCGCGCTCGCCGAAAGCCCCTTCGCCGCCGCGAAGCACTACACGCTCGCCGACGCCTTCGCCTCAGCCGCGCTCGCCCGCTTCCGCCTACACGGCTTCGAGTCGTGGTGGTCGAACGGCGCCCATCGCAACGTCGCGGACTACTACCGGCGCATGAAGAGCCGCCCGAGCTGGCCCGCCGCCGGCATCATCGACTCCGGCTCCGAACGCGACCTCTGACCCGAGCGCGGCCCGACACGCGGGCGCGTCCCCTCCCCCCTTGCGGGGGAGGGTCAGGGAGAGGGGAAGCATAAAGGCCGCGACGCTTCATAACCTCCCCCTTGCGGGGAGGTCGGAGTTTGCGGAACGCAAACTCCGGGAGGGGGTTCATCCCGCCCCAAGCCGTCGCCCCGGCGAAGCCTTTGGCGGAGCCGGGTCGGGAGAGGGGGAAGCATGCAGCGCTCGGCCCATAACCTCCCCCTGGAGGGGAGGTCGAAATTCGCAGGGCGAATTTCGGGAGGGGGCCCTGCCCGCCCTCGACGCTCCCCCACCGATCCTCTAACCTCCAACAACGAGGAGGCCGCAGCCTGATGGAGTATCCATGCTGCGCGCCGCAGTCTCGCTTCTTTCCCGCTCGCTTCTCTGGATGACCTTGAGCGCCGTGATCCTGCTCTGCGCGGTGCGCTACGGGCCGACGCTCGTCGCCCAAACGCTCCCCGAAGCTATCCGCCCCGCCCCGAGCGAAGTCGCCAAGATCACCCCGCAGCGACTCGTCGACGCCCTCGACGAGATCAGAGGCGCGTTGGATTAGCGCCTCCCTCTCTTGTCCGCCGAAGCCCGCAGGGCCAAGGCGGGTGGCCTTCGGACTTGTCCGAAGGCCGGAAAAGGCCGGGCTTCAGAAGTCACCGACCGCAAAAATGCGCCCGTATCGCTCTATGCGCCCCCATACTTTCCGCATTGCGCGTCCGAAGACACGCGCCCTACTTCGAGCAAGGTGCCAACGCGCGAATTGCGAACCCCTTCTGTCCGAGAGTTAGTCCAAAGCGGTCGGCCACATAACTCCAAACCCGAGTTGACCCGAGACCAGGAGTTGCATACGCCTACCTACCGAACGCGTGTCGAATGCGGGGTTCGCATGAGACTTTCAACCTTCAAAATTGAGAACTTCAAAGGAATCTCAAGAACGTCTGTTCACCTGTCGGATGAAGTCCCAGGGAACGTCATCACGCTAATAGGACTCAATGAAAGTGGAAAAACAACCATCCTCGAGGGGATATCTCACTTCGTTACAGAGGACAAAGAAACTGCATCGCTTGTTCGGACGGTTCACCAGCGCGCTGGACTCCAAGATCTGATCCCAAAGGACAAGAAGGCCGCGTTTACAGGCAACATATCCATTGACCCCACTATAGCCTTTGACAAAAAGGACATAGACGGCCTCGCCGAATTCTTCCTCTCGGAGCACAACCTAGTACTAGACAAATCACGACTTCCGAAACATTTTTCAGTTGAGCGCGTTTACAAATTCGTAGACAGCTCACACGATAGCACCTCCACGCTTTGGTCGATCTCGTTCCAGCTTAAGTCGAAACGAGCCACAAAATTTCGAGGCTACGGCGGCTCAACTGAAGAGACAAAGAGTATCTGGCTGTCGGGAATACGATATCTGAATAAGCTACTACCTCAGATAGTCTATTTTCCCACATTTCTATTCAACTTTCCAGACAGAATATATCTAGAGCAATCCGACCGAGAGATAGACGCCTACTACAAACAGATTTTCCAAGATGTTCTTGATAGTCAAGGCGATAAGCTATCAGTGGAAAGACACATTGTTGAAAGAATAAAGGTTCGGCGAGAAGGCTTTCCCACACCTGCTAGCTTTATTGCACACCTACTTGGCTTGGATGAAAAGAGTCAGATCGATGCTGTTACTCAGAAGCTATCTAACGAGATGAGCCGGGTCATTTTTGGGGCGTGGAGTGGAATTTTGGGGAAAGAGGTTTCAGACAAACGTGTACAAGTGGACTGGTTTGTCGATAGTGAAAAAAGCAATTCCCCTTATCTCCAAGTTTCTATTATAGATGGGCAGTCTAAGTATGCTCTATCAGAAAGGTCTCTAGGATTCCGTTGGTTCTTCTCATTTCTTTTGTTTACACAATTCAGAAGAAGTCGCAAGGAGGACAGCGGAATAGTATTCCTATTCGATGAACCAGCCTCGAACTTACACTCACGGGCGCAAATAAAACTGCTTGAAAGCTTTTCTAAGATCGCGGGCGGCGTGATGTACGTTATCTACTCCACGCACTCACATTATATGGTGAATCCGCTTTGGCTGGAGAAAGCGTATATAATCGACAATAAGGCAATCAACTATGATGATGACTCAGAAGTCGACTCTTTTGCAGTGCGAAAGACCGATATTCACGCGGTGAAGTATCGCCATTTCGTCTCGGCCAACCCGACTAAGACCACCTATTTTCAACCCGTTCTCGATGCACTTGAGGTTTCGTTCAGTCCGCTCGAGCGTTCGGCTCGTGCCCTAATTGTCGAGGGAAAATTCGATTTCCATCCCTTCCTATATTTTCGTGGGAAGGGCGAGCCGGATATCTTCCCCGCAAACGGGGCTGGGGGCATTGGATGCCTCATCAACCTATTTCGTGGGTGGGGTGTAGAATTTCGCATCTTGCTAGATGACGACAAGGCGGGGCGCGACGCCAGAGCGAAATATGTGCGTGAGTATCTTGTGCCAACTAGCGACGTGGTCACGCTTGGTGAAATTAGCGGCGAGTTTAAGGGAAAGGCGTTTGAGTCGGTCTATCGGGAGGATGTCAAGAAGGCAGTTCGGTCCTTCTTCGGAATCGAGAGCATCAAGAAGCGCCAGGTACTCTCTGTTCTTCCAAGACCGCTTGGCGCGTCAATCTCAGCAGCATTTTCCCGACACCGAAATGGCGTTTCGGCCGATCAAAGTGTGGATCGAGCACGCCTTTATGAAAGGGGGCGCCCTCGGCGGCTGACATAGGGACAATCCGGCCGGTCGCTCTCTCATTGCAAGCGTTGTGACGATCCGGCGGGTATGGAAGGCTCATCGCCGGCCGGTACTGCTAGCGCGTTTCTGCGCTAACCAGTGGCACGTCCCCTGCCAGATTTGACTCCCCTCTCATCCCCGCTACATCTCCGGCCATGCCCCCCACCACCCTCACCTTCGGCTGCCGTTTGAACGCCGCGGAGTCGCGCGCCATGTCGCTCCGCGCGGCGGAGGCAGGGCTTTCCGACGCGATTCTCGTCAACACCTGCGCGGTGACGGCGGAGGCCGTGCGCCAGGCGCGGCAGGCGATCCGCAAGGCGCGCCGCGAGCATCCGCGCAAAAAGATCGTCGTCTCCGGCTGCGCCGCGCAGACCGAGCCGGAAAAATTCGCCGCCATGCCGGAGGTCGATCTCGTCCTCGGCAACGAGGAGAAGCTCCACGCGGAGTCGTATCGCCGGCTATGGAGCCCACCCAACCTCCCTCATGCTGAGGTGCTTCGCAAAGCGAAGCCTCGAAGCACGCAGTTCGGGGCGTCCAGCCCCTCCTCCACCGCCCTTCGAGGCAACGCCGACACAGTCGGCGTTGCACCTCAGGATGTGGGGCATCAAACAAGGTTGCCCCTCCCCGACTTCGGCCTCTCCGCCCAGGAGAAAATCCTCGTCGGCGACATCTTCGCCGTCACCGAGACCGCCGCGCACATGCTCGACGGCTTCGCCGCCCCGATGGAAATGAGCGCGCCCGCGCCTTCGTGCAGGTGCAGAACGGCTGCGATCATCGCTGCACCTTCTGCGTCATCCCTTATGGCCGCGGGAATTCGCGCTCCGTGCCGATGGGCGCGGTGATCGACGCAGTGCGCCGCCTCGTCGCGAGCGGCGCGCAGGAAATCGTGCTGACCGGCGTCGACGTCACCGCCTACGGCGCCGACCTTCCCGGCCGCCCGAAGCTCGGCGCGCTGGTGCGAAAAATCCTGAAGCACGTGCCGGAGCTTCCGCGCCTGCGCCTCACCTCGATCAACTCCGTCGAGGCCGACGACGAACTGATGCGCGCCATCGCCGAGGAGGAGCGGCTGATGCCGCATCTCCATCTCTCGCTCCAGTCCGGCGACGACATGATCCTGAAGCGCATGAAGCGCCGCCACGCCCGCGCCGACGCGATTCGCTTCTGCGATGAGGTGCGGCGGCTGCGTCCGGACGTCGTCCTCGGCGCCGATTTGATCGCCGGCTTCCCGACCGAGACCGAGGAGATGTTCGAAAATACCCGCGCGCTGATCGACGATTGCGGGCTGACGCTCCTTCACGTCTTCCCCTTCTCCCCGCGCCCCGGAACGCCCGCCGCACGGATGCCCCATGTCGAGCCAAACCTGGCCCGCGCGAGAGCCAGGATGGTGCGCCAGGCAGGCCATAGTGCATTGTCCGCGCGTCTATCCGCGGAGGTTGGCAAGGTGCGGAATATCCTCGTCGAGAAGCCGGGCTTCGGGCGCACCGAGCACTATCTTCCCGTCGCTTTCGAGGGCGGCGAGCCCGGCGCGATCGTCTCAGCGAGGATTGCAGCCGCTGACGACAAGTCCCTCTTCGCGCAAGAGATTCGGGCCGCGGCCTGATGGCGGAATCGCGCAGAGGTTTCCTGGGTCGGCTCCTCGGCGAAGCGCCGGAGCGCTCCGCCAAGCCCGAGGACCCTGCCCCGCAAGCCGCTGAAGCGACTGCGCAATCTCCCGAGAAGAAGGGCTTGTGGGACCGCCTGAAGTCCGGTCTCGCCCGCTCCTCCCAATCGCTGACCAGCGGCATCGCCGACGTCTTCACCAAGCGCAAGCTCGACGCGGAAGCCCTTGAAGAGCTTGAGGAACTGCTCCTGAAGGCCGACCTCGGCATGGCCACCGCGTCGCATGTCGTCGAGGCGCTCTCGCGCCAGCGCTTGAACAAGGAAGTCACGCCCGGAAGAGGTGCGCGCGGTCCTTGCCGCGGAGGTCGAGAAGGCTTTGGCGCCCGTCGCCAAGCCATTGGAGATCAACGCAGAACACCGCCCGTTCGTCGTGCTCGTCGTTGGCGTGAACGGCACCGGCAAGACCACCACGATCGGCAAGCTCGCCGCCCGCTTCGCTCGCGAGGGCCGGAAGGTCATGCTTTGCGCCGGCGACACGTTCCGCGCCGCCGCCATCGAGCAGCTCAAGATCTGGGGCGAGCGCGCGCACGCTCCCGTCGTTGCCAAGGCGCCCGGCTCCGATTCCGCCGGCCTCGCCTTCGAAGCGCTTGAGGAAGCAAAAGAATCCGGCGCCGACGTGCTTCTGATCGACACCGCGGGCCGGCTGCACAACAAGGCGGAGCTGATGGCGGAGCTCGCCAAAGTCATTCGCGTCCTGAAGAAGCAGGATCCGAGCGCGCCGCACGCCGTGCTCTTGACCCTCGACGCAACGACGGGCCAGAACGCCCTGAATCAAGTGGAGGTTTTCCGTGCTGAATCAGGGGTTACGGGTCTTGTGATGACCAAGCTCGACGGCACCGCGCGCGGCGGCATCCTGGTCGCCATCGCCGCCAAGTACAAGCTCCCCGTGCACTTCATCGGCGTCGGCGAAGCCATCGAGGACCTTCAGCCTTTTTCCGCGCACGACTTCGCGCGCGCCATCGCCGGGGTCGCCTGATGGCCATCTTCGAGCGCGGGCCGAACGATCCCGGCCACGCGCAGGTCAACCCGTTTCTGAAGCTCGCGCTGGAGCTCGGGCCGCTAGCCGTCTTCTTCTTCGGCAACGCCTACGGCGACGCGCTTGCGCGCGCCTTCCCGCCGCTCGCCGCGCTCGGCGGCAAGCTCTTCGTCGCGACCGCGCTGTTCATCGCCGCCACAGTGATTGCGCTCATCGCATCGCTGCTACTGACGCGTCGGCTCCCAATCATGCCGGTCGTCACCGGCGTCGTCGTCCTCGTCTTCGGCGGGCTGACGCTCGCGCTTCAGGACGAGGCCTTCATCAAGATGAAGCCGACGATCGTGAACGTGCTCTTCGGCTCGACGCTCCTCGGCGGGCTCCTCTTCAAGCGCTCGCTTCTCGGCTACGTCTTCGACACCGTCTTCCGCCTCGACGACGAGGGCTGGCGCAAGCTCACCTTCCGCTGGGGGCTGTTCTTCTTCTTCCTTGCCGCCGCCAACGAGGTCGTGTGGCGGAATTTCTCCGACGACGCCTGGGTGAACTTCAAGGTGTTCGGCATCATGCCGCTCACCATCCTCTTCACACTCACCCAGATGCCGCTCATCCAGCGCCACGCGCTACCCGAGCCGGAGAAGAGCTAGCTCGGCGCCAGCGCCGCTTCTCAACGCCGGCATCAAATCGCTCTTCAGCCCCTCTTCGGAGAGCGGGCCGATGAACTTGTGCACGATGATCCCGTCCTTGACGACGAACGTCTCCGGCACGCCGTAGACGCCCCAGTCGATGCCGATCTTGCCGTCGCGGTCGGCGCCGATCCTGGCGAACGGATCGCCGAGAGCGCCGAGGAACCGCTGCGCGTTCTCGGGGATGTCCTTGTAGTTGATGCCGACGAGATCGAAGCGCTTGTCGGCGGCGAGCTGCAGCAGGATCGGGTGCTCCAACCGGCACGGTCCGCACCACGACGCCCAGACATTGACCAGGTGGACGCCTTTCGAGAGGTCGGCGCTGGAAAGCCCCGCCTCGGCCCCCTCCTCGATCGGCGGCAGCGAGAACTCCGGCACCGGCTTGTTCAGAAGCGCCGAGGGGATGCGCGACGGGTCGCCCGCGTTGAGCCGGAAGGCGAAGAGCACCGCGACCAAGATGAAGCCCGCAAGCGGCAGGAGCGGCCATAGACGCCTGATCGGCGAGCGCGCCACTGTCGCTTTCTCAGCCTCCACGGCGTCACTCACCGCGGCACCTCCGAGCGCCGGCGGATGCCCCGCTCCTCGAGTCGCGCAAGCTTTCGCTTCTGCGCTCTGAGATCGAGGAGCACGCCCGCGACCATGCCGAGGAGTACGATTGCCGCCGCGAGATAGGCGGCAACGATGTAGCCGAGATGTGTCATGGCGTGGGCTGCAGCACCGGGCGGCCGGCGCTCACCGGCGCCGCGGCCACAAGCTCCGCGGCGCGCACGCGGCGGCGAAAGATTTCGGCGCGCATCGCCGCAAGGAGCAGCGTGACGAAAAGCGTCGCGAAGGCCGCGAGCATGACGAAGAGCGGCGTCAGCATCGAGGGATCGATGCTCGGCCCATCGAGGCGGAAGATACTCTCGCCCTGATGCAGCGTGTTCCACCAATCGACCGAGAACTTGATAATCGGGATGTTGATGGAGCCGACTAGGATGAGCACCGCCGCGAGGCGCCCCGCACGCGCCGGATCGTCGGAGGCGCGCCAGAGCGCGATCAGCCCGAGATACATGATGAAGAGCACGAGGAACGAGGTGAGCCGCGCGTCCCAAACCCACCACGCCCCCCACATCGGCTTTCCCCAGATCGAGCCGGTGACCAGGCCAAGGAAGGTGAATGCCGCACCGAGCGGCGCCGCGCTCTTCGCCGCCACATCGGCGAGCGGGTGCCGCCAGACGAGCGTGCCAAGCGCGGAGACCGCCATCAGCGCGTAGCAGCCCATCGCCAACATTGCCGCGGGCACATGGATGTACATGATCCGGACCGTGTCGCCCTGCTGATAATCCGCCGGTGAGGCATAGAGCGCGAAATAGAGCCCGAGCGCGAAAAGGCTCGCCGCCGCAGCCGACAGCCATGGCAGGACCCGCGCGGAAAACGCCAGGAACCGCGCAGGGTTAGCCAAATTCGTGATTGGCGAGATCGGGCTCGGCATGGGCGGAACCTATTGCCGCCGGGGGCACACGGCAATGCGGCGGATCAATCGCCCCATCAATGGTTTGCGATCACTCAAGCGCAAGCTTTAGCGCCGCCGCCGCGGCTATCGGCGCCAGCACCAGCGCGACAAGCGTGCCGGCGCAAAGCAGCAGGAACGGCGACAGGAACGGCTCCGGGTCGAGGATTGCGCCGTTCGTCGCCGCCACCCCGAAGATCAGCACAGGCACCGTCAGCGGAAGCACCAGGACCGCGATGAGCAATCCGCCGCGGGGAAGGCCGGCGGTCAGCGCCGCACCGACGGCGCCGATCAGCGTAAGCGCCGGCGAGCCCACGAGAAGCGTCAGCGCCACCGCCCCCATCGCGAGCGGCTCAAGGTTCAAAAGAAGGCCGAGGATCGGCGCCGCGACGACGATCGGCAGCCCGGTCGCGAGCCAATGCCCGGCAAGCCGACCGAGCACATAGAGGACGAGCGGTTCGCGCGAGACGACGTAGAGATCGAGCGAGCCGTCCTCGCGATCGGCGCCGAAAAGGCGCTCCAGCCCGAGCAGCGAAGCAAGAAGCGCCGCGATCCAAAGCATCGCCGGCCCGATGTGGGCGAGGAGCTTCAAGTCAGGTCCGATGCCGAACGGCACGACGGAGACGACGGCGAGGAAGAAAATGAGTGCCACGATCGCGCCGCCGCCGGCGCGAAGCCCAAGCCGAAGCGTCTGCGCAGCGACGGCGAGAAAAGTCGTCATTGCGCGCGGCCTAGATCGAGGGTCGCCTGCACCTCGATCGGCAGAGCCTGATGCGTCGCCGCTACGATGAGACCTCCGCGGGAAAGGTGCGCCGCCATCAGTCGGCCGAGCAGCGCCTCACCGTCGCTGTCGAGCGACGACGCGGGCTCGTCGAGGAGCCAGAGCGGCCGCGGTGAAAGGAGGAGCCGCGCAAGCGCCGCACGCCGCCGCTGGCCGGCGGAAAGAACCGTCACATGGAGGTCGAGCGCATGCCCGACCCCCGCGATCTCCGCGGCCTCGTCGGTATCGCTGTCGAGCACCACCCGCCCTTCCTGTCGATAGACGGCGCTCCAGAAGCGGAGCGTCTCGCGCAGGGTCAGCGCGGGCTTCAGTGCGTCGGCATGGCCGAGATAGTGCGCGACAGCCGTGTCTTCGTCCCGGCCCTCGATCCGGATCTCGCCCGCCTCGGGGCGAAGCAGCCCGCCGATCAGGCGAAGCAGGCTCGACTTCCCGGCCCCGTTCGGTCCGACGACAGCCATCGCGTTTCCCGCCGCGACCCGGAACGACAGGCCAACGAAGACCGTGCGACCGCCGCGCACGCAGGCGAGGTCGCGCACGTCGAGAACAAGCGGGGCAAAGGCTCCGGTCGGCATCGCGAAAGGGTCACGCCCCGCAGTTTCGAATGCTTCTAGTCGCTGGCGTCGGCTTACAAAATCCACTATATCCGCGGCAACCCGGCGCGACAGGCGCTCCTCCTCGCCGGTTGTTCAGGCACTGTCGCCTGAAGGCGGCGGTGCCCTACGCCGCATTCGCAGAAGGAGCACCCCTTGTCCCAGCCATCTCTCGACACCTTTAAATGCCGCCGGACGCTCGATGTCGGCGGTAAGACCTATACCTATTTCTCACTGCCGGAAGCGGAGAAGAACGGTCTTCCGGGGATTTCCCGTCTGCCCTTCTCGCTCAAGGTGCTGCTCGAGAACCTGCTTCGCTTCGAGGACGGGCGTAGCGTCACCGCCGACGACATCCGCGCCGCTGCCGGCTGGCTGGAAAAGCGCAGCTCGGACCGCGAGATCGCCTATCGCCCGGCGCGCGTGCTGATGCAGGACTTTACCGGCGTGCCGGCGGTCGTCGACCTCGCGGCGATGCGCGATGCCACCGCGCATCTCGGCAGCGATCCGAAGCGCATCAATCCGCAGGTCCCCGTCGATCTCGTCATCGACCATTCTGTGATGGTGGATTTCTTCGGTACCCCGAGCGCCTTCGAGAAGAACGTCGAGATGGAATACGGCCGCAACGGCGAGCGCTACACGTTCCTGCGCTGGGGCCAGGAGGCGTTCGACAACTTCCGCGTCGTCCCGCCGGGCACCGGCATCTGCCACCAGGTGAACCTTGAATATCTGGCGCGGACGGTATGGACGCGCGAGGATCGCGAGGGCGGCAGGAAGGTCACCTACGCCTTCCCCGATACGCTCGTCGGCACCGACTCCCACACGACGATGGTGAACGGCCTCTCCGTTCTCGGCTGGGGCGTCGGCGGCATCGAGGCGGAGGCCGCGATGCTCGGCCAGCCGATCTCCATGCTGATCCCGGAAGTGATCGGCTTCCGCCTCGACGGCAGGCTGCCCGAAGGCACGACAGCGACAGACCTCGTGCTCACCGTGACGCAGATGCTGCGCAAGAAGGGCGTCGTGGGCAAATTCGTCGAGTTCTACGGGCCGGGCCTCTCGAACCTCACTGTCGAGGATCGCGCGACCATCGGCAACATGGCGCCGGAATACGGCGCGACCTGCGGGCTCTTCCCGATCGAGCGCGACACGATCAAGTATCTCTCTGCAACGGGACGCGATCCTGATCGCGTCGCCCTCGTCGAAGCCTATGCGAAGGCACAGGGCATGTGGCGCGACGATTCCTCGCCCGAGCCGGCCTTCACCGACACCCTGGAGCTCAACCTTGCCGCCGTCGTGCCGTCGCTCGCGGGGCCGAAGCGCCCGCAGGACCGGGTGGCGCTTTCCGACGCGGCACGGCAGTTCGAGCAAGCGCTCACCGAGATTCGTCCCGGCGGCGCTACGAAGAGCGCCAAGGTGGAAGGCGCCGACTTCGAGATCGCCGACGGACACGTCGTCATCGCCGCGATCACGTCATGCACAAACACTTCGAACCCGAGCGTACTGATCGGCGCGGGGCTTCTCGCCAAGCGCGCGCACGAGAAGGGGCTGAAGCCGAAAGCCTGGGTGAAGACCTCGCTCGCACCGGGCTCGCAGGTGGTGACCGAGTATCTCGCCAAGTCGCATCTGCAGGAACACCTCGACGTGCTCGGCTTCAACCTCGTCGGTTACGGCTGCACCACCTGCATCGGCAATTCCGGGCCGCTGCCCGAGTCGATCTCCGAAGCGATCAACAAGAACGACATCGTCGCCTGCTCGGTGCTTTCGGGGAACCGCAACTTCGAAGGCCGCGTCAATCCCGACGTGCGCGCCAACTATCTCGCCTCACCGCCGCTTGTCGTCGCCTACGCGCTCGCCGGTTCGCTCAAGGTCGACATCACACGCGAGCCGCTCGGCGAGGACAAGGATGGCAAGCCGGTCTACCTGAAGGACATCTGGCCGACATCGGCGGAGATCGCGAGCGTCATCCGCGAGACGATCTCGCGCGAGATGTTCCGCACGCGCTACGGCGACGTCTTCCGCGGCGACGAGCACTGGCGCGAGATCCACGTCGAGGGCGGCCTCACCTACAAATGGGTCGACGGCTCCACCTACGTTCAGAACCCGCCCTACTTCACCGACATGAAACCGACGCCGGAGCCGCTGACCGACATCGTCAACGCACGCATCCTCGGTCTCTTCGGCAACTCCATCACGACCGACCACATCTCGCCTGCCGGCTCCATCAAACGCGACGGACCCGCCGGCGAATATCTGATGTCGCATCAGGTGCGGCCGACGGAATTCAATTCCTATGGCGCGCGGCGCGGCAACCACCAAGTGATGATGCGCGGCACCTTCGCCAACATCCGCATCAAGAACCAGATGGTGCGCGGTGTCGAAGGCGGCCTCACGGTTCATCACCCCTCCGGCGAGCGGATGTCGATCTACGATGCGGCGATGCGCTATCAGGCGGAGAACGTGCCGCTCGTCATCTTCGCCGGAAAGGAATACGGCACCGGCTCGTCGCGCGACTGGGCGGCGAAGGGCACGCGACTTCTTGGCGTGCGCGCGGTGATCGCCCAGAGCTTCGAGCGCATCCACCGGTCGAACCTCGTCGGCATGGGCGTGCTGCCGCTCGTGTTCGAAGAGGGCACGAGCTGGGAGAGCCTATGGCTGAAGGGCGACGAGACCGTCACTCTCAATGGCATCGCCGACCTGAAGCCGAGGCAGATCGTCAGCCTGGAGATCACCCGCGCAGATGGCGAGAAGGTCGAGGTCCCGGTGCTGGTTCGGATCGATACCCTTGATGAGCTTGATTATTTCCGAAATGGGGGCATCCTTCACTACGTCCTGCGCAATCTGGTGAAGCAGGCAGCCTGAAGGAGAGAGCTTTGAGGGGAGCTCTTGGAGGGCGCGGCCAGAACGCCGCGCCTTTTCGTACGCGCCGCCGTCGCTGGATTTCACATACGTGTGTGTCAATCCAATGTGACTGGCCCGTGACGGAGCGCAGCCGTAGCTGGACGATATGAGATATCTTCCAGCGCTTCTCGGTGCGCTCGGCGCCTGCGCCATCGCGACGACCGTTGCCGCGGGAGGGTCTGCTGCGTCGCAGCAGCCGAAGGCGATCGTCGAGCTCTTCACCAGCCAAGGCTGCTCGTCCTGCGTTGCGGCCGACGCCTATTTCGCCGAGCTCGCCAAGCGCAAGGACGTCGTCGCGCTGTCGCTCCACGTCGACTACTGGGACTATCTCGGCTGGCGCGACACGCTCGGCGATGCTGCTTACACGCAGCGTCAGCGCGACTACGCCGCCGCGCACGGCAGCCGGCGCATCTACACGCCGCAGATCGTCGTCAACGGCACTGAAGATTTCGTCGGCAGCGACCGTCGCTCGGTCGATTCGGCGATTGCGCATTCGAGCCTTAGCGTGCCGGTGACCATGCGCCGCGGCGACGGCACGGTGGAGATCGAGGTCGGGGCACGTCCGAAGCCGAATTCGATGCCGGCTACGATCCGCCTCGCGCTCCTCACCACCGAAGCGAAAGTCTCGATCGCGCGCGGCGAGAACGCGGGAGCCACGATCGACTACTACAACGTCGTGCGCGGCTTGCGCCCGGTCGGCATGTGGGACGGCGAAGCGGTGAAGATCACGCTGCCGCAGCATGAGATCATGCCGAACGGCATCGACGGTTGCGCCATCATCGTCCAGGAAGACGATCCGAGAGGACCCGGCGCCATCATCGGCGCCGGCTGGCTCGGTAACTGGTGACGTCAGTCGGCCTCGGCGGCCACGAGCTTCTCCACCTCAGGCAACATCCCGCTGACGATCCGTGCGACGCCGGCTTTGTTCGGATGCATGCCGTCGTCCTGATTGAGCGATGGATCGGTCGCGACTCCCGCGAGGAAGAACGGATAGAGCGTCACGCCGTATTCGGTGGCGAGCGCAGGATAGATCGCGTCGAATGCCTTGGCGTAGCCGTTGCCGAGATTGCGCGGCGCGAGCATGCCGGCGAGAAGCACCGTCTGCCCGCGCGCTTTCAGCTTCGCGAGAATCTCCGACAGCGTCTTCTTCGTGAGCGCGGGGTCGATGCCGCGAAGCGCGTCGTTCGCGCCAAGCTCCACGATGACGATGTTCGCTTCCGCCGGCACCGACCATTCGAGCCGCGCGAGCCCGTCGGCGGCCGTATCGCCGGAGACGCCGGCATTGGCGACCGTCACGTCGTAGCCCTTCGCCTTGAGCGCTGCTTCGAGCTGCTCGGGGAAGGATTCGCCCGGAAGCACGCCGTAGCCCGCCGTAAGGCTGTCGCCGAAAGCCACGATCGCGACCGGCTTCGCGGCTGCCGGCAGCGTCGCCGCCACGAGAAGCGCTGCCGCGAGCGCGGCAAGCCGTGCGACGAAGGGTGTTTTGGACTTCTTCATCCGCTACCCATATGCCGAATTCCGCGTCTCATATAGGCGGCCCCCTTGAACGAAGCAGTGAACGAACCCGTCATCCTTCTCGACAAGGTCGATCTGACGCTTGGGACGGGTCCGGCCCGCGTGCATGTGCTCCGCGGCGTGGATTTTGCCGTCGGCCGCGGCGAGAGCCTCGGCCTCGTCGGCCCCTCAGGCTCGGGCAAGTCGACGCTTCTGATGGTGATCGCGGGCCTCGAGCGGATCGACAGCGGCCGCGTCGTGGTCGCCGGGCAGGACTATGCCGGGCTCGACGAGGATGCGCTCGCCCGCTTCCGCGGCGGCGCGATCGGCTTCGTGTTCCAGGCCTTCCACCTGATGCAGACGATGACGGCGCTCGAGAACGTCGCCGTCCCGATGGAGCTTGCCGGAGCGCCCGACGCCTTCGACCGCGCCCGCACAGTGCTCGGCCACGTCGGTCTCGGCGAGCGGCTCTCGCATTATCCGGCGCAGCTTTCCGGCGGCGAGCAGCAGCGCGTGGCGATCGCCCGCGCGCTTGCCATCGAGCCGGCGATCCTGATCGCCGACGAGCCAACCGGGAATCTCGACGGGGCGACCGGCGGAGAGATCGCCGACCTGCTCTTCTCCGCTGTCGCGGAGCGCGACACGACGCTGGTGCTTGTCACCCATGACGCAGGCCTTGCGGCGCGCTGCGACCGCACCGTCGGAATCGCGGCGGGTCGCATCCAGGCGGACGCCGCGCCGCTCCGTAAGGCTGCCGCCTCATGAGGCTGGCGGATACAGCGATCGCCTTTCGCCTCGCGCTCCGCGAGCTGCGCGGCGGGCTCTCCGGCTTCTATGTCTTCGTCGCCTGCATCGCACTCGGCGTCGCCGCGATCGCCGGCGTAAATTCGGTCTCCCGTGCGCTGACGGAGGGAATCTCTTCCGAGGGCCGCGTTATCCTCGGCGGCGACATCGCCTTCTCCTTCGTGCATCGCGAAGCGTCTCCGGACGAGATGCATTTCTTCGAATCGAAGGGTGAGGTTGGAACCGTCGCCTCGATGCGCGCGATGATGCGAACCGCCGACGAGTCCCGCAGCACGCTTGTCGAGCTGAGAGCCGTCGACCCCACCTATCCGCATGGCGGAACGCTGCAGCTCGAAGACGGCTCGACCGATGGCCAGGGCCTCATGGCTGCACAGGACGGCGTCTACGGAACGCTCGTCGCGCCGGAGCTGCTCGACCGCCTCCACGCCAAGGTGGGCGACCGTCTTCTGCTCGGCACCGAGACGCTCCAGATCCGCGGCGTGATCCGCTCTGAGCCCGACCGGCTTTCGAGCGGGCTCGGCTTCGGCCCGCGCGTGCTCGTCTCGCTCGATGCGCTCAAGGCGTCGGGACTCGTCCGACCCGGAAGCCTCGTCACCTGGACTTATCGGCTCAGGCTTCCCGACGGCGCGAACGACCTCGCCGCGATCCAGACACTCAGAACGGAGGCGGATGCGGCGTTTCCCTCCGCCGGCTGGAACGTACGCTCGCGCGACGACGCTGCGCCGAGCCTGAAGCGCAGCATCGAACGTTTCTCGCAGTTCCTGACCCTCGTCGGGCTGACCGCGCTCGTGGTCGGCGGCGTCGGCGTCGCCAACGCCGTGTCGAGCTTCGTCGATCTGAAGCGCCCGGCGATCGCCACGCTGAAATGCCTCGGCGCGCGGAACGGCGTCGTCTTCCAGATCTATCTGATCCAGATCCTGCTGCTCGCATGCCTCGGCATCGCGCTCGGTCTCGTCGTAGGGGCTACCCTCCCCTTCCTCGCCAAGGCGGCGCTCGCCGATCTGGTGCCGGTCTCGGCTGTCAGGGTCTATCCGCTCGAGCTCGGGTTCGCCGTCGTCTACGGCCTTCTCGTGACGCTCGGCTTCGCGCTCGGGCCGCTCGGACGGGCACGACAGTTGCCCGCGTCGAGCCTTTTCGCCGACCGCGCCATACACGCGCCGCAGCAGCCGCCGCTCCCCTATCGCCTCGCGCAGGCGGCGGCTCTCGTCGCGCTCGCCGCGCTTGCGATACGGCTCGCTGGCGATCGCCATCTCTCGCTCTTCTATATCGGCGCAGTGATCGGCGCCTTCGTCGTGCTGAGGGTGGTCGCGATCGCCATCATGGCCGCCGCGCGACGCCTCGGTACGGTGCGCGGAACGGCGCTCCGCCTCGCCGTCCGCAACGTGCATCGCCCCGGCGCACTGACGCCGAGCGTCGTGCTGTCGCTCGGGCTTGGGCTGACGCTTCTCGTCAGCCTGGCGTTGATCGACAGCAATCTTCGCGGCCAGCTCTCCGGCGCGATCACCGAGAAGGCGCCGTCCTTCTTCTTCATCGACATCCAGAACAGCGAGCGCGACGGCTTCGTCAGCCTGATCGAGAGAGTCGCCCCAGGCGGCGTGATCGATACCGTGCCGATGCTGCGCGGCCGGATCGACGCGGTGAACGGAACGCCGACGGCCGCGCTCGTCGACACGGGGCGAACGAGCTGGGCGCTCCGCGGCGACCGCGGGCTGACCTACGCGGACGCGCTGCCGCCGAACTCGACCCTTGCTGCCGGCGAATGGTGGCCCAAGGACTACGAGGGCGAGCCTCTCGTCTCGCTCGAAAAGGAGATCGCCGACGATCTCGGCCTCAAGATCGGCGACACGATCACCGTCAACGTGCTCGGCCGCGACGTCACTGCGAAGATCGCCAACCTTCGCGTGCTCGAATGGGAGTCGCTTTCCATCAATTTCGTGATGGTCTTTTCGCCGAACACGCTGCGGAGCGCGCCGCACACCTACCTGGCGACGCTAAAGCTTCCGCCTGGCGCCGGGCGCGACGCCGAGCGCGCAGTGCTCTCGGCCGTCACGAAGGCCTATCCGGAAGTCACCTCGATCAGCGTCCGCGACGCGATCGATTCCGTCAACGCCATCGTCGCCGACCTGGCGCTTGCCGTCCGCGTGGCGGCGTCACTGGCGCTCGTGGTGTCGATGCTGGTGCTCGGCGGCGCGCTTGCCGCGGGCCACCGCCAGCGCCGTCAGGACGCCGTGATCCTGAAGACGCTCGGCGCGACGCGGCCCGTGCTTCTTTCCGCCTTCTCGCTCGAATACGGGCTGCTCGGTCTGGCAACGGCACTCTTTGCGCTTGCCGCGGGAACGGCGGCCGCCTGGTACGTCGTGACCCGCGTGATGGAGATGGAGTTCACCATCTATCCGAGCGTCGCGGCGACGGCAGCCGCCACGGCGCTCGCCGTGACGCTGGGGTTGGGCCTTGCCGGCACCTGGCGGATTCTTTCGGTGAAGCCTGCGCCGTTCCTTAAGAACCTCTGAAATCGCGGCATTAAAATCCCGTAAGGTTGGCGGTTTTCACGGCAAAGGGTTGTGTGTCCCGCCGCAGATCGCCATATTCCGCGCGAGCGCCCTCAAAGGGTTGGGGCAACGCCTTACGGAGGAATTTCCAATGGCTGAATTCGATCGGCGGTACCAGACTGCCGTTCGTGCCGGAGCCGGTGCACGGGCCGAGATCGACCAGGGCCTGCGCGCCTTCATGCTCGGCATCTACAACAACATGGCGATGGGCCTCGCGGTCACCGGCATCGTCGCCTACGGCGCGTTCATGGCGGCGGTCGATAAGACCGGCGCGCTCACAAGTTTCGGCAGCGCGATCTACACGAGCCCGCTTCGCTGGGTCATCATGCTCGCGCCGCTCGCCTTCGTCTTCGGCCTCTCGGCTGCCGTGCAGCGCATGCAGCCGGCGACGGCGCGCCTGGTCTTCCTCGCCTTCGCGGCGGTGATGGGCCTGTCGATGTCGTCGATCTTCCTGGTCTTCACCGGGACGAGCATCGCCCAGACCTTCTTCGTGACGGCGGCCTCGTTCGGCGCGCTGAGCCTCTGGGGCTACACCACGAAGCGCGACATCTCCGGCTGGGGCTCGTTCCTGTTCATGGGCGTCATCGGTCTGGTGATCGCCATGATGGTGAATATCTTCCTCCACTCAGCGGCGATCCAGTTCGCGATCTCGGCGATCGGCGTGCTGATCTTCGCCGGCCTCACCGCCTATGACACGCAGCGGCTGAAGAACACCTACGACTTCGTCGCGGGCGATCAGGTCGCGGCCGGCCGCGCCTCCATCATCGGAGCGCTGCAGCTCTATCTCGACTTCATCAACCTCTTCATGTTCCTGCTGCGGTTCATGGGAACAACCGCAACTGACGGCAACGGACAGTCGAGACTTCAAACGCGGCGCTTCGGCGCCGCGTTTTTTTTGTGGCCCGCTCGACGCCGACTCGCGCGGCGCGATAAGCCGCTTCCGATGCCGTCGAATTCCTACCTTCGCCCGACCGAGGAACGCGACCTCCCGCAGATCGCCGCGATCTATGCCGAGGCCGTGCTGAACGGCACCGCCTCCTACGAGATCGAGCCGCCAAGCCTCGAGGAGATGACGCGGCGCTGGCGCGAGCTCGCCGCCAAGGGCTATCCCGCATCTCGTCGCGGTCCGCGAGGAAGAGGTCCTCGGCTACGCCTATGCCGGCCCTTACCGCCCGCGCCCGGCCTATCGCTATTCGGTGGAGGACAGCATCTACATCGCACCCAAGCGCGCAGGGCTCCGGCGTCGGCCGCGCGCTTCTCGGCGCGCTGATCCGCATCTGCGAGCGGCAAGGCTTCCGCCAGATGATCGCGGTGATCGGCGGCGGCAAGGAGCATCCAGCCTCCGTCGGCCTTCACCTCGTGCTCGGCTTCCGCCAGATCGGCGTGATCGAGGGCTCCGGCTTCAAGCACGGCCGCTGGCTCGACACCGTGCTCATGCAGCGCGCGCTCGGGCCCGGAAAGACTACGCTTCCCGAGAGCTAGAGACGCCTCAGCCGCCGTCCGCGACGAGACCCGCCGCCGCGATCCCTGCGGCGGCCGCCGCCTCGTCGTTGTCGGAGGTGTCACCCGACACGCCAACCGCGCCCAGCACCGCGCCATCCGCGTCCCTGATCAGCACCCCGCCTGCGCCCGGAATGAGAGCGCCACCAACCGCATGCGCCGCGCCAGCGAAGAAATGCGGGCGATCGATCGCCATCTTCTCCAGCATCCGCGAGCCGACATTGAAGGCGAGCGCGCCATGCGCCTTGGCATAGGCGACTTCAAAGCGTCTCAGGCTCGTGCCGTCCTCGCTCGCCACGGCGATGACCGCGCCCCGCGCATCGAGCACGACGATCGAGAGCGGCTTGATGCCGGCGCTCCGCGCATGCGCGAGGCCTTCGTCCACGATGGTCTGGGCGGCTTTCAGCGTAAGGGACATCGGCTGAGCTCCCGATGGGAAGTGACAATGGAAAATGGGCTGGCGGCCGCAGGGACCGCGAGGAGAATAGCCGGGCGGACTCCGACGAAACCTAGGCGCGGACGAGCGAGAGGCTTGCGGCTTGTCGAGAATCTTGAGCACGCCGGCGATCTCGTGGCCGCGCTTCAGGATCAGGCCGCTCGCAGCGACGATGCGGTAGGCGCCCTGCTTGCGCGCCAGCGCCGGGACTTTCTCGACCCGGAACATCGGCATTTCGCTGGCGCGCCTGAAGATCGAGAACACGGCGCGATCGGTGAGGTGGTCGATAGCGTAGTCGCGCCACTCGCCTTCGGCGACCTTGCGCCCATAGACTCGGAGGATGGCGTCGAGCTCTCTTCTGTCGAAGGACACCCGCTGAAACGCGGACGGACGGACATTCGAGGCGGCCCGCCGTCCGCCGAAAGACCAGTCTTCACTCTCGCTCAATCGCGCCTCCCTTCGCGTTAAAGGGAGCATAGCGCGAAAGCGCCGGGCTGCGGCAACATTTCATTGACCGGAGCGAAGGCGTCGGAATCCAAGCGCTTGGGCAATTCCACAATGATGCCCCGATTCAGCCTTTCGCGCGCCATCCTGCCTGTCGATCTTTCGATCGTTGCCTCAGGCTCGGCAACGAAAGGCGGCGGAAATCCAGCCCCCAGCCCCCAACGTCTTTCGGCCGGGAAGTTCAGTACGGTTCAATCCCCCAGAGGTACATTCCCTAGGCCGGCCCAATGGGCCGGCCTTTTTCGTTGATTTTCAGCCTCCCGGGGCTGCCCTGCTTCTCCCCGCTTGAGCCCTTTCGGCCGCACTTCAACAGCGCGCGGAGCGGCTAGTATTCTCTGCCGTAGAAGCGTGATTCGAAGGGGGCCGGGATGCCGCGTCTTTTCACCGCTTTGGAAATCCCCTCTTCTATCGCCTTCCAGCTCTCGCTGCTTCGCGGCGGCCTTCCCGGCGCGCGCTGGATCGACCCGGAGAACTACCACATCACACTGCGCTTCATCGGCGACATCGACCCGCGGACAGCCGACGAGGTCGAGCGCGCGCTGATGCGGGTCGACCGGCCGAGCTTCGAGCTGTCGCTCTCCGGCCTCGACGCGTTCGGGGGCAAGAAGCCGCATTCGATCGTCGCCTGCGCGAAGATTTCGCCGGCGCTGAGGGACCTGCAGGCGGAGCACGAGCGCATCATCCAGCGGATCGGGCTTGAGCCGGAGCGGCGAAAGTTCCGCCCGCATGTGACGCTCGCGCGGATACGCGGGGCGGCGGAGTTCGACGCGGCGAACTATCTGGCGCTTCGCGGCGATTTCCGCACCATGCCCTTCCCTGTCGGCCGCTTCGTGCTTCTCTCCTCTCGCGCCTCGAAGGGCGGCGGGCCCTACATCATGGAGGAGGCCTATCCGCTGGCGGCATAGGCAAGGCGTCTACGCGAAGAGTCCGTGCACATACCAGAGCGGGCTCGCCGTCTCGCGGCCGTAGAGGCCTTCGCGGAAGAGCCAGTAGCGGCGGCCGCTCTGATCCTCCACGCGGAAATAATCGCGCGTCAGCCGCCCGCGATCTTCCACCCGCCACCATTCCGGCGCGATGCGCTCCGGCCCCTCGGCGCGCAGAACCTCGTGCACGACGCGGCGCCAGCGAAAGCGAAGCGGCGGGCCCTCCGGCACCTCGGCCAGCACCTCAACGGGCTCAGGCTGCTGGAAGAGCCGAAGCGGGCGATCAGGCGGCGTCTCGACCTGTTCCGCCTCCTTCCCAAAGTCTGCTTCCGCTTCGCGTTGCAAACTTCGGTCTCCCCTCGAAGGGGAGGTTGCTAAAGCCGCCGATTGGACCAGCGGCCGTGCCTCGACGGCGCGCTCGGGGATATGCGTGTCGAGCGGCTCGAAGCGCGTGATGCGCCCCGTCCCGAGACGAGCACCGAGGCGGTCGTAGAGGCGCGAAAGGCCGGCGCTCTCGTTTTCCGCGCCGGAAAGATCGATCTGCGCCGCGTCGAGCGGCTCGGCGCGGATGACCGCAAGGCGCACCATGTCGAAGCCGAAGCCGGCGTCCCAGTCGGAGCCGAGCGCCGAGAGCCGCTCGGAAAAAAGCGCCGCCACCTCTTCCGCTTCGCGCACCGGCGACGCCGTGCCGACCGAAGCGCGGGAAACCGCGCCGTCGGTGCGGAAGAAGGCGACTTCGAGAAAACGCGCGCCGAGCCCGTGCCGCTCAAGCGCCGGCGCAAGCGTCGCGGCGAGCGAGGCCACCGTCCCAAGCAGCGAGGCCTCATCGACGACCGGCTCGGCGAAGCGGCGTTCGGCGGAAAGCTGCGGCGCCGGGCGGCGTGGCGACAGCACCTCGTCGAGGCGGCCGAGCGCCTGGTCGAGACGGGTGACGAGGCCGATGCCGAAGCGGGCGGCAAGCGGCGCGCGCGGCTTGCCGATCAGTTGCCCGATCCGCTTCAGCCCGAGCCGATCGAGGAGCGCTTCCACCTCCACATCGATCCGAAGCGCCGCCACCGGCAACTCGCCTATCGCTTCCGCCTCTTCGCCAGCCGGAATCCGTCCGCCCCTGCCGTAGCGAGCGAGCGCCCAGGCAGCGCCAGCCGTCGAGGCAACGGCCGCACGCGCGAAAAAGCCCTGGCGCGCGAGCCGGTGGAGACAATCGGCGAGGAGCGCTGCCTCCCCGTCCCCGCCATCGTGGGCGAAGAGATGGGCGCAGCCGGAAATATCGAGGAAAAGACCGTTCGGCGGATCGAGCGCGACGAGCGGCGTATAGCGGTCCGCCCAGTCGGCGAGCGCGTCGAGAAGCGCACGGTCGGCCGCCTCGTCCGCCTCCACCACGAAAAGGTCGGGGACGGCGCCGCGCGCATCGGCAAGGCTCGTGCCGAGACGAATGCCGCGCTCTTCGGCGTTCGCGTCGACGGCGACCACGCGAAGCGCGTTCTTGATCTTCGCCGCGACTGCGAGCGGACGCCCCTCAGGAGGCGCGTCGGAAGCTATCCCGCGCCGTCTTTGACGGATGAGCCGGTCGGTCGAAAAGCGAGGCAGGAAGAGGCTCAAGATACGTGCGCCCCTCTCCGCTTTCGCTTCCCCGCCCGGCGCCCCGTTCAACAAAGCTTCGCTCATGAGAATTCCACTCCAGCGTGAACGCGCCGGTCGGCCCGAGGCGGTTCTTCTCCAGGAGGAGACGCCAGGCCATGCGGCCGATGCCTTGGTCGAAGCCGCCGATCTCGCCTGCCGGGGCCGGCGAGACGCAGAAGCGCAGCTCCGCCGCGCTCGGCTCGGCCCACTCATTTCCAAGCCGTAGAAGAAAGCCGGTCACGCCCTTCCCTCGCGCACGGAGCGCGCAGCGCCGGGTGGCGGAAAGGTCGAGTGAAACCTGGCGAAGCTCGCAGACCGCCACCCCGAGGCCCGTGCAGGACAACGCCGCCTCGAAGGCCCAGAGCGCCTCCGTCTCGGTGCGCACGGCGACCTCCACGACGAGGCCGGGGTCGACGCCGAGCGAGGCGAGCCCCGGCGCATAGAGGCTGCCCGTCTCGCGGCGCGTATCGGCCTCGCTGATCCAGAGAACAGAGGGTGGAGAGCGGTAAGCTGCTAGATGCGCGACAAGCGCCAGCACGAAGCCGCCGGCCGCCCCGCCGTCGCGGCTTTCGCGCGCGCGGATCTCATGGAGCGCCGCAAGCGGCAGGCCGCCGCCGAGCGCGGCATCAAGCGAGGAGACGCCAAGGGGAAGCTGCACTCTCCGGCCATCCCTTCTCCGGCCGCCCCCCGCTTGCAAATCCGCGGAGGCACGGACAATGAAGCCGGCGGGCTCGTCATCCGGGGAATCGAGCGCCAGCCGGTCCTCCTCGGCGAGGCGGCCCTCGATCTCGGCAATGTCCCGGCGCAGGCGCGAAAGCTTCGCCTGCGCCACGGCGTCGATAGCCATGGCGGTCTCGGATGCAGCGTTGTTCTATATTTGTTCTCAACATGCCACAGGCGGAAAAAGAGTCAAGACGCTCATTTCTTGGCGTAAAATGGCCATGTGAAAGCATTGGTGAGCGTCCTTCGTTGAGCCTCCGACCGCGGCGAATTGCGAGGGGCGTTCGATGTTCCGGCTAACGCATCTGGACGTCCCCGACCTCGCACGCCCGTTCCTACCCGTCATCGCGACCCAGGTTCTCTTCGCAGTCCTTTGCAGCGCAGTCGCCATTGGGCTCAGGTTCCTGACCGACATCTGGCTACCGGGCGCCGGGCCTTTCGCGCTGACGATCCCTTTCGTGCTGGTGGCGACGCTCTTCGGGCGCTGGCTCGCCGGCGTGATCGCTCAAACGATCTCCTCGCTCTATGCTTGGTATTTCGTGCTGCCCATCGAAGGAAGCTTCGCGCTCGAAGATCCGACCGACGGGCCACGCATCTTCGTGAACCTCGCCGCCGGCTTCTTCGTCGTCGCGCTAGCCGAGATGTTCCGGCGCGCGATGCGGCGGGCGCTCGCCGACCGGGAGATGCTCCTGCTCGAGCTGGAGCATCGCGTCAAAAACAACTTCTCCTCGATCGCCTCCGTGCTCCGCCTGCAGATGAACGCCGCGGACCCGGAGACCCAGCGCGCGCTCCAAACGGCGCTAGGGAGAGTCGAAAGCTTCGCGCGTGCGCACAGCTTCCTCTACCACGACTTCGACCGCACGGGTCAGGTCAACATGCGCGCCTATATCGGCGACCTCTGCGGCGCGATCGCATCCTCCTTCGCAGCAGAGCGGACCCTCCGCATCGAGTACGAGGCAGACCCGTCCTACCTGCCGCGGGACCGCGCCATCGTCATCGGGCTCCTCATCAACGAAGTCGCGACCAACAGCGCCAAGCACGCCTTCGACGACAAGACGAGCGGCACCATCCGTGTCCGCTTCTCGGAGGACTCCCGCGCCTATCACCTCACCGTCGCCGACAACGGCCGCGGGATGAACGAGCATCGGCGCCCCGGCTCGCTCGGATTGACCTTGATCGACGCTCTCGCCGATCAGGCCCGAGGGACCATGCGCAGGGACACCGGCGAGACCGGCACGTCCTTCCATTTCGAGTTCACCCGCTAGCTCGGCCAAAGTCAGCACCCCGCGGGACGCAGTCCCGCAGCGGTTCAGGGCCGCGAGGCGGCTATCAATTGCCTGAGTTTCTTGAGCCGTGAATCCGCGTCTTCGCCGTAGCTGATCGTGCCGACGAATTGTCCCTCGGCATCCATCAGGATCACCGAAGCGGAGTGGTCCATGCTGTAGTCGCCATCGTCGCCCGGGACCTTCTTGTAGACGGTATGGAAGGCCTTCGCGGTTGCCGCGATGTCCTCCTCCGTGCCGGTCAGGCCGACGATCCGAGGATCGAAGGCGCTGAGATAGTCCTTCAGGAATTCCGGCGTGTCGCGCGCCGGGTCGACCGTCACGAAGACCATCCCGAGCTTGTCGGCGTCCGCCGCGAGATTCTCAAGCGCCGTCGACATCTCGAAGAGCGTCGCCGGGCAGATGTCGGGGCAATGCGTGTAGCCGAAGAAGATGGCGTAGGGCTTGCCCTTGAGGTCGGCGCTCGAGAACGGCTCGCCGTTCTGGTCGGTCAGCGCGAACGGCCCGCCGATCGGCGAGATCAGCGGGCCGACCTCATAGGTCACGTCGACGGTGCCGGCCTTCTCGAAGGTGAGCGTGCCGGAGAAGCTCTCGCCCTCGTTCAGCTGCCGGCTGAGGCCAACGAGAAGCAGGCGATAAGAGCCGGGACGAAGCTGGACCGTGCTGGCGGGCGGCACGTCCACCTCGTCAAGCCGATGCACCTCCTTCACGCCGCCGACGTCGGTTGCCTCCTGAATCTCCACGCGATCGGCGACATCGGCAGTGGCGGAGAGGAGCCGGTCGCCCTCCCCGCCGCTGTTCTCGATCCGCATGTAGCCCGCCGCGGAAGTCTGATCCGGGTCGGTCGCCAGCGTGAACGGCTCGGCGATCGCGAGCGCGCCGGCGCGGAACTCGGCGGCCGACTGCTCGGCGCGCAGACGATTGACGGCGAGCGTGCCCGCGACCCCACCCAGAATTGCGGCGACAAGGGCCGCCGGCAGAAGCCGGCGGACCATCGGATGCATCGTCACTTCCCCATCGAACTCATTCCCTCATCCGGCGACGTGGCGCCCATCGATTCGATGTTGAAGGTCACGTCGACCGTGCCGGCCTTCTCGAAGGTCAGCGTGCCGGAGAAGCTCTCGCCCTCCTTCAAGGGCTGCTTCAGGTCCATCAACATCAGATGGTAGGAGCCGGGCTTCAGCTCGACTGAGCCCGACGCCGGCACCTCGATGCCTGCTTCGAGCGGCCGCATCTTCATCACGCCATCGACGACCGCCATCTCGTGAAGCTCGGCACGGCCGGCGATCTCGACCGTGGCGGAGACCAGGCGGTCGGGCTCAGCGCCGGTATTCTCGATGGTCAGATACCCGCCCCCAACCTTGGCGCCGGGCGGCGTCGCGCGCGCCCACGGATGACCGATCGTAAGCGAGCCGGCCTTGAACTCGTGGGCGAGCGCATGGCCCGCGGCGAGCGCGAGGCCGAGCGCGAGCAGGCCCCGAAGAAGCCTGGTTCCGACCAGGCGTGAACACGAAGAAACGAATCTCATATTTGCACTCCAGCGGCTCAACACGGCAAAGCGCGTGCGAGCGAAAGGTCTGATGGGAAGAGGATCCGTCCGTCCAAGACAGACGGGCATCAGACGGGACGCGGAGGGCCACGCAACCGTATTGACGAGCGCTCGACGCTGCGACGCGCGGAAGTCTCTTGGCGCTGCCACGCGACATGCTCCACCGGTCTGAATTCGGCGAGCAGAGGCACGCGGTCGGGAAGCGGCGCGGCCGCCGCGAAATGACATCCGAACGTGCAGCAACCGTGCTGCGTGTGGTCGCTTGCCGGATTCTCATCGCCGCTCTGGCTTGCGGCGCCGAGGCAGAGCGGATTGCCGAACGCGTCGAGCTCCACCGGAGAGGCGTGCACGCCAGCCGAAAGCCCGATCAGCAGCGTATGGATGAAAAGGACGAACGCAGCCAGGACGGCCGTCGGTGCCGATACCGAATCTTTGGACCGCTTGGTCATGGATGCCCTGGGCAAACGCCCCTTCGCTAGCGACGCGCCAGCGTCGATTTGGCCGCGCCGGCGCGCCTTTTCACCGGTGGCATGCGGCTCCATAGTCCGCCCCGGAAGGCGTTTCCAGGTGGCAAATCGTCCAATGGCGTCGAGAACGGACCGCATCATCGCGACCACGGTCTACGCGGCGGTGGCACTGTCGCTTGCCGTCGGCGCCGCGCTCGCCTTCTGGAAGGAGGACGTCGACCGTTGGCTCGCCAACGTGACCGGGATCGGCGGTCCCTTCGAGCTCGTCACGCAGGAGAACAAGCCGTTCACGCGCGACGACCTGCTCGGCCACCCGCACATCCTCTATTTCGGCTTCACCCTCTGTCCCGATCTTTGCCCGACGACGCTCTTCCTGCTCGCGAGCGTCGTCCAAAGCCTTGGCCCGGAGGCCGCACCGCTCAAGGTCGTCTTCGTCAGCGTCGATCCGGAGCGCGACACAGTTTCGGTGCTGAAGGACTACGTCTCCGCCTTCGACGAAAGCTTCATCGGCCTGACCGGCTCGCCTGAAGCCGTTGCCGCGGCGGCGAAGGCTTATCGCATCTATTACCGCAGGATCGATCTCGACAACGGCGACTACACGATCGACCACACGGCGTCCGCGATGCTCTTCAACGCCGACGGCAGCTACGCCGACTCCATCGCCTACGACGAGACCCAGGCGAGCGCGCGCGAGAAGATCGAGCGCCTGCTTGAAGGCGAACGCAAGCTCCTGAGCCGGCAGGAAGCGGCCCTAGTGCCGCGCGAGAAGAAGCCGCGCCGCGAAGGCGCTGAAGACGCCGGCGAAGAGCCAGTCGATAGCCCGCATCACGCGCGGCGTCCGCTTCAGGAGCGAGGCAAGCCGCGAGGCGAAGATGATCATCGGAATGGTGCACGGCAGAGCGACGACGACGAGCACGACGCCGAGAAAGACGAGCTTCTGCGCCGCATGCGGATCGCTCGCCGCCACGAATTGCGGCAGGAAGGTCACCATGAACATGATGATCTTCGGGTTCATCAGGTTCACGCCGAGGCCGGTGAGCCAGGATCGATAGAGCGGCTCCGTCGGGACGCGGCTTCGCCGACGCGTCGAGGTTCAGCGCCGAGCCGTGGCGGACGGTCTGCACCGCAAGCCACAGGAGGTAGAGCGCGCCCGCGATCTTCAGGATCGTGAAGGCGGTGACGCTTGCGGCGAGCAGCGCCGAGAGGCCGAGCGCGACGAGCGTCGTGTGGATCAGGATTCCGGTCGAGGCGCCGAACATCGCGGCCATGCCGGCGGCCGTTCCCTGCCTGACCGCCTTGCCGAGGAAGAGCGTCATGTCCGGCCCGGGCGTGAAGGTGATGACGAGCACCGCCGCGAGGTAGGCGGCGAAGACGGGAAGCGTCGGAAGGAAGGTCATGCGGCAACTCCGCGCGGAACATGCCGTTTCATGCGCTGCGATGCCACACGATTCTTGGCGTTCGGCGGGAAGCGCCCTATCTCACCAGCAGGAAGGCGCGAAGCCCATGACGGAAGGCGACATCTCGATCCGGCACGCAGCCGCAGCGGACCTGCCGGCGGTGCGCGCGCTCCTCGCCGAGACCTGGCACGACACCTACGACGCGCTGCTCGGCGCGGAGTGGGTCACCGAGGTGAGCGGCCGCTGGCACGCGATCGAAAACCTCCGGAAGCAGCTTGACGTGCCGGGCACCTCATTCCTGGTGGCGGTCGATCAGGGGAGGATCGTCGGGCATATCCTCGTCGATGCGCGGAAGCCGCCTGCGCTCGTCATCTCGCGCCTCTACGTGCTCCCGGCCCACCAGCGCGGCGGCGTCGGAGCGCGCCTTCTTGCCGCGGCCGTCGCCGAGCATCCGGAAAGCGAGCTGATGCGGCTCGACGTGGAGGCCCGGAACGAGAAGGGCGTCGCCTTCTACCGCCGCGCCGGCTTCGAGGAGGTCGGGCGCACGGTGATCGAAGGAAGCGAGCACCTCGTCATGGAGAAGGTGCTCGCCCTCTGCCGCTGAGTCTCGTCGCTTTTGTTAGTCGGTGCGCTCCGGCCCGTTCGACCATCCTTGCGCCCTGGTACAGCTTGGCGAGGTGGCGAAGGGCTTCGTCGGTCTCGGCGATTTCCTTCGCGGTCGTTTCTACCGGCTCCATGGCTTCGATATTGCCATGCCGCGCCTGCCTTGCGTTGGAGCGAAGAAGCTCCATCGGTCGCCGAACGCTTCGCGCGACCGCATATCCGACAAAGCACGCCACCAGCGCAGCAAAGAAGATCGCGCTGTAGAACATGATCCCGGCGCGGCTCGCCGCCCCTTGCCCAACTGACCTCGGCGCGACGACGACGACCTGCCAAGGCCAGTTGACGTTCGACATCTGCCCGACGGCGACAAAGGAGTCCTGGCCTCCGACATCGACGTCCGAAATCGTCAACTGCGTCGAGCCGGACCTATGGATGAACTGTCCGAGAGTCTTCGGATCGAGTGCGCCTTCTGCCCCGCTTAGCTCGGAAATCGTGCGGAAGCGCGGCGCATTCCCACCGCTGCCCGACATGACTGTGTCGGCATTGGAGTTGGCGATCACCTTGCCGTCGCTGGTGACGATATAGGCCGAGCCGCGGACTCCAAGGCTGCTGCGCGTCAGGAAGCTTGAAATCTGGTTGATCTCAATGTCGATGCCGAGAACGGCGGAGACTGCACCGCCGGAGTCTCTGATCGCGGACGCAAGCGTGATGCCGGGCTTTTTGGAGGTGAAGAAGACATAGGGTTCAGTCCACGCTTGGCCATCGTTCTCGACAGCCGCCTTGTACCAGTCTCGCGCGCGCGGGTCGTACTGGTCTTGCGCGTCGAGATCGTTCCTCACGACCGCAAAGTCTCGATCGCGCCACGTAAGCTCGACCTCGCGTCCCTCGGGCCGCTGGCGGACGATCTTGGTGCGCGTGCCGCCCGCGCTCTCCTCGTCGCTTCTCATGACATAGAAGAACGCGCCGTCGGGATAGCCGACATAGAGGCCGGCGATCTCTGGACGGGCGCGCAGCTGCGCCACAAAATAGCGCTCAAGCTCGACCGGCCGATCAGCGGCAATAACCCCTTCGCCAAGCAGATAGTGCGCCGCGTCGGCCAGGGCCTCGGTCGGGCGGAAATAATCCTCGATCGACTCGACCGAGCCCACAACCGAGTCCTGCACACTCTGCCGCGTCAGGCCAATGAGCTCGGACCGAAGGATGTAGAAGTACCAGCCAGCAACCAGTGCGGCGCTTGCCAACTGGACGAGGACGAAGGCAAGAAGAATTCTGCGGCTGACGGACATGCGCGTCCCGTCAAATAGTGGAAGCCGGCCCACGGGCCTATCCGACTGGCTACACCTATTCAGCGGTGATTTCCAACATCAGCATGCGATTTCCATCAAGTGTGACAGGCCGGACCAACCACGCGATCCCTCGTCTTGCGCCTCCACCCGCCATCCCTATAGTGCCCAACCGCTTTCCGACGGACCCATCATGGCGCGTGACATCAAGAAGGTCGTGCTCGCTTATTCGGGCGGGCTCGACACCTCGATCATCCTGAAATGGCTGCAGACGACCTACGGCTGCGAGGTGGTGACCTTCACCGCCGATCTCGGCCAGGGCGAGGAGCTGGAGCCCGCGCGCAAAAAGGCCGAGATGCTCGGCATCAAGGAGATCCACATCGAGGATCTGCGCGAGGAGTTCGTGCGCGACTTCGTCTTCCCGATGTTCCGCATGAACGCGCTCTACGAGGGCGTCTACCTGCTCGGCACGTCGATCGCCCGGCCGCTGATCGCCAAGCGGCTGGTCGAGATCGCGCACGCATCCGGCGCCGACGCGATCGCCCATGGCGCGACCGGCAAGGGCAACGACCAGGTGCGGTTCGAGCTGACCGCCTACGCCCTCGATCCGAACATCAAGGTGATCGCGCCGTGGCGCGAATGGGAGTTCAAGTCGCGCACCGACCTGATCGACTTCGCCGAGAAGAACCAGATCCTCGTCACCAAGGACAAGCGCGGCGAGGCCCCCTTCTCCGTCGACGCGAACCTGCTGCACTCCTCCTCCGAGGGGAAGGTGCTGGAGGACCCGGCGAAGGAGCCGCCGCCCTACGTCTTCATGCGCACAGTCTCGCCGGAGGAGGCGCCCGACAAGGCGACGACAATCGAGATCGGCTTCAGACGAAGGGCGACGCCGTCTCGATCGACGGCAAGGCGCTCTCGCCGGCGACGCTCCTGACGCAGGCTCAACGAGCTCGGCGGCGCGAACGGCATCGGCCGCGTCGATCTCGTGGAGAACCGCTTCGTCGGCATGAAGAGCGCGCGGCATCTACGAGACGCCGGGCGGCACGATCCTCTCCGTCGCGCACCGCGGCGATCGAATTCGATCACGCTCGACCGCGGCGCTGCGCACCTGAAGGACGAGCTGATGCCGCGCTACGCGGAGCTCGTCTACAACGGCTTCTGGTTCTCGCCGGAGCGCGAGATGATCCAGGCGCTCGCCGACAGGAGCCAGGCGAAGGTCGACGGCACGGTCCGCCTGAAGCTCTATAAGGGCAACGTCATCGTCATCGGCCGCGCGAGCCCGAAAACTCGCTCTACTCCGACGCGCTCGTCACCTTCGAGGACGACCGCGGCGCCTACGACCAGAAGGACGCGGCGGGCTTCATCAGGCTGAATGCGCTGCGGCTCAGCACGCTCGCGATGCGGGACAAGCTGGGGAAGACCTAGTACCCACGTCTGCAAATGCACTGATTCAAGCCAAGGCATTGTCATTCCCGGGCGGAGCGAAGTGGAGACCCGAGAACCCAGGGTCGATCGCACGGCGCTTCTGGGTCCTCGGGTCAAGCCCGAGGATGACACGCATCCGTGGCGCGCGCCCGCGCTTCGAGGAACTAGGTTGGACGCAGACGCCCTCCGCGCCGCGCTGCACGACACCTTCGGCTTCGCCGCGCTCCGGCTCGGACAGGACGAGGTCGTCGCGGCGGTCATGTCGGGCGCCGATGTGCTCGCTGTCATGCCGACGGGTGCGGGGAAATCGCTCTGCTATCAGCTTCCGGCGGTGGTGGAAGGCGGGCTGACGCTCGTCGTGTCGCCGCTGATTGCGCTGATGCGCGACCAGGTGGCGGCGATGCGGGCGCTCGGCGTCGCCGCGGCGTCGCTCTCCTCCGCGAATGCGCACGAGGACAACATGGCAGCGCTCGACCGCGCCGCAGCCGGCGAGCTCCGCCTCCTCTATGCAGCGCCCGAGCGGCTCGCCTCGCCCGGCCTCCAGGCGCGGCTGTCCAAGATCGGGCTGACGCGGCTCGCCATCGACGAAGCGCATTGCGTCTCGCAATGGGGACACGATTTCCGCCCCGACTACCTGCAGCTCGGTGCGCTCCGCCGGGAGCTTGGCAGCCCGCCCCTCCTCGCGCTGACGGCGACCGCCGACGCGATGACGCGGATCGACATCGTGCGGCGGCTGTTCGACGCGGAGCCGAAAATCTTCGTGCACGGCTTCGACCGGCCGAACATTGCCCTCGCCTTCCAGCCGAAGCAGAGCGCGCCGCGCCAGATCGCCGATTTCGTGGCGGCGCATCGCGGGCAGTCGGGCATCGTCTACTGCTCGTCGCGCAAGCGCACGGAGCGTCTCGCCGAAGGGCTGCGACGCGGCCGGGCACGACGCCGTCGTCTACCATGCCGGGCTGGAGACCGCCGTCCGCACGGCGGCGCAGGACCGCTTCCAGCGCGACGACGGGGTGGTGGCGGTGGCGACGGTCGCCTTCGGCATGGGAATCGACAAGCCGGACGTGCGCTTCGTCGCGCATGCCGATCTGCCGAAGACGATCGAGTCCTACTACCAGGAGATCGGCCGCGCCGGACGCGACGGCCTTCCCGCCGACACGCTGACGCTGCTTCGGCATGGACGACATCCGCCTGCGCCGCCAGCAGATCGAGGAGAGCCCGGCCGGCGAGGAGCAGAAGCGCATCGAGCGGCAGCGGCTGAACGCGCTCCTGGCGCTCTGCGAGGCGCCGGTCTGCCGGCGGCAGACGCTGCTCGCCTATTTCGGCGAGGCGAGCGAGCCTTGCGGCAATTGCGACCTCTGCCTCTCCGGCGTCAGCGCCGTCGACGCCACCGTGCCGGCGCAGAAGGCGCTCTCGGCCATGGCGCGCACCGGCGAGCGCTTCGGCACCGGGCATCTCGTCGCCATCCTCACCGGCGACGCCAACGAGGCGGTGCGTCGCTGGGGGCACGACAAGCTCCCCACCTTCGGCGCCGGAGCCGACATGACCAAGCGCGACTGGAACGCGCTGTTCCGCCAGCTCTACGCCGCCGGTCACATCCAGCCCGATCATGAGCATTTCGGCACCTGGCTCATCACCGAGACCGGACGCGACGTGCTCTTCGGCCGCGCCGCCTTCTCCCGCCGCCCGGACGCGGCGATGGCCCCGACGCGCAGGGAGCGGCGCGCCGCCGCCTCCGTCCCCGACAACGTCGACCCCGATCTGCTTGCAGCCCTGAAGAGCCTCCGCCGCCGCCTTGCGCAGGCGGATGGCGTGCCCGCCTATGTGGTCTTTCCCGACCGCACCCTGATCGCCATGGCCGAAGCGCGACCCACGACGCTCGCCGCGCTCGGCGAATGCCATGGCGTCGGCGCCAAGAAGCTCGCTACTTACGGCAAGGCGTTCCTTGATGTGCTCGCCGAGCCCGGAGCGATCAGCCGAGACTCGGATTTGACCACGCTGTCCGTCATCGTCTTTGTTCTCGTCTATCTCGGCATGGCACTTGGGCGCGTGCCGGGTCTGGCGCATCGACCGCACGGGGGTCGCCTGCTGGGTTGACGGCTCGCTCTGGCGAGCGGCGACCTGCCGCTCGACGAGGCCGGGCGCGCGATCGGCATGCGTGCGATCGCGCTCCTCTTCCTCTGATGATCCTCTTGGCGCAGTTCGAGAGAGCGGCTTTACGGCTGTTGCCGAGGGGGACGCACGGACGGAGCCCAAAGACCGTGCTCGCCATCCTCGTCGCCGTCAGCGGGTTGCTCTCAGCGCTCCTCACGCGACGTGATCGCCGTGCTGACGCCGCTCGTTGCTGCCGGGCTGCATGGCCAGGGAATCACGCGCGGCCCTATGATCGCGCTCGCCGGAGCTGCGAATGCCGGATCGGCCGCAACTCTGATCGGCAATCCGCAGAGCATCTGATTGGCCAGGCCGGAGATATGTATTCTCGCCGTATGTCGGCTTCGCGCTGCCGCCGACGATTATCGCCCTCGCCGCCGTCTATTTCGCCGTGGTCCTCACCTGGCGGGAAAACTTCGCCGGCGCGCGCTCCGCAGCGTCGCCGAACGAGGAAGACCGCGACACTTCAAAAATTCCAGCTTGCCAAGGCGATCGTCGCCGTGATCGCGCTCGTCGCGCTCTTCCTGCCCGTCCCTGCCGCGCGGTTTTCGCGCATCGCGGTCCCGGAAGGAGCCGTCTTTCGCGACGCATTCGGCAGCGCCAAGATCGGCGCGGTCGACTAAGGCACGGCGGACGAAGGGCGTTACTCCCTCGACCGCCTGGGCTCCGCATCTCCGCCCCATCGGTAACGCCGGCCGTCGCTCTCAACTGGACGGAGACGCGCTCGAGTGTAGGCGCGGATTCTCGGCGCGGCTCCGATGGGCGTTCTCCCCGCCGTGCGATCGCGATGGCTGGTGACGGAGGATGCAAATGAGCAGCGGAAGAAACCCGGCAGCATGAGCTCGCTCGAAGAGCTCGGCCGCGTGCGGCTGATCGAAAACTACTTCATGCGCGATTTCCTCTATTCGGAGATCGCGAACTTTCACGGGTTGGCAAACATCCCGGACGATCCCGACCTCGCGATCGAAGCGGGACGCGCACTCTGCACAAACCTACTCGAGCCGCTGCGGACAAGATTCGGGCGCATCTCGATCCGCTCCGCCTATCGCACGCCGGAGGTGAACCGCTTCGGCAACGAGCGCGGCTTCAATTGCGCGCAGAACGAAAAGAGCTTCGCGTCCCACATCTGGGACCGCCGCGACGCAAACGGCGAGATCGGCGCGATGGCGACGATCGTGGTGCACGCACTGATCCCTTATTACCAGGCGACCGGCCATTGGGAGGCGATGGCCTGGTGGGTGCACGACCACCTGCCCTATTCGGAGATGGAGTTCTTTCCGAAATTCGCCGCCTTCAATCTCGGCTGGCGCGAGCGCCCGCGCAGCACGATCCGCAGCTACATTCCACCGCGCCTCGGCTGGCTGACGAAACCCGGCATGGCCAACCACGGCGGCTCGCACGCGACCGAATACGCCGCCTTCGCAAAGATGATACCGTCAGGTCGAGAAAGCTTCATCGCGACATGACGACGATGTCGCCGGCACGGAGCGAAAGTGCCGCCTCACCACACGAGACCTCGGGCCGCAATTCGCCTGACGGCTTCGACGGCGAGGCGCCGGCGCAGGTCTACTCCGCCGGCGCCTCCGGCTTCACGATTCTGTCGGCGACGCTGTCGAGCATACGCTGCGGGCCGGCGAGCGCACGCAGGCCATAATGCGCCACGACGGCGAAGAGGATCATCATCGGGATGATTGTGGCGAGCGAGAACACCGGACGCCCGATCGCCGCGGAGACCGCCGAGCCGAGAAACCCGCCGCCCATCTGGAAGAAGCCCATCAACGCCGCCGCCGATCCGGCGATGTCGGGAAAATAGGCGAGCGCCGACGTCTGCATGGACGGCGAGATGAACGCGATGCCGAAGGCGAAGAGCGCGATCGGGCCCATGACGCCGAAGAAGTTCGGCGGGAAGACGCGCAGGATCGTGGCCAAGAGCATGCCGGCCACGATGATCATCGCGATACCGAAAGGCACCAGCCGATGCGCCTCGAACAGGCGAAGGAGCCGCCGCATCACGAGGGCGCCAAGAAGATAGGAACCCGACTGCATGATCATCGAGAAGCCGAATTGCGTCGGCGTCAGCCCGACTTCATCGATCATGACGAAAGGAAGCAGCGTCGCCATCGTATAGAGCGCGCCGGCCGTGCAGCCGAAGACAATACTCGGACCGAGGAAAGCGGGACTGACGATGAGGCGCCCGTAATTGCGCAAGAGCGCCAAGGGCCGAAGCCGCGACGGATCGGGGTGGCTCAGCGTCTCCGGCGTGAGCGTCAAGAGAACGATCGTTAGGATCGCGCCATAGCCGACCATGAAGGCAAAGATCGCCTGCCAGCCAAACAGATCGAGCGCGATCCCGCCGATCGTGGGCGAAGCGGCGGGGCCGATCGCCAAGAGCACGCCGATCATGTTCATGATGCGGACCGACGCGTCGCCGGTGTGGAGATCGCGCACCATGGCGCGGGCGACCGAGACGCCCGCCGCAGCGCCGATTCCTTGCACCAGGCGCGCGGCGAGGAGCCATTCCACCGACGGCGCGCTCGCCGCGACGACACTGCCCACGAGGTAGATGAAGGTGAAGCTGAGCGCGATCCGTCGCCGCCCGAAGGCGTCGGAGAGCGGCCCGCAGACGAGCTGTGAGAGCGCGAAGCCGGCGAAGTAGGTGGTGAGCGTCAGCTTGATCGTGGCGACGTCCGTATTGAAGACGTGCACCAGCTCCGGCATCGCCGGCGTGTAGAGGGAAAGCGAGATCGGGCCGAGCGCCACCAGCAGCCCTCCGACCACGGAGAGCCGCCACTCGCTCATCAAAGGCTTGCTCACGCGGCGGCCTGCTCCGCGGAACTAGCGAGATTGGCGCGCATGCGCTCAAGCGCTCGGTTCACCGCCTCGATCTCCCGTTCCGAAAGACCCGCGACCGCCTGCCGACGGACCTCGCGCGCCATCGCCTGGAGCTTCTCGACGAGCGGTGCGGCAGCCGACGTCACCCGCACGATCTTCGCGCGCCGATCGCTCGGATCGGGCTCCCGCGCGATCCAGCCGCGCGCCTCCAGCCGGTCGAGGAAGTTCACCAGCGTCATGGGCTCGATGCTCATGCGCTCGGCAAGCGCCGCTTGGCGTATGCCGTCATGAAGCCCCGCATGAAAAAGCGTCCGCGATTCGCCGACGGTGACCTCTAGCCCGGCGGACGCTGCCGCCGCCTCGAAGCGCCGCCGGAAGGAGCGTGACACGTCCCCCACCAGGAAGCCGATTGTATCGGCGGCCGATCGTTTCATAGTCCTGCCTTATAGTAAGAAGACCTTACCATTTGTTCATCCGCAAAACGGCGTCAAGCCCCTTTTCCTGGGCGATCTGTCATTGAAGTCCGCGCCTCCCTGCATACGTTAGGAGGAACCCTCGGAGGCGCATCTCATGGCCTGGTCCTTTCCGATCGGAAGGCTTTTCGGATCGGAAGTCCGCGTTCACGTCACCTTCTTCCTGCTTCTCGCCTGGATCGCGATCGCGCACTACCAGCAGGGCGGGACGCAGGCGGCAATTCAAGGCGTAGCCTTCATCCTGGCGCTCTTCGCCTGCGTCATCGCGCACGAGTTCGGCCACGCGCTCGCCGCCCGCCGCTACGGCATCCGCACGCCGGACATCACGCTTCTTCCGATCGGCGGGCTCGCGCGGCTTGAGCGCATGCCGGAAAACCCACGCCAGGAGATCATCGTGGCGCTCGCCGGCCCTGCGGTGAACGTGGTGATCGCCGCCGTGCTCATCCTGATCCTGAGGTCCAGCTTCAACCTTCAGGCGTTGGAGCAGCTCGACAATCCGAGCCTGAGCTTCCTGATGCGCCTCGCCTCGGTGAACATCTTCCTTGTTCTCTTCAACCTGATCCCGGCCTTTCCGATGGACGGCGGCCGTGTCTTCCGAGCCGTCCTGGCGATCTGGTATCCGCGCCGGCAAGCGACGAACATCGCGGCGAAGGTGGGCCAGGCGCTCGCCTTCGGCTTCGGTTTTCTCGGGCTGATCGGCGGCAACCCGCTCCTGATCTTCATCGCGATCTTCGTCTACCTCGCCGCCACGGCCGAGGCGCAGATGGTGGGAGTGCAGGACGTGTCGCGGCACCTTGGCGTCGGCGACGCGATGATCACGCGCTTCGAATCGCTCGGGCCGCAGGCGACGATTGCCGACGCGGCGGAGCTGTTGCTCAGAACCACGCAGCACGAGTTCCCGGTAATCGACGGGGCGGGAAAGCTGCGCGGCCTCCTCACCCGCAATGCCATGGTCGCGGCGCTGTCGAAGTCCGGCGCGGGAACTCCGGTGATCGACGCGATGGCATCCGACATCCCCACCGTGCCCGTCGGCTCGCGGCTGGAGAAGGCGCTGAAGGCGCTCCAGCAGCACGGCGCGCCGGGCGTCGGCATCGTCGACCGCGACGGCAAGCTCGCCGGCTACATCACCCCGGAGAATGTCGGCGAGCTGATGATGGTGGAGCAGGCCGGCATCGGCCGGAAAAAGGGCAGCTCCGCCCGCCCGACCGGTCCGCTTCTTCCCGGCTAGCCCGTTTTTGCGGCCGTGGTCGCGCCGACCCACACGAGGCGGCGGACAGCCACGGCATGCAGCCCTCCGGCGAGCCGGTGCGCGCCGACATCTTCCGCCTCGCCGTCCCGTAGGCCGGCACGCCGCGCCGTCTCAGCGCTCATCAGCACCGTCACGTCCGCGCCAACGTCGAGCTTGTGGCCGAGCGCCTCGAGCCGCTGCGCGTCGTTCACCGTGTCGCCGACGATCGTATAGTTGATCCGATCCGCCGTTCCGATGTTGCCGACGACGGCAGGCCCAGTGTGGATGCCGATGCGCACGCGGACGGGCCTGAGGCCTTTCTTCGCCCGCCGTGCATTGTCGGCGACCATCGTCTCGGTGATGCGGCGGGCCGCCCCGACCGCGCGCGCCGCGTGGTCGTCCATGCGATCCGGTGCGCCCCAGAAGGCCATCACGGCGTCGCCGATATATTTGTCGATCGTGCCGCCCTCCTCCTCGATGCACTCGGCGACGAGACCGAAATGCCGGTTCAGGAAAGCAGCCGTATCCTCCGCCCCCATGCGCTCCGAAATCTCCGAAAACTGCACGATATCGGTGAACATCACCGTCAGCTCGCGAGTCTCCGACGGCGCACTCTCCTTCGCGCCGAGCGCGACAAGGCGCTGCACGAGCTTCCGCGGCACATAGGTCTGGAACACCTCCAACGCATCGAGCATCAGCCCGAAGGCGCGCGCCTGTTCGTCGACCTCCGCGACAGGACTGCGGAGCGGCCGCGGCACTGCATCGAGATCCAGGCGGGCGACGGCGGACGCGCTCTCGGCAAGCCGGCGCACAGGCCGCGCGATCAACCCTCCAAGCACGACAGCCGCTATGACGCCGATGAGAGCCACCAAGATCCCTGCCATCGCCGACAAGCCCAGACGGCGAAGCGAGTCGCTGACCTCGGTGCGCGGGAAGTAGGCGCCAACGGCAATCGGCTGCGGCCCATAGCCGTAGAGCCAACGGTACATGACGAGATAATAGGAGCCACCTGCTTCGACCCGGAAAGTCTCGACGTATTGTCGGCGCGCCGAGCCCATGAACTCGACCGGGACGCCCTGTGCGAGGTTGTCGAGGACCGGATCGTGCACTTCGGCAATCGGCACCACCGCACGCCCCTTCGTCACTTCGCCGCCGACGAAACTCGGATGCGCGATCACATCCTCCTTGCCGTAGAGGATGAAGGCGGTGGCGCCGTATTGGCGGCCGATCTCGGCGACAACGTTTGAGAAGTTCGGAAGCGAAACAGCAGCGACCATGAAGGCAACGTCGGGCGTTTGCGAGCCGACATTTGTGGAGAAGTTCACGTAGCCGACGTCGTCTTCCACCACCGGCGGCCCCCATTGGCGGGATTTCGGCGGCATCACTTCGAGCGCTGCGCCGATTCGCGGGTTGGATTCCGGTGCCGGGCCGTCCATCACAATCGTCCCGTCGGCTTGGCGGAATGCGAGGCGCCGGACAAGGTCGTGATCCCAGTAGAGGAGCACCTCCGCCTCCGGCGCAGTCGCGAGCGCCACGGCAAGCGCCTTGTGCAGCTCTTCCGGCGAGGCGTCGTTGAGGCTCCCGCTCCGCACCTCCCTGGCGAGCCCGTCGACAAGCTTGGAGGCGCCGTCGAGCTTGCCGCGCACGTCCTTTTCGATTCCGTCGAGAACGAGAACGGCGCGCTCGTTCAGGAACTCGAACGTGTTTCGTGCGCTCGCGATGAGCGCGATCGTGAGTACCGTCGCGGTCGCAACGAGCACGAGCCCGCCCATGCTGAGGGCCAGCAAGGTGCGGATGCGGATCGGCGCCATGCGCTAGCTGGGACCGAGTGAAGGTCGAAGCGTCAGGCGGTCTCGCGCCACGGCCGGGCACCTCTCAGTCGGTGTAGCGATAGGTGCCGACCTGGCAGACGTTGACGCTCGGGCGCTCGAGCTCGACGCCGTCCTCGAAGACGGCGCGGAAGCGGAAGCGGCAATAGCCGCTGCCGTCGTCGAAATTGAGCACCAGCGAGGCGCCGGCGGGGAGCACGTCGTCGCCGAGCAGGCTGTCGTGCCAGTCCTTGAGCCCGACGATCGTCGCGTAGAAGCCGATGATCTTGTGGTGCGAATCGTTGACGATCCTCACGCGGCGGTCGAAGGCGGCCGCCTCGCCCACCGTGCCGGCAAGCATCGCGCCGGCGAACCCCACAAGAAGAAAGCGCTTCATGCCCGCTCCGTTAACCGGCGGCAGCCTAGCACGTGAACAGGCGGCCGGCAGCCCGCCCGGGCGCGGGCTGGAAGCCGCCTTTCCCGCACCTATCTTAGCGGCAGAAAATCGGCTATCTCCGCCGCAATTTCCTAAACCGGCAGGTTTACGTGCCCGCGACCCTTCGCAACGTCGCCATCATCGCGCATGTCGATCATGGCAAGACGACCCTGATCGACGTGCTTCTCGGCGCCTCCGGCACCTTCCGTGCCGGCCAGAAGGTGGCCGAGCGCGCCATGGATTCCAACGCGCTCGAGCAGGAGCGCGGCATCACCATCCTCGCCAAGGTGACCTCGCTCCTTTGGAAGGACACGCGCATCAACATCGTCGACACGCCCGGCCACGCCGATTTCGGCGGCGAGGTGGAGCGCATCCTGAACATGGTTGACGGCGCGATCCTGCTGGTCGACGCGGCCGAAGGGCCGATGCCGCAGACGAAGTTCGTGCTGATGAAGGCGCTCGCGATCGGGCTGAAGCCCATCGTCGTCGTCAACAAGGTCGACCGCCCCGACGCGCAGCCCGACGTCACGCTGAACGCCGTCTTCGACCTTTTCGCCGCGCTCGACGCCAACGAGGCGCAGCTCGACTTTCCGGTCCTCTACGGCTCCGCCAAGCAGGGCTGGATGGCGCTCTCGCCCGACGGCCCGAAGGACGGCATCGCGCCGCTCGCTCGACAAGGTGCTGGAGCACGTCGCGCCGCCGGTCATCGAGGCCGGGACCGTTCCGCATGCTGGCGACGACGCTCGAGGCCGACGCATTCCTCGGGCCGCCTGCTGACCGGCCGCATCCGCTCCGGCTCGGTGAAGGCCGGGCAGACCGTGAAGGCGCTGTCGCGCGAGGGCGAGACGGTGGAGACCTTCCGCGTCTCGAAGGTGCTCGCCTTCCGCGGCCTGGAGCGCAAGGGCATCGACCTCGGCGAGGCGGGCGACATCGTCGCGATCTCCGGGCTTCAGGAAGCGAGCGTCGCCGACACGCTCTGCGACCCCTCCGTGGAGACGCCGATCCCCGCGCAGCCGATCGACCCGCCGACGCTTGCCATGACCTTCCGCATCAACGACGGACCGCTCGCCGGCCAGGAAGGCGACAAGGTGCAAAGCCGCGTCATCCGCGACCGGCTCCTGCGCGAGGCGGAAGGCAACGTGGCGCTCAAGATCACCGAGGGCGAGGACAAGGACGCCTTCGAGGTCGCCGGCCGCGGCGAACTGCAGCTCGGCATCCTGATCGAGACGATGCGTCGCGAGGGCTTCGAGCTCACCATCGGCAAGCCGCGCGTCGTCGTGCGCGAAGAGAACGGCGAGAAGCTGGAGCCGATCGAGGAAGTCGATCATCGACGTCGACGAGGAGCATTCCGGCATCGTCATCGAGACGCTGTCGAGCCGCAAGGGCGAGCTGGTCGAGATGCGCCCCTCTGGCGCCGGCCGCGTCCGCCTGCGCTTCTACATCCCGACGCGCGGGCTGATCGGCTACCAGCCGCAGCTTCTTTCCGACACGCGCGGCACGGCGATCATGAACCGCATCTTCCACGCCTGGGAGCCGTTCCGCGGCGACATCCCCGGCCGCCACACGGGCGTGCTCCTCTCCAACTCGCAGGGCGAGGCGGTCGCCTACGCGATCTTCAACCTGCAGGATCGCGGGCCGATGATGATCGAGCCCGGCATGCGCGTCTATCGCGGCATGATCGTCGGCGAGCACACGCGCGGCAACGATCTCGAGATCAACGTCATGAAGGGCAAGCAGCTCACCAACGTCCGCGCCTCCGGCAAGGACGAGGCCACGATCCTCACCCCGCCGATGAAGCTCAGCCTGGAGCGCGCGCTCTCCTACATCGCGGAGGACGAGCTGGTCGAGGTGACGCCGAAGTCGATCCGGCTCCGCAAGAACATTCTCGACCCGAACGACCGCAAGCGCGCCAGCCGCGCCAAGGCGGCAAGCGCGGCTTGATGGCCCTCTGGCAGCGGAAAGGCAAAGTGCCCATTTAGAAGTCCCGTTCGCAAGCCGAAGTTGAGATGTCCCTTTCCGAGCCCCTGCCCCGATCCGGCCTCCAGTCCGCCGCCCTGCGCGGGCCGGATTATCCGGCGGACATGGAGCTCATTCGGAAAATCCCGGTTTCCGATCCCGCTGAGATCGACGGCACGCCGCAGGACTGGCTCATGTCGGGCGACGCCGGCTCCGCCGGGCTCGCCGAGCTTCTCGACGGACTGATGACGCGGCTCGTCGCCGCAGGCTTCCCCTTCGATCGTGCGAGCTTCCACATCGGCACGCTGCACCCGCAGGTGCTCGGCTTCACCGCCAATTGGAATCCGCAGCGCGGGACCTGCAACGAGCTTCGGGTCAATGTGCATGTGCGCGAGACGAGCGATTTCCTCCTGAGCCCGCTCCGGCCCGTCATCGACGACCGCATCGCGGTCCGCCACAACCCGCAGGACCCGGAGACTGCGTCCCACATTCCGATGATGGCTACGCTCGCGGGCGAGGGCTTCACGGATTACTGGGCCTTCCCGATCCCGCATGCGCGAAGCTTCCACAGCGCCATGACCGTCGCAACGCGCGCCAAGGGCGGCTTTCGGCACGACGATCTGGCGGCGCTGCAACAGCTCATCCCGGCGATTGCGCTCAATCTCGATCTCTTCGCGCTCGGCCGCATCGCGGAGAACGTGCTCACCGCCTATCTCGGCGAGCGGAGCGGCGGGCGCGTGCTCGCCGGCGAGATCCGGCGCGGCTCGGGCGAGGTGATCGACGCCGTCGTCTGGGTCTCCGACATGCGCAACTACACCAGCCTCTCCGACCGCCTCCCCGGCGCCGAGATGATCCGCGTCCTGAATGCCTATTTCGAGCGGCTGGTGGAGGCTGTCCGCGACAATGGCGGCGAGGTGCTGAAGTTCATCGGCGACGGCATGCTCGCGATCTTCCCGATCAGCCGCGTCCAATCCCGCGCCGATCGCCGCCGCGGCGGCGCTCGAGGCGGCACGCGCAGGGCTCGGAGCGATCAAGGCGCTGAACGGCGAAGCCGGGCACGCGCTCGCGGTCAAGGGCGATTGGCGCCCGCTCGACACCGCGATCGCGCTCCATCGCGGCCCGGTCTTCTACGGCAATATCGGTTCCCCCGAGCGGCTGGATTTCACCGTCACCGGGCCGGCCGTGAATCTTGCCGCGCGCGTCGAGCCGCTGTCGAAGGAGACCGGCCATCGGCTTCTTCTGACGAAGGCGGTGGCCGAGCTTCTGGAGACGCGACCGGAATCGCTCGGCGATTTCAGTTTCCGCGGCGTCGCGGAGCCCGTCGAGATATTCGCCGCGCCGGAATAGCGCAGCGTCACTCAACCGCCTTCGACCGGCGCGCCGAAGAACACCACGCAAAGGCAGATGAAGGAGAGCGCGGCGTAGCCGGCTGCATGCGCAACGCTGCCGCGCTTCCGCGCGCTGATCGAGGCCACCGTGCACTGAAGCATGTAGTAGAAGGCGAAGCAGCGCGACGCGAGTGCGATCAGGCTCAAGACGTCGGTCTCCCAGGTGACGAGCGCCGCGACCATCGCGATGAGCGGATAACCGGAGCGCACGAGGATGCGCCGGCGCGAAAGATCGTGGAGGAGCCCGGCCGCACCGTTTGCGTCGGCGATCGCGGCGCTCGATTGGCTTGCGAGCGCTCCGACGATCACCATCGCCGGCAGGATTGCGGAGACCGGCGCGAGCCAGTCGACGATCGCGGCAACGCCCTCGCTCTTCGCCTCGAACACGAAAAGCGGCAAGACGAGAACGAAGAAGGCGAGATAGATCGCCGCCGAGAGGAGCTGCGCCGCCTTCATGGTGCGGATGCGGAGCGCCGCCGGATACTCCGCGCCGAGGAAGCGCGAAGTCTCAAAACCCTGCACCACGATCAAAAGCCCGAGCATCGGCGCGATGTCGCTGGCGTCGACGCTGGCATCAAGCGGTGCCGGCGACCAAGTCCCGATGAGCGAAAGATCGTAGAAGATGAGCGCGGCGACGATCCCCGCGATCACCGCGAGCTTCAAGGAGACGGCGTAGACCTCGACGCGCTCCACCGCGCCGAAGCCCCGCCAATAACCGAGCCCGCCGATCGCGAAGAGGATCGCGCTCACAACGACCTTGATCGGCAGCGGATCGCGAATCTCGCCGATCTTGAGCAGGAAGCTTGCGAAGAGGACGAGGTAATAGGCAACGGATACGAAATAGGCGAAGGACAGCGCCACGCTCGACAGGTACTCGATCTGCACGATCGGCCGATGCTTCGCTCCGTCTTCCAGGAGCGGCTCGACATGCGCGATGTTCTCGCGAATCGCCGCGCCGATCAGATACGAGAGCGCCAGCAGTCCGGCGATTGCGACCGGCGCGAAATAGCCGACGAGCTCGCGCAAGAGCGGTGCGGAGACGAGGAAGCCGCTACCGATAATCGAGGCAAGCGGTGTCGCGGTTGCCCGCCAGAAGGGCGAGCGGACGAGCCGCGGGCGGATCAGGATCGCCATCGCGGCGAGCCCGACGACAAGAGCGATCAGTCCGGCGATCATCGCGGGAAAGCCGGGTGCGGCATCGAGGACGCAATCCTTGCGCTGGAGACTCCTAGCCGCCTTCACATTTCGCGTTTCCACTTTGCTCGCCTCCCCAAGACAGCTAGCATCCAATCATGCCTGCGCTGGTCATCGATGTCCGCCCTGCCCGCCCGGCCGACGCCGTGCAACTCGCCGACGCGTATGCGGTGGCGTGGCGCGAGGCCTATTCAGGCATCATCCCCGCACTGACGCTCGAGCGGATGATTATCCGGCGAAGCGGCCCCTGGTGGCGCGACGCCGTCGCGCGCCGGCCGGTCCTGGTACTCGACGTGGGCGGCGCGGTCGCCGGCTACGCGAGCTTCGCTCCGGGGAACAGCCGCGGCCACCCGAACGCGGCGGAAATCCAGGAGCTTTACCTGCGGCCCGAATATCAGGGGATCGGGCTCGGCGCGAAGCTGTTCTCCGCCGCTCTGAAGCGTATCCGCGTACGCGGCTATTCGCGCGTGCTTGTGCGCGCGCTCGCCGACAACGATCGCGCCAACGGCTTCTATTCGCGGCAGGGCGGCCGGATCGTCGCCCGCACCGACGAGACGCTCGGCGGCCGCACATTGCCTTGTATCTGGTACGAGTTCCGCGCCTGAGCGGAAAGTTGCCGGGCTTTTCGATTGCCGGCACCCATTTTGCAATGCAACAATTCGGCTGAGAGGGGTGATTCTTCATGGCCGGCAGGGTCATTACGGTCGCCCAGCAGAAGGGCGGCTCCGGCAAGACGACGGTCGCGGCGCACCTCGCGGTCGCGCTTTCGCGTCTGGACGGCAGCACGATCGCGCTTCTCGACGTTGATCCACAGGGTAGTCTCGGCGAGTGGTTCGAGGCGCGCGAGCGGCGGCTCGGCGAGAGGCATGCGGGCATGGGCTTCCGCACGGCGAGCGGCTGGGGCGCCCGGCGTGAAGCGATTGGGCTTGCGCGCGACTATGACTTCGTCGTGGTCGACACGCCGCCGAAATCCGATCTCGAGGCGAAGCCGGCGATCGAAGCCGCGAATCTCGTCGTCATCCCGATTCAGCCGACGCCCGTCGACGTCTGGTCGAGCGCAGCGACGCTTGGCATCATCGGCCGGAACTCCGTGCCTGCGCTCATCGTGGTGAACCGTGTGCCGCCCCGCTCGCGCATGTCCGACGAGATGATCGGCGCGATTCTGAATCTCGGCGCGGACGTCGCCGAGTCGCGAATCGGAAATCGCGTAGCTTTTGCAGCATCGATGGGCGAAGGAAGCACGGTGATGGAGATGGCGCCGTCGAGCCGCGGCGCCGCCGAGGTCTACGCCGTGGCCCGCGAGCTTAGCCAGCGTCTGGCGGCGCGCCTAGCCGCGTAGCGGCAGATCCCCAAAGCGACTCGCAGAGCGCGGCGAGGCGCACCCCCTCGCCTTCGACTCGCACCGTCTTCAGCCGTGCCGTTTCGCCAGCGACCACCGAGACGGTGGATTTCGGCACGCGAAGCGCCTTCGCGATGAGCTTTTCAAGCGCGGCGTTGGCGTGGCCTTTTTCCGGCGCGGCGCTGACGCGCGCTTTGAGCACGACGCGCCCGTCGCCCAACGATTCGATGCCTTCCAGCGCGTCGCGACCGCCGCGCGGCGTGAGCCTGATTCGAATGAGAAGGCCGTCTGCGTCAGCCGCGCAGGCGGCCGGCGCCTTCGTCATGGGACGTAGGGGAAGATGTAGCGAATGATGATCTGCTGAACGAGGATCACCAGCAGCAGCAGGATCACCGGCGTGACGTCGAGTCCGCCGAAGTTCGGCACGAAGCGGCGGATCGGACGAAGCGCCGGCTCCGTCAACTGATAGAGCGAACGGCCGATCGTGGACACGACCTGATTGCGTGGATTGACGACGCCGAAGGCATAGAGCCAGGAGAAGACGGCGCTCGCGATAATGATCCACCAATAGATGTCGAGAGCCAGCAGAACGACATAGAGGACGGCCTTCATCGCTTCTCCGTTCGGCGCGAGACGAGGCTTCAGCATTTAGACGCCGTGCCTTCGCGTTACAAGCGCATGGATGGTGCGCTAAACCAGTGGTATCTGTGGAGCGGACCGGAGCTCGCGCTTGGAGCAGAAGATTTCCACCGACGGTGGCTCGTTGGCTGCGCTTCTCGACGCCACGTCGCGGGGCGACCGCGCGGCATTTCGCGCCCTCTACGAGGCAACCGCGCCGAAACTCTTCGGCATCGTGATCCGTATTACGCGTAACAGGTCGACAGCCGAAGAGGTTCTGCAGGAGACCTTTATTAAGATTTGGCAGAACGCCGAGCGCTTCACGCCGGATGCCGGCCAGCCCATGGGCTGGCTCGCCGCGATCGCGCGGAATCGCGCGATCGATCGCCTGCGCTCGGAACGGATTGAGCGGAACCGGGCCCAGGACGACGACCAGATCCTGGAGCGCCTCGCGGCGCCGGTCGCGGGCGACCCAGGCATGCGGCAGGCCCTCAGCGCAAGTGCCTTGGACAGCTCGACGAGGAAGCGCGAGACTGCGTGGTCCTCGCCTATTGTTCGGGATTTTCGCGCGAGGAGCTGGCGGAGCGGTTCGGACGGCCGGTGGGCACGATCAAGACCCTCCTTCACCGCAGCGTGAGGCTGCTTCGCGCGTGTCTGGAGAGCGAATGAGCGAAGAGCGGGACATCGACGCCGCCGAATACGTGCTGGGCACGCTCCCGGCCGATGAGCGCGCGCGCCTCGCCGAAGAGCTCAAAAGTGATCCGGCGCTCCGCGCAGCCGTGCGGGCGTGGCAGGCGCGGCTCACCCCCCTCGACGATACGGCCGCGCCTGAGTTGCCGTCTCCTGGGCTCTGGAGCGCCATCGAGCGCGCCACGTTCGGACGCGGAAGCACGGACGCTGCATCCAACGTCGTCGCGCTGCGTCGCAAGCTCGCGGTCTGGCGCAGCAGCGCCATCGTCGCCGGCGCGCTCGCGGCCGCCCTCGCCGTCGTCGCCGTCATCGACCGCCTCGCGGTCCCGCCCACGCCGGCGGGCGGGCGCTACGTCGCCGTCGTCAACTCCGACGGCGCAGCCCCGGCGCTGATCGCCGAGGTCGATACGGAGGCCGGCGTGATTCGGATCCGCAGCCTGCATGCCGAGACGCCGGCCGGGCACAGCCTGGAGCTATGGCACATCGCCGAGGGGAAGCCGGCGCGCTCGCTCGGCATCCTGAAAGCCGGCACAGATGCCCAGGTCATCAAGGATGCGCTCGGGGCCGGCCCGGTCGGCGGACTCATCGCCGTGACGGTGGAGCCGGTGGGCGGCTCGCCTACCGGCGTCGCGACCGGCCCCGTCGTCTATTCCGGCGAGCTGGTCCCCCTCGAATAGGCCCGGTCCCGGCGCCTTGACACCCTATAGGGCGCAAACCCTAAATGCGCTCCGCCGGCGAAGCACATTTCCCTGCCGGTTTGGGGCCGTAGCTCAGCTGGGAGAGCGCCGCGTTCGCAATGCGGAGGTCAGGAGTTCGATCCTCCTCGGCTCCACCAATCTCACTTCCCAAGAGTTTCAGAGATATCCAAAAGCCAGCGCAAATGCGCGCTTTTTCTTGGGGTTTGCGTCCCGCAAGGCTCTATGGCGTTCGTTGACATCCGAGGGCAACAGGGGGCAACATTGGGGGCAAGTCAGTCCCTCTGCAAGGTGTTGCCCCCAAATGCCGCTCACCGATACCGCGATCCGTAACGCCAAGCGTGGCGCGAAGGCTATTAAGCTGTTCGACGAGCGCGGGCTGTATCTGGAAGTCTCACCGACCGGGGGGAAGTGGTGGCGGCTGAAGTACCGGTTCGACGGCAAGGAAAAGCGGCTATCACTGGGCGTGTATCCCGACGTGAGCTTGAAAGACGCCCGCGAACGGCGTGACCAAGCGCGCAAACTGCTCGCCAACGGCATCGACCCGAGCGCTAACCGCAAGGCGCAGAAGTCGGCGCGCGCCGACCGGGCGGCGAACAGCTTCGAGTCTGTGGCGCGGGAGTGGTTCGCCAGGTATTCCCCGACCTGGGCGGCCACGCACGCCGGCAAGATCATCCAGCGGCTGGAGAAGGACCTATTTCCCTGGCTCGGCAGCAAACCCATTGTGGAAATCACGGCGCCGCAACTGTTGACGGTGCTGCGCCGCATCGAAAACCGCGGCGCGCTTGATACCGCACACCGGGCGCACCAGAACTGCGGACAGATATTCCGCTACGGCATCGCGACAGGCCGCTGCGACCGCGACCCGGCCGCCGACCTGCACGGGGCGCTGGCACCGGCCAAGCACGAGCACTTCGCATCCCTCACGGAACCTGCGGCGGTGGGAGAACTACTGCGCGCTATCGATGGTTTCCGCGGCACCCTCGTCGTGCAAAGCGCCCTGAGGCTCGCTCCCCTGCTCTTCGTGCGGCCCGGCGAATTGCGGAAAGCGGAATGGGATCAGTTCGACTTCGAGAAACGCGAGTGGCGCTACGTCGTCACCAAGACCAAAAGCGAACACCTGGTCCCGTTGGCGAAACAGGCCGTGGCGATCCTGCAAGAACTCCAGCCGCTGACCGGTAGCCGAAAACTTGTGTTCCCAGGACGCGACCCCAAAAAGCCGATGAGCGATGCGGCGCTGAACGCCGCCCTGCGGCGCATGGGCTACGACACAAAAACCGAAATCACCGCGCACGGTTTTCGCGCCATGGCGCGCACCATCCTGCACCAGGAATTGGGCGTGAAGCCGGAGGTCATCGAACACCAGCTCGCCCACCGCGTGTCGGACGCGCTCGGGACTGCCTACAACCGCACCAAGTTTCTCAAGGAACGCCGCGCCATGATGCAGCAATGGGCGGACTGCCTCGATAAGCTTAAGGCGGGGGCCGAAGTGATCCCGCTGCCGCAACGCGCCTGATCGATTTGAAGGAGTGCGCCACATCGAGTGGATGGTCTGGTCTTGGAACGCCGTTCCAAGACCATACCAAAGTCTGCCTATTCGGCCGCCAACTCAAAATCCACAACGAGCGCCGCCTCGTCATCGATCTGCTTTTGCGCGAGCATCGTATACGCCGGATTCTCTCAACCGCCGCGAGGGTGCGCACCTTGCCCTTGGGTGCGCGCCTTCGGGTGCGCAGGGGGGGTGATCGACCGCGCCGGTTCGCGGCCGCATCTCGAAATGGTAGCTTCCGGCCAAAATCGGGCGAGCGGGGCCGCTCGCGGCGGTGGGGACTAGGATCGGGTTCGATGAATCACGGCGAGATCGTCAGCTTCATCTGGGGCGTCGCGGACCTGATCCGCGATACCTTCAAGCGCGGCAAGTATCAGGATGTGATCCTGCCGCTCACCGTGCTGCGCCGTCTCGATTGCGTGCTCGCGCCGACCAAGGAGAAGGTGCTGAAGCGCCAAGGCGAGCTCCGAGGCAAGGGCCTCCAGGACCTCGACGCGCAGCTACGCCGGGCGTCCGGCTTCGCTTTCTACAACACGTCGCGGTATGACTTCGAAAAGCTTCTCGCCGACGCGCCGAATGTCGCGGCGAACCTGCGCAACTACATCGCAGGTTTCAGTCCGAACATGCGGGAGGTGCTGGAGAAGTTCGACTTCGACAACACGATCAGCAAGCTCAATAAATCCGGGCTTCTATTCAAGGTGCTGGAGCGCTTCAAGAACGTCGATCTGCATCCGGACCAGGTCGATAACCCGACCATGGGTCTCATCTTCGAGGAGCTGATCCGGAAATTCAACGAAGCCCTCAATGAGAACCCCGGCGAGCACTTCACGCCACGCGATGTGGTGCACCTGATGGTCGATCTGATGCTCGCCGGCGACGCCGATCGCATCCGGCAAAAGGGGGTGGTCTGCACGGTCTACGATCCATGCTGCGGTTCCGGCGGCATGCTGATGATCACGAAGGAGCATGTGACCATCGGGCTGCGCAAGAATGGCGACCTGCTGCGCGGCCCGATCAACAAGGATGCCGAAATTCACCTGTTCGGGCAGGAGGTGAATCCCGAGACCTGGGCGGTGTCGAAATCGGATTTCTTCATGAAGGACCCGACGGGCCGGGATGCCGACAACATTGCTTTCGGCAGCACTCTTTCGAACGACCGCCACGCCAACAAGCACTTCGACTACCTGATCGCAAATCCGCCCTACGGCAAGGACTGGAAGGGCGATGAGGATACGGTGCGCGCCGAGCATGGCAAAGGCGCAGCCGGCCGCTTCGCGCCGGGCCTCCCGCGCATCAGCGACGGCCAGCTGCTTTTCCTTCTGCACATGCTGGCGCACATGAGGGACCTGAAGGACGGCGGTTCGCGCGTCGCGATCATCATGAACGGCTCGCCCCTGTTCACCGGGGATGCCGGAAGCGGCGAGAGCGAAATTCGTCGCTTCATCATGGAGAATGATCTGCTCGAAGCGCTCATCGCGCTGCCGGAGCAGCTCTTCTACAACACCGGCATCGCCACCTACGTCTGGGTCGTGACGAACCGGAAGGCGCGCGCGCGAAAGGGTCGCGTACAGCTCATCGATGCGTCGTCGCCGGCGTTCTGGACTCAGATGCGCAAGAGCCTCGGCGACAAGCGCCGCGAAATTCCGATCGAACGCGAGCAGGACATCCTGAAAATCCTTGCTGACTTCAAGGATGGCGACAAGCGCTTCATCACGAAGGATGGCGAGCAGGAAGAAGCCATCGTCAGCCGGATTTTCCCGACCACGCATTTTGGCTATCGCAAGATCACGGTCGAACGACCGCTGCGACTGAATTTCGGGTCCTGACCCTGGAAACTGGTCCGATTTGACTGCGAGCTTTTGGGTACATTTCCACGACGAGAGGAGGTGTACCGATGCCGAAGAAGCGATTTTCAGATGAGCAGATTGCCTTCGCCTTGAGGCAGGCGGAGGCAGGTACGACGGTGGGCGAGATTTCCGTAAGATGGGCGTTGCGGAGGCCACGTTTTACCGCTGGAAGAAGATCTATGCCGGGATGGGCGTGGCCGAGATCCGCCGGCTGAAGCAGCTCGAAGAGGAGAACTCGAAGCTGAAGCGGCTGGTGGCGGATCTGACGCTCGACAAGACCATGCTGCAGGACGCCTTGCGAAGAAAGTGGTGAAGCCCGTCCGTCGTCGCGAAGTTGTCCGGCACTACCAGGATGTCTTCGCGCTGTCGGAGCGCCGCGCGTGCCGGGCCATGGGCTTCGGGCGGGCTTCCCATCGATACCAGTCGCGGCGCGATCCGGCGGTGGAACTACGGATGCGGCTGAAGGAACTGGCCGAGAGCCGGGTGCGCTACGGCTATCGGCGTCTTCATATCCTGCTGCAAAGGGAGGGCTGGCAGGTGAACCACAAACGTCTCTACCGCCTTTACAGCGAAGAAGGCTTGTCGATCCGCACCCGCAGCCCGAGGCGCCGCCGGGCGTGCCGCTATCGCTCAGGGCGATCTGAGGCGGGCGCGATGAACGATATCTGGGCCATGGACTTCATGTCGGACAAGCTCTTCGACGGCAGACCGTTCCGCATCCTGACGATCGTGGACTGCCACACGAGAGAGGCTCTCGCGACGGCTGCGAGGACAAACTTCCGGGCCTACCAGGTCATCGACGAACTCGACCGGATCGCTCGGATCAGAGGCAAGCCGCGCTGCATACGGGTCGACAATGGCCCGGAGTTCGCCGGGCGGCTGCTCGATCAGTGGGCTTACCTGAACAAGGTCGAGCTCGACTTCTCACGCCCCGGAAAACCTAGCGACAATGCCTACATCGAAGCGTTCAACAGCCGTGTCCGCCAGGAATGCCTGAACGCCTCCTGGTTCCTGTCGATGGCCGATGCCCGGCAACGGCTCAACGAATGGAGGACCGACTACAATGACACCCGGCCGCATTCGGCGCTCGGCAACTTGACCCCGAGCGCCTTCGCGGCCCAACCTGAACCAACCCGAAAGGTCGCATAACCTCCGGACCAAAGACCGGGTGAGGTCCCCTGCTGCCAAAAGGCATACATCAGGCCGGACCACTTCAATGGGGGCGGATCAACGGCGCGGAGAAGCTAAAGATAACCAGTCATAACCATATCCTCGTTGAGGCAGAGGACGCGCTTCGGCTAGCTCACTCGATGCTCCCCGAGAGAAGCGATTTGGTCCAACAAGGCGTTTCCCATGGCGCTGGTGCATGAAGTCGGTTCGCGCGCCGCTGCTGATGTTCTTGTCCATGTTGTCACGTCTCGCGGCGCCGCTGATCTACTCGTTTGCGAGGTGCCATCGAGCCGCATTCCGACTGACCGTCCATTCAGGATTTCTTCGACGATCGCCCGCGCAAGGAGCGTTGAAGTCGAAGGAGGCGGCGGACATAGGCTTCGTTAATTCGCTCGGTCGTTGTGAGCTCGCCAATCGAGCCGTATGCGCCGTCCGCACGCAGCGGCTTTCAGCGAAAGGTCCGAGCCAGCCTACAGAGCCCCGCGCTCGATGTCTCCGCCACCCGACGCTAATGCAGAGCCAACCTTGCACTCGACGCGAGGAGCGCCCGAGCTTCTTTCGCTATAGACGGCATCGTTTGTTCGGCGGCGTCGAGGCGGGCCGGGATCCGCTCGGCTGAAAAGCGCAAGCGGACACACTCCAGTAGAAGCAACGCCGCCAATCGACGATGATGCGCAGGCGCTTCTACGGACACTCGAACGAGGTAGGGGGTAAGGGCCTCGCTTGAAAGACGATCGCACTGCTTTGGCACGGACGGTAACCCCCACTGACCTGAGTAGTCGGCCGGCCCGAACGCGAGCGAGCGCAGATAGGTTCCAATCTCCATCAAGAGTCCGAGTTGAGCAACTGGCATTGCGCGCGCCATTCGACCGGAAGGTCGCCCCGAAGGTCCTCCAGCCGCAGGCTTGGCGGCTGTCTGCCGTCGAGGATAGCCTCAACAACAGGCGGAGCCAGCAGAGCGAGCCGCAGGACGCGCCGGACGTAGGCTTCGTTGATCTGCTCGGCCGCTGCCGCCTCCACGATCGAGCTTTAGTGCCCTTATCCAGCAGCCGCTTCCACCGGAAGGCCCGCGCCAGCGCCTTCACCAGCGCGCCGCATGAGGCGTCGCTCTCACACTCCCGATCCGGTCAACTGCCGCCAAGTCGAGGCGATGGCCGGGTTCGGCATGCCCGAGGCCGGCATCGCCAGAATGGTCGGCGTCGATGCGCCAACGCTCCGCAAGCACTATGCCGAGGAGCTTGAGGGCGGCGCGTTCAAGGCCAACACAAAGGTCGCCGAGAACCTTTATCGCAAAGCCACCGGGGAAGGCCGTGAGGCGGTGACTGCGGCGATCTTCTGGCTAAAGGCGCGGGCCGGCTGGAAGGAGACGAACACGCACGAGCTCGCCGGACGTGCCGGTGAGCCAATCAAGGTCGTGATTTCAGCAGCCGACGCAGGCCTCTAGACTAAAGATGGCGCCCACTCGCGGTCTGCATCACCCCTAGGCGGTGACGTCAAAAAGGCGGCTCGTCGGTCGACCAGTGCCCTTTGTGCCCATCTTTGGAAGTCTCCCGGAGCCATGGCTCTTCCGGAAAGCGCGCCAGGAACGGACATTTCCTCGGCAACGGTGTAGATAGATACCTGTTGGGCGAACCTCTGCCGCGTCTAGATTTTTTTATGTCAGCACAGGCACGTCTGAGGCTTGCGGCCATCCTGGCCGCCGCCGTCGTTGGCTATTCGCGCATGGTCCGCGCGGACGAGGAAGGCACGATCGCTGCTCTCAAGGCGCTGCGAGCGGCGCTCATGCGACCCCGTGCCTCGACGAGCACCGCGGGCGGATCGTCAAGCTGACCGGCGACGGAATACTGGTGGAGTTCCCAAGCGTCGTGGACGCAGTGCGTTGCGCAGTGAAGACCCAGGCCGCGGTAACCGAGCACAATGCTGTCCTGCCTGACGAAAGACGCATCGTGTTCCGCGTCGGCATCAACCTCGGCGACGTGGTGGTCGATGGCGACGACATTCAAGGCGACGGCGTCAATGTGGCCGCGCGGCTTGAAGAGGGATCGCCGACCCTGGCGGCATCTGTGTCTCCGGCGCGGTTTACGACCAGGTGAAGAACCGCGTCGAAGCTGCCTTCGAAGACTTGGGCGAACGCGAGGTCAAGAACATCGACGAGCCCGTGCGCGTCTGGCGGTGGCGTGGAGAAGCCTTGGCGTCGCAGCGGCTTAGCACGAAGGCGCCGGTGCTCCCGCCCCTCCCCAACAAGCCCTCGCTCGCGGTGCTGCCGTTCGAGAACTCAGCGGCGACCCGGAGCAGGAATATTCGCCGACGGGATCGTGGAGGATATCATCACCGCGCTTTCGCGCGCGCGGTGGCTATTCGTGATCGCCCGCAATTCAAGTTTTATCTACAAGGGCCGCGCCGTCGACGTGAAGCAGGTCGGGCGCGAATTCGGCGAGCGCTACGTGCTCGAGGGGAGCTTCCGCGAGGCCGGCAACAAGTGCGCATCGCCGGTCAACTCATCGATGTGGAGACCGGCGCACATCTCTGGGCGGACCGCTTCGACGGCGACGTCCAGGACATCTTCGAGTTGCAGGACCGGGTGACGGAGAGCGTCGTAGGCGCCATCGAGCCGAAGCTCGAACGGGCCGAGATCGAAGCGCCGAGCGTAAGCCGACCGAAAGCCTCGACGCCTACGACATTGCCTTCGCGCCATGGCCGCTTTCCATCCAGTTCAGCAAAGAAGCGAACCTGGAAGCATCGGCCTTGTTCGCCCGTGCAATCGAACTCGATCCGAACTACGGCGCGGCGTACGGCATGGCAGCTCGCTGTTATCTTCCAACGCCTCGGATTCGGGTGGGTTGGCAACAAGCAACACGAGATCGCCGAAACACGACGGTTGGCGTGGCGGCGCTGCCCGAGCTTGGAAAGGAAGACGCGCTTGCTCTCTGCAACGCCGGCTTCGCGCTCGTCATGGTTGCCGGCGACCTTGAGGATGGATCGGCGATGATCGACCGCTCTTTGGCGCTCAACCCGAACCTCGCCTGGGCATGGCATTTCGGCGCGCTTGCGAAGGCCTTCGGCGGTGAACCGGAGTTGGCGATCGAGCGCGCCGAGCACGCCATGCGCCTTTAGTCCGCAGGATCCCCAGATGTTCGGCATGCAGATCGCCACCGCCCATGGCCATTTCTTTGCCGGACGCTACGACGAGGCGCTGTTGTGGGCGGATTCGGCTGTGCGCGAGCAGCCAAATTTCTTCGTCGGTCTCTGTGTTGCTGCGGCGGGCGGTGCACTCGCTGGAAGACAAGCCGAGGCGGAGAAGGCCATGGCACGCCTGCGGGAGCTAGAAATCCGGGACTTAGGCTCTCAAATCTCAGGGACTTGCTGCCAATCGGGCGACCGGAGGATTTCGTCCGATGGGAGGAGGGAATGCGAAAAGCCGGCCTGCCGGACTGAGTGCCGTATTGTTCGATCTTGCGGCTACATAGAGCACTTCTTCCTGGTCAGGATGCCAATAGGAGTCGCGGCCCTTTCCGGGTAGGAGTGGAACTGATGCTGGAGTTCACCCGGGCGGCAATTGCTAAGAACGGCCACCAAGCTGCGCCAGACGGACGCCAGGCTGTGACCTCATGAACACTGCCGGCTCGGCCGCTTCCATCGCCAGCCTCCAGCTCTTCGACCCAGCTCAAAGCTGGGCGCAGCCTCAGGGAACCGTCCACAGCAGGAACCGGATCTTCGCGTTTTTAGGCCAGTTCAATTCCATTGGCGCTCTTCTGCATCGCAGCATTTCCACCCGCTACGAGGTGCTGCCGCCAGAGCAAATCGTTTGTGACAGCTCGGTGACTTTCGTAAGGTTGTCGCAAGCAGCCCCGATAACGAGGGCTGGCCCGCGTCGAGCGGGGAGATGGCCGGGGGCGCGGATTTCGCTCCGTCGCCAGCCAGAGGAGGGACGAGATGCGATATTCGAAGCTCATCGCCAGTGCAGTTCTTTTGGGTGCCACGGTCTTCGCGAACGTGCCCGCGTCCGCCGAGGAGGTGACCATCAAGCTCTGGGCGCGCGCAGACCGCTCCGGCCCGCTTCGCGCCGGCAACATTGTCGCCGCCGCGGAGCCGCTCAACGCGGGGCTCAAGGCGGCCGGAAGCGACACAACAGTGAAGGTCGACGTCTTTGAGGGCCCGGCCACCGGCTTCGACGCGGACGCGCTCGACATCCTGAAAGCGTTCTCCGTCGGAGGAAGGCCCCGATGTCTACGTCGCCGCCCATGAATGGGTCGGTGAGTTCGCCAAGTCCGGCTATGCGATGGACATGACGGATTTCATCGCGGCCAATCAATGGGCGTTCGGCGACATCGTCCCGGTCCTTTGGAATGCCACCAAATACGAGGGCAAGGTCCACGCAATTCCGCAGGACACCGAGATCCGCATGTTCTTCTACAACAAGGACATGCTGCGGAAGATCGGCAAGGACGAGGACTTCATCGAAGGCTTGCCGAGCGCCGTCGACAAGGGCGAGTTCACGATGACCGACCTGTCGATACCGCCCAAGGAAGTTGTCGACAAAGGCGCCGCCGAGATCGGCATCATCCACCGCCCGAACGCCGGCCCCGACTACCTGATGACCTTCGCCTCGTTCGGCGCGAAATACTTCGACGACGCTGTCCGGCAAGCTGCTGCTGCCGAAGGCGGAAATAAAGCGCGGCCTCGAGTGGTTCGCCTGGAACG
>CAWBXX010000006.1:0-557568 GCA_963792885.1 uncultured Alphaproteobacteria bacterium
CGGCATTGTCCGGCACGGCCGCGTCGCCACGCGGCTCGCACTCGCGTATGCTCGGGGCGCAAGGCGTACCGGTGGGCGCCAACAAACCTTCAGCACTCCGCGACGATCCCTGGGGCAACTGAAGGAAAGCCGGTCGTCGGCGTCTACCGCGACCGAAGGGGTGGAATGGGGGAGGTCCGCCATGGCGTTGCGTCACCTGATGCCGGTCGCCGCCGCTGCGGTGGTCGCATTGACTGCTGCGTCCGCGTTTGCCGAGGACGTCTCGATCATGGTCGGCGGGATCGAAAAGCAGATCTACCTACCGGCCGAATTGGCCGAAAGGCTGGGCTACTTCGAGGCAGAGGGCCTGAATGTCTCACTGCTGAGCGAACCGGCTGGCGTCGAGGCAGCCGGCGAGATGTGGGCAGTGCGGTCCAGGGGGTCATCGGATTTGACGACCACAACATCGACCTTCAGGCACTTGGCAAGTATACGGAATCCGTTGTGCAGTTGGGCCAGGTACCCGGAGAGGTGGTGCTTGTCTCAGCCAGACATCCAGAAATCCGCTCGGTTGCTGATTTCAAGGGCAAGAGTATCGGGGTGACTGGGCTTGGCTCGTCCACCGACTTCCTGACCAAATACCTTCTGCTCAAGGCAGGAGTGAAATTCAGTGATATGACGCCGGTGCCGGTCGGCGCCGGTGACACCCTGATTGCCGCCATGCAGCATGACCAGATCCAGGCGGCGATGACCACTGAGCCGACGGTCTCCCGATTGCTGAAGTCCGGGCAGGCCAGGGTTCTGATTGATATGCGGACCGTCCCCGGCACGACGGCAGCTCTCGGCGGGATATACCCATCCGCCTGTCTCTACATGGAGACATCCTGGGTGAACGCGCATGAGGGCACGGTCCAGAAGCTGGCAAACGCGTTCGTCAGGACAATGCGTTTTATAGCGGCCCACAGCCCGGAAGAGATCACGGACCTCATGCCTGTCGACTACTATGTCGGCGACCGGGCCATGTACGTAACGCACTCGCCGAGGGTAAGGCGATGTTTACACCGGATGGACGAATGCCCGCCGGCGGACCAGAAAATGTCCTGGCCGTGCTGTCCCTGATCAAGCCCGGCGTCAGGGACAAGCCAATCGACCTCTCGGAGACCTATACGACGAAATTCGTCGACGCGGCCAATGCCAGGAACTGAAACCTTACGATCCAGCGAGGGATCGTGCGGGGCGGCGTGGTTTCGGTTCGGCCGTCGGCAATCTGACAACTACGCGAAAACCCTTGCCAGTCGGTGGCGCAGCCAATTCGACCGATCCTTCGAACATTTCCGCAATTTCGGCCACGATTGAAAGCCCAAGGCCGCTGCCGCCTGCAGGTGCGTTGTGTCCGCGCCGAAAACGATCGAGGAGCTTCGACCGCTCTCCTTCCTCCACGCCCGGCCCGTCGTCGTCGACCGTCATGACTGCTGATTGCCCGTCCCGACGGACAGAGACAGTAGCGACTGCCCCGGTGCCCGCGTACTCGATGGCGTTGTCGATCAGATTGCCGGCGATCTCTCGTGCCAGCATCGCGGTTGCAACAACCTCGCACGCACCGTCGGTCTCGAAGACAATGTCCATGCCGCTATCAAGCGCTCTTGGCGCTGCGTCCGCGACCGCCTGACGCGCGACTTCGCTGAGATCGACGGTCTCCGCCTGAAGCGACGCGCGATCATGATCCACGCGTCCAAGCGTGAGAAGCTGGTTGGTCAGGCGCGACATGGCCGTCAGGTTTTCGTCCATCGCCACGAGTGCCGCACCGGCTTCCCCGACGTCACGCGTGCGCCTGGCAAACCCGATCTGGGTTTTCATGATCGCGAGAGGCGTCCGCAGTTGATGCGCGGCATGGTCAAGAAATCGCTTCTGCCGCTCGAGTTGCTGCTTCAGTCGCTCCATATGGCGGTTGAGCGCCTGGACAAGCGGCTGAATTTCCGACTGAACGGAGTCGGAATTGAACGGGTCGAAACGATCGGCCTGGCGTTCGAGGACTGCCTGTCGCAAATGGAGGAGTGGCCGGAGCTCGCGATTGATCCCGATCCAGATCGACGCGGCAGCGGCAAGAACCAGCGCGGCCTGCTCCATGAATTCGCGAAGCCACAGAGATCGAAACTGTTCATCCCGAGCCTTTTGCGTCTCGCCGACGATGACCGAAACCGAGACCATCTCGCCCGGGGTGACGACGGGTTGACGCAGAATGATCGCCCGCATTGCTTCGGTTCGAAACATGGCTTCGAACGAACGGGATTCAAGCTCCGGCGGCAGATTGGTTGGGGCGTTGAGGCCCGGGAAGCCCGCGATCAGGTCATTCCTGGGCCCGACAACCGCGTAGGCTACTTCATCGTGGCTATCGGAGGCGAAAAGTTCGAGTGCGGAAGGAGGGATCGCCACGCTGATGCTCCCGTCACTGAAATGGACCTGCTCGGCGATGATCCGCGCCGAGGCTATGAGGTTGCGATCCATCGTGAGGGTCGCCTGTTTGAGAGCGCTGCCGTAGGACAGCCAGATGCTCACCGCCAGAATGACTACGACCGGTGCGGCGAGCCATATCATCAGGTGCAGGCGCAGGCTGCCACGGCCGCGGGGGAGCGAACTCAAGATTGGTCTAGCCTCAGCAGGTACCCGAGTTCGCGCAGTGTTGCGATCGAGACGCCGGAATTTTCGAGCTTCCTTCGCAGCCTGTGAACATTCACTTCGATCGCGCTCAGACTGACGTCGTCGCCAAATCCGTAACTGCTTTCGAGCAATGTCTCTTTGCTGACCGTGATGCCTGCCCGTCTCAGCAATGTCTCGAGCAAGGCGTGCTCACGCGGTGAGAGATGCAGGGCGACACCGGCAACGGAGAACAACCGGGTATTCTGGTCAAACGAGAGACTCCCGAAGCGGAGTTCCGACTGCAACCTCGTGTTCGATCGGCGGAGAAGGGCCCTGAGGCGCGCCTCGAGTTCCTCGACCTCAAATGGCTTGGTCAGGTAGTCGTCGGCACCGGCATTGAGGCCATCGACCCGGCTTTGAAGTGCGTCCTTGGCCGTCAAAATCAATATTGGCGTGGAAAGACCTTTCGCGCGCACGTGACGCACAACATCGATACCATCCATCTTCGGCAAGGTGAGGTCGACGATCATGAGGTCATAGGTTTCGAGGTCGGTGCCAAAGGTCGCCGCCTCGCCGTCATAGACGCAGTCGACAACATACTTCTCGCCCCGCAGAAGCTTGGCGAGCCAATCGGCTAGACTGGCATTGTCCTCCACAATCAGCAGCCGCATCGTTGCGCGCTCACGGTTCGCAATAACGCCAGGGCGGTGCCTTGCTCACAATTTACTAACACATCGGGACTGCCCGCGCGGCCGGACAGACCGGCGACAGACCACGTTCTTTCTCGCCGAAGCTATGTCACCACTGCCTTGGGGAGGCGAAGAGTCCGCTTGAAGCGCAATGCAAACCGCTCGAGCAGTTCGGAACCAGCCTCGCCGAACAACATCGACATCGACGGACTTACCCTGCTCGCCAGGGCCGATTAAAGAAGTGATGGGTAGGTCCGAAGTGGTTCAAGAAACGAAGTCGGCAGCGGTCACAATCGAGTCCGGTAGGAGTCTGAACTCGATTGCAGCAGCCGACGCCCCCTGCTTTCCCGGACCTAGATAAGCAGGATTGTCTCGTCGGGAAATTCGTCCTCAGCCGCGGAACGAACTGGCGCAATGATCTAGCATTCAGGAGCTTAGGCAGGACCCAAGCCGTTCGGCTTGGAACATGTCACAAATTCCAAATTCTGCCCGTGATTTGAACCTACACGGTGAATTTTAGGAGAGGATGACAACGGCGGAATCGCTCCTCCGCTACCACCGATCCCCCCGACGCTGCGATCCGCATGTTCGGATAGAGCTTCGGGGCCTGCATGAGCAGCGCTAGGCGCCCCTCAAGCTCGATCTTGAAGCCGCTTTCCTGGGGAATCAGCGTCACGCGCGCGACGAGGTTCCGTATCTTGCCAGCTGCTTCAGCCAGATCCTGTGTTACTCTGTCAGAAAAGACGCTTTGAAGCTGCTCGACATGACGCCCGTACTTGCGAAGCGCAGTCGGGTGAAGGCCAACTATTTTTTCTTCTTCTGGCGCCTCAGCAATCTCCGCCTCGATCGTGGCCTTCTGTGTGTGAAACTCCTTGAGTTTGGGACCTGCGATATCCATTGAGACTCGCTCGGCCTCGTAGTCGGCCCAAAGCCGATCGGTCGCACGCCAAATCTGTCCGAGTTTGCGTTCCAGTTGAGCGCACCGTCGGTGCTTCTCGCCTGCGAGCCGCTTCCGCTCTTCCTCGTAACTCCTAGCGAACTCTTTCAGCAGATGCGGAGCCTTGAGGTGCTGCATTCTTGTCGGCTGCGTGATCTCTCTGGTAGGTTTGGCGGCGCGCGCTATTCGCTGGTTGGTCGGAACTCCACGGTGCGATCCTCGGCGGGATGGAGACGATCGGCCCAATATTGCGAAAATTTTCCGAACGAATGGATCGAATCCAGGCCGCGAAGTTTCTGAGCGGCGAAGCCTAGGCGCAAGAACCGGACGGGACGCGCTTGCCGCGCGTCCCGTCGCGACCTACGCTGGCGGCTGACGCGGCTGGCTCTCGGGGCACATGCAAGATTGCGTTGCTCCGCCGCCTGCTGATCACGATCGGCGCCGTGGCCATCCTGGCTTATTCGCTGGCGCCGTTCATCTGGATTCTGATCGAACCTTCGCACAGCCTACGTCACCCTCTCCGGAAAGGGGCAGCTGGTGAAGTTCGACTGGCCGGTTGCCGGATTGACATAGCTGGCCGAGCCCGTCGGGGATCGGTTGATGAAGGACCTCCGAATTGCCGCCAGGGGACAACTACCGTTTTACGCGTACGATCGAAGGCGTGGCCTGCTGTCGGTTTGTCTTTCGAATTCAACGGGGCTGAGATAGCCGAGTGTGGGATGGCGGCGGGCGGCGTTGTCGAACCGCTCGATTGTAATCGAACACATCAGCCCTTGCCTGGTCGCCGTGCGGTAGGTTTTTCGGGCGGTCCCTTGTTCAACTTGGACCGCCAACAGACCAAACGCGCCTCGTCAGTTCGAGGCTAAACCTGGGCATATCTCGTCGGGGGGATCGACGGTAGCGGGCCTCCGCTACCACGAAAAGCGCAAATCCTGCGCTGCTCTGCTCCAACGCGCGACGGGATGCTCTTGATGTCCGAGTGTGGAGACGGTGCCGGAAGGTGGGAGGCAAAGTTCCTTTCGAAGTTCGACCTCTCACGATCGTCAAGCTCCTTGAGATCGGAATGGTGGCGCCGCCGGTCGGGATGAACGTCTACGTGATCAAAGGCAGCCTTGGAAACTTGGTGACCTTCGCACAGGTTTTCCGCGGGGTGGGCTGGTTCATCCTGACAGATACGGTGACATTGGCGGTTTTGATTCTGTTTCCCGTCCTTTCACTTTGGCTTCCGACACTGATGTTGGGATAACGACTGGCACCTCCCGTCCTCGGCCTTGTCTGATCGCCTTCCTGAAAGTGCCTCTACATCAGCGAAGGCAGGAACAGGCTAATCTGCGGGAACAGCACGATCAGGGCGATCAGCGCCACATAGGCGATCCAGAAGGGGAAGACGCCGCGGAAGATGTCGTACATCGGCACGTCCTTGGCGAGTGCCGCGATGGCGAAGACGTTCACGCCGATCGGCGGCGTAACGACGCCAAGTTCCACCATGATCACGACGAGCACGCCGAACCAGACCGGATCGAATCCCGCGTTCATGGCGATCGGAAAGAACAGCGGCACGGTCAGGACCAGCGCCGGCAGCGCATTCATGAACATGCCGATCACGACGTAGAAGAGCAGGATCGCGGCGATCAGCTGGTACTTGCCGAGCTGCAGTCCGATGACGAGGTTCGCAAGCTGCTGCGTAAGGCCGCTGATCGCGATGAACCGGCTGAAGGCGGTCGCGAACATGAAGATCACGATGATGCCGGCGGTCAGCAGCAGCGTCTGCTCGATCGATTGCCAGAGCGCCGCTCAGCGTCGAGGCGCCGCGATCAGCGACGGCGATCACAAGCGCGCCGAAGACGCCGAGCCCGCCCGCCTCGTTTGGGCGTGACCGCGCCGGAATAGATGCCGCCGAGCACAAGCAGCATCAGCAAAAGCACGGGCCAGACGCGAGCGCTCGACGTCAATCTTTCGCGCCAGCTGCTGGCTTCGCCGCGCGGCGCGAGCTCGGGATTGAGCATCGCGCGCACGGTGATCAGCAGGATCAGGATGACGCGAACAGGAGTGCCCGGCAGCGATGCCGGCGATGAACAGCTTGCCGATCGAGACCTCGGTGATCATGCCGTAGACGATGAAGGCGAGGCTTGGCGGGATCATCACGCCGATCGTGGCCGCGCAGGCGATCGAGGCGGTCGCGAGCTTCATGTCGTAGCCGTAGGTGCGCATCTGCGGCAGCGCGATCGAGCCCATGCTGTAGACGCCGGAAAGGGTGTCGCCGACGATCGACGAGAGCCCGGCGCAGGCGACCGTGCTGGCCGAAGCGAGCCCGCCCGGCAGATGTCCGATCCAGCGATAGGCGGCGCGGTAGAGCTCTTCGGCAAAGCCGGAGGCGACGACGATCAGCCCCATCCAGGTGAACAGCGGCACGACGCTCCAGGTCTGGTCGCTGACGACGTCGATCGTCGTGGTGCCGAGGCTCGTCAGGCTTGCGTTCGGGCCGATCAGCAGGCTGATGCCGATGAGCGCGGTGACCGCCATCGCCGCCGCCACATGCACGCCGAGGAAGATCAGGATGAAGCAGAGGCTGATGGCAAAGGATGCCGCGAAGGCCGCGTGAAATCTCCGAGCGGCAGGCAACGTGCGGGAAGAAGCAGAGCAAGAGGATTGCGGTGACCGCGAACATCCAGACAAGGAGGACCGCGAGCGAACGCGGATCGCGGAGCTTCGCGATCGCGCTCAGCGTCGTGAGCATCTTCGCAAGAAGCGCCAGTGCGAATAGCAGCACGAAGATTGCGGCGACAGAGCACGAAAGGCCATTCGGGCAGGCCGAGCACGCCGGTGACGATCGCGTTGCCGCTCAGATAGGCCGCCTGACTCGAGGATATGCAGCGGCCACGACGATCATCGTGGTCAGCGTCAGCAGCAGCCCGCCGGCGATCGTCGGCAGGCGGACGAAAGTCCGGCATGGCCTTCAGCACCAGGTCGACCTGGATGTGGCTGCTGCGCGAGCTCGACGAGCGCTCAGCGTCGACAGCGCGACGAGGATCATCAGCAGCCCCGTCAGCTCCAGGTCCGCCGGGGACGACGATGGAGAAGCAGGTTGCGCAGCACCACGTCGGCGACGGTCAGCCCCATCATGAGCGACGAGCGCCGCGCCGCCGACGAGCATCGCGGCGCGGCTGGGCCAGACGATCGCCCGGCGGATGCCGTTCGCCGATGTTTCGAGAATCGTGGAGATCGGTCCGCCCATCGTGGCCAATGGCAGCCCCTGGCTCACGCCGATATCAGCACCCACCGACGGCGGCGCATCGCGTCGAAGTGACGGCGGTCCTTGGCTTTCAGCCCAGATGATGCGGGCTCCGGCTAGTTCTGGTCGTAGAGCTTCGTCAGGCGCACTGCCTCGTCGAGGATTTTCTGGCCGGGCATGCCCTGCCGCGTCAGCCTTCTGGACCCACTGCGTCCCAGAGCGGCTGCATCTTGGCGGTCAGATCGGCCTGGTCCGCGGCGGAGAGCGTGAAGATGTTCTCTGGCGGCACGTTCGCGGTCGCCGCGCAGCGCCGTCGGTAGTGTTGTAGAAGAAGTAGAGCGGCGTGATGTCGGCCAGGTGCTTCTGCTCCTCCGGCGTCAGCTTGTTATAGGTGTCCTTGTTCATCACCGTGCTGTAGGTGCCCGGGATTGAGGTTGAGCAGCGTGTGGTAGGTGCGTCACCTCGTTGAGCTTGAAATTGTTCACCCAGCCCCAGGCGCAGAGGACGCCGTCGATGGCGCCGCGCTGCAGCGGCGAGGTAGGCGTCGGGCCCGACCATCACGCTGGCGCTGGCGCCGAGCTTCTCGAGTACCTTGACGCCGGCAGAATCCTGCGCGGCGAAGACCTTGCCCTTGATATCGGCGAGGCTCCTGATGGGCTTGCGGCTGTGAAGGTGCGATCCCATCGCGACGAAGGTCGCCAGCTCGACGACGTTGTCCTGGTCGGTGAAGAGCTTGCCCATCTCCGGATATTGCTTCGCGCAGGCGCCAGTAGACGACGCTCGCGACCGTCTGGTTCTTCGACAGGCCGGGCAGGCTGAAGAGCTCCATCTGCGGGAACTTGCCCGGCAGGATCGGATGCCAGACGAAGCCGATGTCGAGCAGGCCGGAGCCGGTGGACTGCAGCCAGTCCTTGAACGGCGTCACCGAGTTCGGCGGGAAGAAGTTCACCTTCGCCCGGCCGCCCGTCACCGCTTCGAGCTGCGCGGCGAAGCGTCGGTCCATGTCGTTCCACGGCGTGCCGTCTGGGGAGGCGAACTGCATCTTGAGTTCGAGCTCGGCGGCTGCCGCAGCCGGCGTGGTCAGCTGCGCGCCTGCCAGTGTCAGAAGGGACAAGGCCCCAAAAGTCCGGCGGCTCATCGACCGCGCAGATGAGGGGCTTTTTGCCAATGTGCCGGATTCCATTTTTTCCTCCGCTCCCATCCAAGGTTCTTCCGAGGATGTCTGTTTGTTGCGCCCGTCGCGTCCGCGTTCGGCGCGGTCGCGTCCTGCAGGCGGCTTGCCGGGTGACGGCACCGGCGATCGTTGCGGAGAAGGTAGTGTCAGGACGCGTTCAAGAGGATTTATTTCTCCTAAAGCGATGCATAATCGCTGCTTAAGGCCGTCGCGTCGATCCGTTGCCACTCGGCCTCAGTGCGCTGCAGCTCCTGGCGGAAGTATTCGTAGAGCAGCTGCGAGGGTCGCGATAGCGGGCGCTGTGTCGAGAAGATCAGCGCGACGTCGACCTGGAGCGTCGAATCGACGATCGGATTGACGGTGACCCGGTCGTTTCCGAGCTCCTTCAGGCAGAGCCAGTAGGGGAGGATCGAGGACCAGTCGGTCTGGCTGATGAATTCGAGCCCGGCGGAGAGGCTGTCGATCAGGATCGTCCGCTCGACCGCGATTTCGCCGGTTCGGACGGCGTCCTCGATCTTTGGCCTGAGGCTGTTGGCGGCGGACGGAATGATGAGGTTCAAAGGCGCCACTTTGTCGAGGCGGACCGGTTTCATCGGCATGAAGCCGCGGCGCGAGCCCGAGATCAGCGCCACCGGATATCGGCCGATCGGGATGGCCGACAGTCCGATCTGGGTGGCCAGGAACTGCCCGACATAGAAGTCGAGCGTCCCGCCGGCGGTCGCGGCGACGAGCGTGTCGGCCGTTCCGCTGGCGATCTCGATGTCGACCCGGGGAAACTCGCGCGTGAAGCGTGCGAGCGCCGGCGGCAGGATCGCCTTCGCCAGGCCCGGCGCGAACCCCGCCGAGACGGATCCGCTGAGGCCGGCGTGAAAGTCCTCGATCTCGATCTCTGCCTCTGAAACGGCCTTCAGGACGGCCAGGCAGCGATCGTAGAACCTGCGGCCGGCGGCCGTCGGCGTCACGCCGCGCGGCGTGCGCTCCAGAAGGCTCGTTCCGAGCCGCGCTTCGAGCGCGCTCATCTGCTGGCTGACGCCGGGTGGCGTGCAGTTCAGCCGGGCGGCGGCGGCGCTGAGCGAGCCCTCTTCGCACGCGGCGACGAAATAGCGGATCTGCCGGAGGTCCATGCCAACCGCTCGTGATTTAAGCGATTAATAATACCCACCTTAGGAATTTTAACTACCGCTAATGCCTCGGCAGCGTGTTCACTTGGCAGGCATCGGCGCCGGGCGAGTTTTTCAGCCGTCAAAGAAGCGTGGAGCTCGGGAGGATACGGCGAGGAATGAACCCGCAGGAGCGGAACACCTGGGTTCGGCGCATGGGAGCGCGCTCGGAGTGGTGGGGTCTCCGCCGCGAGCCGGTCGTCGAGCCCGAGTGGGAGATCGTCGACGCGCATTGTCACTTCTGGACCGAGCGCGACTTTCCCGATCCGCAGGACAACACTCTCAAGCTTCAGACCAGCCGCTACCTGCCGGAGGAGTATCTGCGCGACAGCCGCGACGGCCACCGGATCACCGCGTGCGTCTATGTCGAATGCGGCTCCGGCTACCGTGCGGACGGCCCGCAGGAGATGCGGCCCGTCGGCGAGACGGCCTTCGCTTCGGCGCTTGCCGACGAGATGGCTGCGGCGAATGTGCCGACCGAGATCGGCGCCATCGTGGCGCACGCCGACATGCGAAGCCCGAATCTCGGCGCCGTGCTCGATGCGCACGAGAAGGCCGGCGGCGGACGCGTCCGCGGCCTTCGTCACAGCGCGGCACGCCTCGAGGACCCGTCGGCGCGACTCATCGCCGGCGCGGCGCCGGCCAGACTCTGTCTCGATCCGGACTTTCGTCGCGGCGTGGCGCTTGTCGGCGAGTGGGGCCTGACGTTCGACGCCTTTCTGTTCCAATCGCAGCTCGGTGAGCTGATCGCGCTCGCTGAAGCGGTGCCGCAAACGACGATCGTCGCAAACCATCTCGGAGGGCCGATCGGTTTCGACCCCAAGGCGGCGCGCGACCCGAACTTCCCTGCCTGGGCCGACCGCATCGAGAAGCTGGCCGAACGCCCGAATGTCGCGATGAAGCTCGGCGGGCTCGCCTCCATCGTCACGGAATATGACGGCTTCAAGCGCGACGTCCCGCCGTCGTCGGAAGAATTCGTCGCGGAGCGTTGCGCCTACTTCCACCATGCGATCCGCTGCTTCGGCGCGGAGCGGTGCATGTTCGAGAGCAATTTTCCGGTCGACAGCATCTCGATCGGCTACGGCGTGCTTTGGAACGCCTTCAAGAAGATGGCCATGAACTACGACGCTGCGGCGCGGCGCGCGCTGCTCGCGGAGACGGCGCGCCGTGTCTACCGGATGCCGCCGGCCCCGGTGAGGGCAGCATGAGATACGCGAACGTCGTCGCCGGCATCGTTCTGGCGGTCGTCGGGCTGCTGACGATCTTCGTCGTCATCCCCTGGCAGATCGCGCCCGGCCCGGAGGGCTACATGTCGCCGCGGCTGGTGCCGACCATGATGATGGTGCTGATCACCGGGCTCGCGGCCTTGCTCGCCGTGAACAATCTTCGCTCCGGCGCCGAGAACCCCGAGCACGGCGAGCCGCAGCCCTTCACCCGGACCGAGATGCTGGCCGTCGCCCGGATCGGCGGCGTCTTCGCGGTCTCGGTCGCGCTCTATCTCTGGCTCTCGCCGCTCGCGGCCGGCGCGGCGCTTGTCGTCGGCGCGCTGCTTGTTCTCGGAGAGCGGCGCCCGCTGGTCATCGTGTTGATGCCGGCCGGGCTGCTGCTGGCAATCTGGGTGCTTTTCTACAAAGTGCTCGGCACGGCGATCGTCTGACGGCCATGGACTACATCCTCAAAGGCTTCGTCGATGTCTTGAACCCCGGCACGATCCTGTGGGTCGCGATCGGGGTGACGATCGGCTACCTGGTCGGCGCGCTGCCCGGCCTCGGCAAGGCGACCGGCGTCGCGGTGTCGATCCCGCTGACCTTCTATCTGAGCCCGGTCGCGGCGCTGGGCATGCTGATCGGCATCGCCAAGGGCAGCGCCGCGGGAAGTGCGGTTTCGGCCATTCTGCTCAACACGCCGGGCGAGCCGGCCTCGGCGCCGACGGCGCTCGACGGCTATCCGCTGGCGCGCCAGGGCAAGGCGCAGAAGGCGCTGAAGATGGGTCTCTACGCCTCGGTGGTGGGCGACTTCCTCTCTACGCTGGTGCTGATCGTGCTGGCGGCGCCGCTGGCGAACTACGCGCTTCTGATCGGGCCGGTGGAGCTTTGCGCGATCCTCCTCTTCTCGCTGACCTTCATCGGCGGGCTTTCCGGCAAGTCGCTGACCAAGGGGCTGATCGCGGCGGCCTTCGGCGTCTTCTTCGCCACCGTCGGAATGGAGACCGAGACCTTCGTCCCGCGGATGACCTTCGGCCTTCTGGAGCTCGAGGACGGCATCAAGCTCGTGCCGATGGCAATCGGCATGCTGGCGGTCGCCGAGATGATCGCGCAGGCAGGCAACATCAAGACCATCGACGCGGAGTCGAGCAGATCAAGGATGGCACGGCGCGCGAGGACCGGGTGATCCTGCGCTCGGAGTGGCGACGCTGCATGCCGGTGATCCTGCGCGGCACGCTGATCGGCTCGATCGTCGGCATCCTGCCCGGTCTCGGCGCCAGCGTCGGGTCGTTCCTCTCCTACGCCGCGGCCCGCAAGCGTCGAAGACGCCGGAGAAGTTCGGCACCGGCATGATCGAGGGCATCGCCGCCGCCGAAAGCGCCGACAACGCCGTGGTGCCCTCGAGCCTGGTGCCGCTTTTCGCGCTCGGCATTCCGGGCAGCGTCATCGCCGCGATCCTGATCGCCGCCTTCATCCTGCACGGTCTGACGCCCGGGCCGCTGATGTTCAAGCAGCAGCCGCGGCTCGTCGCCGACGTCTACGCGGCGATGATCTGCGCCAGCTTCATCATGCTCATCATCGGCTCTGCCGGTCAGCGCCTCTTCGCGATGGTGATCCGCGTGCCGCTCCGGCTGATCATCCCGGGCGTGCTGCTTCTGTGCTCCATCGGCTCCTACATGGAGACGAGCAGCGTCTTCTCGGTCTACGTGATGCTGGCGTTCACCGCGCTCGGCTTCCTGGCGCGCAAGCTCGACTTTTCCTTCGTCACTTTCCTGATCGGCTTCGTCATCGGTCCGAACCTGGAACTTACCTTCCGTCAGTCGATCCAGCTTCTGGACCACGACGCGACCAACCTGCTGAAGCATCCGATCGCGGTCGCCTTCATCCTCCTGACCGTCGCGACGGTTTGGTGGGTCGGGCGCGGACACGCGCCCAAGGTGGCGCCCGCTCGGCCCGGGCGCGAGCAGGCTCCTGAAGCCGGCGACAGCGAGCAAATCGAAAAGGAGGAAAGAGCATGATCGAGATTTAACAAGAAGAAGCGTTCTCGCCGCGGGTCTCGCGCTCGGGCTCGGCGCGTTGGCGTCGCCGGCGCTGCGCCGACGACTACCCGACTGCGCCGATCACGATGCTGGTTGGCTACGGGGCCGGCGGCCAGACCGACCTCGTCGCCCGCGCCGCGGCCAACGTGATGTCGAAGCAGCTCGGCCAGCCGATCAATGTCGTCAACAAGCCCGGCGCCGGCGGCGCCGTCGCGGCGCGCGAACTGAGCCAGGCGAAACCCGACGGCTACACGATGATGTTCCACTCGAACTCGGTGATGAATTCGGCGCCGTTCATCATGGAGAACGTCGACTTCAAGCCGGACGATTTCGACTATGCCGGCATGATCACCGCCTTCCAGGTCGGCATGGCGGCGCCGAAGGACGCGCCCTTCAACAACCTCACCGAATTCATCGCCTGGGCAAAGAAGAACCCCGGCTCGAGCTATGCCGCGCTGAGCCCCGAGGCGCGGCTCTACATCAACGAGATCATCAAGAAGACGGGCATCGAGGTGAACATCGTGCCGGTCCAGAGCGGCAGCGACATGATCAACGCGCTGCTCGGCGGCCAGGTGATGATGGCGTTCTCGGGCGGCATTCACTACCGCTATCCGGATGAGCTGAAGATGGTCTCCGCGCTGACCACCTTCCGCCACCCGTCAGCGCCCGACGTGCCGACGATCGAGGAGGAAGGCTTCCCGCTCGGCATGGATTCGCGCACGACGCTGATGCTGCCCAAGGGCACGCCGCGCGAGATCCTCGAGAAGCTCACGGCGGCGCTGAAGGCCTGCGAGACCGATCCGGACTTCAAGAAGGTGGCGGAGGCCGCCGACATCCCGATCCAGTATCTCGACATCGAAGCAGGCCACGAAGGAGATGGCCGACACCTACGCCAAGAACAAGGCCATCATGGAGAGCGCCGGCGTCATCGCCCACTAGAGTCGGCGCGCGATCCCACCGAGCGCTGTGGACCCTTCTCGAGGCCCACAGCGCTTGCCGAAGAAATTTGAGAGTCGCCCTGTTGCAGCCGAATGTCCGTGCCCGCGTCAAAGCGCGAGCGGACGTTGCAGCGACTGAAGAGAGAAGCGTGTGATGCAGCCCCTCGAAGGACTACGGGTTCTGGATCTGACTCATGTGCTCGCCGGGCCTTGCGCCACGCACCACCTCCGGTGCCTTGGCGCCGAGGTGATCAAGGTCGAGCGGCCCGAGAGCGGCGACCCGATGCGAGGGCTCGCGTTGCAGCCGAGCCTGGAAGGGGCGCCGCCGGGCTTTCGCGCGCTGAATGTCGGCAAGAAATCGGTCGTCCTCGATCTGAAGGCTCCGGAAGGGCGCGATGCGCTGCTGCGGCTCGCCGCGGCGACCGACGTCTTTGTAGAGAATTTCCGTCCGGGCGTCGCAAGGCGGCTCGGGCTCGGTCCGGAGGACGTACGCGCCGTGCGTCCCGACATCATCTATTGCTCCATTTCGGGTTGGGGGCAGCGCGGTTCGAGGAGCCGGCTCGGCGCCTATGACCATGTCATCCAGGCGGCGACCGGCATGATGCTCCTGCAGGGCAATGGCGCGGACAAAGCGCCGATCAAGGTCGGCTTTCCCGTCATCGATATTGCGACCGGAATCAGCGCCGCCGAGGCGATCCTCGCGGCGGTCATCCGCCGACTGCGCGGCGACAAGGGGCCCATCACGCTCGACGTCTCGATGGTCGACTCGGCGCTGGCGCTGATGTCAGGGCCGGCCGCATCGACGCTCGCCACTGGCGAGGCGCCGGCACGGCGCGGCAATCGCGGCTTCGTGGGGAGCCCGGGGGCGGAGACCTTCGCCACCTCCGACGGCCACATCTCGGTCGCGGCCAACACGATGGGACAGTTCGCGACGCTTTGCCGTCTGATTGGACGCCCGGAGCTTGCGGCGCCACCCTACGTTCCGGCGGGGCTGGCGAGCCACTCGTTCCTGGCGGACGTGGCGACCGATGAGCTGCGCGCCGCCTTGTGCGAGGCCTTCGCGGTAGCCGAGGCGGAGGCGTTGGAGTCGATGCTGAACGCGGCCGGCGTTCCGGCGGCACGCGTTCGCGACCTCGGCGAATATCTCCGCGAGGTCTATCCGGACACGCCGGGGATCGGCGTTGCGGGCGAGTCGCTCGCCTTCGGCCCCGCCTTCCGCTGGGAGAACGCGGGGACCGGAGCGCTGCCGCGGGCGCCGAAGCTCGGCGCCGACACGCAGGTGGTCATAGCGGAACCTGACGTTCGCCGACATTCCGCTTGGAGCAAGCTCGCCTGACCGTTTCGGTCGGCTGAAAGAACGATTCTCGATCGGGCAGGAGCAAGGATGCCGTCAATCGATTTGAGGGGCAGGGTTGCCATCGTGACGGGTGCCGGCGGCGGGCTGGGCCGACAGCATGCGCTTCTGTTGGCGCGGCGCGGCGCCAAGCTCGTCGTCAACGATCTCGGCGGCGCGCTCGACGGAAGCGGCGGGACTTCCGCGGCGGCTGAAGGCGTCGTCAGAGAGATCGAGGCGATGGGCGGCGAGGCCGTGGCGAACGGCGCGTCGGTCACGGATTTCAACAGGTCGAGTCGATGGTCGCGGAGGCGACCGCGCGCTGGGGCGGCGTCGACATCTTTGTCGCCAACGCCGGGATCCTGCGTGACAAGACGTTCGCTAAGATGGAGCTCGACGGACTTTCGCGCCGTGCTCGACGTGCACGTGATGGGTTCGGTCAATTGCGCGAAGGCGGTGTGGGGCGGCATGCGCGAGCGCGGCTATGGCCGTATCGTCTTTACGACGTCTTCGAGCGGGCTCTATGGCAGCTTCGGTCAGTCGAACTACGGCGCCGCCAAGATGGCGCTCGTCGGCTTGATGAATACGCTGGCGCTCGAGGGCGCCAAATACGACATCCGCGTGAACTGCATGGCGCCCGACCGCCGCGAACGCGGATGCTGGAGGGGCTGCTGCCGCAGACCAGCTCGCGGCGCTCGATCCGGCGCTGGTCTCGCCGGCGATGCTGGCGCTCGTCGCAGAGAATGCGCCGACGAAGACGATCCTTTGCGCCGGTGCCGGCAGCTTCGAGATGGCGCACGTCACGATGACCGAGGGGCTGCATCTCGGCGCCGGCGACGACGTCGCCGAGGCCATTCTCGACAACCTCGACAGACTGGCGGAGGCGAGCGGCCAGCTTCTGCCGGCGAGCAGCGCCGCGCAGGCCCAGCACGAGCTGAAGAAGGCCGAGCTTCGTCTCGACGGAGGAAAGCCAAGATGCGTGAAGCGGTAATCGTCTCGACGGCGCGCACGCCGATCGGCAAAGCCTATCGGGGCGCGTTCAATGCCACGCCTGCGCCGACACTGGCGGCGCATGCGATCGCGCGCGCGATCGCGCGCGCCGGCATCGACGGCGCGGAGATCGATGACTGCGTCTTCGGGCGGCGCTGCCGCAGGGCTACCAGCACACGATCGGCAGGACGGCTGCGATGCGGGCCGGGCTGCCGGTCACCGTCCCCGGCATGACGATCGACCGCCAGTGCTCCTCGGGGCTGATGGCTATCGCGACCGCTGCCAAGCAGGTCATCGTCGACCGAATGGAGATCGTGCTCGCCGGCGGAGTCGAAGTCGATCTCGACAGTGCAGACGGAGAAGCTCCGCGTCGACTATGGATGCCGAACTCGTCGCCATGCACGACGACATGTTCATGCCGATGATCGACACGGCGGAAGTCGTCGCGACAGCGCTATGGCATCGGACGCGACGCGCAGGACGCCTATGCGCTGCAATCGCAGCAGCGCACCGCCGCGGCACAAAAAGCCGGGCGCTATCCGACGAGATCGTGCCCACGACCGCCACGATGACGGTGACGGACAAGGCGACCGGGGCGGTCTCTGAGCGCGAGGTGACGCTCTCGCTCGACGAAGGCAACCGGCCCGACACGAGCCCCGAGGGACTTGGCGAGCGCTTAAGCCGGTTCGCGACAACGGCTGCATCACCGCGGGCAATGCCAGCCAGCTCTCCGACGGCGCCTCCGCCTGCGATCGTGATGGAGGCTGCGCTTGCCGAGAGGCGCGGGCTTGCGGCCGCTCGGCCGCTATGTCGGCATGGCGGTTGCCGGCACCAAGCCGGACGAGATGGGCATCGGGCCGGTCTTCGCTGTGCCGAAGCTGCTCGCGCGGTTCGGCCTCGAGCATGGACGACATCGGCCTGTGGGAGCTGAACGAGGCGTTCGCCGTGCAGGTTCTCTATTGCCGCGATCGGCTCGGCATTCCGGACGAGCTCCTCAACGTCGACGGCGGCGCGATCTCCATCGGTCATCCGTACGGCATGTCCGGCGCGCGCATGGTCGGCCACGCGCTGATCGAAGGCCGGCGGCGCGGCGTCAAACACGTCGTCGTTACGATGTGCGTCGGCGGCGGCATGGGCGCCGCGGGCTGTTCGAAGTCCTTTGATGTCGGCAAGCAAATTCAGCCTCGACCAGGCGCAAGCGAAGCATTGGGCGCGAGATCGGCGTTTCGGACTGGCTCGCGATCGGTGAGGATCGCGTCTTCGATTTCGCGCGCGTCACCGAGGACTTTCAGTTCATTCATGTCGATCCGGAGAAGAGCCGCCGCGACGGCGTTCGGCGGAACGATCGCGCACGGCTTTCTCGCGCTCTCGTTGCTCTCCACAATGTTCCAGAAAGCGATCGGCCACATCGAGGGGAGCAGCGTGGCGATGAACTACGGGTTCGAGTCTGTGCGCTTCATCTCCCCCGTGCACACCGGTAGGCGCATCCGCGCCCGCTTCACCCTCAAGGACTGTGTCGAGCGCAAGCCCGGACAGTGGCGGATGACGCTCGATACGGTCGTCGAGGTCGAGCGCGAGGAGCGGCCGGCGCTTGTCGCGGAGTGGCTGGTCGTCGTCTTTGCGGACGCCTGATCGACGCTTGGAGTTTGATCCGGTGCGCGGAGCATTCAACGACGTACGCACCTGTTGTGTTGCGGACATCTCTCCGGAGAAATGGGGAATCCATAGATCTCTCGACTGGGTCTTGCATCGGTTTAAGTACCTCGCGGGTTCCGGACGACGCACGCCTCATGCATGAGGAGCCGTTTGGGCCGGTGGCGCCGGTTAACACCTTCCGTGATCTCGACGAGGCGATCGAGCGAGCGAATGACACGGAATACGGACTTGCCGCTTACGTCTTCACGAGCCGCTCGGACGGGCGCAGCATCTCTCACGTGAAATCCGCGCCGGTATGGTTGGCGTCAACACGTTCCTGATCGCGCACGCCGAAGCGCCGTTCGGCGGTGTCAAGCACAGCGGAATGGGCCGCGAGGGCGGACGGCATGCGATCCACGATTACCTCGACGTGAAGCTCAGCCATTTCATGCCGGGATGAAACAACGGACCGCTCGCTCGCAGTGCCGTTTAAGCGCGGGCCGTGGCGTGGCCTAGTCGTGCGCCGCTCGTCGAGATCGCCCGTTGGCCGGATGTTGATCTCATCAGTGTCTCTTTGGCGGAGTCCAGATGCGCACGGCAGGCGAGGTCCACCATCGAAACGTTTCGGCCGAGTAGCGCCTCGATGTAGGTGATGTGCTCCCTGAGGGCGACCTCGTTGCGCTGCCGCTCGTCCCGTTTGTTCCACTGATAGTGATAGTGAAAGATCAGGGTGATGATGTCGTAGAAGCCGTCTATGAAACGGTTGGGCACCGCGGAGTTGATCAAGCGGTGAAAGCGGCTGTCGAGATCCGAGAAGTCGTGGAAGCGCTCTTCGATCTCGCCGAGCAGCGAGAGATGCTCTTCGCGCAGCGCTTGGACCTGTTGCCAGTGCGGGGAGCTCTCGGGCAGCGTCGCAAAGATCGCGTGCCGACCTCAGTTCGAACATTTCGCGGATCTCGAAGAGCTCGAGCGCGAAGTCGGTCGTGAAGCCCTTGAACACCCAGCCCGAGTTGGGCCGCTTCTCGATGAGTCCAAAGCGCTGAAACCGGTTCAGGAACTCGCGGATGCCGCCAGTCGCGACTCCGAACTGGCGGGCCATTTCGAGCTCGTTGATGGCTGTTCCCGGTCGGGCGTTGTCCCGGAGCATCCATTCCATGAAGCGCTTTTCCACCTGCGCGGACATGGGGACAGTCTCCGCCTCGGGGAAACGCGTCACACCCTCGCTGCGCGGATGGACGATGCGGTCCGACCCGCTTCCGGTGACGACTCCGCGCTGCGCCAGCACGGAGAGGATCTTGCGCACCGTGGTACGGCTGACGCCGAGCTCGGCGCTGAGGCGGCTCTCGGACGGGAGTCGTTGGCCGTCGGCGCGCCCGGCGACTAGGTCGAGCGCATCGTTGAACGCTCGCTTAAAAAGTGTGTCCGACTTCATTCTTCGTGCCCGTTCTGCCCTTCCGTTCTTTCTGCTGTATTTTAGTCCATAAAAAACAGTTTGACTGTGCCACAGAGGCTGTCGTTTTTCTATAAGAAACACAACGGGGTGGAAACGGCTGTGACGATGGTGGGACGGGACGAAGCGGAAATCGACCGCGCTCCCCGGGCCGGTGGTTCGGCTGCTGGCGGAGTGTCCGCCATTTCCAAGCCCATCAACATCGGCAACATCCTGGCCCAGACGGCTGTCATCGCGATTGTCGCCGCTTTGCCGTGGCATGAGCGTTGGCCCCAGGGTGAGCAAACGAAGTGACGATGCCTGAAGCCGGTGCGCCGGCCCCGCAGACCGGCGACGACGCCAAAGTGCGGAGCATGTCGGCGACACAGTTGCGGTGGCTTTCGATTGCCCTCGGCATGCTGCGGGTCGGGCCCTTGCTGATCCTGATCTTGATGATCGTCGTCATCAGCGCGCTGACGCCGCTGTTTCTGCTGCCCCGCAACCTGAGCAACGTGCTGGCGCAGACCGCCGTCATAGCGATGCTCGCAGTCGGGCAATTCGTCGTCATCGTGGCGCGTGGGATCGATCTTTCGGTCGGCTCCTGCATCGCGCTCTGCACCGTCGTCGGCGCGCTGGTGTTCCATGCCGTTCCCGGCGCCGATTCAGTGACGGCGTCGATGCTGTCGTCATTGTCTGCATGCTGGCCACCGGCGCCGCTGTCGGCCTGGTCAACGGCGCGGTCTACGTCTACGGCCGTATGCCGCACCCCTTCATCATCACGCTCGCGACGCTGAGCATCTGCAAGGGCCTCGCCTATCAGCTGTCGCATGGCCAAAATATCACCGGCGTCGCACCGCTCATTCGCTTCGTCGGCAGCTACCAGATTTTCGGGCTGCCCTTCTCGGCCTTTATCGTGGCCGCCGTCGCCCTCGCGCTGTACTGGCTGGCGGCAGCTGATCTGGGGACGCTGGATCTTCGCCGTCGGCGGCAACCCCGAGGCGGCCGTCGCGATCGGGCATTCCGACGCGCGCCGTGCTGGTGTCGACCTATGTAATCTCGGGCACCTGCGCGGCGGTCGCCGCCATTATCGTCGCCGGCCGCACGAATTCAGGCTCGGGTCTTCTCGGCGAGCTCGGCGAGCTCGACTTTATCGCCGCGGTGATCATAGGCGGCGCCAGTTTTCTCGGCGGCCGCGGCAATGTCGGCCAAGCCATCGTCGGCGCGCTGATGATCGGCGTGATGCGCAACGGCCTCAACCTGCTCAATGTCAGCATCTTTTTCCAACTGATCGTCATCGGCATCATCATCGTGCTCGCCGTCGAGTCCGACGTGCTGCGCGCGTATCTCGAAAACCGCTTCCGCGTGCTCCAGGCGGAAAGCGCGTCATGAGCGTCGAACGCCTTACCAACGGCGGCGCGGACGGCTCGCGGCCGGTTCTCGAAGTCCGCAATGCCGTCAAACGCTTTGGCGCGGTGCAGGCGCTCGATCAATGTGAGCATCGGCGCTTATGCAGGCGAAGTCCTTGCGTTGCTCGGCGACAACGGCGCGGGCAAGTCCACGCTGATCAAGTGCATCAGCGGCGTCCATCGCCTCGACAGCGGCGCGGTCCAGCTCGACGGCAAGTCGCATCCAATTCACTCGCCCGCCGACGCCCGCCGCGCCGGCATCGAGACGGTCTATCAGGACCTCGCCTTGTTCGACAACATGGATGCCACCGGCAATTTCTACGCCGGACGCGAACTGGCCGGGCCGAGTTGGCTGCCGCGCAGCGTTCAGGCTCTGCGCGCGCGAGGAGATGGAAACTGCGACACGCGAGCTGCTCGACCGGCTCAAGGTCGTACTGCCCAGTTTCACCGCACATGTTGGCCTCATGTCGGGCGGCCAGCGTCAGGCCGTCGCCGTGGCGCGCGCAGCTGCTTTCGCCCGCAAGGTGGTCGATCCTGGACGAGCCCACTGCGGCTCTCGGGCGTGCGCGAGTCTCGTCAGGTGCTCGGCCTCGTCGAGCGCCTGCGCGACGATGGCAACGCAGTGATCCTCATCACCCACAACATGGAGCAGGTCGTCGACTATGCCGACCGCGCCGTGGTGCTGCGGCGCGGGCGCAAGGTCGGCGAGATCACGCCATCCGCGGCCACCCGCCAGGACATCGTTTCAATGATCGTCGGTGCCTGAGGCGCTGGGAAAGGATGCGGCCGGTCAGTTCGCGCAGCCGCCATCCGGAACATGAATCGCGAACGTGGCTTCGTTGGAGGAATCCTATGCTGAAGAAGAGCCTTACCATATGTGTTTGCCGCCACGCTCATGGCCGGTGCTGCCGGCCTGTCGCACTGCCCGTGCCGATGACCAGATCAAGATTGGCTTCATCGTCAAGTTTCCCGGTGGCTTCTTCGACATCCTGCAGGGCGGCGGCAAGACTTTCGCCGACGCACACCCGGATGTGCAGATCGATCTTCGGGCAGTCGAAATCGGCGACCGACGTCGAAGGCCAGATCGCCCTCGATCGAGTTGATGGTGACCCAGGGCGTGCAAGGGCATTGCCATCACCCCAGTCGATCCGGCGATCACCCCGGCGCTCGACGCGGCCGTCGCTGCCGGCGTCAAGGTCGTGCTGATGGACAACGACATTCCGGACTGGAAGGGCAAGACGGCGCTCGTCGCGACCGACAACTTCGCCGGGGGAAAGCTGGCCGGGCGAATACCTGAAGGCTCGCATTCCGGCCGGCGCGACTGTCGGCCAGATCGCCGGCGTCCCTGGAGTGCCGTCTCTAGACGACCGCCTCAAGGGCATGGCCGAAGGTCTGGGCGAAGGCTACAAGATCGTCGGCGGCAACGTCTCCACGGGCTGCGGCGCTGAAAAGGCGGTGGGGGCTGCCGAAGACATCCTGACCGCCAACCCCGACGTGGCGGCCTTTTACGGCGCCTGCCAGGGTCCGACAGAAGGCGCCATCTCGGCGCTGGCCAATGCCAACATCGATCCGTCCGAGGTCATCGTGGTCGGCTTCGACGGCGCCGACTCCGAACTGGAAGCGATCGCCCAAGGCACCGAGGCCGCCACCGTCATGCAGTTCCCCGATAAGATTGGCGAGCTGGGTGTCGCGACACTCTACAAAGCCATCAATGGTGAACAGGTTCCGGCCTTCGTTGACACCGGCACCGCCCTTATCACCCAGGACAATCTGGACCAGTTCCGGAAGTGATGCGGATACTCAAGAGCGAGGTTACACTCGCCGCTTTCCCGCCACAGTATAAGAACCGAAGGCCGGCGCGTGTCGGCCCTCACCCCCTTCCGCGCCCGGCGCCGTGATTTGAGGGAAATTGCGTGGACGCCCTTGTCTGCTCCCAGCCCGGGAGCCTGGAACTGGTGCAGATGCCGGATCCTCCGGCCGGCTCGGACGCCGTTCTGGTGCGTCCGCGGCGGGTCGGAATTTGCGGCACCGATTATCATATCTACCAGGGCAAGCATCCCTATCTGCAGTACCCGCGGGTCATGGGACACGAGCTCGCTGTGGAGGCGGTCGAGGCGCCAGCCGGTTCGGGCGTCAGGCCAGGCGAGATCTATGTCGTCAATCCATATATTTCCTGCGGACGCTGCATCGCCTGCCGCGCGGGAAAACCCAATTGCTGTGTCAGCATCTCAGTGCTCGGGGTGCACCAGGACGGAGGCATGGCGGAGCTTCTGTCGCTTCCGGCGGCAAACCTCGTCGCTGCCGAAGGGCTGTCCGCGGACGAGTGCGCATCGGTCGAATTTCTCTCCATCGGGGCGCATGCTGTGCGGCGCAGCGGCGTTGCGAACGGCGACAACGTGCTCGTCGTCGGCACCGGGCCGATCGGGCTGGGCGTAGCTCTCTTCGCGCGCCTGGCGAGCGCCAATGTCTTTGTGTTAGATCGCGACCCGGAGCGGGCGGCCACGGCGCAAGCCATCACGGGAGCATCCGCGCTCTCCGCGACCGACGAGCCACGAAAATCGGTCGAGGCGGCGACGAGGGGCGAAGGATTCGATGCGGTTTTCGACGCCACCGGCACCGCCGGGGCGATGGAGGCAGGCTTCGACCTCGTAGCGCACGGCGGACGCTATGTGTTCGTAAGCGTCGTCAAGGAGGCGATAACGTTCCGGGACCCGGACTTTCATCGCAAGGAGATGACGCTCTACGCAAGCCGCAACGCGACGACGGAGGATTTCAGCCGCGTCATCGCGGCAATTCGGGCGCGTGATGTTCCGGCCGATCGTCTGATCACCCACCGCACCACATTGACGGCCGCGGTGCGTGACATTCCGATCTGGGCCGCCCAAAAGGCAGGCCTCATCAAGGCGCTTGTCGAAATCGCGTGATCTGGCGTTCTGGCGGCGCGCCGAAGAGCGCGGTCCTTCAGCACGCCAAGACCCCACGCCGATCCAGGTCGAAGAGGAAGGCTTGTCTATCCTGCTCGTCGTTTCGGTTTGGCGTGGGCGGAACAAAGGTGCTGAAGAATGCCGACAAGCGCTTTCGCAGCCGGACTGAGCTCGGCCCCCCGGCGGTTGATCAGGCCAGCTTGGCGCAGAGCGCGCGTGCCGGCAATCTCGATCGGCACGATGAAGCCTGGATCGAGTGCACTGAGATGGGCGGCGGCGTGATAGCTCAAATATTGACTGCCGCGCATCAAGGCGAATTTCAACGGAATAACATCCGTTTCGATCGCCGCGACGGGTGCCGGAAGGCCGGCGGCACGAAGCACATGCTGCAGGCGTCCAACCATATAAGTCGTGGCCGGCGGGAGAATCCAGGGATGGGCCAAAAGGTCTTCGACCTTGGCGCGACGGCGGCGGCGAAGCGGATGCCCGACGTCTGCAATCACGCAATATTCGTCAGCCAGGAGCGGCTGCCACGCAAGTTCCGGCTCGAGCCGGGGAGCTTCCGGAACCGCGGCCAAGACGAAGTCGAGCGCACCGCTCTTCAATTGCTCTTTCAGCTGGTCGTCGCCGCCGCCGGTCACGTGGATGCGGACGCCCGGACGGCTCGCGCGTAGCGCTGAGATCGCATCCGGAAGGACGGCATCCTGCCAGGAAGGGCCGGCCCCGATCTTCACAAAGCCCGCGCCGCCCGTGCGAAGCGCATCGACTTCCACGCGCGCTGCCTGGAGTGCCGCCTTCACGTCCCTCGCGTGCCGCAGCACCGCTTTGCCGTAGACGGTCGGCGTCACACCCCGTGCGCGCCGGTCAAAGAGCGGTGCGCCAAATGAATCCTCCAGGCGTCGGATCGCTTTGGTCAGCGCCGGCTGCGTGATGCCGAGCTCCTGGGCGGCCGCGCGCAGCGAGCCGTGCGCCACGGCAGCGAGGAAATAGTCGACGGTGCGCAAATCGAACATTGATAACCGCCGGTAATCGTACGTGTTCCCATTTGTGCTTGCCAGCTTTCCGGGTGACGATCAATCTTTTAGCGCAAGTCGAAACGACAGCACGCACCCCTACAGGGAGCTTCAAGGGAGGACGCCATGAAGAGACTGCCACGTCGGACGATCCTGAAGGGCATGGCTGCGGCGCCAATCATGTTGACCGGGCGAAGCAGCTGGGCCGCCGCAGGCGTGCCGACGATGCCGTCCGAGATCGACATCGACAAGGCGAAGGCCGAAGGGAAGGTTCAGCTCTACACGAGCCTTGACACGAAGATCGTCGACGCGATCGTCGGGCCGTTCAAGGAGAAGTACGGGATCAGCGTCGAATACTTCCGCGGCGGCTCCGCGGACGTGACCTCGAAGGTGCTCGCCGAAGCCGACGCCGGCCACATTCAGGCCGACCTCGTCGACGCATCGGACCTCGCCGCTCTGCTTCTCATGAAAGAGCGCGGGCTCCTGCTCGAGAAGAAGTCCGACGCGGATTCTGCGGTCTCCGCCGACCTTCGCGATCCGGACGGCACCTGGATGGCCGACCGGCTGACGCAGGGCGTGATCCAGTTCAACACGACCGAGTTCGGCGGCGACAAGGCTCCGAAGACCTGGGCCGACCTGACCGAACCGGCGATGTCGGAACGGCTGACCTTCTTCAGCAGCGCCAACGGCGACGGTGCGCCGCGTCTCTACACGTTGGCCAAGTACTTCGGCTGGGAGCTTCTCGAGAAATTCGCTGCCAACAAGCCGCTCCGTGTGGCCTCGCCGCAGCTCGTGACGCAGATCCTGGAGAGCGGCGAGCGCGGCGTCGCGTTCGCGACCAACGACAACATCGCCTGGCGCTCAAAGGGACAGGGAAAGCCCACCGACTACGTCTATCCTCCCGAGGGGGTGCCGACGGAACCGGGTGCCGTCGGCCTGGTCAAGGGATCGGCCAACCCGAACGCCGCTTTCCTCTTCCACGAGTTCTGGATGAGCAAGGAGGCGCAGACGTTGCTCGTCGGCGGCGGAAAGTACTCCAGTCGCGTCGACGTCGATCCGCCGAAGGGCAGCACGCCGCTCGGCGACCTGAAGCTGCTCACGCTCGACTACGCGGAGTACAAGCGCGAGCGTCAGAACATCCTGCAGCGCATGACCGACGTCTTCGGCGGAGAGTGGGGTATCTGAGAAGCGTCACGCCGCCGTCGAAGCGGCGCCGTCGTTGAGGACGAGACCAGTGTCGGGTTCATCGGCGCGACGCTTCGCATTGGAAGGAAGCACGGTCGTCCTTGTGGGCTCGGCCGCGCTTCTTCTTCTGATCGTCGGCTATCCGCTGCTGTGGATCGTGCTCGCGGCGTTCGGCGTTCCGACCGACTTCCAGCTCGGCCACATCGCCGGAATTTTTTCGCGCTCGCAGAACTACGGCGCACTGGTCAACACACTGATACTGGCGTTCGGCGCCGGTGCCCTGAGCGTCCTCCTCGGGGTACCGCTGGCGTGGGCGGGCGCGCGCAGCGACATGCCGCTTCGCGGCTCGCTGCAGGCGCTTGTCGCGCTCTCCTACATAACGCCGCCCTATCTGACGGCGATCGCCTACATCATCCTGCTCGGTCCGGATGCCGGCTACTTCAACCGCATCCTGCAATCGCTCACCGGCGCCGCGCGCGGCCCGATCGACATCTTCAGCATGGGCGGCGTCATCTTCGTCATCGCCATGCACGTCTTCCCTTTCACCTTCTTCATGACCTACGCGGCGCTTCGTTCCGTGGACGCCTCCTACGGGGAGGCTGCGCGACTTCTCGGGGCGCGACGCCTCAGCGTGCTATTGCGGGTGGATCTGCCGCTGGTCGCGCCCGCGATCACCGGCGGCGCGCTTCTTTCGGCGATCGAACTCGATGGCGCTTTTCGGGCCGCAGGCGTTCCTCGGCCTGCCGGCGCAGATCACGTTTCTTCCGACGCGCATCTACGGTGTGATCGGTGCCTATCCGCCGCGCTGGTCCGAGGCATCGGCGCTTTCGCTGGCGCTCGTTCTGCTGACGGCGGTCGGCCTGCTCCTGCAGCGCGGCTACCTTGAGCGCCGCTCGCATACGACGGTTGGCGGGCGCGGCCTGAGGATCGAGCCGACCCGCCTCGGGAACTGGAAATGGCCGCTGCTCGGATTTTGCGGCGCCGTCGTGTTCCTGAGCGCCGTTGCGCCGGTCGTCGTTCTGGTCGTCGCGGCATTCAGCCGGAGCTGGATCGCGGGTCTCGTGCCGGGAAATTTCACGCTCGAACACTTCAAGGAGGCGCTCGTCAGCAACCAGATCGCCGGCCGCGGAATCTTCAACAGTTTCCGCCTCGCTGCCGTCGCCGGAATATGCGCGACGCTGGTCGGCGCCGCCGTCGCCTACATCGATCTGCGCACGCGCGCCCGCGGACGCCGTCTTCTCGACTATCTGGCGATACTTCCGCTCGGTCTGCCCGGGACGGTGATGGCGGTCGGCGTGCTGTTGGCGTTCATCCGTCCGCCTTTCGCCATCTACGGGACGATCTGGATCCTGCTCGTCGCCTACGTCGCACGCTTCGTGCCGCTCGCGGCGCGCAGCGCGAACGCCACGCTGAGGCAGATCGATCCCTCGCTGGAGGAGGCGGCGCGCATCTCCGGCGCGTCGCGCCTCGGCGCCATGTGGCATGTCCTCCTGCCGCTCAGCCGATCAGGTCTCGCGGTCGCGTTTCTCCTTGTTTTCATCCCCGCCCTGAGCGAGCTCAGCGCGACCATCCTGCTTTATACCGGTGGAACCGAGACCATCGCCGTCGCCATCTACCGGCTTAACGATCTCGGCCAGCTCGAAGTGGTCGCCGCGCTTGCGGTCTTCGTCATCACGGTGACGTTGCTGGTCAGCCTGCCTTTGAACTACCTGATGTCGCGCGCCCAGATCGCTCCAGCGGCCAACGCGACACCGATCTGAGGTCGCGGATGGCGTTCATAGAGATCAGCGGCCTGATCAAGAAGTTCGGCGCCTTTGAGGCGTTGAAGGGCATCGACATCTCCGTCGAGGAGAAGGAATTCGTGACGTTCCTTGGGCCCTCGGGCTGCGGAAAGACCACGACGCTTCGCGTGGTCGCCGGCTTTCTCGCTCCGGACGGCGGCTCCGTCACGGTGGGCGGCGAGGTCATCTCCTCGCCGGATCGGGTTGTCCCGCCGGAACGCCGGCGCATGGGAATGGTCTTTCAGAACTACGCGATCTGGCCGCACATGTCGGTCCACCAGAACGTCGCCTTCGGCTTGCGCTATCTGAAGCTCGATCGCCGCGAGCAGGCGGCGCGCGTCGAGCAGGTGCTGGCGGCCATGGGGCTCGATGGATTGGAGGGCCGGCATCTGTCGGAGCTGAGCGGCGGTCAGCAGCAGCGCGTCGCGCTGGCGCGCTCGCTGGTCGTCGAGCCTTCGATCCTGCTCCTCGACGAGCCGCTGTCGAACCTCGACGCCAAGCTTCGCGAGCGCATGCGCTCGGAGCTGAAGAGCCTGCAGCGGCGGACCGGCATCACCTTCGTCTATGTCACCCACGACCAGGCCGAGGCGATGGCGCTTTCCGACCGCATCGCGGTGTTCCACGGGGGAACGGTGCAGCAGGTCGGCGCGCCGCGCGACGTGTACGAGCGGCCGGCCAATCTGTTCGTCGCCGACTTCATGGGGCTCGTGAACAAGCTACCGGGCGTCGTCGCCGGGCGAAACGGCGCGACCGTGGTCGTCGAGGTCGGCGGGCACCGCCTCGATGCGGTTGTCGGGCATCAAGCCGTCGCCGGCACCTCCGTGACGCTCGCCATCCGTCCGGAGGCAATTCGGTTCGGCGAAGGCGAAGAGGGCCAGGTCAACCGCCTGCGCGGCGTCGTCACCGAGGCGACGTTCCTCGGGAGCGTCGTCGACTACCTGGTGGATGTCGGAGGCGCGACGCTGCGGGTGCAGGGCGAGCGTCGCGATTTCCGTCCAGCGGGAAGCGAGGTCGCACTGAACGTGCCGACTGCCGAGTGCGTGGCGATGCCGAATGCGGAGGGAGCCGGGGTGGCGCCGCCGCTCTCCAAAAATGTCGAGTGAACAACGGGAAGTAGCAGGGCCATGTCCGGACACAACGTCGTCTTCATCATGTCGGACGAGCACAGCCGTCGCGTGCTGGGCGCGTACGGAAACGGTGTCGTGCGATCGCCGAACCTCGATGCGCTCGCCGCAGGCGGAACGCTTTTCGAGAATGCCTATTGCAATTGCCCGATCTGCGTTCCGAGCCGCGCCAGCTTCGCGACCGGCCGCTACGTCCACACCATCGGCTACTGGGACAACGCCTTCCCCTATCAGGGGACGCCGCCGTCATGGGGGCATCGGCTGCATCAGACGGGGCATCGATGTGATTCGATCGGCAAGCTTCACTACCGTGGCAGCGACGATCCGAACGGCTTCGACAACGAGATCCTGCCGCTGCATGTTCTGAACGGCGAAGGCGACATCCAGGGCATGCTGCGCCGTCCGCCTCCGACCCGCGACAGCACGCGCCAGCTTGCGGGCGACGCGGGGGCGGGCGAGTCGACCTATCTGAAATACGACCGCAACATCCGCGACGAGGCGGTTGGCTGGCTGACGAAGGCCGCGCGGACCCGGCCGGACAAGCCGTGGTGCCTGTTCGTCTCCTTCGTCTGCCCGCACTTCCCGCTGGTGGCGCCGCCGGAGTTCTTCAATCTCTATGATCTCGCGGAGCTGCCGATGCCTCCGCTCCGCGATCCGTCAGAATTCCCCGACCATCCTGTTCTGCACAAGCTCCGCGAGGTGCAGAACTACGAGGATCATTTCCGCGACGAGGAGCATGTCAGGATCGCCGTTGCGGCGTACTACGGCATGGTCTCGTTCCTCGACGACAACATCGGCCGGGTCCTGCGCGCGCTCGACGAAACCGGTCTCGTCGACGACACGCTGGTCGTCTATACGAGCGATCACGGCGACAACCTCGGTACGCGGACATTTTGGGGAAAGTCCAACATGTACGAAGAGTCGGTTGGTGTTCCGCTTATCCTGAGGGGGCCGGGCATTCCCGCCGGGCGGCGCGTCGCCACGCCCGTCTCTCTCGTCGATGCCTACCCGACGATCGTGAACGCCGTTGGCGAAATTCTTACGGCCGAGGAGCACGCGATGCCGGGCCGCTCGCTGCTCAGCCTGATCGACGGCGGTGACGCCGACCGCACCGTGTTCAGCGAGTACCATGCCGTCGGTTCACTTACCGGCATTTTCATGGTGCGGTTTGGCCGGCACAAGTACGTACACTACGAGGGCTACCGGCCGCAGCTCTTCGATCTCGCGGCCGACCCGATGGAGACACGCGATCTCGCATTGGAGAGCGGCAATGACGTCGCTCTCGCGGAGGGCGAGCGGCGGCTGAGGGCGATATGCGACCCCTCGGTCGTGTCGCGAAAGGCGTTCGACGATCAGGAGCGCCGCATCGGCGCGTTCGGCGGCAGAGACGCAGTGCTCAAACGCGGCAGCTATCCGTACACGCCCGCGCCCGGCGAGGCACCGCGATACTCGAACCAATAGCCGGTGGGACACGTTCGCGCGGCATCCGTTGAAGGTATGCTGGGCTTCAGTGCCGGCCGTGCCCGTGTCCGGTGACCACCGCTGCTAATGACTCGGCATCAGGAGGTGGATCGTTTCCGCGCCAGCTCACGTGCAGATCGGGCCGCAACAGGAGGAGGTCGTAGCCATAGACCCGCCTCGGCGCCTCGTCCGCCAGGGGCAGGACGGTCAGAGGCGCACCGATGCGAACTCATCGCTTTCTCAAGGGCCGTCGCGTCGACTGCCGTGCGGCCCAACTTCAGCAACGTGTAACCCGGCCCAATTCGGTCCTGAATTGGCGTCCCGTCGCCAAGCCAGACATGGGGCAGGCGGGCGCCGGGCCAACTGGTGGGTCGATAGTCCATGAGGTCGAGCCGCGGCGGCTCACCGATCCCGTCTACGACGATCGGGGAGCCCGCATAGCGATAGCCGAGCTCGGCGCCGATCATCTCATTGGTCTTGCGCTGTTCGACGGCGGCCACTTCCGCGAGCCGACGGCGCGCTGCCGCGCCCTCTGCCGTATCGTCCCTGATCTCCGGGCGCCATTCGCCTCGCCACTTGCGGCGGCCGAGCGAGGCATAACGCGACGCCGCGACGTTTCGCTCGCCCACCTGGTGGCGCTCGATCTCGTAGGAGGCGAGAAGGTCCGGACCTCCCCAGCCCTGCAGCGTGGCGGCGAGCTTCCACGACAAGTCGATGGCATCTCCCACTCCGGTGTTCATGCCGAGCCCACCGGTCGGGATGACGAGATGAACGGAATCGCCCGCCAAGAAGACGCGGCCGCGGGAATAACTGTCCGCCAGGAGAAGGTTCTGCTTCCATTCGCCGACAGAGAGCATCTCGTAGTCCACCGGTATTGCGACGGTCGCCTCGAAACGCTCCCTCATGTCGGAATCCCGCGGCACCACCGCGTGGAGCGTGAAGTGCCTGGTGTCGTCCTGAACGATCAGGAAGGTCGAGCGGTCGTCGGCCACGTGGTAGTGACGGCCCTTGCCGATCGGGATGTGCTCGAACAGATCGTCTGAGCGGAACAACGCCTGCCTGAGCTTCAGGATGTTGCCTTCGCCCTGAAGAGCGATGCCGAGGCTCTTGCGCACGGTGCTTCCGCCGCCGTCGCATCCGACGAGAAATTGAGCGACGATCGTCTCCGTGCCGCCATCGCGGCGGCGCACCGTGGCCGTGACGCGCTCGGCGTCCTGCTGGAAGGCTTCAAGCGCGCAGCCATAGCGCACGCTTACCGGAGCGAGCGCCTCACATGCCGTCTTGAGCAGAGGCTCCAGCGTGTACTGCGATATGAGCTGATACGGCTCCGCCGGCATCGTGCCGTCGTTCACGCGCCGCGACTTTTCTCTCGCCTCTGTCACCGACGGGTAGGGCAGGTGCAGGAGAGGCGGTTCGATCAAGCTGGTGACGATGAAGACGTCCATCGGCAGGTGGGCTGGAAAGCCGGCCGCACGGATCGTCTCGGAAATTCCGAGACGGCGATAGATCTCCATGGTGCGCGCGTTGCAGCGCTCCATCTTCGGGAGGAATTGCGGCGCCTCCTTCTGCTCGATCAGAGTGCAGCGAATGCCGCGCTTGCCAAGGTCCAACGCGAGCGTGAGCCCTACAGGACCTGCTCCGACGATCAAGACCTGCGTATCCACGCCGCGTCGGCTCCATACGGAAGGAGGCTAGCGGGAGAGGCCGAAAAGGGCCCGTGCGTTGCGGAAGCTTATCTTCTCGCGATCCGCGTCGGACATCTCGATCGATTCCAGCACCTTGATGGTGTCGCGGATGTAACCGGGACCACGCTCCGGATCGAAGGGCGAGTCGGAGGCGAACAGAATCCGGTCCACGCTGTAGAAGGCCAGCCCGCAAAGCGTTGCCGGTCGCGAGCCGAAGACCGCGGTGTCGGCATAGAACTCCTTAAAGTACTCGAACGGGCGTCTCTTCAGGCGCTCCAGCACTGAAGTCAGGTTCTCGTCGGAGGTACGTTTGCCGAGCTGATCCCAACCGGGGCCCACCCGGCCTTCGAAGAAGGGCACCATGGCGCCCATGTGATGGGCGAGAATCTTCAGGTTGGGGATACGGTCGAGGATGCCGGAGAAGACGAAGCGAGCCATGGCTGCGCTCGTCTCGTAGGGCCAGCCGAAGGTCCACCAGATCTCGTATTTCGACTTTGTCTCCGTCGCATAGTCGGGCATGCCTGACGTGCGCGACGGGTGAAGAAGGATCGGCTTGTCGTATCTCGCGGCCACTTCATAAATCGGCTCGAAGCGCGGCTCGTCGAGCGGAGCCCCGTTGACGTTGCTGTGAATTTGCAGGCCGTTGGCGCCGAGCTCCTGAAACGCTCTTTCGGCTTCCTCGGCGGCCGCCTGTGGGTCGTTCATCGGCAGGGCGGCCACGTAGCCTTCGAAGCGGTCCGGATGATTGGCCACGAGCTCCGCGAGGCCCTCATTGGCGAGGCTCGCGAGCTCTACCGCGACCGTTGGATCTCCCATGGCCTCGAGCGGCGGCATCCCGATCGAAAGGATCTGGGTGTAGTCCTTGAACTGATCCATCACGCGGAAGCGCGTATCGAGATCGAAGATAGCGGGGACGTTCTGCATCCGCTTGCCGATCCCAGCGCCGGCGCCCTCCAGCGACTGGATTTTCGCCCAAAGCTTTTTGGGGAAGAAGTGGTTGAAGGCATCGATGTAGCGCATGAGCGAGAAACCCCTTTCGGCCAGCTGGGGAGCGGCGAATCGTGCAGCGCCAGCTACCGGTCGGTTTTCGAGAAGCCGGGACCGGTATCCCAGCTCTGCTGGACATAGGGACGGCCCACCCGACTGCACCAGTTTTCCCAGCCGCGCTCCCATGTGAAGCCGGCGCGTCCTTTCGTGACCGCAGCGATCTCGCCCTCCGAAAGATAGATCACGTCGCCCATCGCAAGAGCCCTGATTTGCATGGCGGCGTTCAGCTCCAAATAGACCGACGTAAATACCGCCTCGCGCAGCGAGCGGCCCACGACCACGCTGCCATGGCCGCGCATCAGCGTTGACGTACGGAGGCCGAGACAGGCGGCGAGATCGCGTCCCATTTCCATCGAGGTGACGAGCAGATTGGTGCAGTCGCCGAATTGCGAGCGGATATCCCATGTCGGGATGTCGCCGCCGATGGGCGCTGCCATATGCATCAGCGGACGCAGCGACTGACCGGTGACGCTGAATGGAATGACGCTAGGGCTGTGATTGTGCACAACCGACATCACCTCGGGGCGCGCCTCGTAGATGGCGCCGTGGATGAAGCGCTCGGAGTAGGGCTTGCCGGGGGCCGCTCCTACGGTCTCGCCCTCCAGCGTGAACTCCATGATGTCGGCCGCCTCGATCAGCTCCGGGGCACGGGCGCGTGAGAGCAGAAAGAATCCAGGCTTTTCGGGATGACGGATGCTCACATGCCCGAACGAGTTCGAGGACGCGTTCATGAGCCAGGATGCGATTTGCCGTGACCAGCTCTTCCTTCAGGCCGTCGGTATTCATCATTCCCGGTCAGTTCCTTGGTTCCTCATGAGTGGTCACGAAGCCGGTTCACCGGCATCGTAAACCAGCTTAAACGGACTAGGTCCGCCAAAAGAACCGCCGTTCCCTATGCGGGAACATGAAATTCCGATGAGCCGGTGCGAGGGATATAGTTCGCATCATGTTGCGAGGGATGGTGCGAAGCCCGAACAAGAGGCAGCGCCGCCAACGCGTTCGACGGGAGGAAGAAATGCTCTTTCGATTGAAGGCAATCACTGTTGCTGCCGGCGCGGTCGCGCTGGCCTCGATCTCGACGGCCTCGGCGCAGAGCGTCGAGGAGTTCTACACCGGCAAGACGATCGAGGTGCAGATCGGGTTCAGCGTCGGCGGCGGCTACGACACATATGCGCGCTTGCTTGCCGCGCATATGGGCAAGCACATCCCGGGCAATCCGACCATGGTGCCGAAAAACATGCCGGGCGCCGGAAGCCTCAAGCTCGCCAACTGGCTCTATGAAGCGGCGCCGCAGGACGGCACCGTCTTCGGCATCGTCGCGCGCGCGGCACCTTTCGATCCGCTGTTCGGCAATGAAGCCGCGAAATTCGACGCGCAGAAGTTCAACTACATCGGCTCGGCCAACAATGAGGTCAGCGTCTGCGTCGCGCGTGCCGATACCGGCATCAAGACGTTCGACGATCTGAAGGAGAAGGAGCTGATCGTCGGCGGCACCGGGCCGACAGCCGACACGGTACAGTTTCCGAAAGTCATGAACGCGGTGTTCGGCACGAAGATCAAGATCATCGACGGCTATCCCGGTGGCAACGACGTGAACCTGGCCATGGAGCGCGGCGAGGTTACGGGGCGCTGCGGATGGTCCTGGTCGAGCGTCGTGTCGACACGGCAGGACTGGCTCGATAGCGGCTACATCAACGTTCTCATGCAGCTTTCCACCTCCCGGCATCCGGACATCCCGGACTCGGTTCCGCTGATCATGGACCGCGCCCAGTCGGACGATGACAAGCGCCTCCTGCGCGTGGTCTTCACGCGTCAGGCCCTCGGACGCCCCTTCCTCGCGCCGCCGAACATTCCGGCGGATCGGGTCAAGGCGCTGCGTGACGCATTCATGGCGACGATGCAGGATCCGGAATTCCTCGCCGCGGCAAAGCAGGCTGATCTCGAAGTCACGCCGATCTCAGGCGAAGAGGTGCAGCAGCTGGTGGCCGATGCCTACGAGGCTTCGCCGGAAATCGTGAAGCGCATCTCGGAAATCGTAGAATAACAACAGCCCGACCGGCGCCTCCGCGCCGGCCTTCTCCCAAGGCACCACTTAAGGCCGTCGCCTTCTGGCGGCGGCCTTTTCTTTGTCATGGCCAGGAGAGCCTCATGACAGCGGCGATGGAGTCGGGCAGGGGCACATGAGTCAGCACGAACTCAGTATCGAGCGCCAAGGCCAGCGCGCCGAGCATCGAGGCGCCGATGCCGAGATAGGTGCGGATGCCGAGAACCTCGTGGTCGCGGTTGAGGATCCAGGCAAAGACGACGCGGAAGGCGACCGAGGTGCGCTGGATGGTGGTGACCACGCTGACGGGCGCGATCGCCAGCGCCATATAGCGAAACACCTGCGAGACAAACACCGCGAAACCTGAGAACGCGAACCAGCCGGCAGGCGACGCCTGCATGGAGAAGAGCTCGGCGCGGTTGGCCGGGATCAGGAACAGCGCAACGACGACGATCGACGCGGCGAGGTAGGAGATGAATCCCGCGGCGATGCTTTCCACGATACCGCCACCGCGCAGGCCGATGTGGATCAGGAGCGGGCTCGTGCCGTAGCCGAGCGCGCATACGATTCCCCAAAGCGTGCCTTCCAGATAGCGCGGCTCGAAACCGGACGCGGTCTTGGCGGATTGGCCGTTGCGGCGCCGCTGAAGAATGATCATCGGGCCGATCATGACGAGGATAATGCCGAACGCTTTCAGCGGGGTCAGCGTCTCGCCGAGGAACGTTATCGCCAGAACCAGCGCGACGAGGATGCTGAGCTGCTGGATGGGGCTCGACAAGGCGGCGCCCATCGCCTGCGTCGCGCGATAGTTTCCGTAACGCCCAAGGACGAAGTGGATGACGCCGGCAACCGACAGCCAGATCCAGGTCGCGGCGCCGAAGTGCCGGAGCGGGGCGAGGGCGCCAAACGTGAAGCAAAGGAGCAAGAAAAGTGGGACGCCGATCGGGACGGTGATGGCAAGCGCCTGAAACACCGAGCCGGTCAGGACACCCCGGCGGATAGCGGCGTTATTGAGCCCGAATGTTGCGGCGGACAGAAGCGCGAGAATCGCGCCGAGCACGTCAGGCCGGCTTTCTATCGCCGCGCAGGAATTCGCGAACGATCTCCGGCGTCAGGGCAAGCCCAGGCTCATATTCGGGCGCGTTCTCGATCTGCTCCAGATCGTTGAGCCCGCTGTGCTTGAATATCCGGTTGATCGAGGAGATCAGCCTCGCCGGCCGCTCCGGATCGGCGTTGAAATGCTGGTGGATCGTGTTCGGCGGCACGTAGATCACGTCTCCGGCCTCCCACTCGAAGCGCTTCACTTCGTCCTGCGGCAGCCAGTGGTAGGTGTCGGTGATCTCCACGTCGCAATCCTGGTGAAGATCATAGCCGCGGCCCTCGATCACGTAGAGGCATTCCTCGGCGAGATGCCGATGCTTGCCGGAGCGGCTGCCGGGCGGGATGATCTGCATGTAGGCGTCGACCGTCTCCATGCGCGTGTTCATCGCTTCGTTGATGAGATGCTTGAGCAACCCCTGGCGGGACATCTCCCAAGGCATGTCCTCCGGCGAGATGACCTTGCGGCGGCCGGCATTGCGCTGCGGCGCCGCCGCAGCGTCATCGAGAAGTCCCTGATAGAGGCGCTCGTTCGACGCACCCGCGATCCAGGCCTTGGCTTCTCCCCAGGCCATCTCAGTAGCCTTCCGCCGGGTGGTTGAAGTCGTCCTCTTCCTCACGCACCTCGTAGTCTTCGCGCGCCGGGCGCCGGGGTCGTGGCACGAGGCTCCACCGTCTTCTGGAACAGCATGTTCATGAACATGAACATCGGCTTGGTCTTGATCACCAGCGCCCGGGCCGGCTTGTCGGGCGAGCCGTTGAAATGCTGATGCACGCAGTTGTTATGCACGATGACCACGTCGCCCGCCTTCCAGTCGTAGCGGATGTCGTCGTGGATCTCGTAGCCCTCGCCGTCGAGAATGTAGAATGCCGCCTCGTTGACGTGGCCGTGCTTCTGGCTCTTTCCGCCGGGAGCATATTCCTCAAGGTGCAGGTGGAAGTTCTGCGTGATGCCGTCCTTCGGCTCGACATAGTGGCGGCTGTAGGCCTGCGGGCCGTCGACGAATTTGATCTCGCTGCGCCTTCCTGACGCGCGGCATCGATCGGAGGCGCTGCAGCTCCTCGGACAGGTTGTAGGCACCCTGGATCGCGCGGACGAAGATGCGATCCTTCTTGCTATGGTAATATTCCTTCGGCGCCGCCGCTTTCGTTCCGGCGGACGGCCCGCCAGCCTCATCGCGTTTCATGACGGCCCTCTTTGTGGCTTTCCGCGACAAGTACCAGGACGGCAACGGCCCGACAAGAACGCCGTTCCTGCTGATAGAACGTCAGCCGCCGTCAGTGGGCATCGTCCGTGGGCATCGGCAGGCCGCGGGCGATCTTGAACGCTTTGATCGCCTCCTTGACCGTTCCCGCCACAGGCATCGCGACGCGCGCCTTGTCCGCCTCGGCGAGCAGGATCATCATGTCCTTCTCGGCCCACAAGGCCGGGCGCTCGTCGGCGCGGGTCTCCAGTGCCCAGTTCGCGCCGCTGCCGTATCCGAGCGCCTCGCGCAACGCATCCCGATCGACGCCGAAGCGCTCCGCGAATGCCATGCCCTCAATGTTGGCGCAAAGGCATGTCCATAGCAGCATGTTGTTGACGGCCTTGGCCGCTTGTCCGGCGCCGACCTCTCCGAGGCGAAGAACGTGCTCGGCGAACGCCGTGAAGACGGGCCTGCACGCGTCGATGTCGGCCTCGGCGCCACCGGCATAGACGAGAAGGCGGCCGCCCTCCGCTGCAGCCTCGCCGCGCGACAGCGGCATGTCGATCAGCCGAACGCCGGTAGCGGCAAGGCGGTCGCGAAGTCCCGATCACGTAGCTCGGAGCGACGGTCGACGCCACCGCGAGAAACGTGTCCGGACGCAGCGCTTCGGCCATCCCGCCTTGTCCGAACAGCACCTCCTCGACCTGGCTTTCGAAGCCCACGACGATGATCACGAGGTCGCTTCGCGCCGCGACGCCTGCGGGACTCTCCTCGAGCCTGACGCCGAGGCTTTGCGCCGCTGCCGCTCCTTCCGGTGCCGGATCGTATCCGCACACGTCGTAGCCGTTCGCGGCAATATGACGTGCCATCGGACGGCCCATGCGGCCGAGCCCGACAAGGCCGACGGTGCGGATCACATGCATTGCGGACATCTCCCATGCGCGACGCAACGATGCCTGCGCCAGAAGCGGAATGGCGTTCCGTAGCGCGAAACAAGCGGCTCGCCTGCCGTCTGATATCCGGTCATACTTCCTTCAACAAGAACACGCCCGAGCAGGGCGAAGAACCGGAATGGGGAGAGATATCGGCATGTTCGAGGCGGCTATGCAGGCGTTTGCCGCCATCGCCGAGCCCGCCCGGCTGGCTTATCTGTTCGGCGGAGTCACGATCGGTCTCGCTATCGGGATTCTGCCGGGCGTCGGGGGAGTCGCTGGCATGGCCCTGCTGCTCCCCTTCACCTACAATATGGATTCCTACTCCGCCTTTGCGTTCCTGTTGGGACTGGGCGCCGTCACGTCGACGAGCGATACGATCCCTGCGGTGCTTTTCGGTGTGCCTGGGACGACGGCTTCGCAGGCGACTGTGCTCGACGGGCACGCCATGGCGAAGAAAGGGGAGGCGGGCCGCGCGTTGAGCGCCGCCTACGTGGCGTCGGTCATCGGCGGCATCTTCGGGGCGGCGCTGCTCGCGCTGACCATACCGGTGCTCCGGCCAATCATGCTCTATATGGGCTCGCCCGAGCTTCTCGGCTGCGCCGTCTTCGGCATATCGATGGTCGCCTCGCTGTCCGGGAGCTCGCCGCTCAGGGGCGTTGCCGTGGCCGGCTTCGGCGTCATGCTTTCCATGATCGGCGGTGACCCGCAGACGGGCACTCTGCGGTGGACGCTCGATTCGCTCTATCTTGTACGACGGGCTGCCGCTGCTGCCGGTAGCGCTGGGAATCTTCGCGCTTCCGGAACTTTGCGATCTCTCGATCCGTCGCACGGCGATTGCCTCCGGAAGCAAGTACAATGTCAGAGAGGGCATGGCGAAGGGCGCTGGCGACGCGCTTCGCAACTGGTGGCTCGTCATTCGCTGCAGCGGGATCGGTGCAGCGGTCGGCGCGATTCCGGGGCTTGGCTCCTCCGTCGTCGACTGGTTCGCCTACGGGCATGCGGCGCGAACTGAGAAGGGCGCTGCAGAGACATTCGGCACCGGCGATGTCCGCGGCGTCATCGCCCCGGAGAGCGCCAACAATGCCAAGGAGGGGGGCTCGCTCGTTCCGACGGTCGCTTTTGGCGTTCCCGGCAGCGCCTCCATGGCGATCCTGCTCGGCGCCTTCCTCATCCACGGCCTGGTGCCCGGCCCGGCGATGCTGACGCGCAACCTCGACGTCACCTACTCGATGGTCTGGAGCATCGCGATCGCCAACATCCTCGGTGCCGGCCTGTGCTTTCTGTTCAGTGGCCAGTTCGCCAAGATCGCGACGCTTCGCTACACGTTGATCCTCCCGGTCGTCATGAGCATCGTCTTCGTCGGCGCCTTCCAGGGCTCGCGCGACTGGGGAGACCTCTACGCGCTCTTCGTCTTCGGTCTCCTCGGATGGACGATGAAGCGTCTGCGCTGGCCGCGGCCGCCGCTCATTCTGGGCTTCGTGCTCGGATCGATCATCGAGCGCTACATGTTCATATCGACCACGCGTTACGGTTGGGAATGGATACTGCGTCCGGTCGTCGTCGTCTTGCTGGTGCTGGCGGTCTTGGGCGTCTGCCGCCCGCTGATTTCCGAATTCCTCGCAACGCGCCGCGAAAACCGTGGACGGCTGGCCCTCGGGAAGCCGAATTTCGCTGCGCCCGATCTTTTCTACGTTGGTCTGATCGTCGTGACGGGTGCCATGCTCGCGCAAGCCGCGACCTGGGGCTTTGAAGCCAAGGAAGCGCCGATGATCGTCGGCGTGATCACGCTGATCTGCGCTACTGCGAGCTTTGCATATCGGGTGTTCCACGTGCCCGCTGCGAGCGTCGAGCAGAATGGCGCCGGAACGAACGGGCGGCGTTCCATGCACATGGACTTGGTCTCCGACGACGGCGGGCTCCAAGTGTCCGTGGTGGCTCGCCGCGGGCTGCTGTTTTTCGGCTGGTTCGCCGCGTTCATGCTGATGATGGCGGCGATCGGGCTCATCCCGACGTCGATCATCTATGTCGTCGCGTATATGTGGCTGGAGAATCGCGAGCCCTGGCGTCTGATATTGCCCATGGCGCTTGGAGTCAGCATCTTCATCTACATCGTTTTCGACCGATTTCTAACGATCCCGTGGCCGGACACGCTGATTGGAAAGCTCATTCCTGCGCTGCACGCGATCCCATCCGTGTAGCGACCGTGAAGAAAAAAAACCGCGAGGCAGATGCCATGCAAGAGGACAGCAAAGAGGCCGGGCTCGGCCACAACAGCGAAGCTGGCAAGACGGAAGTCGTCTGGGAGCGCTGGACCAAGAAGCGCACGTTCGTTCGCGCGCTGGAGGGGACCTACGGCGAGCTGCGCGAGGAGCTCTACAAGCAGCCGCGCATCTATCACACCAAAGATCTGAAGTGGAAAGGCGGCCCGCAGAACTTCGGCAAGAAGGTCATCAACCCACAGGCCGTGAAGGTGGCGCAGTCGATCGAGACGCACATCGACGTCTACGCGCCGGGCGGCTACGGCCAGAAGCACGGCCACATGAACAGCGCCGTCTTCTATGTCCTGAAAGGCAAGGGACACGACGTCCATGACGGCCGGCGCATCGACTGGGAAGCGGGCGACGCGTTGATCGTGGAGAACGGCTGTGTTCATCAGCACCTGTCGGACGACCAGAACGACGAGACGATCGTGCTGATCATGAAGGCCAAGCCGCTCTTCCTCTTCATGCACATGATCTTCCAGAAGGTCGTCGAATACCCGCCCAAGGAGCCGGTGCCGGGTCACGAAGATTACGCACCTCCGGCGGAGCTCTAGTCGAGATAACGGGACCAGTCACATGAACACGACTCCATCCTTCGTCGACGCCATCGAGCGCGAGCGCTCCCGCTCCGGCGAATCCTACGTCAACTTCTATGCCGAGGCGCTGGAGGCGTCGAAGCAGTTCCGTAACGAATATCCCGAGCGGATGAACATCGTTAAGTGGCGCGACATGCCGTTGGAGCGCTCCGCCGATGGGCTGATCAAGCACATCATCAACGAGCGCATGGACACCAAGGAGTGCTGCATCGACATCTACATGCAGTTCATTCCGCCAAAGGGCGCCACCGGTACAAGCCGGCATCTCTCCGAGGAGGTCGCGTACGTCGTCGAAGGAAATGGCTACGACCATCACTTCGACGTGCGCTTCGACTGCAAGGACGAGTATCAATGGGAGTGGGACAAGACCCCGAAGACATTCGAATGGGGGCCGGGCGACTTCATCTACATCCCGCCCTATTGCGCCCATAAACGCTTCAACGCGGGTGACCGCGAAGCGCGCGTCATCGTCGTGAACAGCCGTATCATGAAGGCGATCGGCTTCGACTGGTTTGACCAGCTCGAGCCGGCAGTCGGGTTCGAGGACGTATGGGTCCCACCGTCTGACTGATTTGCGGGATCGGCACGCGCCATGGAACTGAATAGCATTCTTGCTTCGCTGCTGGCGGTCATTGGTGATCCGTACATCATGCTGCTGATCGTCATCGCCGTGCCGATCGGCATGTTTTTCGGCGCCATACCGGGTCTTGGCGGCAAGCTCGGCATCGTCCTCCTGATTCCGTTCGTGTTCGGCATGGATCCGCTGCCGGGCGCGGCCTTCCTGCTCGCGATGCACGCCGTGGTCCACACCGGCGGCTCCATTCCGGCAATTCTTTTCGGGGTCCCCGGGACGGGCCCCGACGCAGCGACGATCATCGACGGGTATCCCATGGCGAAGCGGGGCGAGGCGGGACGCGCGCTCGGGGCGAGCCTCGGGGCCTCCGGCTTCGGCGGGGTCGTCGGCGGCCTCTTCCTCGCCGCCATGCTGCCCATTCTGCGGCCGGTGGTCCTCGCCTTCAGTCCGGCGGAATTCTTCCTCCTGGCGATACTCGGCATCACTTTCGTCGCGACGCTGTCCGGCAACAGCCTGCTGAAGGGCCTGCTCGTCGGCATGTTCGGGCTGATGCTCGGCTTCGTCTCGCTCGATCCTTACACCGGACAACCGCGCTTCACGTTCGGCCAGCTCTTCCTCTGGGACGGTGTCGACGTCATCACCGCGGTGCTCGGCATCTTCGCCATTCCCGAGATGATCTCGCTTGGGGTCAAAGGAGGCTCGATCGCAAAGTCGGGCGACGACACGACCCGCTACAATCTGCGCGAGGTTCTCGACGGAATGGTCGACGTGTACCGCCACTTCGGCCTTTCGGTGCGCACCGCCATCATCGGCGCCGTCATCGGGATGATTCCCGGGTCTCGGCGGCGATGCGGCATCGTGGATCTGCTACGGCCACGCCGTGCAGTCGTCGAAGGACGCCGGAGCGCTTCGGCAAGGGCGCGGTCGAAGGCGTGATCGCCCCGGAGACCGCCAACAATTCCAAGGAAGGCGGCGCGCTTCTGCCGACGCTCTTCTTCGGCGTGCCGGGCTCGTCGGGCATGGCCATCCTGCTCGGCGCTCTCGTCATGCTCGGGATCAAGCCGGGACCGATGATCGCGGTCAACGGCATGGATCTCGTGTGGTCGCTGATCTGGGTGCTGATGATCGCCAACGTGCTGGCGGTCGTGATGTTCCTGCATGTGCGCTCCGGCCTTCGGCATGCTGACGTTCGTGCGCGGCGGCATGCTGATCCCCTTCGTCATCATGCTGGCCCTTCTCGGCGCCTATCTCAGCGCCGCCGTCTGGCAGAACATGGTGCTGCTCGGGGTCCTCGGCGTGCTCGGCTACTTCCTGAAGAAGTACGGCTGGCCGCGCCCGCCTTTCGTCATCGGGCTGGTGCTCGGCCCGATAGCCGAGGACTCGCTGCACAAGGCGCTGCTCATCTGGGGGCCGACTTTCTTCCTGCGACCCCTGTCGCTGCTCTTCATCGCGCTGATCCTCGCCAGCATCGGCTTCTATTTCTGGCGTATGCAGCGCGAACTCGCTGGTGGCGGTGCACTATGACTACTTAACGGACGCATCGCGACGACCCTGGTCATGCTGACGATCTTCGCCGGCATGTCGGTGATGGCGCTGGGCTATCCGCCAAAGGCCCGGTTCCTGCCACTCCTCGTCAGCATCCCTGCGACGGTCATGTGCCTGGCGCAGCTTGTTCTCGACGTTCGCACGGCGCGGCAGCAGCGAGCCGGTGACGGAGCCGGTCGACCGCACCGAGCTCGGCCGCGAGGTAAAGATGTTCGTCTGGCTGGCGATTTTCTTCGTCGGCATCCTGGCTTTCGGCTTCTTCTATGCAGGGCCGATCATCGTTGCCGCCTATTTGCGGTTTGCCGAGCGTGAATCGTGGAGGACTGCCGTCATCGCCGGCGTCGCCGCGTGGCTCATCCTCTACGTCGTCTTCGACCAGCTGCTTAGTCTCTATCTCTTCGAGGGGCTGCTGACGCCACTCCTGTTCGGATGACCTGCGGACGCGGGCCCCCGGGCCGCATTGGAATGAGACATCACTTGTGAGGGATTAGGAGGACGAAACCAAGACCGGGAGGAAATAATGTTGGGACGTGACAGACCTGTCCAAATCGAAGGCGGTAATTATCGGCATTGCGTTGGCTATCGCCGGTGCCCTTGTGGTCTCATCCGCCAACTCGGCGACGATCATCGACGAGTGGGCGAGCGTGAAGGCGCCGCCTCCGCCGGAGCTGAAGCCGGTGACGATCGATCCGGGGAGCACGGCTCTGCTGATGCTCGACTTCTTGCACCAGAATTGCAATGACGAGCGGCGGCCGCGCTGCGTCGCTTCGTTGCCGCAGATGAAGAAGCTGCTTTCCGAGGCCCGTGCCGCCGGGGTGATGGTCGTCTATTCGGTCACGAGCAGCGCCAAGGTCACGGACATCTGGGAAGACGTTGCGCCCAACGGCAGACGAGCCGTGGGTGCAAGGCGAGCGTCGACAAGTTCATAGGACTGATCTGGAAAAGATCCTCGCCGACAAGGGAATCAAGACGGTGATCACGGTCGGGACCGCCGCCCAGGGCGCCGTGCTCTATACGGCCAGCGCCGCCGCGCTTCGCGGCTTGCAGGTTATCGTCCCGGTCGACGGAGTGAGTGCTGAGGACACCTACTTCGAGCAATATGTCGTGTACGATCTTTCAAAGGCGCCGGGCGTCAGCGGAAAGGTCACGTTGACGACCGTCGACATGATGAAGTTCTGAGCCGAACTTTGCGCGCCGCCCTCGTCCGAAGCGGGGTCAGGGCAGCGCGGCCGTCACCGCGATCTTGACGGCGTGGTCGGGCGAGGTCATGCCGCCCCTCGACCGTAGCCCGCGCCGGGGCGCAGCCTTCCGGCACCCACTCGTCCCAGACGAGGTTGAACTCCTCGGCGCGGCGCATGTCGGCGAGCCATACCGTCGCCGTCAGCAGCCGCGTCTTGTCGGTCCCCGCCTCCGCAAGCAGCCGGTCGATCAGAGCGAGGACGTCGCGGGTCTGCTCGGCGACGGATTCGCCGTGCTTGTTCCAGCGCGATGATGCCCGCGAGATAGGCGATGCCGTTGTGGATCACCAGACGGCTGATCCGCTTGCCGCTGTGGAGACGTTTGATGTCGCGTCATCTTCTCCTCCGGTCGTGCGCTCGGGCGAGCCTGACGGGCTTCAGTTGCGGATGTCCTGCAGGAACCACTCGGTCGGCAGCTCGCGGCCGAGTTCCGCGTTCGCGGGCCGCTTCGTAGACCACCGATGCGACTGCCCAGAACTGCGCGCCCTGCAGATTGCCGCGCTCCGAATAGGTGATCTGGCCGGCGGAAGTCCGCCCCGGATGGCGTCCGGAGAGCGATGTCCGCCAGGCTTGCGAGCTTCTCCGGCGCAAGCGCGCCATGCGCCTCTCTCGCGCGCGCCCTCGGCTTCGTTCGCCAGCACGGCCATCGCCGCCGGCGCCGTGTAGCTCAGATACTCGTCGGACAAGCCGAGCTCGGGGTGGCCGCGCGGCGCCGGCGCGTCGCCGAAGCGCAGATAGACGTCGCAGCGCTCGATCGTCCGCCGATCGGGGGCGCCACCGGCGCCGATATTGATGACATGCGTGCCGGGCTCGAGACGGTCGCCGTCAAGCACGGGCGCGGCCGCATCGGTGACCGCGGCGACGATGTCGGCGTCGCGGTAGATCCTTGTCGGCGGCATCGACGGCGACCGCTTCGATGCCGTGCCTCGTCGGCCATCTCGGCGGCGAAGCGCTCGCGGTTGCGCCGTCGTCGGCGAGAAAACCTGAGCCGTTCAATGCCGGGCCGCACCGCTGAGGAAAGCCTCCATGTGCGAGCGCGCCATGCCGCCGGAGCCGAGCATGCCGACACCCGGGCATCGGTGCGGGCGAGATGCTTCGCGCCGATTGCGGAGTCGGCGCCGACCCGCATGTGCTGGATGACGCCGTCGTTGAGGATGGCGAGCGGCGCGCCGTTCTCGGTGCTGAACAGGAAGATGAGGCCGCAGAACTTCCCCGGCTCCACGCAGTATTTTTCGCGCGAGGCATAGCCGTCCGCGTTGCTGCCAGTAGGTGACGTCGGACTTCATCCGGATCGCGAAGTAGCGCGGCCCGCCGCCCTCCATCGTGCCCCAGCGGTAGAGGCGGTCGGGCGACCCGGCCGGCAGTTCCAGATCGATGCGCGGCCGGCAGACGGCATCGCCCCGGTGGAGAGCCTCGTAGGAGCCCTCCAGCGCGGCGATCGTGGCGTCCATGGTCAGGAGCTCGGCCGTCTCCTCGTTGGAGATCAGCAAGGGTCATGGGACGTGCCCTCCCTCCGGCCGTCGCGCTGCCGCCTTCGTCTCAGCGATGCTGGGTGACGACGTCGACCAGGGCCGGGCGGCCCGCCTTCACCTCGGCCAGCGCGCGCTTCAGCGCCGGCGCGATCTCGGCCGGCTCGGTGATCGGCCCCTCGCCGTAGCAGCCCATGCCACGGGCGATCGTGGCGAAATCCGGCTCCGGACCGAAAATGTCCATGCCGATATGGGCGAGGCTCTCGTCGGTGCCGCGCAGCCGCGCCATGCGGACCTGATGCTCCCAGTCGTTGAAATAGGCGCGGTTGTTGAACATCACGATGAGCAGCGGGATCTTGTGCTTGGCGGCGGTCCACAGCGCACCGGCGTCGAACATCAGGTCGCCGTCGGGCTGCAGGGCCACCACCACCTTGTCGGTGCCCTTGTAGGCGAGCGCGACGCCGAGCGACATGCCGATCTGCGTCGAGGTGCCGAGCGAATTCGCCGGCGTGGCGGTAGGGCTTGTCGAAGTCCCACAGCTTGCGCGCCCAGTTGCGCAGCGTGCCGGTGGAGCAGACCCAGTCCTCGTCCTTGATGACGGCCCAGACCTCTTCGGCAAGCCGCCCGAGCTGAACCGGCGAGGCGTCGCGATCCTTCCTGGCGTCCGCCTGCCCATTTGGCGAAGAGCGAGTCGTGCTGCGCGGCGAAGGCCTGCTTGCGCGCCTCCGACCTTCTTCGCGAGCGCCGGGTCGGACGGCGAGCTTCTTGGCGGCGATCGCGGTCATCTGCGGCATGGCCAGGCACGGATCGCCGAGCGCCGACAGGGTTTTCGGGATGTAGCGGCCGTAATCGAACGCCCAGGACGACATGCCGATCTCGGCGAAGCCAACCTCCATCCATTCGCAGTCGGCGGGAAGGAGCGAGGTGACGACGCGGTTCGTGCTGTCGAGGTTCGCCGTCGGCCGCTCCCAGTCGCGCACGTCGATGCCGAGGAGCACGTCGGTCTTCTTCAGCGCTTCCTTGTCCATCGACAGGTTGAGCGGATGCCGGTTGGGGAAGCAGAGCGAGTTGTTGATGTCGATGACGGCGGCTCCGACGGTCTCGGCAAGCTTCACCAGGTTGTCGAAGCCGTCGGCGTGGCGGCCGACGTATTCGGTCAGGATCAACGGATGCTCGGCGGCGAGCAGCTTGTCGACGATCTTCTCCAGCATCGCCGGATCGGCCGCCATCGGCGCGGGCGTCAGCGCCATGCCCTCCGGCGGCATCTCCGACCTCGATCTCCAGCGGCGCTTCCTGCAGCCACGCGTCGTAGCACATGTAGATCGGGCCCTTCGGCTCCGTCATCATCGTGGAATAGGCGCGCATGAAGCTTTCCGGCACGCCTTCGATGGCGCTCGGCTGGTAGTCCCATTTCGTATAGTTGCGCACCGACTCGCCCTGGACGAGAGCCGAATGGCTCCAGTCGATATGCGGCCGCCGCTTGCCCTCGTGCATCGGGCCGGTCGCGCCCATGATGAAGATCGGCGCGCGGTCGATATAGGCGTAGTAGATCGCCATCTGCCCGTGCAGCAGTCCGACGAGATTGTGCAGAATGACCCCCATCGGCTTGCCGGTCGCGCGGGCGTAGCCGTGCGCGATCTGCACCGCGGTCTCTTCGTGCTGGCAGACCAGAAGCTCCGGCTTGTTGCCGCCGTAGTTGATGATGCTGTCGTGCAGGCCGCGGAAGCTCGCGCCCGGATTCATCGCGATATAGGGGAAGTCGTAGTGCTTCAGCAGATCGACGATGACATCAGACTGGTATTTCTGGTAGTTGGCGCGATCCATCGCCATGATCCGCGTTCCCTCCGTCTACTCGCCAAAACCGTCTCACTCACCAAAGCCGCCGCTCTCGCCGATCGAGCGGCACGACACGCCTTCCGAGATATTCCGCCTCCTTGCCGTAGAGCAGCTCCTTCACCTGGTCCGGCCCGAGCCGCTTCACGAGCTGGTCGACCTGTCCGAAAAGCGGCAGCGCGAGATCGCCGGCCTGGGCAAGGTCGAGCGCAACGTCCATGTCCTTCTCGTGCCAGGTGAAGCGGGTCGTATCCCAATCCGCGAGCGTGCCGTTGCGCGCCGGGCAGTCGAGCAGGATCTCGCGCATCCGCTGCGCGTTGACGCCATAGCGCTTGGCCAGGAGCAGCATCTCGAAATTGGCGACGCAGGCGACCCAGTGCATCATGTTGTTGCAGGTCTTGGCGAGCTGCCCGGCGCCGACCGGGCCCACATGGTAGACGGCGCGGCTATAGGCCATGAGCACCGGCCGCACGCGCTCGACGTCTGCTTCGGTGCCGCCGCAGAGGCTGACCAGCGTTCCGTCCGCCGCGCCCTGGCGACCGAAAACGACCGGAGCATCGACGAAGCCGAAGCCGGCGGCTGACGCCTTCTCCGCGAGATCGCGCATGGTGTTGGGATTGTTGGTCGCCGCGATGACGATGACCGAGCCCGGCTTTCCGGTCTTGAGGATTCCCTCCGTCACCGTGCGCGACTGGTCGTCGGTCGCCACGACGACGACGAAGACCTCGGCGGCTCTTGGCCGTCTCTTCCAGCGTGTCGGCGACGTTGCGCCCGTCCGCCGCCGCCTCGGGCTCGCGCCTCCGGGCTCACATCGGTGACGATCAGTTCGTTTCCGGCCGTTTGCGAGGTGGCGGGCCATATCCCGGCCCATGGCGCCGACGCCGACTAACGCGACCCGCATTGCAGATTCCTCCAAGGCTATGCTCCATGCGGCTGCGGTCAGCATCCAAGCGGCCGCCAGGCAGACGATCCCTGCCAGAAGCGGAATGATGCCGGCCGCAAGCAGCCGCAGCCGCAGGAACGACAGACCGAGGAGCGGGATTTCGTAGATGAAGATGCGGTGCGTCGCGAAGATGCTCCACGACGTAACGAAGGTGACGAGCGCCGCGGTTGAAGCCCCGGCATGCAGAAACACCGCCGCGATCGAAAAAGCGATGACCGGTCCGGCAGGGATGATCATGCCGGTTCCGAACGCCACCAGAAGCGCGGTGAACCCGGCATCGTTGCCGAGAAAGCGCGCAATCACCTCGCTCGGGATGAGCTTGGCGATGAAGCCGGCGGCGATCAGCGCACAGATCATGCGCGGCGCGAGCACCCAGAACTGCTCGACCGAGCGCCGCACTGCGCGGCGGAACGTGTCGTCGCGCCGCGTCAGGGCGATGCCCGCCAGCACGATATAGACCGCGAAGAGGACGAGGACGCCGATCAAGACGACGTCTCCCGGGCCGACGGTGCGCCGGCGAGCCGCAGCTCGACCGGCAGCCTGCGGGCAACGCAGCCCGGCAATGATGATGAGCGGCAAGGAGATGGAGAACCGGATGACGGAGAACTCCGCGCCCATGAACGGCACGTCCCATACCAGGATGCGCTGCATGCCGAGCAGCGACCAGCTCGTGATGTAGGCGACCATGGCGCCGCGGTCGGCGCCGGAGGCCGCGAGCACCGACAGGAGCGGAAAGGCGGCGGACGGGCCGCCCGGCGTCACCATGCCCGCGGCGATGGCGATCAGCAGGCCGCGGAAGCCGCTCTCGGTTCCGACAAGGCTAGTGATCCTTTCGCGTGGCAGCATCACCCAGATCAACCCGGCAATGCCGAGCGCGACCGCGATCCGCGGGACGGTCGAGCCTAGCCTCCCGAGGTCGTCGCGCATGGCCTCAGCGAAGGCTTCCGGGCCGAGGACGACATAGCAGGCGATGCCTGAGACGAGCGCCAGCGCCGCGAAGCCCCAGAAGCTCTTGCCGAAGCCCAACTCTATTGCGCGCTTGAAGCCGGCCTTCAGGCCGCGCCGCTCCAGCTCGTCGAGCTCTTCGTAGTCGCGCCCCTGGCGCTCAGTGTTCATGGCCATGCCCGTGATGGCCGCCGGCATGCCCGTGATCGTGGGAATGCTCATGCCGATCAAGGGACCGGCGTTCCGGCTCGCGGTGCCCGTCCATCAGAGCGTCGACCAAGCTGCGGAAGATGTCCGTCTCCGGAGGCAAATGCCCGGCGAGGAATCCGGCGAGCCGCGCGAGCACGATCGCCTGGCTGCCGAGCGCGTCGGCGCGCCTGCCTTCCGGCGCTGCCGCGATTTCGGAGAGCGCTCGCGCCAGAGCGGCGCGGAAGTGATGGCTCATCCAGGCGTTGGAGCCGGGTTCGTCGGCCGGTTCGTCGGCGACGCTCCGGGCTCCACCCCGTGCGCCTTCGCATCCGCGAGGAGCCAGGCCAAGAGCGCGTCGTCGAGGCTTTTGTCCTCCTCAAGATCGCCGCACATCGATCACTCCCGCCAAGTCAGATTCCGAAACCGAGCGTGGCGACGCTCTCCAAGACGAGGTGGCCGCCGATCAGCACGGCGAAAGCACCGACCGCCGCCATTACCGCCTGGCTCAGCCAGCCGGCCGCCCGCTCGAGCGCCTTCAGCGGGAAGGAGGCCACAAGCGACAACGCCGCCATGCCTGCGATCGAGCCGACCCCGAACGCGACGACGTAGGAGACTGCGGCGAGCGTCGATTTTGCCGCGGCGACGACCAGCACGAGGAGGGCTCCGGACCCCGCGGCGCCGTGAACCAGTCCCACCGCCATCGCCTTCAGATAGCCGCGCGGGTGAGGGTGTTCATGCGAGCTCTGCCGATGAGCGGCCGGCTCCGCCAGATGGCTGTGGGCGTGCACGTGTCGGCTTCCGCTGTGCTCGTGAGCGTGAAAGTGGATGCGCCGCCGATGCAACGTGAAAAGGACATGCGCCCCGAGCAGGGCGACCATGACACCGACACCGAGCTCAAGCGCCGCTTCAAATCGAGCGCTAACGGCAAAGCCCAAGAGAAGCGCGGCACTGCAGATCGCAAACAGGGACAGGGTGTGTCCAACCCCCCAAGATGCACCGCGCAGCACCAGCTGCCTGCGTGTCGACCGCCGAGCGCTCATGGCGGCGACGGCCGCGAGGTGATCGGCTTCCAGCGCGTGCTGCATGCCGACGAGCATGCCGAAAAGGAGCAGCGAGCCGAACTCCATCACACCGTCCTTCCAGCCGCCTCAGGCACGCAGCGCCGTCAGCATTTCGGGGATGTATTCTTCGCCCGTGGAAACCACGATCATCGCCGCATAGGGCCGCAGCGCCTTGATCGTCCGCTCCAGCTCTCCGGCGCCGCCCTTGCCCGCAACGATCAGCCCGGTCGTCATGATGGATCTGACGAAGCAGGCATTGCCGATTGCCGCGGCAGCCTCGGCACTCTTGCCCGTGGTCGCGATCATCACCGCGACGTCGGCGCCCTTGAGCTCCTCCGAAAGGCGGACCGTGCGCCCGTCGGGCGTCTCGAGCGTCGCATCGACGGGAAGCGAATCGAGACCCTCGGCGCCCGGAGTGACGGCGCGGAACGTCAGGAAGTGCGCCCCGTGCCACGGCTCTTCGGCGATCCGCCGCATCATCTCCGCGCCCCCTTGGTCGAGGGCGAAGATGCGCGAAGCGCGCTCCTTGGAGTTCGGATAGGCGACCCGGAATCTCGCCTCGGACGCCGTGGCGGCCTTTGCGCAGCTTCCGAGCAGCGTCGGCGAAGAGCTCATCTCGATCTCACACCGAGGACTGCTTCACGCCGGGGCGAACCGTGAGATCCTCGCGGCAGGCATCGATGAAGGCCTGGTCCGCGGGGAGCACGACGGCGGCCGAGCGCACGCGATGATGTCGCGGGTCGACGCCCGGCGGCGTTTCGCCCTTGTCCTGCAAGGCCGTCACCGCCTTGCGCAGCCGATGGCGCGCCATGATGATGCCGTTGTCGGTGGAGACGAGGTTCTCCTTCGTGCGGTCGACGATCGGCCCCATGCTTTCCTGCAGCGAGGCATCCTGCATGGCGATGCCCTCGACGCCGGAGTAGGTGTCGCCGCGCTTCTGCGCCTCGCGGTCCATCAGGTAGTCGTTGTCCTTGTTGGCGAGCGGGCGGTAGGTGCCGGGCACGTATTTCACGTGGACGCCGTAGCCGTCCTTCATCGCCTGGCGCTCGTCCTTGGTGATCGCGCGGACCGGATGGTAGTCGAAGCTCCAGGCCCAGCAGTTCTCGTCGTCGATCGGAATCCAGAAATGGCCGTGCATCGGGATGGTCGCCGCGCGGCGGCACCATGGTGAAGCTGGGCATGATCCACGGCGTGATGCGCCAGTAATAGTGGCCCTCCTCGGCATTGCGGCGCGCGCCGATGAAGAGGCCGCCCTCGGCCTCGACCACTTCGAAGAACGGCTTCTTGTCGCGCTGATTGTAGGTGTTGCCCTTGGCGCCCTTGAACAGGGGGTCGGACTTCAGCGCACCCGAATGCAGCCACGAGACGTGGCTCGAATCGATGCCGCCTTCCATCGCCTGCAGCCAGTTGCATTCCTGCCAGCGCTTGGAGGTGAAGGTCTGCTCCGCCGGCACGCGGGCGAACTCCCATTCCGGCTCGGGCGGCCGATTGGCCTTGTCGCCCATGTGCGTCCACAGGATGTCGCCGATCTTGATCAGCGGGTAGCCGGTGAGCTTCACCTTCTGGCAGAAGCCGCTCTCCTCCGGCTCGGACGGGACTTCGATGCACTGGCCGGTGACGTCGTATTTCCAGCCGTGATAGGGGCAGCGGAGGCCGCCTTCCTCGTTGCGCCCGAACCAGAGCGACACGCCGCGGTGGGCGCAGAACTCGTCGATCAGGCCCATCCTCCCGGTCGGAATCCCGGAACGCGAGGAGCCGCTCCGACAGGAGCTTCACCCTGACCGGCGGGCAGTCGTTCGTCGGCAGCTCCTCCGCGAGCAGCGCCGGCATCCAATACTGCCGGAACAGGTTGCCCATTGCGGTTCCCGGTCCGGTCTGCGTCAACAGGTCGTTGACTTCCTTCCGCAACATCGCATCCCTCCTTCGTCGGCTGACCCCGGCCGCTCTTGTTTGTTCCTTGTAGCTCTCATTTTAGCCGATAGAGGCCATTTCGCACCTGCGTGTTCTTGCATACAGAACACTGTTCTTTTTTTGCCCGGGCGGGACGGTGCACCCTCGGAACGAACCGAGCAAGGGACTAACCATGGGCGACGTTGCATCGCGGATCGATCTTTGCGCCACCGACGACGTCGCGCCCGGGGCGGTGCTCAAGGTGGAGGCCGCCGGGCTGTCGCTCGCCGTATTCAATGTCGACGGCGAGTTCTACGTGACCGACGACGCATGCACGCACGGTCCCGGCTCGCTTTCGGAAGGCTACCTCGACGGGCACGTGATCGAGTGCGACTTCCATAACGGCGCCTTCGACGTGCGCACCGGTGAGGTCGTGGCGCCGCCCTGCATGATCCCGCTGAAGACCTACACGTGTCGTGGTCGAAGGCGGCCGGGTGCTGATCGAGCCGTGAAGCCGGATTTCGCGCCGGACGAGCCGGGTTCGATACGCGGATCGCGGCGGCTTACGCCGCCTCAGGCTTCGGCGGCAGCTCGGCCAGCTCAGCCGAGTATGCGGGCTCGCATCCGCGATTCGAGGCCATGCCGGGCAAGCTCTTCCGCGAACATCGTGCGGACCTCCGGCGGCTCGTCGGCGTAGTCGACCTGATCGCCGCCGATCCGTGTCGAAATCCATGCCTTGGGTACGCCCTGGGCATTGCGGATCGCCACGCCCTCATGCTTGAAGGCGAGATAACGCGCCGGCGTCGTGCCGGTGTTGAAATGCTGGTGGAACCACATGTTGGGGGGCACGATCATGGTGCCGACCTCCCAGTCGAAGCGCTGCGGCTCCTCGCCTTCCGGATACATCAGCGAATAGCCTTCGCCGGTCAGGATGATGACATGGGCGCCGGGCCCGTGCCGGTGGCACTTCTTGTAGGTCCCGATCGGGAACTGCGAGATATGGCTGTTCAGCGAGCTCTTGGCGAGCTGGAAGCGGATATGGCCGCCGCCGGCGCCGCGCTCTCCCGCTTCGATCAGCGGCAGGTTGACTGCGTCCGCGACAAAGTTCGTCTCGAGCAGCAGTCCCTTCTGCTCGCCCTTGTTGGCGAAGTATTCCGGCTCGCCGTTGAATCTGTTCTCGAAGTCGTAGCGACGTGTTGAAGATGAAATCCGGGCTTTCGAACACGTTCATCAGCGGGGGCAGGTTGGTGACCGCCACGAACCTCGCCGGGTCCCGGCCGGATCCGTTGAAATGCTGATGGTGCGTGTTGAGGGGAATGCCGAAGATCGCGCCCGCGCCCCACTCGAACGACACTTTCGCACCGGCATCGTTCCACACGGACGTCGAGCCGCGTCCGGACAGCACGAGGATCATCTCCTCGTACAGCTGCCGCTGCGGTGCGAGCTTGCCGCCGGCGGGAATCTCGCAGACATAGCAATCGTTGGAGGTACGCGAAGCGTCGTGGTTCACAAACACGGCGCGGCCGCCCCGTCGCGGCCACGGCTTCAACTCGACCGTGTTGAGATTCGGAACGTAGAAGCCCTGAATGATATCGAGGCCTTCGGAAGCCACCCAGCGCGTATAGGGAGAGTCTTTTTCTGCCGCGAATTTCTTTGCCAGCTTCTCCGAAACGATTGCGTTTTTCTCCATCTCTCCCCGCCCGTGGCCGTGTGGATCAGGCTAGCCGGGGAGCACCCAGAAAGCCCAACGCTCGAAGTAAAATCGAGTCTAGGTGGCAAGCAAAGCTCAGTCAATGGACCGATGTTCCATATAGAGGAACATGGCCAATTGCCGCATCATTTGCGGCCAGCGAGGGCGCGCGCAGCCTCCACGTCGGCAAAACTCGGCGGCGCTGCGCACATCAAAAAGCGGTAGCCCTCCTCGATGACCCGCTCGGCGTTTTTGGCCGTGACATGCGGGTGGCCGACGGCGAACGTTGTGCGCCTTGCAGGCCGCCACGATCTCCGCCATCGCGTCGAGCACCGTCCTGTGCTCGTACTGGCGCGGGTAGCCGAGCTCCTGGCTGAGGTCGCCTTCGCCGATCAGCACCGCCCCGATGCCCGGCACGTTTTTCAAGATGTCGGGAAGGTTGGCGATTCCGACCGTGTCCTCGATCTGGATGATGACCAGGATCTCTCCCTCGGCGACCAAGGGCCACACGTCGGCGCGCCGGTAGTATTCCGGCTGCGTGACGCCCCAATAGCGCACGGCCTGGGTCGGCCCGTCGCCGCGAAGGCCGGCCGGCTCGTAAAGCGGCTTGCCCTTCAGGCGCGGATAGCGGCAGGAAGCGACGGCGTTATAGGCCTCCTCCACGGTGCTCACATGCGGCCAGACCACGCCGTAGCAGCCGAGGTCGAGCGCCTGCTTGGCGAAGAACTGGTTCTTCTCCGCGCCGTTCGGCGGGATGCGCGCGAGCGGCGTCAGCGCCGGCGCGAGCGAGCCTGACGTGGCGATCTGCCGCCGGTTCAGAAGATATTGCAGGCTGTCGCGGAGCGCGCGCACGTCCCAGCCGCGATGCTCGCCTTCAAATACGACGCCGTCATAGGGCGCGCTCTGCAGCGTCGTGGCGGTCTCGATCTCCATCGGCGCGAAGAGCGAGAAGGCGCGCCGCCCGGACTTCCAGCGCGCCGATAATGCCGTTGAGACGCGGTAGATCGGACATGAAGAAAGGCTCCCTCAAAGAAGCTCGGTCAGATGTTCCGGCCGGGATGGCCGCGCGCTGTGAGAGCCGCGTCGAGACGCGGATAGACGCGCCGCGCATTGCCCTCGAAGATCTTGTAGCGGTCGTCCTCGCTTAGATCGGCGAGCTGATCGACGTAGCGCTTGGTGTCGTCGAAATAGTGCCCTGTCTCCGGGTCGATACCCTTCACCGCGCCGAGCATCTCGGATGCGAAGAGGATGTTGTCGACCGGGATGACCTTGGCCATCAGCTCGATGCCCGGCAGGTGGTAGACGCAGGTGTCGAAGAAGACGTTGTTGAGCAGGTGATCCTGCAGCAGCGGCCTCTTCAGCGCCTGCGCCAGCCCGCGATAGCGGCCCCAGTGGAAGGGCACGGCGCCACCGCCGTGCGGGATCACGAACCGGAGCGTCGGGAAATCCTTGAAGAGATCGCCTTCGATGAGCTGCATGAAGGCGGTGGTGTCGGCGGCGATATAGTGCGCGCCGGTGAAGTGGAAGTTCGGATTGCACGACGAGCTGACGTGGATCATCGCCGGCACGTCGAGCTCGCATAGCTTCTCGTAGAGCGGATACCACGAGCGGTCGGTGAGCGGCGGGTCGGTCCAGTAGCCGCCGGTCGGGTCGGGGTTCAGGTTCACGCCGACGAAGCCGAGCTCGTCGACGCAGCGCACGAGCTCCTCGATGCAGTTCTTCGGCGGCACGCCGGGCGATTGGGGCAGCTGTCCGACGCCGGCGAAATTCTCCGGCAGGAGCGCGCAGATGCGGTGGATCAGGTCATTGCTGACCGCCGACCATTGCCGGCTGACCGCCTCGGTCCCGACGTGATGTGCCATGCCCGAGGCGCGGGGCGAGAATATCGTCAGGTCGCTGCCGCGCTCGGTCTGCAGCTTGAGCTGCGGCGCCACGCTTTCGCGCAACTCGTCGTCGCTGATGCCGAGGTCAGTCGAGGTCGGCCGGCGCTTCGGATCGACGAGCCCGGCGAGCTGCTGGTCGCGGAAGCGGCCGACGCGCCGGCGGCTCGGTCGTGTAGTGGCCGTGGATGTCGATGATCATGAGCTGCCTATTCGCTCAGGGGACACCAAGTCTCGATCACCCGTAAGAGACGCGTGTTGATCCCGCCCGCTCACGGCGCTCTTACGGGTGTTTAGCGATAAGGAGCCGGCGCGTCGATGCGAGCGTTCCTCCCTGCGGAGCGTCCGCATTGACGCGGATGCCGGGCTCGCTTCAATGACGCGTCCTAGGACCGGCCCGCTTGCGCTTTCCGATGACCGGTCTCACCAGGGGAAACCGCCACGTCGCGAGGAAACGCCTGATGGAATCCCGCGTGACCATACCTGCGCTGCAGCAGATGAAGCGCGACGGCAAGAAGATCGTCGGCGTCGTGGCGTGGGATTTTCAAGTCGCGAAGATCGCCGAGCGCGCCGGCGTGGACTTCATTGTCGTCGGCGATTCCGTCGGGGTGAACCTTTGGGGTCACGACAACCCGCTGCAGGTAACGCTCGAGGAGATGCTCATCTGCTGCAAGGCGGTCAGACGCGGCGCGAGCCGCGCGCTTGTCATCTGCGACATCCCCTTCGGTCCGCTGCAGGAGGGCATCGAGATGGCGCTGAAGGCGGCGGTGCGGCTGGTCAAGGACGGCGGCGCCGACATGGTGAAACTCGATGCGGCGGCCGAGTTTCCCGAAGCGGTAACGGCATTGACACGCGCCGGCATTCCCGTCTTCGCGCAGTTCGGGCTGACCCCTCAGACGGCGCTGAAGTACGGCGTGTCTTACGAGGCGCAGAGCGACCCCGGCGCACAAGCGACGGCGGAGATGACGAAGCGGCTGGTCGACGAAGCACGGGCGCTCGAGGCGGCGGGTGCTGTCATGCTCGACTTCACCAATTCCGGTCCCGTCGCGGGTGCGGCGGTGGTGGAGGCGACGACAATTCCGGTCATCGGCGGCTTTGGCGGCGGACCCTGGCTCGACGGCCGGGTGCGCCTTGCGCAGACGGCGACCGGATCGTCGGCGAAATGGCTCGACTCGAACGTCGACACCTACGCCAACACGGCGAAGCTCAGCCTTCAGGCATTCGAGGCGCTGATCGAGGACGTGCGCGCCGGGCGCCAGATCAAGGGGTGACACGGGTGGCCTTCGCAACCATCGACGGGATTAAGACGCGTTACGAGATTGTCGGCTCCGGCCCGCCGCTCCTCATGTTCTCGCCGGGCGGCTTCGATGCGACGGTCGAGAAATGGTCCGAGCTCGGAGTCTACGCGCGCATCAAGCTTCTGGAGCATCTGCCGGACAGGTTCACCTGCATTGCTTTCGACCGGCGCGAATGTGGCCAGTCGGGCGGCCGCGTCGAGAGGGTGACATGGGGAGACTATGCTGCGCAGGGCAGGGGGCTGCTCGACCACTTGAAGATCGAGCGCGCGCAATTGATCGGCGGCTGCATGGGATGCCCCTCAGTAGCGGCGTTCGCCGTCTCCTATCCGGAACGCGTGGAGAGGATGGTGCTCTACTGGCCGGTCGGCGGAGCGCGCTACCGCATCAAGGGCCAGGCGCGTTTCGCCGAGCATCTCGGCTATGTGCGCCAGCACGGGCTTGCGGGCGTCGTCGCGGTGGCGAAAGAGAGCGGCAAGAGCTTCGGCCAGGACCCGCGCGGTGGGCCCTGGTCCTCGGTCATCCGAAACGACGGGAGCTTCGCCGAGGCTTATGCCCGGCAAGATTTGGAGCGCTACGCGCTCATCGTCGCTGGCATGGCGCGCACGCTGCTCGACCGCGACACCGCGCCCGGCGCCGAGCCTGAAGATCTCATGCAGCTTGAGATCCCGACGCTCGTGGTGCCGGGCGCCGATGCCTCGCACGCCACCTCGGCGGCGCGCTATCTCGCCGAGTGTCTGCCGAAGGCCGAATACTGGGACGTCTTGCCTGACGGACAGACGGAAGAGACCGCCCCGCCACGTCTCATTTCCTTTCTGGCCGGAACTGCAACAACGCCGGGCCGATAACGAAGACGCTTCACGCCAATGCCGGAACGAAACGCAAGGAGGAAAACGATGAAGATGAGGACGCTCGTTTCAGCGCTGACACTGCTGGGGGCGATTGCCGCCTGGCAACCGGCATTTGCCGAGGCTCCGCCGCCGCAATTCGTGCAGTTCAAGCCGAGCGCCACCAAGGGTGCGCTCTACCTGCCCGACCCGGCGCTCTTTCCGGAGCCTCACGTTGGGATCGTGCTCATGCACCGCAACTCGAACTTTCTCTCGCATATCGGGACAAAGGAGCTTCCGAAGCGCGGCTATGTGGTCCTCGCCATGAACCCGCGCTGCGACAACAACGAGGCGAGGTGTGCCCCATGGGAGAACAATGCGCTCGACGTCAAGCAAGGCATCGAGTTTCTGAGGAAGCAGCCCGGGATCACCACGATCGTTCTGCTCGGCCATAGCGGCGGCGGACCAACCATGAGCTTCTACCAGGCGGTCGCCGAGAACGGCGCCTCCTTCTGCAAGCTTGCGGAGAAGTTGATGAAATGCGGAAAGGGATTCGACGACCTGCCGCCGGCCGACGGCCTGATCCTCATGGACGCGCATCCGGGCAACGGTGTGAACGCGGTGAGGAGCCTCGACGGGGCGGTGACCAACGACGCCGATATTCTGGACCACAACGCCGAGCCGGTGCTGGATCCCAGCCTCGATCCGTTCTCGACCGCGAACGGTTACAATCCGGATGGCGAATCCCACTACTCCGACGCCTTCAAGGCTGCCTACTTCAAGGCGCAGGCCGATAGAATGAACCGGCTGATCGACCTCGCCGACGCCCGGCTGAAGGTGGTGGAGGAGAATGATCTGGGAGACGCGCCGTTCGTCGTTCCCCTGGCCGACAACGCGCGGCTGATGAACGGCGACCTCAGCATCGACCACAGCACCGAGAAGCCCAGGAAGGTCTTGAAGAACGACGGGACGATCGAGGACGACAAGCCGGCTGAAAGCGTCCGCATGCCCGGCCTTGACGCGCACGACGGGGAGAGCTTCGACGCGACGATGTTCCTGACGGTGAAGTCGTTCCTGAGCGTCCGCGCCATCCGCTCCACCGATTCGATGGTCGGGATCGACTGGTGCTCGAGCAACAATTCCACGCCGTGCAATCTCCAGTCGGTCAGCGTTCCGCTGCTCGTCACGACGATGGGCGCGCACTACTTCATCCACGACAACGAGCACATCTACGAGGTGGCCAAGAGCGCCGACAAGGACTTCGTAGTCATCGAGGGGGCCACGCATGGCGGCACGCCGTGCGAGAAATGCGAAACGACGCCTGGCCAATATTCCAACGCGACCAAGAACCTCTTCGATCTGATGCAGAAGTGGATCGACGCCCGGTTCTGAGTCTTCTTGCCTAGTATCTGCGGCGGCGGTGGCGGCTTTGAGCCGCCGCCGCCGGCTCGCGATCGGGCGGGCCGATCAAGCTCCGCGCGCCTAGCGCGAGCGCCACCCTCAGGCGACGAGCCCGTGCGTGCCTTTCGCAAAGAGCGCCTCGACCGATACCGGCTTGTCGATGATCCGCTGCGTCAGCGCGTGCCGGATCAGTTGCTCCAGCACTTTGCGGTTCGGCTCGATCCCGTAGGGCAGCGGATCGCCGATGATCTCCGCTACCCGCAGATGCAACTCGTCCACCTTGGTAGGATTCTCGATCGCCCCGGACCTCAATCGTCTCAAGATAGATGCGCTTCGATTCGGCGAACGCATCGAACACGTCCTCCGCCAGGCCGTGATGCTCGTCGAGCAGGTCGTCCTTGACGACGATCAGGTGATTGATCGGGTAGAGGCCGCGCGTGCGGAGCGCGTTCAGCCCGGCCTCAAGCGCGTTCGGGATGAGCGGCTTCACGTCGGGATGGTCTACCTCAATGCCAACTGCGGCGGCCAATTCGCCGGAGACGAGCATGTCGCGCATGTCCTTGCCGGACTCGATCGGGACGACATTCGCGGGCGGCTGATATTCGGCAACGTGCTCGTCGCCGGAAAGCACCCAGGTGACCTTGGACAGATCGACACCGTACTCGTCCTGAAGGATGCTGCGCGCCCAGACACCGGTTGTGACGGTGTATCCGCGGTTGACGCCGACCCTGCGTCCCTCGAGATCCTTCGGGCTGCCGATCCCGGCTTTCGTGTTGTAGACGATGGCGCCGTGGTGGAAGGCGCGCACCAGGAAGATCGGGAGCGCGGTGAAGCGTTTCCCATGCGCCCTGGCGCAGATGTAGGTCGTGATCGCCATCTCACAGATGTCGTATTTGAGCTCGCGCACCATCTGGCGGAAGGCGCGGATGAGCGGATCGACCTCTTCGAACTCGAACGAAAAGGTTCGCGGCCTGACGGTGCCGGATTTCAGAGCCTCGTTGTTGCCTTGAGTGCGGGTGACGGCTTTGAGCCTGAGCTCGGGCATGGCTTCTTTCCGCTAACGAGGCTGGATCCTGCGCGTTATGCGGATGCGCCACTCGTCCTGTCGAGCCGACCGTTCCGCAGAGGAACGGCTTTTCCGCCAGCGGAACGGGCCGGTTGACCAGCCTCCGGCGCGCCCTAGATTGCCGGGTCTTGGCGGTTTCGCGGGAGACATGCAGTGGGCGAACAGGTGCTGGCAGCGGTGAGGATCGGTCCGAGCCGGACCGAGCTCAGGGAATATCCCATGCCGGAAATCCCGGAGGATGGGGCGCTTCTCAAGATGGAAGTCGCCGGCATCTGCGGCACCGACGTGAAGTTCTACGCCAAGCCTCCGATCGCGGGCGACGTGATCATGGGGCACGAGAACATCGGAACGATCGCCAAGGCGGGGCGGCAGTTCGTCGAGCGCAAGGGCGTGAAGGAAGGCGACCTGGTCTTCGTCGAGCATTACGTGCCGTGCTTCAAATGCGAATGGTGCCACCGCGGCGAATACCGACTGTGCCAGGCGACCGACTGGCGCAAGAATCCCGACGGGATACGCTATGGCTACACCCCTGCCGAACGCGCGCCGTTTCTGTGGGGCGGGTTCGCGCAGTACATGTACCTTCCCTGGAACGCGGTCGTGCACCATGTGCCGGCGGGGATATCGGCGGAGCTTGCGGGCGTCGTCACGCCGATGGCGAACGGCATCCAATGGGCGCTATTCGACTGCGGCGTCGGATACAACTCCACGGTCCTGATACAGGGCCCGGGCCAGCAGGGCCTGTCGCAGACAGTCGCCTGCAAGCAGGCGGGCGCCTCGCTGATTATCGTGACCGGCACGAAGAAGGACGCGGCCCGCCTCGACGTGGCCAAGAAGCTCGGCGCGGACTACGTCATCGACGTGGACGCCGAAGACCCGCTGACAAGGATCATGGAGATCACCGGCGGCAAGGGCGTCGACGTCTCGCTCGAGTGCACGGCTGGAGCCGGAACCACACCCGTGCTCCTCGGCATCGAGGCGCTGAAGCGCAAGGAGGGGACGCTGCTTGTTCAGGGCGAAGTCGCGACGTTCCCGGACTTCCCGATCGCGAAGATCGCCAACAAGTACATCACCATCAAAGCTGCGCGCGGACACAATTATCGGTCCTGCGAGCTGGCCTTGCAGCAACTCGCCTCCGACCGCTTCCCCCTCGATCTCATTACGACGCATCGCTTCGGGTTGAAGGATGTCGATACGGCGATAAAGGCCGTGGGCGCGAGCGAGGGCGTGATCCACGTCTCGCTGCTGCCCTGGCAGTAAGCGCAGCCAAAGCAAGCCATGTCGGGCTCCGGCAAGAAATCGGGAGAGGGGGCCCACACGATCGCCGACCACATGCTCGGCGACTTCTTTCCACACGATCACGGTTCCGACGCGGACCACGACCACGACGTCATCGATCCGGGAAGGCTCGAGGACAACCCGATCTGGCAGCAGGACAACGTCTTCCTGAAGAGCGTCGGCATCGATATCGGCTCGGCCGGCACGCAGGTGGTCTTTTCCGGCGTGCACCTCAGACGGCATGGAGAGCACCTGACCAGCCGCTACGTCATCGTGGAGCGCGAGACGCTTTACGAGTCACCAGTCGCGCTTACGCCCTACAGCGACGTGCATCTGATCGATGCCCAGGCGCTCGGCGCGATCATCGACGCGGCGTATGCCGCAGCGAAGAATTGCGCCCGACGCCGTCGATACCGGCGTTGTAATCCTGACGGGAGAGGCACTTCGCCGCGAGAACGCGGAGGGGATCGCCGACGTCCTTGCCGAGAAGAGCGGCGACTTCGTCACGGCGACCGCCGGGCACCACATGGAGGCGATGCTCGCCGCCTACGGGTCGGGCGCCGCGCCGGCGAGCTTCGAGACCGGCCGGCGAATCCTCAACATCGATATCGGTGGCGGAACGACCAAGCTCGCGGTCGTGGACAAGGGCCACGTCACGACGACCGCGGCGATCCATATCGGCGGGCGTTTGATCGTGGTGGCTGGCGGTCGCGTTGCGCGCCTCGACCCTGCCGGCGCGCACCACGCCGCGCGTGCGGGCTTTCGCTGGTCGCTTGGCTCCGAGGTCGGTGAGGGCGACCTCGCCAAGGTGGCTGAGGGGATGGCCGACCTGCTCGTCGCGGCGCTCAGCCCCGATCCTGCGGCGGAAGTGAGCGAGCTCTATCTCACCGACCCGCCCGAGGGTCTTGCGGGCATGGACGGGATCATGTTTTCCGGCGGGGTCGGCGAGTACGTCTATGGGCGCGAAGAGCGGGACTTTGGCGACCTCGGCCGTCATCTCGGCGCCGCCATCCGGCGGCGGCTGGAGGCGGGCGCCTTCGGTGCGCCTTTGCTTCCGGCGGGCGCCTGCATCCGCGCAACGGCACTCGGCGCGTCGGAATATTCCGTGCAGCTCAGCGGAAACACGAGCTGCATCACCAATCCGGGCAAGCTGCTGCCGCGCCGCAATCTGCAGGTCGTCAAGCCCGACATCGAATTTTCTGACGCGATCGACCCGCAGACCGTCGCCGATGCGATCGGGCGGCACCTCACCGCATTCGATCTCGATCCGGTGGCTGGCGCGTTCGTGCTTGCGTTCCAATGGTCGGGTGCGCCGGAATATCAGCGCGTCCGCAGCTTCGCGGAAGGCATCGCCGCGGGGCTCGCCGAGCGCATTGCCGCGGGCAACCCGCTCTACATCATGCTCGACGGAGATATTGCGCAGACGCTCGGCGGCATCCTGCGCGACGAGGTGCATGTCGGCGCCGAGATGCTGGTCATCGACGGCATCCTGCTGCGCGATTTCGACTACATCGACCTCGGCCGCGTGCGGCTGCCGTCATTCACGGTGCCGGTGACGATCAAGTCACTGCTTTTCCGAGAAGAGAGCGGCGGCTTGCGCCGGCCGGAGCGTATCCACCATCACGGCCATGGGCACGCGCATCATCATCATCACGGGGAAGGCGAGTGAAGGCGGGGCGACTGAGCGCCGCCCCGCGGTCGGCTATTTCTTGCAGTCGACGAGCGACGCTTCCATCTCTCCGCTGGGATTATAGGTGACGGTACAGGCCATCCCCACGGTCAGGTTCTTGCGCTTGTCCTCCGCGCCGTTGATCATGACCTTGGTGCGCGAGCCGGAGATGCTCGCGGTCACGTCCTCGCCTCCCTTGTCGAAGGTGATCTTCTTGCCTTCGTCCTCGACGCTCTTCAGGCTCGCCTCGACGGTCTCGGCCGGAATCTCGACGTTCAGCGCCTTGGCGATGATCGCCTTGATTTCCGGCGGGCGGTCGAGCGCCGACAACACCGCCTTGGCGACATCGTCGCCGCGCATCGGCTCGACCGGGATGTCGAGCTTCTTCGTCTCGGCCAGCAGATCCGGGTCCTGCATCGCCGCCATATAGGCGTCGCGCAGCGCCTCAAGCCGGTCCTCGGGAATCCCCGGAGGGCCCGCGGTGAAGCGGGCAAGCGTCGCCTGCGATTCCATCACCGCGATGATCGCCTCACCGACGTCGCCCTTCACGATGTCGCGCGCCTGCGGAATGCCTTCGTGAGTTGCGCCGCCGACGTCGAGGAGGAAGCGGCCGTCACCGTTCTCCACGAACGGAAGGTAGGAGCTACGGGAAGCGAACGAGCCGTCCACCTCCTCGCGCATGATGGCCATGGTGTCCTCGGTGCCGGAGAAGCCTGGAATCACGTCGAGCTTCAGATCCGGAAATGCAAGTTCAAGCAACTGCGTCTCGGTGTAGGAAGCCGAGCCGATGCCGGCGACGGCGAGCTTCAGCGGCCGGTCGGAGTTGAGCGCGTCCTGCCACGTCATGTAGGACGTATGTTTGCCGACGACGAACGTCCTGGTCTCCGACGCCGCCTTGCCGATCCAGCTCATTTTCGTCAGATCGAACTCGATGCCCTTGGTGTCCAGCAACTGAGCGTAGATCAGGCCGGTGTTGAAGGTGCCGAGCGTCAGGCCGTCAGGTTTGCTGGCGTAGAGAAAGTTGGCGCCGATGATGTGTCCGGCGCCCGGCATGTTGCGCACGATCGCCTTGGACATGCCGAGATGCTTGACCAGGTATTTGGCAACCAGCCGGCCATAGGTGTCGTAGCCGCCGCCGGCGGACGTGGCGACGATGTAGGTCAGCGTCTTGCCCTTGAAGAAATCTGCGCCCGATTGGGCCGCCGCCTGGCTGGTCACCAGCGCGAAGGCGCCGAGCGCGCATATCAGTCTCGCTATTCTCATACTCATCCTCCCTTCCATCTCTCGAGGCTCTTTCCGGCCTTTGGGACCGCGCAGGCGGTCCAATTTCATTCACTTCACCGCGACAAGATCTATGAGCGCCGACATGCCCTTGTGGTGCTCGCCTTCCTCGATCTCCGCGTCGTATTCCGCGATGGCGAGCGAAGTCATGTCGCCGAACGCTTCGCGTAGCAGTTCCGCAGTGTAGAGCTGGGAAAGCGCCTTCGGGCCGCCGGTCGCGTATTCAAGCTGCTTCGGAGTGTAGCCTTCCAACAGGAGCAGTCCGCCTTGCTTCAGTGCCTGCTTCATGCCCGCGAACAATGCGCGTCCGCTCGTCCGGCGGCGCGAACTGAACGAAGATCGCCACGACCAGATCGAAACCTTCGTGCGGCCAGCGCCAGGTGAAGATGTCGGCGCACTCCGCGCTGATTTTGACGCCACGTTGCGCGGCCAGTCGTTCGGCCTTGGTGACAGCCGTCGGCGCGAAATCGACGGTGTGCACGTCAATCCCTTGCTCGGCGAGCCAGACCCCGTTGCGGCCCTCTCCGTCGCCGATGGAAAGCGCGCGCATGCCCGACTTCAGGAGATGCTCCTGCCGAGCCAGAAAGGCGTTAGGCGCCTCGCCGAACAGATAGCCATCGGCGGCGTAGCGGTCTTCCCAGCGCTGCAGTTCGCTCATCCCCGCCGCCCGGTGGTTGTCGATCCGTGCATCAAGCGCCTCCCTTTGCGCCTGCGCGCGAAACCCGCGCCCAATCGACGAAGCGTAGTCTGAGTGAAGATTCTCGTCAACGGGACGCAGTTCCATATAGCGGAACACTGCTCGGGCAGAGTCATGATCCGCCTCGCGCAGCTTTCAGCGCCGCCCAGATGCGTCCCGGCGTCGCCGGCATCTCGACGGGCCCTGCGCCGGCAGAGGCCAGCGCATTGTTGACGGCGTTGAGCGTGGCAGTGAGCGAGCCGACGGTGCCCGCCTCGCCCACGCCCTTCACGCCGAGCGGATTGACCGCCGTCGGCACCGGCAGCGAATCGAGCCGCAGCTCCGGCATGTCGGAGGCGCGGGGCATCCGGTAGTCGAGGAAGGTGGCAGTCAGCAGCTGGCCGGATTCAGGATCGTATTGGATCGCCTCGCCAAGCGCCTGGCCGGCGCCCTGGGCTATGCCGCCGTGCATCTGCCCGTCAGACCAGAGCCGGGTTGATGACGGTGCCGATGTCCTCGACGCCGGTATAGCTGACGAGACGGACCGCGCCGGTCTCCGGCTCGATCTCCACCTCCGCGATGTGGCACCCGTTCGGGTAGGTGACCGCCTCGGGAAGAAATTCGTCGGATGCCGAAAGCCCGTGCTCAGCGTCCGCCTTGCCAGCGACGTCGACGAGCGCGATCGCGCGGTCGGTGCCCGCGACGACATACGATCCGGCGCGGAACTCGATGTCGGCCGCATCCGCTTCAAGCGCACCCGCAGCGATCATGCGGCCGGCCTCGATGAGGGACTGCGTCGCCTTGAGAAGAGCAGGGCCGCTGACGGCGAGCGCGGCCGAGCCGCCGGCGCCGCGCCCCTCCGGCAGGAGATCCGTGTCGGCCTGCCGGTAGGTGACGGAGGATGCGGGTGCTCCGAGCATGTCGCCGACCATGCGCGCGAGCCCGGTCTCGTGTCCCTGGCCGGTGGAGACGGCGCCGGTCCGGATTTCAATCCTCCCGTCGGGCGCGACGGTGACTGCGGCGACGTCCTTGCGTGGCCCCCGCAGCGGCCCAGCGGCGATCTCGATCGGATTGGCGATGCCGATGCCGCGCAGCCGGCCTTGTGCCTCGGCCGCGGCCCGCCGCTCGCGGAACCCGCCAAGCTTGGCGAGCTCGGCAGCGCGGTCCATCGTGCTGGGAAAATCTCCGCAATCGTAGTTGAAGACCAGCCCGGTCTTGAAGGGCATCTGGTCGGGCGTGATCAGGTTGCGGCGGCGCAGATCGAACGCATCGACGCCGAGCTCGCGCGCCGCCTCGTCGATCAGCCGCTCGACGACATAGGTCGCCTCCGGCCGCCCGGCGCCGCGATAGGGCGCGACCTGCCCGGTGTTGGTGTGAAAGCCGAGAATCTCCGCAAAAATCGCGGGCGTGCGGTAGACGCCTGCGATGCCGCCGATGTTGTTGGTCATGAAGAGGGCGCGGCGGGCGAGATAGGCGCCTACGTTGACCGCAAAGCGAGCGCTCAGGGCCGTGAACGCTCCGAGCTCGTCGAGGGCAAGCTCCGCAGTCACATGCACGTCGCGTCCGTGATCATCGGACAGGAAAGCCTCGGTGCGATCGGCGACCCAGCGTACCGGACGCCCGAGCTTGCGGGCCGCCCACAGCACCAGCACGTCCTCGCGATAGACGCCGCCTTTCATACCGAACGACCCGCCGACGTCTGGAGCCACGACGCGGATCATGGTGCGATCGACGTCGAACACCTGATCCGCAAGCCGGTTGCGAAGCGCAAAAGGCGCCTGCGTGCTCGTGGTCAGCGTCAGTCGGCCGGCTGCATCGCATTCGCCGAGAGCGGCGCGCGACTCCATCGTCGCCGCCACGACACGGCTGACGTCAAGCTCCACACGCGTCACATGCGCGGCGCGTCGCCATCGCGTCGTGCGTCGCCTGCTCGTCGCCGAGCCGGCGCACGAAGGCGACGTTGTCGCCCATCTCGGCCCACACGCGCGGTGCGCCGGGGGCGAGCGCCGCGGCGCGACCGATGACCGGCGGCTCGTCGTCGATCTCCACCGCAATGAGCTCGGCCGCATCTGCCGCCGCCATCGCGTTCTCCGCAACGACGAGCGCGATCGGCTCGCCGACGAAACGCACATGTTCGCGCGCGAGAAAGGGGCGTGCGGCGCTGAAGGGCTGGCCACCGTCGTCGCGCGGTGCGACGAGGTCCTGTGGCAGATCCGGCAGCCCGTCACGGAGGAGGTCGTCGACGGTGAACACCGCCACGACGCCCGGGGCAGCTCTTGCGGCGGTGACATCGACCGATTGCAGCCTGCCGCGGGCGACGGAGGCGCGGGCGAAGTGGGCATGGAGGAGACCGTCTCGGTGGAGGTCGCCGGTGAAGCGGCCGTGCCCGGTGATGAACCGCCAGTCCTCGAACCGGGCCCCACTCTCTTTGCCGGAGCTTTGCATGTGTCTGGGTGTGCTTAGGGGGCCTGGCGAGGTTTGTTGACAGCCTAGATGCGCGGCACCTATTGTCTAGAACGCCGTTCCTTGATGCGGAACAAGGTCTTGGGAGAGATCGGGTGGCACTGACAAGAGCAGAAGACACTGCCGCATCGTCGGCCCTTAAGCCGAACATCCGCAGCGAAGAGCCGGCCGAGCCGCTCGACCCGTCGATCGGTTGGGGAAGCGACGTAGCGGCGCAGATGCTGCGCCGACTGGACATCCCCTTCATCGCCCTCAATCCAGGCGCGAGCTACCGGGGTCTGCACGACAGCCTCGTCAATCATCTCGGCAACGTGCGCCCGCAGATGCTTCTCTGTCTGCACGAAGAGCATGCCGTGGCGATCGCCCACGGCTACGCGAAGGCGAGCGGCAAGCCGCTGGCAGTGGCGGTGCACTCCAATGTCGGCCTCATGCATGCGACGATGGCGATCTTCAACGCCTGGTGCGACCGGCAGCCGATGCTCATACTCGGCGCGACCGGCCCGCTCGATGCGACGCAGCGGCGGCCGTGGATCGACTGGCTCCACACGTCGCAGGACCAGGCGGGGCTCGTGCGTAACTTCATCAAGTGGGACGATCAGCCCGGCTCCGTCGCGGCGATCCCAGAAGCGATCCTGCGCGGCTGGCAAACGACTGGAACAGCTCCGCAGGGGCCGGTCTATGTCTGCCTCGACGCCGCCTTGCAGGAAGAGCGGCTCGACAGGGAGCCGGAATTGCCCGACCCGGCGCGCTTCGCACCACCGCCACCTTCGGCGCCGGATCCGAGCGCGCTGTCGGAGGCGGCGCGTCTTCTGCGACAGGCGAAAAGGCCGCTGATCCTATTCGGCCGCTGCCGCCGGACCGATGCCGACTGGGAGCGCCGTGTCGCGCTTGCCGAACGGCTCGGCGCGGCGATGCTCTCCGATCTGAAAGCCGGCGCCATGGTGCCGAGCGATCATCCGCTCCACGCCGCGACGCCGTTCAACAAGCTCTCGGCTCCTGGCAAGGCCGCGCTCAACGAGGCGGACGTGATTCTCGAGTCTCGGATGGATCGACCTCGGCGGCCTGCTCAACGAAGCCTTCGAACGGCGTCCGCCGTCGGCGACGATCATTCATGCCGGCCAGGACGTTCATCTGCATAACGGTTGGGGAAAGGAGCACAGCGCGCTGCCGCCGGTCGATGTGCATCTCCTCGGCGATCCGGATCAGGCGGCAGCGGGCCTGCTGGCGTTGTTGCCGGAAGGGGAGGAGGGCGTGTCCTGGTTCACGCCGCCGGTGAAGAAGTCAGCGGAGGCGACGGGTGCTGCCATCACGCTCGCGCCATGTCGCCCGGGCCCTGTCCGACGCGGTGGACGGTCAGCCGGTGACTTTCGCTGCCCTGCCGCGTGGTTGGCCGTGCGAGCTCTGGCCGCACCGCGGACCGCTCGATTATCTCGGCAAGGATGGCGGCGGTGGCGTCGGCGCGGGCCCCGGCGTTACGATCGGCACGGCGCTGGCGCTGAAGGATAGCGGGCGGCTAACGGTCGGCGTGCTCGGCGACGGCGACACACTGATGAGCATCAACGCGCTGTGGACGGCCGCACATTACCAAATCCCGGCGATCATCATCGTTTCCAACAACCGCTCCTACTACAACGACGAGCAGCATCAGGAGAGCGTCGCGCGCACGCGCGGCCGCAACACGGGGAACAAGTGGGTCGGCCAGGCCATCGACGGGCCGGCGCCCGACATCGCGCAGATGGCGCGGGCGCAAGGCGTTGACGGATATGGACCGATCGTCGAGCTAAGCGAGCTCGGGCCGGCCTTGAAGAAGGCGGTCGAGACCGCTCGCGCCGGCAGGCCCTGCGTGGTGGATGTTCACATCGATCCCGCGGCAGGGCCGGGAGGTGCCGCCTGCGGCGCGCGCCACCGGCGCAGGCTGACTTGCCCGTTCGCCTTTCAATCGAATACAAGAACGCTGTTCCTATCCGTGGAACGGACCCCGGCGGAATCGGTGTAGCACGCGCGGCGGCCAGGAATGGAGTGAGCAGAGCATGGCTCAGAGCAAGGGCGCCAAGACCCGATTGTCATCGGTCTCGACGGCGATCCATCTAATGAAGGCCTTCTCAGAGAAGGACACGGAAATCGGGATCAGCGCGCTATCCAAGCGCCTCTCCGTGTCCAAGAGCACCGTGCACCGTCTTGCCACGACGCTCGTGGCGGAGGGGCTGCTTGAGCAGAACCCGGAGACCGAGCGCTACCGGCTCGGCGTGACGCTGTTCACGCTCGGGGCGCTGGTGCGGCGGCGCATGGATCTCTCCAATGAAGCCAAGCCGCTGCTCGGCGAGTTGCGCAGGGTGACCAACGAGAACGTCCATCTCGCCATCCTGCAGGGCAACCACGTGACCTACATCTACGATCTTGAGAGCGTGCAGCCGGTGCGGCTCGGGTCGCAGCTTGGTACGCTGAAGCCGGCGTTCTGTTCGGCCGAAGGTCTGGCGATTCTCGCCTTCCAGCCCGATTCCGTCGTTGAGACGGTGCTGGCGGGCGACCGCTCCCCGCGCACGAACAACACCGTCACCGACCAAGCGCGCATCCGCCAGCAGCTCAGAATCATTCGTCAGCAGGGGTACGCGGTGGAGAACGAGGAAAGTGAAATCGGCACGCGCGGCGTGGCCGCGCCGGTGCGCGACGCCGAGGGATTTGTGGTGGCGGCGGTCGGCGTCGCCGGCCCGAGCCAGCGTCTCTCGCGCAGAGCTCTGACCGGCTTCGTCCCCCATGTGATTGGGACCGCCGAAATGATCTCCACGCGCCTCGGGTACCATCCGCCGGCGCGCGCCGTCGGGTAATTCCGCCACGCGTGTCATGGCGAAGATCGAGATCGAGAATGCGAGCTCCTTCGAATGCGACGCAAAGGATACGATCCTGCGTGCCGCGCTCCGGAGCGGGCTCGGGTTCCCCTATGAGTGCAATGTCGGATCGTGCGGCAACTGCCGCTTCGAGCTTCTCTCGGGCGAGGTCGATCACCGGCGTGCCGATCCGCCGGCGTGGAGCGAGCGCGACCTGAAGCGCAACCGCTGGCTCGGATGCCAGGCGGTCCCGCGCGGCGACTGCCGGATCAAGGTGCGGCTCGACGCCGGCTGCGTCAGCATGCATCGGCCGGTCCACCGCACCATCACGCTGACGGAGGTCGTTCCGCTTACGCACGATTTGAGCGAGTTCCGCTTCCGCACCGATGGCGCGGCGCCATTCCTCCCCGGCCAATATGCCCTTCTCGAGTTTCCAGGCGTGGAGGGCCAGCGCGCCTACTCGTACTGCAACACAGACGGCGACACGGGCGCGTGGTCGTTCCAGATCAAGCGTGTCCCGGGCGGCGCGGCTACAGGAACGCTTTTCGACAGCATAAAGAGCGGGACGACGATCAAGGCCGACGGTCCCTACGGTCTCGCCTACCTACAGACCGGATGCGCCGCGCGATCTTCTCCTTGTTGCCGGCGGGTCGGGACTGTCGCCGATGATCTCCATCGCGCGCGCTGCCGAGAGCGCCGAGAGGCTGAAGGACCGGCAGATCCGCTTCTTCTACGGCGGGCGCGGCGCGCGCGACATTTGCGGGGAAGCGCTGCTCTCGGAGCTGGCCGGCTTTGGCGATCGCATCACATACGATTGCGCCGTTTCGGAGCCGGACCCTACCTGGTCGGGACTGACAGGCTTCGTGCATGACGTCGTGCGCGAAGCGCATGGCGACCGTCTGGCAGACTTCGAAATCTATTTCGCCGGACCGCCGGCCATGGGCGAGGCGATGCAGCGCATGCTGTTCGAGGCAAAGGTGCCGATGGATCAAGTGCACTTCGACCAGTTCTACTGACCGAGAAAGGCTCGGCAGGGGAGGAGCATGGCAAAGCTGAAGCTCGCACTAGGCTGCTGGAACTACGACCGCACGCGGGCGCTTGCCGACGGCTCCGTCCAGGCCGACGGCATCGACATCAACTATCTCGACATGCCGGTCGAGGAGACCTTCTTCCGCATGCTGCGCTATCGCGAGTTCGACGCGGCGGAGCTGTCGCTTTCCTCCTATACGGTGTCGCTCTCCAAGCCGGACAAGCCGTTCATCGCCATACCTGTCTTTCCCAGCCGGTTCTTCCGGCATTCCAGCATCTACGTGAATGCCGAAGCCGGCATCCGCACGCCGAAGGATCTGATCGGCAAGCGGGTCGGCAATCCCGAGTACCAGATGACGGCGCCGGTCTGGATTCGCGGCATTCTGTCGGACCACTACGGCGTGCCGGTCGACGGCGTCACCTATGTGACGGGCGGCGAGGAGGAGCCCGGGCGCAGCGAGAAGGTGAAGCTCGATCTCCCGACGAACTTCCGCGTCGAGCCGATCGGCCCGGACCAGACATTGTCGCAGATGCTGCACGAGGGCGAAATCGACGCGCTCTACACCGCTCGCGCGCCGTCCTCGTTCCGCAAGGGCGACGGCAAGGTGGTGCGGCTCTTTCAGGATTACGTCGAGGTGGAGAAGCGCTACTACCGAGAGACCGGGCTGTTTCCGATCATGCATTGCGTCGCCATTCGCCGCGACGTCTACGAGGCGAATCGCTGGGTAGCGCAGGCACTCTTCAAGGCCTTCGTGGCGGCGCAGGCGAGGACCTATGCTGACCTGAACGAGACTGCGGCACTCAAGGCCATGCTGCCGTGGCTCAATGCGCACGTGGAAGAGAGCATTGCGCTGATGGGACCGGATTTCTGGCCCTACGGGTTCGACCGCAATCGCGAAACCCTCGCGACTTTCCTGCGCTATCACCATGAGCAGGGCTTGTCGAAGCGGCTGTTGGAGCCGGAGGAGCTATTCGCGCCGGAGACATTGGAAGCGTTCAAGATCTAGACGTCGTAGCGCGCCTGCCGGGAGGGAACATGTCGTTCGGACCATGCAGATGTTGGCTCGCCGCAAGCGGCGCCTTGCCGTTCGCGGTGCTATCGCCAGCCGATCGGGGCGGTGGCGGCTCCGCGCCTGCCTCCGGTGGCCGCGTCGATCCGGCGCTTCTTTCCGACCTTGCCGCCGCGAGCCGTATCCTCGCGGATCAGGGCGTTGTCGACGCCTTCGGCCACGTCTCGATGCGACACCCGCTTGCGCAAGACCGTTTTCTCATGTCGCGTTCGCTCGCCCCGGCATTGGTCACGGCCGACGACATCGTGGAATATGACCTCGACTGCCTCCCCTGCGGCGGCGATGCCCGGCCCGGGTTCCTCGAGCGCTTCATCCACGGCGAGGTCTACCGCGCGCGCCCCGACGTAATGTCGGTGGTGCACAGCCACTCGCCATCTGTCATCCCTTTCGGCCTCGTCGGCACGCCGATGCAGGCCATGTTCCACAATGCCGCGTTTCTTGCTGGCGGCGTTCCCGTGTTCGACATCAGCAAGAAGTTCGGGGCGACCGACATGCTCGTCGGCAATCCGGAGAAGGGGGTTGCGCTGGCGGAGGCGCTGGGCGAACGGCCTGTGGTGCTGATGCGCGCGCATGGTAGCGTCGCCGTCGGGCCCAACCTGCCTCTCGCTGTGTTCCGTGCCGTCTACACCGAGGTCAACGCCCGAATTCAGCACCAGACGATGCTCTATGGCGGACCGATGGCTGCGCTCAGCCCCGAGGAGGGCGTTCTCGCCGATGCAGTGAACATGAAAGCCGGCCTTCGCGCCTGGGCGCTTTGGACGACGCGCGTCTGACTTTGAGGAGGATGAGACATGCCGGACGGCAAGGAGCAGCTTGTCGACTGCATCCGTATGCTGGAGCGGGCCGGTTACATCGACCATAACGGCCATTGCAGCATCCGCCGCGATGCATCGAGCCTCTATATCAACAGCGGTGCTTCGGAGCGAAGCTCGCTAACGACGGAGGACATCGTCAGCATCGATCTCGACGGAAATCTGCTCGAGGGCTCGGCGCGGCCGCCGCTTGAGTTTCATATCCACAGCGAGATCTACCGGGCCCGAGCGGACGTAAACGCCGTTGCCCATACGCATCCAAGATACTCGACCTATCTGACCATGACAGGGCATCGGCCAATGGCGGTCTACGCGCAAGGGGTGCTCGTCTCCGACGCGCCGATCATGGATACGCCGATGTCGGTGAACACCAAGGAGATGGGTGAGCGCCTGGCCGCCGAGCTCGGTCGGGGGCCTGCGGTGCTCTTGAAAGCGCACGGCGTCGTCGCCGTCGGCGTCGACATGCGAGAGTGCTTCGCGCTCGCCGCCTACGTGGAGGAAAACGCGGAGCGCCAGTACATGGCGATGCAGATTGGCGACCCTTACGTTTTCAGTTCCGCCGAGCAGCAGGCGTCACGCGAGAAGCTTTGGAAGGCCAACCTTTTCCAGAAGACCTGGGACTACTACCACGCCAAGCTGCCGTAGCGACGCTCAGGCCGAAACCGGGCTGGCGATCGCGCGCTGTTGCATGGCGATGCGGAACGGCGCGTTAGACGCCCCATAGCCGCCGTAGCCGCCCCGGCGCTCGACGATCTCGAAGAAGAAACCGTCCCCATAGGTCTGGCTGTAGAACTGAAAATACTCGCCCGCATCGTCGCGGTCGTAGAGGATGTTCTCTGCGCGCAGCCTTTCGCTGAGATCCGGGTCAAGGCCGAAGCGCGCCTCAAGGTCGTCGTAGTAATTGTGCGGCATCGCGAGAGCCCGGAAGCCCCTTGCCTGCAGGTCTCTCGCGCTCGCAAAGATGTCGCGCGTCGCGAAGGCGAGATGCTGGACGCTCGATCCGAAGCTGGCCGCAAAGAAGTGCCCGGCGAGCGTTTTACTGTTCTCCGCGCCGTTCAGCGTCAGGCGCAGGGATTTGTTGTCGCTCTCGATCACCTGGCTACGCACCACGCCACCGGGATCGATCACGTCGACCATAGGTAACTTCGACGTACGGAAGATCGAGGTGTAGAAGAGCAGCCAGGTCAGCATCTCCTCGTAGCTCATCGTCTGAGCGACATGGTCGATCGTCGCCAGGCCCGCGTCGAAAGGCGGCGCCCCGCCGACCGGATCGAACTCGATCTCCCAGACGCGGCCGAGCTCACTCTTGTCGTCGAGGAAATAGATCACCCCGCCGCCGACGCCGCGAATGGCCGGGATGACGAGCTCGCCCGGCCCGCGCGGCTGCTCGAACGGCTCGGCGGAGAGCGCCTTCGCGCGCGCCACCGTCGCGGCGGCATCCTCGACAAGAAGCCCGATCGCATAAGCCGAGGTGCCGTGCATCAGATAGGACGAGAAGGCCAGCCCTTCCTTCTCGGTGTTGATGACGATGTTGATGTCGCCCTGCCGGTAGAGGGTCACGTCCTTGTTCTTGTGGCGCGCGGCCAGCGCGAAACCCAACGTCTCGAGAAGAGCGGCCAGCTCAGTCGCCTCGCTTTCGTTTGCCGCGAACTCGACGAACGCCACGCCCTTCACTCCAACGCGATCAGGCATCGCCGGCACGTCGATCGCGATGTCGGGCTCGCTCCGCGCGACCTGGTCCATGAGGTAGACGAGGGAACGGCGGCCATCGACGGAGATCGACTTCGGAGACCCGCCGCGGAACTGGTCGTTGAAGATCTCCAGCGATAAGGGTCCATCGTAGCCGGTAGCGGCGACCGCGCGCATGAAGTCGACAACGGGCAAGTCGCCCTCGCCGGGCATGTTGCGGAAATGCCGGCTCCAGTAGAGCAGATCCATGTCGATCAGCGGCGCGTCGGCAAGCTGCACGATGAAGATGCGGTCGCCGGGGATGGCGCGGATGGAGCTCACGTCGATCTTGCGGGCGAGCGTGTGGAAGGAGTCGAGCACCAGCCCGATATTTGGGTGCGCGGTGCGCCGCACGATCTCCCAGGCGTCACGGTGGTCGCTGATGTGACGGCCCCAGGCGAGCGCCTCGTAGCCGACGCGCAGCCCGCGTTTTGCGGCGCGCTCGCCAAGCGCGCGGAAGTCGTCCGCGGCGCGATCAATCCCGCCAAGCGCCCTTGGCGACACATTGGAGCAGACCAGCATCAGGTCCGTCCCGAGCTCCTGCATCAAATCGAACTTGCGCTCGGCCCGGTCGAAGGTCCGAGCCCGCTCCGGCTCGGGCATCCCCTCGAAGTCGCGAAACGGCTGGAAGACCGTTATCTCCAACCCGCGATCCCGAACCAGCCGGCCGACCTCTGCCGGGGTCCCGTCGAAAGCGAGAAAGTCGTTCTCGAATATCTCGACGCCGTCGAACCCGGCCGCCGCAATCGCAGCGAGCTTCTCGCGGAGATCGCCGCTGATCGAAACCGTAGCGATGGAGGTTTTCAAACGGGCCTCCAACGACTCGTCCGGGCAGCATGGTATCCGCTAGGCATGCCAAGTCCAACCATCTGTTCCTCAATGCCGACCGACCCAGGTGACGCCGCCGGAAATGGCGCTAGATCGTAGCTTCGATTGCGGCGCGGAGCTCCGGCGTGATCTTCGGCTCGATCCCAAACCAGGCCTTCCAGGCGGGGCGCACCTGATGAAGAAGCATGGCGAGACCGTTCACCGTGCGGTTGCCGCGCTTGCGCGCGGCGGCAAGCAGCGGCGTTTCGCCGGGAATGTAGATAATGTCGGAGACGAGCGCCGACTTCGGCAGCTCGGCCAGATCGAGGTCGAGCGGAGGATTGCCGCGCATGCCCTGGCTGGTGACATTGACCAGCATCGCCGCACCGGCGAGCGCGCGGCTTCGCTCCTCCCAAGGCAGCACGTCGATCGGCCCGCGGATGTCGCTTTTCAGCGCTTCAGCGCGCGAGCGCGTGCGGTTGATCAGGCGGATCTCCCGCGCGCCGCGGTTCACCAGGCTGTAGACCACGGCGCGCCCGCCGCCGCCGGCGCCGACGACGACGATCGGTCCGGCATCGGCGCGCCAGTCCGGCTCCGCGTCGAGGATGCCTTCGATAAAGCCGAAATGGTCGTTGTTGTGGCCGGTGAGCGATCCGTCGGGCTCGACGATGACGCAGCTGATCGCTCCGATCGCCCGCCCGGCCGCATCGACGCGGTCAACGATCGCCATCGCCTCCTGCTTATGCGGGATGGTCAGGTTGCAGCCGGAAAAGAGCAGCGCCGGCAGCGCCTTCAACGCAGCCGCAAGGCCGTCCGGCCTGACCGCCAGCGGCACGTAGGTGCCGACGAGGCCATGCTGCTTGAAGAGGTAGTTGTGAATCGCGGGCGAGCGCGAATGCATCACGGGCCAGCCCATCACGCCGGCGAGCAGAAAACGATCCGAATCCGACAACGCATTTCCTTCGCGTTTTTGCCGGCCGAGACCCTGCCGGATATCACCAGTGCGTTCAATCACGCGGTGCCACAGGACGGAACGACCGGCGACGTGCCGGGCAACAGGGATAGGGGAGGGGACGAATGAGCCGCATCAGGCTTTCTATCGCGACGACCGATTACGACCATTTTCGCGACTTCAGGCTGGGCCTTGTACAGGCGGAGGGCATCGAGCATACGTGGCTCACCCTTGGCCATCATGAGATCTTCGCCCGCTTCACCTTCAACCGCGAATGGGACGTGTCGGAGCTGTCGTTCGCCAAGTTCACCGCGCAGGTGACGCGCGACGATTCCGACATCGTCGGGCTGCCCGTGCCATGCTCGCGGCTCTTCCGGTTCGGCTCGTTCTACGTGAACCGCAAGAGCGGCATCCGGAGCGTGTCCGACCTGAAGGGCAAGAGCGTCGGTTCGCCGGAATGGGCGCATACCGCCGCGGTCTACATGCGCGGGTGGATGCACAACGACATGGGCGTGAAGCTCCAGGACGTGCGCTGGGTGCAGGCGGGCGCCAACGAAGCGGGCCGCGTCGAAAAGGTCGAGCTCAGCCTGCCGGCGGGCGTGGAGTTGACGCGCATTGCCGACAAGTCGCTCAGCGAGATGCTGGCGTCGGGCGAGCTCGACTGCGCCATCATCGCGCGGCCGCCGCAATGCTTTCTCGACGGCCATCCCGACGTGGTGCGGCTCTTCCCGGACTATCTGGCGATGGAGGAGAAATACTACGAAGAGACGCGCGTCTGGCCGATCATGCACATAATCGCGGTGCAGAAGCATATCCTCGACGCAAATCCCTGGGTCGCACGCAATCTCTACAACGCGTTCGCGGCGTCCAAGCAGCGGAGCCTCGAGCGGCTGCTCGATCCCGCTGTGTCGCGCTATCCGCTCGCCTGGCTGCCGACCTATGCGCGCAAGATGCGCGACATGTTCGACGGCGATCCGTTCCCCTTCGGGATCGAGGAGAATCGGCCGACCTGGGAGCAGTTGCTGCTCTACGCACATCAGCAGGGGATCGCGCACCGGCTGGCGACGCCGGAGGAGATCTTCCCGAAAGGCATCATGACGGCGGTGAAGGTCTAAGGGCGAGCGCGTCTCGGCTCACGTCGCGCGATCGAGGCGGTCGACGCGTTTGAGGTCCGGGAAGATGTGCCACCATACCGCTCCCACCAGGAGTGTGACGACGCCGCCAAGGCAGACTGCCGGAACGGTGCCGATTCCTGCCGCCATCACGCCGGCGCGGAAGTCGCCGAGCTCGTTCGAGGTGACGATCGACACCGAATTGACGGCGCTGACGCGTCCGCGCATCGCGTCGGGCGTCGCGATCTGAACGAGCGTCGCGCGCACGTAGACACTGATCATGTCGGCAGCGCCGTAGGTGCACAGCGCCGCGAGTGACAGAATGAAGGAGGTCGAAAGGCTGAAGACGACGATCGAGCTGCCGAATAGAGCGAGCGAGCCAAACAAGACATACCCCATCCGCCCCGGTGACTTGAGCTGGGAGAGGAAGACTCCGATACTGAGCGCGCCGATCGCGGGCATTGCGCGCATCAGTCCGAGTCCGCTCGGTCCGACGTGCAGGATGTCGCTGGCGAAGACCGGGAGAATACCGATCACACCGCCGAAGAAGACGGCCAACAGATCTATGGATATCGCGCCGAGCACGATCTTCTTCTCTCGAATATAGGAGAGCCCCTGGAAGATCGTCGCGAGGCGGGTTCGCTCGGGTGCGCGGATGGCAAGAGGTACCGCGATCGCGCCAGCCGAAAATGCTGCGAGAGCGAACATCACGAGTATCCAAACATAGACCCAGTCGTCGACGGCGGCGATAAGGAGGCCTCCGACGGCCGGCCCTACGAGTTGCCCCACTTTGTTGGTGGAGGAGGAATAGGCGATGGCGTTGGGGAAGAGCGCTGCCGGTACGATGTTCGGCAGCACGGCTTGGCTTGCCGGTTGAAAGAATCCGCGGGCTGCTCCCTGCACGATGAGGATAGTGAAGATCCATACGACCGCTGTGCCGCCCGCGACGCCGAATGCGAATAGGAAACCGGCAACGAGAACATGCGCGACGTTGCACAGGACCAGGATGGTGCGGCGGTCGAAAAGGTCGGAGACGATTCCGGCGACCAGGAAGAGCGCGAAAACGGGCGCGAATTGCGCAAGCCCGATAAGGCCAAGGTCCAGCGGATCGCCGGTCATCCGATAAACCTGCCAACCGACGGCGACGGTGAGCGCCTGCGTGCCCAGCATGTTGAAGAGCCGCGTGGCGATGAAGAGCAGGAAACTGCGATTGGAAAGGAGGTGTTGGCGGCTCACGCCTCTGTCTTCTCTCTCCGCCGGCGTGACCAATTCCTCCGCCAAAACGATCTGCCCTCCCAACCCGGTTTTCTGTTCGGCACAGCGCCGAGGAGCGCCAGCCGTTCTCAATTCTAGGCGTCCGCGCACCAACAAATCAGAGTGCGTTCCGCTATACGGACCGTTGTCCCGTTGACGCTTTCCGCTTCTCTCTTTAGTTTTTTGCGATGCGCTTGAGCGAGCACCCAGGTCGAAGTCGGAGCGAGCATGCACAAGCTTGACGGAATGGTTCATTGGCATGAGCCGCGCGTCGGGGAGCGCGCCGGCTTCGGAGAGTTCGGCCAACCTAAATCCGACTACGATCTGTTCATGGAGTCCGAAGGCCTTCCGGTCTTCCGCGGTGTCGGCATTCGCAAGGTGCAGGATCTACCGCTCGTCGACTGGGAGCGCATGGGCGGCCGAGGCTCGTACATCCAGTTGCACGGCACCGAAGGGAAATGGGGCTGCTACGTCGTCGAGGTTCCAGGAGCGGGGGCGCTGAACGTCGAGAGGCACATCTACGAAGAAATCTATCTGGTGGTGGAGGGGCGCGGCTCCACCGAAGTCTGGGCCGAAGAGGGCGGCAAGAAGCACGTCTTCGAGTGGCAGACGGGCTCGCTCTTCTCGATTCCCGTCAACGCCTATCACCGAATCGTCAACGCCACCTCGAGCCCGGCGCTTCTCCTCGGCGGCACGACGGCGCCGAACGTGATGAACCTGGTCGGAAATACCGACTTCATCTTCAACTGCCCCTATGCGTTCGGGAACCGCTTCTCGGCCGACGACGACTTCTACAAGCCGGTCGACGATGTCGAGCCGGACCCGATCCGCGGGCTTGCGATGCGGCGCACCAATCTCGTGCCGGACGTCTTCAATTGCGAGCTTCCGCTCGACAATCGCAGATCACCGGGCTGGCGCCGGGTCGAGCCGTTCATGACCGGCAACAAGTTCTACCTGTGGATCGGACAGCACGAGACCGGGCGTTATTCCAAGGCGCACGCCCATACCTCGGCGGCGATCCTCATCTGCGTCAAAGGGAAGGGCTACACCTATACGTGGCCCGAGGAATGCGGCGTGACGCCCTGGTCAGATGGCCACGGCGACCGGGTGAAGCGCGTCGACTACGAGCCGGTCGGCATGGTCAGCGCTGCCCCAGGTGGCGCACGCTGGTACCATCAGCATTTCAACACCTCGAACGAGCCGTTCCGACTGACGGCGTGGTTCGGGCCCAACCATCCGAGCCTCGTGACCGGGCTGCCGCCCGGCGAGAAGCAGATCGACTACACCGGCATGGACATACCGGAGGGAGGCACCTCCATTCCCTACTGGATGGAGGACAAGTTCGTGCGCGAGGAGTTCGCACGCTCGATCAAGGTCAACGGCGCGACGAGCCGGATGGAGCCGTCACGCTACGTGAAACCAACCGACGCATGAGACCGAACGAGGCCATCGGCGCTGACCTGGAGCTGCCGCCCGGCGGCCGCATCTTCTTTTCCAGCAGCAGCCGGAGCCTCATCGAGGAGGACGAGATCGAGCTGACCAGCGTCGGCATCGATATCGGGTCCTCCACCTCGCATCTGCTCTTCTCGAAGATCGTGCTTGAGCGGTTCGACGCGCACTACCTCGTCGTCGAGCGATCCATCCTGCACCAATCGGGAATCATGCTGACGCCGTACCGGTCCGACGACGAGATCGACTCCGAGGCGCTTGGCGGGTTCATCGCCGACGAATACAAGGCCGCCGGCCTGACTCCGAGCGCCGTCGACACCGGCGCACTGATCCTGACCGGCGTTGCAGTGCGAAGGGAGAACGCCCGCGCCATCGGAGAGCTCTTCTCGGCGGAGGCGGGGAAGTTCGTCGCAGTCAGCGCCGGGGATGCGCTGGAGGCGCTCATGGCGGCTCACGGCTCGGGGGCCGTCGCCCTTTCGCTGGAGGCCGATGCAGCGGTGATGAGCATCGACATCGGCGGGGGCACCACAAAGATCGCCGTCTGCCGACGCGGCGAGGTTGTCTCGATGACGGCCGTGGAGGCCGGCGCGCGGCTTATCGTCTTCGATAATGACGGGCGCGTGGAGCGGATCGAGCCGTTCGGCCAACGGTACCTGGAGGCGTTAGGGATTCCGCTGGATGTCGGCGGCCACCTGGACGATGAGGCACGAGCCGCGTTGGCGGCGCGCATGGCTGCAAGCATCATCGCCGCGGCGAGCGGCGAGGAGATCGACGGCTGGCTTCGCCTCCCGGCGCTCGTTCCGCCGTCGCGTGTCGGAAGCATTCTCTTCTCCGGCGGCGTGTCGGAATATATCTGCGGTCGCGAGGCCGGGCATTTCAACGATCTCGGCTCGGAATTGGCGATTGCGGTCAAGAGCGAAGCGAGACGGCTCGGTGCTCCGATTGCGACGGCTCCGCAGGGCATCCGCGCGACGGTCGTAGGCGCCTCGCAGTACACCGTGCAGGTCAGCGGCAGCACGATCTTCCTGGATCCGCCCGGCGTCGTGCCCATCCGCAACGTTCCCGTCATCACGCCGGCGCTTGATCTGACCGGCGACATTATTGACCCCACACGCGTAGCGACCGCGGTGGCGGCCTCGCTCGCTCGCCTTGACCTTGCCGACGGGAGGCGGGCGGTCGCCGTGGCGCTGCCTTGGTCCGGATCGGCGACCTTCGGGAGGTTGCGCGGGCTCTGCCGCGGGTTGATTGCCGGCCTGAGGCCCGTCCTGGCAGCCGGTCATCCGCTCGTCCTCATCGTCGACGGGGACATCGGCGGATTAATCGGGACTCACTGCCGGGAGGAGGAAAGGCTCGTCAATCCGATCGTATCGATCGACGGCATCGAGCTTAAGGAGCTCGACTTCGTCGACATCGGAGAGGGGCTTCGCGAGACCGGCGCTGTGCCTGTCGTAATCAAGTCGCTGCTGTTTCCCTCGCGACAGAGCGGGATCGAACCGCGATGACCGACGCCCACCGGCCTGCCCCGCGCTTTGTTCGCTCGATCTACCCGCCGCTCGTGGTGATGGCGCTTGCGGTTGTCTTGTTCGTATGGACGCTCCGTTACAACGCGACGGCACGCGAAGTGCCGATGCTCGTGACGATCGGGCTGTTCGTCCTCGGAGCCTTCGACCTCATTTGCCGTTTCGAACAGCAGTCGATCGCAGGGCTGCGCGACTTCTGGGGCGCGGACTTCCGCAGTCCGGAAATGAAGCACGATCCGCGCTTCGCCGACGAGTTCGTGCAGGTCGCGTGGATGGTCGGTTGCGTCGCCGGCATGATGCTGGTCGGCATCCTTCCGACTGTCCCGATCTACATCTTTCTCTACATGACGATCAGCGGAAAGCGGCGGTGGCTGGAGAGCCTGATCGTGTCAGCCGTCATCTTTGTCTTTGTCTACGGAGTCTTCGAGATCCTTTTGAACTACCGGCTCTATCGCGGGGTCTTCTTCGACCCGCGCGGCTTCTAGGCTTGATGGACGAAGGCCTGCCGATCGAGGAGTGGCTCAAGATCACAGCTCGGTGCCTGCGCGCTTCAGCAGGACGCAACCAGGGAGGAACAGACAATGGTGCGTAGATGGATAGGACGGAGTCTGGCGGCAGTCGCGCTGATCCTCGTCGCGCTGCCGGCAGCGGCGGAGTGGCCGAACGACAAGCCGATCACGTTCGTCATCCCATATAGCCCGGGGGGCGGCTTCGATACGATCGTGCGCGCCTTCGCACCCGCGCTCGAGAAAATCTTGGGTGCGCAAGTTGTGCCGGAGAACATTGCCGGCGCCGGCGGTGCCAAGGGAGCTCAAACCGTGGCTCGCGCAGAGCCCGACGGATACACGATCGGCATCTACAACATCCCGGGCTTCACTGTGACTCAAGTGCTCGGCACCGACATGGGCTTCGATCTCTCCGCGGTGAGCTGGATCGCCAACCTCGCAACGGACCGCTACGCGATCGCCGTGAAGGGCGATTCGCAGATCGACACTCTGGCGGACCTCTGCGGCCAGGGCCGCAACGTCAAGATGTCCGATACCGGTGCTTCGTCCACCGCGTCGGTGACGACGCGCGTATCGTTCGCGCTCATCGATTGCCCGCTCACCGACGTCAACGGCTACAAAGGCTCGAACGACGCCATGATCGCGGTCATGCGTGGCGAAGTCGACGGAACGCTGAAGCCGATCTCTTCGTTGAAGAAATACGTCGATTCCGGCGACCTCAAGTACATCGTTACCTACACTAAGGACGAGGCGGTCAAGGGCGTGGAGAGCACCGGCGCGCTTGGCCACGAGGATCTTGCCAAGCTTGACCTGCGCCGGGTCATCGGCGGGCCTCCGGGGATGCCTCAGGATATCCGCGATCGGCTCTCGCAGGCATTTATCGAAGCGGCGGCCACGCCCGAAGTGCAGGAATGGGCTGCCGGCGCCGGCGTCGACCTTGAGGTGATCGGCGGCGCGGAGACGGCAGCCATGATGTCCGACCTGTCGACGTTCTACGCCAAGTACAAGGACATCCTGGCGTCTGAGTGACGGTGAGTGGAGGAGCCTGACCGGCCTCGAGCCGGTCAGACTCTTGTTGTGAAATCCGCGTGAGCCGGCAATGAATCTCGACCTCTTATACAGCTCGCTCGTCGAGGTTCTGACGGGCGGCAGCTTGGTGTTCGTCTTGATCGGCGTCGCGCTCGGCCTTTGCTTCGGCGTGATACCGGGTCTCGGCGGGACCACCGCGCTCGCCCTGCTCATCCCGGTCACGTACTCCATGGAGCCGATCGACGCGATGTATCTCGCCGGCGGCGTCATGGGCGCCACGTCATTCGGCGGGTCGATTACTGCGATTCTCCTGAACACGCCCGGCACGGCGCCGAACGCCGCTACCGTTTTCGACGGTTATCCTCTGGCGCAGCAGGGCAAAGCGGGCCTCGCGATCGGCGCTTCGGCAACTGCTTCGGCGCTGGGCGGGCTGATAGGGCTATTCACGCTGCTCCTGTTCATCCCGGTGGCGAAGCAGATCGTGCTCTTGTTCGGGCCTGCGGAATTCTTTCTTCTCACGCTGCTCGGACTGACGGCCATCGCCGTATCGGCGCGCGGCAAGCTGCTGCGCGGTCTTATCGCCGGCGGTGTCGGGCTCATGTTCTCCTTCGTCGGCATCGGCACGATGACCGGTCAGCAGCGCTTCACGCTGGGTATCGACTACCTCTGGGACGGGATTCCGCTCGTGCCGACCCTGACCGGCATGTTCGCCATCAGTCAAATGATCGAGCTGGCGCTGAAGGGTGGCGCGATCGCGTCCAAGGAAGGGGACGCCACGCGGCAAATCTCAGGCATCCGCGACGGCATCGTCGCCGTCTTTCGACACTGGCCGACCCTCATTCGCGGCTCCGCTATCGGCACATTGATAGGGGCGATCCCCGGGCTCGGCGGAACCGTTGCGTCGTTCCTGGCCTACACGTCCGCCGTCCATGCCTCGCGCGATCCGGATTCGTTCGGCAAGGGCAATATCGTCGGGGTCATTGCGCCGGAATTGGCCAACAATGCCAAGGACGGCGGGTCGCTGATTCCAACGGTGGCGTTCGGTATTCCAGGCAGCGCCGAGACTGCGGTGTTTCTCGGTATCCTCGTCCTGCACGGCATCGATCCGGGGCCTTCGATCCTGCTCTACCACGAGCATGAGATATACGGCCTCATCGTCGCGTTGACGCTCTCCGCGGTCGGAGCCTCCGTCTTCGGCCTGCTCGTCGCGCGCTGGCTGGTGCTGATCACCTTCTTAAACGTCAACGTCCTGGTGCCGGCCGTCGTCGCGATCTCGCTCACCGGCGTCTTCGTTCTCGAAGGCAAGCCTGCGGACGTCATCCTCTGCCTGATCATGGGGATCGTCGGCTATGTGATGATCCGCTTCGATTACCCGCGACTGACGCTGGTGATCGCTCTGGTACTCGGCGAGACCGCGGAGCGCTCCTTCCATCAGACCATGCTGATCTCGGATCACCACATGCTGCGGTTCATGCTTGGCCGTCCGGTCGCGAGCATCCTCATCGTCGCGACGATCTTCACACTCTTTCTGCCGATGCTCAGGAAGATCCTGGCTCATCGGCGGCGGCGCACTGCGGCGTCGCGCGTCTAGCTCCTGTCGCCGCCCGCCGCTGGCGCAGCTCGGTCGAGCAGCAAAGAGCTCCACGATGCGCAGGTGGCTTTTGATCTTGACTTGGCTCAACCACAGGCCCGTGTCCGCGCGATGGACATCGCAAAGCCGGACTGCGGCGGAGGCGGGTCATGCGCGTCCTGGTAAGATGGGGCTCGAAGCGCGGCGGCACAGAGGGCATCGCGCAAACCATTGGAGACCAGCCCCGGCGCGAAGGGCTTGATGTGGTCCTGGAGCCGGCTTCCGGATCGCACCGGGTACGCGGCTACGATGCGGCCGTCATCGGCGGCGCCCTTTACGCAAACCGCTGGCACGGGCGCGCCTATTGCTTCGTGACGCGTACCGTTACCGCGCTGCGGGGGATACCTGTTTGGCTATTCTCGAGCGCCGCTCGACGATTTCAGCCGACCGCGCCGACATCCCACCCACGACGCAGGTGGCCGCTCTGATGGAACGGATAGGCGGAATATGTCAGAAAGAGCCAAAGGGAGGACATGCAGTTGGCAGCAGACGACCACAGTACGGCGTTGAACATTTTCTGGACGTTCGGCGTGGCGATCAAGACTGGAAAACTGGACGAGCTCAAGGACCTGATCCAGGAGATGGCCGACACGTCGCGGGCCAATGAGCCCGGAACGCTGACTTACGAATGGACAATCAGCGACGACAAGAAAACGGCCGAGGTCCACGAGCGCTATGCGGACTCCGATGCGGCACTCCGGCATCTAGCGTCGTTCAACGAGAATTTTGCCGATCGTTTGATGGCCCTCGTCGAGCCGACGGGGATGACGGTTTACGGCAGGCCGGGCGCGGCGCTTAAGAAGGAGTTGGAGGGGGCCGATCCGGTGTACAGGGAGGTGATCGGCGGTTTTGCCAGGTAGGGGTCCGTCACGACAGCAACGCACGCCACCTGATGGCGCAGCTGCTCGCCATTAGTGCGACAAACGTTCCTGAATCCGGACGAAATACACAGAGGTGCTGCGATTGCTGCGGTACCATGTCGCCAGAGTTCTGCGTCTAGGCGACCTGTTGGAACATCAAGAAATGCTTCGGCTTCGTGACGCAGTCTGAGTCGCAACCAGGCGGCTTTGGATGCGCTCGATCCCCGCGAAGTCGAACTCGTCGACCTCCGGCTCCACGCGCGTCGAGGTGACGTTGATGACCTCGGCCATGTCGCGCGTGGCGAGGTTGACCACAAATTCGCCGGTCGCGATGGCGTTCGAGGCGCTGTGCTTCAGTCCCTCGCTGGCGAAGCCTACCACCGGGGAGGGCCGCAGGCCGATCTGAAAGCCTTAAGCCTCAGACGGCCTCCGCTTCTTTGAGCACGTTCTCCAGATTCGGCGCGACGCGGATTCCGGGACCGCTTGCGATCGCCATCTGCTTGATCGCATCGAGGAGCTCTGCACGTGGCTGCCGCGCTGCCCAGTGGAGCAATCCGCCCTTCAGCGCCGGAAATCCGTAGCCATTGACGAGCACGAGATCGATGTCGGAGCCGCGGGCGGCAATGCCTTCCTCGAGCGCCCATGCTGCTTCGTTGACCATGGCGGCAAGCAGCCGCGAACGGATTAGGTCGGGCGGGATCGGCTTCCGCTCTATGCCCTTCGCAAGCGAGGCGGTATCGATCACTTGGTGGACATGCGGATCCGGCATCGCCGTGCCGCTCGAATAGTCGTACCAGCCCTTGCCGTTCTTCCTTCCGAAGCGCCCTTCTTCGCAGAGCGTGTCGGGGATCGGGACGTAGCGCGCATCGGGCCGGCGGGTAGGCGCCAGGCGCTTGCGCATCGCCCAGGCGACATCGAGCCCGGCAAGGTCGAATACCGCGAAGGGACCCATCGCCATGCCGAACTCCGTCATGGCGCGGTCGATGTTCCTGCGGATAGGCGCCTTCCTCGAGCAAGAACTCACACTGGTTGCGGTAGGCGTTGAAGATGCGATTGCCGATGAAGCCTTCGCCGACCCGTGCGACGACCGACACCTTTCCGAGCTTGCGACAGAGGGCGAGGAGTGTTGCGACGACATCGGCGAGGTCTTGTCCGCCTGAACGACCTCGACGAGTCGCATGATGTGCGCCGGGTTGAAGAAATGCAGCCCGGCGACGCGCTCGGAGTTCGAGACGGCGGCGGCGAGCTGGTTAATATCGAGATAGGAGGTGTTGCTCGCAAGGATCGTCTCACGCGGGACGATCTCCGCGAGCTCTGCGAAGAGCGCGATCTTGGCGCTCATGTCCTCCGTGATCGCTTCGACCACGAGATCGCAATCGGCCATCTCCGAAAGGGGACCGGCCGAGATACGATTCGGTCACAATTTCGGCGGACGGCACACGGCCGCGCTTGGCCATCTCCTTGGCGGAGTCGGCGAGCGCCTTGTCGGCGGCGGCAAGGACCTCGGCGTTCTGCTCGGCCAGCCTCACGCTAAATCCGCGGCCGGCAAAGGCCAGAGCGATGCCGACACCCATGCGGCCGGCGCCGGCCACCCCGACCTTCGAGATCGCCCGGGCGGTCGCGCCGGCGGGCGGACGGGAGGCCGCCCGCTCGGCGAGAAACAGGTGCCGCAGCGCTTGGGATTGTGGTCCGCGCCTGAGGCGGAGCGACGCCTCGCGCTCGCTGGCGAGCGCCTGCTCGGCCTTCGCCGTGAGCGACGCCTTTACCGCAGCGATCGCTTCGGCGACGGCGATGCGCCAGCGGCCTTGCGAAGCGCGGCTTCTTCGGCGGTATCGATGTCCGCTTCGCTGTCGCTCCGCGCCGGTAGCTCGCGCAGGATGCGCTTCTTCAGCCCGCCGGCAATAAGGCGCCGAGCCGCCGCGATCAGGTCGCCATCCTCAACGGCGTCGACCATGCCAAGACGGACAGCCTCCTCTGCTTTCACCCGGCGGCCGGAGGTGATGAGGCCGATCGCCGTTGCCGGACCGACCAGCCTCGGCAACCTGAACGTTCCGCCCGCCCCGGGGACGAGGCCCAACGTGACCTCCGGCAGGCCGACCACGGCATTCGGTGCGGCGAGGCGATAGTCGCAGCCGAGCGCCAGCTCGTAGCCGCCGCCGAGCGCCGCCCCCTCGATTGCCGCGACGACCGGGACCGAGAGCGCTTCGATCACAGCAATGACCTCGGGCAGGTGGGGCGCTACCGGAGGCGCATCGAACTCGCGGATGTCGGAGCCGGCGACGAAGTTGCCGTTTGCGCCGGTCAGGATGACGCCGGCGATATCTTTCTCTGCCGTCAGCACGGTGAATGTGTCGAAAAGATCGCGCCTGACGTGGATCGAGCCGGCGTTGACCGGCGGGCTATCGATGGTGACGAGGGCAATCTTGCCAGTCCCGCCCTCGGGCAGGAATTCGAGACGCAAGGTTTTTAGGGAAGCGGGGCGGTTCATGAAGTCTCTGTTGGAGCCTTGTGGCTTCGTTGCATAGAGCGGGCGGCGCGCGGGTGCATATTTCGATGGGCGTCCCGACCGGCCCTCAATTGTGCAGTCGGCGTCAAGGCCGTAATTGCGTCCGGAACTCGTGGAGTTTCTGCTACCGGAATCCGCGGCCCCGGCTATTGGACCGCGTGCCGTGCGTTCCGACAATGTAGGCCCTTTCGGCGGAGGGAAATATGGCTGCGGCCAATAATAAGGTGATCATCTCTTGCGCGATCACAGGTGCCGTGCACACGCCGACCATGTCGGATGCGCTGCCGTACAAGCCGGACGATATCGCCGCTCAGGCGATCGGCGCCGCCGAGGCGGGCGCTGCCATCCTGCATCTCCATGCCCGCGACCCCGAGACCGGTGCGCCAACGCCCGATCCCGAGGCGTATATGCGCTTCCTGCCGCGCATCAAGCAGGCGACCGACGCGGTGATCAACATCACGACCGGTGGCGGCCTCACGATGACCGTAGAGGAGCGGCTCACCGCGCCGCTGAAGATCCTGCCGGAGATGTGCTCGCTGAACATGGGCTCGATGAACTTCGCACTCTTTCCGGTGGCCGATCGTTATCCGAAGTGGAAGTTCGGTTGGGAGGAACCCTACCTCCGCAACACCGACGACCATATCTTCCGCAACACGTTCCGCGACATCGCGCGCATTCTCAAGGTCTTGGGCGAGGAGCACGGCACGCGCTTCGAGCATGAGTGCTACGATGTCGGCCACCTCTACAATCTTGCTCATTTCGTCGACCGCGGGCTCGTCAAGCCGCCCTTCTTCGTGCAGCTCATCTTCGGCATTCTCGGCGGCATCGGCGCGGACATGCGTAATCTGATGTTCATGAAAGAGACCGCCGACAAGCTCTTCGGCGACGACTATTATTGGTCGGTGCTTGCGGCAGGACGTCATCAGATGCCGTTCTCGACGCAGGCCGCGATGATGGGCGGCAACGTGCGCGTCGGCCTCGAAGATAGCCTCTATGTCGGCAAGGGCAAGCTCGCCCGTGACAACGCGGAGCAGGTCGCAAAGATTTGTCGCATCGTGGAAGAGCTGAGCCTTGAGATAGCGACACCGAGCGAAGCGCGTGAGATGCTGGTGCTGAAGGGCGGCGACCGCGTGGGCTTCTGAACGAGCGGCGCCGTTCCATGGTCGAACAATGCCGAGCGTCAGGCTCGCAGCGTGAAGGATCGCTCCCTGCCGCCTACTTGTTGACCCACAGCGGTCGCGTCGGCGGGGCCGGCGGGAGAAGTGCCCGGATATCTGCGAAAGGGTAGGTGTGCTCGAACCTGAACGCCTCGGCGTAAGCGGTCGGTGCGTTGCACTGGAGGGCGCGGAAGCGATTCCAGATTCGCAGGCTTCGACGAAGCGGTCCGGGCGTTGCGAAACATGGCGACGGATCGCCTGACGCTTCAAATCGAACTTGTTTGTGACGTCAACGTAGATCGTCGGCTCGAAGCCGGCGCCCATCAAGGTATCGGCGTAGACGACAGGGGCTCGAAAGCGCGCGGCATCGCGGACAAGAACCGAGAGCGCACGGTGATCGGGATGATAGTCGTTAGGCGCGTGCGTGATGACGAGATCGGGGGCGAAGTCGAGGAAGACCGCTTCGACCTTTGTGGCCGCTTCACGGTCGCCCGACAGCTCGCCGTCGACGCGATCGAGGAATATAGGCTCGACGCCAAGAAGCGCTGCGGCTGCCGTGGCCTCCGAATGGCGTTCGCGGCGAAGCCCCTCCGCCAACGTTGCGCCGCCTTTCGAGCCATCGGTCGCAATGACCCATCTTATCTCGGCGCCGCCTGCTTTCGCGACTGCCAGCGTTCCGAAGAAGAATATTTCAACGTCGTCGGGATGCGCGCCGAAGCCAAGGATGCGCATTGAGAGGCCTCACGCTTGGCCGGCTGACAGAAGTTCCACGACCATGGCCGCCGTCCAGGTGAAATGGCGTCCGCCGAGCGCTGCACCGTCGAGCGGGTCGTAATACTCGGCGAAACCGCTTTCGCGGATGAGGCCGAGACTGTCGGCGGTGATCTCGGCAGCCGCATCCGATCTGCCGGATCGGGCAAGACCGTCTGCGAGCATGTGATTCACGACGAGCCAGCAGGGTCCGCGCCAATACCGCTTCGGTTCAAAGCGCGGGTCGGAAGGATCGTGCGACGGCACGCCGAACGCGACCCCACTTCGCCAACGGCGGATCGTGGTGACGAGCCGGTCTGTGTCGCCGAGCCCGGCAAGGACCGGCAGCAGCCCGCCGACCGATCGGCTGGCCACCGGCCGCTCGGCGACGCGGTCGTAGCAAAGGAACTGCCCGTTCGCCTCGCTCCAGAGCGCCGTGAACGCAGCGCACGCCTTGGCGACGCGGGCTTGCGCTGCTGCCGCGATCTCGGCGAAGCCGAGCATCTCGGCGAGCTCGCCGAGCGCCTCGTCGGAGCGGATGAGGATTGCGTTGAATCCCGGATCGACGACCTTGAAGGCCGAGGCCTCGTGGAGCTTTGCGTTATCCCAGCCAAGGCTCCTGAACTTCTGCACGAGCCAGAGGTAACGATCGTATTCCGTCTGCGTCGGGCGCTGGGCGGCGTTGACGTGTTGAGTGTCGCGGCGCTGGTAGGGCGCGACGCCGTCGGTCGGCACGCGGGCCAGCGCTTCGTCCCAGTCGATGGAGTTGTCGCGGCCGGATTCCCAAGGGTGCAGGATGGCGACCAAGCCCGTGCCCGCCGGATCGCGGTTCGCATAGAACCAGCGATGCCACGCATCGGCTTTTGGCAACAGGGCGGAAGCGCGCTCGTGCGCCAGCGTCTTGTCGCGTGCTTCGGTGTAAAGGCGCAGCAGCACGAAGCCGAGCACGGGCGGCTGGGTGATGCCCGATGTCGGAGTCGGCCGATCCGTCGCCCAGACTGCCGGCCCGGGGAAGTAGCCGTCGTCTGGCGCGTGGAAGACGATGTGCGGCACCATCCCGTCCGGCCATTGATGCGCGAGCAGGGTCTCGATCTCGGTCCAAGCGCGCGCCTCGTCAAAGTGGCGCTGGCCGAGCGCGGTCAGGCACGAGTCCCAGTTCCACTGAAAGGGATAGAGGCCCTTGGTTGGCACCGTGTAGGCGCCGCGATCATTGTCGCGGAGAATGGCCTCGGCGTTGGCGAAAAGCGCCCTGTCGCGCGGCTCAATCGTCATATCGCGGTTCTTTCTAGCTGATGGCGGTGCCGGTCTTGGGATCGAACCAGCGAATGCGCTCGGGTCGCGGCGCAAGCGTGAGCGTCTCACCGGGGTGGATGGGCAAGTCGCTGTCGAGCACCGCCCGGAACAGCGTATCATCGACCGTCATGGTGACGAGCTTGTGCGCGCCGAGCGGCTCGACAACTCGCACCGTTCCGCTGAGCCCCGATTCCGTTGGCGCCAGATCCTCGGGGCGGATGCCGAACTGGATCTCTCCCTTGTCGGCGGAAGGGCCAACGAAATCGATGCCGGCGACCTGCCATCCGCCGTTTCGGCGTGTGGCGGGCAGAAAGTTCATTGGCGGGCTGCCGATAAATCCGCCGACGAAGCTCGTCGCCGGATCGCGATAGACATCCATCGGCGAGGCCGCCTGCACGATGCGGCCCTCGTGCATCACGGCGATGCGGTCGCCGAGGCTCATCGCCTCGACCTGATCGTGGGTGACGTAGATGGTCGTCGTGCGGCTCTCATGAAGAACGCCCTTCAACTCGGCGCGCATCTCTAGCCTGAGCAGCGCGTCGAGATTTGAAAGTGGCTCATCCATCAGGAGCACGCCGGGCTCCATGGCGAGCGCGCGCGCGACAGCGACGCGCTGGCGCTGGCCACCGGACAGCTGACCCGAATAGCGGGAAAGAAGCTGCTCGATGTGCATCAAAGATGCCGAGCGCTTCACCTTTTCTCCGATCTCCCCCTCGGAGAGCTTCTTCATGCGAAGGCCGAACGCGATGTTCTCGAACACCGTCAGATGCGGGAAGACAGCGTAGTTCTGGAAGACCATGGCAATGCCGCGCGCGCGGGGCGGCAGCTCGTTGACGCGCTTTCCGCCGATCTTGATCTCGCCCCCGCTCGGGCTGTCGAGCCCTGCGATCAGCCTAAGAAGCGTGGTCTTGCCGCAGCCCGACGCACCGAGAAGCACGAGGAATTCGCGGTCTGCGACGTCGAGGTCGACGTCGGTGAGCGCGGTGTAGCTGCCGAACCGCTTGGCGACGTCCCTGATCTCGATCTCGGCCATTGTCCGACTCCGGCGTCAGCGGTTGGCGATGCCCCAAAGGGCGAAGAGGTACTTCCTCACGGCGAAAAGGAAGATGAGGGCCGGGATCACCAGCACGGCGCCGCCGGCGAATTTGAGCGGGAGTGGCGAGTAGTCGAGGCTTTGTAGCAGGAAGGCCGTGAGGGTTCGGTTTTGGATGGTGAGGACGGCAGCGGCGAAGACCTCGTTCCATGACGTGACGAATGCGAACACGCCGGAAGCGGCGATGCCGGGAAGCGCCAGCGGAAGGACGACCTTGCGAAACGCCTGGAAGCGCGTGCAGCCGAGCGTGAAGGCCGCCTCCTCGAGCTCATAGGGGATGCCGAGGAAGAGCGAGAAGGTGATCAGGATCGAGAAGGGGAGGGCCAGCGTCGTGTGGACGAGCGCCAGTCCGATCCGGCTGTCGTCCAGCCCGGTGCGGATGAAGAGGACGGCGAGCGGCAGCGCGAGCAGCGGCAACGGGAAGGCGCGCGTCATCAGCACGAGAAGGCGGAACGTCTCCTTGCCGCGGAAGCGGAAGCGCGCGAGCGCGTAACCTGCCGGCGCACCGAGGCCGATCGCAAGGATCATGGTGAGCACGGCGACGATGATGGAATTCATCAGCGCGCTCGCGACGCCGCGGAATTTGATGAAGAACTCGATGCTGCCGAAATCGAAGGATGGATAGAAGCTCTTCGGAAAACCTGAGACCGCCTGCGGCGAGCTCAGCGCATTGACCGCGATCAGATAGATCGGGAGGAGTACCCAGGCACAAATCAGGACGACGATCGCAACGGTCATCCAGCGCCCGGCGCCGGTGGGACGCGCTACGGGAACTGCGGGCGCGGCGGCCGTGACGCTCATGCCCGCGCCTCGTCGCGGGTGCGCAGGGTGAAGAGGAAGAAGAGCGTGAAGCCGATCGAGATCGCGAGAATGACGAGCGCATAGGCTGCAGCGACCTTGCGATCCTGCAGGGCGAACTGCCAATCATACACCTCGCCCATCAGGATCGGCATATTCGTGCCGGCGAGCGCGGCGACCACTGCAAAGACCTCGAAGGCGAGGATGGTTCTCAAAATCAGTGCGGTCTGCAGGCTCGGCTTCAGGAGCGGCAGCGTGATCTTGACGAAACGTTTCCACGGACCGGCGCCAAAGACCTCGGCCGCCTCGTAGTATTCCTTTGGAATCAGCCCCATGCCTGCGACGAGGATCACCAGCACGATCGCGGTGGAGCGCCATAGCTCGGCGATGACGACGACCGCGAAGAGCGTGAGCTTGTTTTGATAGCCGAGCCAGATGGTGGGCTGGCTCATCAGTCCGAGATTGGCGAGCAGGCTGTTCAGGAATCCGTTCCGCTCGAAGATCGCGAGCCAGACGAGGCCGGCCGCGAGATCGGATATGCCTAGCGGGATGGTCCAGATGTAGAGGATGAGGTCACGGCCTGCTTTGAGACGCGTGACGATCGACGCCATGGTGAGCGCCAGCGCAAGCTGCAGAGGCACGATGACGAGGGCGAGGAGCAGCGTGTTGCGAAGCGCGGTCGTGAACTTCCAATCGGAAGCCATGTCGCGGAAGTTCTCGAGCGTGGCGGATCCGCCCTTGGTGAACGCCTCGAAGGCAACCTGGACGAACGGATAGACGAAGAAGACGGCGAGAAAGACCGTCGCCGGCAAAAGCAGAAGGTAGGGGAGCCTGCGCGATTCCATCGCTTGCGACCGCGTCGTGTGTCGGCGCCGGCGGGTCCAGGCCGCCGGCGCCTCGACTCTAGCCTATTCGACGGGGCATGGGCCGTCGGACTTGGCGTCCGGCGCCCAGCACGGCGCCTTCGACTCCTCCATGATCGAGCGGAGCACATCGGCCTGCTGGTCGAGCACGGTTTTGATGTCTGCGCCGTTCAGCACGATCTGCTGGAAGGTGTCGACATAGACCTTGTTGAACTTGCCGCCGAGGTCGCCGAGCCCGACCGGCAGGAGGCCCGGATTGGCGTCGCTCGATCCCGACTGCGCGGCGACGGCTGCGCCTTCGGCGCGGACGGAGGCGGGCATGTCGGAGGGCAGATCGGCCTTCACGACGGGGAAGAACCCGTTCGCTTTCAGCATCGCGATCTGCGTGTCGGGCTGCATCATGTAGGTCAGGAGCTTCTTCGCCCCGTCCACGTCGGGCGCCGTCTTCGGGATGCCGAGACCGGCGACGACCGGCATGAACCCGCGGCCGGCGGGACCGGCGGGAGCCGGGAAGGCGACGAAGTCGTCCGGCCGCTGGTTGAAGGCTTCAGCAAGCCGCGCGGTGTGATCCCACGCCACCCAAATTTCGTCGGAGAGGAGCTGCTCCTGCATGAAGGCGAAGCTCGTCGAAGCCGGGCTCGTCACGGCCCAAAGCTCCTTGATCTTCTCCCACATCGCGACCGCCTCGGGGGAGCGGAACTTCGTGACCTCCGAGTTTGCGAAGGAGGGATAGGCGTAGCCCTGGAAGAAGCGGTGGATCAGACCCTTCGGCCCCGCCGGCAGCCCGAACTTCGGCGAGCCGGTCTTCTCGGCGAGGTTTTTCGCCCAGGCGATCAACTGGTCGTAGGTGAGCGCGTTGATGTCGGCGCCCTCGGGCAGGAATTCGAGCGCCTTCTTGTTGGCGGCCATGATGTAGGTCGCTTGCATCCACGGGATGTACTTCTGCTCGCCGGTACCGAGCTTGCCGAGGCCGAGATACGTCTGGTTGACGTCGACGCTCGCAAGCGACGCGGCAACGTCGCTTACATCCATGACGGCGTCGGAGAAGCTCGCGAAGTCGCCATGGAGCCCGCCGATCAGGTCGATCGAGCCCTTGCCGGCCTGCGCCTCGGCCTGGATGCGCGTGACGTAGGGGCCAGGGTCCTGCGGCTGGAAGTCGACTTCGCCGTCGAAGCCGGAAAGAACGTTGTCGCGAATGCGCTGCTGCTCCTCGATGGGGGTGCCCTGATCAGACCAGAACAGGATCGGATCGGCGGCGGCCGGCGAGGCGACCTCCACGCCGAGGATGACGGCTGCGACCGCGACAGCGGCGGTCAGATTTCTTTTTTTGTCCTTCATGTCGTTCCTCCCTTTCGATTTTGCGTTGGGCGCCGAGGTGTCGTCCTGCGCGGATCCGGCGCAGGGCCGTGGCTGGCCCGGGCGATGAACTCCGACTCGATCAGACGCGGCGCGACCGCTTGCGGTCCTTGCTCCAATCGATCGGCGATCATGTCGGCGACGATCTCCGCGCTTTCGGTCATTCTTTGCGCGAAGGTCGAGAGAGCAGGGGCCGCGTAGGCGGCAATCGGCAGGTCGTCGAAGCCGATGACCGACAGCTGGTCCGGCACCGCGATCCCGCGGCGGGCCGCCGCCTCAAGAATGGCGAGCGCGAACTTGTCCTTGGCGCCTAAGACGGCCGTCGGCCGCGGCGAGCGGTCGAGCAGCCTGTCGGCCGCCTCGGCCATAGCGTTGCGATCGCCTGTCGGCGCAGTGAGTATCCGCGTGGGATCGAGGGGAAGGCCGCGCTCGTGCAGCGCGTCCTCGACGCCGCGTTGACGAAAATGGGCGTAGGCATACGGCTGCGTCGGCCCGAAGAATGCGAACTCGGTGTGCCCGAGGTAGAGCAAGAGTCGCGTTGCCGTGGCGAAGGCAGTGTGGCCGTCGGTGTCAATCCAGGCGTAGTTCATGTCCTGGGTCAGCGTGCGTCCGTGCGAGATGAAAGGCACGCGGCGCTCGAGGAGGAAGCGTGCGCGCGGGTCGTCGACGAACGTCCTGTAGAGAACGATCGCGTCCGCGCGTCGGCTGTCGACGAGGTGCCGGAGCACGACGAGATCGTCCTCGTCGCGCGGCACGGCGGCGAGGAAGAGGTCGCGGCCACGGCGCATGAGCCCGTTCGAGAGGCCCACGATGAACTCGGAGAGGTAGCTGTCGATGATCTCGTCGCCGCGGACCGGCAGGAGCATGCCGATAAAGTCGCTCCGCCCCGAGACGAGCATGCGGGCGGCGCTGTTCGGCACGTAGTTCGACGCCTCGGCCGCCATCATGACGCGCCGGCGCGTCTCGGCGCTCACGTCGGAATAGCCGGCGAGTGCCCGCGAAACCGTCGTGATCGAAAGGCCGAGATCCGAAGCGAGATGCTTCAGGCCCGGCTGACGCCTTCGCACCAAGCAAATCCTCCCTGATGCGTTCTTTCCAAAACGTTTTGGGAAACGTGATCGACAGCGGGCCTGGAGTCAATTCGAAATAGCCTGCACCCGTTCTAGGTGTTGTTGCCCTCAACCCCTCGGTGAGGAGGGCGCCCGACGCGGCAAAGTCGCGGCGGAGGTCGAATCCGGCGTATTGTCTGCCAAACTGGCGGCGGCAAGGCCGCCGTTCTAGATAGGCGCTCTACTTCGCAACGGGCGACGGGAGCAGAAGCGCCGATGGGCACCTTGATGCACGCCGAGGCCGTTGAGGCGCCCGACGTCGTGGCCAGGTTGATAGCAGCGAACGAGGACGCCTGCCGCGATCTTGCCGCGCGGCTCAAGGCCGCTCCGCCGAAATTCGTCGTCACGTGTGCGCGCGGCAGTTCGGACAGCGCGGCGATGTTCGCGAAATATCTGATCGAGATCCGCCTCGGCGTGGTGGTCGCCTCGGTCGGCCCTTCGGTCAGGTCGATATACGGCACGCGGCTTAAGATGGCCGAGGCGCTGTTCGTCGCGATCTCGCAGTCGGGGCGGAGCCCGGACCTACTCGCGCTCGCGGAGTCCGCGCGTGAGGACGGGGCATTGACGGTCGCGCTTGTCAACGACGCCGCGTCGCCGCTCGCTGCGTGCTGCGATGTCGTGCTGCCACTCCATGCCGGCGCCGAAAGAAGCGTGGCTGCGACGAAATCCTATCTCGCCTCGCTTTCCGCCGTCCTTCAACTCGTCGCGATGTGGAGCGGCGACGTGACACTTGATACCGCCGTGCGGCGCCTTCCCGGTGATCTGAGTAATGCGCTCGCGTGCGACTGGAGCGCGGCCGTCGCCGAACTTCGGAACGTTCGGAGCCTCTATGTGGTCGGACGAGGGGCGGGCTATGCGGCGGCGCAGGAGGCGGCGCTCAAGCTGAAGGAGACTTGCGGTCTTCACGCCGAAGCGCTCAGCGCCGCAGAGCTGATGCATGGGCCGCTGGCGCTCGCCGGTCCCGATTTTCCGGTGGTTCTCTTCAGCCAGCGGGATGAGGCGCTCGCTTCGCTCGTGGAGCTCGCGCGCGGGCTCGTCGCGCGGGGCGTCCCTGCTATCGCGGCCGGGCCGGTCGAAGGCGGCGGGCTCGTGCGTTTGCCGACCGCCGACGGCCTCCACCCCTTTGCGCAAGCGATCGCCCTGGTGCAGAGCTTCTATCCGCTCGCCGACGCGCTCGCGCGCGCCCGGGGGAGGGATCCGGATCATCCGCCCAATCTCCTCAAGGTCACGCAGACGCTTTGAGGGCAGGGCGGTCGGCCGGACGTGAGTCCCATGGGAGAAGGGAATGCCTGCGAAAAGAGTCCTCGTCGTCGGCCTCGGCAACATGGGGATGAGCCATGCGCTCGCTTATCAGCGGATCGAGGGATTTGAGGTCGCCGGGGTTTGCGAGCGCAGGATCGCCGAGCGGGAGCTCCCCGCCGAGCTTCAAGGCGCCGAGCGCTTCGCGCGCTACGAGGATGCGCTCGCGACGGTGAAACCGGACGTGGTCTCGATCAACACCTGGTCGGACACGCATGCCGACTACGCCATCAAGGCAATGGAGAGCGGGGCGCATGTCTTCGTCGAGAAGCCGCTTGCCGAAACCGTCGCCGACGCGGAGCGAGTCATCGCGGCGGCCAAGCGGACCGGGCGCAAGCTCGTCGTCGGCTACATCCTGCGCCATCATCCGAGCTGGACGCGCTTCATCGAGCTTGCGCGGACGCTCGGCACACCGCTCGTCTTCCGCATGAACCTCAATCAGCAATCGAGTGGCGCGCAATGGGAGACGCACAAGCGGCTCCTGCAAACGCTCTCGCCGATCGTGGATTGTGGTGTGCATTACGTCGATGTCTGGTGCCAGATCACGAGGGCCGCGCCGGTGCGCGTGCACGCTGTCGGGGCGCGGCTGACCGATGACATGCCGCCAGGTATGTACAATTACGGGCACTTCGAGGTTGCTTTCGATGACGGATCGGTCGGCTGGTACGAGGCGGGCTGGGGACCGATGATGAGCGAGACGGCGTTTTTCGTGAAGGACGTGATCGGTCCGAAGGGTTCGGTCTCGATCGTCATGGCGGAGAGCGCCGGCTCCGATACCAAGTCAGCCGACATTAACACCCACACCAAGACCAACCAGATCCTCTACCATCCGGCCGAGCTTAAGACGGATGGGACTCTGGCGAAGCCGGATGAGCGGATCTGGACGACCGACGAACCCAGCCACGACGATCTGTGCGAGCGCGAGCAGCGCTTCCTGCTCCGCGCGATCGAAGAGGACATCGATCTGACGGATCACATGGAGGACGCGATCAAGAGCCTGCGGATCGTGCTCGCCGCGGACCAGTCAGTGCGCACCGGTGAAGTCATCGCGCTTTGCTAAGCTGGCTGTGCCGAGGCAGAATAGTGGGCACAGGTATGTCGGCCTCAATCGTCTTGGATTAGCCGAGCAATTTCCGTGCGAATGCGCTCACTTGCCTCGTCGATCGCAGCGGCGATCGGAGCGGAGAGCGGTGCGCAGAGATCGAAGGCGCGTGCCTCGATCGCGTAGACGATCGTGCGAGACGGAAGCTGGCCAAGCGTTCGCGCCAACTCTACGGCTTGGGCAAGTCCAAAGCCATGCGTGGAAAGGCTGAAGGTTTTCTCAGGCAGCGGCGCGGCGGAGACGTCGAAGCGGTGCACCGTTCCGGGCTCTGCTTCGGAGATGCAGGCGTCGATCAGGATCGCGCAAGCGGTGCCGTCGAGGAGCGCGAGGACGGCAGCCGCTTCGCCGTCGGCCTCTGCGACTTCGATCTCCGCCGGTAGTGTGCCGCGAAGCCGCCGCGCGACCTCGCGGCCGGCCGCGTCGTCCCCGCGATCCGGATTGCCGATGCCGATGACGACGGTGCGCCCGCCGGCGGGCGTCACGGGTCAGCCCCGATCGATCTCGAGCTTCAGGAAGTGCGTGGCGCAGGAGATGCAGGGGTCGTAGTTCCGAACCGTCTGCTCGCAGCGGTGCTGCAGCTCCTTGTCGGGAAGGTCGAGGAAGCCCTCGACGAAATTTGTCAGATCGGCCTCGACGCTCGCCTGGTTCTGCGAGGTCGGCGGCACGATCTGTGCCGTGGCGATGGTGCCGTCCGCCTCTAGCTTATAGCGATGATAGAGCATCCCGCGCGGCGCCTCCGTCGCGGCGTAGCCGGTCGCGGCGCGCGGCTCGAGCGGAACGGCGGGGCGGTCCGGCTCCTGGTAATTTTCGATGATGCGCAGAGCCTCGTCGAAGGCGTAGAGCGTCTCGACGGCGCGGATCACGATGCTTTTATATGGGTTGGTGCAATATGTGCCGAGGCCGGCTTCACGCGCCGCCTCCTGAGCGAGCGGCGAGAGCTTGTCGAAATTCAGCGCATAGCGGGCGAGCGGTCCGACCAGATAGGCCTCGCCGTCGAGCCGCGATTGCAGCGCGGTCGAGTGCGCGACGTGGATTTCCTTGAAGTGCGCGTCGTATTCCGAGGCCGGAATGTTGAGGCCGCGGTTCGAGACGATGTGGCCCTCGTTGTAAGGATATTCTTCCGGATGGCGCAGCGACACGAAGGTGTAGTCGCGCTCGCGGTCGGGGAAGTCGAAGCCTGAGACCCAGCGCACCACCTCGCGCGCCGCGTCGCGTCCCCATTTCAGCTTTTCGGTCAGCTCCGCGAATTCGCGTTTCTTCGGCACACGGTAGAACCCGCCGACGCAGACATTGATCGGATGGATCTCGCGTCCGCCGATGAAGTTCACGATGTCGTTGCCGGCCTTCTTTACCTGCAGCCCACGCTTGACGGCGTCACCGTGGTCGCGCGCCATGTCGATGGCGCCTTCGTAGCCGAGGAAATCCGGCGCGTGCAGCATGTGGACGTGGAGCACGTGGCTCTCGATCCACTCGCCGCAATAAAGCAGCCGCCTGAGCTCGCGGAGCGGCCCGTCGACGGTGACGCCGAGGGCGTTCTCCATCGCGTGCACGGCGCTCATCTGATAGGCGACCGGGCAGATGCCGCAGATGCGCGCGACGAAGTCGGGCGCCTCGGTGAAGGCGCGGCCACGCAGGAACGCCTCGAAGAAGCGCGGCGGCTCGAAGATCGAAAGCTCCGCCGACTTCACCTTGCCGTCGCGGACAACGACCTTGAAGGCGCCTTCGCCCTCGACGCGGGCGAGGTAGTCGACCTTGATCGTCTTCGTCTTAGTCGCCATGGCGTTCGCGCTCCTTGCGGAATTCCGGGGCGTTGACGTTGAATGTCGAGTAGACGCGCTTCAGCGCCCGCTCGTCCATGCCGAGCTGCGTAAGCTGGCCTGAGAGCGAGGTCGGATTGGGCGTCTCCTTCGGCCCGTAGCAGCCGTAGCAGCCGCGGTCGTAGGAGGGGCAGATCGCACCGCAGCCGGCATGCGTCACCGGGCCCAGGCAGGGCGTGCCGTGCGCGACCATCACGCACACGTTGCCCTTGAGCTTGCATTCTACGCAGCAGGAATGTGCCGGTGTGACTGGCCGCCGGCCGGCGAGGAATGCGGAAACGACTTCGATAAGCTGGCGCTTCGATATCGGACAACCGCGAAGCTCGAAATCGACCTTAACGTGCTCGGCGATCGGCGTGGAAGTGGCAAGCGTCGAGATGTAGTCGGGGTGGGCATAGACGACGGAGGTGTATTCCTTCACGTCGGAGAAATTTCTGAGCGCTTGGACTCCGCCGGCCGTGGCGCAGGCGCCGATCGTGATCAACGCACCTGAGCGGCGGCGCACCTCGTGAATGCGCTTCGCGTCGTGCGCGGTGGTGATCGAGCCTTCGACCAGGGAGATGTCGTAGCGTCCGCCGATCTCGCCGCGGGTCGCCTCCATGAAGTAGGCGATCTCGACCGCGTCGGCGACTGCGAGGAGTTCGTCCTCGCAGTCCAGCAGGCTCAGCTGGCAGCCGTCGCAGGATGCGAACTTCCAGACTGCGAGCCTGGGCTTTTTCGGCGCTCCCGATCTTGGCACGTCAGATCTCCTTCAGACCGAGAATGCCACGCACCCTGTCGTAGCGGAACACCGGCCCGTCGCGGCAGACGAAGGTCGGCCCGAACTGGCAGTGGCCGCAGAGCCCGACAGCGCATTTCATGTTGCGCTCCATGGAGAGGTAGATCGTCTCGTCAGGAACGCCTGCGTCGCCGAGCGCACTGATGGCGAAGCGCATCATGATCTCCGGGCCGCAGACGAAAGCGGTGGTGTGCAGTGGGTCGAAGTCGGCGCGCGGGATCAGTGCCGTCACCACGCCGACATGGCCGTGCCAGCCGGAAAGCGCATGGTCGACCGTCACCTGCACTTCGAGATCGAGCCGCCGGCGCCAGGATTCGATCTCGTGGCGGAAGAGAATGTCGTCGGGGCTGCGCGTGCCGTAAAGAAGCGCGACGTTTCCGTAGCGCTCGCGCTCGGCAAGCACGCGGTAGAAGGCGGGACGAAGGGGTGCCAGGCCCAGGCCGCCGGCGACGAAGACGATGTCATGGCCAGCGGCTTCGGCGACGGGCCAGCCGGCGCCGAACGGGCCGCGCAGCCCGAGCGCGGCGCCCGGCTTCAGGTTGGCGAGCGCCGAGGAGACCGGGCCGACCGCGCGGATCGTATGGATGATCGGCTCAGGCGCGCCCGGGTCACCGCTCATCGAGATCGGGACTTCGCCGACCCCGAACACGGTCAGCATGTTGAACTGGCCAGGGAGGAACGCCGCGGCGCCGTCCTCCGGCTCGATGTCGAGCGTCCAGGTATCGGTGGTGTCGCGCCGGCGGCGGCGTACGCGCGCGACGCGCGGCAGCATCGGGTCGAGGGTCACGGCTCGCAACTCAGCTCTTGGCGCCATAAAGGTCGAGAGACTGCATGCGCGTCGCCTGGAGGCGTCCAACGAGCACCGGCACGAAGCGCTTCATCACCTCGTAGCCGAGATCGTGATCGGCATCGCACTTGGTGCGCAGGCACGTGGCGTCCATAGAGATCGCGCGGACGAGGTCGAGCGCCTTTGCGTCGGAGGTCCAGCGATAGGGCGGAAGGAGCGCGGAAACGCCGACGATCTCGCCTTGGGATAGCGTCTGGAAGGTCAGTGCGCCACGTCCCGGCGCCGCCACTTCGAGCGACACGCGGCCGTGTCGGATCAGGTAGAGCTGATCGGCCGCGCCGCCTTCGTGGAAGAGGTATTGGCCCGCCTCGAAGCGGACGTTCTTGGCGCAGCCGCAAACCAGTTGGATGAACGCCTCGTCGAGCCCGGCGAAGAACGGATGCTCGTGGATGATGCGCTCAAGGCCCGTTGTTTCCATGACATACTCCCTCAGCCCTGCTCGCCAAGAGGCTCACTCTCGCGGATGGCCCGTACCTCTTCGGTGATGTCGATGCCGACCGGACACCAAGTGATGCAGCGCCCGCAGCCGACGCAACCCGACGAGCCGAACTGGTCGACCCAGGTGGCGAGCTTGTGGGTCATCCATTGGCGATAGCGCGACTTGGTGCTCGACCGCACGCTGCCGCCGTGGATGTAAGAGAAATCCATGGTGAAGCAGGAATCCCAGCGCCGCGAGCGCGACGATTCAATTCCGGCGAGGTCGCTTGAATCCTCCACCGATGTGCAGAAGCAGGTCGGGCAGACCATTGTGCAATTGGCGCAAGAGAGGCAGCGCTCGGCGACGTCGGTCCAGCGCGGATGCTCCAGATTGCGCATCAGGAGATCGTGCAGGTCGTCTGAGCGCATCTCGCGGCCCATGCTCTCCGCGGTCCGCGCGACGACAGCCTCCGCGGCGGCGATCTCCTCGGCCGTGGCAGAGCGGTGCGGCAGCGCGCCGAGCACTTCCCGGCCTGCCTCCGATCCGATCTCGACGAGGAACAGGTGCTCCTCGTCCAGAAGCTCTGTCAGCGCGAGGTCGAAGCCAGCCTTTGCCTTCGGGCCGGTGTTCATCGACGTGCAGAAGCAGGTGCCGCCGGCCTTGCCGCAATTCACAGCGACGATGAAGTTCTCCGCGCGCCGCGCTTTGTAATGCGGATCGACATAGGCGTCGCCGATCAGCACGCGATCCTGGATCTCGATCGCCGCGATCTCGCAGGAGCGTACGCCGACGAAGGCGAAACGCGACTCGTGCTCAGGCGGCGCCTCGACGCGGACCTCGCCTCCGTCGCGGTTCGCGCTCCACAGCTTCTGAATCGGCGGATGCAGGAACTTCTTCCAGGAGTGCGGGCCGACCGCGTAACCGAAGAGCGCATCATCGTCGCGCTCGACGAGCCGGTAGCGTCCGCCGTCCTGCTCGTCGGTCCAGCCCTTCGGCAAGTCGCCGACCGTGTCGATATCGTCGTAGACGACCGCCTGATCGCGCAGCGTCGGACCGAGGACCCTATGGCCGCGTTCTTTTAGCGCAGTCAGGAGGGCCGCGAGCCCGTCGACGGTCAGAATGACGGGTTGGTCTTGCTGCATCGCGCGTGATCTCGATTGGCCGCTGCGTCTCTTGGCACTCGACGAAGCGGAGAGCGGGGCCGGGCGCCTTGATGCGCCTCAATAGCGTTCCCCGTACCGGCGTCAAAGCACAGACTGGCAAGCATCGCGGAATTGTAGATCGGCCAGGCGGCGCGCGTCGTCCCGCTACGCATGCGTGCCTCCGTAGCTTTGCAGAATCCTGATGTAGTTGGCGCGCTCGAAGGCCGACGGATTCTCGACGCGTTTCTGGCTCATCAGCCCGCGCACCTCTTCGAGCGAGGCGAATTCGCGTGAGGTAAGCCAGAGCTCCAGCCCCGACAGAAGCGCTTCCATGTGGCCTATCCCGTGGCGTAGCAAAGCGGAGGTCGACATCACCGCGTCCGCGCCGGCGAGTATGTATTTGACCACCTCGTCGGCGCCCGAGACACCGGTCGTGGCGGCAAGCGACGCCTTCACGCGGCCGGCAAGCACGCCGAGCCAAAGAAGCGGCAAGCGTATCTCCTCGGGTCTGGAAAGGTTCAGATCGGTCAGCACCTGGAGCTTACCGATATCGATGTCCGGCTGGTAGAAACGGTTGAAGAGCACCAGAGCATCGGCGCCCGCGTCCTGCAATTCGACGGCAATGTGACCGATGGAGCTGAAATAGGGGCTGAGCTTCACCGCGAGTGGGATCGAGACTGCGCGGCGCACCGCTTTGACGATGTCGATGTAGCGGCTCTCCACGTCCCGCCCGCTCATCGTAAGGTCGGCGGGTATGAAATAGATGTTGAGCTCCAAGCCGCTGGCGCCCGCGTCTTGCAACAGCTTCGCGTAGTCGATCCAGCCCTCGCTCGTCGTGCCGTTGAGGCTTGCGATTACGGGGATGTCGACCGCCTCGCGCGCGCGGGCGATGAGGTCGAGATATTGCTCCGGCCCGACGCGGTATTCGACGGATTCCGGGAAATAGCTCAGCGCTTCCGGAAAGCTCTCTCCGACGGTCGACGTCAGCCGGTCCTGCCGCGCCGCCTCCGCCTCGATCTGCTCTTCAAAGAGCGACGGCAGGACCGCGGCGCCCGCGCCGATATCCTCCAGCCGCTTCAGATTGCCGATATCGATGTTGAGGGGCGAGGCGGAAGCGATCAGCGGGCTCTTCAACGTAAGCCCCATGTAAGTGGTCGTGAGGTCCATCATGTCCGGCCCGCCCCAATTGCGTCCTGACGGAAATGGCTGCCGTCGAGCGCTGCCAAGTCCTCGTATTGGAGATATTTCGCCGAGACCGCCCGCTGCGCCTGATTGAGCAGCTCCGCTGCCTCCTCGGGGCGGGTGGTGGCGAGCGACGAGTAGCGGATTTCGTTGTAGGCGTAGGTCTTGAGCGGGATGGTCGGGCGCGGCGAATCGAGGCGGAACGGGTTCTCGCCGATCGCCCGCATTGCCGGATTGTAGCGAATGAGCGGCCAGTAGCCGCTGGCAACCGCAAGATCCTGCTGCTTCATGCCGAAGCGCATGTCGATGCCGTGCGCGATGCAGTGGCTGTAAGCGAGGATGATCGACGTGCCCGGATAGGCCTCGGCTTCGCGGAAGGCGTCGAGCGTCTGCTGCGGGTTGGCGCCCATCGCTACCTGCGCGACGTAGACGTTGCCGTAGGCGATCGCCTGCAGCGCCAGGTCCTTGCGCTGCACGCGCTTGCCGGAGGCGGCGAACTTCGCCACCGCGCCGAGCGGCGTCGCCTTCGACGACTGCCCGCCGGTGTTGGAATAGACTTCGGTGTCGAGCACCAGGATGTTCACGTCGCGGCCGCTCGCGAGCACGTGGTCGAGCCCGCCATAGCCGATGTCGTAGGCCCAGCCGTCGCCGCCGACGATCCAAATCGAGCGCCGAACGAGATGATCAACCACTGAGAGGAGGTCGCGCGCGTCCTCACTGTCGAGCTTCAGAAGTTTGGTCTTCAGCTCCGCCACGCGCTCGCGCTGCGCGCGGATTTCCAATTCATGGATTTGCGGCGCGAAGAGGATGTCCTCGGTGAGCTTCACGCCGACCGTCGGCGCCAGCTTTTCAACGAGCGCGCGGGCGAGCTCCAGGTGCTTGTCGGCGGCGAGGCGGAAGCCGAGCCCGAACTCGGCATTGTCCTCAAAGAGCGAGTTCGACCAGGCCGGCCCGCGCCCCTCGTGGTTCTTCGTCCACGGCGTGACCGGCAGATTGCCGCCATAGATCGACGAGCAGCCGGTGGCGTTCGCCACCATCGCCCGGTCACCGAAGAGCTGCGACAGGAGCTTCAGGTATGGCGTCTCGCCGCATCCCGCGCACGCCCCGGAAAATTCGAAGAGCGGCTCCAGGAACTGCACACCGCGGACATTGGCGAAGTCGACGCGGGCGCGGTCGTTGACGGGGAGCTTCTCGAAGAAGGCGATATTCTCTCGCTCGCTTTCGACGAGCGGCGCCTTGTCGGCGAGGTTGATCGCCTTCACTCCCGGCTCGCGCGGGCTGACCGACGGGCAGGCCTCGATGCAGAGGGCGCAGCCGGTGCAGTCCTCGACATAGAATTGCAGCGTGAAGCGCGCTTCCGGATAGCCGCGCGCGTTGACCGGTGCCGACTTGAAGGTGGCCGGCGCGCCGGCAAGCGCTTCCTCGCTGTAGTAGCGCGAGCGGATGACCGAGTGCGGGCAGACGAAGCTGCACTGGCCGCATTGGATGCAGAGGTCTTCGCGCCAGACCGGCACGATGTCGGAGACGTTGCGCTTCTCATAGGCGCTGGTGCCGGAGGGGAACGTTCCGTCCGCCGGAACGAGACTCACCGGAATCTCGTCGCCGCGGCCGACGAGCATCTGAGCGGTGACGCGCTTGACGAAATCCGGCGCCGTCGCGGGCACGACTGGTGGGCGATCCGTCTTCGCCGTCGCGTTCTTCGGCACCTTCACCTCGGCGAGCCGAGCGAGCGTGCCGTCGACGGCGGCGAAGTTCTTGCGCACCACGGCCTCGCCCTTGCGGCCGTAGGTCTTTCTGATCGACTGCTTGATGTGGTCGATCGCCGCCTCGCGCGGCAGCACGCCGGAGATCGCGAAGAAGCAAGTCTGCAGAACCGTGTTGGTCCTGACGCCAAGCCCCACCTCGCGCGCGACCTTCGAGGCGTCGATTACATAGAAGCGCAGGCGCTTGTCGATGATCTGCCGCTGCACCGAAAGCGGCAGCCGGTCGAAGACGTCGTCAGGCCCGTAGGGACTGTTGAGGAGGAAAACGCCGCCGGGTGCCGCAAGCGCCAACACGTCCTGCCGCGCCAGGAACGCGAATTGATGGCAGGCGACGAAGCCCGCCTGCTCGATCAGGTAGGGCGCCTTGATCGGCTCCGGCCCGAAGCGGAGATGCGAGACGGTCTGCGCGCCGGACTTGTGCGAGTCGTAGACGAAATAGCCTTGCGCGAAGCGGTTCGCGTCCTCCGCGATGATCTTCACGCTGTTCTTGTTGGCGCCGACCGTGCCGTCTGCGCCGAGCCCGTAGAAGACAGCGCGCGTCACGCTCTCCGGCTCGACCGAGAAGCTCCGGTCGATCGTGATGCTCGTGCCGCTCACGTCGTCGTCGATGCCGACGGTGAAGCCGTTCTGAAGTCCGACGGCGTTCTTCCCGTCCTGGCGCTTCAGCCCGTCGAGCACGGCCTTCGCCATCGCCGGCGTGAAATCCTTGGAGGAGAGGCCGTAGCGGCCGCCGACCACGCGCGGCATGAATGCGCGCTCGCCACGCGCCGTCGCTTCGGCAAGCGACGCAACAACGTCGAGATAAAGCGGCTCGCCGCTCGCGCCGGGCTCCTTGGTGCGGTCGAGCACGGCAATCGCGGTGACGCTTTCGGGAAGCGCGGCAAGAAAGAACTCGCGCGAGAAAGGCCGGTAGAGGCGGACCTGCACCACGCCGACCTTCTCGCCCTTGGCGGCGAGCGCCTTCACCGTCTCGCGCGCGGTCTCCGCGCCGGAGCCCATCAGGACCAAGACCCGCTCGGCGTCCGGCGCGCCCTCATACTCGAACGGGCGATAGCGGCGGCCCACGATCTTCTCGAAGCGCTCCATGGCTTCGAGCACGATCCCCGGCGTCGCGGCGTAGTAGGGGTTCACGGCTTCGCGCGTCTGGAAGAAGGTGTCGGGGTTGTGCGCCGTGCCGCGCACAAAGGGATGCTCGGGATCGAGCGCGCGGGCGCGATGGGCGCGCACAAGATCGTCGTCGATCATGGCGCGGATGTCATCGTCGCCAAGCAGCGAGAAGGTATTCAGCTCGTGCGACGTGCGGAAGCCGTCGAAGAAATGCACGAACGGCACGCGCGCTTTCAGCGTCGCGGCTTGCGCGATCAGCGCCGTGTCGTGCGCTTCCTGCACGCTGCCGGAGGCCAGCATCGCAAAGCCGGAGGCGCGCGCCGCCATCACATCGGAGTGCTCGCCGAAGATCGAGAGCGCCGAGGTGGCGACCGAGCGCGCCGCGACGTGGAAGACCGTCGCGGTCAGCTCGCCGGCGATCTTGAACATGTTGGGGATCATCAGCATGAGCCCCTGCGACGCCGTGAAGGTGGTCGTCATCGCGCCGGATTGCAGCGAGCCGTGCACCGCGCCAGCGGCACCCCCCTCGCTCTGCATCTCCTGCACGACGGGCAGGTTGCCCCAGATGTTCTTGACGCCCTCCGCCGTCCATTGGTCGGCGAGCTCGGCCATCGTCGAGGACGGCGTGATCGGGTAGATCGCGCAGACCTCGTTCACCCGATAGGCGACGTGGGCGACGGCGGTGTTGCCGTCCATCGTCGTGATCGTGCCCATTTCGCGATTCTCTCCCTGGACGCCCGCGGCCTCAGGCCGGCTCGGCGATCATCTCCATTGCGTGGCAGGGGCACTGCTCGACGCAGACGGCGCAGCCCGTGCAGAGCTCGTAGTGGATACGGTAGCGGAAGCCGGGCCCGAGCTTCTCGATGGCGTCCTCGGGGCAGGCGGCGAAGCAATTGTCGCATTCGAAGCAGTTGCCGCAGGAGAGGCAACGGCGCGCCTCGTGCAGCGCTTCCGCTTCGCTGAGTCCGGTAACGATCTCGGTGAAGCTCGTGCCGCGCGCTTCGACCGGGAGGTGCCTTTCGGCCGATGGAATGGCGTCGGAATAGATCGGCAGGTTCAAGCCGGCGAAATCGATGACCGGATGCTTTTCCGGCCGCTCGTAGCTTGAGCCACGCAGCCAGGCGTCGATGTGGCGCGCCGCCTTCTTGCCGTGGCCCGTCGCGATGGTGACCGAGCGCTCCGCCGGCACCATGTCGCCGCCGGCGAAGATGCCGGGTCGGCCAGTCATCATGTCCGGCCCAACGACTACCGTGCCGTCGCCCTTGAATTCGATCTCCGGAACACTACGCAGGAAGCTTGAGTCCGTCTCCTGACCGAGCGCGAGCACGACGGCGTCGGCCTTCAGCGTCTCGAACTCGCCCGTCGGCTTGGCACGCCCGTCATCGCCGATCGTCATGCGCTCGACCGTGAAGTCGCCGCCGGCGATCTCCTTGATCGAGGTCAGCCATTTGATCTTCACGCCTTCGGCGAGCGCCTCGTCGGCCTCAAACTCGTGCGCGGGCATGTGCGCGCGATCGCGGCGATAGACGATCATCGCCTCTTCCGCGCCGAGGCGGCGTGCGGTGCGGGCAGCGTCCATCGCGGTGTTGCCGCCGCCATAGACGAGCACGCGACGGCCAAGCAGCGGTGCCTCGCCCAATTCCACATCGCGCAAGAGCTTCACCGCGTCGAGCACTTTCACGGCATCACGCGCCGGGATATCGACATGCTTTGAGACATGCGCGCCGATCGCGATGAAGACGGCGTCGAAATCGCCCGCCCTCTGTTCGGAGAGGATATCCTCGACGCGGCAATTCATGACGATCTTCACGCCCATCGCCTCGATGCGCCGTATTTCTTTCATGAGGTCTTCGCGCGGCAGGCGGTAGGCGGGGATGCCGAAATGCAGCATGCCGCCGGGAAGGGGACCGGCTTCGTGGATCTCAACCTGGTGGCCGAGGCGGGCGAGGTGCCACGCGGCCGAAAGACCGCTCGGGCCGGCGCCGACCACGAGCACGCGCTTGCCGCTCTTCGCAGCCGGTCTCGGGCTCGGCCAACCTTCGCGCGCGGCCATGTCGCCGAGGAAGCGCTCAACCGCATGAATGCCGACTGACTGATCAAGCTCGCGCCGGTTGCAGGAAGTCTCGCAGGGGTGATAGCAGACGCGACCGTGCACCGCCGGCATCGGATTGTCGGCGATTAGCGTCTCCCAGGCGGCGCGGAACTTCCCCTCTTGCGCCAGCGCCAGCCACGCCTGGATGTTCTCGCCGGCGGGGCAGGCGGAATTGCAGGGCGGGAGCAGGTCCACATAGACCGGCCGCCGCTCTCGCGCCGGGCCGACGCCCTTGTGCCGGGTCAGATCGACCCTCCGGGTCATGTCGTGCGCAATCGACATCATCGCGTTCCTGGAATCGTCCCTAACAAAGCCGCCCACGCCGGTTCCTAGACCCCGACGGATGATGTTCCTCCAGCCGTGCAGGGCGGCGGAACTCCATAAAGATCGCGCGGCTTGCGCCGCGAAACCGTGACCTGGATCAAAAACGCCTGCCCATTGGGTGAGCACGTGACGGCGTTCGTTCCAAGTTGAACTAAGCGGCGGTTCGGGTGCGCCAACGTCATGCTTCCTTTACCGCTATTGGGGCAGTTGTGACCGGAAGACGGCGCAAGTGAGGGCAAGCAGGGGCTCCGCCCAGGGGAGCGTGCCGGAAGAACGAGAGAAGCGGCGAGGGCGAATGAACCGGCCGATGCCTATCCTTGCGACTGAGCCTCCGCACGATGTCGCCGAGCCGTCGCTGGCAATGTTCCGATCGTCGGACCTCTCCGCGATCTGGGGAAACGGCGCCGCCGTCAACTCGTTACTGGCGATCACTTTGGAATGCGGTCGGATCGCGGCCGCGCCAGACGTTCGCCTTGATCACCTGACCCAGCTCGTCGGCGGAGACGGGTCGGACATCAGGCGGACTTGCCGCATCGAGTTCGAAGGCCTGACCTATTGGTCGCCGCGCTATTCGCCGGCTGAGGTCTGCATCGAGCGGCCGATCGAATCGTTCGGCGAAGCGCGCGGGCGCGTGACGATCGGCTATCCCGGACTGACGAAGACGCTCGCAGAGGGTACAGCCGAGCGCGCATGGGCGGAGGTAGCCGCCGCGCTCGTCGCCCAGGCGCTTTCTCTCAAGGCCCGATCGAATGTGCGCGAGGAGACCGACGGTCGCGCCAAGCGCGACCGCGAGGCCATGGCGCGCGCCGAAAGGCTTCTGAACATCGGATTCTGGGAATTCGATCCCGCCACCTCGGCGTTCACGTGGTATCCGGAGGCACGGCGGCTACTCGGCATCGAGATCGAGAACGCGCTCCGGCGCCGGCAGAAGAATCCGATTATCGCGCGACTGCAGGATCGAATCCGTCGCGCGAACGGAACGGAGGCTTTCGTCCACACCTTCCGGATATTCTCCGATGGCGGGACAGAGCAGCATTTCGAAGCGCTTGGTGAAGTGAGGTCGCCAGACAACGGCTCGTCCTTCGGCTTCATCCGCAAGGTCTATGGCCCTGCGAACGATTTCGCCGGAAGCCCTGACGAGGACCTGCTCACCGAGCTTCCGAGTCGGCGGACGCTCGGGATCAGGCTGTCAGAACTCGGTCTTGAAGCGCGGCACGACGGGCGCGCTGGTGTTTCTCGACGTCAACCGCTTCGGGGACATGAACACCGTTCGCGGTCCGGACTTCGGCGACGCGTTTCTGCGCGCATTCGCGAAGCGGTTGCGCGAAGCCGCGCCGCGCGATTTCGCTGCGCGCATTGGCAACAACGAGTTTGCGCTGCTTCTTGAAGATATCCCTGAAGAGCAGGCGGCAAACCGCGCATGCGCTTTCGTCGGCGGCATGCGGCCGCTGCGAGTCTTCGGGCAGGACGTTCCGGTGGAGCTTTCCGTCGGTGTGGCGACGTTTCCCGGCGACGGTCGCGGCCCAACCGAGCTGATGACCAACGCCGCGCTCGCGCTCAACGCCGCGAAAGAGCGCGGCCCGAACAGCTATGTGCGGTTCGAGCCGAGCCTGCGCGAGGAAACGCTGCGTCGCGCTTCGCTCCGCTCGGAGGTCGAGACGGGGCTCGCTTCGGGCCGTTTCGTTCCGTTCTACCAGCCGAAGGTGGATGTCGCGACGGGCGAGATCAGTGGCTTCGAGGTGCTCGGGCGGTGGAACTCGCCGACGGGGCTCCGGGGGCCGGGCGATTTTCTCCCGGCCTTGGAGGACTCCCGTATCGCGCGGGAGTATTTCACGCGCCAGCTCGACCGAGTGCTCGCCGACGTCGCGACGTGGCGCAAGGACGGTCTCAAGGTCGGCCGGATGGCGCTGAACACCTCGCCCTCGGACTATGAGAGCTTCGATCTCGCTGGGCATGTGCTCGGGCGGCTTCAGGATGCCAGGCTGCCGGCCTCAGTGCTCGGGCTTGAGATCACCGAAACGGTCATCCTCGGCGACAATGCTTCGATCAAGAACACGCTCTCGCGGCTGCGCGAGGCGGGGATCGAGATCGCGCTCGACGATTTCGGAACGGGATATGCGTCGCTCACGCATCTCCGCCTCTTCCCGATCGACGTGGTCAAGATCGACCGGAGCTTCGTTATCGATATCGCGGACGACGAAGGGAGCCGTGCGATCGTCTCGGCGGTGATCGACCTCGGGCACGCGCTCGGCCTCAAGATCGTCGCGGAAGGCATTGAGACGCCGGAGCAGGTCGCAATTCTCAGGGCCGGGTCCTGCGACGAGATCCAGGGATACTATTACGGCCGCCCGATGCCGCCTTGGGAAGTGCCGGACTTCGTTCGCTCCTGGCCGACGGATTTGACCGCGCGACGCTGATTGTCGCACAGGATCAGGCCCGTGACCCGGATCAAGACGATCGCCTATCGCGACGTCGCCGGCGAACTCTGAGAACACCGACGACGGGCCGCAGCGCTGAAGGCATGGACGCCGGCCAAGCGTGGTCCCCGCGATTAGACGGTGTGCCCGCGGGCCGCTGCGGCGGTCCGCGCTTGTATCAGTCGCCGGCGGGGCGGCCCTTCAATCATCAGAATGATGATCGGTTCATTGCAAATTGTGGAAGCGCATGGGGCGAAGATGCCCGTCATCGGATTCGGGACTTGGGATTTAAGCGGGGAGACCTGTGCCCGCGCGGTCGCCGCGGCGGTTGAGATCGGCTATTGCCACATCGATACCGCGGCCGGCTACCGCAACGAGGACCGCGTGGGAGAGGGCATCCGAGCTGGCGGCGTTGCTCGCGACGACATCTTCATCACGACGAAGGTCGCGCCGGAAGAGCTTGAGGAGAAGGCCTTTCTTGCGTCGGCAGAGCGGAGCCTCAGGCTGCTCGGCATCGACCAGGTCGATCTCGTGCTGATCCACTGGCCGAGCAAGACGATCCTCGTCGCCGACACGATCGCGACGCTCAACAAGGTCGAGAAGAACGGCTGGTCACGGCATATCGGCGTGTCGAACTTCACCGTGAGGCATCTCGCCGAGGCGTGGGCAGCGACCGATCCGCCGCTCGTCACTAATCAGTGCGAGTACCATCCATATTTGAACCAGGACAAACTGCGCGCGGCCTGCTTCTCGCACGGCATGAGCTTCACGGCATTTTCACCGCTCGGCCGCCGCGTGGTGCTGCAGGACCCGATCATCGTCGGCATTGCCAAGAAGAAGGGGCGCACGCCGGCGCAGATCGTGCTTCGCTGGGATGTCCAGCAGCAGGCGACGATCAGGATCCCGAAGAGCTCCAACGCGGACCACATCCGCTCGAACTTCGAGATCTTCGACTTCTCGCTCGACGAGGCCGAGATGGCGGCGATCACCGCGCTCACCAAGACGCACATGCAGCGCGTCGCGAACCCGGCGGCCGTGGCGCCAGATTGGGACACCAAATAAAGACAGTGGCTTAGCTGCCGCCAATTCCAAGGCGCTTGAGGAAGGCGGCGGGGGCGCGGGCAAGAATTTCCTTGCCGGCAGCGTGGCCGGTCGCCTCTGCGTCAGCCGGATCGCCTGAGCCCGTCGCCGCGTGCGACTCCGTCCCGTCTTCGGAAAGCACGATCCCGTCGAAGGCCAGGCGTCCGCCCTCGATCCGTGCATAGCCGGCGATCGGCGTCTTGCACGAGCCGTCGAGCGCAGCAAGGAAAGCGCGCTCGCAGGCGAGTGCTGAAGCTGTCGGGCGGTCGTCGATAGCGGCGAGGAGGTCGCGCATCTCCATGTCGGCGGCGCGGCATTCAATCGCCACGACGCCCTGGCCGCAGGCGGGCGGAAACGCGTCGAGCGGTAGCAGGTCGGTAACTTGGCGCTCAAGGCCGAGCCGGTTCAGCCCCGCGACGGCGAGCAGCGTCGCGTCGAAATGGCCCGCCTGCACCCGTCGGAGGCGGGTGGGGACGTTGCCCCGAAGCAGCGTCGTTTCGATGTCCGGCCGGGCGCGCTTCAGAAGCGCGGCTCGGCGGAGCGAAGCGGTCCCGACGCGTGCGCCCTGTGGAAGGCTTTCGAATGAGCGTGCGTGGTGCGCAATCAGTGCGTCTCGAACATCCTCGCGCGGGAGCACCGCGCCAACCATCAGCCCCTCGGGCAGAAACGTCTCCATGTCCTTGGCCGAGTGCACGGCAATAGAGACCCTTTCGGAGAGGAGCGCCGCTTCGATCTCCTTCGTGAAGAGCCCCTTGCCGCCAGCTTCCGACAGAGCGCGGTCGCGGATCACGTCGCCGGACGTCTTGATGACGGCGATCTCGATGGTCTCGCGCGGGAGCCCGTGCGCGGCGATCAGCGCGTCGCGCACTGCGTTCGCCTGCCAGCGCGCGAGCTGGCTGCCGCGTGTCCCGATGCGAATCGTGCCTCTCATGCGATATCCGAACGCCTTGCTGCTAAGGAACGGTTCACCAGGATTCGCGTAAGATTTGATCGAACATTGTGAAATTTGGCAAAATACATCTTTCGAATTGTGGCTTTTGCGACGTTCGTCTCGCCCCCCGAGACCGACGTCCAGAAAGGGTTCGTTATGGGACTTGCGAAGATATTTCGAGGGGGAGCGCGCCGCGCCGCGCGTAAGAAGAAGGTAGACAATTCTCCCAACGACGCCGACACCGCACAGTTCGGCAAGCGCGAAGCACGCCCAAGGGTTGAGACGCGGCCCGTGGAGAAGCCTGCACCGGGGGGCCGCGACGCCTACCGCGTCCCGCGGACGGTGAGCCCGCCGATCTCGGAGTGAGATCGCCGCGCAGGCTCACATAGAGGCAAGAAGCCCGCCGTCGACGTAAAGCGTCTGCCCGTTCACGAAGTCGGAGGCGGCGGAAGAGAGGAAGATCGCTACGCCGATCAGTTCCTCCGGCTCGCCCCAGCGCGCGGCCGGCGTTCGCGCGGTCACCCATTCGTTGAACTTCGGGTCGGTCCATAGCGGGCGGTTCAACTCGGTGCGGAAATAGCCGGGGCCGATCGCGTTCGCCTGGATGTTGTGCTCGGCCCATTCGACGCACATCGTCTTGGTGATCTGGCGGACGCCGCCCTTGGCGGCGGTATAAGGGCCGATCGTCGGCCGCGCTACTTCGCTGGTAAGCGAAGCGATGTTGACGATCTTGCCGCGCTTCCGCTCGATCATCTTCCGCGCGACGGTGCGGGCAACGATGAAGACGCTCGTCAGGTTGGCGCGGATCACTTCCTCGAACGTCTCCGTGCTCATCTCGATCAGTGGCTGGCGGCGCTGGATACCCGCGTTGTTGAAGAGGATGTCTATCGGTCCGACCGTGCTCTCGATCCTGGCGACTGCATCTTCGACTGCCGCCTCGTCCGTCACGTCGAAGTCGTAACCGACGGCGTTGGCGCCCTTGCTTTTGAAGTCCCTAAGTGCGGCGTCGAGTCGCTCCTTGTTGCGACCATTGACGACGATAGTCGCGCCCGCCGCGGCGAGCCCGCCGGCGATCGCCTGGCCGAGCCCGGAGGTCGAGCCGGTCACCAGCGCGACCTTCCCGGTCAGGTCGAAAAGCGATGTGCTCATTTTCTCGAAGCCTTTCGAGGGCCGAGGGGAGGTTTGGTGAGGCGACGCCTCACACCATCAGCTGGCCGCCGTTCACATGGAGCGTCTGGCCGGTGACGTAGCCGCTCATCTTATCGGAGGCGAGGTAGAGGAACGTGCCGGCGCAATCCTCAGCAACACCGAGGCGGCCCATCGGGATCGACTGGCGCATCGCCTCCTTCCGTTCCGCCGGCGTGGCGGCATGGAACGGCGTGTCGATGACCCCCGGCGCAACCGCGTTGACGCGGATCTTCTTCGACGCAAGCAGCGAGGCGAGGTGCTTGGTCAGATTGTGAACGAAGGCCTTGGCAGCACCATAGACCGCGGCGCCAGGGCCGCCGCCTGAGACGCCGGCGATCGAGCCGACATTGATGATCGAGCCGCCGCCCGCCTTCTCCATGAAGGGAACGGCGGCCTGGCACGCGGCGATCACCGATCGGTCGTTCAGATCGACGATCTTGTCGATCAGGTCGTCGGAGAGCTCTTCGAAAGGCGTGCGCTTGATGAGCGAGCCGGCGTTGTTGACGAGAACATCAAGCCCGCCGAGCGCATTCGCTGCCTCCTCCACAACGCGTTTCGCTTCGCCTCTCTTGGTGAGGTCGCCCTTCATGAGATAGCAGGTGCCGCCCGCTGCGCGGATTGCTTTCGCAACGGATTCAGCTGCTTCGGCGCTATTGTTGTAGTGGAGGGCGACCGCTGCGCCGGCCTCCGCAAAAGCTCTCGCTGCCGCCGCGCCAATTCCGGTGCTCGCGCCGGTAACAAGAACGCGCTTCCCCGCAAGATCTTCCAACATCTCAGAACTTTCCCCAAGACTGATGGCGTCGGAGGTCTATCGCCCGGATGGGCGATCCAAGCAACAGCCGAGCGACCCGGCTTCAGTGTCCGAAAAAAGCGCGGCGGAGCGCCGCCATCGGGCGCGCGCCGAAGGCAGCTAATGCTTTGGGGTCGGTGCGCCGGGACACGCGTGCAACGCGCCCCGATACGAGAATTCCGATCTCCTCGTCGATGGCAGCGGCGAGGTCGTCGCCGATGGCCGGTCCGACGCAGGGCGGAAGTGAAGGCGCGGTCCGCGCACCGTTGCTGCTACCGTTCACCGTTAGGGCGGTGCGAGCCGCGTCGGGCACAGGGTCCTGAGGCCACGCCGCCGGCATTGGCGCCTTCCTGATCATCCCCACCATGCCGGCGGCGCGACGGATCGCCTCGCCGATCATTTCCCCAGACATCCCAAGCCCGGGATATTTTTGTGCAAGGTGCGTACCGCGCTCAGCCGCATCGACCGGCTCACCGCTCACCACGCGCGCAACAACCTGGGAAATCTCAAGCGAGAGCGCTTCGCGGGACATCGCCGGCTCCTCGAAACCTCAGCGGTTTTCCACAAGGGATTCACAAAGCGCAACGGTACGCGCGCAACACTCGGGTACGCTTTACGAGGACGTCAGGTCGGCCGCCGAGTGTGTCCCGGCGGTCGGGCGTTCAAACCTCGCCCCAGACCTCCTTGGCAATGGTAACGATCAGCTCGAGCTTTTTCCATTGCGCCTCTTCGGTCAGCACATTGCCTTCCTCAGTTGAGGCGAATCCGCACTGCGGGCTCAGGCAGAACTGCTCGAGCGGCGCGAAGGTGGTTGCCTCTTTGATGCGCCGCTCAATCGCGGCCTTGTCTTCGAGGTCGCCGCTCTTCGACGTGACGAGCCCGAGCACCGCGCGCTTCTTGCCCTTCGGCAGGAAGCGCAGCGGCTCGAAGCCGCCGGCACGGTCGGTGTCGTATTCGAGGAAGTAGCCGTCGTAGTCCGTGTCGCCGAGGAGAAGCTCTGCAACCGGCTCGTAGCCCCCCTCCGAAATCCAAGTGGAGCGAAAGTTGCCGCGGCAGACATGCGTGGTCAGCGTCATATCGGCCGGGCGGTCCTTGATGGCATGGTTGATCATGTCGCGATAAACGCCTGGGAGAACGTCTGGATCTTCGCCGCGATCGCGAACGCCCTGCTTCTCCTTCTCGGAGCAGAGATACGCCCAGACCGTGTCGTCAAGTTGAAGGTAGCGGCAGCCGGCGTCGTAAAACGCCATCACCGCCTTGCGGTAGGCCTCGGCCGCGTCGGCATAGAAGGCATCCATGTCGGGGTAGACGCTCGTGTCGATCGCACGCCTGCCGCCGCGGAAATGCAGGACGCTCGGCGAGGGAATCGTCATCTTCGGCGTAACCTTCGCCACCGACTTCAGGAACCGAAAGTGGGCAAGCATGGGATGATCGTCAGGAAAGCCGACCTTCCCGCTTATCTTCAGCGTCTGTGCTTTGGTCTCCACCCCCTGGAACTGAATCCCGTGGTCCGCCTCGACGACGTCGACACCATCAAGGGCGCCGAGGAAGTCGAAGTGCCACCAGGAGCGACGGAATTCTCCATCAGTGACGGCTTTAAGTCCGACCTTCTCTTGCTTGGCGACCACGTCGCGGATCAGCCGATCTTCGACAGCGCTGAGCTCCGCCGCGCCGATCTTGCCCTCCGCTCTGGCGGCGCGTGCTTCCTTGAGCTCCGCGGGCCTCAGCAGGCTGCCGACCTCGTCAGCGCGATACGGCGCTTTGCTTGCCATCGAAACCCTCCCGGCTCTTGAACGGGCGTCACCATGGCGCGACCGAGCGCATTCCTCAAGAGACGGATGCCCGCATCCGGCGCGGTTCCATTATCGCCGCAATCCCAAAGCGTTGCCGTTCTCCGGCGTACGGAAGAGCAGCCGCTCACCGCGGAAGCTCGAGCCGGTCAACATCAGCGTGTCTTCTTCGAGGCGTGCCTCATAAAGCTCTGATCCGATTGCGAAGACCACATCGGAGGGCGTGACATCGCGGACCACGAAGCGCTCCCAGGAGAAGGGGCGGCCAGAATCGATGCTCGCCTGTGCGCGCTTGGCGTCGATTCTCAATACGAAATCTCCGCCGCGCCACTCGCCGTCGAGCTTGTCGGCGGCTTCGGAGAAGATCGACGCCGCACTCGCAGCGGCGAAGCCGGTGACGAGCACAAGCGTGGAGAGAAGCAGTCGTATTTTCATGTCTTCGGACGACCTACACGCGAGGCGGTCATTTTACCGACTTCTTTCGCCCATAGCTATTTCGCTGGGCGCGCCCGCGGGCGCGTCCGTTTCGAATTGCCGCGCAGGAATGCGCAGCGCGACTCACAAATCCACTTGTGCCGCCATCGCGGTCGAGTGATGATTGCGGTGCGGATGGGGACAACACGCGCGAACGGCGCCGAGGGAGACTGTCAAAATGACCAACCTCAATCTCGGGATCGAGATTTGGGATTTTGATCTCGAACGCATGGGATTCTCGCTGTCGGTGCTGGACGATAGCAAGAAGCGACAAGCGTCGGAGGCGTATCTTCGGATGACGCTTCTTGAGCTTAATGCGTTCCTGAATGCTCTTAAGGCAGCGGACCACGAGATCGCGCTGACGACCTACGACTCAAGCGGAGTGAACAAGCTTCCGCCGCTCAAGGGCATCACCAATCGCGACGTGGAGCCAACCGAGCGCCGTAGCGACAAGCGGGCGGCAGCCGCCGAGTAAGGCGGGGTGGGGCGGTTCGGGCGACGCTGCGCCTCGGCGCGGCGGCTGCGATGATTTCCCCAACGATGAGCGGAACCGTGCGCGAGCCGACGGAGACGCGGCCGTGGGGCGCCTTCTATGTCCTTGAGGAAGGCCCCGGATTCAAGGTGAAGCGCATCGTGGTGACGCCGCAGGGACGGCTGTCGCTGCAGAGCCACAAGCATCGCGCGGAGCATTGGACGGTGGTCGCGGGCGAAGCGACTGTTACCGTCGGAGGCAACGTGCGCACGCTCACGCGCGGTGAATCCGTCGACATTGCCCTTGGGGACCGCCATCGGCTCGAGAACTTCGGCGAAACCGACGTCGAGCTGATCGAGGTGCAGTTCGGCGACTATCTCGGCGAAGACGATATCGTCCGCTACGACGACGTGTATCGGCGCACCTGATACCCCGCGGCGATACCGCACCTGCGAGCGCGAAGCTACCGCTTGCCCGGGGCTTGCCGCGTCGGATCGGCGACGGCGGCCCATAGCGCGATTGCGAGACATGCCAGCACGACCAGTCCGAGCGCCAGCGCCAGCGTAGCCTGGTCGGCGACAAAACCGATGAAGGGCGGGCCGACGACAAAGCCCGAATAGCCGATCGTCGCAACCGCCGCGATGCTCGTGGCTGGCGAATGGCCGGGGATACGGCCGGCGGCGCCGAAGAAGACTGGAACGAGGTTCGCAAGTCCTAAGCCGACCACCGCCAGGCCGGCGATCGCGAGGAGAGGAGAGGGCGAGGCGAGGGCGACGAGAAGCCCGATCCCGGCAAGTATCGCGCTGCCGCGAACAAGCTCGACCGAACCGACGCGGCCGCGGAGCCAGTCGCCGGAGAAGCGGCTGATCGCCATCGCCGCCGCATAGGCGGCGAAGCCGGTCGCGGCAAGCCCGGCCCCGAGCTTGAGGCTCCCCTTTAGATGCAGCGCTGCCCAATCGATGATCGCGCCTTCGCTCATCATGGAGAGGAAGCAGAGGACGCCGAGCCCTATCGTCGCGCGGCTCGGCCAGGCGATGGTTGTGCCCTGCACGCCGCCATCGGCGTGGGCTGGAAGCAGAAAGAAGAGCGCGACAGTAGCAAGCACCACGCCGGCGGCGACCGTGAGCGCCGCCTGGGAGAGCGGCGCGGTCACCGGAAGCAAGAGCGCGGCAAATCCCGCGCCGATCAGGCCGCCGAGAACTCCACATCCCATGGAAGGAAGACATGACGGGGCGCCCGAGCTGGCGCTCAACGGCTACGCCGTGCGCGTTCATCGCCACGTCCATCGCGCCGTTCGTCGCGCCGAAGACGAAAAGCGCTGCCATCAGCGAAAGCGGGCTCGGCGCAAGGATCGGAAGCAGAAAGGCGACGAAGAGCGCGAGCGTTGCCACGCGGGTGACAAGAGCGCTGCCGAAACGAGCGGCTGTCGGGCCGGTGAGCGGCATCGCCACGAGCGCGCCGAGCGCCATCGAGAAGAGCGCGACGCCCAGCGTCGAATGGCTGATCCCAAGGCGCTCTTCCACCAACGGGATGTGCGCCGCCCAGGTTCCGGTGATGATGCCGTTCGCGAGGAAGATGACGGCCACGGCAAAGCGCGCGCGGCGGACGGCGGAGAGGTCGGCCATTTTCTTCCCGGATGGCGTTCAGGGCGGGGCGACGAGCGGCGGAGCATTGCCCGGCTTTCAAAGCGGGATCAATCGCCTTCCGTGCGGAGTCTCGAGACTGCACTCCCTTGCTCGACGATACGCTCGGCGTTGCCGCCGCGCTCCTCGGTCTCGTCATTTTGTTAATTTTGCTCCAGGCGAAGGTCGCTTTCGAAAAGAAATAAGCCGACCTCACCCAGTGAAACTCCAAGCTTTAGGCGGTTTAGAGAATTCTTCAGCTTTCGAAGTGTTAACCATCCTCGTAAATCGTAAAGTTCGACTTTTTCTCTTATTGCATAGGCGTCAGGCTTTTTAAGGCTGTCGTCATGTTTCGGTTTCTCTGCGATGCCGTGCGCCGCATGGGGCGCGACGAGCGGGGCAACGTCTTCGTGCTTTTCGGGGCCGCCGCAATCCCGCTCCTTCTGATCATGGGCGGCGCAATCGATCTCGCGCGCTTCACCCGCTACAAGGCGGAACTCGCCAATACGGTTGACGCGGCCGCGCTTGCGCTCGCGAGAGACCATTTCAGCTATACGGCGGCGCAGGCGAAGGATTTCGTCAACGACTACGTGAACGCACACGGCATCACCGACGATAAGTTCGGGATAACGAGCATCAGCGTCACGAAGCTGAGCAACGGGTTTCGCGTCACGACCGACGCCAACATGAAGACGATCTTCCTGCCGCTCACCGGGTTCACAGCGGGCGGCAAACCGATCTCCGGCATGGCGATGGACATCGTGTCGGAGGTGGCGACGGAGTCGAAACGCCTGGAAGTCGCGATCGTGCTCGACAATTCGGGTTCCATGGCTGGCACCAAGCTCTCGACGCTGAAGGATGCAGCGACGAGTCTCGTCTCGATGCTGTACCGACCTAGGCGACGGAAGCTCGCTCACCGATCCAGTCAAGATCGGCCTCGTGCCCTTCGCGGCGTCCGTCAACGTCGGGTCCACGTATGCGTCTGCCTCGTGGATGGATACCGGTGCGAAGGGTACCTATCACGGGGACGCGATGGAGGCTAATGGCGCCTCTTCCGTCAATAACTTCACCCTTTTCAGCTCGCTGAAGGATTCATCGGGCAACGCGATCAGCTGGGGTGGCTGCGTCGAAGCGCGCCCGATGCCCTACGACGTCCAGGACGACGCGCCCTCGACCGCATCGAGCCCGACGACAACGCAGAAGAAGACGCTTTTCGTGCCGATGTTTGCGCCGGACGAGCCGGACAACTGGACGTGCTCGACAAGCTCGTGCAGCTACAACGGTAGCGGCTCCGCCCGACGCTACAACGGCGCCCCGAGCGGATCGAAGAACGATAACAATTACCTGCCTGACGCCGGGACGACGACCACCTGCGGCAGCGCCAGCAGCACGAATTCGAACTGGACATGCGCCAACGGCACCGCGAATTGCAACGGCTCCAACAACGGCAGGAGCGAAACCGTCGCTTTCGCTGGAAACAACCTCTCGTCGAAGGCGCTCTGCAAATACGGCACGTCGAGCAGCAAGGCGACGACGTCGAGCATTACCGTCGGCGGCATTCCCGGCGGCCCCAACTTCATGTGCACGACGCAGGCGCTGCAGCCTCTGACTACGAACGAGTTGTCGGTGCTCTCCAAGATCAGCGCGATGGAGGCGGAGGGCGCCACCAGCATCGTCGAGGGCGCCATGTGGGGCTGGCGCATCCTGTCGCCCGGCGAGCCGTTCACCCAGGGCGCCGCCTACGACACCAATGAGACCAACAAGGTGCTGGTCCTCATGACCGACGGCCGGAACACCTATTACCCCAACAGCTATTTCACGAAGTCATGGTACGACACCTACGGCTACGTGGCGATGAACCACATGGGCACGACGTCGACGAACTCCTCGACGCTGAGCGGCGTCATGGACGACCGCACGGAGCTCGCCTGCACCAATATCAAGGCGGCGGGAATCGTCATCTATACCGTCGGTTTCGATATTTCCGGCTCGGACGCCGCGACGGCGCTCGGGGTGCTGGAGAACTGCGCGTCGAGCACCGACAAGTTCTACAAGGCCGACGACGATGAAGAGTTGCTGTCGGTTTTCAACGCAATCGGGAACAGCATCAGCAATCTGCATCTGACGAAGTGAGGAGACGGGTCGAATATCCGGCACGGAGTGCGCCTTCGCCAAATCGTGAAAGTCTCGTGACAAATTACGCGTGGGATTCGCGCGGTCTCGGTAATTGTCGCGAAGGATTGATGTGACATACTTCCAGCCTCGGCTGGGAGTTCGTCATGCGTTCACTTGCTCTGGCTGCACTCGTCTTTGTGTTCGCCTCGACGGGTGCATCCGCGGGAATCATTGCCCGCATCGACATTTCCGATCAGACGATGACGGTGATGGAGGACGGCAACGTTCTCTATTCCTGGAGCGTCTCCACGGCTCGGCAAGGCTACCGTACGCCACGCGGCACCTACCGGCCGATCCGCATGCATAAGATGTGGTATTCGCACAAATATCACATGTCGCCGATGCCATATTCGATCTTCTTCCACGGCGGCTTTGCGATTCACGGCACCGACGCAGTCAGGTACCTGGGGCGTCCCGCGTCGCACGGGTGCATCCGACTGCATCCGAGCAACGCGAAGACGCTCTACAATCTCGTGCAGTCCCACGGCGCGCAGAACACTCGTATCGTGCTGGTGAACTGACCCGTCGAGCCCGGCGGGCTTCTCGCGACGGCACGGCAGGTTGGCAGAGTTATTCGCATTCGAACGCGGGGCAGGGGGCGTCCCCGTTGTGCTGCTACACGGCTTTGGACACAGCCACGCGGCCTGGACCGAGATCGTCGACCGGCTGGACGCCAAGCGTCATCTGATCGCCTACGACCTGCCCGGCCACGCGGGCTCGCTTGGCGTGCCGCACGGAAGCGCCGCTGTCGCGGCGAAAGCCGTGCTCGCAGACCTCAAGACGCGTGGGATCGCGCAGGCGCATCTCGTGGGACACTCGATCGGTGGTGCCGTCGTGGCCCTGATCGCGCTGCGCGAGCCTCCCATATCCGCATCGCTTTCGCTCTTGGCGCCAGGCGGCTTTGGGCCTGAGATCGACCTCGTCGCGCTTCGCCGCTACGCGGCGGCGCGGGAAAAGGCGGAGATCGCCGCTGCGCTTGCGCCGTTCTTCGCGGGGCCTGTTCCGCCGGGGCTCGCCGCTTCGCTCGCGCGCGAGCGCAGAACGCCGGGTGCGAGCGAGGCGCTTGCTACGATACTCGACACATTTTGTGAGGACGGAGCGCAGAAGTGTCTGCCGCTTTCCGATCTCGCGCGAACTCTCCGTGCCGATCGCGATCTTGTGGGGCGCCGAGGACAGGATCCTTCCTGCAGCACAGGCGCAGCGGCTGCGTGCGGGCTTCGACGTGCGCATCCTCGAAGGCGCCGGGCATATGCTGCCCTTCGAGGCACTGGCGGAGATTATCGCTTTGATCGAGGCGCTGCCTGGCTAGGAGACGCGCACGATCGTCGCGCCGGCCGCTTCGGCGAGCGCCTTCGGTTCTACCTCGAACACGGCATGTGGCGCGCCCGCCGCCGCCCACACGGTATCGAAGGCCAACAGGTCCGCGTCCATGTAGGTCAGCAGCGGCGTCAGCGCTCCGAGCGGCGCAACCCCGCCGATAGCGAAGCCCGTCAGCTCGCGCACCTGATCGGCGTCAATCCGCTGCAACGCCTCGCCGATGACGGTTCTCATCGCCTTCTCGTCGACGCGGTTCTTGCCGGAGACAAGGATCAGCACCGGCTCGCCGCTTTCCGACTTGCGGAAGATCAGCGATTTCACGATCTGCGCCACGGAGGTGCCGCAGGCCGCCGCAGCCTCGGCTGCCGTACGCGTGCTTTGCGGCATTTCGCGGATCTCGACAGCCAGCCCAAGGGCCGCCGCGGCGTTCCGCACACGATCCGTGCTTCTGATGCGCTCTGCCATGTAATCCCCGATCCGTAGGGCAAAAGGGCCCGTGCCTCCCGCCGTGCGATCCTGCTAATCTGCTTTTCGCGCGTGCGAAAGAGTGGGGCGACATGGTCGAGGGTAGGCCCAGCCGGGCGGGGCAGCTTAAGCGAGCAATGCGCGAGGTGCGCATTGCGTCGGCTGAGCGGAACGACGGCGTCTTCGATCTTCGCGACGCAGAAATTGCGCGCCTGGAGCTTCTGGGCGATGCGCTTGCGGGCGTCATGGAGGATCTGCCGCCGGAGAGCGACCAGTATCTTGTCGGACTCCTCCCCGGGCAGCCGCCGCGTTTCTGGGTCGACGCCACGAGCTTCGTGGTCATGGCGCGCGACAAGCGCCAGTACCTGTTCCAGAAAGACTCGCGGCTCGGTCGCACGACTTTGGCGGAGAGCACCAATGTCGAGACGATCGCCGATGCAGTCACGCGCTACGTTGCAGAGCGCATCGTGGAGCGCGATCAGGCGGTCGAAGGCGATTGGCTGACGCGAACCGCACGCTCGCGGCGCGGCGTGATCGCCCCCCCTTCGCGACCTGCGACGGACAACGTCTCGCTGGTCTGGGGGATTTGCGGCTTCGGGCTCGGCATGATCGCGGGAATGTTCCTGCTCGTCGCCTATGCTTGGTTCATGGTCGATTGACGGAATAGGCGACGCGCGCGGTCTCGACGATCTCTCCCTCCTTCGAGTAGCCGCGGTGTACGACGGTCAGCTCGAACCCCGAGCCGTTCTTTGCGATCTCATGGATCGCGTAACCGGCGGCGCGCGGGCCGCCGATCGGAGGGGCGCCGGCGGCGGGCACACCCACCACCGGCACGATGCCGTTCGCGCTCTTGATCGCCGTCATCATGCGGATGTGGTCGTGGCCGTGAAGGATGAGCTCTGCGCCGGACTGCGCGATGGCACGGCGAAAGCGCCGGCCGTCGGTCAGCTTCCGCCACTGGTTGCGTGGGTCGACAAGCTTCGGCGGGTGGTGGATCAGGACGACGCGGAAGAGTCCCTCCGTGCCTGCCTCGTCGAGGAGGGTCTGGAGGCGCCGCGTCTGTTCGCCGCCGACGCGTCCTGTCGCCAGGAACGGCGCCGAAGCGATGGCGGAGGAGACGCCGATCAGCGCGACGCTTCCCTTGCGGCGCATGAAAGGGAAGAGCGCGTGATCGACGAACTCGGCATCGTCGGCGGTCATCCACGGCGCCCAAAGCTTGCTGTAGCGGCGCCTGGCGCCCGGCACATAGGCGTCGTGGTTGCCGGGAATTGCGGTCACCTTGTCGGGCGGCCCGAGCGCCTCCAGCCACGCCCGCGCATTCTCGAATTCCTCGCGCCGCGCGATGTTGGTGAGGTCGCCCGTGACAGCGATATGATCCGGAGCCTGGGCCTTCAGGTCTTCGACGAGGCGCTCGAGCGTCACGGACGTCAGCAGGTGCGCGCGGTTGCGACGCCAGTTCGCGTAGCCGATGAGGCGTTTGCTGACGACGTCCCGCAGGCGCAGGCCGGGGACGACGCCGAGATGTACGTCGGAGATATGACCTAGACGGAACATGCCGGCTCGCATCGCGCCGGGGCGCGTTCGTATTGTGGTTTCCGAGCGCGTGACCGGCGTGGTAGTGCGCGCGGGACATGGCGCTCAGTCTGCATCATCGACTCCGGCAGCGGGCCTTCCTCGCCTATGGCAGGTTCGCGCGCGGAATGACGCTCGGCGTGCGCGCGATGCTCGTCAAGGACGACGCCGTCGTGCTGGTCAAGCACTCCTACATTCCCGGCTGGTATTTTCCGGGCGGCGGCGTGGAGGTTGGGGAGAGCGTCGCCGATGCTGTTCAGCGGGAGGTCCGCGAGGAGACGGGGGCCATGCTGACCGCGCCGCCGTCGCTCTTCGGCATCTACCGCAACACCCACGCTGATCCGCGTGATCACGTCGCCTTCTTCGTTTGTCGCGATTTCGAGCAGGTGGCACCGCTCAGGCTTCCGAACCACGAGATCATCGCTTGCCGCACCTTCCCCGTCGACGGGTTGCCGCCGGGGCTCAGCCCCGGCACTGCGGCACGGATCCGCGAAGTGCTCGACGGTATGTCGCCTGCTGCGGACTGGTAGCGCCGAGGCGTGTAAGCGCTCACCGCGCCGGAATGTTCGTCCCGCGGAAACGGTCGCGGTCGTGCGGGGCATCAATGATCATCAGCGGTCCGAGCGGCACGATGCGGGTCGGATTGATATGGTCGTGGCTCCAGAAATAGTGCTGCTTGATTTGCTCGATATCGACCGTCTCCTTGACACCGGGCATCTGGAAGAGGTCGCGGAGATAGCCTGAGAGGTTCGGATAGTCGGCTATGCGGCGGCGATTGCATTTGAAGTGCACATAGTAGACCGCATCGAAGCGGATCAATGTGGTGAAGAGCCGCCAGTCCGCCTCCGTCAACGGGTCGCCGAGCAGGAAGCGCTGTCCGTCGAGGCGCTGGTCGAGCTCGTCGAGCGTGTTGAAGAGCGCGCGAAAAGCCTCTTCGTAAGTCTCCTGGCCGTTGGCGAAGCCGGCCTTGTAGACACCTTCGTTGACGTTCTCGAAGACAACGGCGTTGAGCGCGTCGATCTCCAGGCGAAGCGGCTCCGGATAGAAGTCGAGCGAGGAATCGCCGAACGCATCGAAGGCGCTGTTCAACATGCGGATGATGTCGGCGGATTCGTTCGACACGATGGTCTCGCGCTTCTTGTCCCAAAGGACGGGAACGGAGGCGCGGCCGCTGTAGGTCGGGTCGGCAGCGATGTAGACCTCGTAGAGTCGGCTCTTGCCGTTGAGATGGTCCGGCCAGGTCTCGTTGAACTCCCAGCCCTCTCGGAGGACGTGTGGCTCGACGCCCGAGATGCCGATCGTCTCGCTGAGCTTCTTCAGCTTGCGGAAGATGATCGTGCGATGCGCCCAGGGGCAGGCAAACGAGACGTAGAGATGATAACGCCCTGGCTCCGCCTTGAACCCGCCTTCGCCGGTTGGGCCGGGCGCGCCGTCCACAGTCACCCAGTTGCGGAACTGGGTCTCTTCGTGCGCGAAGCGCTCGCCCGGCGCGCGCCGCTGCCTCCTCGAGTCCCACTTGCCGTCGACCAGCCTACCCATGTGAGATTCCCCACGAAGACTCACGCTGAACGCATTGAGATGCCCCCTCGGAGCCGGCAGCACAAGGCTTGCAGTGCATGACGGGATGGCACCCTCCGGCGCCATTCGCGCTTGCTTCAAGGTTTCCAGCGTGATAGGCGCGCCCGCCATGACGAGAAGCGTCCCAGGATTTTCGCGACGACGGGCAAGGATTGCGCGCCGGAGACGGCGCGCGTCGATCCTTCCGCGCTGACGCCCCTCCGGCGCTCCGCGGCTTTGAATGATACAACCGCGGATCCGTCATGAACCTGAACACGACTATCCGGCTTGAGCTACCCAGCGACGCCGCCGTCATCGAAGCACTGCAACAGGATGCCTTTGGCCCCGGTGCCTACGCGCGCGCCGCCTTCCGCGTGCGCGAGCAGGCGCCGCACGATACGACGCTCTCTTTCGTCATCGAGCACGACGACATGCTGATCGGATCGGTGCGCATGACGCCGATTCGCGTCGGCGATGCGATGGGCATGCTTCTCGGTCCCCTCGTCGTGGAGCCCGCCCGCAAGGGCCAGGGCTACGGCAAGGCGCTGATGCGGCATGTGATGGAGGAGGCGCGGCAGGCGGGCTGGCCGTTTGTGATCCTGGTTGGCGACCAGCCCTACTACTGGCCCTTCGGTTTCCGGCCGCTGCCGCCGAAGTGCGTGGCGATGCCCGGCCCGGTCGATCCGGCGCGACTGCTCGTTGCGGAGCTTATTCCGGGCGCTGCGGAAGGGCTTTCCGGAATGGTGCAGGGCGTTCTCAAGAAGTCGGCCCTGCCGGTGAAGCGGAAGCGCTTCGCTGCAGGCTGAGCGCTAGCGCGCCTCGCGATACCAGAGCGCGGCGAAGCCGCCGACGAGAAGCGCCAACCCGAGGAGCCCGCCGAAGAGCGGGAGCTGGTCGATGCTCTTCAGCACCGTCGCCTCGGAGCGGCGGAGCCCGATCCAGTCGCGGCCGGCAGCTGGGGCGCGCGACGACACGGCGGAAACGCGCGGGATCGAGACGCCGGTGCCGTTTCCGATGCGGTGCACCGAGCCGCCGGTCGCCTCGGCGATCGGCGCAAGCCGTTTGGTGGTCGAGATCACGTCCTGGAACTCGGCCGGGTTGGCCGGGCCGATATGGGCGAGCGCCGTCAGCTTGCCGTCCTCGGCGCGATGGAGCCCGAGCGGCGCATCCTCGATCACGCCGCGCCAGAGCCCCGGCTCGGCTTGCGTCAGCGTCAGCGGCTCCGGCTGACCGGTCGGCGAGGTGACGGTCACCTTCGGCTCAGCTTCGGAAAGCGTCTGCCGCTCGACGACGAGGTTGCGGCCGTCGGAATGCGCGGTCAGCGCCTCCTCCTCAAGCTCCGGCTCGCGCATCAGCCAATGCAGCAGGCGGCGAAGCAGCGCCGCATGCGGGCCGCCGCCTTCGTAGCCGCGTGCCCAGAGCCAAGCGTGATCGGAAAGAAGCATGGCAACGCGACCCTCGCCCTCATGCGCGAGCACCAGAAGCGGGCGGTCGCCGGGCCCCGTCATGGTGATGTCGCCGGCGATCGCATCGGCATCGACGAGGCGGAACCATTCGCTCCAAGTGGGCGGATCGCTCTCCGCGCCGGGCAGGTCGCGCGTGACCGGATGGCGCATGCCGACCGGGCTGATCTTGGCGCGGTAGGGCTGTTCGATGATCTGGCCTGTCGGTACGGCCGGCAGCACCGGCCCGAGCGGCGTGCGGTAGAGGCTTCCGGATGAAGCGTAGTCGGGCCCGGCGGCGACGAGCACCGCGCCGCCCTCGCGCACATAGCGGGCGAGGTTGTCGTAGTAGACGATCGGAAGCACGCCGCGGCTCTGGTAGCGGTCGAAGATGATCAGGTCGAACTGACTGATCTTCTCCTCGAAGAGCTCGCGGGTCGGGAAGGCGATCAGCGACAGCTCGTTGATCGGCGTGCCGTCCTGCTTTTCCGGCGGGCGAAGAATCGTGAAGTGCACGAGGTCGACGGCGGCGTCGGACTTCAGCACGTTGCGCCACGTTCGCTCGCCGGCATGCGGCTCGCCGGAGACGAGGAGGACGCGCAGGTGCTCGCGCACCACGTCGATCTCGGCGACGGCGACGTTGTTTTCCTGCGCCAGCTCGTTTGCCGCCGGGTCGACCTCAAGCTCTACGATGGTGCGCCCGGCATGGTCGAGCGGTAGGTCGATGACGTGCTCGTCGCCGACGGTGACGGTGTCGGTCGCGACCTCGGTTCCGTCAATGCGGAGCCGGACGGTGACCTGCGTGCCCGGCGCAAGGTCCGGGTCGAGCACGCGGTATTGAATGCTCTGCGGCTCGCCGAGAATGGCAAAGCGTGGCGCGCGGTCGAGGACGATGCGGCGGTCGTGCTCGCCTTCCTGGCCGGTGATCAGCGCGTGGATCGGTGCGTTGAAGCCGAGCGCGTCGGCGCTCTCCGGCACGTCGGCGACGATGCCGTCGGTGACGAGCAGCGCACCGGCGATCTGCGCGGGCGGGACTGCGTCGATAAGCTTGGTCAGCTCGGAGAAGAGGGCGGTGCCGTCTCCGTCCGGGCGGTCGGCCGCGTGCACTTCGCGAACCTCGAAGCCACCGAGCGCAGCGAGCCGCTCCTTCAAGGCGGTGACGGCAGCTTCGGTCTGTGCGGTGCGGTTGCCGAGGCGCTGGCTGGCGCTGTCGTCGACGACGAGCGCTACGATGCCAGGCAACGGGTCGCGCTCCTCACGCTTCAAGACGGGATTGACGAGCGCCAGCACGAGAAGCACGGAGGCGAGCGCGCGCAGCCAGGCGCCGCGAACGCGCTGCCAGAGGAGAAGCGCTAGCACGACGACGAGCAGGCCGCCGAGCGCTGCGACAAGCGGCCAGGGGAGCAGCGGATCGAAGGCGAGATCGAAGCGCGTCACGGCTTTCTCCGCCTCATTGTCCAAGCCGTTCAAGCAGCGCCGGGACGTGCACCTGGTCGGCCTTGTAGTTGCCGGTCAGCGCATACATCACGATGTTGACGCCGGCGCGGAAGGCAAGCTCACGCTGGCGTGGATCGGCGGGCACGGTCGGGAAAAGCCAGAGCCCACTCTTATCGACCGCCCATGCAGCCGCGAGATCATTGCCGGTGATCAGGATGGGCGACACGCCATCGCCGCCGCGCGCCGGTCGGTTGCGGCTCTGCGGCTCGTCGGAAAGGCTTTCGACCCAAAGCTCGGAATTGGCCCAGCGGCCGGGGAACTCTGAGAGCAGGTAGAAGGCCTTGGTCAACACGTGATCTGGTGGCACCGGCTCAAGCGGCGGCACGTCGACAAAGGAGAGGATCTCGCGGAGCTTCTGCGTCTCCGGCGTCTCGCTCCCGCTGGTGGAGAAGCCGCCGGCATCGCGCGTGTCGAAGAGCACCGTGCCGCCGTTCTTCATATAGGTGTCAACCTTCGCCATGGTCTCGGCGGAGGGCGTTGGCTGGTCGGGATCGATCGGCCAGTAGAGGAGCGCGTAGAAGGCAAGCTCGTCGTTTGCGATGTCGATGGCGGCCGGCTCGCCGGGCTCCAGCGCTGTGCGGTCCGAGAGATAGATCGAGAGGCCATCGAGCCCCGCGCGGCTAATCTCGTCGATGTCGGCGTTGCCGGTTTCCACGTAGGCGAGCTGGGTCTTCGTCGTCGCGGCGAGCGCCTTCTCCATTGCCGCATCTTGCGCGCGGGCATGGTCTGCGGCCGGGAAGAGCAGCAGAAAGGCACAGGCGGCTGCCGCGGCGCCGGCGAAGCGGCGCGTCAGGCGGCCGGAGAGGAGCAGCACCGCGAGTCCGTCGAGGATCGCGAGCACCGCTGCCGCCGCGAGGAGCCAGGGCCAGATCGGCGTCGAAGGCCGCGGCTCGAGCGATTCCGTGCGACCGCGCCAGCCGATCGATGCGGGCAGGAGAGGCGCCAGCGTTGTCTTCGCGTCGACGGCGTTCAGTGCCTGCGTAGCGCCTTTCCGGTCATAGATGCCGGGTGGCGTCTCGGCGGTCGGGCTGGCATCGGCCATGTCGGCGACCAGCGACGCGCCAGGAGGCGGCGGCCCTAGAGCGCCATAGCCGTCGAGCAGTTCGACGGGCTGCCATGGCGCGGCGGCCGCGGCTGTCGATGCATCGGAGGAAGCACCGGCCGGACGGGCGACCGTGCCGGCCATCTCGACGATGGCATTGAGCATGTCCACAAACGCGCCGGAAAGCGGAAGGTTCGACCAGCGCGGGTCGGCGGTAACGTGGAAGAGCACGATGCGTCCGTTGCCGCGCGCTGCGGCGGTGACAAGCGGCGTGCCGTCTCGAAGCTCCGCCCAAACCTCAGCGCTCCGGAGCGCTTCGGGGTCGGCCAGCACCTGCCGGTTCACGAGCACGTCCGTCGGCACCTCGATGTGCGCGAAGGGACCGGCCGCGGGAAAGCTTCCAATCGGCTGCGGCTCTTCCCACGAGAGCGAGCCGCCGAGCGCTCGCTCTCCCTGCCTGAGCCGGACCGGGAGCAACTCGTCAACGGTCGTCGCGGCGAGGTTGGGGCTTGCAAAGCGGACGAGCGTGCCGCCCGCTTCGACCCACTTCAAAAGCGCGTCTGAAGTCTCGGGCGGCAGTGTGCCTGTCTCGGTCAGGACGATCACCGAGGCGCCGCGGTCGATGAGCGCTGTGACCGATGCGCTGGTGCTCTGCGCGTCGGAAGGAAGGAGATCGGAGGTCGGCGCAAGCGCACGCTGCACATAGGTGAGGGGGTCGAGCAGCGGCTGCGAGGTGCCGGTGCCTTCACCGGCGATCAGGCCAACGGCCTTTCGCTGCCAGCGCCCATCGAGAAGCTGGACGGCGCCGGCACTCGATTCGGAGGTAATCGTGAAGCGGACGAGGGCGTTCCTGATCTCCGCCGGAAGGTTGATCTCTGCGACGCCCTTTCCATTACTGTCAAAATCGGCCGAGCCCTCGACGATCCGCCGCCCCTCCTGGTCGAAGCCGGCGATCTGAGCGACGCCGCGGCCGCCGAAGCGGTCGATCGGGACATAGACGCCGTCGGCGCGGTTCTCCGGCGGGCGCATCACGGTGAGCGGCCGCGCCGAACGAAGCATAGTACCCGTCCGTCGAGATTCCCGAAAGCGCCGATGCAAAGGCTGCGCCGTCGCCGCTGTCGACGGCGCCCGCCACCCATACCGTCTCAACCGAGTTCGCCGAGAATGCCTCATTGAGCCGCTGCCCAACAGCGCGCCGGTTCGGCAGGTAGGGACGCGGCGTGACGGCGGCAAGGCGGCGCTTAGCAACGGATGCGCTCTCGGCCGCGAGGCTCTCCGCACGCGGCTCGGCGGTGGCGACGAAGGATACCGGGCGGCCGTCGCGGTCCGCCTCCTCGATCGCCGTCCCGGCGGCTGCGACGCGAGCGGCAAAGTCGGGGGCCGCGTCCCAGCCGTTGTCGAGCACGACGAGAAGTGGCCCGCGCGCCGTCGTCGTCATCGCCGCGTTCGGTTGAAGCACCGGCTCGGCGAGCGCGAGGATGACCAGCGCGACGAGGAGAAGCCTGATCAGCGTAAGCCACCAAGGCGTCCGCGCCGGCGTGCGCTCACGGTCCTGCAGCTCGAAGAGGAGCCGCGTCGGAGGAAATGCAATGAGTCGCGGGCGCGGCGGCGTCAGCCTCAGGATCAGCCAGATGAGCGGCAGTGCGATGAGCGCCGCCAACATCCAGGGCGAAAGAAAGCCAAGAGCGCCGATCATGCTGCCGGACGCTCCGTCGGACGCTCTGTCAGACGGTGGGCGCTGCCCATTTCGCCTGAGAGCCGCGCCTGCAGGAAGAGAAGGCCTTCCGCTGCGGGCCTGTCGGTGTGGTGTACGGCGAAGGAAGAGCCGCCCTGGCGCGCGAACCCTCGGATCAGCGTGCGGTGCGCCTCAAGGCGCGCGCGGTAATCATCGCGCAGGCTTCCGGCGCGCTCCGTCAGCCATGTCATGCCGGTCTCAGGATCGCGGAATTCGAGCCGCCCCTCGTAGGGGAACGCCTCCTCTGCCGGATCGAGAACCTGAAGGAGGTGCATGTTGGCGCCGCGGCCGGCAAGCGCCCGCAGGCGCTCGCGCGTCACCTCCGCCTCGGCGAGGAAATCGGAGAGCACGACAACGTCGGCGAAGCGCCCGATGCGGTCGACGCGCGGCCAATCAAGATCGATCTCTGAATGCGCCAGGATCTTGGCCAGCCGTTCGGCGGCGTCGCGCCCGATCCTCGGCTCGGCGAGCCCGGGAATGCCAACTCGCTCGCCGCCGCGGCCGAGCATGTCGGCGAGCGCAAGCGTCAAGATCACGGCGCGGTCGAGCTTCGTCGTCTCGGAAAGGCGCGAGTGGAACTCCATCGACGGCGAGAGGTCGACCCACAGCCACACCGTCTGCGAAGCCTCCCATTCGCGCTCGCGAATGAAGAGATGGTCGTCGCGGGCGGAGCGCCGCCAATCGATCTGCCGCGCCGACTTCGCCGACGACATAGGGCCGGAACTGCCAGAACGTCTCGCCCGGACCCGGATGCCGGCGGCCATGCAGGCCGAGGAGCACGTTCGCCGCGATCCGCCGTGCCGCGACCAACAGATCCGGCAGTCGCGCCGCCAACCCTCGCGCTGTCTCGACGCGATTGCGGACGGTCGCCGGGCGGGTGTCTTGCATCGACTAGAGGACGTCCTTCGTCGCCCGCGTTATCAGTTCGCGAACGCCGACGCCGTCGGCGCGCGCCGCGAAGGTGACGGCCATGCGATGCTGCAGGACGGGAACCGCGAGCGCTTCCACGTCATCGAGTGACGGGGCGTAGCGTCCGTCGATCAGGGCGCGCGCACGCACCGTCAGCATCAGCGCCTGGCTCGCGCGCGGGCCGGGGCCCCAAGATATCTGCTCACCGATGTCGCGTGCGGCCTCGCCAGGGCGAAGGGCTCTCACGAGCTTCAGGATCGCCTCGACCACCGCTTCCCCCACGGGCATGCGGCGCACGAGCTTCTGCGTCTCCATAAGCTCGGCGGCGGTCAGCACTGCGCGTGCCTTCGCCTCTTCTTCGCCGGTCGTTTCGAAGAGCATGCGGCGCTCGGCGTCGAGGTTTGGATAGAGCACGTCGATCTGCGTCAGGAAGCGATCGAGCTGTGCCTCAGGGAGCGGATAAGTGCCTTCCTGCTCGATCGGGTTCTGCGTGGCGAGCACATGGAAAGGAAGCGGCAGGTCGTGACGCTGGCCGGCGATTGTGACGAAGTGCTCCTGCATCGCCTGCAGGAGCGCCGACTGCGTGCGCGGGCTCGCGCGGTTGATCTCGTCGGCCATCAGGAGCTGCGCGAAGACGGGGCCCTTGACGAAACGGAAGCTTCGATGGTGGTCGGCACTCTCGTCGAGAATCTCCGAGCCGAGGATGTCGGAGGGCATCAGATCGGGCGTGAACTGGATGCGGTTGTCGGTGAGGCCAAGAACGGTCCCCATCGTGTCGACCAGCTTCGTCTTGGCGAGGCCCGGCACGCCGACGAGGAGTCCGTGGCCGCCGGAGAGCACTGTCGCCAGCGCGAGCTCGACGACCGTCTCCTGGCCGAAGATGACATCGGCGATGGCCGCGCGCGCCTCGCCCAGCTTGCCGGCGACGGCGACGGCTTCCTTGACGATGCTCTCCTCGGTGATCGAGGCGGGGCTCATTGCAGTCATGGTAACGCATCCATATTCGAGAATAAGAGATTGATTCGCTAGCCTTGGCCGAATTGTGTCAGCCGCCGAGCGGAAGGAAAATAGGTAAAGCAGCGCCTTCCGGGGATTCGGCATGATTGAAGAACAGAAGAATGTGGCTTCCGTAGCGCCCGGCGGCATTCCGCAGGGGCTCGCGAAGCTCGTCGCCGAAGCTGGGAAGCAGGCGCGGGCGCGGCCGGTGGAACGGTGGAATCCGCCTTATTGCGGCGAGATCGACATCCGCATCGCTAGAGACGGTGCCTGGTTCTATCGCGGCAGCGCAATTAGCCGCGATGCGCTGGTGCGTCTCTTTGCCTCGATTCTGCGCCGCGAGCCCGATGGTCGTCACGTCCTTGTGACCCCGGTTGAGAAGGTCGGCATCGTCGTGGAGGACGCTCCGTTCATGGCGGTGGAGTTGCTTCAGGAAGGGAAGGGAGAAGAGACGCGGCTAACCTTCCGCACCAATGTCGGCGACATCGTCGCGGCAGGATTGGAGCATCCGCTTCGCTTCGCTCGTGAGCAGGGAACGGATGGACTCAAGCCTTACGTCAACGTCCGCGGCGGGCTGGAGGCGCTCGCTACGCGCGCCGTCGCACAGGAGCTTGTCGCGACCGCCGTCGAGCGCGAAGGAGAGCTCGGCGCGTGGTCGGGTGGAGTGTTCTTTGGGTTTTCCGGATCGAAGCATGGCTGAACGGCAACTCTATTCGGCCGAGGAGTTCCGTCGCCGCGCCGTCGAGCGGCTGGCGCGCGAACCGGAGCCGCATGTCGGCGATCACACCTTCAATCCGGATCTCGCCGACGACCTCATGAAGGTCGAGAGGCGACCGGCCGCCGTGCTTGTGCCGGTCATTGATCGCGAGCCGGAAGCAACGCTGCTCTTCACCGAGCGCACGCACGCGCTCCGCTCGCACGCGGGACAGATTTCCTTTCCCGGCGGTCGCATCGACCCGGAAGATGCAGGACCGGAGGCAGCGGCGCTTCGTGAAGCGGACGAGGAGATCGGGCTCAAGCCGGAGTTCATCGAGACGCTCGGGCGCGGCCCCGACTACCTTACGGGCTCAGGCTATCACGTGGCGCTCGTCATCGCCGTCGTGAGAACGGGCTTCCATCTCAAACTCAACCCCGATGAGGTCGCCGACGTCTTCGAGGTGCCGCTCTCCTTCCTGATGGACCCGGCCAACCATCGGATAGGGACGCGCGTCTTTAAGGGTAGGCAGCGGAGCTTCTTCGAGATGCCATTCGGTTCCCATCATATTTGGGGAATCACGGCGGGGATCGTTCGCGTGCTCTACGAGCGGCTCTATGCCGACGACGACAAAGGGGAGGCGGCGTGAGGGCGACGCTTACCGACTGGCCGCTTCTTAAGGAGCCGCGTGTCGCGGCGCTCTTCGCGGCGCTCGACGGGGAGTCGCGCACAACGCGGATCGTCGGCGGGGCAGTGCGCGACGCGCTTTTAGGCCGCGCCGTTGCCGATGCCGATCTTGCGACGGTCTTCGCGCCGGCAGAGGTGATCGCGCGCGTCGAAGCGGCTGGCATGAAGACCGTGCCGACCGGTATCGAGCACGGCACCGTCACCGTGATCGTAGAGGGCAAGCCCTTCGAGGTGACGACGCTGCGCCGCGACGTCGAGACCGACGGCCGTCATGCCGTTGTTCGCTTCACCACGAACTGGAAGGAGGACGCGGAGCGGCGCGACTTCACTATGAATGCGCTCTACTGCGATGTGGCCGGCGAGGTGCTCGATCCGCTCGGCGGCATCGAGGACCTCGAAGCCGGACGCGTGCGCTTTGTCGGCAAAGCCGAGGATCGCATCCGCGAGGATTATCTCCGCATCCTGCGCTTCTTCCGTTTCTTTGCTTGGTACGGTCGCGGGCGTCCCGATCCGGAAGCGCTAAAGGCCAGTGCGAAGCTCAAGTCGGGGCTCGCGACACTCTCGGCGGAACGCGTCTGGGCGGAGCTGAAGCGACTCCTCAGAGCAGCCGATCCGGCGCGCGCGCTCCTCTGGATGCGCACCACGGAGATCCTTCAGAAGGTTCTGCCGGAAAGCTGGGGGATCGACGCCATCCATCGCGTCGTCGAAGCAGAGCGCGAGGAGGGCTGGGCGCCTGATCCGCTCTTTCGCCTTGAGGCAATCATGCCGCCGCATCGCGCCCGAATCGATGCGCTTGCGGAACGGCTGAGGCTCTCGCGCGCGGAAGCCGTTCGGCTCCACGCCTGGGCGGATGCGCCCGAGCCCGACGTGTCGATGCCGGAGACACGCTTCGTGCAAGTGCTTTACCGCGCAGGAGTCGGTGGCGTCCGCGACCGTCTCCGTCATGCGCTCGCGCGCGAGCTCGACAAGCAGAACCTTGAAGCCGTGGAGGGGCTGCGCCGTCTCGCGGCCTTCGCGGAGAATTGGGAGCCGCCCGTCTTTCCGGTCAGCGGCAAGGACCTTGTCGCGGCCGGGCTTGAGCCTGGGCCGCCCGTCGGCAAGCGCCTGAAGGAACTCGAGGCGCGCTGGGTCGAAAGCGGCTTCAGCCTCAGCCGCGACCAGCTCCTCGGCGCCTGACCACTCCGGCCGGGGCCGCCTCGGCATCGTCTACATCGACGATGCGCCCGCGCGCGCGCTCCAGGAATTGCGGCGTTGCCGTAAGGCCGTGGACCTGCCGCACGTGCTCGAGCTCAGCGGAAAGCACCTCGGCCTCAGATGCCGCTTGTGCATGGAACGTGCAGCCCGGTACGAGGTCACCGCATTCGATGCGTTTCATGTTGTCCTCCATCCGATGGACAAGGGTAAACGCACGCGGCGGCGAATTGTTGCCTGATGAGGCGAATGGCGCACGGGGAGCGGGCCCGGTGCGGCGCTCCACCGCAGCGGCTGGCTTTACACTGGCGCCTTGGCGTAAAGTCATGCACGCTGGGCTCGCCGTTGTGGAGGAGCGGTTCCGCGCTTAAGCGGTGGGCGGTCTGGAAAAGCTGCAATGCGCCTCGGAAGGCTGAACTACTATAGCGAATTCATTCTGTGCCCGGCCTGCGCGGTCATCTTGGCCGCCTGGGCGCTGACGCACGTTCCCGTCTCGGCCTTGCCGGACTGGGTGGCGATCGCCGCTGCGGGCATCTTTGGGTGGACGCTCGTCGAATATCTCCTGCATCGCTTCGTGTTCCACCGCGTCCCTTTCATCAAGGACATGCATGCGGAGCACCATGAAAATCATGCGGATCTGGTAGGCACGCCCGCATGGGTGAGCCTATCCGCCATGGCGGTCGTCGGGCTCGGGCTGCTCGGCGTGCTCGGGCTCGAAGCGGGAAGCGCACTGACTGTGGGGTTGGTGCTCGGCTATTGGTGGTACATCAGCGTCCACCACATCCTGCACCGTTGGCGGCTGCCAAATCACGGCTACGCGTTCCGGCTGAAGCGCCGGCATGCGCTGCATCACCATTTCGACGAGACCGCCAACTTCGGCGTCACGTCCGGGCTTTGGGACACTGTCTTCCGGACCACCGCCACCGTGGAGAGGCCGAACCAACGCGCGCGGCGCGAACACGCCGCATAGCGCCGTCATTTCACGGCCATTTCACCACAGGGGGCATGGAGGAGAGGATCGCGTCGACGTTGCCACCGGTCCTCAGCCCGAAGACCGTGCCGCGGTCGTAAAGGAGATTGTACTCGACGTAGCGGCCGCGGCGGACGAGCTGCTCCTCGCGATCCTCGTCAGTCCAGGGTGTCGCGAAGTTGCGGCGGACGAGTGTCGGATAGATATCGCGGAAGGCGCGGCCGACATCCTGGGTGAAGGCGAAGTCGGCATCCCAATCGCCGGAGTCGAGATAATCGTAGAAGATGCCGCCGATGCCGCGCGGCTCATTGCGGTGCTTCAGCCAGAAATATTCGTCGCACCAGGCCTTGTGGCGTTCGTAGTCGATGTGACGATGCTTCTCGCAGGCGCCGCGCATCGCGGCGTGGAAGGCGATCGAATCGGGGTCTTCCTGCGTGCGCCGGCGATCGAGAACCGGCGTCAGGTCGCCGCCGCCGCCGAACCAGCGCTTCGTCGTCACCACCATCCGCGTGTTCATATGCGCGGCTGGCACGTTCGGGTTCTGCGGATGCGCAATCAGCGAGATGCCGGAGGCCCAGAAGCGCGGGTCCTTGTCGGCGCCGGGAATCTGCGCGCGGAACTCCGGCGCGAACTCGCCGAAGACGGTGGAGACGTGGACGCCCACCTTCTCGAAGACGCGGCCGTGCATGAGCGCCATCACGCCGCCGCCGCCCGGCGCACCGCTTGCGTCTACCCGCTTCCACGGCGTCTTCACGAATCGGCCGGCGGCGCTGTGTGAAAACGGGAGCGGGGAGGGTAGCTCGTCCTCCACGGTCTCGAAGGCCGCGCAGATATCGTCGCGAAGTGACTTCGAACCAGGAAGCCGACGTTAACTTCCTCGGTTCGATATCTGTGCCCGCACGCGGTGCTTCGCTTGTCATGGGGGCCGCTTAGACTATCCTGCAGGTAGCGGAAAGCCGCGCGTTGCTGCGTTCGATTGCCGGAGACAGTCCGGTCGCCTGGGCGTCCAAGCCCAACGAAGGAGGAACGCTACATGGTCCTTACCTCTGATGCCTTGCTGGACCCCAAGGAGCTTAGCGGCCGCTGGGGCTGGTTCGCCGCGCTCGGCGTCATCATGATCGTCGCCGGCTTCATTGCCTTGATGAGCGTGGTGATGGCGACGGTCGTCAGCGTGCTGTTCGTCGGCGTGATGATGCTCGCGTCCGGCATCGTGGAGATGATCCACGGCTTCCAGATGAAGCGCTGGAGCCGCTTCTTCATGTGGATCCTCATCGGCGCGTTCTACGTCATCGCCGGGCTGCTTGATCATCTGGAACCCGCTTCTCGCCTGCCGTCGCGCTGACGCTCGTCATCGGCGTCGTTCCTGATCTTCGCGGGAATTGCGCGCATCTTCCTCGCGATGCAGATGCGAAGCGCCTCGCCCTGGGGCTGGGTGCTCTTCTCCGGCATCATCACCGTTACTCCTCGGCGCCGTGATCATCCTCGCACTGGCCGGTCATCGAGCCTCTATGTGCTTGGTATCTTCCTGGGCGTCGACCTGATGATTGCGGGCGCGTCATGGCTCGGCGCGGCGCTCGCGTTCCGCCGTACCGCCTGAGCGTCCGGCAAGCATTGCGATGCCGCCAAAGAGAAGGGCACTCACGAGGGTGACGGCGTAAAGGGCAAGCGCGCCGATCACCGCCTCGTTCCAGGGAACGCCGGCGCGCGTGACGGCGGCCACCCACGCTGCCTGCGACGGCCCGAGCCCGCCAATGCCGTTGATCGGCAGGGCGAAGGCCAGGTTGCCGGCCGATGCGCCGAGGAGCGCGACCAGCGGCGAGGTCGCGTCGCCGGCGGCGGCGGCCGTCACAGCCGCGATCGCCCCGAAGACGAGCCAGATCGCGAAGCTCACGATGATCGCGGCCATCTCGACGGTCATGCTCGAGCTTCTCGCTGCGTCTTCCGCCGATGGCGCCAGCCGGCCGAGCGCGCGGTGGAGAAGGGGGGTCGCAGCGCGCGCACCAAGCACAAGGCCGATCGGCGCGAGGGCAAGCGCGACGGCGGCGACCCAGAGAACGGCCGAAATGCCCGGCCGCGTTCCGAGGCCGAGCGCCGCGGCCGTGCCGGAGAGGATCGCGCCAACGGTGCAGAGGTCGAAGAGGCGCACAAGGACGAGGATGCCGGCGCCGCGAATCAGCGGCGTCTGGTAGGTGCGGCGTAGAAGGACGGGAAACCCGAGCTCTCCAAGTCGAAACGGCAGGACGAAGTTCAGAAAATTGAGCTGGAATGCGATGCGGACGAGAGGGGCGTCGGGGAGGGCAAGAGCGCCTTGCGTCATCATCTGAAAGCGCCAGGCCCTTAGCCACTGCACGGCCGCGCCGATCAGCACCGCGAGCGCAAGCATCCACCAGTTTGCGACTGCTGCGACGGCGCGGAGGTCAGCCACGATTTCCGGCGTCAGCAGGAACCAGAGCACGACGGCCGTCACGGCGACGCCGAGAAGGACGGAGGCGGCGCGCTCCTTCATTCGGGCCTTGCGTCGCCTCCAACCTCGCCCGCCACGAGGTCGTGGAAGCCGGCGGGCCGCGGCGTGCGGCTGATCACCAGCTCCGCCAGGAGCCCGAAAAGCAGAAGCTGTACGCCGACGATCGCCATCACCGCCCCGAGGAGGAGCAGCGGGCGGTCGCCGATCTTCGCGCCCAGAAAGAGCTTCAGACCGGTGAGATAGGTCAGCGCGGCCCCTCCGACCAGGACGAGAATCAAGCCGACACTGCCGAACAGATGGCCCGGCCGGTAGGCAAAGCGGGTGATCATCATCACGGTCAGCAGGTCGAGAAAGCCCCGCAGGAAGCGCGCCGCCCCGTACTTTGTGCGTCCGTGCTCGCGGGCGTGATGGCGTACGGGGATTTCGGCGATCCGGTAGCCGAGCGCATGCGCCAAGACCGGCGTGTAGCGGTGCAGCTCTCCATAGAGTTCCACGGTGTTGAAGATCTCGCGGCGGTAAGCCTTGTAGCCGCAATTGAAGTCGTTGAGCGGGATGCCGCTCACGAGCGCCGTCACGCGGTTGAAGATGCGCGAGGGGAGCGTCTTCGAAAGCGGGTCGTGGCGCTCCTTCTTCCAGCCCGAGACGAGGTCGGCGCCGGCCTCGATCGCGGCGACGAAGCGCGGCAGCTCCTCCGGGTCGTCCTGCAGGTCGCCGTCCATGGTGACGATGATCTCGCCGGTCGCAGCGCCGACGCCGACCATCAGTGCCGTCGCCTTGCCGAAATTGCGGCGGAGGCGCACGCCACGGACGTTCTCGCCGGCGGCCGCGAGCTGCTCGACGACCGCCCAGGTGCCGTCGCGGCTGCCGTCGTCAACGACGACGATCTCGGCGAGGCGGAGGCTGTCGCGTGTAACAACCGCGATGATCCTTTCGACGAGAATCGGCACGGAGCCCGCCTCGTCCTTTACTGGAACGACGACGCTGACCGTCGGGCCACGCGCGGCGCCATCGGCGGTCTGTGAGATTGCGGGGCGCTCGTTCAACGGCAGTCTCCGGCCGCGCCCTCGTAGAGGACGTAGCGCAGGCGGTATTCGCGCGTTTTTGAACCGAACATAAGCTCCGATACCACGCCTTCACGGTGCGGCGCATCGGGCGAGGCGTGGAGCCCGTCGGCAAGGTAGGCGCGAAGCCAGTGCTCCGTGCTTACCGTCCGTTCCGGATCGCGCTCCTGCCAGAGCAGGAGGCAGGGGCGGTTTTCGCGCGGCGCCGGCCAAATGCGAGGCGGATAGGCGGCATCCATGATCCGCGCATCGGGGAACGCGACGCGCATGTTGCCGCCGACGGGGAAGCTGTCGACGACGATCGTTCCACCGCCGGAATACCCGGCTTCGCGCAGGTCTTCGGCGAGCGCCCGGAAGGGCGCCATGTTGCGGCAGCTCCCGCAATAGTCGGCGCCGATCATGTAAACGACGATGCGCGCCGCAAGCGTGCCGGCGACGAGCACTGTGAGGATCAGCGCATACGCGTTCACGGATCGCTTGGAGGGTCGCCCGCGCTCGATCAACATGAAGAGCGCGATCGGCAGGATGAAGAGTGGCGGCTGCATCAGACGTTCGTAGAACTGACGTACACCGAAGGCGAAGACGAGAACGAGATGCAGAGCGAGCGAGATCGCCATCGTCCAAACGAGGAGCGTCAGCTCAGGGCCGCGCAGCGCCGGGTCGGGGCGGCGCAGCCCACGCCAAAGCGGCAGCGCAAAGGCGAGGAAGACGAGCGGCAGGAGCGGCTGCGGGTAGACGAAGGCGGAAGCGACGAGGCGGAACGTGCCTTCGACCACGCGTTCCAGATAGGACGCGCCTTCGCCGACCAGCACGCCCCAGAACGTGCTTTGCGGGTTTTGGCCGATGAAGATCACAGCCAGCAGCGTCGGCAGCACGATCGCAACGCATACAAGCGCCGTCGGCACCGTCTTCCAACTGAGCACCAAAGGCCGATAAGCGGGCACAACAAGGCAGGCGAGCGGCAGGGCCGCCGCGAACATCACGTAGCTCCATTTGCCGAGAAGGCCGAGACCGAAGACCGCGCCGAGCGCGAGATACCAGCCGAGGCGGGGCGAGTCCGCGAGGCGCAGAAAGACGTACCAGCCGACCGCCAGCATCGCCGACATCATCGTCGTATGGGTCAGGTCGTCGTGGCTATAGAAGGCGAACATGTAGATCGCCGCGAAGCTGTAAACGGCGAGCGCGGAGAGCCGCGGATCGGGGATCAGCCGGCGGGCTGTCGCATAGGCGAAGCCGAAGATGATGCCGAGGAGCGGGTAGCGGATCAGGCTGATCGAGAGGATGTTGACACCGAGGAGCTTGCCCAGGGCGATCAGCATCCAGGTGAAGAGCGGTGGAGCCTGGTTGCGGTAGCTCCAAGAGAATTCCTGCGCGAAGAGCGCTTGCTCGGAATCGTCAATGCCGAGCGTCGGCCACATAGCCATGCGCACGGCGAAGTGCACTGCGAGATAGACAAGGATCGCAAGAGCGACGAAGCGCGGCTCGGCCCAGATCGGGATCCGTGGCATTGCGCTCATGTTTCGGTCCCTGCGGGCTTCCGGACGGGGAGCCAACACGAGGCCACCGGGGCCGTCAGCGGCAGTCGCCATTCGGTCCTTCGTAGAGCCAGTAGCCGAAGCGTAGCTCGCCTTCAGCGGGAGGAAGCATGGGCGCGGACACTATCCCTTCCGTGTGCAAAGCGGCGGGCTGGCCATGAAGAACGTCGGCGAGGTAGGACTCGTAAGGCGCGGGCGTTGGGGCGGTTCCCGGGGCCGCGGTCCATAGCAGCAGGCACTGTCCGCGGCCAGAGGGGGGCGGCCAGGTCGCAAGCGGGTAGCTCGGGTCGACAATTCGGGCGTCCGGGAAACGGATGCGCATGTTTCCACCAATTTCGCCGCTGGCGACGATTGTGCCAGCACCGTCGTAGCCGGCGTCCCGGAGTTCTGCCGCCACGGCGGGGTAGGGTCGCCACTCCTGGCAGAGGCCGCAATCGACCAGCCCTAATGGCTGCAGGATGCGGGCTACGGCCACCTGCACGACAAGCGCCGCCATGACGAGCGCAAAAAGGTTGACTGCGCGCGCGGAGGGCCGTCCCGCCTCGACGACCATGAAGAGCCACACAGGCGCGATGAAGAGCACCGGGTGCATGTACCGCACCTTCATCTCGGTGGCTTCGAGAACGAGCACGATGATCCAAAGGAGCGCAATGCCGATGGCGATGCTCGGACCGACGGCGGCTGCGCCGGGGGGTGGCGTCTGTTCCGAGTTGCCTGCCATGCGAGCGCGGAAACCGCGCCAGAACGGGAGGCCGAGCAAAAGCACGGCGATCGGCAGCAGCGGCATCAGGTAGACGAGGCTCGCCTCGGCGAGCTTTAGCGTTCCCTCCCAGAGCGGGGCGAGTCCGGCCCCGTTCTCCATGCCGAGCGCCGATTCGAGGCCCTGGCCCGCGGGCGGTGGAATCTCGAGCTGGGCGACGAGGGCGGGGATCGGCATCATGGCCGCGATGGCCACGGCAGCGAGCGTCTTCCAGGTCAAGACAAGGCGGCGGGTCTCAGCGTTGAAGAGGCAGGCGATGGGCAGCGCCGCCGCGAAGATCACGAAATTCCACTTGGCGAGCATGCCGAGACCGAAGGCGACACCGAGGGCCAGGTACCAGCCGAGACGGGGGGAGGCGGCGAGGCGAACGAAGACGTACCAGCGAGAGCGCCACAATCGCGGCGAGCGAGGTCGAATGGGTGAGGTTGCGATGGCTCGATTCGGCGAAGATGTGGATCGCGGCGAAGCTGTAGACGGCCAGCGCCGCAAGACGCGGATCGGCGATCAGACGGCGCGCGGTCAGGTATCCGCACAGATAGGTGATCGCGAGAAGCGCATAGCGCATGACGCTGATCGCAACCACGCCGACCGGCATCAAGTAGCCGAGCGTCAGCAAGATCCAGGTGGGGAGGGAGGGCGAGCGGTAGCTGTAGCTCAGCGCATAGCGCTGGGCGAAAAGGGCTTGCTCGGCGTCGTCGCCGCTGGGCGACGGTCCGAGTGCGAAGCGGATCGCGAAGTGCACCGCGAGATAAGCGAGGATCGCCAGAACGACGAAGCGGGGCCTCGCCCAGAATGGAATCGGTGGCATCGCCCAGCCTTAGGTCGCGTCGCGTCGCCTTCTAGGGTCATCGGCAGGGGAGTTCCACCGGCTGCTGCGCAGAAGGCCGCCGACCGCCTCGAAAATGGCCGCAGCCGTCGTTACATAGTGAGAACGAGTCCCCGTTCGCCGCCCGCCTGAGCCGCGCCGCGAATTCGCCGGGAGAGGGCAATTGGCAGCGATCTTTAGACGATTCCTGAGCTATGGGGCGCTTGAGCGCTGGATCGACCCGCTCGCGCCGGCGCCGGTCGAACAGCCGCCGGACGCGCTGATCTCGACCTACCGCTATTTCCTGCAGCCGCTCCGCGGGCTGATTCTGACGACGCTCGCCGTCTCGCTCTTCGCTTCGGTGACCGAGCTCCTGATGTTCAGCTTCCTCGGCTCGCTGGTCGATCGCATGGCGGCGGCGGGGCCGGATCGATTCGTCGGCGACAATCTGTGGCTTCTCCTCGCCATGGGCCTTGTGGTGCTGGTGGCGCGACCGCTTTTCGTCGTCTGGTCGCGCGGGCTCGTCAATCTATCGATCGGACCGAGCCTCTCTGCGCTCGTGCGCTGGCGGAGCTACCGCTACGTGCTCAGGCAGAGCCTCGGCTTCTTCCAGAACGACTATGCCGGCCGCATCAGCCAGAAGGTGATGCAGACGGGGATGGCGCTTCGCGAGAGCGTGGTGAACGTCATCGACGGCGTCTGGTACCTTTTCGTCTATCTCCTCGGCACGGTGACGCTCTTCGCGGGCTTCGACTGGCTGCTGATGCTGCCGCTCGCGGCCTGGCTCGCCGCCTATGCCGTCGTCGTCGTCACCCTCGTCCCGCCGGTCCGGGAGCGCTCGCGCGCCATGTCGGAGGCGAATTCCGGCCTCACCGGCCGCGTCGTCGACGGCTTCACCAACATCATGTCGGTGAAGCTCTTTGCACATGCGGAGCGCGAAGAGGCGTTTGGCCGCGTGGCGTTCGAGCAGCAGCTCGGCGCGGCGCGCGCAATGAACCGCGCCATCACCACGCTGACGGCCACTCTGACGGTCCTGAACTCCGTCTTCATCTTCGCCGCTGCTGGGCTCTCCATCTGGCTGTGGACGCGGGGCGATATCACGCTCGGTGCGGTCGCCGCTGCCAATGCGCTTACACTCAGGCTGAACCAGATGTCGGGCTGGGTGCTGCGCTCGATCACGTCGCTCTTCGAGAACACAGGGACGATCGAGAACGGCATGGAGACGATCGCCCGACCGAACACGCTGATCGATCCGCCGGGGGCGACGCCGCTCATCGTAACCAAGGGCGCGATCGCCTTCGAGGACTTGAACTTCCGCTATGGCGAGGGCTTGCACGTCATCCGCGATCTTTCGCTCTTCCTCCGCCCGGGCGAGAAGGTCGGCCTCGTTGGACCGTCGGGCGCGGGGAAGTCGACGCTTGTCAACCTGCTCCTGCGCTTCTACACACTCCACAATGGACGCATCCTGATCGACGGGCAGGACATCGCCGGCGTCACGCAGGATTCTCTTCGCGCCGCGATCGGCATGGTGACGCAGGACACGTCGCTGCTCCACCGCTCCGTCAGTGAGAACATCCGCTACGGGCGTCCCGACGCCGACGAGGCGGCGGTTCGCGAGGCGGCTGCGGTGGCGCGCGCCGACGGGTTCATCGCGAGCCTCATCGACCCGCGCGGGCGCACCGACTATGCCGCCCATGTCGGCGAGCGCGGCGTCAAGCTCTCCGGCGGCCAGCGGCAGCGAATCGCCATCGCCCGCGTCATCCTGAAGGATGCGCCGATCCTCATCCTCGATGAGGCGACGGCGGCACTCGACTCAGAGGTCGAGGCGGTGATCCAGGAGAGCCTCAAGGATCTGATGCGCGATAAGACCGTGATCGCGATCGCCCACCGGCTTTCTACCATCGCGGCGCTCGATCGCCTGGTGGTGATGGACGAAGGGCGAATCGTGGAGGAGGGGACGCACGAAATGCTGTTGCGGAGCCGCGGCCTCTATCACCGGCTGTGGGAGCGGCAATCGGGCGGCTTCCTTGCGGCGAGCGACCGGGCGCTCAAGATCATCGCGTGAGACAGCGCGTGCTCATCCGCGGGCTCATCCCAGGTCGCGGTCGGCGCCCGCTTCCTCGGCCGACTCTAGAGCCTCCTCCATGCGGCTCATGATGTCCTGGCCGATCTCCTCTTCGAGCTCGGCGACATTGATCCCCGCGTCAGCGGCGTAGGCTGCGAACTCGGTCGTGAGGCGCCGCGCCTCCTTCCGGGCTTTGTCGCGCGGGACCGCGCGGACCAATTCGGCGATCCATCGCGACAGGGCGTCGACGCTCTGCTTCCTCATGGCGAAAGCCTCCGGGCGCCTGCGTTCGCTTCAAGCGGCCCCGCCTCGCGCAAGCTTTTCTCACGAAGCGGCGAGAAGGTGTAGGGCCGGATGCGCCGCCGGCGGACCTTCAGCCTGAATCGACGCGAAAAAGCCGACGAACTCGGCGTCCGGCGGCCTTGCGACAAGTTGCCGTCGCGGAGCCCCCCGACTGGACACTCCCCAAGGACGATGACAAAAGGCGTTCGGCCCCATTTGGCTGGATTTCGGGGGTGACGGCCGGGCTGCCGTGCTGCTTTAGTGAAGCGGGCGGACTGGGCTGTCACGCCGTCCAATGCGAGAGGCATGATTTGGCTGACACGACCCATCCCACGACGGCCGCTGCGGGAGCCGGGCACGGCGATGCCGACGGCGTTACACGCCGCGATTTCCTGCTGATCGCCACGGGTGCCTTCGCTGCGGTCGGCGCGTCGGCCACGCTCTGGCCCTTCATCGACCAGATGAACCCCGACGCTGCGGCACTGGCGCTCGCCTCGATCGAGGTCGACACCTCAGGCGTCGAGCAGGGCCAGTCCATCATCGTCAATTGGCGCGGCAAGCCGGTCGTGATCCGCTACCGCACAGAAAAAGAGATGCAGGAGTCGCAGGCTGTCGCGCTCGACGATTTGAAGGATCCGCTTGCGCGCAACGACAATCTCGCCCCAGACGCGCCCGCCACCGACGCCAACCGCACAATTCCGGGCAAGGAAGAATGGATGGTGATGATCCAGGTGTGCACACATCTTGGCTGCATCCCGCTCGGTCAGCAGGGCGAGTTCGGCGGCTGGTTCTGTCCCTGCCACGGCTCGCAGTACGACACGGCGGGCCGCATCCGCTTCGGACCGGCGCCGGAGAACATGTACATCCCGCCCTATTCCTTCATCACCGACACCACCGTCCGCATCGGCTGAGGCGCGAGCGAGGCCCAATGCAGCACGACTACTTCCCCCGCTACGAGCCGAAGTCCGGATTTGGAAAATGGCTCGATGCGCGCCTGCCGGCGACGCGGCTCATGTACGACAGCTTCGTCGCCTACCCGGTGCCGCGCAATCTGAACTACTGGTACACGTTCGGCGGCATCCTCTCGGTCATGCTCGCCGTGCAGATCGTGACCGGCGTGGTGCTCGCGATGCACTACGTGGCGAGCGCCGACATGGCGTTCGAGTCGGTCGAGAAGATCATGCGCGACGTGAACTACGGCTGGCTGTTGCGCTACATCCATTCGAACGGCGCATCGATGTTCTTCCTCGCCGCCTATGTCCACATTTTCCGCGGCCTCTATTACGGCTCCTACAAGGCGCCGCGCGAGGTGCTGTGGATCCTCGGCGTGATCATCCTCCTGCTCATGATGGCGACCGCCTTCATGGGCTACGTGCTTCCCTGGGGCCAGATGAGCTTCTGGGGGGCAACCGTGATCACCAACCTCTTCTCCGCCATCCCGCTTGTCGGCAATGCGATCACGACATGGCTATGGGGCGGCTTTACGGTTGGCGATCCAACGCTCAACCGCTTTTTCTCTCTGCACTACCTGCTGCCGTTCATGATCGCCGGCGTGGTCGTGCTGCATATCTGGGCGTTGCATATGACCGGCCAGACGAACCCGACCGGAGTGGAGGTGAAGTCGAAGCAGGACGTGGTGCCGTTCTCGCCGCATGCCACCATGAAGGACGGCTTCGCGATGGCGCTCTTCCTGATCCTTTTCGCCTATTTCACCTTCTACCTGCCGGACTATCTCGGGCACTCCGATAACTACATCAAGGCCAATCCGCTGCAGACGCCGGCTCACATTGTGCCGGAATGGTATCTGCTGCCGTTCTACGCAATTCTGAGAAGCATTCCGAACAAGCTCCTCGGCGTCATCGCGATGTTCGGGTCGATCGGGGTCTTGTTCTTCGTGCCGTGGCTCGACACATCGCGCGTCCGCTCGGCCGTCTATCGGCCGCTCTACAAGCAGTTCTTCTGGATCCTGGTCATCGTCGCCATCGGCCTCGGCTATCTCGGCTCGCAGCCGCCGGAAGGCGGGTTCGTGATCGCGGCGCGCATCCTGACCGTGTACTACTTCCTGCATTTCCTGGTGATCCTGCCGCTTCTCGGCCTCTTCGAGACGCCGCGGCAACGGCCGGCCTCGATCGCCGAGGCGGTGCTTCCGTCTGCGGAGGGCGGCGGCGGGCGACCGGCGGCGAGCGCCGCTGCTCCTGAGACACGCGGTTAGAGGTGCAGGGGGCCATGAACAAGACAGCCATCCGTCTCGCCGCCACGCTTCTTCTTGCGCTGCCGTTCGGCGCTGCCGCGCAAGCGCAGGAGCAAGCGCATCAGGCGACGCCGCACTATCCGCTCGAGGATCCGCACTACGTCCAATGGTCGTTTGCGGGACCATTTGGAAAATACGATGCACAGCAATTGCAGCGTGGATTCCAGGTCTACCGCGAGGTCTGCTCGAGCTGTCACTCGCTCAGCATGGTGGCTTTTCGCACGCTTGCGTCTGAAACGGGGCCGCAATTCAGCGTGGATGAGGTAAAGGCGCTGGCCGCCGGCTACTCCATCCCCGACCCGTCAGCCAATTCGGGCGAGCGCCCGGGCCGCCCGTCCGATGTCTTTCCGCCGGCACCGCCCTATCCGGGCGCGAATCCGCCCGACCTTTCGCTCATCGCCAAAGCGCGGGCGGTGGAGCGCGGGTTCCCGACTTTCATCTTTGACGCCTTCACGCAGTACCGAGCAGGCGGCCGGGCCGGATTACGTCTACTCGCTGCTGACCGGGTTCCAGGACGCTCCCGCCGGCGTCACCGTTCCGGAGGGAAGCTACTACAATCCCTACTTCGTCTCCGGGCCGACGCTCGCGATGCCGCCGCCGCTCTCCGATGGGCAGATCAGCTACGCGCAGAACCAGGACGACGACCCTGAAAACGACGTGCCGGAGACGGTCGACCAGTACGCCAAAGACGTCGGGGCGTTCCTGATGTGGGCGGCCGAGCCGCACCTCGTGGAGCGCAAGGCGATGGGCCTCAGCGTGATGATCTTCCTGATCATCTTCGCCGGGCTCGTCTACTACACGAAGAAGAAGGTGTGGGCGGACGTCGAGCACTAGCTGCGCTGGAGTGATTCGCTCAAGCCTCCGCCGAAGGCGGCGCGTGCAACCCGCGGTTCGTTGCTAGCGAGTTGCAGACACCGATCGTCATGATGGCTCGCTCACAAGGATTTGCGCGGCGGCGCTGCTGCGGTTGTGGTCGGCGGAGTCGAAATTCCGTACCGTCGACGCTGTTTAGCCGGCAAATCATGGTTTCGCGTCAACGTCGTGGTTCGCATTTGTGACGTGTCGTGGGCGCCGTTCCAATCGGTGGCTTGCAGTCTCTAGGTTGCTTGGCGCGCTCAACCGCGGTCGCTAACATTTCGCAATCGCTGGGTTTTGGGGGCCACGATGGAAGCGGTACTGGGGATTATCGGTGGGTCAGGTCTTTACGATCTGCCGGGCTTGGAGCGTCCCGAGTGGCGACAGGTCGAAGGTCCCTGGGGCGCCCCGTCCAACTCGCTCCTCTTCGCCGAGCTAGGCGGGTTGAAGCTCCGCTTCCTGCCGCGGCATGGACGCGGGCACCGCCTCTCGCCGTCGCGCATCAACTACCGCGCCAACATTGACGCTCTGAAACGGGCAGGGGCGACCGACATCGTCTCCGTCTCGGCGGTCGGCTCGCTTCGCGAGGATTTCGCGCCCGGCGAGTTCATCATCGTCGACCAGTTCATCGACCGCACGTTTGCGCGCGAGAAGAGCTTCTTCGGCGAAGGCGTCGTCGCGCATGTCTCCATGGCACAGCCGGTGAGCCCGCTGCTGACCGAGCGGATCGCGCTTGCCGCGGAGGCGGAGCAGATCGCCTTTCACCGCGGCGGCACCTACATCGTCATGGAGGGCCCGCAGTTCTCGACGCTCGCGGAGAGCCGGCTCTACCGCTCCTGGGGCTGCGACGTGATCGGCATGACCAACATGCCGGAGGCGAAGCTCGCGCGCGAGGCGGAGATCTCCTACGCCACCATCGCCATGGTCACCGACTACGACAGCTGGCACCACGAGCACGCGCCGGTCGACGTGCAGGAGGTGATCCGCGTCATGCACGCAAACAGGGAGCGCGTGCAGAAGCTCCTTTTGCGCGTGATTCGCGATTTTCCACGTGAGCACGAGCTGTGCCCGATCGGCTCCGACCGGGCGCTCGAATTCGCGATCATGACCGCCCCGGAGGCCCGGGACCCGGCGCTCCTGAAGAAGCTCGACGCCGTCGCTGGCCGCATCTTCGGCTGACCAGGCTCGGCGATATCGCGGGTGCGGCGGGCCGCCGCGACGCCGACAGCCCGGCGGGCACGCGTCGCTGCTTTGCAGCCGATCCGACACACGCTAGGTATTCCAAGAAACGCGGCCGCAAGCCGCGAGAAGAGGGCGCTCGACGATGGCATCTGCAGCCGTAGACCTCCAGGCGGCGATCCGGACCATTCCCGGCTATCCGAAGGAGGGGATCCTCTTCCGAGACATCACCACGCTCCTCGGCGATTCGAATGCCTTCCGCTGTGCCGTCGACGAGCTCGCGCAGCCGTGGGTCGGCTCGAACATCGAGAAGGTCGCCGGTATCGAAGCGCGCGGCTTCATCATCGGCGGGGCGGTTGCGCACCAGCTCTCCGCCGGCTTCGTACCAATCCGCAAGCGCGGCAAGCTTCCGCACGAGACGGTACGCATAGCCTATTCGCTCGAATACGGCATCGACGAGATGGAGATGCACCGCGATGGGGTCCGTCCGGGCGAGAGGACGATCCTCGTCGACGACTTGATCGCGACCGGCGGCACCGCGGAGGCGGCCGTGAAGCTTCTGAAGGAGATCGGCGCGGAGGTCCTGGCTGCGATCTTCGTGATCGATCTTCCCGATCTCGGCGGCAAGGCGAAGATCGAGGCGCTAGGCGTGCCCGTCCGCACGCTGGTGGAGTTCCCCGGGCACTGATCCGCTTTCGGCGGTGAGGATTGAGACGGCGGGCCGGGCGCCCGCCGCTTTTCGTCGCGCGTGACAGCGCGCTGGTGCGGGGATAGCGTCACATAACTGTCACATAACGGAGGTCGTCAGATGAAATCGCACGGATTGCTGCTCGCCGCCGCGGCTGCCGCGGGGCTCTCGGTCTTTGCCGCGCCGTCGGCCTTTGCACAGGAAGCGGTGCCGCAGAACGATCTTCTGAACGCCACCCTCTGGGTCTCGAACTCGGTGGAATACAAGGCGAACACGCTCGCCATGTACCAGCTCGCCACGATGCGGCTCGACGAGGCGCTCGCCGACAAGACCTGGGCGGCGACGGAGCAGACCGGCGCCTATCAGGATCTGCCGCCGGCGATAATCCTCGACGTAGACGAGACGGCGATCGACAATGGTGGCTACGAATCCTGGCTCATCGCCGCCGGCAAAGACTACAGCTCCAAGACCTACGGACCTTGGACGGAGGCGAAGGAGGCGAAGGCCATCCCCGGCGCCGTGGACTTCACAAAATACGCCGACTCCAAAGGCGTGAAAGTCTTCTTCGTCACCAACCGCAAGGCCGACCAGGAAGCGGCGACGCGCGAGAACATGGAGGCGCTGGGCTTCCCGATGGGCGGCAACGTCGACACGTTTCTGATGCAGGGCGAGAAAGAGGACTGGACCGGCGCCAAGGGAACGCGCCTCGCCTTCGTCGCCAAGGACTATCGTGTACTGCTCCTGCTCGGCGACAACTACGGCGACTTCAGCGACGACGCGAGCGGCTCGGAGGCGGATCGGCTGGCATCGCTTCAGAAGAACATGGCCCACATCGGCCACGACTGGATCTTCATCGCCAACCCGGAATACGGCTCTTTCGAATCGGCACCGTTCCTCGGCGATTACAAGAAGTCCGCGGACGAGCGTCGGAAGCTGAAGATCGACGCGCTGCCGGCTTGGTCCGGTCCGCCGCAATAACGGGGCAGGGCTGCCGCTAGTCTCCTCCCTCCGGCGTCGCGGCCTCGCGGCGCTCGACGAAGACGTGGCCGACGAAGGAAATAGCCTCCTCGCCGGCCTGATTGCGGGCGGTCATCTTGAATGTGACGAGGCCCCAGCCCGGCATCGAGCGGCTGGGCCTCTTGGCGACGACCTCGTTGACGAAGCTGATCGTGTCGCCGGCGTAGACCGGCCGCAGCCATTTCAGCGCCTCAAATCCGGGTGAGGGGCCAATGCGGGCGATCGGAAGTCCGGCCGCTTCGCGTTCCTCCTGCCGGCGCTGCCAATGCCGCACGTTGAGCTTCATCCAGACGGCCTGCGTGTGCCAGCCGGAGGCGAGGAGCCCACCGAAATGGCTTGCCTTCGCCGCTGCTTCGTCGAGGTGAAAGGGCTGCGGATCGAAGGCGCGCGCAAAGCGCTTGATCTCCTCTGCGGTGAAGGTGTGCGCGCCAATCTCGTCTTGGGCGCCGAGCTCGTAATCCTCGAAGAAGATCATGGCTCGCGCCGCTGAAACATGATGGGGTTCTCGCCGACCATGACCGGCTCGCCGCGCGCGTTCGTCACCTCGTGGCGGAAGCGGACGAAGCCGCGGTCCGGTCGGCTTTTCGAAGTGCGCACTTCGAGCACGACCGAGCGGCCGGAAAGCGTGTCGCCCGGCCGCACCGGACGGAGCCATTTCAGGCTGTCGATACCGGGTGAGCCCATGGATGCCGTGCCGCTCAGCCAGCCGAGATACATCATGCGCATGAAGAGCGCGCAGGTGTGCCATCCCGACGCGGCCAGCCCGCCGAGCAGGGTGTCGGCGGCGGCGGCCTCGTCGAGGTGGAACGGCTGGGGATCGAACTCCGCCGCAAACGCCACGATTTCCGCCCGCGTCACCGTAAGCGGCTCAAGCGGCAGCTCCAGGCCCGGCTCAAAGTCCTCGAAATAGCGCATGGGCATCAGGTAGAGCGGGGGCGCGGCCGTGTCGAGCCGCTCAGACGTTGAACTTGAAGAGCACAACGTCGCCGTCCTGGACGACGTAATCCTTGCCCTCGTCGCGGGCTTTGCCGGCCTCCTTGGCGCCGACCTCGCCGCCGTTTTCGACGAAATCGTCGTAGGCGATCGTCTGCGCGCGGATGAAGCCCTTCTCGAAGTCGGTGTGGATGACGCCTGCCGCCTGCGGCGCCCTGGTGCCGCGCGTCACCGTCCAGGCGCGCGTCTCCTTTGGCCCGACGGTGAAGAAGGTGACGAGGTCGAGCAGCTCGTAGCCGGCGCGGATCAGGCGGTCGAGGCCCGGTTCGGCGAGTCCCATCGCCTCCAGATACTCACGTTGCTCGGCCTCCGGGAGCTGCGCGATCTCCGCCTCGATCGCCGCGGAGATGACGACCACGCCCGGCGGCTTCGGCTGCGCCCCGGCGGCGGCTGTGGCGTGCGCCGGGGGCGGCTCGTGGTGCTTCGCCTGCTCGGCCACCGCTGCCTCGACCTTGGCGGAATAATCGTTGCCGGTGGCGGCCGAGGCCTCGTCCACGTTGCACACGTAAAGCATGCGCTTGGACGTCAGCAGGTTGAGCGCCTTCAGCGCTAACTTGTCGGTGTCGGCAACCCACGCGAGCCGCGCGGGCCTGCCATCACGCAGGAGGCCAAGCGCCGTCTCCATCACGGGGAGGAGGGCGAGCGCTTCCCGGTCCTTGCCGGTCGCCTTCTTGCGCAGCGGCTCGATGCGGCGCTCGAGGCTTTCGAGGTCGGCGAGCATCAACTCCGTCTCAACTGTCTCGATGTCGGCGAGCGGGTCGATCGCGCCCGCGACATGCGTAACGTCGGGGTCCTCGAAGCAGCGCACGACATGCGCGATGGCGTCGACCTCGCGGATATTGGCGAGGAACTGGTTGCCGAGCCCCTCGCCCTTTGAAGCGCCGCGCACCAGCCCGGCGATGTCGACGAAGGAGAGGCGAGTCGGCACGATCGACGCGGACTTGCCGAGCGCGGCGAGCTCGTCGAGGCGCGGGTCGGGGACCGCCACCTCGCCGGTGTTCGGCTCAATGGTGCAGAACGGATAGTTCGCGGCCTGCGCGGCGGCCGTGCGAGTCAACGCGTTGAAGAGCGTCGACTTGCCTACGTTCGGCAAGCCGACGATGCCGCAACGGAATCCCATAAGAAGTTCCCGGAAGGCGGAGAGGTCAGGTCGGGGCCGTCTTCTATCAGGCTCCGGTCAATCGGCAAATGAGGCTCGTCGAAGGCCGGTCTGGCCTTGAAGCGGCGCCGCAGGGCATTGGCCCGCATAGTCGTGGATCGGCTCGTCCTCTTCCTCGTCGAAGATCGTGCGCCAACGCTCGATATCCGTGTAGACGTGGATGGTGCCCAGGTTCGTCGGATCGGCGCGCGTCGGGCCGGCGCCGGTGACGAATTCGTCGCCGGTGACGAATCCGCGGGTGTCGACGCCAAGCGCCAGGAATGCGAGGCTGGATTCGCCGAGGTCGGCTTGCGGGCGCGGTTTCCTCATCGCCTTGATGTCGCGAGTGCCTCCCGTCGTGGCCGCCATTTTCGACGTCCATTGGATGTCCCCGTCCTCGTAGACGCGCTCGCCGTTGACGAAGATCTGGGTGAGATATCCGGCCCTGTTGAAATTCGCGGAGATGTTCCACCGCCAGACATAGAGCCGGCACAAGTTGATGTTGTAGGTGTATTTCTCGACGGTCTTCCATCTCCCATTGACCTGAAGCGTGGCGCCACCCTCTTCGACGAAGACGCGGCGAACCGCCGCCCGCTTTTGCCCGCTGCGGGGAAGGCTTTCCTTCACGACGTCATGCATGGCTTCGAGTGAGGGTACGTTCTCGAAGCGGAAGCCCTCGGCATCGGCAGCGAAGGAAAGGGCGACATCCATCGCGAGTGCCAGAGCGGTCAGGCGCAGCGACGTCACAATGCTCCTCCATGCCATCGGAGGTTGAACCCTCGCAGGTGTCGTAGCGACGTTGCCGGCGATGTTTCAACCGCTGGCGCGCGGAAAGGTTAAGTGGAGCGGCGCCGCAGCGAAAGCCGATCAGGTGGCCGCGCCTCCCTCACCGCGAATGCTCACGGCCGAAGAGCTTCCTCAGCCCTGCGAAGGCGCCGCCGATCGTCGTCTCGCCCCGTGGCTTTGCGCTCTCCGCGTCCTTGCCGCGCTCCGGCGCGGGATCGGGCGACGAGCGATCGTCGTCGTTCGTCGCCAGATGCACGCGGTTCATGAAGCTCGCGTCCTCGCCGCTGACGAGGAGCTCGGCGTTCGCGGCGATCGCCGTCAGCAGCGGATCGATCCATTCGCGGTCGGCACGGGCGAAGTCGTGGAGCACGTGGTGGTTCACAAGGTCCTTCGAGCCCGGGTGGCCGATGCCGATCCGCATGCGGCGGAAGCCTGCGCCGATATGCGCCTCGATCGACTTCAGGCCCTTGTGGCCGGCGGTGCTCCCGCCCTGCTTCATCCTGAGCTTGCCCGGCGGCAGGTCGAGTTCGTCGTAGATCACGACGACATCGGCGGGGTTGAGCTTGTAGAAGCGCATCGCCTGCGAAACGGCGCGGCCGGATTCGTTCATGTAGGTGGCGGGCTTCAGGACCAGCGTCTTTTGGCCGCCGATCAGGCCTTCGGAGACTTCGCCCTCGAAGCGCGCACGCCACGGGGCGAAGCGGTGGAAACGGTGAATCGCGTCCGCCGCCATGAACCCGATATTGTGCCGATTGCCCGCGTAGCGGCGACCGGGATTGCCAAGACCCACGATCAGAAGCATCCGACAATCCCCGCGGTCGGCGCGACGCGGACCGCTTCCGATCCGCGTCCTGTAGCGTCGGGAGCCGGTCTAGCCGCGGCCCTTGCCCTTGTCGTCGGGCTTCGCCTTGGGCGCCTCTCCGCCTTCCGCCTTGGGCTCGCCTTCGGCCTTCGGCGCTGCCTCGGCGCCTTCCTCGACGGTCGGCGCAGCGACACCCTCGGTCTCGGGCACAGCGGCCGCCGCACCGGCGATCGTAGCGACGGTGAAGTCGCGCCCGGTGATCGTGGGCCGCGCGCCTTCCGGCAGCGCAACGGCGGAGATGTGGACGGAATCGCCGATGTCGAGACCGGCGAGATCAACGGTCAGGGACTCGGGGATCGCCTCGGCCGGCACGATGAGCTCGATCGCGTGGCGGACGACGTTCAAGACGCCGCCGCGCTTCAGGCCGGGCGAATCAGCGTGGTTGATGAAGTGCACCGGGACATCGAGCGTCAGCAGCGCGCCTTCGCCGACCCGCAGGAAGTCGACGTGGATCAGGAAGTCGCGCACCGGATCGAGCTGGTAGTCTTTGGGGATGGCGCGGATCTTCTCGTCCCCGACCTCGATCTCGACGAGGTGGGTGAGAAAGCCGCCGGCGTGAAGCCGGTGCGTAATCTCGCGCTGGTTGAGGCTGATCGGTATCGGCGGCTTCTTGTCGCCGTAAATGACGGCCGGAACCTTGTCCTCTCGGCGCACTGCGCGGGCGGCCCCCTTGCCGACCCGATCGCGCGCCTCGGCCTTCAGAACGCTCGTCTGAGCCATGGTCGCACTCCTGATCTATCTGAAAAGCGAAAAGGCCGCGCATCGCGGCCACGCTCCGGCGCGGCCTCCAAGGGTGCCGACGCCGCGGCGGCTTATAGGGGAGGGCGGAGAAAAACGCAAATCCGGCAGTGCGGCGGCAGTCCGATTGACATCGGCGAGCCCGTCCCGCCTATATGCGCGCATGGGGAAAGCGATCTCCCCACGAGGCGACATGCCGAAGAATCGCGTCCCGCTCACCCGGAGGACGCACCATGTCGTCGATTAATACCATTTCTGTCGAAAAGCTCGCCCGTCTCGTCGGAACGCCCGGCTGCCCGGCCATTATCGATGTCCGCGACGAGGACGATTTCGCTTCCGACGCACGGTTGATTCCCGGCTCCATCCGGCGCGCCTCCTTGGAGCCGTGGCGGTGGGCGCCGGAAGTTCGGGGCCGGAGTGCCATCGTCGTCTGCCAAAAAGGCCTGAAGCTAAGCCATGGCGTCGCCGCCTGGCTTAGGCAGGAGAGCGTCCCGGCGGAGACCCTGGACGGCGGTTTTCTCGCTTGGGCTGGCGCGAACCTGCCGCTTGTCCCGAATGAAAGGATTCCGCCGCGCGACGCCAGGGGGCGCACAATCTGGGTGACGCGCGAGCGCCCCAAGATCGACCGCATCGCCTGTCCCTGGCTCATCCGCCGCTTCGTCGATCCGAGCGCCGTGTTCCTGTTCGTCGCGCCCGCCGAGGTCCCCGCCGTCGCCGAGCGTTTCGCCGCAGCGCCGTTCGATGTCGAGGGTGTGTTCTGGTCGCACCGGGGAGATCGGTGCACCTTCGATACGATGATCGAGGAGCTCGGGCTAGAAACCGAGGCGTTGCGTCGCCTCGCGGCAATTGTGCGCGGCGCCGACACGGCGCGGCCTGACCTTGCGCCGGAGGCGCCGGGCCTGCTCGCCGCGTCGCTCGGGCTTTCGCGCATGTTCGCCGACGACATCGCCCAGCTTGAGGCCGGGCTCTCGCTCTACGACGCCTTTTTCCGATGGTGTCGTGACGCGACCGACGAGACGCACAACTGGCCGTCCACAAAGCCGAAGAAATGAGCGCGGTTTCTATCGCGCCCGACGTCGACACGGCAAAGCCGACCTTTCGCGAGGCGCTTCGCGTCTGGGCGAAGATCGGTTGCGTCAATTTCGGCGGGCCTGCGGGTCAGATCGCGCTGATGCACCGTGTCCTCGTGGAGGAGAAGCGCTGGATCGACGAGAAGCGATTTCTGCACGCGCTGAACTATTGCATGCTGCTGCCCGGACCCGAAGCGCAGCAGCTTGCAACCTATGTCGGCTGGCTGCTCCACGGCGTGCGCGGCGGTGTCGCCGCCGGCACGCTCTTCGTCCTCCCCGGCTTCTTCGTGCTCCTTGTGCTCAGCGCCGCCTACCTCCGCTTTGGGCACATCGCTCTAGTCGAGGGTCTCTTCTTCGGGCTCAAGGCGGCCGTGCTAGCGATCGTCGCGGAGGCGCTGATCCGTGTCGGCAAGCGGGCTCTCAAGGGCACGGCGATGGTAGCGGTCTCGATTGCGGCGTTTGTCGCGATCGCCTTTCTGAAAGTGCCGTTCCCCTTGATCATTCTCGGCGCGGCAGTGGCAGGGGTTCTCCTTCCACGTGGGGGGCAGTCGTCGCAGGACTCAGGAAGCGTCGCAGACGCCGGCTCGTCCAGGCGAGCCGCTACCGCGGCGAAGGCAGCGCTGATCTGGGGCGCGGTCTGGCTTGGGCCGGTCGCAGCGCTCGCGATCCTGCTTGGCGCCCACCATGTCTTTGCGCAGGAGGCTCTCTTCTTCTCGAAGGTCGCGGTCGTCACCTTCGGCGGCGCCTACGCCGTGCTTGCCTACGTCGCACAGCAGGCGGTCGAGACGTATCACTGGCTAAGACCCGACGAGATGCTGACCGGGCTCGGGCTCGCGGAGACGACACCCGGGCCGCTCATCCTCGTGCTGATCTTTGTCGGCTTCCTTGCCGGCGCGCGCGGCGGCACCGGGCTCGGTCCGCTTCTTGCCGGAACGCTCGGCGCCTTCGTCACGGCCTGGGTCATCTTCGCGCCCTCGTTCCTTTTCATTTTCGTTGGTGCGCCCTTCGTCGAGCGCTTGCGCGACAATCGTTTCGCTGCCGGCGCCCTCGCTGCGGTGACGGCGGCGGTCGTCGGTGTCATTGCCAACCTGGCGCTGTGGTTCGGGCTGCACGTGCTTTTCAGGGAGGTGGGAGAAGCGACATTCGGGCCGCTCTCGGTCCCGGTGCCGGATGCGGCGCACTTCGATCTTGCGGCAGCGTTGATCGCCGCGGCTGCGGCGATCACGCTCATCCGATTCCATTTCGGCGTGGTGCCCGTGCTTCTCCTGGCGGCGCTCGCCGGTCTCGGGCTTCGCTTCGTTGCGTGAGCCTAGTGTGCGTAAGCGAGCCGCTCGCTGCTCTTCCGCCAGATCAGATGGTCGAGCGATAGGAACCCCGGTCCGCGCGCGATGATCATGAGGAGCGCCGTCGCCCAAAGAATGTGCTCGGGCCAGCCGCTCGGATAGACGAAGGTCTGGATCACGAGGGTCATCCCGAGGAGCGCCAGCGCCGAGAGCCGTGAGGCAAGCCCGACGATGAGGAGCACCGGGAAGACGTGCTCGGCGATTGTCGACATGTAGGCGGCGACGTCCGGCGGAAGCAGGGGAACCTTGTACTCCTCTGCGAAGAGGTAGAAGGTGTTGTCGGAGATATGCAGGAAGCCGTCGACCTTGGTCTGCCCGGAGGTCCAGAAGACATTGGCGACGGCAACACGAGCGACGAGCGAAAGGAAGCTTTGCGGAATGCGCTCGGCGAGACTGCGTCCGGCTTCGAGCAGCGCGATCGGTGACATATCCGTCTCCAAGGGTTCGATGCCGGATTCGGCCGGCGCAAGACGAGATCAACACGCGGGCGCGCTTTGTTGAAATGCCCGTGTTCCATCGATCTGATAGCCCAGCGCTATTGCGTTTCCGCTGGCTTCGCGGAAGGCGCCGGACGATGATCGCCCGGTATTCGGAGTGACACTTTGCGAATAGGTATCCGCCTCGCGCTCTCGCTTTTCGTGCTCGGCTCGATCCTTGTCGCGGCCGGCGCCGTGCATGCGCTGTGGTCGCGCACAGCGGAGGCGAACAGCCGCGAGCTGGTCGACACGATCAACACGCAGATTGTCAGCACCGTGGAGAAGGAGATCGAGCAGATCGCAGCGCAGGCGCGCGCCGCGCACGCCGCGATCCGCACGCTCTTCTACCAGAATGTCCTCGACACCCGCGAAGCCGATAAGCGCGAGTTCGTGTTTCTCTCAGAGTTGCAATCGCAGAGCTCGCTCTCGCGCATCGTCTTCGGCTGGCCGAACGGCGATTTCTTTTCCGCCCGCAAGCTCGGCGACGATGAGATCGAGATGTCGGAGGTCGCCGACATGGAGGGCACGCGCCAGCGTCGCATCGACCGCTACAAGGTCGTGGTCGGGGACATCCAGTTCGAGGAGCGAACGTTCGAGCCTTCCGATTTCGTCGCCACCGAGCAGCCATGGTACAAGGTCGGCTTCGACCTTGACCTGCCGCACTGGACCTACATCGCAGAGCATCCCGACGGGGTGCATCCGGCACTCGCCTATACCGGGCCGGTGCAGGTCTATGTGACCAAGGTCGGCGTGCTCGCGATCATGATCGAGCACGAGCGGCTGTCGCGCTTCCTCTCGGAGCTTTCGGTCGGCCGCACCGGATCCGCCTTCATCCTCTCCGGCAAGGAGGGGATCATCGCCATTCCCGACGCCAAGGCCGACGAGGCGACGCCGATCAATCTTGCCAACCAGCCGCTCCTGCCCATCGCGCAGGGCGCGCTCGCGCATGCGCTCGAAGGCCCCGACATGGGGGTTAACAAGACCATCTCGATGCGCCATGTCGTCGATAACAAGGCCTACGCGGTGACGCTGACGCCGCTCGCCTTCTCCGACTGGGTGCTCGCGACCGTGCTCCCCGAGGCGGAGTTCCTCGGGCCGATCGAAGCGACGACGCGGCGGCTCGCGATCGGCCTCGGCATCGCGCTTCTTGCTTTCGCAGCGCTTTCGGTCCTGCTGGCGCGGCAGATGATCGCCGCGCCGCTCGCCAAGGTCGCCGGCGAGCTTCAACACGTGGAGCGCTTCGAGCTTGCTCAGGTGAAGAAGCACTCGTCGCGGCTCAGGGAGATCAACGCGCTTTCCGATGCGATCGCGCGGATGGCTACAGGCCTCTCAGCCTTCGGCAAGTATCTCCCGAACGATCTCGTGCGCATTCTCGTCGCGGAGGGCGTGGAGGCGAGGCCGGGCGGCACCAACCGCGAAATCTCCGTCCTCTTTGCCGACATCGCCGGCTTCACCGGGCTTTCCGAACGGCTCGGCGACAAGATCGTGCCGCTCCTCGGCAGCTATCTCGACCTTCTCTCGCGAACGATCGGCGAGCATCGGGGCACGGTCGACAAGTTCATCGGCGACGCGGTGATGGCATTCTGGGGCGCGCCGGCGGATAATCCGGAGCATGCGCTCGCCGCCTGCCGCGCGGCGCTCGCCTGCGAGCGCTCGCTCGCCGCTTCCCGCATCTTCGACGACCACGGGCGTCCGCTCAAGATGCGGATCGGGCTCAATTCGGGCCGCGCGCTGGTCGGCAATATCGGCTCCGACAATCGGCTGAACTACACGGCGATCGGCGACACGGTGAACATCGCAAGCCGGCTCGAGAGCGCCAACAAGATCTTCGGGACCGCCATCATTATCGGCGAGGCGACGCGGCGCGCTGCCGGCGACCTGATCGTCGTGCGGGAGCTCGACAAGATCGCTGTCTACGGCCGCATGGAGGGCATCGCGATCTTTGAGCTGATCGGACTTGCCGAAGAAGGGCCGGCGCCGGAATGGGCGATGCTCTACGAGCGGGCGCTCTGCGAATATCGTTCGCGCGCATTCGAGCGGGCGGCTGGACTCTTCGAAAAGGTGCTGGAGCTTCGTCCGGGAGACAAGGCATCGGCGCTCATGGTTGAGCGCTGCCGGCGCTTCTGTAGCGACGCACCGCCTGCCGATTGGGCGGGGACCACCGTGCTCGACATGAAATGAATTGCCATAGGCGGCTCGCATCAAGGCGATAGGCAAACTATATTTCTGATTGGGGCGCGGCTCGGAAAGGATCAGCCACCTAAGATTGGTGGAGGACGAGCATGTCCCTTACAGCACCCCAGCCCTGGCTCCCGCGCGTCGTCATCGTCGGCGCGGGGTTCGGCGGCCTGACCGCAGCGAAAGCGCTTTCCGGCGCGCCGTTTAGCGTGACGGTGGTCGACCGCCACAATTATCACCTTTTCCAGCCGCTCCTCTATCAGGTCGCTACGGCAGGGCTCTCGCCGGCCGATATCGCGGCGCCGATCCGCGGCATGCTCCGGGATTCGAACTGCAGCGTCCATCTCGCCAAGGTCACCGGCGTCGATCCCAAGGAGCAGACGGTGATGACCGACCGCGGCATGCTCCACTATGATCACCTGATCCTCGCGACCGGCGCGCGGCACGCCTATTTCGGACATGACGAATGGGAGGATGCGGCGCCCGGCCTGAAGAAGATCGAGGACGCGACGGAGATCCGCCGACGCATCCTGATCGCGTTCGAGAGGGCCGAGACGGAGACGGACGAGACGGAGCGGCGGCGGCTTTTGACCTTCGCCATTGTCGGCGGCGGCGCGACGGGCGTCGAGATGGCCGGCGCCATCGCCGAGCTCTCCAAGAAAGCGCTCGCCGCGGACTTCCGCTCCATCGATCCGCGTGACGCCCGCATCGTGCTCGTCGAGGCAGGCCCGCGAGTCCTCGCGAGCTTCGATCCGTCGCTTTCCGCCTATGCGAAGAAGGCGCTGGAGTTGCTCGGCGTGGACGTCATCTTGAACTGCGCCGTGACGGATTGCGACGCGCGCGGCATTGCGCTCGGGGCGGAGCGGATCGAGAGCCGCACCGTGATCTGGGCGGCCGGCGTGCGCGCTTCATCCGCCGGAAGATGGCTCGACGTGGAAACCGACGGCGCCGGCCGCGTGATCGTGAATCCCGACCTTTCCGTTCCGGGTTACCCGAACGTCTTCGTCATCGGCGACACGGCGCTCGTGAAAGACGAGAATGGCGCTCCCCTGCCGGGCGTCGCAACGGTCGCCAAGCAGGAAGGGAAATACGTGGCGAAGCTGCTCGAATGGCGCGCGCGCGGCAACGTGCTTCCGCCCTTCCGCTATCGCGATCCGGGCTCGATGGCGACGATCGGGCGAAGCCGAGCCGTGGCGGAGATCAATGGATTGAAGCTCACTGGGCTCATTGCCTGGCTGCTCTGGTCGCTCGCGCACATCTACTTCCTGATTGGGTTCAGGAGCCGCCTTGTCGTGGCGCTGAGCTGGGCGTGGAGCTACCTCACCTTCGAGCGGGGCACGCGCTTGATCACTGGGTCCGACGGTGCGGCGGAACCGCCGCCGCGCGACCGGCACACAATGCGCGACGCGGCGTGAGGATGCACGTCAGGCGTACGGCGCTTACCGGCGCCGGCAAATGATGAAGCCCGGGTGCATGGCCCGGGCTTCGTGGTTGCGATGGACGCAACGCCTCAGAACTTCAGGCCGATGCCGCCGCGGATGGCGTGCGTGGTGAGGTCGCTGTTCACCGGTCCACCGCCGAGGGTGAAGGTTTTGTCCTGGTAGTCGGTGTAGCGGTACTCGATACGCGCCGTGACGTTGTCGGTCACCATTCCTTCGACGCCTGCTCCGGCTGTCCAGCCCCACAGCAGGTCGTCGTCGCTGACGCCGCCGCCGGAAAGCTCCAGGTCGGTCAGCGCGGCGCCGCCCGTTCCGTAAAGGAGGAAGCGATCGAGCGCGATGCCGGCGCGGCCGCGGAGCGACCCGTTCAGGCCCTGATCGACGGTGACGCCGCCGCTCGAGCCGTCGCGCCAGGGCACTAGGATGTCGCCTTCGGCGCCGACCACGAAATTCCCCCACTGCCAATTGCCGCCGGCATAGCCGCCGACGTCGAAGCCGTTGGCATTGATATCGCCGCCCGAAGTGCCGGCGTTGCCCCAAGCGAAGCCGCCGAGCGCGCCGAGATAGAAGCCTGTCCAGTTGTTGGTGGGTGCGGCCTCCACAAGCGGCGGGGTCGGCAGCGGCTCGGTCGGCGTGAGGTCGGCCGCAAGTGCGGGAGCTGCCGTAAGCCCGGCGACCACCGCTCCAAGCAGAATACCAAGACGCATTGTGAACCTCCTGAAGAGCCCCTCACCGGCCAAAGGGAATGCGCTTCCTCAGCACTCGTTCCGTAGGCGGCGAGATCGGTCCGCACTTTGGTAGTGAAGGGCCCAAATCATGGAAAAATCACGATTTTTCGCCTCTGCGCCACGCATTGCCGCCATAATGCTTAACGAGTTCGGCGCGGGGGAGCGCGGAGGCCGTGGAAGGCCATGCCGGCCCGTCCCGGGTGCGACTTTCTTCTCGGATTTCTCGTTGCAGCGCATGGCTTCCACGCCTAATCGGTGGGCAATTCGATCGGAGCTCCTGTTGAAAGCACGCGCCATCGCCGCGGCCCTCGCCGCACGTGTCATCGGTGACGCCGACGCGGAAGTGACGCGCGCCGTCCATCCTGTGGATGCCTCCGGCGACGGCGATCTCGCTGTTGCGCTGACCCCGGACTTGCTGCGCACTCTCCCTGACACGCGGGCGGAGCTGGCACTCGCCGCGGAAGGAGCCACAATCCCTGAAGGCCGCTTCCGCACGCTGCTCCTTGCTCCGATGTCGCGAACGACCTTTGCCGAGGCAACGCGAGTCTTCCGGCAGACGCCCTCGGCGACGCCCGGCATTCATCCGACTGCGGTCGTCGCGCCCGACGCGGCGCTTGGCAAAGATGTGTCGATAGGTCCGCTTACGGTCGTCGGAGCGGGGGCCTCGATCGGCGCGCGCACCGTCATCCTATCGCAAGCAACTGTCGCCGAAGGCGCGGTCATCGGTAAGGATTGCCTGATCTTTCCGGGAGTGCGGGTCGGCTATGGCTGCCGCATCGGGGATCGCGCGGTGATCCACAACAACGCGTCGATCGGCGCAGACGGGTTCGGGTTCCTCCCGACGAGCCCAGGCGCGGTGGAGGCAGCGCGCGGGAGCGCAAACGGCGCGACGCCCGCCGCGACGCGCAATCCGCTCTTGAAGATTCATTCGCTGGCAAACGTTGAGATCGGCGACGACGTTGAGATCGGCGCCCTGACGGCCATCGACCGGGGGACGCTCAGGGCAACGAGCATCGGCACGGGCACGAAGATCGACGACCTCGTCATGATTGGCCACAATGTCCGGATCGGGACGGATTGCATGCTTTGCGGCCAAGTGGCGCTTGCCGGTAGCGTGGTCGTCGGCGATCGAGCCGTGCTCGGCGGCCGAGTCGCTGTGGCGGATCATCTGACTGTCGGGGAGGGCGCCGTGGTTGGCGGAGGCTCGGCAGTCGGCACCAACGTTCCCGCCGGAGCCGTCTATCTTGGTATCCCGGCGGTGCCGCGCCAGGAAGCACTGGAGAACCTGAAGCTCATGCGTCGCCTGCGAAAGTTCCTCGATGGACAAGCGAAGAAGTAAGGAAGCGGGGCGTTGATTCCACCGCGTGCTTCGCTGCACGCGTCACAAGATGCAGGGACCGAGGTATTAATGGCAAATTCGGTTGAGGCGGTCGTAACGGAGGCGATCGCCAGGCAGGCGAAGATCGATAGATCGGCGGTCCAGATGGATTCGACGCTTGATGAGCTTGGCGTAACCTCGCTCGATCTCGTCGAGATCATCATGACCATCGAAGACGAATACGACGTCACGATTCCGCTCGATGCAAATGAGGCTTCGAAGACGATCAAGACCGTCGGCGATATCATCGAGCTCGGGCGCAAGCTGGGCCTTGAGGCCACGTGAGCGGTGAGGATCGTCGTGTCGTCGTAACCGGCCTTGGTTGCGTCTCGGCTCTCGGTCATTCGGTCGACGCCTTCTGGTCGGCCTTGAAGGAAGGCCGCTGCGGAATCGGCCCGCTCGACATCTCCGCTCCCTTCGATCTCAAGGTCTCGATCGGTGGGACGATACCGCCACCCGATCCGACGACGCTGGTCGACACACGCCGTCTTGCCATGCTCGACCGGTTCAGCGTGCTTGCGCTCGTCGCGGCAAAGCAGGCGCTGCTGCAGTCCGGGCTCGACCTTTCCGGTGAGACCGGCGCGCGCACCGCCTGTATCGTGGGCGTCGGGGTGGCCGGCTGGGAAGCGATCGAAGACAGCTATCGCCGCGTCTTCCTGGAGGGGGCGAAGCGGACCAACGTCTTTACCGTCCCGCGCGTCATGCCGGGCGCGCCGGCGAGCCAGATCAGCATGGCCTACGGCGTACGCGGTCCGGTCTTCGGGGTCTCCTCCGCCTGCTCGTCGTCCAACCACGCGATCGCGACCGCGGTCACTCTGATCCGCAGCGGCGCCGTCGATGTGGCCCTCGTCGGCGGCACGGAAGCACCGCTCGTCTACGGCATCCTGAAAGCGTGGGACGCGCTTCGTGTGCTCGCGCCTGACACGTGCCGACCATTCGACAAGAACCGCAAAGGCCTTGTCCTTGCCGAGGCGGCGGGCATCGCGGTGCTTGAAAGCGCCAGGCACGCCAAGGCGCGCGGAGCGAGCATCCTGGCCGAAGTCGCCGGAGTCGGCATGAGCGCCGATGCGGCCGATCTCGTCGCGCCGAATATCGAAGGCCCATCGGCCGCGATCCGCGCCTGCCTTGATGACGCCGGGCTCCCGCCCGATGCCGTCGACTACGTGAACGCACACGGGACCGGCACGGTCGCGAACGACATCACCGAGATCAAGGTCATCAAGTCGGTCTTTGGAGATCACGCGAGCGCTCTCTCGATCTCATCGACGAAGTCGATACACGGACATGCGCTCGGCGCGAGCGGCGCGCTGGAGCTGATCGCCGTCATCGAGTCGATCCGCGAAGGCATCGTTCCGCCGACGGTCAATATCGAGGAGCTCGATCCGGAGTGTGACCTCGATGTGACGCCGGGTGTGGCGCGCGAGCGCCCAATTCGTGCGGCGATCAGCAACGCTTTCGCGTTCGGCGGTACCAATGCGGTCGTGGCGGTCAGGCGGTTTTCGGGCTAACGAGCGGGCGGTCGGCGGCACCGCAAATCGCCGCCGGCGCGCGAAACGCCTTCGGCTGGTCGGCCCAGTGATTCGAGCATGAGCGAGCCCCGCACCGCACTCGTGACCGGAAGCGCCAAGCGGATCGGCGCGGCGATCGCGCGCGACCTTGCGGCGCATGGCTTCGCCATTGCCATCCACTGCAACCAGTCGATCGGCGAGGCGGAGGCACTTGCCGCCGAGATCGAAGCCGGCGGCGGGCGCGCCGCGGTGGTGCGCGGCGATCTCGCCGACGCCGGCGCCGTCGCCCGGCTTGTCCCGGCGGCGGCCGCGTCGCTCGGGCCGCTGACGCTTCTCGTCAACAACGCCTCGGTCTTCCTGAAGGATCTTTACGGGGGGCTGGACATCGGCGTCTGGCAGACCCAATTCGACGTCAATCTTCGCGCGCCAGTCTTCCTCGCCGAAGCCTTCGCCGCGCAACTCCCGAAAGGCCTCGAAGGCAACATCGTCAACATGATCGACCAGCGCGTGTTGAAGCTCAGGCCCGACATGCCCTCGTACACGCTGACCAAGGCGGCACTCTGGGCGGCGACCCAGACGCTTGCGCAAGCGCTTGCGCCGAAGGTGCGCGTGAACGGTATCGGCCCAGGCCCGACATTCCCGAATCCCTATGCCGCCAACCAGGGCATGACGAAGGAAGTTGCCGGTATCGCGCTCAAGCGGCCTGTCGATCCGTCCGACTTCGGCCGCGCCATCCGCTTTCTCGTCGAGACGAAATCGATCACCGGCCAGCTGCTCCTCATCGATTCCGGCCAGCACATCGGATGGGAGACGCCCGACATCGTGGGACGGCCATCGTGAAGGAGCCACGGAACAGCGTGTTGACGGCGGTGCCAGCCGATCCTTCGGAAGCTGGAGGCGCGGCCTCCGACATCCCGCCGCTCGCCGAGGACATCGGGCCGGACTCCGCGCCCCGGCTCGACATCGACTGGGAGGCGACCGTGCCGGCTGGATCAGGCCCGGACGTGATCGCAGCGGCGGTGAAGACGCTTCCCAATGCGCCCGGCGTCTATCGCATGATCGACGAGAAGGGCGACGTCCTTTACGTCGGCAAGGCGCGCAGCCTGAAGAAGCGTGTGGTGAGCTACACGCGGCTCCTGGGCCAGTCGAGCCGCATCGCCCGTATGATCCGCGCCACTGTCACGATGGACTTCGTGCGTACGCGCACGGAGACGGAGGCGCTGCTTCTTGAAGCGAACCTGATCAAGCGCCTGCGTCCGCGCTTCAACGTCAACTTCCGAGACGACAAGTCGTTTCCCTATATCCTGATTGCCGAGGACCACGATGCGCCGGCGATCATGAAGCATCGCGGCGCGCGACGGAGGAAGGGGAGCTATTTCGGCCCGTTCGCCTCGGCCGGCGCCGTCGGGCGAACAGTCAACACATTGCAGCGAGCGTTCCTGATCCGCACCTGCTCTGACGCGGTCTATGCAAGCCGCACGCGTCCCTGCCTGCTCTATCAGATCAAGCGCTGCTCGGCGCCGTGCACCGGCGAGATTACGCTCGACGACTATCGCCATCTCGTCGACGAGGCGAAGGCGTTCCTTTCCGGCGAGAGCCGGCAGGTCCGCACGGAGCTGGCCGAGGCGATGGAGACGGCGTCGGGCGGGCTCGACTTCGAGACCGCAGCCCTCTACCGCGACCGGCTTGCCGCGCTCTCCCACATCCAGTCGCACCAAGGCATCAACCCGCATGGCGTCGAGGAGGCGGACGTCGTCGCAGTGCATCAGGACGGCGGCTACTGGTCGATCCAGGTCTTCTTCTTCCGCACCGGACAGAACTGGGGAAACCGCGCCTACTTTCCGAAGGCCGACAGAAGTCTTGAAGCGGGTGCGGTGCTCGAAGCGTTTCTCGCACAGTTTTACGACGACAAGCCTACGCCGAAGCTCGTGCTCGTCTCCACGGACTTCCCGGAGCGCGCGCTGCTTGAAGCTGCACTCTCTGAGCGTGCCGGGCATCGAATCACGATCGCGGTGCCGCAGCGCGGCGAAAAGCGCGAGCTTGTTGAGCATGCCGCCGCCAACGCGCGCGAGGCGCTGGCGCGCAAGATCGCCGAGACGTCGAGCCAGGCGAAACTTCTCGCCGGCCTTGCCGAAGCGTTCGGATTGCCGGCGCCGCCTCAGCGCGTCGAGGTCTACGACAACAGCCACGTCATGGGCACGAATGCCGTCGGCGCGATGATCGTCGCCGGCCCCGAAGGGTTCGCGAAGAACCATTATCGCAAGTTCAACATCCGCGCCGACGGCATCGTGCCGGGCGACGACACTGGCATGATGCGCGAAGTCATGCGCCGCCGCTTCGCGCGGCTGCTGAAGGAGGCCGGGGCGCGAGGCGAGGCGAGGGGGGAAAGCGACGCTCTCGGACCCTGGCCCGATCTCGTGCTCGTCGATGGCGGCAAAGGTCAGCTCAGCGCCGCCTCCGCAGTCCTCGCCGAGCTCGGGATCGAGGACCTGCCGATCGTCTCGATCGCCAAGGGGCGCGACCGTGACGCTGGGCGCGAGACCTTCTTCAGCACCGGACGCGAGCCGTTCATGCTCCCGCACCGCGACCCGGTGCTCTATTTCGTGCAGCGCCTCCGCGACGAGGCGCATCGCTTCGCCATCGGCTCGCACCGCGCCCGGCGGAGCAAGGAGATGCACCAGAACCCACTGGACGACATTGCGGGGGTCGGGCCGAGCCGCAAGCGAGCTCTCCTTCGCCATTTCGGCACGGCAAAGGCCGTCAGTCGCGCCGGGGTTGAAGACCTGATGGTGGTGGAGGGGGTCTCGCGGGGGCTGGCGGAGACGATCTACGACCATTTTCACGAGCAGGCGCTCTGACAATAGAGAGGGGGGAAAGGTCCTCCCGTCGTGCTTTCGTCTCAAATCGGCTCTAAACCTTCATTTTCAGCAAGGGCTTGCGCGGGCGGCCAATTGGCGCGAAGACCGCGGAATTCCAAGGTGCCGACATGACAGTCCAGGCGGACGAGAGACTTAGGCGCCCGATCGAGCTCGGCGCCCTCAACCTGCCCAACATCCTGACCTACGGTCGGATCGCGGCGGCGCCGCTCGTCGGCCTGACCTATTACATCCCCAACCACTGGGGCCCGTGGATCGCGTTCTCGATCTTCGTCATCGCGAGCATCACCGACTATTTCGACGGTTACCTGGCGCGCGCCTGGCAGCAGCAGTCGGCGCTTGGCCGCATGCTCGACCCGATCGCCGACAAGCTTCTGGTCTCCGTCGCCATCCTGATCCTCGTCGCCGACGGCATCTTGAACGGCTGGTCGATCTTCGCTGCGATCATCGTTTTGATGCGCGAGATCTTCGTGTCGGGCCTGCGCGAGTTCCTTGCCGAGCTCCGGGTCAGCGTGCCGGTGACGCGGCTCGCCAAATACAAGACCGCGATGCAGCTCGTCGCCATCGCCGCGCTGCTGATCGCGCCGGCCATCGTCGGCAGCAAACAGGGCGTCGTAATCAATCTTGGTCTCACCTTCTTCTGGGCAACTGCGATCGTGACGCTCTATACTGGCTACGACTACTTCCGTGCCGGCCTGAAACACATCGTGGGTCCGTAAGATGAAGGTTCGTTATTTTGCCTGGGTGCGCGAGCGCGTCGGTCACGCCGAGGAGGAGATCGATCCTCCCGCCGAGGTCGCAAGCGTCGCCGATCTGATCGCTTGGCTCTCGCAGCGCGACGAGGGCTATGCCGCGGCTTTCGCCGAGCCGACGGTGATCCGTGCCGCGATCGACCAAGAGCACGTCGAGCACGAGACGGCACTTTCCGGCGCGCGCGAGGTCGCGTTCTTCCCGCCAATGACGGGCGGATAGCCGAAGCTCTGGAGGGCTCGAAGATGAAGCCCTGGAACCCGAATATCCGCGTGCAGCGCGAGGGCTTCGACCTCTCCGAGGAGTCGCGGCGGCTGACTGCCGGGCGCGCCGATATCGGGGCGGTCGTCGCCTTCACCGGCTATTGCCGCGACGAAGGGGAAACGCTCGCGGCGCTGGAGCTTGAGCACTATCCCGGCATGGCGGAGGAGGAGATCGCCAGGATAGCGCGGGAGGCGTCGAGGCGCTGGCCGCTCCTCGGACTGACCGTTATCCATCGCACAGGAAAGATCGCCCCGGGCGAGCCGATCGTGCTGGTACTTGCGGCCTCCGAACACAGGCAGGCGGCGTTCGAAGCGGCGTCGTTCCTGATGGATTTCCTCAAGACCCGCGCCCCCTTCTGGAAGAGGGAGCATCGCGCCGACGGCACGGAAGGCAACTGGGTCGAGGCGAAAGAAAAAGACGATAGCGCGACGCGCCGATGGTGACGCGTTTCGGCGCGATCAGGAATTGGCCTTCCAGAACGCCGTAGCTGTCCGAAATCAGCGTTTCGTAATCCGTGTTCAGATCATTGGTTCCGATGCCGAGCCCGTCGGCGCCGAGCGCGCGACTTGCTTCGCGCGCCACGCGGGCGACACGCGAGAGAGTGAGCTGGCGCTCAAATTCGGGATCGACGGCAAGAATCATGATCCGCGTGCCGCGGCTCTGCCATGTGGAGATGTCGCGAACCGCGCTCCACGGGATGACCTTGTCGGCAATGCGCGTGTCGCGGAAGCCTTCCGCATCCATCGTCACGACGATGCCGTGGGCGGTGAACAGTCGCCACAAGGCGGCCAAAGTGCAGAACCCGAAGAAGATCACGCCGACATAGCCGATGACTGCAGCCCCGGCACCGGCAGCGAAAAATCCAAACGCGAGACCGCCGCACATGACGGTCATGCCGACCCCGAGGATGCCGAGCACCAAGAGCTTGGTGCGAGAGGCGCTTATCTCCACCTTTGGCGGCAGCTCGTCCACGACGTCTCCTAGTAGAGCGTCTCCTTGTAGCGCACGAGCATCTCCTCCTGCGTCTCGGCGGTCGCCCAGTCGACCTGGTCGCGGATCATCTCGCCGATCGAGGGCAGCGTCGACCGGTCGACATGCTTCGCCGGATCCCAGAGTGCCGAGCGCATCAGCGCCTTGCCGCAATGAAGATAAGCCTGCTCCACGGCGACGCGGATGACCGCGACCGGGAGCTTTCCGTCGACTGTCCCAATGGCGCGAAGCTCCGGGTCAATCTCGATCAACGCGCGACCATTGACGCGCAGCGTCTCATCGACGCCGGGCACGAAGAAAAGCAGCCCGACGCGGCCATTTTCGAGAATGTTCTCAAGCGAGTCGAGCCGGTTGTTGCCGGGGAAATCCGGGATGACGAGTGTCGAGTCGTCGAGCGCCTTCACGAAACCCGCCGGCCCGCCGCGCGGCGAGACATCGCCGCCACCGGCGCCGGAGGTGGCGAGGACGAGGAGCGGCGAAAGCTCCACGAAACGCCGGCAATGGCGGTCGAGCCGGCTGATCGCCTTGGCAAGCGAGCGCGGGTTCGGCGACTTGTAGACGCGCCGCAGCGCGTCCTTGTCTTCAATAATGGTGCCCATGATGTTGCGAGTAGCCGGGAGCTTTCGGCGCCGCAACGGCTACTTTAGTGCCGATCAGACCGACCGCGCCGGCAGTACTTTGACCTGTGTCCCCACCTCGACCTGTTCGTAAAGGTGCATGACGTCCTGGTTGATCATCCGGATGCAGCCAGAGGAGACGCTGTGCCCGATCGTGTGTGGCTCGGTCGTGCCGTGTATCCGATAGAGCGTGTCGACGTTGCCCTGCCAGAGATAAAGCCCGCGCGCGCCAATCGGGTTGCGCGGCCCGCCGGGGAGGCCCATGCCACTCTGCAGCGGAACGAGGATGTCCTTGATCTCCGGCTGGCGCTCCAGCATCTCCGGAACCGGATACCAGTCCGGCCATTCGCGCTTGAACTTGATGACCGCATCGCCGGACCAGCCGAAGCCTTCGCGCCCAACGCCGACGCCGTAGCGCGTGGCCATTCCGTTGTCGGCGACGAGATAGAGATAATGCGCGTTCGGATCGATCACGACCGTCCCCGGCGGCTCCGGGGTCGCGTAGGCGACCTCGCGTCTCAGGAAGGCGGGATCGATCTTGGCTAGGTCGACCGCAGGGACGGGAAAGGGCTCGCCGTCCACCGCCGCGTAGATGAGCGCGAAGGCGGGATCTGCTGCCGGGATCTCTGGACCCGGGGCTTTGGCCGCTGACAGGTCCAGGCCGCGGCCAGAGCCCGACGTTTCGGAGCAGGCGCCAAGCGCCAGGGAAACGGCCAGCCCCGAGCCAGCGGAAAGAAACGCGCGCCTGCTGATCGCCATCGTGTCCCACGGCCCGGAATGAGCATCCCCAGTGAAAGGGAACGATCTGGGCGGGAGAATGGCCCTTGTGTGAGGTGCCGCGGATCGCGGGTGCCGCGGCGTCAGCGTGCGGCAACCTTCTTCGCGGCGGCCGGGGCGGCTGGCTGCACCGCTGCCATATAGTCGTCCATCAGCGTCTTGGTGATCTTGCCGACCGTGAACTTGTGCGGCCCGATCTCGGAGACCGGTGTCACTTCCGCGGCGGTGCCGGTCAGGAAGCACTCTTCGAACGCTTCCATCTCCTCCGGCTGGATCGCCCGCTCGATCACCTCGATGCCCCGGGCGCGCGCAAGGCCGATCACCGTACGGCGGGTGATGCCATCGAGGAAGGCGTCCGGATCGGGCGTGTGGATCTTGCCGTCCTTGACGAAGAAGATGTTGGCGCCCGTCGCCTCGGCGACGCGGCCGCGCCAGTCGAACATCAGCGCGTCGGCATAGCCCTTGCGCTCGGCCGCGTGCTTGGAAAGCGTGCAGATCATGTAGAGGCCGGCGGCCTTCGACTTCGCAGGAATGGTGCGCGGGTCAGGGCGGCGCCACTCGGAGATGTCGAGGCGGATGCCCTTCAGCCGCTCCTCGGGGCTGAAATAGGAGGGCCAATCCCAGACGGCGATCGCGACGTTGATGCGGTTCTTCTGGGCGGACACGCCCATCATCTCGCTGCCGCGCCAGGCGGCAGGGCGCACATAGGCGTCTGAGAGGTTGTTCAGGACGAGTAGCTCGCGGCAGACAGCGTCGATCTCGTCCATCGAATAGGGGATCGTGAAATCGAGGAGCCGCGCGCTGTTGAAGAGGCGCTCGGTGTGCTCGCGAAGCCTGAAGATCTCGCCGCCGTAGGCGCGCTCGCCCTCGAACACGCAGCTCGCATAGTGCAGGCCGTGCGTCAGCACGTGCATTTTCGCGTCGGCCCAGTCGACGAAGGCGCCGTTGAACCAGATCTTGCCGCTCATCTGATCGAAGGGAACGCCTGCCATTGGTCATATCCTCCATGTCTGCGGCGCTTTCCACGCCGTCTGACTTGAGAAATCGTTGCGATGCAGCACATTGCGCCGTTCGCGCAATTCTTGCACAAGTCGGGGGCGATGGCCGAGCCTCGTCTGAGCCGACTGTCGCAGGATAGCAAGACTGCAAGATATGTCAACATGGCTGACATAAATCGCTCGCTGGCCGCGCGCCGCCCTTCCACGGCCGAGAAACCGGTGGTGGACCTGATCGAGCTTCTGTTCTTCGCGTACCGCGATTTCATCTCCGACCCAGACGCCATCCTGGCGCAGTCCGATTTCGGACGTGCGCATCATCGCGTGCTTCACTTCGTCGACCGCAATCCGGGCCTCACCGTCGCCGATCTCCTCGACATCCTGAAGATCACCAAGCAGAGCCTGGCGCGGGTGCTGAAGCAGCTCGTCGATTCCGGCTATGTCGAGCAGCGGACGGGGCAGGAGGATCGCCGCCAGCGCCTGCTCTACGCGACGCCTGTCGGCAAGGCGCTTTCCGCCAGCTTGTCGGCGCCGCAGGAGCAGCGCATCAACGGCGCGCTCATGGGCCTCGGCCCGGATGCACGCGCGACCGTTACCGCCTTCCTCTTCGGCATGATCGACGCGCGGGAGCGCGCCAAGGCTGTCGCGGCTGGTCGACAAGGAGACGCCGCGTTGAACGCGTCGCAGCTTCCTCTGGGCTCATATCCTGCCGACGACGCGCCGCACCTCCTCGTCGTCGACGACGACATGCGCATCAGGACGCTGCTGACGCGCTTTCTCGGCTCCGCCGGCTTTCGCGTTACCGCCGCCGCTTCGGCGGCGGAGGCGCGCCGGCACATCGTCAACATGGCCTTCGATCTTCTCGTCGTCGACGTGATGATGCCGGGTGAGACGGGCCTCGAATTCACCGAGGCGCTTCGACAAGGCTCCGATGTCCCGATCCTGATGCTGACCGCGCGCGCCGAGGTGCCGAGCCGCATCCGCGGGCTGGAGGTCGGCGCCGACGACTACCTAGCGAAGCCGTTTGAGCCGCGCGAGCTTCTCTTGCGGATCAACAGCATCTTGAGGCGCGGCGGCGGCAAGCCGGAAGCGCCTCCGGTCGAGGCGATCAGCTTCGGGCCGTTCACGTTCAATGTCGAGCGCGGCGAGCTGAAGCGCGACGGCGAGGTCGTGCGCATCACCGACCGCGAGCGCGACCTCCTTCGTATCTTCGCGGCCCGCCCCGGCGACACCGTGAAGCGTCACGAGTTCCTGAAGGTCTCGAACGGCGGCGGGGAGCGGGCGGTCGACGTGCAGATCAACCGCCTGCGCCGCAAGATCGAGGACGATCCGTCCAATCCGGTTCATCTGCAGACGGCGCGCGGAATTGGCTACCGGCTCCTGGTGGACTAGGTTCGGCGCGTCTTGAAGGATGCCCGCACGGCCATGGCCCTGATCGGCGATATCGGCGCGCGCCTTCGCGTGCCGCCCCGGCTCCGGCAGCTCGGCGAGATTCTCCGGGGCTGGCTGCTTGTCGCCGCGGAGCGGTGGCGGCGGCTCGGACTGGAGAGGTTGGGATTTGCGATCCGGGACCGGCTGCCGAAGGGCCTCTACGCACGCTCCATCCTCATCGTCGTCCTCCCGATCCTGATCCTGCAGGCGGTCGTCGCCTACGTTTTCATGGAGCGCCATTGGCAGACGGTGACGCGGCGACTATCGAGCGCCGTCGTGGGCGACATCGCGGCGATCATCGATGTGATCGACACCTACCCGCAGGACCCGCGCTTCTCCGACATCACCCGCATCGCCGCGGAGACCTACGGTCTCACCATATCGGTGCTGCCCCCGGCGCCGCTGCCGGAAGCCGGGCCGCGGCCGTTCTTCTCGCTGCTCGAACTCGACGCTGACGCGCGAGATCGGCCGCCGCGTCAACCATCCGTTCTGGATCGACACGCTCGGCAATTCCGACATGGTCGAGATTCGTATCGACCTCGGCGATCACGTGCTTCGCGTCTTTGCGCCACGTAGCCGCGCCTATGCATCGAACTCGCAGATCTTCCTGTTCTGGATGGTCGGCACGTCACTCGTGCTGGTGACGATCGCGCTGCTCTTCCTCAGGAACCAGATCAAGCCGATCCTGAACCTCGCGCAGGCGGCCGAGCAGTTCGGGAAGGGGAGGCCGGCCGCCGAATTCAAGCCGCGTGGCGCCCGCGAGGTGCGGCAGGCGGCTCAGGCCTTCATCGACATGCGCGAGCGGATCGAGCGGCAGGTCGAGCAGCGCACGACGATGCTCTCGGGCGTGAGCCATGACCTTCGCACCGTGCTCACCCGCTTCAAGCTGGAGCTTGCGATGCTCGGCGATACGCCGGAGACGGAAGAGCTTCGCGCCGACGTCGACGAAATGAGCCGCATGCTTGAGGACTACCTGGCCTTTGCCCAGGGCGATGCGGGCGAGACGACCGAGATGGTCGACATCGCGGCCGTGCTTGAAGAGATCGCGGATACAGCGCGGCGCGACGGCGACCAGGTCGAGACGAAATTCGACGGCGAGCCGCGCGCGCTTCTGCGTGCGCTCGGCTTCCGCCGCTGCGTCGGTAACCTCGTCGGCAATGCCGGCAAGCACGGGGACCACATCGTCTTGAAGGCGCGGCACGCCGACGGCTGGCTGACCGTCACCGTCGACGACGACGGGCCCGGCATCCCGCCGGAAGAGCGAGAGGCGGTCTTCCGCCCGTTCTACCGGCTCGATTCCGGCCGCAACGTCGACGCGGGCGGCAGCGGCCTCGGGCTCGCCATCACCCGCGACATTGCCATGAGCCACGGCGGCGATGTCATCCTGGCGGAGAGCCCGCTCGGCGGCGTCCGCGCCGTGTTGATGATCCCGGCCTAGAACATCCGTCCGCCGACCGGCACGTCTTCAGTCGGTTCGATCAGCACGACCTCGCCCGTCTCGTCGGGCACGCCGAGCGTCAGCACTTCCGACATGAACGGGCCGATCTGCCGCGGCGGAAAATTCACGACTGCGAGGATAAGCCGGCCAACGAGGGCGTCGGGCTGGTAGTGCTTGGTGATCTGGGCAGAGGACTTCTTGCGCCCGATCTCAGGGCCGAAGTCGATAACGAGCTTCAGCGCCGGCTTGCGCGCCTCGGGGAAGGGCGATGCCTCGATTATCCTGCCAACCCTGATGTCCACCTTGAGAAAATCGTCGAAGGCGATCGTCTCTGCAGGTGCGCTCAAGTCGGATGCCCTTCGGGAAGGTCGCCGTCTCCGCTTGCCGGCGCATCTGGTCGGCGCGCACGACCGCGGCGGGTCACGATCCGGTCTAGCCACTCGAGTCGCAGCGCGATGCGCTCTGCCTCGCGGAGGCGCTTGTCGAGCGCGGCCATGGTGCGGGCGAGCCCCGGATCGCTGTCGTCGAGGTAGACGCGCATCACCCGCGCCCAGACGAGCGCCAGCGCCTGCGCCCTGACGAGCCCGCGACGGCCGGTCGCGGGTATTCCGGCGGCGGCCAGCATCCAGGCCATCGACTGCGTGACGAGGCTGTTCAGCGCGAGCGCCAGGAACGGGTCCACGAGCGCCGCTCGCGTGATGCTGCGGATCGCCTCCTTGTGCGGCGCATGGGCTTCGAAGCGGGCGAAGAGGACATCGAACAGCCGCTCGCGCGGCGCTTCCGCGGCGAGATCCGCATCGATGCCTTTCAGCACGTCCTCGTCGATGCCCCGGATGTATTCGGCAAGGATCGCAAGCCTTCCGTCGAACAGCGCCCGGAGCTCGGCAAGGGTGACGCCGGCGCGCTCCGACACCGCCGCAAGCGTGACCTCCTCCCAGGGCCCCTCTGCGGCGAGTGCCAGCAGTGCTTCAACGACCCTTTCGCGTGTCTTCGGCTTGGGCAAATGCGGCTCCGTTCGGCCAACTCCACACCACAATAATCGCGCCCGCGGCGCGATGCAAATCGTCGCTGCTCGGCGATCAGAGAATATCGTAAGATATAACTTGCGATATAGCCTTTGACACGCTATATGAGATATATCTTACGATACTTTGGAGACCAATAAATGCACCCAAACAGATGCTTTCATGATGGAGGCGAGCGTTACTTCGCTGGCCGTTCGCGCCACGGAGGCTTTCGAGGTCACGGCATGCGTTCCGGTATGATGGGCGGCCGCGGCGGCGGCTTTCCCTTCGGGCGCTTCGTCGGCGATGGCGAGCTTCGCCTCATTGTCTTGAGCCTGGTCTCTGAGAGCCCTCGGCACGGCTACGAGATCATCAAGGCGCTGGAGGAGCGTTCGGGCGGCTTCTACAGCCCGAGCCCCGGCGTCATCTATCCGACGCTCACCTATCTCGAAGAGGCGGGCCACGTCGTCTCGTCCGCCGACGGCAACAAGAAGGTCTACGCCATCACCGATGCCGGGCGTAGCTATCTCGAGGAGAACCGCGTTCAGGCGGACGCAATCCTCTCGCGGATCGAGTGGATCGGATCGCGTCTTGCGCAAGCGCGGCATTTCTTCGAGCGCGGGGAGGAGCCACGCGACCGCGACATCCCAGAAGCGCTTCCTGAGCTGAATGCGGCGCGGCGCGCGCTCAAGGCGGCGCTTGCGGCGAAGATCGGCTCGTCCGCTGAGGAGCAGCGTCGGATTGCCGAGCTTCTGCTCAAGGCGGCGAAGGAGATCGCAGGCGATACCAAGCAGCGCGGTCCCGACGACATCGACCTCTGATAACGGGCGGCGGCTCAGCCGAGCTCGATCGAGCGTGCTTTCGCCGCGGCGACAGCGCGCTCGAGAAGCGGCTGAAGGCCGTCGCCGTCCATCAAAACCTTGAGCGCCGCTTCAGTCGTCCCGGCCGGTGAGGTGACGTTGCGGCGAAGCTCCTCCGGCGAGAGCGGGCTCTCCGCGAGGAGCGCTCCGGCGCCGGCCACCGTCTGCCGCGCGAGCTTTGCAGCAAGGTTCGCGGGCAATCCCGCCTGCCGCGCGGCGGCGGTAAGGCTCTCGGCCAACAGGAACACGTAGGCCGGGCCGGAGCCCGACACAGCCGTGACTGCGTCGAGCAGCGTCTCGTCGTCGATCCAAGCGACGTCGCCGATCGCCGCAAGCAGCGCGTCGACCGCACCGCGCTCCACGTCCGTGACGTACGGGTTCGGCACGGCGACCGTCATGCTCATGCCGACCTGCGCCGGCGTGTTGGGCATCGCGCGCACGATCGCCTGTCCGGCGGGGAAGGCGGCTTCGAGTGTTGCAAGGCGAACGCCGGCGGCGATCGAGAGGATGGCCGTACCGGGCGCGGCGAGCGCGCGCACCTCCTCCAGCGCCTCCCGCATCGACTGCGGCTTCACAGCGATCACCATGACCTTGTAGGCGCGGTCGGCGGCCCCGGCGACGCTGGTTGCGGTCGCCGTGCCCTTCCTGGCGAGCTCCGACCAGCGGTCGCCTTCGAGGTAGGGGTCGAGGATCGTGACCTCGGACGCGTCGAGCCGGTGCGCCAGCCAACGGTCCAGCATGGCGCCGCCCATCTTGCCGGCGCCGACAAGCAGCAGCGGCTGGGCTCCGGGAATCATTTCGGTCAGGCTTCGCCGTGCGTCTCGAAGAGCACCGCCGCGAGCGCCTCTTCCGGCGTCTTGCCGGCCCAGATCACGAACTGGAAGGCCTGGTAGTAGCGCTCGCAGGCCTCGACCGCGGCGGCCAGCATCGCTTCGAGCTGACCGGCGCCGGCCTCCATCCCTTCGGTCAGGAGGAGCGCGTTCCGATACATGATCACGCCCTCCGCCTGCCAGAGGTCGAAGTGGCCGAGCCAGAGCTGCTCGTTGACGAGCGCCAGAAGCCGCATCACCTCGTTCTTACGCCGTTCATTGACCTTGAAATCGAAGGCGCAGGCGAGATGCAGCGCCTCGAGCGCGCCCATCCACGACATGGAAAGATTGTAGTCGCAGTACGCGCCGGTCACGGAGATGGTGATCTCGTCGTCGCCCGAACGGTCAAACGCCCAGTCGTGCGACGCGGCGATCTGCTCGATCAGATCTACCGGGTTGGCGGAGACGGAGAGTTCTATGTCGACCAGACTCATGCTCATGTCCTCGCGTCGTACGAAGGGGAACACACAACGACTCTGACGCGACGCCGCCCGCGCAAATCGACAAAGACCGCCGAACAGTTCGAACCGAACTGCCGGGATTGCCTTCCGCTACGCATCGAAGTGTCGGAACAAATCCGAATCTCTTTCAATCTCCACTATAAGTATGCGACTCCGCCCTGGAAGCGCCGCCAGAGTCGGACACAGCTTTTCCACGGGGAAACAAGCCTCGATTCAAATTCCACCCTCAACGGATTCGCCGGTCCGTTTGCGTGCGCCGAGCTTCACCGGCTCTTCCTCCGGCGTCGGCGGAGTGAGATGCGCCTCCAGGGCGGCGATGCGTTTCTTCAAAGCCTCGTTCTCCTCGCGCGCCTTCGCGGCCATCTCCCGTACGGCTTCGAACTCCTCGCGCTGCACGAGGTCCATCTCGCCGATGAAGCGCTCGGCCTGACTCTTCACCGCAGTTTCGACCTCCCGGCGAACGCCCTGGGCGACGCCGGCCATGTCCGTCATAAGCTTGGCGAATTCGTCGAGGAGCCGGCTTGAGGTCTGGGTCATGTCACCTCCTCCGGAGCGCGCTAGCGGCCTGCCAAAAGGCCGAACGCGGATGAAATTGGGGGCATTCCGCCCCGAACACTACCAGATGAAGATGGCATATATGCATCGGTGCCAGTGGCGCAAGGCGGCGGGTTGACCCGGCCCGTCGGCAGGGCGAATGTCCGCCGCCTTTGGGACTTTCCGCGCGGCCCATGCTCGTCATTCCATTCCCGTCGATCGATCCGGTCGCGGTTTCGTTCGGGCCGTTTGCGATCCGCTGGTATGGGCTCGCCTATTTCGCCGGCATTCTGATCGGCTGGTGGTATGCGCGGCGGCTCGTCTCGAACGACCGCCTGTGGGGCAGCCGCCCGGCGCCGATGACGCTCGACGACATCGACGACTTCCTACTCTGGCTTGTCATAGGCATCGTCGCCGGTGGCCGCATCGGCTATGCGATCTTCTACCAGCCCGGCCACTTCCTCGACGACCCACTCGGCTTCTTCCGGCTTTGGGAGGGCGGCATGTCCTTCCACGGAGGACTCGCGGGCACCATTATTGCGATGACGGTTTTTTCGCTCAGGCGGAAGATCCCGATGCTTTCGCTCTTCGATGTCGCCGCCGCCTCGGTGACCTTCGGGCTTTTCTTCGGGCGGCTTGCAAACTTCATCAACGGCGAGCTGTGGGGGCGGACGACGGACGTGCCGTGGGCGATGATCTTCCCGACAGGGGGACCGCTGCCGCGCCATCCGAGCCAGCTCTACGAAGCAGGGCTCGAGGGCGTCGTCCTCTTCATTGTGCTCCGCATCCTCACGCATCGGTTCCTGAGCCTGACGCGCCCCGGCCTGACCGGAGGCGCTTTCATCGCCGGCTACGGAATCGCGCGGATCGTGGTGGAGTTCGTGCGCGAGCCCGACGCGCAGCTCGGATTCCTCTTCGGCGGCCTCACCATGGGTATGATCCTGTCGATCCCGATGGTGCTGGTCGGAGCGGGCGCAATCGTCTTTGCCCTGCGACGGGAAACGTGAGCGACACGCCGCTCGGCCGCAGGATCAAGAGCCTCATCGAAGCGAACGGCCCGATGAGCGTTGCCGACTACATGGCGCTTTGCCTCGGCGATCCGGAGCACGGCTATTACGCGACGCGCGATCCTTTCGGCGCCCGCGGCGACTTCGTCACTGCGCCGGAGGTGAGCCAAATGTTCGGTGAGATCATCGGCGCGTGGCTCGTGCATGTATGGCGCATGATCGGCGCACCTTCGCCGGTGCGGCTCGTTGAGCTCGGACCGGGGCGCGGCACGCTGATAGCCGACATCCTTCGCGTGGTGGCCAAGGCATCGGATTTCCGCGATGCGATGACCGTCGATCTGGTCGAAACGAGTTCCACGCTCCGGGCGCTTCAAGTGGAGATTCTGGCCGACGCCAAAGTCGAGATCGGCTGGCACGCATCGTTTGCAGAGGTGCCGCGCGGTCCGCTTCTCCTCGTTGCCAATGAGTTTTTCGACGCTCTCCCGGTCCGGCAGTTCGTGCGCGCCGAAGGAGCTTGGCGTGAGCGCGTCGTCGGCCTGAACGATGCCGGTGGCCTTGTTTTCGGCATCGGCCCGGGCGTGCTCGACGCGGGGCCGGGCGCGCCGGAGGGCGCGATCTTCGAAGTACGGCCTGCGGCCGACGCGATCATGGCGGAAATCGCCCGCCGCATTGTTGACGAGAACGGTGCGGCGCTGATCGTTGACTACGGTCATGCCGAAACGGGCCTCGGCGATACGCTGCAGGCTGTCAGCAACCACCACTATGCCGATCCACTCGCCGCGCCCGGGGAGGCCGATCTGACGGCGCATGTCGACTTCGCTGCGCTTGCCCGGGGCGCCGCGGCAGAAGGCGCTGCTGCGCACGGGCCCATTCCGCAGGGCGAATTCCTCATTGCACTGGGTCTTCTTCAGCGCGCGGAAATGCTTGGCGCGAATGCCGGCGCGGGCGGCCGTGCGGCGCTTTCCGCCGCGGTCGAGCGGCTCACAGGATCAGCGGCAATGGGCACGCTCTTCAAGGTTGTTGCGCTAACGCGCCGCAGCCTAGCGCCACCGCCGTTTTGAATTACTCGTGTTCCTCGGTGGAGGCCTTTCGCCCCGCCAGCTCTGCTCCGGCTTCGGGGGAGAGGCCAATGAAGAACAGAGAAGACGCGATTGCCATCGCCGCGATCATCGCGAAAGTCAGCATAAAGCCACCCTGAGAGGGCACTGTGTCGACCGTGGCCGCGTGCAGCACGAAGGCCGCGAGTGCGACGCCGATGCTCTGCGAGAGGCGTTGGGCCATGGTCGACAAGCTGGTGGCATGGCTCATTTGCGCATGTTTGAGATCGGCGAAGATCAGCGCGTTCACGCTGACCATCTGCAGCGAGCGGAAGAAACCTCCGAAGAAGAGCACGAGGATCATGACGATGTACGGCGTGTCGGGCCGGAAGAATGCGCATGCGCCGGTGAAGGCTGCCGCGACGAGCCCGTCCCATCGGAGCACCGAGCGAAATCCGAAGCGGCCGAGCACCCGGCTCGAGATCGTGCGCATGCCGAGCGAGCCGACAGCGCTCACGAAGGTGACAAGACCCGACTGAAATGGGGTGTAGCCGAAGCGCTCCTGAAGAAGCAGCGGAAGCACGAAGGGTAGCGCGCCCAAGCCGATGCGGAAGAGTGACCCACCGATGAGGCTCGCTCTGAACGTCGCGACACGAAAGAGGCCAAGATCGAGAATCGGCGCGGTGGAGCGACGCGCGTGAAGAGCATAGGCGATAAGCGCGACGGCGCCGGACGTCAGACAACCGACAGAAAAAGCGCCTAGCGCATCGGCGGTCGTCGCAGCGTCTATCCCGAAGAGGAACGCCGACAAGCCGAAGCTGGAAAGAAACGCTCCGACGAGGTCCAAGCGTCGCGGCTCCTCGTGGATGTCTTCGATAAACAGGGTCACGAGCAGGATGCCGACAATGCCGACGGGAACGTTGATCCAAAAGATCCAGCGCCAGGACGCGTACGAGGTGAGGAAGCCGCCGACCAGTGGGCCAACCATCGGTCCGACAAGCCCGGGTATGCTCATAAGCGCAAGGGCGCGGATGAGCTGTCTCTTCTCCACCGAGCGGACAAGGATCAGGCGGGCAACCGGACCCATCATGGCGGCTCCGATCCCTTGAAAGATACGGGCGCCGACGAGCCATTCGAGATTCGTCGCCAGTCCGCAGCCTACCGAGGCGAGCGCGAATATCGCGATCGCAACACGAAAGACCGTGCGTGCGCCGAAGCGGTCAGCCGCCCATCCGCTGATCGGCAGAAAGGCGGCAAGGCTGAACACGTAGACCGTGATCGCGAGATGCAGCTTCACCGCCGGCTCGCCGAAAGCGGCCGATATGGCGGGGAGCGACGTAGCCAGCGCCGTCGCGTCGAGCTGCTGCATGAACAGCGCACAGGCGACGATCAGCGGCACGACGATGTGCTTGGGCAATTCGCTTCCGGAGGAGGTATCGGGAGGGCAATCCCGGCGGGCCACTTTCATGATTGGCGGGTCGCCCCGCGTCAATAGCGCCGTTCCGGTGCGCGGGAGGCGCTTCGCGCGCACGGGTTTGACTTCGGCCGACGCGGGGTCCTACCTCCGGCACATGGACGCAGTCTCGCCACCGCTCGTGCCCATCGAAGCGCCGCTGCTGGCGCTGCCCGGCGTCGCGCACGCCTTCTTCACGCGCGAAGGCGGCGTCTCGACCGGCATCTATTGCGGACTCAATACGGGTCTCGGCTCGAAGGATTTGCGCGAGGCGGTGCTTGAGAACCGCGCGCGCGCCACGCGCCACCTCGGATCGGCACCGGAGGACCTCGCGACGCCCCACCAGGTGCACAGCGCTGAGGCGATCATCGTCGATGCAGTGTGGGAACCGGGCCGTGGCCCGAAGGCGGACGCAGTGGTGACGAACCGGCCGGGCATCGCCGTCGGCGCCGGCGCGGCAGATTGCGGGCCGTTGCTTTTCGCCGAGCCCAATGCACGCGTCGTCGCTGCCGCTCACGCCGGCTGGAAGGGCGCGCTCATCGGCATCCTCGAATCCACGATCGCCGCAATGGAGCAACTCGGCGCGGAGCGAGCAAAGATCGTCGCGGTGCTCGGCCCGACAATTTCGGCCGGCGCCTACGAGGTCGGACCGGAATTCGCCGCGCGATTCCTGGAGGCCGATCCATCCAACGCTCGCTTCTTTGCGCCGTCGTTGCGTGCGGGGCATTCGATGTTCGACCTTCCGGCCTATATCGTCGCGAGGCTCGAGGCGGCGGGAGTCGGTGCGGTCGGCAATCTCGCGCTCTGCACCTATGCCGACGAGGCGCGCTTCTATTCCTATCGCCGTGCAAAGCACCGCGGCGAGCGTGATTACGGGCGGCTGCTCTCGGCCATCTCGCTCGTCGGCAACTAGAGCTCCCGCGAGCCAAATCGCGCTGCATTGGAGAAATTTGCCGGTTCAGAGACATGTATCGCAACGCTTCTCTAAAATCGAAGCTGTCTGTGCAGTATATCTCAAACCATCGACGCGATTGGCTTTGCAACTCCGTAATTTTCGGAGGGATTTAACTTAACAGACTCCTGGCTGTGCTACCGGAAACGACGCGACGTCGAGCGGAGACTGTTGTGAAACGAAGCAAACTCAAGAGAATCGTATTGGTGGCCGCGCTCGCTGGCGCAATGGCCGCCGGCGCTCCGACGTTTACGTTTGCGCAAGGCGCTCCCGACGAGTTGATGGCGACGCTCTCCACGCAGGTGCTGGACGCCAACTACGCAGCAGGCCGCGCGACGATCGCAGAACTGCAGGCGCTTGGGATCGGTGCGATCGCAATCGGGAGCGACACGATCACGCTCGACGATCTCCTCGTGATGATCGATGCAGTCGAGCAGGGCCAGCTCGATCGGGTGCAGCTGGCCAGCTACCTCGACGCGATTGCCAAGAATACAGCTCAGGCGGTCTATCTTCCTAAATAGACGCCAGCACCGGCGGCCACCTGGTGCGTCAGCGCATCCAGGTGATGCTGCTCGCAGGCGTGGCGTTCACCGCCTCGATCGCGGCGAGGGGCGCGCCATAGCGCTTCATGGCCGCAGCATAGTTCGCCGTGCCGACGTCGTCGGTGGCGCGGTGGAAGCCGAGGCGGCCCGAAAGCTCGCGGCGGCTTCCCGCGTAGAAGAGGATCGTGCAGGCGGAAGCGCAGTCGCCGTTGACGATCGTCGTCAGCCCGGCTTCGTTGATCATGTCGGCCATGTAGGAAGCGGCTGCGACGAGGCCGCCAGGGCTCTCCAGCACGATTGCCCGTGCGCCCTTCCTGATCAGCTTTGACAGCTTGAGCGGGTCGGCTGGGACGATCCGTCCCGTCATCGTGATCGTGTCGCCACGGAGCGCGAAATCGGCCGCGTCGGCGCGAGCCGCGAATCCGGCAAGAACCAGCAACGCAACGGCGAGCCTGCGGATCATCCGGTCCGTCCTCCCGGCGGCAGGCGCACGGTAAGCCGAGGGGACCCGGTTCTGTAAAGAACTCGCTCAAATTTTCCCTAAATTCCCTTAAAATTCGCCGCGAATGCTGGGGAATCGCCGCAGTGCCCCCGTCCACTGCTGCGCTGACGCTGCGGCGAAACGCCCGTGGGTGCCCTCTTAGGTCGCGGAGGGAAAGCCCGTGCAATTCGGAGCGTTAGAGGAAAGCAAAGCGCTCCCGGCCCGGACTTTGCGAAGCGTGTCGAAAAAGGATGTGACCGCGTTGTGCCGCGGTTGTGAAGCTTTTGTGCGATTGCTAAAAGGCCGCGCGCCCGGCGCGATTCAAGGGCGCTCCGACAGGGGCCGGCTGGGTGCCCCCGGGGATCGTCGTAAGAGATGAAAATCGTCGCCGGGAACTCCAACGAAACGCTCGCCCGGGCGATCGCGCATTACCTCCGGACCGATCTTGCGCAGGCCGCTGTCCGCCGCTTCGCGGACCAGGAGATTTTCGTCGAGATCCAGGAGAACGTCCGCGGCGAGGATCTCTTCGTCGTGCAGTCGACGAGCTTCCCGGCGAACGACAATCTGATGGAGCTCCTGATCATCATCGATGCGCTGCGCCGCGCTTCCGCGCGCCGCATCACCGCGGTGATCCCCTACTACGGCTATGCGCGGCAGGACCGAAAGTCGCTCTCCCGCACGCCGATCTCCGCCAAGCTCGTCGCCAACATGATCACCAAGGCCGGGGCCGACCGCGTGCTGACGGTCGATCTCCACGCCGGGCAGATCCAGGGCTTTTTCGACATCCCGACCGACAACATCTTCGCCGCACCGGTCTTCACCCGCGACATCGCCGAGCGCTACGACCACAACCATCTCATGGTGGTCTCGCCGGACGTCGGCGGCGTCGTGCGCGCCCGCATCGTCGCGAAGCGCATCGACGCCTCGCTTGCCATCGTCGACAAGCGGCGCGAGCGGCCGGGCGAGTCGGAAGTGATGAACATCATCGGCGATGTGAATGGGCGCGCCTGCCTTCTCGTCGACGACATCGTCGATTCCGGCGGCACGCTCTGCAGCGCCGCCGATGCACTGCTCGAGCAGGGCGCCACGTCGGTCGCCGCCTATATCACGCACGGCGTGCTGTCGGGTGGTGCGGTCGCGCGCATCACCGCCTCCAAGCTCACCGAACTCGTCATCACCGACTCGATCGAGCCGACGAGCGCGGTGCTCTCGGCGCGCAACATCCGCATCGTCTCGATCGCACCGCTTCTCGGTGAAGCGGTGAGCCGTACGGCGCTGGAGAAATCCGTGTCGAGCCTCTTCGACTAGATTGCCTGTGCGATGCTCTTTCGGGCATCCTCATTCTCTTGCGGCGCGTTGGCCCGCCTGATACATCAAGACATGTCGGACAAGAGAATCCGATTTAGAATCAAAGCCCTATTGATTATCGGGGTGTCCGTGGAAGAGAGCACGTCCGGCGCAGTCCGCTGCGGGCTGATCGAGGGGGAGCCCCGCTGACGAATATTCGCGTGCACGAAGGCGACCTTCACGACCTCTCTGCCTATAGCGGCGAGGTCGCGGTCGACACGGAGGCGATGGGGCTGAAGCCCGGTCGCGATCGACTCTGCGTCGTACAGCTCTCGCCGGGCGACGGCACCGTCGACGTCGTCCACATCGCCAACGGTCAAACGAGCGCACCCAATCTCGGTCTGCTCATGACCGACCCCGAGATCGTCAAGATCTTCCACTTCGCTCGCTTCGACGTGGCGATGCTCAAGCATTCGCTCGGCATTCACGTGTCACCGGTTTGGTGCACCAAGATCGCCGCGCGGCTCGTGCGCACCTATACCGACCGGCACGGCCTCAAGGAACTGGCGCGCGAGATCCTCGGCCTTGACCTCTCCAAGCAGCAGCAATCCTCCGACTGGGGCGCGGAGACATTGACCGACGCGCAGCTTGAGTATGCGGCCTCCGACGTGCTTCATCTGCATGCGATCAAGGCGGCGCTTCAGGCGCGGCTTACGCGGGAGGGGCGGCTGGAACTGGCCGAATCCTGTTTCCGCTTCGTCCCGGTCCGAGCCGAGCTCGACCTGCTCGGATGGGAGGGCGAGGACATTTTTTCCCATTCCTAACAAAAGCCCTTTTCGCGCCGGGGCTTGCGGGTGCCCGCAAATCACCACACTCTCGCGCGCAAACCGCTGAGGAATGACGGATTTGGACATGGCCATATCGGCGCCCTGGCTGCCGGCGGGCCCCAATCGAGGGGCGCGCGGCAAGGCCATGGCCGCGGCACGGCGGCACACCCGGCTTGTCCGGGTGCTGCGCGTGCTCCTGCCGCTCCTCGGCGTGGCATCCGTCGCGGGCTTCGTTGTGGTCACGCGGCTCTCGCTTCCCGCGGGACTCGACCTCAACGCGGCGCGGCTCAGCGTCACGCGCAATTCCATCATCATGGATCGTCCGCATCTCACCGGTTTCGACCGCCGCCACCGCGAATACTCGGTCGTGGCGAGCCGAGCCATCCAGCCCTTGAGCAATCCGGGGCAGGTGCGGCTTGAGAACATCGAGGCGAAGATCGAGTTCGAACGACGGAACGATGACGAGCATCACCGCGGAAGCCGGCGACTACGATCACGCGAAGAACACGATCAAGCTTCTCGGCGCGGTCCTTGCGAATTCGCCGGACGGGCATTTTCTTCATATGACCGACGCCGACGTCGATTTCGACGCGGGTTCGCTCGTCTCCGAGAATCCGGTGACGATTGGATACGGAGACAGCCGTGTCACCGGCAACCGGTTCTCCGTCAGCGACGGCGGCAAGGTGATCGTTGTCGAAGGCGATGTGCACACACTCCTGATGCCGCCGAAGAGTGAATCCTCGGCCACGCCTCGGAAGGAGTGAGAGCGCGATGCGGATCGGAGTGCTCGCGATCCTCATCCTCGTCGCGCTCACGGCGAGGCCTGCTGGCGCGCAGGATTTCGGCGGGGCGTTCGGCGGCTTCAACAGCGGCTCCGACAAGCCGATCCAGATCGAGGCCGACCGGCTCGAAGTGCACGACGCTGAGAAGCTTGCGATCTACAGCGGCCACGTGCGCGTGCTCCAGGGCGACACGCTGCTTGAGGCACCGGAGCTTCGCATCTTCTACAAAGACGCGGTGCCCTCATCCGACAGTGGCCAGCCGGCTGCCGCTGCGGGGCCAGTCGCCGGCGCGCAGGTGACGCGGCTCGAGGCCGGTCCGGGCGTCACCGTGCGCTCGAGCGACCAAGTGGCGACCGCTGATCGCGCGGTCTTCGAGATGGACAAGGATCTCGTCACCATGACCGGCAATGTGCTCCTGACCCAGGGCCAGAACGTGGTCCGCGGCGAGCGCCTCGTCGTCAACCTGACGACCAAGGAGGGACGCGTGGAAGGCGGCCGCGTGCAGACGCTGATCACGCCGTCGAGCGGCAAGGGCCCTCAGTGAGCGCGTCGCCGCCGGGGATCGCCCCTTGAACAAGCACGAGGCAACAAACCTTCAGGAGGGCGCCGCGCCGCCGGGCCAGGATTGGCTCGTGGCGCGCGGGCTCAGGCGCTCCTTCAAAGGTAGGCTCGTTGTCGAGGACGTGTCGCTGGCGCTGAGACGTGGCGAGGTGGTCGGCCTTCTCGGACCGAACGGCGCCGGCAAGACGACCGTCTTCTACATGATCACCGGACTGATCCGCGCCGACGGCGGACGCATCGAGCTCGACGGTTTCGATATCACGCATCTGCCGATGTACCAGCGCGCGCGTCTCGGCGTCGGATATCTTCCACAGGAGGCGTCGATATTCCGTGGTCTCTCGGTGGAAGACAATATCCGCGCGGTGCTCGAGATCGTCGAGCCGGATCGCAATCTCAGAGAAGCCGATCTCGATGCGCTGCTTCGCGAGTTCCACATCCTGCATCTCAGGAAGGCGCCGTCGATCTCGCTCTCCGGCGGTGAAAGACGGCGCTGCGAAATTGCGAGGGCGCTCGCGTCGCGGCCGGTCTTCATGCTGCTCGATGAGCCCTTCGCGGGGATCGATCCGATCGCCGTCGCGGACATCCAGGGCTTGGTGCGGCATTTGAAGCAGCGTGGCATCGGCGTGCTCGTCACCGACCACAACGTGCGCGAAACGCTCGGGCTGATCGACCGCGCCTACATCCTCAACGCCGGGCGGGTGATGAGCGAGGGCACACCTGAGGAGATCGTCGCCGACCCGGAAGTCCGGCGCGTTTATCTTGGAGAGCGCTTCAGGCTTTGACTCCGCAAAAAGGGGCGCTAAGTTGCACTGCAATATGACGGGCATGTAAAGGGCGGGGGAGCCCAGTCCGTCGGCGGGGCAGCGTGATGGCTCTTTCGGCCAAGCTTCAACTTCGGCAGACACAGTCCCTCGTCATTACACCCCAGCTTATGCAGGCGATCCGGCTCCTGCAGATGTCGGGGCTTGAGCTCGAACGCTTCGTGGCGAGCGAGCTTGAACAAAATCCCCTTCTTGAATTGAACGAGAGCGAGCCGGCCGCGCCTGACGAGGAGCGCGCGTCGCAGAACGAAGTGGTCGCTTCCGAGAGCGATGCGGTGGCGGAAGTCGACGCCGATCCGGCCGACGTCTTCCCGGAGGACGTTGCGCCGCCTCTCGGGCAGGCATCCTCGTATTCCAGCCGCGGCTCTGGCACTGGCAACGCCGGCTTTGACGATCTCGCGATTGACCAGAGCCTGCCGGCCGCGGAGAGCCTCGAGGCCATGCTCTCTCGCACCATCGACGTGGTGTTCGCCGCGACGCCCATCGACCGTGCGGTTGCTATCGCGCTTCTCGCTGAGCTCGACGAAGCGGGTTATCTGATCACCTCGATCGATGCCGTCGCTATGCGCCTAGGTGTTCCGACGGCTGAGGTAGAGCGCGTGCTGAAGCGTTGCCAGGAGCTCGCGCCGACAGGCACCTTCGCGCGCTCGCTCGCCGAGTGCCTGGAACTGCAGCTCGCGGAGCGCAATGCGCTCTCGCCGGCGATGCAGACGTTGCTTGCCAACCTCGATCGCCTCGCTGCCGGTGATCGAGCCGGACTTGCGGCGCTGTGTGGCGTCGGACGCGACGGCATCGAAGTGCTTGTTGCAGAGATCCGGGCGCTCGATCCAAAGCCCGGTCTTGCGTTCTTCCATGAGCCGATCCGCACGCTGATCCCGGACGTCTTCGTACGCTCGGCACCGTCAGGCGGATGGATCGTCGAGCTTAACGACGAAGTGCTGCCGCGGCTTCTCGTCAACCGCACTTATTACGCTAGGATCGCCAACAAGGTCGGCGGCGAGGCGGACAAGAAATATCTGACCGACTGTCTGCAGAAGGCGAGCTGGCTGGAGAAAAGCCTCGATCAGCGCGCGCGTACGGTGCTCAAGGTCGCGACTGAGATCGTGCGCCGCCAGGAAGGCTTCCTGAAGGACGGCGTCGCCTATCTGAAGCCACTCAACCTGCGCATGGTCGCCGATGCACTCGGCATCCACGAATCCACCGTCAGCCGCGCCGCTGCCAACAAGACGATCGCGACGCCGCGCGGCATCTTCGATTTCCGCTACTTCTTCACCGGCTCGATCGCGGCCACGTCCGGGCGCGAGGCGCATTCGGCCGAGGCCGTGAAGCATCGCATCCGCAAGCTGATCATGGAGGAGGCGCCTGATGCCGTGCTCTCCGATGACGCCATTGTCGCGATCCTTTCGGGTGAGGGGATCGACATTGCGCGCCGCACGGTCGCGAAGTACCGCGAACTCATGCGAATCGGCTCTTCGGTCGAGCGCCGACGAGAGCGGCGGCTCAAACAAGCTTCCTGAAAAGGATTCCTTCAGCGTTGTCCGCCGCTTCCGCGGACCCGTCCCAATTCGGTTTGACTTGGCCGGGCGACGCGCGTACAGGTCCGCCGCGCTAAACGATCCGGCCATCGGAAGCACGCTATGAGTTTCAGGATAGCCGGCAAGAATTTCGATATTGGGCAAGCGCTCCGTTCCCGCATCGATGAGACTGTGACCGGCACCGTGCAGAAGTATTTCGATCGGGGATTCTCGGGCCAGGTCACGCTGTCAAAGGCTGGGCACGTATTCGAGACGGAGCTTGCGCTGCATCTCGATTCGGGGGTCGTTTTGGAAGTCCACGGGGCTGACGCGGATGCGCATGTGAGCTTCGACCAGGCGGCCGAGCGGCTGGCGAAGCGGCTCAGGCGCTACAAGCGCCGGCTCAAGGACCACTGACGCAGGCGCCCCGGCGCTCCCGCGTTTCGTTTTGTTCAGGGTAACGTGATGGATCTCAGCGACCTCCTGTCCTCCGAAGCGGTGCTTCCCTCGGTGCACGCGCAGTCGAAGAAACAGGTGCTACAGGAGGTTTCGGCAATCGCTGCGCGGCTGACCGGGCTGCCGGAGCGCGATATCTTCGACACGCTGCTACAGCGCGAGCGCCTCGGCTCTACGGGGGTCGGGCAGGGCGTCGCCATCCCGCACGGGAAATCCGCCGCGCTCAAGCGCTTGTTCGGTGTCTTCGCCAGGCTCGCCCGACCGGTCGAATTCGATTCCGTCGACGACCAGCCGGTCGACCTGGTCTTCGTGCTGCTCGCGCCGGAAAGCGCTGGTGCCGATCACCTGAAGGCGCTTGCGCGGGTTGCCCGTGTGCTGCGCGATCCGGAGATTGCAGAGAAGCTTCGCGGAGCGGAGAACGCCGATGCCATCTTTGCGATTCTGACGACGCCGGCCGCGGCTTCGCACGCGGCCTAGCAGAAGGGGCCCGAATGGGCCCCTCTTTACGTTCCGAAATGGACGCCCGGATCAAGTCTGGGCATGACGAGCAGCTCAGTCAGTGCACGCTGACCGTCTCCAGGTCGTTCTCGTGCGCGCTCGCGATCGCTGCCGCCTTGGAGTTGGTCAGCATGATCGGCTGCCCCGCAGCGGAAAGGAGTGCCCAGAGGCTCAGTCCTGGCGTAAGTTCGGGCGCCTGCGGAAAGAGTGTCTTAACCTCTTCGGAACGCACTGGCCGGAGATAGGCGATCTGACCGCCGCCCAGCGCGGCGAATGCGTCCTGCGGCATCGTCTTGATGGTTTCGTTCTCGGTCATGTCAGTCTCCTTCAGCCGCGGGAGGCGATTGGGATGCGCCTCACCGTGCGCGCCGTCTCGGGCCGCACCATCTCGATCGAAAGCAACCCGTCTTTCAGCTCTGCGTTTGCCACCTCTATGCCGTCCGCCAGGACGAACGTGCGCTTGAACTGCCGTGCGGCGATGCCGCGGTGCAGGTAGTCGCGGTCCGAATCCTCCGCCTGCTGTCCGCTGACGGTAAGCTCATTATCCTCCAAGGTCACTTCGATATCGTTAGGATTGAAACCGGCGACCGCGAGAGTGATCACGATCTTTGCCGGCGCGCCGGCGCTCGGCGCGATCCGCTCGATGTTATAGGGCGGGTATCCGTCCGCCGTCTTCGACACGCGGTCCAAGAGGCGTTCGATATCCTCGAAGCCGAGGAGGAGGGGGCTCGAAAAAGCAAGCGTTCGCGTCATGATGTGCAAAGCCCTTCATCTAAGCGACTTCGCCCGACCGGACCCAAAAAAGGCGCCCGGGCGGCTTGCACGAAATATGGGGGGCTGGCGGAAACGCTTCAAGTAGAGGCGGAGCTGCCAGGAACCAGCGCCGGCCGCCGCGCGGGCCTTGCATTTCGGCTGAGCGCCGCCTAGTTAACGCCGCCCGCGGAAGTCCCAACGCCCGCGATCACTGGACGGGGCCGTAGCTCAGTTGGGAGAGCGCGTGAATGGCATTCACGAGGTCAGCGGTTCGATCCCGCTCGGCTCCACCAGCTTCCGCTCTTCGAGCTTCGGCTCCGCAGCTCGACCGAGACAACTTGAGCGTTGAAGCGTAGAGCGTCACGCCGAGCCGCCGCAGCGATCCCCGAGCGCGCCCTCAGCGCTCTTCCTCGTCCTCCTCGTCGACGTCAAGAAGACCGGCGACGTCGTCGCTCTCCTCTTCCTCTTCCTCGATGAAGGGATCGGGCACCGTATCGTCGTCCTCGACCTCGACCTCCGGGATGTCGACCGTCTCCTCTTCTTCGTCGGTGTCGGGGCCGACATCGGGCTCGGCCTCTTCCTCCACCTCCTCAAGCGAGACGACGTCCTGCTCGCGCTCGACCTCCGCGACCGGCTCGGCGACCGGCTTGGCGACCGGCTTCGGCGCGGGTTCCGGCTTGCGTTCGGCCGCTCGCGTCGCAATCACCACCTCGAAAACCGTGCCGCAATTCGGGCAGACGATCGGGCTGCGATTGAGGTCGTAGTACTTGGTGCCGCAGGCGGGACAGGTGCGCTTCGTGCCGAGTTCTGGTTTCGCCACGTCTCTTCAGCCTCTTCGTAGAACGCGCCGCGTCCCTAGCGACGGCTCATACCTCTGTCAAACACCTTCTTTGCCCGCGTCTGCCGGCCCCGTGGTCGCAGCGAGGGCGGTGCTCGTATGGTGACCTCAGGTGGGGGCTGTGCTACCAACCCGTCCGTCTCCGAAACCCCGCCCTTGAAGGGCGTGCAACCTTCATGCCGAAGAGATGACGCACGCTTTCCGAAAGCCCTTGAGTGCGCTGCCCTCAGGGCCGCTTCGCGGCCGCGCCGCTGTGCCCGGCGACAAGTCGATCTCGCATCGCTCGCTTATGTTCGGCGCGCTCGCCGAGGGCGAGACGCGGATCGCAGGCCTGCTTGAATCGGAAGACGTGATGGCGACCGCGGCCGCGATGCGCGCCTACGGCGCAACGATCGAGAAGGGCGGCGACGGCATCTGGTGTGTCCAAGGGCGCGGCATCGGCCGGCTCACCGAGCCGGAGGGTGTGCTCGATTTCGGCAATGCGGGCACCGGCGTTCGGCTCACGATCGGCATCGCTGGATCCTGCCCGTTCGCTTCGACCTTCGTCGGCGATCCTTCGCTTTCGAAGCGACCGATGGGCCGTGTGCTCGATCCGCTTCGCGAGATGGGGACGGAGGTCGTCGCGCGCACGGGTGATCGCTTGCCGCTGTCCCTCAAAGCCGGTGCACGCATGACTCCGATCGTGTACCGCGTGCCGGTTCCCTCCGCGCAGGTGAAGTCGGCGGTGCTACTCGCCGGACTCAACATCGACGGCATCACAACTGTTATCGAGCCCGTTGCGACGCGCGACCACACCGAGCGGATGCTCAAGGGCTTCGGCGCAGACATCTCGACGGCTCGTGGCGAGGATGGCGCGACGACGATCCGACTCGTGGGCCGCCCAGACCTGAAGCCGCAGGCCGTCACCGTCCCCGCCGACCCGAGCTCTGCGGCGTTCCTGATCGTCGCCGGGCTTCTCGTCGACGGCTCGGAAGTGACGATCGAGAACGTGCTTCTTAATCCTGCGCGCACCGGCCTCATTGCTACGCTGAGGGAGATGGGTGCCGACCTCGATGTCGAGAAAGAGCGCGTCTCCGGCGGCGAGACGATCGGCGACGTGCGCGTGCGCGCCTCGAAGCTCAAAGGCGTCGTCGTGGCGCCGGAGCGCGCGCCGTCGATGATCGACGAGTACCCGGTGCTCGCGGTCGCCGCTTCCTTTGCCGAAGGGCGCACGGTGATGGAGGGCCTCGAAGAGCTTCGCGTAAAGGAGTCCGATCGCCTTGCCGCGGTCGCGCGCGGGCTCGAGGCGAACGGCGTCGAGTGCCGCGAGGGCAAAGCAAGTCTCACCGTGGAAGGCGGGCGGGTCAGGGGCGGCGGCACTGTGCCGACGCATCTCGACCATCGCATCGCGATGAGCTTTTTGGTCATGGGCCTAGCAGCGGAGCGCCCCGTCACCGTCGACGACAGCGCCACGATCGCGACGTCCTTCCCGAGCTTCGTTGCGCTGCTGAAAGGCCTCGGCGCCGGGTTCGCCGACGGCGCGGAAGCGGCGTGACGGACGTATCCGTCGTTGCCATTGATGGTCCGGCGGCGAGCGGCAAGGGAACGCTCGCTCGACGGCTCGCACGCCATTTTGGACTTCGCCATCTCGACACCGGCCTGACCTACCGCGCGGTCGCCGACCGCCTGCTCGCGGAGGGCGCCGATCTCGACGACGAGGATGCCGCCGTCGCCACCGCGGCGACGATCGACCTCGGCGCGCTCGACGCGAAGCGGCTCGCGGACCATGCGATCGGCGAGGCGGCCTCGCGGGTCGCGGTGATGCCGAGGCTTCGCGCTGCGCTTCGCGAGAAGCAGCGGGCCTTCGCCTGCGCTCCCCCGGGGGCCGTGCTCGACGGGCGCGACATCGGCACGGTGGTCTTTCCCGGCGCGCCGGCGAAGCTCTACGTCACCGCCTCGCCGGAGACCCGCGCGCGGCGGCGCGCGCTTGAAATGCGCGCCGGCGGCGCCGATATCTCTGAGGCGGAGGTTCTCGCGGATCTCAAGCGGCGGGATGAGCGCGACATGGCGCGCACGGATTCGCCGCTCAGACCCGCCCCGGACGCTTACTTGCTCGATACAACCGATTTGGATATAGAGGCCGCGTTCCGGGCGGCCGTCGACTTCGTGGGCCGCAAGATCGCGAGAGGATGAAAGGCGCGCCTTCGGGTGCGCCTGTTGTCATTCGTCGGCCTCCGCCTATTGGAACCAAGATTGTCGCTTTCGGCCTCATTTGCGCCGGCCCGCCCTTCTTGAAGCGGGGAGGCAGAAGGCGGCAAACGCAACGCAAACGCCCGGTGCAGAGCGGGTCCGGTCGACCCGCTGTCAGGAGTTTTGATGCAAGTAGCAGAGATGCAACCCACCAGGGAGGATTTTGCCGCTCTTCTGGAAGAGTCCTTCGCCAAGAGCGACCTCGCCGAGGGAACCGTCGTCAAAGGCACGGTGATCGCAATCGAGAAGGACGTCGCCATCATCGACGTCGGTCTGAAAGTCGAAGGACGGGTACCGCTCAAGGAATTCGGCGTTCGCGGCCGCGACGGCGAGCTGAAGCCGGGCGACGAGGTGGAAGTCTATCTGGAGCGGGTCGAGAACGCGCTCGGGGAGGCGATGCTCTCCCGCGAGAAGGCACGCCGCGAGGAAAGCTGGGTCCGTCTCGAAGAGATGTTCGAGAAGAACGAGACCGTCACCGGTCAGATCTTCAATCAGGTCAAGGGCGGCTTCACTGTCGATCTCGACGGGGCCGTGGCCTTCCTGCCGCGCAGCCAGGTGGACGTGCGCCCGGTGCGCGACGTCGGCCCGCTGATGAATTCGCCGCAGCCGTTCCGCATCCTCAAGATGGACAAGCGGCGCGGCAACATCGTCGTCTCGCGCCGCTCGGTGCTTGAGGACACGCTCGCGGAGCAGCGCTCCGAGCTGGTGCAGCGCCTGCACGAGGGCCAGGTGGTCGACGGCGTGGTGAAGAACATCACCGAATACGGTGCGTTCGTCGATCTCGGCGGCATCGATGGACTGCTCCACGTCACCGACATGGCGTGGCGCCGCGTCAACCACCCTTCAGAGATTCTGAATATCGGCGAGACGGTGAAGGTACAGATCGTCCGCATCAACCCGGAGACCTTCCGCATCTCGCTCGGCATGAAGCAGCTCGAGGCGGATCCGTGGGAAGGCATCGAGGCGAAATACCCGATCGGCGCGCGCTTCACGGGCCGCGTCACCAACATCACCGACTACGGCGCCTTCGTGGAGCTGGAGCCCGGTATCGAGGGCCTGATCCACGTCTCGGAAATGAGCTGGACGAAGAAGAACGTGCATCCGGGCAAGATCGTCTCCACCTCGCAGGAGGTTGAGGTCGTGATCCTGGAAGTCGACGCCGCCAAGCGCCGCGTCTCGCTCGGCCTGAAGCAGACCATGCGCAATCCGTGGGAAGAGTTCGCGGAGAAGCATCCGGTCGGCTCGACCGTGGAAGGCGAGGTCAAGAACAAGACCGAGTTCGGCCTGTTCCTCGGCCTGGAGAACGACGTCGACGGCATGGTCCACCTCTCCGACCTCGACTGGAACCGTTCCGGCGAGGAGGCGATGGAGGACTACAAGAAGGGCGACATGGTCCAGGCCAAGGTGCTCGACGTCGACATCGAGAAGGAGCGCATCTCGCTCGGCGTCAAGCAGGTCGGCGGCGATCCGATGGAGGCCGTCAGCGGTCTCAAGAAGGGCGCCATCGTCACCGGCGAGGTGACGCAGGTCATGGATTCCGGCATCGAGGTGAAGATCGCCGATTCCGACATGACCGCCTTCATCCGTCGTGCCGAGCTGTCGCGCGAGCGCTCCGAGCAGCGGCCCGACCGCTTCGCACCGGGCGAGAAGGTCGACGCCCGCGTCACCAACATCGACAAGAAGAGCCGGAAGATCTCCCTCTCCATCAAGGCGCTCGAGATCGCCGAGGAGAAGGAAGCGGTCGCCCAGTACGGATCGACCGATTCCGGCGCCTCGCTCGGTGATATCCTCGGAGCCGCGCTGAAGAAGCAGCAGGACGGTGACGAGGAGCCGGAGGGCGAGCCCGTAACTGAAGAGGAAAAGGCGGAAGAATAACGGCTTTCCGCCTCTGCCTGAACGATTAGGCCCGCGGTGCTGCCGCGGGCCCTTTCTTTTCATCCACCCATCAGAGCTGTTTCATAAAACGCACGATCGCATCGGCGATCTCCTGGTGCGCTTTCGCGCGATCGGTGCCGGCGGGATCGTCGCAGACCGGATCGTCGGCTTCCTCGGCAAGGATCTCCCGGCCCGCCGGCTTGCATTCGGCCAGGAAGGTGAAGTGATGGCCGGGCGCCATTACGGCGTAGCGCGCGTTTGGGAGACGCTCGACGAGGTCGCTGCCCTTGGCGCTCACATCGGCGGCAGGAAAGCGCGTCTCTTCGCCAAGGTTGATCAGGAGCACCGGCATTGTCATCGCCGCGGCGCTCGCGGCGGTGGCCGCATAGGTGAAGCCCGGATCGATGGCGACGGCCGCGTCGATGCGCGGATCGCGCATGTCCGCCGCGAATCCTTCCGGCAGGTTATCGAGATCGACGCCGCCCTTGGCGAAGAAGACGCAGTCGGCGGCATCAACGCTCTCCCTGCAATAGTCGGCGTAGGCCTGTCGATCGAACCGCAGCCCCGCGAGATTGAGTGCCGTCGCACCGCCGAGCGAGAAGCCCACCGAGATAATGCGCGACCGGTCGACATGCGGCCCGAATGTCGGGTCGACGAGGATCTCGTCGAGCGCCGCGCCAAGGTCGGCCGCCCGCTCGTCCAGGCGAACGGAGCGCCGGGGCGAGGAATCGCCGGACGTGCTGCCGGGGTGGTTAACCGCGAGCACCATGGCGCCCGCGAGTGCGAGCTTCGACGACAGCCAGGAGATATTGTCCATGTTGCCGCCCGATCCGTGCGAGAGCACGAAAAGCGGGTATGTCCGTCCGCGATCGCGGCCCCGACATAAGCGGAGGTGCCCTTGAAGACGGCGTTGTCGCCGACCAGCCCGCGATAGGTGGGCGTGCCGACCGGATACCAGATCGAGGCTGCCAGGGGCTCAGGCCGGTGCGTGGCCGTGACCGTCAGCTTGTCGTATCCGGCAATCGGCTCGGCGGCTGCAGCCGCACCGAGGAGGATCACGAGACCGGCGGCAAGAAGCATCTTTCTCATTTTATGGCTCCGTTCTGTTTGGATGCCCCACGCCTAGGCCGGCTGTTATTTTCCGCGTCCTCGAACCGGTTTCAGGGCGCGCCAAACGGGATTTCGGAGCCTTTGGATCGGGAGACGCTGAGGGATCCGTGATGCTCGCCCTGCCGATACCGATGATCGTGGCGCTCGTGCTCGGCTTTCTGTTCCTGCGCACGCGTCTCGCCGGGGGATATCCCTGGCTCTTCTCGGCGCTGCTGCTCTTTGGCGGGCTGCAGGGCGTGATGGTCTCGCTGACCCAATATTACGGTGTCGGCGCGTTGCACCCGGTGCAGCCGGTCACCGCCACGTTCCTCCCGCCGCTGGCCTGGGTGGCGTTCCGATCGAGCACCATCCGCGCGGCTGACCGGCGGGACCTCATGCATCTCGCGGCCCCGACCTTCACCGCCTTCTGTGTCGTCTTTGCACCCGCCACACTCGATTTCGTCGTGTCGGCGATCTTCGTGGCCTATGGCGCGGCGATCCTGGTGACGCTGAGGCGAAGCGCAGGCGGTCTGCCGCTGGTGCGCCTGGAGACCGGCCGCATCCCGGGCCTGGTCTGGTGTGTCATCGCGCTGGCCTTGATCATCTCCGCGATCAGCGATGGGCTGATTGCACTGGCGATCGCGTTCGACCTGCGTCTCTGGCAGCCGTGGATCATCAGCGTCTTCTCGTCGATGGCGCTCCTCTGCGTTAGCCTGCTGGGCCTATCGGACGATCTCATCGGGGAACCCGAGCCAGCCGCCCCGCACGCCGCGCCGGCGCCGCTGCCAGACGGCGCCGAGGACGAAGCGCTGATGGAGCGGCTGGAGCGCCTGGTGCATGCAGAGAAGCTTTATCTCGACGCGGGCCTGACACTGGCGCGCCTTGCCCGGCGTCTGCACGTCCCCATCAAGCAACTCTCCGCGACCATCAACCGCCGCACCGGCGAGAACGTCTCGCGGTTCATCAACAATTTCCGGATCGCGCATGCCTGCGAGCGTTTGCGAAGCCGGCGACAACGTGACCGCCGCCATGCTCGCCAGCGGGTTCAACACCAAATCGAACTTCAACCGCGAGTTCACCCGGGTGACCGGCAAAGCTCCGAGCGCCTGGAAAGCGCCCGGCGCGGGGGCGGGGTAGTAGCCGGCGCGGGCGCGACCTTTGTCGACCTTGCGCCGTCGCGGTGCGGGGCTAGATTGCCGGCGAGTTCCGAAAGGCCGCCCGTGACGCATCCCTTCATTGCCCATCTCGACGCTGCGCTTGCCTCGATCGAGGCCGACGGGCTCTATAAGCGCGAGCGGCTGATTACGACGCCGCAATCGGCGCATATCCGCATCCGCGACGACAAGGCGCAGGGCGGCGAACGGGAGATGCTCAACCTCTGCGCCAACAATTATCTCGGCCTTGCCGACCATCCGGACGTGATCGAAGCGGCGCGTGAGGCGCTCGACGAATTTGGCTTCGGGATGGCCTCGGTGCGTTTCATCTGCGGTGCGCAGACGCTCCACCGTCAGCTAGAGGAGCGGATTGCGCGCTGGCTCGGCAAGGACGACGCGATCCTCTTCGCCGCTTGCTTCGATGCGAATGGCGGCGTGTTCGAGCCGCTGCTCGGCGCGGAGGACGCGGTCATCTCCAATTCCTTGAATCATGCCTCCATTATCGACGGCATCCGGCTCTGCAAGGCGAAGCGCTATCGTTTCGCCAATTCCGACATGGGCGACCTCGAAACGCAGCTGAAGCAGGCGGAAGCCGATGGCGCGCGCTTCAAGCTCATCGCCACTGACGGTGTCTTCTCTATGGACGGCTACGTGGCGAGGCTGCCGGAGATTTGCGACCTCGCGGAGAAATACGGCGCCTTCGTCATGGTCGACGATTGCCATGCGCATGGACATCTGGGTGAGGGCGGCCGCGGCTCGCCGGCGCTGACCGGCGCGGGCGATCGCGTTCAGATCGTCACCGGCACGCTCGGCAAGACGCTTGGCGGCGGCATGGGTGGCTTCGTCGCTGCGCCGCAAGCCGTCATCGACATGCTGCGCCAGCGCGCGCGGCCCTACCTCTTCTCCAATTCGCTGGCGCCGCCGGTCGCGGCGGGGTCGCTGAAGGCAATCGACATCGCCGAGCAGGCCGAGGACCGCCGCGCGTACCTGACGAAGCTCGTAGCCCGCTTCCGCGAGGGGCTTGAGGCGGCTGGCTTCGAGTGCCTGCCGGGGAAGACGCCGATCATCCCGGTGATGCTGCACGAAGCGAAGCGCGCGCAGCAAATGGCGGCGGCGCTCGACGAGCGCGGCGTTTATGTCGCGGGTTTCTTCTATCCGGTCGTGCCACAGGGGAAGGTGCGCATCCGCACGCAGATATCGGCCGCGCTCTCCGAAGCCGATGTCGATTTCGCCGTCCAGGCGTTCAAGGATGCGGGCCGCGAACTGGGGATTGTCTGATGCGCAATGACATGAAGGCGCTGGTCAAGGCGAAGGCCGAACCGGGCCTGTGGCTTAAGAACGAGCCAGTGCCGGAGATCGGCCCGGACGAGATTCTGGTCAAGGTCGCGAAGACCGGCATCTGCGGCACCGACATCCACATCTGGAACTGGGACGCTTGGGCTCAAAAGACCATTCCCGTGCCGATGATCGTCGGCCACGAATATGCCGGCGAGATCGTCGAGGTCGGCTCGTCCGTGCGCGGGCTCAAGCCCGGGCAGCGCGTATCGGGTGAGGGGCACGTGATCGGCATGCACAGCCGCGCCTCGCGCGGCGGGCGCTATCACCTCGATCCGGAGACGCGGGGCATCGGCGTCAACATCCCCGGCGCCTTCGCCAACTATGTGAAAATTCCGGCCTTCAACGCCGTTCCGCTTCCCGACGACGTGGACGACGAGCTCGGCGCGATCCTCGACCCGCTCGGCAACGCGGTCCACACCGCGCTCTCCTTCGACCTTGTCGGCGAGGACGTGCTCGTCACCGGCGCCGGACCGATCGGCATCATGGCCGCTGCCATCGCCCGTCATGTCGGCGCGCGCCATGTGGTGATCACCGACGTTAACCAATATCGGCTCGAGCTTGCCGGCAAAGTCGCCGACGTGGTGCCGGTCAACGTCGCGGAAGGAAGACTTGAGAGCCGTCATGCAACGGCTCGGCATGCGCGAGGGCTTCGACGTCGGGCTTGAGATGAGCGGGGCGGAGGCGGCGCTGAACCAAATGCTCGACACGATCATCATGGGCGGCAAGATCGCCATGCTCGGCATCCCGCACGGGTCCGTTCCCGGTCGACTGGACGAAGATCGTCTTCCACATGCTGACGCTCAAGGGCATCTACGGGCGCGAGATGTTCGAGACCTGGCACAAGATGATCGCCATGCTGCAGTCGGGCCTCGATATCCGCCGTGTGATCACCCACCGCTTTCCGGCCCGCGAGTTCAAGACCGCCTTCGAGGTGATGGCCAAGGGTGAGTCGCGGCAAGGTCGTGCTCGATTGGAGCGGGTAGCATCCCGCCCCTTTTCTCTCCCTTTCCAAGCCGCAACACATCCTTCCCGCGGCTCTAGCTCTGAAATCCTCCGTCCTGATGTCCCTCCGAGATTTCATCATCTTCGTGTTCGTTTGCGTCGTGTGGGCCTTCAACATGATCGCGGCAAAGATCCTCGTTGGGGAGCTGCATGTGCCGCCGATCTTCTTCGCGGCGGCGCGCTCCGCCCTCATCGCGCTTGCTGTGGCGCCCTGGCTTCTTCCCATGCCACGCCCACATTGGCGGGCTTTCGTCGTCGGTGTGCTGATGGGCGGGGGTGGCTTCGGGCTGATGTTCATCGGCCTTCGAACCGCGGCGCCGTCCTCCGCCGCGGTCGTGCTGCAGCTCGGCGTGCCGATGGTGACCGTCCTTTCGATCATGCTGCTCGGAGAGCGCATTCACTGGAGGCGGAGGCTCGGGATCGCGCTTGCGGTCTCCGGCGTGCTGCTCGTCATGTGGGACCCGAACGGGTTCGAGCTTTCCTCCGGTCTTCTCTTCGTGGCGGGCGCCGCTTTTTCCGGCGCGCTCGGTGCGGTGATGATGAAGCAGCTGGAGATCGTGCGCCCGCTGCGCATTCAGGCGTGGGTAGGCTTCGCCTCGGTGATCGTGCTGATGCCGCTCTCGATGCTTCTAGAGAAGAACCAGTTTGGCGCGGCGCTCAATGCCGGCTGGCCGTTTCTCCTGATTCTGCTTTTTTCGGCCCTTATCGTCTCGGTTGTGGCGCATACGGCCTATTACGGGCTGATCCAGCGCTACGACGCCAATCTTATCGCTCCGCTGACGCTGATGTCGCCGCTGATGGCGATCGGTCTTGGCGTCTGGCTGACCGGCGATCATTTCGATACGCGCAAGGCAATCGGCACGGCGGTCGCGCTCGTCGGCGTCTTCATCATCGCGATCCGGCAGAAGGTTTCGCCGGAGAAGGCGGTTCTGCTTCGAACGCGCGTCTAGACGGCCTATTCCTCGGCGAGTTGCAGCGAGCGTTCCGGCTCGGCCGACTTGCCGATGTTCATCGGGGTGCCGCGCCACTCGAACTTGTTCCCGCTCACCGCGCCGACCCAGAGGAACGGGAGCATGGCATCGCGCATGACCGCCAGGAAGGGCGCGCGCCACGATTGCGGCCAACTGAGCGTCCAAGCGAGGGCGCATTCTGCGCCGTACCAGGCGACGACGCAGGCAAGCGCCGGCAGGACGGGTACCGCGCCTTCCGCGACCAGGAACAAGAGCCCGAGCAGCGGGATGAACCCGCCCGACAGGATCTCCGGGATGAAGAACCGCTTGAAGGAGGCGCGCCTGAGCCGAGCCCAGCGGAGCTGACGCCTCCACACGTCACCAAGGCGCCGATGGCCAAGCGGCTGCAGGAACGGGTGCGGGACTAGATGGACTTTCATATCCCGCGCGCGAACGATCTTCGTGCCTGCGGCGTCTTCCGCGGGCTCGGCCGCGAGCGCGCGAATGCCGCCGGCATCGTCGAGAATCTCGCGGCGCCAGAGCATGTTCTTCCCGTGCGCGAAGCCGAGCCCCACGGCGTCCGCCGCGAGCTGCCAGCGCGCCTGATAGGTGTTGAGGAAGGCGCATTCCAGCTCTGCCCACGCGCCCTCCGGGTCGCTCCCGGCAGGTGGTGCGCTGACGATCGCCGTCTCGGCATCGGCGCGGTCGAGAAGCTGCTCAAGGTAGTCGGGCGGCATCAGCACGTTGCTGTCGCACAGCACGATCCAGCCGTAGACCGCGGCATCCCAACCTTTGACGCAATTATTCAGCTTCGGATTGACGCTGATTTGATCGTCGCCGACGAGAAGCGAGGCGGAGACATTTGGGTGTTCAGCGATCAGGGACCTGACCAGCGGGATGACCGGGTCGCGCTCCGAGGCGACGCAGAGGAGGATCTCGTAGCGGGGATAGGTGAGACGGAAGGTGGAGCGAAGCGTCGCCTCGATCTGGTTCTCAAGCCCGCAGACGGGTCTGACGACGCTGACGCCCGGCGCATCGGGCGACGCGGGCCGGGGCGGACGGGCCGCCCGCGCACGCGCGGCGACCACCACGATGCTTGTCAGATGTAGGAAAGCAGCGACAACGCAGAACGCTTCAACGAATCGGACGAATTCGACCATCGCGCCTCTGTGGGACAGGTTGCCGACAGGATTATGACAGCGGAAACGGGCGTTTGGCCACACCCAGACTGGCCATTTCCAAGATTGCCTGGAGCCCCTCGCGATAGGTCGGAAAGACTAGGCGAACGCCGAGCTCGCGCTTGATCTTGTCGTTCCGGACGCGTTTCGATTCTCCATAGAAGCTCCGCGCCATTTCCGAGAGATCGGCGGATTCGAACGGCGCCTCCGGAGGCGGCGGGAGGCCGAGAAGCGCTGCGGCATAAGCGAGCACATCCTGTGGCGGCGCCGGCTCGTCGTCGGTCCCGTTGAAGACGCCGTTGGCGCGATGCGTGAACGCTGCATTAACTATCTGGGCAATGTCCTCGACATGGATGCGGTTGAACACCTGCCCCGGCTTCACGATGCGCCGCGCCGTCCCCCGCCTGATCTTCTCGAACGGTCCACGCCCGGGCCCATAGATTCCAGCAAGGCGGATGATTGCGAGCGGCGCGCTGATGTCGTCGGCAAAATGCCGCCACGCGTCCTCCGCTGCAACGCGTTCGCGCGAACGCTTCGAGACGGGCCGACACTCGCTCGTCTCGTCAACCCAGGCGCCGCCATGATCGCCATAGACGCCGACGGTGGAGAGATAGACGATCGCCTTCGGCCTCGCCGCCGCGATGTCGTCGGCAAAATGCTTGAGCACCGGATCGCCGGCATCGTCGGGCGGGATGGAGACGAGGATGTGGTCGGCGTCAAACGGAGGATTCCCTCCCCCCTTGCGGGGGAGGGTAAGGGAGGGGGGAAAGATGAAGGCCGCGGCAGTGTCCTTCCCCCCTCTCCGTCTCTCCCCCGCAAGGGGGGAGAGGGTGCTGCCATCAAACAAGAGCGGCGTCACCCCGAGTGCCGCGATCTCCTCGATCCTGTCCGGATCGCGAGTCGTGCCCCACACGGCGTGGAGCTGCGGGTGCATGCGCTCTACGACCGCGCGCGCCGAATAGCCGAAACCGAAAACGAAGAGGCGAATGGCCGGCCTCAGCTTTCTTCGCCTGGCTCGCCGTGCTCGCGGACGATGAGTCGGTCGACTTCGAGCGTGCCGATCGAAAGCCGCTCGATGCGCGCGCGTTTGATTGCGAGCCGGCCGATGGCGAGGGCGCCGATCGCCAGCGCACCGATGGCCAGCGCGCCGACCATGACGCTGCCGACCCCGGCCGTGCCGGCTCCAAGCGCGCCGGCGCCTCCCGCGCCGAGCGCGCCGCGCTTGACTGCCACCTGGTGTCGGCGTTCGAGCGAAGGGAGCTTGAGGTGCGGGCGGTGCTGCTGCATCGATTTGAGAGCTGCGTGATGTCGTCTCATCGTGTCTCGCTTTCTGCCGCTTGCCATTCGGCGCGGACGTCAGCATCGGATTCGCGTTTGACGACCCTTCGCGACAGCTTTGCAACGCGGTCGGGCGCCAGCCGTTGCAGCGCCCAGACGGCAGCGCCGCGCACCTGCGGCGTATCGTCACCGATGAGCCTCTCGGCTTCCTCGGTTAGCCCAGCGTCGCCGGAATTCCCGATGGCGATCAAAATGTTGCGAACGAAGCGGTCGCGCCCGATCCGCTTTATTGGCGAACCGGAGAAGAGCTTGCGGAAGGCGCCATCGTCGAGCCGGGCGAGCTCGGAGAGCCGCGGCGCGTTCAGCTCTTCGCGCGCCGCAAGCTTCGCCTGCCGCCCTTTCGCGGCGAACTTGTTCCAGGGACAGACCGCGAGGCAATCGTCGCAACCGAAGATGCGATTTCCCATCGAGGCGCGAAGCTCGCGCGGGATCGGGCCGTCATGCTCGATCGTGAGGTAGGAGATGCAGCGTCGCGCATCGAGCCGATAGGGCGCGGGGAAGGCATCGGTCGGACAGACGTCGAGGCAGGCGCGGCAGGTGCCGCAATGATCTATCTCGGCGTCGTCGCGGGGAAGCTCGGCGTCCGTGAAGATCGCGCCGAGGAAGAGCCAAGAGGCGTAGTCGCGGCTGACGAGGTTGGTGTGCTTGCCCTGCCAGCCGAGGCCGGCCGCTTCGGCAAGCGGCTTTTCCATGACGGGCGCGGTGTCGACGAAGACCTTTACGTCGGCGCCGGCGCGCGCCGCGAATTGCGAGGCGATCCGTTTCAGCGCGCCCTTGATCAGATCGTGGTAGTCGCGGTTCCGCGCGTAGACGGAGATCGTGCCCGCTTGCCGGTTGGCAAGCGCAACGAGTGGGTCGCCCTGCGGCCCGTAATTCATGCCGAGCATGACGACGGATCGAACCTCCGGCCAGAGCGCGGCCGGGCTGCCACGCCGCGCGGCCGTGTCGGCGAGCCAGGTCATCGCGCCGTGATGACCGTCGGCTATCGCCTGCCGCAGGCGCCCCGCGGCGTCAGGGATGGCGTCGGGCGCGGCAACGCCGATCGCGTCGAAGCCTTCCTCGCGCGCAAGGTTCTCGATCAGCGCTCGGAGCTTTGCAGGTGTCAGAAGTCGAGATTGGCGTAGTGCTCGGGCGGAACGTGCCCCCGCATCTGGTCGGCCCTTAGCGGACGAAACGCCGGGCGCGACTTCATCCGCATGTACCAGTCCTTCGCCTCGGGGGCGTCCTGCCATGGTACCTCGCCCAGGTAATCGGCGACCGAAAGGGCGGCAGCCGCCGCCAGGTCGGCATAGCTCATCCGGTCCCCGGCGAGCCAGTTCTTCGCCTGAATGAGATGCTCGATATAGTGAAGATGGGTGCGGATGTTGGCCCGCGCAGCCCGAAGCAGCGAGGAATCCGGGGCGCCGCCGTTGCCGCCGAGCTTCGCCCGCTCGCGTTTCGCGATCTTCTCCTCGACGAGGTAGTTGGTTACCTCTTCATCGAACTTGTAGAGGAACCATTCGCAGAGCCGCCGGACCGCGGCGCGCTGGTTGGCATTTGCGGGGAGGAGCCGGCGTTCGCCGAGCGCGAAGCCGCGGGTCTCGTCCAGATATTCGGAAATCGCCCAGACTCCGGCGATTGGCGGGTCTTCATTCTCGATCAGCACCGGAAGCGTCCCCGCCGGATTGAGAAGCAGGAACTCCTGCCGCCGTTCCCAGAGCCGCTCCTCGACCAGTTCTGGCGTCTCCTCACATTCGCCGAGGACGAGCCGTACGAAACGCGATGGAACCGAGAGCACATGGTGGTAGACGGTGATCATGCGTGGACCCTGCGATTAGACTCCGCCGGACCGGCGGATTTCACGCCGCGAAGATGCTAAGCCGGCGCCGCGGCTAGCGATTCGGTCGGGGTAGCGCGGGATGAGTCTCCAGTCCATATTCGATGCGGTCGTCCTCGGGGTCATCGAGGGCATCACCGAGTTCATTCCGGTCTCCTCGACCGCACATCTTCTTCTCACGACCGAGCTTTTCGGGATCGGCTCGGGTAACGAGAAGGCTTTTTGGGACACCTTCAACGTCCTGATCCAGCTCGGCGCCATCCTCGCCGTGGTCTACGCCTATTTCGGGCGCCTTTGGGGCGTGCTTCTGGCGCTGCCTAGCGACCCCGCTGCGCGGCGCTTCGTCCTCTCGATCGTGGTCGCCTTCATCCCCTCGGCGGTGGTCGGGCTTCTCCTGCACGATTTCATCAAGAACGTGCTCTTCAATTCCCCGGCGCTGATCTGCATCGTCCTGATCGTCGGCGGGTGTGGCTCTCGCGGCGCTCGATTGGCTCGATACCGAAACACACCACGAAGACGCCATGCATTTCCCGCTCTGGCTGGCCTTCGTGATCGGCCTCTTCCAGTGCCTCGCTATCGTGCCGGGCGTGTCGCGCTCGGGCGCGACGATCGCCGGCGCGCTCCTGATGAAGTGCGACAAGAGGTCGGCGGCGGAGTTCTCGTTCTTCCTGGCGATACCGACAATGCTCGGCGCATTCGTGCTCGACTTCTATAAGAACCGTTCGGCGCTCACCGGCGGCGATATCGGCATCGTCGCGATCGGCTTCGTCGTCGCCTTCGTGGCGGCGCTTTTCGTAGTGAAGACGCTGGTCGGCTTCGTCTCACGCCACGGCTTCGCGCCCTTTGCCTGGTGGCGCGCTGTGGTCGGCGTCGCCGGCCTTATCGGGCTGTGGCTGATAAGGTAGCGGCTGGCGGCTAAGCGCTGGCCTGACTGAACTCGCCGCGCTCGCGGAAGCGCGTCAGGTAGGTCGGGAGCACGATCTCAAGCGCCGTCGGCTCAATGCCCAACCCTTCAAACGTCCGCCGCTCGGCCACCGCTTCGGCGGAGACGACATTGTCCAGCGCCAGCATGCGGACCTGGTCGAGCGTGATCGGCTTCCCGGGCATGAACTGGCCGACGCGGCCCATGGCGCGCGCTGCGAACCACGGGACAGGCAGGAGGAGCCGCCTGCGCTTCGTCGCGACGAGCATCCGCTCCAGGCATTGGCGGAAGGTCAGCACTTCGGGGCCACCGAGCTCGTAGGTCGCGCCGGGCCTCGCGCCGCCGTCGACCGCACGGGCGATCGCCTCGCCGACGTCTCCGGCGAAGACCGGCTGAAAGCGCGTCTTGCCGCCGCCGATCAGCGGTAGCATCGGCGAGAACCGGGCCATCGCCGCGAAACGGTTGAAGAATTCGTCCTCCGGTCCGAACACGATCGAGGGCCGCATGATGACGGCCTGCGGCAGCGTCTCGCGGATGCCGGCTTCGCCCTCGGCCTTGGAGCGGAGGTAGCCGGCGGTCGAGGGCTGGTCGGCACCGATCGCGGAGACGTGGACGACGTTTGAAATTCTCTGCGCGCGCGCTGCCTCGCCGATGGCGCGCGGCCCGAAGGCCTGCACTGCATCGAAGGTCTGCCGGCCGCTCTCCGCCAGGATGCCGACGAGATTGACGACGGCATCGACGCCTTCGACCGCGCGGTCGACGGACCAGCGATAGCGGAGGTTCGCCTGGATCGCCTTGATCTGTCCGACCATGCCGAGCGGCTGCAGATGTCCGGCGAGATCGGGACGGCGGACGGCGACGCGGATCCGGTGCCCGCGCCGGGCCAGCGCCTGCACGACATAGCGGCCGATGAAGCCGGACCCGCCGAAGACGGTGACGAGCTTGGCGGAGGATTTCGGCGCTTCCATCGAGGCTCCTGCTGCGTTTGGAACGCTCCTTCCCTTTATCGTGGCCCCCGCCGGGTGTGAAGTGCGGGGCTCGGATTCTGCCGTAACCCGGCCCGGGCGGCGGCTCCCCGGCGGCCGGGTCCCCGGCGCCGATGCGCTCGACTTCGCTCCAAGCCCACAATAGGCTCCGCCGCGAGGTGCAACTTGCCGGGCAGGTTTCCCAGGGGCGCGCGATGCGGCTTATGCGCTTGCCGCGCCCGCGGTCGGAGCGGCCGGCCATTCGCGTGCTCACTCGCTAAGATCTGATCGGAAACAGCAGGGGCCGCGATGAGGATCGGCATTTTCGTGGGCGCGCTCGTCGGAGTCGCGTCCCTCGCTGCAACCCTCGCTTCTTCAAGAGCTGAGATACGGATCGGGATCGCCGGCCCCTTGTCGGGAAGCGCACTCCCGGTCGGCGAGCAGCAGGAGGTCGGCGCCAATGCCGCCATCCGCGATCTCAACGCTCATGGAGGCGTGCTTGGCGAGACGATCGTCGCCACCTCCGTCGACGACGCCTGCGATCCGGAACAGGCGAAGGCGGCGGCGCGGCAGTTGGTCAGCGAAAAGGTGGTCTTCGTCGTCGGTCATGTCTGCTCGGCCGCGTCGATCGCCGCCGGCCCGATATACGACGAGGCGGGGATCGTGATGATCTCGCCGGCCTCGACCAATCCCCGGGTCACCGACGAAGGCCATCGCAACGTGTTCCGCGTCATCGGCCGCGACGACGAGCAGGGGGCCATCGCCGGCGACTTCATCGCGGACCGATACCCGGACAAGCGGATCGCCATCATCCATGACGGCCAGGCCTACGGCCTGGGGCTGGCTGAGTTCACCAAGCGCGAGCTCAATAAGCGCGGTATCAACGAGGTCCTGTTCGAGCGCTTCCTGCCGGACCAGCCGGACTACAAGGAGCTTGTCGACAAGCTGGTCGCGGCAAAGGCCGACGTCGTCTACACCGGCGGATACCAGTCCGACCTCGGGGTCATCGTGCGCCAGGCGAAACAGGCGCTGTCGGACCTGCAGGTCGTCGGAGGCAACTTGCTCACGAGCAGCGAATTCCGCTTCATCGCCGGGGATGCGGCGGAGGGCACCTACCTGACCTTCGGCCAGGACGTCCGGCTGAGGCCCGAGGCAGCGAGCGTCGTTCGGTCAATTCGTGACAACGATGCCTACGAGCCGGAAGGCTATACGCTCTATGCCTATGCGGCGATGCAGATCTGGGCGCAGGCGGCGGAGAATTCGAAATCGGCGGAGCCGGCCGCGGTGATGCAGGCGCTGAGGACGGGAACCTTCGATACCGTGCTCGGCAAGATCGGCTTCGACGAGAAGGGCGACGTCACCGGCGTCAGCTCCTTCGTCTGGTACAGATGGAGCGGGGAAGACTACGTCCTCGTGGAGTGAAGACTGCGAGCCTCATGATCCGCCGCGACGGCAGCGACAGATATTGATGCGGGATGGAGAAGCCGCGCAAATCCGCATCGATGGGGGTCCGGGGACGACTGCTGATCGCGTTCCTTGCGATCTGCATGTTCTCGCTGATCGCGGCGGGCTCGGGGTTCTTCTCGCTGTCGCAGGTCGGCGGCGCGCTCACCCGCATAACCGAGCAGCGCGTGCCGCAGGCGCTGTCGTGGCTGGAGCTGTCGCGCCTCGCCGAACGCGTCGTGCGCGCCGCGCCGACGCTCCTTGCCGCCACCTCCGAGGGTGCGCGCGCCAAGGCGTCGGCGGACATCGCCGCGCAGGCGCGGCAGCTCGACCCGCTACTTGAGCAGAGCCGAAGCCATGTCACCGCCGACCAGGAGGAGGCGGCGCGGCAGGTGGCGCAGCTCGTCGACAACCTCAACGAAAACCTCGTGAACCTCGACGGGCTGGTGAAGCGTCGGCTGTTCATCGCCGCGCAGCGCGACAGGCTCGTGCGCGAGCTGGTCCAGGCCAACGGCGTCGCCGTGCGGATTCTCGCGCCCGGCGTGCGCATCCTCGACGCCCAGATCGTCGAATGGAACCGCAACAGCCAGAGCCCCGATCAAAGCCAGGCGCCGGAAGAAGCCGCGAAGCTGGCGGGGTCGATCGTCAGCCTAATCCCGCAGCAGAAAGGATCGGCCCTGGTCAACTCGGTGCAAAACACGCTTCTGCAGATTTCGTCCGCCGACAGTGCCGAGAACATCGACCTCTTGGTCTTTCCGCTGAAGCGGTCCCTCGACGAGCTGACCGAGATCGCCCAGGGCCTGCCGGAGCGCATCAAGGGGCGCATGGTCAAACAGATCGGGATCATCGAGAGCCTGGCGATCGGCGACAACAGCCTCGCCCAGAACCGGAAGGACGAGCTCGCCGTCATCGATCAGGCCGAGCACCTTCTCGCCGTGAACGAGAAGCAGTCCGCCTCGTTGACCGACAAGATCGACCTCCTGGTCGGCGGCGCCAAATCGGAGCTCGTCGCTTCGCAGGCTCAGGCCGGAGCGGTGCAGCGGCTCAACACCAACGTGCTGATCGCCGTCGTCGCCATGAGCTTCCTGAGCTCCATCCTGATAGTGTGGCTTTATGTCGGCCGCAATCTGATCGCGCGGCTGACGGCGCTCTCGGACTCCATGCTGGCGATCGCAGGCGGCAATCTGCGCGCGGCCCTGCCGGCGCCCGGCGGCGGCGACGAGATCGCGCGCATGGCGGAGGCGCTGACCGTCTTCCGCGACAACGCGATCGAACTTGAAGAGAGCAACCTCCGCGAGATCGAGGCGGCGCGGCGACGGCTAGTGGACGCCATCGAGAACTCGTCGGAGGGCTTCGCGTTCTACGACCCGGACGATCGGCTGGTGATCTGCAACGGCAAATACAAGGAGCTGATCCACGCCGGCGAGGGCGTGAGCGTCGAGCCCGGCATGGCGTTCGAGGAGGTCATCCGGCGCGCCGCCGAGAGCGGCCACATCGTCGACGCGCGCGGGCGCGTGGACGAATGGGTCACGCAGCGGCTCGCCCTCCACCGCAACCCGAGCGAAGCACGGCTACAGGAGCATGACGACGGCCGCTGGATCCTGATCAGCGAGCGCAAGACGAGCGACAACGGAACCGTCGCCGTCTATTCCGACATCACCGACCTGAAGCAACGGGAGGAGGAGCTGGCCGAGAAGTCGAACGCGCTCGAACAGCTCTCCAACCAGCTCGCCAAATACCTCTCGCCGCAGATCTACAATTCGATCTTCTCCGGCAGGCAGCAGGTCAGGATCGCCAGCCAGCGCAAGCGGCTCACCGTCTTCTTCTCCGACATCACCGGCTTCACCGAAACGACCGACCGGCTGCAATCGGAGGACCTGACCAGGCTCCTCAACCACTATCTGACCGAGATGTCGCAGATCGCGCTCGCCCACGGCGCGACCATCGACAAATATGTCGGCGACGCGATGCTCATCTTCTTCGGCGACCCGGAGACGCGCGGCATCAAGGAGGACGCTATCGCCTGCGTGAAGATGGCGATCGCCATGCGCAAGCGCATGGCGGAGCTGACGCATGTCTGGATGGAAGCGGGCATCGAGAATCCGCTGCGCTGCCGCATCGGCATCAACACCGGCGTGTGCACGGTGGGGAATTTCGGCAGCGAGACCCGCATGGACTACACGATCATCGGCAGCGCGGTGAATCTGGCTTCGCGGCTCGAGACGGCGTGCCCGCCGGGCGAGATCCTGATCTCCTACGAGACGCACGCGCACGTGAAGGACGTCGTCTTCTGCGAGGAGCACGGCCGCATCGAGGTGAAGGGCTTCGCCTATCCGATCGCCACCTATCGGGTGGTCGATCTCTACGAGAACCTCGAGGCGAGCAGCCGGCCGATCCATGCGGCGCTGCCGCACATGCAACTCGAAGCCGAGGTCAAGCTGATGTCGGAGGAGGAGCGCGACGAGGCCGCCGCAGTGCTGCGCGAGGCGGTGGAGCGACTGTCGGAACCAGGCGAGAAGGACTGAGCGTCAGGCCTGGCGCAGCGCCTCGTAGACCATCAGCCCGGTCGAGACCGCGAGGTTCAGGGAGTCCGCCTTGCCGCGCATCGGGATGCGGACGAGCTGGTCGCAGGCTGCGGCAAGCTTGTCGGTCAGGCCCTGCTGCTCGTTCCCCATGAGCAGGATGAGAGGCGGGCGATAGTCGGCCTCGCGGTAGTCGAGAGCGCCGGAGAGGTGCGTGCCGACGAGCCGGGCGCGGTGCCGTCTCGCTGCGGCCAGCAGCCCATCCTCGCTGGTTCGTGCCAGCGGCACGTGGAAGATCGAGCCCATCGTGGCACGGACGGCTTCGAGCCCGAACGGATCGCAGGAGGCGCCGACAAGTGCTACGCCTTTAATGCCGGCCGCATCGACTGTGCGCACGATCGTGCCGAGATTGCCGGGATCGCGCACCCGGTCGAGCGCCACCCAAATGCCTTCGCCTCCGATCACCGCTTCCGGCGCGAAGCGCTGCTTAAAGACGCCGACCACATTCTGCGGGTTCTCGCGACGCGTGATCTTCTCGAGCACCTGGGCGGAGACTTCGAGCACCGTGCCGCCGGCCGCTTTGGTCTCCGCCGCGAGCGCTCCAATCCCGGCTTCGCTCGCGCTTGCCGCCGCATAGGCCAGCATATCGACCGGCCAATCGCCGTCGAGCGCGTCACGCACCAGCTTCTGCCCCTCGGCGATGAAGAGCCCGGTCTCGTCGCGGTGCTTCTTCTGCTGTAGCGCCCGAATTTCCTTCACCAGCGGGTTGGCGAGGCTGGTGATCTTCTTGAAGCTTCCGACACGCGGTAACTCGCTCATCGCGGCGCGCACCAGCGGGCGAAAAGCGACGTGGCAAGCAGCCCGCCGCCTTCGTCGACAAGCGCCAGCTCGCCCAATTCCACGTTGGGTCCGAGCGCCTCTTCCGCGACGCGGTGGAGCGACAGGAACGAGGCGCGGATCGCGTAGGCGGTCAGGATCACAAAGCCGTCCGGCTTCACGTATCTCGCGGCACAACTTCAGCATCTCCGGCAGGCTCTCGAAGATCTCCCACACCTCGCCCTTCGGTCCGCGCCCGAACTTCGGGGGATCGAGCAAGATGCCGTCGTAGCGCCGCTCGCGCCGGACCTCTCGCGCGGCGAATTTCGGCGCGTCGTCAAGGAGCCAGCGGATCGGCCGGTTCTCCATTCCCGAAAGCGCCTGGTTCTCGCGCGCCCAGGCGATCGCCTTCTTGGAGGCGTCGACATGCGTCACTTCCGCGCCGGTCTCTGCCGCGACCAGCGAGGCGAGCCCGGTATAGCCGAAGAGGTTGAGGAGCGACGGCGTTCCGCCCGCCTGCTTCAGCCGCGTCGCGCATGAAAGCGAAATGCGCCTCCTGCTCGGGAAACGCGCCGACATGGCGGAAGGAAGTGAAGCGGCATTCGTAGCGGAGCGCGCCATGCTTGCAGGTCCAGGCGTCGGGGACGCCGGCGCGCCGCTTCCAGCGCCCGGCGCCTTCCTCGTCGACGTCGCCGGTGAAGACGGCATCGGCCTTCTCCCATTCCGAGCGGTCAAGGCGCGGGCGCCACATTGCCTGCTCCTCCGGCCGATCGAGAAGCAGCGTGCCGAAGCGCTCGAGCTTTCGGCCATGGCCGGAATCGACCAGCGCGTAGTCCTCGAGCCCCTTTGTGGAGAGGACGAGCGCGCCGCTCATTTCGTGTTGTTCGGTCCGAGCGCAGCGAGGTCGAGGCGTTTGAGCAGCGTCTCGTCGCCGAGCGCGAGGAAATGCGGGTTTTCGAAAGGACGCATCTTGGGAGCGCTGGCCTTGCCGTAGCGAAGGGGGGTGCACGTCAAGCGTCACGACCGCGCCGCCCGCTGCGCGAAGCACGGCGTCGCCAGCCGCGGTGTCCCACTCCATCGTCGGGCCGAGGCGCGGATAGAAGTCCGCCTCGCCCTCGGCAAGGAGGCCGAATTTCAGCGAGGAGCCGATCGAGCGGTGCTCGCCGCAGGCGGCCTGGGCGAGGGCAGTGGCGGTCGCCGGATTCATATGCGAGCGGCTGACAACGGCGACCGGATGCTCCAGTGCGCGACGCGCGTGGATCGGAGTCCACGCCTCGACGCCGCGCAGGTCGGAGGGGAGGGTGCCTTTCCAGGCGCTCTTACCGCTTCCGGCGTAGGCGAGCCCGAGCGCTGGCGCGAGCACCACACCCGCCACCGGAACCGCATCCTCCACGAGCGCGACGTTGATTGTGAACTCACCGTTTCGGCTGATGAACTCCTTGGTGCCGTCGAGCGGATCGACGAGCAGGAAGGACTGCCCCACGGTGGGCAGCGCTCCGGCTGAGGCCGCCTCCTCGGCGACAATCGGCACGTCCGGCATGGCAGCGGCGAGAGCCACCCCGATCGCGTGCTCCGAGCCCAGGTCGGCCTCGCTCACCGGCAAATCGTCGACTTTGTGCGCGACCGAGAAGTCGGTCCAGTAGATCGGCATGACAATGCGCGCCCCAGCGAGCGCGGCATCAATCATATGGCGAAGCCGCGGATCGGCGCTGGGCTCGGTCGGCATGCATCCTCTTAACCCGGCGCGCTCGCCACGCCAACGCCGCGCGGCGTCTCGACGCCGGCTTGGAAATTCAGTTGTCCGCGGATATGCCCCTGTGCACAATCCGCGCCGGGAGGTCGTTTCATGGAGTTGAAGGGCGAGTATCGCATCCCGGCGAAGCGCGAACACGTCTGGGCCATGCTGAACGACCCGGCGGTCCTGAAGGAGTGTATTCCCGGGTGCGAGTCGCTTGACGGAAGCCCTTCGGAGGGCTTCGCGGCCCGGGTGACGACGAAGGTCGGGCCGGTCAAAGCGACTTTCAACGGCCAGGTGACGCTCTCGAACGTCAAGCCGCCGGAAAGCTATACAATTTCGGGCGAAGGGAAGGGCGGGGTCGCCGGTTTCGCCAAGGGCGGTGCCGACGTGCATCTGGCCGAGGATGGCGCCGGGACGCTGCTTAGCTACACGGTGAACGCGCAGGTCGGAGGGAAGCTCGCGCAGCTTGGCTCCCGGCTGATCAATTCGACGGCGAAGAAGCTCGCCGATGAATTCTTCTCACGCTTCGCCGAAAAGGCTGCGGAATCCCTCCGGCCCTCGCCTATGCGGAGGGACTGGTGGAGGAAGTGGAAGAAGTCGCACGCGAGGTCGAGGAGGAGGTCGAGGCGAAGGCCGCTGCCGGATTCCTCGGCGGGCCCTATGGCTGGGGCCTGCTTGTCATCCTGGCGTTGGTTCTGGTGTATTTCTTCGCAACGAGGTAGCGGTGGCCGCCGCCACAGAATACTGGAAGGGGAGGGAGTAGATGTCGAAAGTCACCATCACCGTCAACGGGCGGACGGAGACCCGCGACGTCGAGGACCGAACGCTGCTCGTGCAATTGCTGCGCGATCACCTCGGGCTGACGGGAACGCATGTCGGCTGCGATACGTCGCAGTGCGGGGCCTGCATCGTGCACCTCGACGGTATCGCCGTGAAGTCTTGCACGGTGCTCGCCGCGGCGGCTGACGGGGCGACGGTGACCACGATCGAGGGCCTCGCCGACGGCGACACGCTGCACCCCGTGCAAGCGGCATTCCGCGAGCACCACGGGCTGCAATGCGGGTTCTGCACACCGGGCATGATCATGACGGCGGTCGACATGATCCGCCGCTATGACGGGAACCTCGACGAGACGACCGTCCGCCACGAGCTCGAAGGCAATCTGTGCCGCTGCACGGGCTACCACAACATCGTCAAAGCCATCCTTGCCGCAGCGTCCGAGATGAAGGGCGGGGCGAAGAAGGCGGCGTAGGCTGAAGAAGATGCAAGTCCATCGCCTTTCGCTGTCGTCATTGCCGGATCAAGTCCGGCAGTGACGACATCGGATGTCGCGGGGACCCTCAAACCAAAGGCTCGATAACGAGCACTGAATAACGAGCACTGAATTCAAGGGGAGGAAGACGATGGGCGTTGAAGCAATTGGCGCACGCGTTGCCCGCAAGGAAGACAAGCGTTTCATCACCGGTCGCGGCCGCTACACAGACGACATGACCGTGCCGGGCATGTGCTACGCGGCTTTTGTCCGCTCGCCACATGCGCACGCGAAGGTCGGCAAGATCGATCTCTCCGCCGCCTCCGGCATGCCGGGAGTCATCAAGATCTTGAGCGGCGCGGAGCTCGCGGCCGATGGCATCGGCAACCTGATCTGTGGCTGGGCGATCACGTCGAAGGACGGAAGCCCGATGAAGATGGGCGCCTATCCGGCGCTTGCGAGCGACACCGTGCGCTATGTCGGGCAGCCGGTCGCAATCGTCGTGGCGCGCTCGCGCGGCGAGGCGCGCGATGCCGCCGACGCGGTCTTGATCGACTGGCAGGAGCTCCCGGCCGTCGTCGATGCTGCCAAGGCGATCGAGCCGGGTGCGCCGCAGCTTCATCCGGAGGCGCCGAACAATATCATCTACGATTGGGAGATCGGGAACGGCGCTGAAGTCGATACGGCTTTCGCCAAGGCCAAGCACGTCACCAAGCTCGATATCGTCAACAACCGGCTGATCCCGAATGCAATCGAGCCGCGCGCGGCGCTCGGAGTCTACGATCCTGCCGAGGAGCACTACACCCTCTACACGACAAGCCAGAACCCCCACGTGGCAAGGCTCGTGCTCTCGGCCTTCTACAACGTCGCGCCGGAGCACAAGCTGCGCGTCATTGCGCCGGACGTCGGGGGCGGCTTCGGCTCCAAGATCTTCATCTATCCTGAGGAAATCGTCTGCCTTTGGGCGTCGAAGAAGTCGGGCGTGCCGGTGAAATGGGCAGCGGACCGCACCGAGTCTTTCCTCTCCGATGCGCACGGGCGTGACCATCACACGCACGCCGAGATGGCGTTCGACGCCGACAACAAGATAATCGGGTTCAAGGTCGATACGATCGCCAATTTCGGCGGCTACATGTCACTCTTCTCTTCGAGCGTCCCGACCTACCTTTACGCCACGCTGCTCTCCGGCCAGTACGATATCCCGGCGATCCACGCCAACGTGCGTGCCGTTTACACGAACACCTCGCCGGTCGACGCCTATCGCGGCGCCGGACGGCCGGAGGCGACCTTTGTCGTCGAGCGCATCATGGAAACGGCGGCGCGGGAGCTTGGCGTTTCGCCGGCCGAACTCAGGCGGAAGAACTTCGTCAAGTCGTTCCCGCATCAGACGCCGGTGATTATGGCCTACGATGCCGGCGACTACGAAGCCTCACTCGATGCCGCGATGAAGGCGTCGGACTATGCCGGCTTTGGGAAGCGCAAAGCCGAGGCCGAGAAGGGCGGCAAGCTGCGCGGCATCGGCATGAGTTGCTACATTGAGGCGTGCGGCATCGCGCCGTCGCAGGCGGTCGGCTCGCTCGGGGCGGGCGTGGGCCTGTGGGAATCGGCCGAGGTGCGCGTCAATCCTGTCGGTACGATTGAGGTGCTGACCGGCGCGCACAGCCACGGTCAGGGTCACGAGACGAGCTTCGCGCAGATCGTATCGGAGCGCTTCGGCGTGCCCATCGAGAGCGTCTCGATCGTGCATGGCGACACCGACAAGGTGCAGTTCGGCATGGGCACCTACGGATCGCGCACGGCGGTCTCCATGTCGGCGATTGTGAAGGCGCTCGACAAGGTGGAGGCCAAGGCGAAGAAGATCGCCGCGCATCTCATGGAAGCCTCCGAAGGCGACATCGAGATCAAGAACGGCGAGGCGATCGTCGCCGGCACTGACAAGAAGCTCCCCTGGTTCCAGGTGTGCCTCGCCGCCTACACCGCGCACAACTTGCCGCAAGGCATGGAGCCGGGCCTTAAGGAAACCTCGTTTTACGATCCGACCAACTTCACCTTTCCGGCCGGATGCTACATCTGCGAGGTGGAGATCGATCCGGCGACCGGCCACACGGACATCGTGCAGTTCGTTGCCGCCGACGATTTCGGGAACATCATCAACCCGATGATCGTGGAGGGGCAGGTGCACGGAGGCATTACGCAGGGCGTGGGCCAAGCGCTCCTCGAAGCCTGTGCCTACGATCCATCGAGCGGCCAGCTCATCACCGCGAGCTACAACGACTACACAATGCCGCGCGCTCGCGACGTGCCGTCGTTCGTCGTATCGACGACAGTGACGCCGTGTCCGAGCAATCCGCTTGGCGTGAAGGGCTGCGGTGAGGCAGGAGCCATCGGTTCGCCACCGGCGGTTATCAACGCGATCACGGATGCGCTCGGCGACAACAGTTTGGCCATGCCGGCGACGGCGGAAAAGGTGTGGCGGCTCGCCCAGAAGGCGACCATGCGCCAGGCAGCGGAATAGGAGACGGAAGAATGTACCAGACCAACTACCATCGGCCGAAGAGCCTGGCCGAAGCGGCGAAGCTCTTCTCCGGCTCCGGAGACGCGGCCTACATCTCCGGCGGCCACACGCTGCTGCCGACGATGAAGGCGCGGCTCGCGGCGCCAAAGAACCTGATCGACCTTCGCCAAGTGCCCGAACTGAAGGGTATCCAGGTCTCCGGCAACTCGGTCTCGATCGGCGGGGCCACGACGCACTCAACGGTGGCGAGCTCCGCAGACGTGAAGAAGGCGATCGCGACGCTCGCCGGGCTCGCCGGCTCGATCGGCGACCCCGCCGTTCGCCACGTCGGCACGATCGGTGGCTCGGTGGCCAACAACGACCCGGCGGCCGATTACCCCTCCGCCGTGCTGGCGCTCGCCGCGACCGTCCACACCGACAAGCGGCAGATCGCGGCCGACGACTACTTTGCCGGCCTCTTCTCGACCGCGCTCAACGAGGGCGAGATCGTTACCAGGATCGCCTTCAAGGTGCCGGCCAAGTCGGCTTACGCAAAAATCCGCAACCCGGCGTCGCTCTATCCGATGGCGGGCGTCTTCATCGCCAAGCATAAGGACGGCTCGGTGCGCGTGGCGGTGACTGGCGCGGGCAACGACGGCGTCTTCCGCTGGAAAGCGGCGGAGGAGGCGCTTGCCAAGAGCTTCTCGGCCGACGCGCTGAAGGGGCTCAGGGTCGACAGCACCGGCATGATGAGCGACATCCATGGCTCGGCGGAATACCGCGCCAACCTCGTCGCCGTGATGGGGCGGCGCGCGATGGAGAACCTCGGCAAGCTGACGGTGATTTGAGCGAAGGCCGTCGGGCGGCGCAAAACGCCGGTTCCCGGCCAAATCACCGAACTGTTCATTGCGTTTGAACGGCGCGCTTCGTCATTTCGCCAAGATGAAGTGCGCCTTTCGTCTTTTCTTCGCCGTTCTCGCCACGCTCGCCCTTGCGGCGGCAGCGCGCGCGGAAGTGCTGGACCCCGCCGACTGGGATGCCGTGCTCAAGGCGGCGAAAGGCGAGACCGTCTACTTCCACGCTTGGGGTGGCGAGCCACGCATCAACGACTACATCGCCTGGGCAGGGCGCATAGTCGAGGAGCGCTACGGCGTCCGCGTCGTGCATGTGAAGGTGAGCGATACCTCGGAGGTGGTCTCACGTGTCCTGACCGAAAAGGCCGCTGGCCGGCGCGAAGAGGGCGCTGTCGATCTCGTCTGGATCAACGGCGAGAATTTTGCCGCCATGAAGCGGCAAGAGCTGCTTCTACCCACCGCGTGGTCGACGAAGCTTCCGAACTACCGCTTCGTCGACACTGCGCGGCCGAGCGTGACGCGCGACTTCACGGTGCCGGTCGACGGGCTCGAAGCGCCGTGGGGGATGGCGAAGCTCGTCTTCTTCTATGACAGTGCGCGGCTTCAGAACCCGCCGACATCCGCGTCGGAGCTCGCGGACTGGATCGCAAAGAACCCGGGGCGCTTCACTTATCCGCAGCCGCCCGACTTCACCGGCACGACGTTCCTGAAGCAGCTTCTTATCGATTTGGCGCCGGACCCTTCGGTGCTGCAGACGGCAGCGACCGAGGAGAGCTTTAAGACCGCGACGGCGCCGCTCTTCGCTTGGCTCGATGCCGCGCATCCAAATCTTTGGCGCGGCGGGCGCGCCTTCCCGCGCGATACCGGAAGCCTCCGCCGGCTTCTCGCCGACGACGAGATCGACATTGCGTTCGCGTTCAATCCCGGCGACGCGTCGAGCGCGATCGAAAACGGTGAGCTGCCCGATACAGTGCGGAGCTTCGTCTTCGGGGGCGGCACGCTCGGCAATACGCATTTCGTGGCGATCCCCTTCAACGCCGACGCGTCGGCCGGGGCGATGGTGCTCGCCAATTTCCTGATGTCGCCGGAAGCGCAGGCGCGAAAGCAGGACCCGAAGATCTGGGGCGACCCGACTGTCCTTGCCGTGGACAAGCTGCCGGAGAAGGACGGCGCGCTCTTCACGGCGATCGACCTTGGTCCGGCGACGCTTCGCCCGGAGCAGCTCGGACGGACGCTTCCTGAGCCAAATCCGTCGTGGGTGGAGATGATCGAGCACGAATGGGCGCGCCGCTACGGCGTGAACCAGTAGGCCTCCCTTGCTGCGGCTCTTTCCCCTGGCCGCGCTCGCTTTGCTCACCGTGCCGGTCGCGGCCGGCCTTCTCGGAATCGCGCTTCCGGCTTTCGGCTATTTTCCGGCGCTCGGCGGCGCGGATCTGTCGCTCTCGCCGTTCGCCATGCTCATCGACACGCCAGGGCTCTCCCGCTCGGCGCTCCTCAGCCTTTCGACCGGGCTCCTCGCGACGGCGATCGCGTTCTGTGTTGTCATGCTCTTCGTTGCCGGGTGGCGTGGGACGCGGCTCTTCCGTGGGCTCGCGCGGCTCGTCTCGCCGCTTCTCAGCGTGCCGCACGCGGCGGCTGCCTTCGGGCTCGCGTTCCTGATCGCGCCCTCCGGGCTTCTCTTCCGGCTTGCGGCACCGCTTTTCGGCATAGAGCGTCCGCCCGATATCCTCATCGTGCAGGACCGGCTCGGCTTTGCGATGGTCGGCGGGCTCGTCGTGAAGGAGATCCCATTCCTCTTCCTGATGGCGCTCGCGGCGCTGCCGCAGGCGCGCGCCGCGGAGATGGAGCGGATGATCGCAGCGCTCGGTTATGGGCGGATCGTCGGCTTCATGCACGCCGTGCTCCCCGCGCTCTATCGGCAGCTCCGGCTCCCGGTTCTCGCGGTGCTCGCCTTCTCCACCTCCGTCGTCGACGTCGCGTTGATCCTTGGGCCGACGACGCCCGCGCCGCTCGCGGTGCGCGTCATCGACTGGCAGCACGATCCCGATCTCTCCCGGCATTTCGTCGCCGCGGCCGGTGCGGTGCTTCAGGTCGGTGTCACCGGCGCAGCGCTTCTCGTCTGGCTGGCGGCGGAGCGCGTCGGCGCCGCGATATGCACTTTGCTCGCCCGCTCCGGCCGGCGCGCACTTGGCGACGCCTGGCTGCGACATGCGGCAAGTTTTGCGATGTCGCTTTCCGCGGCGACCGTGCTTGCCGGCCTCTGCCTCCTCGCGCTCTGGTCGGTTGCCGGATGGTGGCGCTTCCCGAGCCTCTTTCCGCAAGTGCTGACGCTCACCACCTGGATGCGGCTGATGCAGAGTTTCGGGATGGTCATCGGCGACACGCTTCTCCTCGCCTGCGTTTCGAGTTCTTGTTGCGACTGCGCTCGCGCTTGGCGTGCTCGAAAGCGCGGCGCGGGCCGGCTTGCGTGGTCCGGATAGGGCGCTTCACGCGCTTTACGTGCCGCTCATTGCGCCGCAGGTGGCGTTCTTGTTCGGCCTGCAGATCCTTTTCGTCTTCGCCGGGCTCGACGGGACGTTCGTCGCCGTTGGGCTCGTCCATCTCGTCTTTGTCTTTCCCTACGTTCTCCTGTCGCTCTCCGATCCCTGGAGCGCATGGGATCCCCGCTACGGTCTCGCGGTCCGCGCGCTCGGGCATGGGCGGGACGCCGTCTTCTGGCGCGTTCGGCTTCCCATGCTGGCGCGGCCGGTGCTGACCGCAGCGGCGCTTGGGTTTGCCGTCTCGGTCGCGCTTTATCTGCCGACGCTTCTCGTCGGCGGTGGACGCTGGCCGACCGTCACCACCGAGGCGGTGGCGCTCGCTTCCGGCGGCGATCCGCGGCTCGTCGGCGCCACGGCGCTGGTGCAGGCACTGTTGCCGTTCCTCGGCTTCGCGATTGCCGCGATCGTGCCGGCGTTTCTCTTCCGCGACCGGCGCGCCATGCTGTCTTCGGCATGAGCGGCAACGACGCATGCGGGCTCGCGCTCCGCGAGGTCTCGATCAGCCTCGACGGCGAGCGCCTCGTCCGCCTCGACGCAGCTGTGCGTCCTGGCGAGGTGCTGACGGTGATGGGGCCGTCGGGCGTCGGCAAGTCGACGCTGCTTGCCTTCGTCGGCGGCTTCCTCGGTCACGATTTCCGGGCGAGCGGCAAGGTCCTGCTCAACGGCCGCGATGTTACGTCGCTGCCACCTGAGAGGCGCGGCATTGGGCTCCTCTTCCAGGACGCGCTGCTGCTTCCGCACCGTTCGGTCGCGGGCAATCTTCTGATTGGGCTGACACCGGCGGTGAAAGGCCGTGCGGCCCGCCGTGTTGCGGTCGAGGCCGCACTCGCGGAAGTCGGGCTCGAAGGCTACGCGGAGCGCGATCCGGCGACGCTCTCCGGCGGGCAGGCGGCGCGCGTCGCGCTGATGCGCACACTCCTCGCCCGCCCCGAAGCGCTCGTCCTTGACGAGCCGTTCTCGCGCCTCGACGCTGCGCTTCGTGCGCAAGTGCGCGCGCTCGTATTCGAAGAGGCGCGGAAATACGGGCTGCCTGTCCTCCTGGTCACGCACGACCCGGAAGACGCTAAGGCGGCGGGCGGGCAGATCGTAGAGCTCGGCTGAAGCGTCAGCCTGCAGCCGCGGCCGCGCGTTGTTCCGTCGGCGGCGCTTCTTCGGCGCGCTGTTGGGCTGGGCCCTCGGAGGAGATCAGGTTGTTGGCGGTGTTGACCAGGCCGACATGGGAGAAGGCCTGCGGGAAGTTGCCGAGCTGGCGTTTTTCGCGCGGGTCGTATTCCTCTGCGAGCAGCCCGAGATCGTTCCTGAGCGAAAGCAGCCGCTCGAAGAGCTCCGCCGCCTCGTCGTGGCGCCCGATCATAGCGAGCGCGTCGGCGAGCCAGAACGTGCAGACGAGAAATGCACCTTCTTGGCCGGCGACGCCGTCCTTGGTCGCGTCGGTGCGGTAGCGCAGAATCAGGCCGTCCTCGGTCAGGTCGCGCTGGATCGCCTCGACGGTGGTGACGACGCGCGGATCGTCTGCGGGCAGGAAGCCGACCGTCGGGATCATCAGGAGCGCTGCATCGAGCGCCTCGCCACCGTAGGTCTGCACGAAGCTCTTGCGCTTGTCGCTCCAGCCCTGTTCGAGGATCTCGCTTCGGATCGTCTCGCGCTCCTTCTTCCATTCCTCAACCGGGCCGGAGAGGCCGTAATCTTCAACGCCCTTCACCGCGCGATCGTAGGCGACCCAGGCCATGAGCTTGGAATGGGTGTAGTGCTTGGCGCCGGAGCGCATCTCCCAAATGCCCTTGTCGGGACGCGGCCACTTCCGTTTCAGATAGCCGAGCAGCACGCGTTGGAAGTTCCATGCTTCCTTCGACGGCTCAAGCTGATACTTGCGCCCGACGTGAAGCGCATCCATCAGCTCGCCGTAGACGTCGATCTGCAATTGATCATAAGCGGCGTTGCCGACGCGGACGGGGCTCGAGCCTTCGTAACCTGAGAGCCAGTCGAGCTCCGTCTCGTAGAGCCGCCGCTCGCCGGAAAGCCCGTACATGATCTGCAGTTGCGAAGGATGGCCGGCCGCGGCGCGCAGCATCCACTGCCGCCAAGCGCGCGCCTCCTCGCGGTAGCCGGAGGTCAGGAGCGCGTAGAGAGTCAGCGTCGCATCGCGAATCCAGCAAAAGCGATAGTCCCAGTTGCGCTTGCCGCCGATCTGCTCCGGCAGCGAGGTCGTGGCCGCGGCGACGATGCCGCCGGTGGGGCGGTAGGAAAGGCCTTTCAGCGTGACCAGCGAGCGCACTACGGCGTCGCGCCAGGGATGCGGGTCGTGGTTGCCGAAACGGCAGCGTCCCGACCATTCGCGCCACGACGTGTCGGTCTCGGTGAGCCGTGCATCCGGGTCGATGCGGGTTTCGCGGGCGCGATGCGAGGGATGCCAGCAGAGCGCGAAGGGGACTGAGGCGCCCTCGCCAACCGAGAAGTCGCCGACGGTGCGATAGTTCTCGCCGCGCATCGCCACGCCGGTATGGACCTCGACGGCGTCGGGGCCTGCGACGGCGCGGAGGCCGAAGTCCGTGCGCCTGACCCAGGGCACGGTGGCGCCATAGCCGAAGCGGAGCACGAGCTGGGTCCGCATTTTGACGTGTCCGCGGTCGCCGCGCACGACGCGGAAGAGGTCGACGTGCTCCTCGTCTTGCGAGAGCGGCATGAAGTCGATCAGCGTGACTTGGCCGCTTGCTGTCTCGAACGTCGTCTCCAGGATCGTGGAGCCGTCGCGATAGCGGCGCGTCATCTTGGCGCCTTCCTCGACGGGAGCGATCTTCCAGTAGCCGTTCTCCTCGGTTCCGAGGAGCGCGGCGAAGCAGGCATCGGAATCGAAGCGCGGCAGGCAAAGCCAGTCGATCGAACCGTCCTTCGCCACGAGCGCGCAGGACAGCAGATTGCCGATGAAGCCGTAGTCCTCGATGCGCTTGGTCAACCGCTCACCCCGCCCCGCGAAAGCCTGGATAGAGCATCATCTCGCCGTCCACCTAGACTGTCGCTCCTTATCTCAGCCAACGTCTTCCTGAAAGGTTTACGCCGAAGCGTTCCGGCGCGCGCGCATAGGCGGCCAAGCCCTTCAGCGCGGGATTCTCGCCGACAATGACGTAGGCCGAAATCGTCGCCATCACCGCTTCATGCGGCGCTTTGGCCTCGAACGCGCGGCGGAACTCGCCGCTTTGCAGGAAGGGGAGGATGCGCGGCGGAATTCCGCCGCCGACATAAGCACCGCCGCGCGCCATGAAGACGAGTGCCATGTCTCCGGCGAGGCGGCCGAGGAGGCGTGCGTAGAGCGTCAACGTGCGGACAGCGAGTGGGTCTGATTTCTCAAGGGCGGCTTTGGTCACCTCCGCGGGAGACGTGTAGCGCGGCGCGTCGCCCGCGGTCTTCGCGACGGCGCGATAGAGCGCGACGATGCCGCGGCCGGAGAGAAGCACTTCCGCCGAGATGCGTCCGTGTTCCGGCGTGACGTTCGGCCATAGCGCGAACTCGTCCGCCTCGGCGGGCCCGAGCTCGACGTGGCCGCCTTCGCCCGGCACCGGCACCCATGGGCCGTCCTGGCCGCCGGCATGGACCAGCCCGCCGACGCCGAGTCCTGTCCCCGGGCCGATCACCACCTTGGCGCCGGTCGGCGAGGGCTCGCCGCCACCGATCTTCACGACGTCCTCCGGCGCGAGTGCATTCAGCGCCAGGGCCAACGCCTCGAAGTCGTTCAGGAGCAAGACATTGGTCAGCCCGAGACTTCCGATCATGTCACGCGGGCGGATCACCCAGTCCGCGTTGGTGAGGTCGACGGCGTCGCCGACGATCGGTCCCGCAAGATCGATCAATGCGGAGCGGGGCCTATGTTTCGAGTAGGCGTAGACGGATTCCTCGACCGCCGATTCGATGTCGGAGTAGTTGCCAGTCGGCACGGGATGGAAGTGTTCGACCGGCGCGTCGCGGTCGGGGACGATGGCGAAGCGGGCGTTGGTGCCGCCGATATCCCCGATCAGAACGGGGAAGGGGAGCGCGGTCGAGTCTGTGTCAGGCATCGAGCGTGCCCCCCGGGCTATTCTTTGATGTAGGGCTTGCCGTCGGCCGCCGGCGGTCTTGCGCGACCGACGATGCCGGCGACCAGCACGATGGTCGCGACATAGGGCGCCATTGCCAGGAACTCCGACGGGATCGGCGTTTGCAAGATGGCGAGCTTCTGCTGCAGCGAATCGGCGAAGCCGAAGACGAGCGCCGCAAGCAGCGCTCCAACTGGATGCCAGCGTCCGAAGATCATGGCAGCGAGCCCAATGAAGCCGCGCCCGCCGGTCATGCCCTCGTCGAAGCGGCCGACGGAGCCGAGCGTGAACCAGGCGCCGCCGAAGCCCGCGACCATGCCGCCGAGCGTCACATTCAGATAGCGGATGCGATAGACATTGAGGCCGAGCGTATCCGCTGCCTCCGGATGCTCGCCAACGGCACGCGCGCGAAGCCCATGCCTGGTGTGGAAGAGATAATACGTCGCGACAGCGACGAGTATGAGCGCGCCGTAGACGAAGATGTTGTGCTGGAAGAGCACCGGACCGATGAGCGGCAAGTCGCTCAGCCCCGGAATGTCGATCGCGCGGAAGACGTGCGCATTGTTGAGGCTACGGTGCACGGTCAGCACCTGGCTCGACACATAGGAGGTTAGCCCGAGCACGAAGAGATTGATCGCGACGCCGGCGATGATCTGGTCGACGCGGTGGGTGACGGTGAGGAAGGCGAGGAGGAGGCCGAAGAGCCCACCGACCACCACAGCTGCCGCGAGCCCACCGATATTGCCGATGAGCGAGCCGACCACGGCGCCCGTGAAGGCGCCGGAGAGAAGCATCCCTTCGATGCCGATATTGACGACCGCAACGCGCTCGCAAAGGACGCCGGAGAGACCGCCGAGCGCGATCGGGATGGCGCGCACCAAAGTCGCCTGGAGCATGCCGGTCAGCGAGAAGGACTTTCCGGCGGTCGCCCAGACGAGGAACGCCGTCACCATCAAGAAGAGCCCGATGCCGAGAAAGAGCGCCGACCAGCGCGCTCCGCCGCGCATGAAGAGCCTGACGCCGAAGAAGGCGAGGATCGCGGCGACGAGATAGCAATAGGGCGACGCCGGAACGACGAGGTTCGGCATCGCGAACATATCGCCCGGGAAGGTCAGGCGGAACGATGCGCTGCCTTCTGATTCCAACCCGAGTGTGCCGGCGACGATCACGGCAAGCACGAGGAGAGCCCAGGCGGTAATCATGGTCTGCCGGCGCCGGGTCAGCTCCGGATCATGCGTCTGACCGACTAAGCCTGTTTCCGATACCGCCATCGCTCTCGTCCTCGTGGCCCTAGCGGCCCGGCTTGGGGAAGACCCAGGGGAAGACGGCGCGCACCAACATGGGCGCGGCCATGAAGATGATGATGAGCGCCTGGATGATGGCGATCAGGTCGAGGCTCACGCCGGCGTCGATCTGCATCTGCCGTCCGCCGGCCTGGAGCGCGCCGAACAAGAGTCCGGCGAGAAGCACGCCGAAGGGGTGCGAGCGGCCGAGGAGAGCGACCGCGATGGCGTCGAAGCCGGCGCCGCCGGAAAAGCCGGGCGAGGCGCGGCCGAGCACGCCCAGCACCTGGTTGGCGCCGGCGAGGCCGGCGAGCGCGCCGGCGCTTGCCATGACGAGCACGATAATGAGACTTGAGCGCATGCCGGCATAGCGCGCGGCGTCAGGGTTGGCGCCGCTTGAGCGGAACTCGAAGCCGATCGTGGTATGGAAGAGCAGCCAGTAGACGACCAACACCGCGATGACGACGAGGATGATGCCGGCGTGCACGCGAAGGTTCGGGTCGACCCAGGCGAGGAGCCGCGGCAGCTCGGCTGAGGGCAGCACGGATTCAGAGATCGGGTCGCTGCGGCCGGCCTTCTGGATCAGCGGGTTCTTCAGCAAGTAGTCGGTCAGGCGGAGCGCGATCAGGTTGAGCATGATCGTGGTGATCACCTCGTGTGCGCCGGTCGCAGCGCGCAGCCAACCCGCGATCGACGCCCATAGCGCGCCGACCAGCGCCCCGGCGAGAAGCGCGAGCGGCAGGTGCACGTAGGCCGGCATGCCCTTCAAAGCGAAGCCGACCACGACGGCGGCCATGCCGCCCAGGATGAGCTGGCCCTCCGCGCCGATGTTGAAGAGGCCTGCGCGGAAGGCGAGCGCGATGCCGAGGCCGGCCAATGTCAGCGGAGCGGCGGCCGTCAGCGTCTCGGAGAATGCGGAGAGAGAGCCGAGCGAGCCTTCGAAGAGCGCCAGGTAGGAGATGCCGATCGCTGTCCAAGAGACTCCGGTCGCCAACATCGTGATGGCGCCGAGGATCAGCGCCATGAGCACCGCCAGAATCGGAACGAGCACGACGTCGCTGATCTCGTCGCGGGTGGCGACGGCGCGCTTCAGAAGCGTGTTCGAGGCTCGATCGACGGCACTCCCGTCGCTCATGCGGTTGCCCCCGCCATCGCCAGACCGATCTCGTTCACTCCGGCCTTGGTGCCCTCGAATGTGGCGACCACCTTGCCGCGGAACATCACGAGGATGCGGTCGGAGACAGACATGATCTCATCGAGCTCGGTTGAGACGATGAGCACGCCGACGCCGTGGTCGCGCGCCTCGACCAGGCGCGCATGGATGTATTCGATCGAGCCGACGTCGACGCCGCGAGTCGGCTGCGATGCGATCATCAGCTTGATGTCGCGCGAGAGCTCGCGCGCCACGACAAGCTTTTGCTGGTTGCCGCCGGAAAGGTGATCGGCAGTCTCGAAGATCGAGGACGTGCGGACGTCGAAATCTGTGACGATGCGGCTCGTCTCGGCGTAGACGTCGTTCCAGCGCAGCGTGATGCCGCTGGAGAAGCGGCGGTCGTAGTAGCTGTCGAGCACGGCGTTCTCGGCGATGTTGAAAGAGCCGACGATGCCGGAGCGCTGACGGTCCTCCGGTATGTGTGCAATGCCGCGGCGATGCCGCTCGCGGGTCGAAGCCTTGGTGATGTCCTCGCCGAGGAAGCTGATGGAGCCGGCGGCGAGGGACCGAAGGCCGGTCAGCGCTTCGACGAGCTCGGTCTGGCCGTTGCCCTGCACGCCAGCGACGCCGACGATCTCGCCGGCACGGATGGTAAGGTCGACGTCGTCGACGGCGATCTCGTCGCGCTCGTTGAGCGCCTTCAATCCCTTCGCGACAAGCAGCGGCTCGCCGGGCGGCGCGTGGCGCTTCTCCACTTCGAAGCGCACGTGCCGGCCGACCATCATCTCGGCGAGCTCCGCTTCGGTCGCGGTCTTCGGGTTGCTTTCGCCGACGACCTTGCCGCCGCGGAGCACGCTGATGCGGTCGGAGACTTCCAGCACCTCGCGGAGCTTATGGGTGATGAAGACGAGGGCCTTTCCCGCGTCGCGGAGCGAGCGCACGATGCCGAAGAAGTCGGTCACTTCCTGCGGCGTGAGCACGGCGGTCGGCTCGTCGAAGATCAAAACGTCGGCAGAGCGGAAGAGGACCTTCAGGATCTCCACGCGCTGCTGCGTGCCGACCGGTATTTCCTCGATAATCGCGTCGGGGTCGACCTCAAGCCCATGCGCGCCGCTGATCTCTCTGACCTGCTCGCGTGCCTTGGCGATGTCGAGACGGTCGAGCGCGCCGGTCGGCTCGACGCCGAGCACGACGTTCTCCGCGACGGTGAAGACCGGCACCAGCATGAAGTGCTGGTGCACCATGCCGATGCCGGCGTGAATGGCGTCCTTGGCGCTTTCGAAATAGGTCGGCTTGCCGTCGATCAGGATCTGGCCCTCGTCCGGGCGATAGAGCCCGGAGAGGATATTCATCAGCGTGGTCTTGCCGGCACCGTTCTCGCCGAGCAGGCCCAGTATCTCTCCGGCTCGGATGGTCAGATTGACGTTTGAGTTTGCGACGACCTCGCCGAAGCGCTTGGTGATGCCGCGTAGCTCGATATCCAAAACCGAAAGCCCCGCCCGCGCCCCTTGGGCTCCGCCGCACCGCGAGGCGTGCGGCGGAGCATTTCACGTGTCGGGCGTTACATGCCCTTCACATTGATCGAGCCGTCCTTGATGCCGGCGGCGATCGTGTCGAGCTCGGCCTTCAAGTCGGCGGGAACCGCGGAGTCGAGATCGTGGTACGGAGCGAGGCCGACGCCACCCGACGCTAGCGTGCCGACGATGACGCCGCCCTTGAACGTGCCGTCGTTGGCTTCCTTGATGGCCTCGACGACGGTCGAATCCATGCGCTTCAGGATCGAGGTCAGAAACACGGCGCCGTGCTCAGGATCGGTCTCGTACTGGTCGACGTCGACGCCAATGATCTTGAGCTTGTCGGCGCCCATTTCGGTGGCGAGCGCGGCGGAGCCCTGGCCGACCGGACCGGCGACGGGGACGACGATGTCAGCACCCTCGTCGACGAGGTTCTTGGCGAAGGTTCGGCCGTCATCGAGCGAGTCGAAGTTGTTGGTGAAGAGGCCTTCCTTCTTCATCGGATCCCAGCCGAGCACCTTCACATCGGTGCCCTTCTGCTTGTTGTAGTACTCGACGCCGTAATAGAGGCCGTCCATGAAGATCGTCACCGGCGGGATGTTGATGCCGCCGAACGTGCCGACGACGCCGGACTTCGATACGCCTGCCGCGAGATAACCTGCAAGGAACGCCGCTTCGTCGGTGGCATAGACCTGGCCGAGGACGTTCGGAATGGTCGGGTCATAGGCGTAGTCGACGATCGAGAACTTGAGGTCGGGATTCGCCTCAGCCGCCGCCTTGGTGGCGTCGCCGAGCAGGAAGCCGACGGTGATGATGATGTCGCATTTCTCGGCGACGAACGAGTTGATGTTCGGCACGTAGTCCGTCTCGGCCTTGGACTCGAGCAGCTTGCCCTCGACCCCGACCGACTTTTCGGCATCCTCAACGCCTTTCCAGGCGGTCTGGTTGAAGCCCTTATCGTCGACGCCGCCGAGGTCGGTGACCTGGCAGGCTGTGAACGCCGATGCCGAAGCGGTCATAGCGCCGAACGCGGCGGCGGCCATAAGCGCGACAAAGGACGTGGTGGTGGCTCTGTCTCTCAACGCAACCTCCTGTGTGGATGGCAGTTTCGGCTCCCCCTTCGCACAGCACCGCCGGCGACGATGGGGGCGTGCTCTGGCGGGAAGCTTTGCATTTTCATGAGGCATCGCCAAGCCGGTTCGCGCCGGCCGGGGCGGCCGGAATGGGCTGACGGAACAAGGCAAAGCAGCTACAAAAAGCCCCCACGCCTTGCAGTTCCGGCCCGCTTTGATGATGCCCACGTTCTTCCGCGCCGCCGTTCTGAGCCTCGGGCTCTGGCTGGCCGCGTGCTCGACGAGCACGGTGAACCCTGTGACTCCGATCCCGGTCGACGCGGGCCGGGCGGCGCACCTGATCTCTGCCTTCCGCGCGGAGAACGGGCTCGGCCCGGTCAGTGTCAACTCGCGCCTGATGCAGGCGGCGGCGAGCTATGCCCAGGTGATGGGCGAGCGCGACCAGATCGGTCACAAGCTTGGCGCGTCCCTGCCGCAGCGCGTCGCCGCCGTCGGCTACGAGTGGGGCTATGTCGCGGAGAACCTCGCGGCAGGCTATTCGACGCTCGACGATGCGATGAGCGGCTGGAAGAGCTCGGCAGGGCATCGTCGGAACCTTCTCAGCCCCTATGCAACAGAGATCGGGATCGCCGCCGTCGCAACGCCTGCGGGCTCCAAGCATCGCAACTACTGGGCTTTGATCCTCGCCACGCCGCAGCGCGAAGGCCAGTCGGCGCTTGCCTTGGGGCCTATCCAGTGACCCCCGCAGCATCCAGGCTCTTCGATGCCGCGCGCGCCGCAATGCGCAATGCGCATGCGCCTTATTCGCAGTTTCCGGTCGGCGCAGCGGTCCTTGCCGACGACGGCACCGTCTATTCTGGCTGCAATATCGAGAACTCCAGCTATCCCGAAGGCTGGTGTGCGGAGACCACCGCGATCGCCGCGATGGTGATGGGCGGGGGCAAAAAGATCGCAGAGGTGGCGGTGGTGGCGGAAAAGCTGCCGCTCATCACGCCCTGCGGCGGCTGCCGCCAGCGGCTGAAAGAGTTCGGCGCTGAGGAGACGCTCGTGCATCTCTGCGACAAGACGGGAGTCGTCGAGACGATCACGCTCGGCGATCTCTTGCCCAAGGCGTTCGGCCCGAAGTCGCTCGGATGACGGAGGCTGCGGCAAAGAACGCGGAGCTGATCCGCGCGCGCACGAAGCTTGTGCCGCGCGTCGGCATCGTGCTCGGCTCCGGCCTTGGCGATTTCACCAAGAGCGTAGCGGACGCCGTCGCGATTCCCTACGGCGAGCTCGAAGGCTTTCCAACGCTTTCCGTATCGGGACACACCGGTGAGCTCGTCGTGGGCCGCGTCGGCGGCGAGGCGGTCGTGGTGCTTTCCGGCCGCGCGCACTATTACGAGCACGGGCGCGCCGACGTCATGCGTGTGCCGCTCGAAACCTTGAAGGCGCTCGGCGTCGGCGATCTGGTGTTGACCAACGCCGCCGGCAGCCTGCGCGAGGAGCAACCGCCCGGCGCGGTCATGCTCATTGCCGACCATATCAACTTCTCCGGCACGAACCCGCTGATCGGCGAGAAGAGCGACGACCGCTTCGTGGGGCTAACCTCGGCTTATGATCCGACACTCCGCGCCGCCGCTCTTGCCGCCGCGGACAAGGAGGGGATCACGCTCCACGAGGGCGTCTACATGTGGTTCTCCGGCCCGACCTTCGAGACGCCAGCGGAGATCCGCGCCGCACGAACGCTTGGCGCCGATGCCGTCGGCATGTCGACGGTGCCGGAGGCGATCCTGGCGCGTTTTCTCAAGCTTCGCGTCGTCGCATTCTCGGCGATCACCAACTACGCCGCCGGCATGACCGGGGCGGAGCTTTCGCACGCCGAGACAAAGGCCGTGGCGCCGCAAGGCGGCGCGAAGCTTCAACGTATCTTGCAACGGATGCTATCCGCATGGCCGGCATGAGCGGCAAGGTGCGCTTCCTGCCGCAGGAGATCGTGCGCAAGAAGCGCGACGGCGGCGCGCTATCGAAGGACGAGATCGCCTTCCTGATCGAGGGGCTGACAAACGGAACGGTCAGTGAGGGACAGGTCGCGGCGTTCGCCATGGCCGTCTTCTTCCGCGGCATGGACATGGACGAACGCGTTGCGCTGACACTCGCCATGCGCGATTCCGGCGACGTGCTTGACTGGCCGGAGGTCGACGGCCCGGTGCTGGACAAGCACTCGACCGGCGGGCTGGGCGACAACGTCTCGCTCATGCTCGCGCCGATCGTGGCGGCATGCGGCGGCGTCGTGCCGATGATCTCGGGGAGGGGCCTCGGCCATACCGGCGGCACGCTCGACAAGCTCGAACTCGATCCCGGGATACCGAACACAGCCGGATGAGGCGCTCTTCCGCAAGGCGATCGCCGCTGCCGGCTGCGCCATCATCGGGCAGACCGGCGATCTCGCGCCCGCGGACAGGCGGCTCTATGCGATCCGCGACGTGACGGCTACGGTGGAGTCCGTGCCGCTCATCACCACCTCGATCCTGTCGAAGAAGCTCGCGGCGGGATTGCAGGGTCTCGTGCTCGACGTGAAGACCGGGTCGGGCGCCTTCATGGCCAAGATGGAGGATGCGCGTGAACTGGCGGAAAGCCTCGTCGCGGTCGCGAACGGCGCCGGACTCAAAACCAGCGCGCTCATCACCGATATGAACGAGCCGCTCGCCTCCGCCGCGGGAAACGCCGTCGAGGTTCAGAACGCCGTCGACTTCCTGACCGGCGCGCATCGTGACGCGCGGCTCGAGGAAGTGACGCTGGCGCTTGCGGCGGAGCTGCTCGTCCTTGGCGGCATCGCCGAATCCGCCGACGGGGCGCGAGCCCTGGCAAAGGCCGCGTTGGAGAAGGGCCGAGCGGCGGAGATCTTTCAGAAGATGGTGTCGGCGCTCGGCGGCCCGAAGGATTTCGTCGACCATCCGAGGAAGCATCTATCGGAGGCGCCGGTTGTGAAGGCGGCACTGCCGGCTGAGAAAGGCGTCGTCGAATCGGTCGATGCGCGTGCGCTGGGCGTCGCGATCGTCGCACTGGGCGGCGGGCGGACGCGCGCCGAGGATTCGATCGACCATGCAGTGGGGCTGACGGCGCTTGCGGGGATTGGTGACGAGGTCGGGCCAGAGAAACCCCTGGCGCTCGTCCACGCGCGTGAAGAATCCACGATGGAGGCAGCCGCGCATGCGATCCGCGACGCCTACAAAATCGGCGAGCCGCCCGCCGGTCGCCGGCTCATTTACGAACGCATCGGCAGCGAGGCTCATTGAGATGGCGCGGGCAATGCTTCTCGTGATGGATTCGGTCGGGATCGGCGGTGCCGAGGATGCCGACCGCTTTGGTGACAAGGGTGCGGATACGCTCGGCCATATCGCGTCGGCATGCGCTTCGGGCGTTGCGGACAAAGCGGGGCTTCGCGCCGGTCCGCTCAACATCCCGGTGATGAACCGGCTCGGTCTCTGCCGTGCCGCGGAGGCTTCAACGGGCGTCCATCCTGCCGGCATCGAGCGGATCGAGAAGCCGGAGGCGATCTGGGCCTATGCGAGCGAAGTGTCGAAGGGCAAGGACACGCAGTCCGGACACTGGGAACTGGCGGGGCTGCCGGTGCCGTTCGAGTGGGGCTATTTCCCGAATACCGTCCCCGCTTTTCCCAAGGTGCTGACCGAATCGCTGATCAGCCGAGCGAAGATCCCTGGCATCCTCGGCGACAAGCACGCCTCGGGCACGGAGATCATCGAGGAGCTCGGCGAGAGGCATATCAAGACCGGGAAGCCGATCTGTTATACGTCGCAGGATTCCGTCTTCCAGATCTGCGCGCACGAGGAGCATTTCGGGCTGGAGCGGCTCTATGAGGTCTGCAAGGTCGCACGAAAGCTCTGCGATCCGCTGAAGATCGGCCGTGTCATCGCGCGCCCCTTCGTCGGCGAGAAGCGCGGCGAATTTCACCGCACGGGCAACCGCAAGGATTTCGCCGTGCCGCCGCCCGGCGAAACGCTGCTCGACCTCTGCGTCTCGAAGAAGCGCGACGTCTATGGCGTCGGAAAGATCTCCGACATCTTCACCGGACGCGGCGTCACCAAGGTCTTGAAGGCGCCCGACAACGAAAGCCAGTTCGATCGCACGCTTGAAGCGATTTCCGAGGCGAAGGACGGCGACCTCGTCTTCACGAACTTCATCGATTTCGACCAGGTTTTTGGGCATCGCCGCGACGTCGCGGGCTACGCCTGGTGTCTGGAGGAATTCGACCGGCGGCTACCGGAGCTGCTCGCGATCCTGAAGCCGGGCGACCTCGTGATCCTGACCGCCGACCATGGCAACGATCCGACATACAAGGGCACCGACCATACGCGCGAGAATATCCCGGTGCTTGCCTTCGGGCCGAAGATCGAAGGCCGTAATGGCGGGCACCTTCAGACTTACGCCGACGTGGCGCAGACGATCGCCAGCCACCTCGCGCTGCCGCCGCTCCGCATCGGTACGCCGATGATGTGAGGGTTTGGCGCGTTTGGCTCTCCCGTGTATGAACTCCACAAAACAGGAGGCGGCGGGCATGGCCAAGCAAGACTACCAAGGCGTCACGGTCATCGATCACCCGCTGATCGAGCACAAGCTGACGATCATGCGCGACAAGGACACCTCGACCCGCGGGTTCAGGCAGCTTCTGCGCGAGATCGCCGGCCTCATCTGCTACGAGGCGACGCGCGACCTGCCGCTCGAAGAGGTCGAGATCGAGACGCCACTGACCAAGATGAAAGCTCGCAAGATCGCCGGCAAGAAACTGGTCTTTGCCTCAATCCTTCGCGCCGGTAACGGGCTGCTCGAAGGCATGCTCGACCTCGTTCCGTCGGCGCGCGTCGCGCATATCGGGCTTTATCGCGATCCGAAGACGCTGCAGCCGGTCGAATACTACTTCAAAGCGCCGGAGGATCTGGCGGACCGCACGGTGATCTGCGTCGACCCGATGCTGGCGACGGCGAATTCGGCCGTGGCGGCGGTCGACAAGCTCAAGGGACGCGGCGCGAAGGACATCCGCTTCGTCTGCCTGCTCGCCGTGCCGGAGGGGATCAAGCGGTTCCGCACCGCGCATCCCGACGTGCCGGTCTTCACGGCGGCGATCGACGATCACCTGAACGACCACGGCTACATCGTGCCTGGACTCGGCGACGCCGGCGACCGGATGTACGGGACGAAGTAGGTGCGTTTCTGCAGTTGTCGTCATGCCCGGACTTGATCCGGGCATCCATTCCAGAACGGTCGTGAACGATGCCGCGGTCACGGAATGGATTGCCGGGTCAAGCCCGGCAATGACGACAAGGTTGGTGGATGTGGTCTTCTGAGGCGCGGGGCAACTACCCCTTCCTGAATGCGACCACCTTCGAGAAGAACGCGTTCGTCGTTCTCTCCAGCGCGAAGCCTGCCTCATCGAAGAGCGCCTCCAAATCCTCGTCGAGGTAGCTCGTGAAATACGGCTCGTGGAAGAGCGCCGGGAAAATCTCCAGAAGCCCATCATAGTCGGGTGCGTCGCCGGGCTGGAGCGACTCGACGAAGACGAAGAGTCCGCCCGGCTTCATCACGCGGCCGATCTCACGCGCCACGTCGCGGCGCACGTCCGGCGGAAGCTCGTGGAAGAGGAAGATGCAACTTGCCAGGTCGAGGCTCGCATCGGGAAGGGGTAGCGCCTCCGCCTTGGCGACGAGGGGCTGGATACGTGGCCGGCGTCCAAGTCGCCGCATCGTCTCAGCGACATAGGCTTCGGAGAGATCGATCGCGAAAGCAGGGAGGCGTGGGAAGGCTTGCCGCGCCTGAAGCAGGAAAGAGCCGGGTCCGCAGGCGATGTCTGCATAGGCGAGTCGGCGCTGGTCGCGGCCCTTCAGCGCCTCTGCCATCGGGACCAGCGCCTGCCGCCGCATTGCATTCGCTGCGCCGGAGAAGAGCACTTCAACCTGCATGTCGTAGAGACGCGCCAACTCCTCGGTGAGCCAGCCACCCGACTGGAAATGAAAATTCTGCAGGTAGTAGTCGGGACGCTTGCCGCCGTTCTCGGGCGGCAGCTCACGCGATAGCGCGTGACCGCGCCTGCGCACTACTTCCGGCACGTCGCGGAAGAATTCTCGGCTTTGCGCGAGCATTCCGGCAAGGCCGCCGTCCTCGTCCTCCGGCAGGGGATAGAGACCGGCTTCGGCATTGGCGAGGTCGCGCTGAAGCAGCGCCGCCACGTCGGCCAGCATCCGGCGCATGCCGGGTACCGGCTTCGACGGCTTTACCGGCGTGCGCTTCGGCGCTTCGGGCGCGGATTCAAGCCGCCGCACCATGCGGCGCATGACGGCGCCGTGCCCGGCGTACCAGGCGACGCGGCCGGTCTGCCTGGCGGCGAAGGCGGCGCGGTTGGCGAAGCGTTCGAACGGGGTCTCGGGCATCGACAGGGTCCTTGCCGGATAAAGTCGTGTCGATTGTGCCGTTCGTCCAGGGGCTATCGGTCGCGGCGAAAGAGCCCGACAACCTCGGTTTCCGCCGAATAGACGAACTGGTCGACCGGCACGGCGCGCTCAAGCACGTAGCCACCGTCGACGAGGATGCGCGCGTCGCGGGCGAAGGTGGCGGGGTTACAGGAGACGGCGGCAATGCGCGGCACCTTCGAGGCGGCGAGTGTCTGCGCTTGCGCCTTTGCGCCGGCGAAAGGCGGATCGAAGACGACGCCGTCGAACTTTTCCAATTCCTTCGGTGAAAGTGGATCGACGAAGAGGTCGCGCCGCTCGGTCTCGACGAGCTTCAATCCGGAAGCGTGGCGGACGGCTTGCGCCAACGCTGCCAGCGCCGCTTCGTTCGCCTCGACGGCGCGGACCGCGGCTTTGCGTGCGAGAGCGAGCGCGAACGTGCCGATCCCCGCGAAGAGGTCGGCGATGCGCTTCGATCCCGAGAGATGCTCGGTGACAAGCGCCGTCATCGCCGCTTCCGCTTCGGCCGAGGTCTGAACGAAAGCGCCGGGCGGCGGCGTGAGCGCGATGCCGGCAATGTCGAGCGCCGGCTCAGCCAACGTCACGATTGGGTCACCGTCGACGCAGAGCCGCGCGACGCCGTGCCCTCCGGCGATCTCGGCGAGCTTCGCAATCGTTGGCGTATCGGGTGATGGTGCGCCTTGGAAGTCGAGATCAAGCCCGGCGGCCGTGAGGAGCACGGTCAGTCGCGCGGGCCGGCTCGTCCCGACGAGCGGCTCGGCAATGGCGCGGATGTCGCCGAGCCGCGCCTGCAGGGGCCGTGCCAGCACGGGACATTCCTCGATGTCGACGACGTGGTGCGAGAGCCGCTCGTGATAGCCGAGCATGAGCTTGTCGCTCGCGCGAAGTGCTGTCAGCGCTGTGCGACGACGGCTGGATGGCGGTACGCCGATGGTTGGCGCCACGTCCGGCGTTAGACCGCGCTGCCTGAGGGCCGCCACGACGAAGTCGCGCTTCAGCTTTCGTGTTGCGTCGAGCGGCAGCATCTGCAGCGCGCAGCCGCCGCAGTGGCCGAAGTGCCGGCACACCGGTGCGACGCGCTCGGGGCTTGGCAGGACGATTTCAACGATGCTCGCCCGATCGCCCTTGTGGTGGGCTTGGCGCTCCACCGCGACGCGCTCGCCAGGCAGCGAGAAGGGCACGTAGAGCGGGCCGTGGTGCGTCATGGCGATGCCGTCGCCGCGATGTCCGATCGTCTCGATGACGACGACCTCACGCACGTCGCGCACCGATCAGGAATTCGCGGTTGCCGGAGCCGCCGGCGATCGGGGAGGGGACCTTTCCGACCACGCCCCATCCTTGCTCCTCATCGAGCCAAGCGGCGATGCCTTCAACGGCGTCTTCCGCCGCCCTTGCGTCGCGCACGATGCCGCCCTTGCCGATCGCCTCGCGGCCGACCTCGAACTGCGGCTTCAGGAGGAATACGCCCCATGCATCGGGTTCGGCGAGCGCGAGCGTAGGCGGCAGCGCGAGCTTCAGCGAGATGAAGCTCAGGTCGGCGACGATCGCGCCGATCTTTCGTCCGCCGAGATGCTCGCGGGTCAGATCGCGCGCACTCAATCCTTCAAGCAGCGTCACGCGCTTGTCGTCCGCGAGCGTTGGATGCAGCTGGCCATGGCCGACATCGATTGCGACGACGTGCGCTGCGCCGCGCTCAAGCAGCGCTTGCGTGAAGCCACCGGTCGAGGCGCCGAGGTCGAGGGCGTCGAGTCCTTTCGGGTCGAAGCCGAACGCATCGAGCGCCGCGACGAGCTTCAGCGCCGCACGCGAGACATAGCCGCTGGCCGGATCGTCGATCGCAACCGCCGCGTCGGGCGCAACCATGCGTCCGGGCTTCATCTCCGCAGCACCCTCGACCGTCACCGATCCGCGCAGAATCGCGTCACGGGCGCGAGCGCGCGTCGGCGCGAAACCGCGCACAACAAGCGCCTCGTCGAGGCGCATCCGCGTCGTCTCGCTCATCGGGAAGCCGTCAGAAGCCGCAATAAGAGAGGCCGGACATGATCGCGCTCAGGAAGATGTCGGTACCCCAATAGGCCCAGCCGGCGCCGGCGAGGAAGAACAGCAGCCCGGCGGCGAGAAGCGCCGTTCGCGTGATCGGATCGAGCCTCATGGCTCTATCCTGCCACAAGCCGCCTCAGCTTGGCCAATGACGTGTCGCGGGTCTCGCTCGGGTCGATCGTGCCGATGAAGTTGCCCCGCGCGTCCTGCAGGATCATCGAGGCCGTATGGTCCATCGAGTAGTCGCCATCGGCGAGCGGAACCTTGCGGCTGAAGATCTTGTAGTCCTTCGTCATCGCATGGACCGCGGCCGGCTGGCCGGTCACGCCGACGACCGGCGCGGTGAACGCGCTCAGATATTCGTGCATCGTCTGCTGCGTGTCGCGCTCCGGATCGACGGTGACGAAGACGAAGCGGAGCTTGTCGGCGTCCGCTCCGAGCGCGTCGGCCCAAAGCGACATATTGGTCAGTCCGGTCGGGCAGACGTCCGGGCAATGCGTGTAGCCGAAGAGCGTCACGGAGGGCTTGCCGCGGAAGATCGTCTCGGTGACGGGCGCGCCGTTGTCGTCGATCAACTGGAACGGGCCGCCGAGCGGCGCGCCGGGCTTGAGGCTCGCCGTTTGTGAACGGTGCACGAAAGGGAAGCCGCCCACAGCGAAGGCGCCGAGCGCGAAGAGCGCCACGGCGACCACGATCCACAGGGCGATCCGCATGGTCTTCATTGCCGCGCCCGACTCACTTCCATACGAGGCGACGCCACCTTTATTCCACCGCCTCGTCGGCCACCGGCGTAACGCCCGCCGGCGCGGTCTCGACCTTGCGCACGAAATAGAAGCCGGCAGCAAACGTCAGCGCGATCGCTATCACGGCCGGCATGAGAATCCGCATCTTCATAGGTTGATTTTCGCGCGGCGGGGCCGCTTGTCGGATTGCGCAAAACGCCGCGCGCGCTGCGCTCAATCGTCACGCGCTCGGTAGTCAAGGTGGGCCGTTCCTGATCACGACCTTGAGAGCCTCCTTGCGGATCATGCTTTGGAGCGCGTCGACGACGCCCATGATTGGCCGCGTGCCGGAGAGCAGGAGGTCAGCCTTGAACTTCGGATCGGCGAGCAGCGCGATCGCGCGGCGGAAGGTCTCGGGCCGGTGATGGTAAACGCCTTTCAGCGTCAGCTCGCTGTAATGGATGAGATGCGTGTCGAGCGGGATCGACGTGCCGGGTGCGCAGCCGCCGAAAAGATTGACGAGCCCGCCCGGCCTGAGCGACTCGATCGCGTCGAGCCAGACGCCCGGCTGCCCGGTGCAGTCGACCGTGATCCAGTAACCCTTGCCACCATCCGTCTCCGCGCGCACCGCGGCCGCTTGGCCGCCGCCGCGCGCGATTTCGATGGTGCGCGCTGCGCCAAGTCTCTCGCCGACCTCGAGGCGCCCCGGGTTGGGGTCGGCGAGCACCGGTCTCTGGCCCATGCCGGCGAGCGCCGCCACGAAGAGGAGCCCGATCGGCCCGCCGCCGAAGACCAGAATCTCGACCGGGCCGAGCGCGCCGTAGCGATCGAGCTCGCAGGCGTCGATTCCGTGCAGCACGCAGGCGAGCGGCTCAGCGAGCGCGGCGCGCGCGAAGGAGAGACCGGGCGGGATCTTGTGCACATTGCGCTCGACGAAGCGTCGCGGCACCAGCAGATATTCGGCGAAGGCCCCGTTCAGATAATGCAGGTCCTCGCAGAGGTTCTCGCGGCCGCGGCGGCATGGCTCGCATTGAAGGCACGGGGCTGAGTTGGCGACGACGATCGCATCGCCTTCTTTCACAGCCGTGACGCCTTCGCCGATCGCGGCGGCGACGCCAGCCATCTCGTGCCCGAAAAGCGTCGGCGCCTTCAGCATGCGCGGATGGCCGCCGCGCCGAAACACCTTCACATCGGTGCCGCATGTGGTCGCGGCTTCGATCTTCAAAAGAACCTCGCCGGGACCGGGGCGCGGCACCGGAACCTTGCGCACCTCGATCTCCTCCGGGCCGAGGAGCATCGCGCCCTGCATGGTCTTTGGGAGCGCGGCGCTCATGCGCCACGGGTGCGCGAGGGCGTAAACAGCACCTTCAGGGCCTTTCTTTGCACGACGAGCTCGACGGCCTTCCGAAAATCGTCGAGCGGCATCGTGTGTGTGACGAGCGGCGTCGGATCGAGCGCGCCGCTGACCAGAAGATCGAAAATCCGCTGCTGCTCGCGGAGCGCGCCGGAATAGGTGGCGATGATCCGCCGCTCGCTCTTGAAGACGGCGTTCAAGTCGACGGCGGCGCTTTGACCGTCCGGTGCGTGCGCGAAGAGCACGATCGAGCCGCCTGCGCGGGTTAGCGCAATGCCGGCGGCAAGCGCCTTTTCTCCGCCGACCGTGTCGAACACCGCGTCGGCGCCGATGCCTTCAGTGAGGGCGCGGACGGCTGCCGTCGCTTCGTCGCCGGGTTGCGCAGTGCGTGCTGCCCCAAGCTCGACGCCGAGCGCGAGCCGGTCCGCGTCGAAATCCACCACCACGACGTCGACGTTGGGGAAGACGGCCTTCAGCACGAGGAGATGCAGGAGACCCATGCTGCCGGCCCCGAGCACGACGGCTGTTCCTTCCGCGTCGATCCCAGAGCGGTCGATGCCGCGCAGCACGCAGGCGGCGGGCTCCATGAAGACCGCGCGCTCGTCGGGGATACCTTCCGGAATCTTGCGTGCCGCAAATTCCACCGCGCGCGGGCGGATCAGGATGGCGTCGGCGAAGCCGCCCGGCTCCATAAGATTCTCTTTGAACACCTCGCACATCGTCTCATTGCCGCGGCGGCAATAGACGCAGGTGCCGCAGGGCACGTGATGCGGGACCACGACGCGGTCGCCGAGAGCGAATTTTTTGACGCCCGACCCCAGCGCCAACACCTCGCCGACGAGCTCGTGCCCGAGCACCGTGCCGGGCCCGGCGCTGCCGGTCTTGAGCTTGAAGAGATCGGTGCCACAAAAGCCGACAACGCGAAGGTCGAGCACCATCTCGCCACGGCCAGGAACCGGGAGGGGACGAGCCTCAAGAATTGTGCCCTCGCCGCCGGTGCAGGCGACGACGAAATGGGTGTCGGCGGGCTTTCTCGCGGGTGCGGCGTTCATGCCCGACCTTCTAACGGGCTTTGTGGCGGAATCCAGCGCCCTAGGCGTCGTCGTCGAGCCCGCGCAGGGCGGCGATCAGGTCGCGGAACCCCTTGACGCCAAGCTTTGTCCGGTAGGCGTCCTCGATCGCCAGCTTCACGCTGTTGGCATCGCCGAGCATCGACAGGCCGGCGCGGGTGAAGACGACGATGTTCCCGCGCTTGTCCGCGGGGTTGGGACGCCGCGCGACGACGCCCTCGGCGACTAGCTCGTCGACGAGCTGCTGGACGGCCTGCTTGCTCAGGCCCATCCGCTTGACCAGATCGCTCTGGGGGATACCGTCGCGTTCGAGAAAGCCGATGACGTTCGAGCGCGCCTCGCCGAACCAGGGATAGCCGCGCTCGCGCATCCCGGCGTCGAACGCCTCCTTCCATTGCCGGCTCGCTCGCCAGAGACGCCAGCCGACGTGGTCGAGCAGTGGCGGCATGTTTTCGTCAAGAGGCTTGACCATTATTGGCAATCCTGTATGGTCAAGTATCTTGACTTTCTGTTAAGGGCGCAACGCTGAACCGTGCGCCGTCAGACCAAAGAGGAGCCGCCGTCATGCCTGTCATCCCCGCCGCCGACGCCCCTAGCTTCGATATTCCCGGCGTTCGCTTCACCGGACTTGCTTCGCCGAGCCGCGGCGCGCGCGAAACGGCGGTGTGGCGGGTTTCCATGGCGCCGTCCACCGAGCCGCTGACGCATCGCTTGACGCGCGAGGAGATTTTTGTCGCGATCGCCGGCAAGGGTCGCTTCAAGATCGGCGACGAGGAGTTCGACGTCGCGACCGGCGGGGCGGTGATCGTGCCGGAAGACACGGATTTCGCGCTCTCCAATCCGCACGACGTCCCGTTCGAAGCCCTGGCCGTGCTCCCTGTCGGCGGCCGCGCGAAGATCGGCGACGAGCCAGCCTTCACGCCGCCCTGGGCGGAGTGACGGCGTCTACTTCGCGTCAAAAGGCTCCGTGCCGACGGCCTTGCCCTCTTGCGCGCGGATCTTCTCCACGCGCTCTTCGGCTTGCGCAAGCAGTGCCTCGCAGCGCGTTTTCAAGGCCTCGCCGCGCTCGTAGATCGCGATCAATTCCTCAAGCGCCACGTCGCCGCGCTCAAGCTTCGTCACGATCGCCTCAAGTTCCTTCAGCGCCGCTTCGAAGGTGAGCGTGCCCGCGTCTGGAAGGGGGGTATCCGACAAGTCTTTCTCCTCACGCCGTCATCAGCTGGCGGATATGTGCGGCGGCCGACGCCGCGAGTCCTTTAAGATCATAGCCCCCTTCGAGCATCGCGACGACCCGTCCGCCGGCGGTCTCGTCGGCGATCTGCATCAGCTCGTCCGTGGCCCAGGCGAAATCCTCTTTGTCCAGGTTGATCTCGGCGAGAGGGTCGCGACGATGCGCGTCGAATCCGGCGGATATCAGGACGAGTTCGGGCTTGAAGGCGCGCACCGCCGGGAGGATCACCTCGCGGAACGCTGCCTTGAACTCCACCGCGCCGTCGCCCGGCGAGAGCGGCGCGTTGAAGATGTTGCCGACGCCGGTCTCCGATGGCGCTCCGGTACCGGGAAAGAGCGGCATCTGGTGCGTGGAGGCGTAAAGCACGGTCGGATCGGACCAGAAGATCTCCTGTGTGCCGTTGCCGTGATGCACGTCCCAATCGACGATCGCGACTTTGCCCACGCCGTGCTCCTTCTGTGCATGGCGGGCGGCGATGGCAATGTTGTCGAAGAGACAGAAGCCCATGGCCTTGTCCGTCTCGGCGTGGTGGCCCGGTGGGCGCACGGCGCAGAAGGCGTTCGCGGCCTCGCCCTTCGCGACCGCATTGATGGCATGGAGCCCGGCGCCGATCGCGCGCATCGCGGCTTCCCACGAGCCGGGTGAGACCGTGGTGTCCAAGTCGATGCGCACCAGCCCCTCTGCGGGGATCGCGCGGTGGATCGCTTCGACGTAGCTCTCGGCGTGACAAAGAAGCGCCGTTTCCGGCGCGGCGAGCGGTGCCTCGACCCGCACCAGAGCAGCGAAATCGGGGATGTCGAGCGCCGCATGGATGGCGCGCAGGCGGTCCGGCCGCTCGGGGTGCCCGATCGGCGTCAGATGCTCCAGGAACGCCGCGTGATGCAGGAGGAGGGTGGTCAAAGGGAATCTGCCGCGCTTTCCCGGGGCATCTGCCCGCTCGCACCGCGCCGCGTCAATCCCGACCGCGGTTCCTTTATGGGGTGGGGTCGCGCGGGGCTGCAGCGCGCGCGAGGCGATCGTTGATGGCTTCGCCGAGTCCGTCATGCGGGATCGGCGCCACGGCGATACCAGATGCTCCGCTTGCGTCGAGAATCGGCCAGGAAGGCGAAGAGGTTCGCCGCCGCCTCGACGAGGTCGCCGGAGGGGCTGAGATTCTTCTGCGCGACGGCGTGCCCTGCGTCCGGGGTTGGCGTCGGCCCGAAGGCGAGAAGCGCTTCCCCTGGCCCTACCGATGCTGCATCGAGCCGCAGTGGCAGATGCGGCGCGTAGTGGCTGGAAAGCATGCCAGGCGCTGTAACGGGGTCGCCAGCGGAGGCGCGACGAAGCGCCTCGCCGAGCGTCGCCTCGATTGCCTCCGCGGGAATGCCGCCGGGGCGAAGCAGCATCGGCTTGTCTCCGGCAAGCGCGACGATCGTGGATTCAAGCCCGACCGTGCATGGCCCAGCGTCGACGACGACTGCGACCTTGTCGCCGAGCTGTGCGATCACATGCTCCGCGCGCGTGGCGCTCAGCCGACCGGACAGGTTGGCGGAGGGGGCGGCGAGCGCGCCGCCGAGCGCCGCGATCACGTCGTGCGCAGGCCCGTGGGGGACACGAAGGGCTATGGTCGAAAGTCCGGCCGTCACCAGCGGGTGGACCGGCGCCGCAGCCACAAGCGGCACGACGAGCGTCAGCGGTCCCGGCCAGAATTGCTCCACGAGCGCTTCCGCGCGCGCCTCGAGCATGCCCGTAGTGCCGCGCCATCGCCGCATCAGTTACGTGGCAGATGAGCGGATTGAAGCGCGGGCGGCCCTTGGCCTCGAAGATGCGCGCGACAGCGGCTCCGTTGGCCGCGTCGGCGGCGAGGCCGTAAACCGTCTCTGTCGGTAGCGCGACGAGCATTCCGGCGCGAAGCGCCGACGCGGCTTCGGCGACGATTTCGGCGGAATTCTTCCCGGTCAGGATGAGATGGCGCACCGCCGCGCTTTCGCCCGCAGGCGACGAGGCGTCAAGCACTGGTATAAGAGGAGAGGGGAGAGACGCTCATGTATCGCGCGCCGGTTTCCGACATCACCTTCACGCTGAAGCACGTCGCCGGGCTTTCTAACACCATTGCCGAGGGCGCCTTTCCGGAGCTCAGCGAGGATCTGGTCGATGCGGTCATCGCCGAGGCGGGTCGCTTCGCGTCCGAGGAGCTGTCGCCGCTCAACCGAGTCGGCGATCTGGAGGGCGCGCGGCTTGTCGACGGCGCGGTCGCAACACCGACCGGCTGGCGACGCGCCTATGAAGACTGGTGCGCCGGCGGCTGGAATGGCCTTGCCGCGCCGGAGGACTTCGGCGGGCAGGGGCTGCCGCGCTCGCTTTCCACAGCGGTACACGAGATCTGGAACGGCGGGTGCATGGCGTTCGCGCTCTGCCCGCTTCTGACCGCGGGCGCCATCGACGCGCTTCTGCAGCACGGCAGCGACACGCTCAAGGCGCAGTATCTGCCGAAGCTCGTCTCCGGCACCTGGACGGCGACCATGAACCTGACCGAGCCGCAGGCGGGCTCCGATCTCGGGGCGCTGACGACCAGGGCGGAGCCGCGCGGCGACGGAACCTATCGCCTCTTCGGCCAGAAGATATTCATTACCTATGGCGAGCACGACCTAGCCGAGAACATCGTGCATCTGGTGCTCGCCCGCCTTCCCGACGCGCCGGCGGGATCGAAGGGGATATCGCTTTTCCTTGTACCGAAATTCCTGGTCGCCGACGACGGCGCAATTGGCGAGCGGAACGACGTCGTCTGCGCAGGGCTTGAGAAGAAGCTCGGCATCCACGGCTCGCCCACCTGCACGATGCATTACGGCGACGGACGCTTCGGCGACGAGGCGGGCGCGATCGGCTGGCTTGTCGGCGAAGAGCATCGCGGGCTCCATTGCATGTTCACGATGATGAATGCGGCGCGGCTGGCGGTTGGCATCCAAGGCGTCGGGCAAGCCGAGCTCGCGCTGCAGCAGGCGAGCGCGTATGCAAACGAGCGCAGGCAGGGGAGGGCACCCGGCGCGACGGGCACAGACATGAGCCTGATCGCGGAGCATCCGGACGTGCGCCGCATGCTGATGACCATGCGGGCGCTCACCGAGGCTTCTCGCGCGCTCTGCTATTGCTGCGCGCTGGCGGCCGATCTCGGCGACAGGACGCGCGTCGATCTGCTGACGCCGGTTGCCAAGGCGTTCTCGACCGACGCCGGCGTCGAGGTCGCCTCGCTCGGCATTCAAGTCCACGGCGGCGCCGGCTATATCGAGCAGACGGGTGCCGCGCAGATCCTGCGCGATTCGCGCATTGCGCCGATCTACGAGGGCACGAACGGCATCCAGGCGATCGACCTCGTGATGCGCAAGCTGCCGCTTGAAGACGGCGGCGTTCTGCGCAAGCTCGTCGCCGAGCTTCGCGCGATCGCGGAGCAGGCGCGGGGTGCGAACCGCGAGGATTTCGGGCAGCTCGGGATGCGCGTCGCAGCGAGCCTCGACGATCTCGAAGGTGCGAGCTCGCATCTCCTGGCGCTGCTTCAGGCCGGCAAGATGGCGGAGGCGCTTGCAGGTGCCGCGCCCTATCTCCGGCTCTTCGGTCTCGCAGTAGGGGGCGCCTACCTTGCGAAGGGCGCGCTTGCCGCGCGCGACGACTCGACGGCGCATGGCAAGCTCCGCATCGCCACCGCGCGCTTCATGGCCGAGCGGCTCATCCCTGAGACGGCGGCGCTGAAGGGCGCCGTCATCGACGGCGCCGAAGCTGTGCTTGGCGTCGATGCCGCCCTTTTCGCGGAACCCCAATGAGCCTCGCCGGGAAGACGCTCTTCATCACCGGTGCGTCGCGCGGGATCGGGCTCGCCATCGCTCTGCGCGCCGCGAAGGACGGCGCGAATATCGCGATTGCCGCCAAGACAGTGACGCCGCATCCGAAGCTCGAAGGCACGATCTACACCGCCGCCGCAGAAATCGAAGCGGCAGGCGGGAAGGCGCTACCGCTTCCGGTCGACATCCGCCACGACGCTGCGGTCGCAGACGCCATCGCGAAGACGGTGGAGGAATTCGGTGGCATCGACATCGTTGTGAACAACGCCTCGGCGATCAATCTGTCGAAGACGCCCGACATCGAGATGAAGCGCTTCGATCTCATGCACCAGATCAACGCGCGCGGCACGTTCCTGGTGACGAAGCTTGCGCTGCCATATCTTGAGAAGTCGGCGAACCCGCACGTGCTGATGCTTTCGCCGCCGCTCGACATGAAGGCCAAATGGTTCGCGCCACACCTCGCCTACACGATGGCGAAGTTCGGCATGAGCCTTTGCGTGCTGGGCTTCGCGGAGGAGTTCCGCGCGCGCGGCATTGCGGTCAACGCGCTCTGGCCGCGCACAGCGATCGCGACGGCGGCGATCAAGAACCTGCTCGGCGGCGAAAAGATCATGCGTGCCTCGCGCACACCGGAAATCCTCGCCGACGCCGCCTATCTGATCTTCAACAAGCCGGCGCGTACGTTCTCCGGGAATTTCCTGATCGACGACACCTTCCTCGCATCGGAGGGCGTCACGGATCTGGAGAGATACCGGGTCGATCCGTCCGTGCCGCTCCAGCCGGATTTCTTCGTGCCGGAGGGGTGAGGGCGCGTCTACCGGTCGCTTGATCTTCTGCTCCGCCTCGTTCATCTAGCTGGCGCGCAGGAATTGCGTGGGGTAACCGTCGAAATGGCTCACACAGCCGAGCGACCCTCCGATCGCTCCTTTGGTTTTTTGTGGACGGCGGTCTTCGCCGTTCTCGGCGCATGGCCTCTCGCATCGGGCGAGCGGCCACGTATCGGGCTCTTCGTCGTGGCCGGTGTTTTGGCGCTCATCTCCGTTGTCGCACCGATCCTGCTTAGGCCGCTCAACATAATCTGGCACCGCTTCGGCCTCCTGCTTAGCAAGGTGCTCTCGCCGGTCGTCCTCGGCGCCATGTTCTTCGTCGTCTTCGCGCCGCTCAGCTGGGCGCTTCGGCTCTTCGGAAAGAATCTTCTTGAGCGCCGCAAGCCTGATCGACCCACGTACTGGCTGCAGCGTGCCGCGTCGCGTGGCGGCACGCTGCAGGATCAGTTCTAGAGCCGCACAATGAGCTTTGCCGCCGAGTTCCTGCGTTTCCTGTTCACGCGAAAGAAGGTACTGGATGGCGCCCGCCATCCTCTTCCTGGTGATTGTCGGTGGGCTCCTCGTCGTCGCGCATGGAAGCGTCGTCGCGCCGCTGATCTACACGCTATTCTGAGCCGCGTTCACCGTGAAAATCGTCGGCATCTCGGCCTACTACCACGATAGCGCCGCTGCCGTGCTCGTGGACGGCGCGATCGTCGCGGCCGCGCAGGAGGAGCGGTTCAGCCGCAAGAAGCACGACGACGGGTTTCCAACCAATGCGGTTCGCTATTGCCTCGAAGCCGCCGGATGCGGCCTCGCAGACATTGATCAGATCGTGTTCTACGAAAAGCCGTTCTTGAAGTTCGAGCGGCTGGTTGAGACCTACCTCGCCTTTGCGCCGCGCGGCTACAAATCTTTCGCTACGGCGATGCCCCTCTGGCTGAAGGAGAAGCTCTTCCAGAAGCGCCTCCTGGTCGACGCACTGAGGGCGGTCGATGAGAAGTTTGACCCGGCGCGGCTGCGCTTCGCCGAGCATCATATGAGTCACGCGGCGAGCGCGTTCTATCCCTCGCCGTTCGACGAGGCCGTGGTGCTGACGCTCGACGGCGTCGGCGAGTGGGCGACGGCCACGGCCGCGATCGGACGGGGCTCCGAGCTCGTCATCGAGAAGGAGATGCATTTCCCGCATTCGCTCGGGCTGCTCTACTCCGCCTTCACCTATTATCTCGGCTTCAAGGTCAATTCGGCGGAATACAAGGTCATGGGCCTTGCGCCCTACGGCACCCCGCGCTTCGTCGATTTGATCAAGAGCACGCTCGTCGACATCAAGGAGGACGGCAGCTTCTGGCTCGACCAGAAATATTTCGACTATTGCACCGGCCTCACGATGACGAACGATGCGTTCGCCGATCTCTTCAAGATGCCGGCGCGGCGCGGCGATACCGAGCTTCTGACTCAGTTTCACATGGACGTCGCCGCCTCGCTGCAGGCGGTCACCGACGACATCGTCCTGGCGCTCACGCGCGCCCTCGCCAGGGAATACGCTATCCGCAATCTGTGTCTTGCCGGCGGTGTGGCGCTGAACTGCGTCGCGAACGGCAAGGTGTTGCGCGACAAGGCCTTCGAGCGGATCTGGATCCAGCCCGCCGCCGGCGATGCGGGGGGCGCTCTCGGCGCTGCTTACGTCGCCTGGCACCTCGGTGCCGGCAAGGCGCGCCCGAGCGTGAACCGGGACCGCATGCAGGGGGCGTATCTCGGCCCGGAATTCAGCCAGCGCGAGATCGACGCGCGACTGACGAGCGCCGGAGCGGTGTTCAATTCCGTCGACGACGCAGCACTCATCGAACGGACCGCCGACGCGCTCGTCGATGGTAAGGTCGTCGGCTGGTTCCAGGGACGGATGGAGTTCGGCCCGCGCGCGCTCGGGGCGCGCTCGATCCTCGGCGATCCGCGCTCGCCGACGATGCAGAAGACCATGAACCTGCGTATCAAATACCGCGAGAGCTTCCGCCCGTTCGCGCCATCGGTGCTGCGCGACGAGGTCGCCGACTGGTTCGAGCTCGACGGGGACAGCCCCTACATGCTCCTCGTCGCCGACGTGCGGAAGGAGAAGCGGCGGGCGATGACCGCGGAGGAGGAGACGCTCTTCGGCATCGACAAGCTCAACGTGCCGCGCTCCACGATCCCCGCGGTGACGCATGTCGACTATTCGGCGCGCGTCCAGACGGTGCACGAGGAGACGAACCCGCGCTATCACGCGCTGATCGCCGCCTTCAAGGCGAGGACCGGCGTGCCGGTCCTCGTCAACACGAGCTTCAACGTGCGCGGCGAGCCGATCGTTTGCACACCGGAGGACGCCTTCCGCTGCTTCATGGGCACGGAGCTCGACATGCTGGTTTGCGGTAACGCAATTCTCAGGAAATCGGAGCAGGCGGTGCAGACCCGCGCCGAGCACAAAGAGCAGTTCGAGCTCGACTGATGCGGCAGGCTCTGAAGCTTGTTCTCATCAACGCCGCAGTCTTCGCCGCGCTCGTCGTTGCGGGCATTGCCGTTCTTCTGCTTATCCCGCAGCAGCAGGCGGAGGACGCGCGGACCGGCAGGGAAGCGCTCCCGAACTATGCCGGCAGCGACTGGGCCCCGAAGCTCTTTGAGGAAATGCGCGCGACGTCGACCGTCTACTACTCCTATATTGGCTGGCGGCGGCGGCCCTATCACGGCGAGTTCGTGAACGTCGTCGGGAAATACGACGAACGCCTTACCATCGAGCCGCGGCAGCCGAAGGATGCGACGGTCTTCTTCTTCGGGGGTTCAACGATGTGGGGCACTGGCTCCCCGGATTCCGGCACGATCCCATCGCAGTTTGCGCGCCTGAGCGGGCTCGAGGCGCGGAACTTCGGCGAAACCGCCTACACCGCGCATCAGAACCTCGAGATGCTGATCAAGCTCTTGCAGGCTGGCGAGCGGCCGCAGGCGGTCGTCTTCTACGACGGCGTCAACGAGGTCGTGCACAAATGCCGCACCGAGCTCGGGCCTTATTCCGACGCCAATGAGTCGAAGACGCGCGTGGCGGTGGAGTCGAGCGGCTTCTACCGCTTCTTCTGGAACCTGATCGGCGAGCTTTCGACGTTCTTCTCCGAGCGGCAGCAGCTGGATGGCTACGACTGTGCGAGCGATCCCAAGAAAGCCCAGGCGGTGGCGGAGGCGCTCGTCAGCGATTGGAAGATCGCGCAGGCGACGGCCGCGCTCTACGGCGCCAAATTCTACGCCTTCCTGCAGCCGGTCGTCTATTTTAGCCACACGCGGACGGATTATCTGGATGCCGGGCCGAATGACGCGTTCAGCCAGCAGTTTCGGGCGGTTTACTCGCGCATCCGGGCGGCGATGGCGGGCACGCCTTTCCTAGACCTGACCGACGCGCTCGATCGCGACGAGCCGATCTATATCGACTTCTGTCACGTCTCCCCGAACGGCAATGAGATGGTTGCCCAGCGGATTGTCGACGTCATTACGCCAGTCGGCGGCCAGAATGGCGGATAGTCGGCGTGTGCTCTCGGCGATCGACATTCGTGCATTTCCCGCAATCGGGGCTACAAATGTTGGTTTCCCGGGGAAATCGGCGCCGCCCCTTTTGCCGTTCCTCCTGTCCGCATGTCACAGCCTCTGGAGATGCGAGTGCTTGCGCGCGAAGAGGTGCTAGGCGTTGACCGCGGCGTGACAGTCCTTGCTGGCCGGCGATCACAAGCGTTCCGCCGCGCGGGGTTCGCGCGATCTGATCGTGCGGGCACCAGATTGCGGGTCGGATCGTGGGGCGCTCTCCGCCGTATCGCCGCCCGTGGGCTACCGGCCGGTCATTCCGAGCGCCCGGCGCGCCATTCGACAATCCTCGCCGCCAGGGACGCAAGCGCGACAGACGTCTGGCCGCACCTCGTAAATGCTGCACGCGGTCGCCCGCCCGACCTCGCCGACGAGCGCGCTGCATCGGGAGCCTTCGCAGCGCATTCCACTCTCGTCGGCCGTGATCAACCGGCGCGGGATACGATCGATCGCGGCGTCGCTCTCCAGGCTGAAGCGCGGCCAGTCCGCGGAAAAGGCGCAGCAGGCGCCGCAGGCCTGGCAGCCGCCTTCGTAACCGTCCTCTTCCAATGCCGGCGCGTTCGTCATGTTCGCCTGCCGCGCGGCGCGCCGGCAGGGGTGGCGAACCAGATGACGCTGCGCGCTCCGCCGCCCATGCTTGCGCCAATTCTGATCTGCTCGGCGCGAAATCCGGATGCGCGCAGGCGGTCGGTGAAAGGCTTGTTCGGGGTCGACGACCAGACGGCGAGGATGCCGTTCGGCTTCAGAGCGGAGCGCGCGCAGGCCAGTCCTTTCAGATCGTAGAGCCGGTCGTTTGTCTTGCGCGTCAAGCCTTCGGGGCCGTTGTCGACGTCGAGCAGGATGGCGTCGTAGACCGGTTTGCTGGAGGCGATCAGCCGCGCGACGTCGCCTTCGTAGATTTTCACCCGCGGATCGTCGAGCGTGCCTTCGAAGAGTCCGGCGAGCGGACCGCGCGCCCATGCAACGACCGCCGGCACCAGCTCCGCGACCGTGATCCTCGCGCCAGGCTCCAGCACTGTGAGTGCGGCGCGCAGCGTGAAGCCCATCCCCAGCCCGCCGATCAGGACATGCGGCCACTTGCGGCCGCCGAGCCGATCGCAGGAGAGGGTCGCTAGCGCGATCTCCGAGCCGGCGCCGCGGCTGTTCATCAGCTGGATCGTTCCGAGCTTGATCGAGAACTCGGCGCCCCGCTGCATCAGGCGCAATTCGCCGCCGCCGGGGATTTCGGCCCGGTCGAGAAGAACCCAGGGGATCATGCGGAATGCCCGCCGGCTTTCGCCACGCGCACGCCCAGCCGTCTCAGCGCCTCTTGCCGAGCTCGGCAGCGATGTCCCTCACCATCCGGCCGACTTTTCGATGCGCGGTCACGATCTGATCGCGCGTCACGCCCCAGCGCTTCATCCAATGTTCCACCGCCTGCCGCTCGGAGAGATCGAGCCGCTCCTTGTCGATCGTCCCGCGCCCCTTGCCCTTGAGCCCCGCCATGTCTCGCCTTTCCTGCCGTCCGCCCGAAGGGACCGACCCCGGTAACATGCAAACGGGTTCGAGGCTCGTTTTGATTGCGGAAGATGCGGGCAGAGCGACGCAGTGACGCTAGCCGTCAACCGCGACGTAAAAGTCCTCGCCGGCCCACGCCTGCGTGTCGCTCCAGCGGAACGTGAAATCGACGCGGCGGATGTGCTCCAGGCCGGACAGGCTGATCTCGAAGGCATGGCCGCCGAGCCCTGCTTCCTTCGTGTCGCCGTCGCTGATGTTTTGCCACCCGTCGACGCCCCAATGCACGCGCGCGGGACGCGGTAGGGCAATCACCAGCGTGCCGCCCCGCACGGTCCGCGCGATTTGAGCGTGCGGGCACCAGATCGCGTAGCGGATCGTGGGGCGCTTTCCGCCGTAACGCCGCCAGGCGGCGGCCGGGCGGTCGAACGGATATCCGAGGTGGCGAGAAACCATCAGCTTGATGAATTCCGCGTGGGCCCAGGCGAGCGGCATCGCCGATCCGCTCGGCGCGCCGGGGAAGAGTCGTTGCGCGGGCAGCGCCTCGCTATCCCAGACTTGCTCGGGCATCATCCCTCCGGGCCCGGTCATCGCCGCCATGGTGCGGAGGTACGGCTCCGGATCGTTGCCTGCGACGAGTTCATAGTGGCCGCGTTCGCCGCTCAGGAGAGGCCAACCGCGCCCACGCCCGGTGCCGTCGAAGGGGCTGCCGTCATCGTGCTCGCCGTAGCCGTCGCCGTTGTAGCGATGCCAGACGGGGCCCTTCGGCGTGTCGGTCTTCAGAAGTGCGTCCGCCACCTTCACGCTGTCGCGGATCATAGCGTCGGTCGGGGCGCGGAGCCCGAAGCGGACGAGCTGAAGGAAGTCGATGCCGAACTCCTCGGCGTAGGAGATGGGGCTCGCGTCGCGACGGTTGCGGATATCGAACCTGCCCTTGACGGCCGCCGGATCGCGAAGCACTTCGGACGGGGCGATGCGGATGTAGTAGCCCTTCACCCCCGCGGTCTCGGCGAGCGCCGTTCCTTCGACTGAGGTCCATGCCTCGATATTGGCGTTCCAGAAATCGGCAACGGCAAGTGCGGCGGTTCGTGACGGCTCCGACAGGAACTCCGCTCCGGCGACAAGCGCGGCGATGCTGGCGGCGAGCGTAAAGCCGTTGATGCCGGCGTTCTCTTCCCACCGGTCCTGCGTGCTCGACGGTCCGGTGCGGGCGATAAAGGTAAGCGCGCGCTGCACCATGTCGTATACGTCGGTCCCGTCCAACGCATGGCGCTGGGCGAGCGCCGAGGCGAGCAGGATCGGAAACGCCGTCTCGTCGAGCTGCATGCCATGCCAATACGCGGTGCCTCCGAGCCACTGGTTTTGATACCAGCTTCCGTCCGGCTTCTGCGTAGCGATCAGGTAGCGCAGTGTTTCCCGCGCCTCGTGCTCCGCGCCGAGGGCAAGCAGCCCGGTGGCGCACTCCACGAGGTCGCGGGGCCAAACCAAATGATATCCGCCGAGGTTGTCGCCGCTGTTGCCCCACGGCACGCTCAGGCTCGCGACCATGGCGCCGGGATAATTCTTGTCGCGGTGTGCCTGCAGCACCATCGAGGAAAGCTGCAGCTGGTCGGCCAGCTCCATCGACGGCTCGTTCGGCAGCATTGAGCGCTTCTTGCGGCGCTCGTGCCATCGCTGCCAGTTCGTGACTTGTTGCCGCGCAAGGTTGTCGAAGGGCTGCGCGAGGCTTGAGATCGCGAGCGTCGCGGCTGCCTGGACCGTGTCGCCGAAGCCGAGTGCAAGAACCGCGTTCCTGGCGAGCGCGCCGACGAGCGCGACGTTGCCTGGACCGGCAGAGGCGTATTGCCAGGTCAGCGCGCCGTTCTTGTGAAAGTCCTGCCAGCCGTCGGTCTCGCCGACGTAGCCGGCGCCGAGCGCTCCAAAGGCGTCGTGCTGTTCGGCGTCGACGGCGGCGAGTGCCAGCGCGAACGGCCCTTGTTCGGCAGTCAGAAGCCGGCGCGCGCCCTGGCTGCGGATGGTGGCGAGGTTTTGCGTCCCGTCGGTGCCCATGCGAGGGGCGAGAAGGACGTAGGGGGTTAGTTCCGCGTCGCCGGCGAGGTCGACCGCGATCGCGAGCACGTCTCGCTCTGTATCGGGCGTGACGCGCAGCGTGAGCGTGAAGCGCGCGTGCGTGTGCACGATCTCCACGGCCGGCGTGCCGGGCGCGAGCAGACGCAAGGTGTAATTTTCCAGCCGCTTGACCTCGACCCAGAAGCCGCGGCCGTCGGCGACGATGAAGCCGAGATCGCGGATTTGGGGGATGTCGACGCGCGGGTAATAGACCTCGTTGACGATGCCGAAGCCGAGCGTGAACCAGACGCTCGAGTGGCCGAGTGCGCAGCCGACCATGTCCTTGGCGCTGCTGGTCCAGGTCGGGGCGATGCCGGGGCCGCCGGGCGCCGCGTTATCGGATGTCTCGATGGGCTCAAGCATGGCGCTTTCCAGGCTTAGTGTTCATGGCGCGCTTCCTCCGCGACGCGCGGCTCGTGCCAGCCGCCACCGCCCTTGGCGATCTCGGCGGCCTCGGCCGGGCCCATCGAGCCCTGTTCGTATTCATGCAGGGGCGTGTTCTTGCCGAGGATCGGATCGACGATGCGCCACTGCGCTTCCGCGCTGTCCTGACGCGCGAAGAGCGTCGAGTCGCCCATCATCGCATCGCCGATAAGTCGCTCATAGGCGCTCATCTCGTCGCCGCTCTGATGCAGGACCTTGAGCTCGGCCTGCTCGCCGACCATCGCCTCGCCGGGCTTCTTGGTCCGCGCACCGAGCGCGATAACCACGTCGGGGCTGAGGCGGAAGCGAAGGTAGTTGGGCCGCCTCGGGCTCGCGCCGAAGACGGCTTTCGGCGGATAGTCGAGTTCGACCATCACCTCCGTTGCCGTCACCGAGAGGCACTTCCCGGCCCGTACCAGAAAAGGCACGCCTTGCCACCGCCATGAATCGATGTGCAGCCGCAAGGCGGCGAACGTCTCGACCATGGAATCCGGCGCGACGCCCGGCTCGCTCCGATAGCCGCGGAATTGGCCGCGGACGAGCTCATCCGCGCTCACCGGTCGAATGGAGTTGAACACCTTGATCTTCTCGTCGCGCACAAATTTGCTGTCGGCGCCGACAGGGCATTCCATCGCCAGAATGGCGACGATCTGCAGAACGTGATTCTGGATCACGTCGCGAATGGCACCGACTTCCTCGTAGAAGCGGCCGCGGCCAGCGACGCCAAAACTCTCGGCCATCGTGATCTGGACGCTGCGCACGAAGTTGCGGTTCCAGATCGGCTCGAGGAACGCGTTCGAGAAGCGGAAGTAGAGAAGGTTCTGAACCGGCTCCTTGCCGAGATAGTGGTCGATCCTGAAGATCGCGTCTTCCGGCAGCGCCGCATGCAGAGTCTTATCGAGCGCCTCGGCCGATTGGAGATCGCGCCCGAATGGCTTTTCGATGACGACGCGTGCTCCCTGCGTGCCGCCCGAGTCGGCCAGGCCGTTGACAACATCGGGAAACAGGCTCGGCGGTATTGCGAGGTAGTAGAGCGGGCGCCGGCAACCGTCGAGGGCGGCGCGCAGTTCCCGAAAGGTCTCGCCGTCGCGGTAGTCGCCGTCGATGTAACGCATGAGGCCGGCGAGCCGAGCGAAGACTTCGGCAGCGAAGTCCGGCTGGTCCTGCACGGCGCTGCGCGCGTGTGCCTTCAGATCGTCGAGGCTCCAGCCGGATTTCGCCACGCCGACGATCGGGACCTGCAGCTTGCCGCGCCGGCACATCGCGTAGAGCGCGGGGAAGATCTTCTTGTGCGCGAGATCGCCGCTGGCGCCGAAGAGCACCAGGGCATCGGACGGCGCCGCGCTTCCAGTCACGCTATTTGTCCGCGGGTTTTTCGACGTGGCCGCCGAACTCGCCACGCATCGCCGAGAGCAGCTTGTCGCCGAAGTCGGCGGCGCCGCGCGAAGCGAAGCGCTCGAAGAGCGCGGTGCTCAAGACCGACGCCGGCACGCCTTCGTCGATGGCGGCCTTCACTGTCCAACGCCCCTCTCCGGAATCGGAGACCCGCCCTTTGAACGCCGAGAGCTCGTGGTCGTTGAGCAGGGCCTCAGCCGTCAGGTCGAGAAGCCAGGAGGAAATGACGCTGCCGCGGCGCCACATCTCCGCGATCTCCGAGACGTCGAGATCGTAGCGATAGGCCTCCGGGTCGGCGAGCGGCGCGGTCTCCGCGTCGACCTCGGCCGTCTTCGCGCCGATATTGGCGTGGCGCAGGATGTTGAAGCCTTCGGCGTAAGCGGCCATGAGGCCGTATTCGATGCCGTTGTGGACCATCTTGACGAAATGGCCGGCGCCGCTCGGTCCGCAATGCAGATAGCCGTGCTCGGCGGTGGTGCCGCGTTCCGCACGGCCGGGAATGCGCGCCGCCGAATCGATGGGGGGCGCGAGCGTGGCGAAGATCGGGTCGAGCCGCCTGACCGGCTCGTCTTCGCCTCCGATCATCTGACAATATCCGCGCTCCAGCCCGTAAACGCCGCCGCTCGTCCCGACATCGAGATAGTGGATGCGCTTGGGGCCAAGCGCCTTCGCGCGGGCGATGTCGTCGCGGTAGTAGGAATTACCGCCGTCGATCAGCACGTCGTCCGCCGCGAGGTGGCCCGACACTTCAGCGATGGTGTCGTCGACGATGGCTGCCGGCAGCATCATCCAGACGGCGCGCGGGGCTTTCAGCTTGGCGACAAGATCGGCGATCGAATTCGCGCCGACGGCGCCTTCGGCCGCAAGCTGCGAAACCGATTGCGGCCTGATGTCGAAGACGACGCATTCGTGGCCGCCACGCATGAGCCGGCGCGCGATGTTGGCGCCCATCCGTCCGAGCCCGATGATGCCTAGCTGCATTGTCGCTCCTCATCCCGGCTGGCCGGGGCTCCGCCGCGCAAACAGGAAATAGAGCATCGCCCAAGATGTCGCTACCTGCCGGCGACTGATTAAGGAGCCTCGACTAAGAAAGCCTCAACCGAGTGAGCCGGCCGGCAGGGGGCGTTCGCCGCGCAAGACCGGAGGGCCAAAAAAGGAAACGCCTAACGAGACAATGTCCGAAGTGCCAAAACAGACCGGGGAGCGGCTGCCGATCATGCACCGTCAATTTGCCGGGGTGTCCCCGGTACCGTCGATTTCTGCAGAAGGCAGCGTCGAGACAACGGTAACGCGCAGGCCCGGCCGCAGCAGGAGGTCCGGGTTTGGGAAGACGGCAAAGACGGAGATGCTCTGCGTCTCCCTGTCGAACTCATTGCCGCCCGCGGTGATTTCGCCCTTAAGCGGGTATTCTTCCCCATTCGGCAGGATAAGGCTTAGTGTCACGCCGGCCTTCGCAGCCTGGCTGGCTGGGAGATACCCGCGCTGCGCGACGTAAACTCCAAATGGGACCCTACCAGTGACCCTGATCGGGTCGAGTTGGGTCACTGTCGCCAGTCTACTCGCCTCCCGCGCCGCGGCCTTTGTGATGTACGCGCCCTCGTTGACATATGGCTCGCTGATCGCGCCGTCGAATGGCGCGTAAAGCGAGTAGTCCCGAATAGTGGTCTCCCGCAATTCGACCTGCGCGCGTGCAGCACCTGCGTTTGCTTGGGCTATGTCGCGCTGCGCCTCGGCCGCCTGAAGGTCGGCCACGGATACAACGCCCCGTTCGCGCAGCATGCGTGAGCGCTCCAGCTCCGCCTCGGCGAGGCGAAGCTGTGCTTCGGCTCTATCGAGTCCAGCGCGGTCAATCTTCAGCAGCGACTCCTCATCAATTGTCAGAAACTCAAACAGTAGGTCGCCCTTCTTGACATAGTCTCCCGCCTGGAAATGGATTGCCTTGAGAAGTCCATCAAAACGCGGTGAGATATCCGCCGCGCGCAGTGGCTCGACGGTACCTTCGAAGTGGACCGCCCCCATCGGGCTGTTGCCGGAGGCCGCCTGTGCGGACGAGATCTGGCCAGACCCCAAAGCGCAGGCCGCAACGACCACTACTGCAGACCAGAGCCTAGATTCGAAATGAAGCGTCATGACGACCTCCAAATGCCTGCGTTACCTCAATCCAGCTGGGCCATTTGCGGGGACAGAAGGTCCGATGCCGCATGTGAGGGAACTTCGACCTCTCGGGGCTCGCTCGTCGAATGCTGCTCTCGGCTTGGTCATGGCCATACAAGCGGCAGCCAATCGTCATGGCCGTCGGTGGAAGACAAACGGACAATCTTAGTGAATGTGTGTACAGCGACCACAGAGAAGCAGCTCATGGAAGAGCCCTCGCGCCCGGCCTCATCGTCATTCTCAGTAAGTCTAACCAGAATATCCCTGTTGGACTGTGTGATCCACCCCCAATTGAACGCGCCGCGCGGTCGAGGTCCATCGAATTTCTTCTAGAGTGATACCCTCCCTTTCTGGATCCAAGACGGCCTTCAACCGGTTGGGCGATCGAACCCTTCAGACGTGCGATGTCGACGGCCCGCTCGGAGTGACCAGCATCCCGAACATTCGTTGATCCACAAAATCCCACTCCGGTGGCTGTGATGATGGACGTTCCGGACGTGGATGCCTTGAAGGCGGCGATGCATCACAAGGCGGCCGCAGATGCCATGGCCTTCGACGCCGTGGGTGCCGGAATCCCTGGTGATCCTGGTCGAATCGAAAAGTGGTCGCTCCGCCGATCGGTTTCTTCCGAAGGTGCCGGCTCAACCCGCGCGGACAGCGGCTCCGACCGTCCGCTAGCGTCCGCCACGGCGATCCAGTACCAGTTGGTGCATGGCCGAAAGAGTGCAGACGAACCGACGGCTGGCAGCAATCCTCGCCGCGGATGTGGTCGGCTATTCGCGGATGATGGGCGCGGACGAGGCGGGGACGCTCGCCGCCCTCAAGCGCCATCGCGAGGCGCTGTTCGATCCAGTGTCGCCGAGCACACGGCCGGATCGTCAAGCTGGTGGGCGACGGCACGCTGGTGGAGTTCTCCAGCGTGGTCGATGCTGTCATGTGCGCACTCGCTATCCAGCGCGCCGTCAAGGCGGAGGCGCCGCCCGGCGGCAAAGGCGTCATCCTCAGGATCGGCATCAACCTTGGCGACGTCATCATCGACGGCGACGACATCTACGGCGACGGTGTGAACGTTGCGGCGCGCCTTGAAGGCTCGCCGAGCCTGGCGGGATATGCGTCTCATCGATCGTCAACGAGAGCGTCGGCAGCCGGGTCGACGTCGCGTTCGAGGACGGCGGCGAGGTGACGGTGAAGAACATCGACCGCCCGATCCGCGTGTGGAAATGGCGCCCGAACGGCGACGCCGTCAAAAACGCGCCGGGAAAGCCGGCTGCCGAACCGGCTGAGCCCCGCCGCGAACAGGCTTCGATCGCCGTATTGCCGTTCGACAACATGTCCGGCGACCCCGAACAGGAGTATTTCTCCGACGGCATCAGCGAGGACATCATCACCGACCTCTCGAAGGTCGCCGGGCTCTTGGTCATCGCCCGCAACTCCAGCTTCACCTACAAAGGCAAGAGCATCGACATCCGTACCGTCGGGCGCGAGCTCGGCGTGACGGCGGTGCTGGAGGGCTCGATCCGCCGCGCCGGCAACCGGGTGCGCATCACCGCGCAGCTGATCGACGCCACCAACGGCGCGCATCTGTGGGCGGACCGCTACGACCGCGACCTGACCGACATCTTCGCGCTGCAGGACGAGGTCACGCACCGCATCGTCGAGGCGCTGAAGGTGACCCTGACGTCGGCGGAATCGGCCCGCATCGCGGAAACGCCGACACGCGACATCGAGGCGCACGATCTGTTCCTGCGCGGGCGGGAGGCGCTGATGGGTCCACAGAATACCAAGGAGACCTTCGAGCTCGCCGTTCGCTGCTTCACGCAGGCGATCGAGCTCGATCCAGACTATGCCGAGGCGTACGCGGGCCTCGCGCACGCCTATAATCGCGACTTCCAGAACAAGGACCGCGGAAGGACCGACAGCCAGGAGCTCTCGGCCCATTACAGCAAGCTGGCGCTCGAGAAGGGCCCCGATCTTCCGTACGCACACTACCTGGCTGCGCTCGTGAAACTCTGGGAGCGCGATCCGGCTGGGTCGGCGGAGGAGGTGGAGAAGGCGCTGGCGCTCAACCCGAATTTCGCGATTGCCTTCGGCATGCGCGGGGCCGGGAAATCTTCGCCGGCGCGCCGCTCGACGCGATTCCGGACCTCGAGCACGCCGTGCGCCTGGACCCGTTGGTTGGCCCAATTGCCTGGCATTTCATCGGCTCGGCCTACCTCGTCGCCGGTCAATACGGAAAGGCCGCCGAGGCCTTCCGTGAGCGCATACGTCTGGCACCCGACACTGATCTGTCGCGCGGCCTGCTGATTTCGGCACTCGGCCACCTCGGCGAGACAGATGAGGCTCAGCGCATCCGGTCGGAGCTGAGGCGGGTCAACCCGAAATATTCCTTCGCCGCACACATCGAGCGATTGCCGTTCGCCAATCCCGCCGATGCCGACAGGATCAGGGAAGGTTTCGCCAAGGCCGGACTGCCCGAGTGAAAGCGAAGGGCTGAAGCAGAGGCCCGGAACACCATTAAGGTCGGACCGCGTATAAGGGCGGGCGAACTTCGAGGCTCCTTCCGAGTTCGACCCAAACCGGACATCGCGCGGGCATGTACACCTGCACCAACACACAGCCGCTTTCGACCTTCACCGGGTGGTGGCTGGAGCTGGCGATGGCGCTGTCGACATGGACACGTTCGATCGCACGATTGAAATCGGCGATGACCTCGGGGGAAGTCGACGCCTTGTTGAACAGCAAGTGCGGCTTGCCATCGACCATGACGGTACCTTCCTTGAGGAAGCCATCGAGGGAGCGCCCTGACTGACGGCGCATGCCGGCCTATGGTATGCGGATCGTTCATCTGGTCGTCGGTCTGAAGACTGCTCGCCATGCGGAGGGCCACCCATGCCAAGAGGCAAATGAAGCGGTCCCTGCAGCCACAGCAAGAAGAGACGTTCATGCACACGGAACCGCTGGTTTTCGCTGGCGTATGCGACTGGGCCGGTATTGTGCGTGGCAAGGCGTTTCCGGATGCGGATACCGCCGTGCGGCTGAAGAAGGGGGTGGGGCTGGCCCACTCCAATATCATGATGTCCTGCTTCGGGCCGATCTACACGACGCCGTTCGGCACATCGGGAGATCTGATCATCCGGCCGGACCCGCAAGTGCGGATCGAGGTGCCGTTCGATGACGGGACCGCGGAGCGGTTCTATCTCGGCGATATTGTGAATACCGACGGCAGCGCCTGGGATTTCTGCCCGCGGACGTTCCTCGCGCGGGCGCTGGAGGCGCTGGCGAAGTCCGGGCTCACGGTGATGGCGAGCTTCGAGCAGGAATTCGTTCTGACGGGCGTAGAGGACCGGCCGGGAGCGACCTATGCGCTGGATGCTTTCCGGCGGCAGGGCTGTTTCGGCGAGGCGCTGATCGCGGCGGTGCGGACGGCCGGGTTCAAACCGGACAGCTTCCTGCCCGAATACGGGCCAAGGCAATACGAGGCGACGGTCGCGGCCGAGCAAGGCATGCGGGCTGCGGATGCCGCGGTGGTGTTGCGCGAGCTGGCACGCGCGATTGCCTGGCGGACAGGACAGCGGGCGATCTTCGCCCCGATGCTGGCGCCGGATGGGATCGGCAGTGGCACGCACATCCACTTGAGCCTGTGGGACGGCGAGACGCCCGTGACCCATGACGCTGACGCGGACCACGGGATTTCGGAGCGGGTGGCGCCGTTCTTCGCGGGCGTGCTTGCGCATCTGCCCGCGATTTGCGCCTTCTCGGCGCCATCGGTCGCCTCGTACTATCGTCTCACTCCGAACCGCTGGGCACCGGTGCATGCCAATCTCGGAACGCAGGACAGGGGGGCGGCGCTACGCGTCGCGCCTGTGTTCCAAACTTCGCCGGAGCAACCAGCGCGACAGTTCAACGTGGAGTTCCGCGTCGCGGATGGGTCGAACTGCCCGTATCTCGCGCTGGGTGCAATCGTGTGGGCTGGCGTGGATGGACTTACGCGGGGGCTCGAGCTGCCGACGGCCGGCGCCGAAGCGCCATTGCTGCCGCGCTCGCTCGAGGCGGCCCTAGAGGCGCTCGAGGCCGACGATGGAACAGCGTCGTGGTGGAACGCCGAGGCCAAGTCGGCTTATCTCGCGTTCAAACGGGCGGAGATCAAGGCGCTGGAAGGGGCGACGCCGGAACAAATCTGCGCGCGCTACGCGGCGGTCTATTGAGGATTGACCGTTTCCCGGGCCGCCTGTGCGCGGTGCTAACGGACACGGCAGGATGGAAGCGGCATGAAGGATTTTGGGCTATCGCGCGACGTTCCGGTGAAACACGGTGCGACGGCGCTGCTTTTCGTCGATGTGCAGAATTACTCGGCGGAGGGCGGGGGTGAGGACGTGCGGGCTCGCGCCAGAGGCGATCGAGGCGCGCTACGGATATTTCTTCCGCGAGATGCGGGAACGTGCGGTGCCGAACATGCGGAAGCTTCAACGCGCCTGCCGGGAGGCGGGGGTCGAGGTGATTTATACCGTGATCGAAAGCCTGACACTGGATGGGCGGGACATGGGGCTCGACTACAAGATCTCCGGGCTGTTCTGCCCGAGAGGATCAAGCGACGCGCGCGTCATCGACGCGATCGCGCCGCAAGGCGACGAGATCGTGTTGCCGAAGACGTCGTCTTCCGTGTTCATTTCGACGAACATCCATTACGTCCTGGGCAATCTCGGCGTGAAGCATCTGATCGTGAGCGGCGCAAATATCCCTTGTGGGCTTTGCCGTTGTCGCGGTGGGTGGCGAGATCGACTTTCGCCGTATCCTCCTCCTCATCTCGCGCACCGAGACGCGCAACGTGCGCACCATTCTCGATCAGGTGATCGCCGACAACTTCGCCGGCGTCATCGTCGTGGGCGCGGACGGCGCGATCCGCAGCGCGAGCCGTTCGGCCGCGCGCATCCTCGGGCTTGGCACGCGCGCGATCGAGGGAGAGCGCGTCGATGACATCGCGCCGCCGGCGCTCGCCGAGGCGGCGCATGCCGTGCTTGGAAGCGGCGACGCCGCGGCGGAGGAGCCGCGCGAGCTTCGCTGGACCCGGGCCGACGGCGCGGCGCGCATCCTGGAATACGTGGTGACGCCTTCGCAGCTTGCAGGCGGTGTCAGCGTCGAAGGCCATGCGCTTCCCGACCGCGTCGTCGCCACGCTGACCTTCGTCGACGTGACCGAGCGCCGCCGGGCGGAGGAGCGGGTCGCCTATCTCGCGCGCTTCGACGCGCTGACGGGTCTGCCGAACCGCAACCGCTTCGAGGAGAAGCTCGAAGAGGCGCTCGTGCGCTACCGTGCGAGCGGCGAATGCTGCGCCGTGCTGTTCTTCGATCTCGACCGCTTCAAGGGCGTGAACGACACGCTCGGCCACGACTATGGCGACCGGCTGCTGACGGCGGTCGCGCGGCGGCTGCAGGAGGTGGTCGGGTCGCGCCCGGGCGGCGACATCGTCGCGCGCTTCGGCGGCGACGAATACGCGGTGCTGATGTCCGGGCCCGTGACAGCGGAGGAAGCGGGCGCGTTGGCGGAGCGGCTCATTGCGATCGTCAGCGAGCCGTTCGATCTCGACCAGTATCGGCTGATCGTGGGCCTAAGCGTCGGCATCGCCATACCGCGTAGTGCAGAGGCCGTCGCCGGGACGCTGATGAAGAACGCGGACGCCGCGCTCTATCGCGCCAAGAGTGCGGGCGGCAACGGCTACCGCCTCTTCGACGCGAGCTTCGAGACCGCGATCCGCGCGCGCCGCGAGATCGAAGTCGAGCTCTGGGACGCCTTCGACCGCGGGGAGTTCGAGGTCTTCTATCAGCCGCAGGTGGCGCTTTCCGATCGCAGCATCACGGGCGTCGAAGCGCTGGTCCGCTGGCGTCACCCGGAGCGCGGCTACGTCTCGCCTGCGGAATTCGTTCCGGTGGCGGAGGCCGTGGGGCTGATCGCGCCACTCGGGCTTTGGGTGCTGGAGCGGGCCTGCCGCGACGTGGCGCAATGGCCAGTGCCGATCAAGGTCGCGGTCAACCTGTCGCCCGTGCAGTTCGTCAAGGGCGATCTCGCGGGAAGCGTGGAGGCGGCGCTCGCCGGCTCGGGCCTTCCGGCCGAAAGGCTCGGGCTCGAAATCACCGAGTCGCTTTTCCTGCAGGAGAATGGCGTCATCGCGGAGACGATCGGGCGGCTCCATGCGAAGGGCGTCAGCTTCATCATCGACGATTTCGGCACCGGGTATTCGTCGTTCGCCTATGTGAGCAAATTCCCGGTCGCCAAGATCAAGATCGACCAGTCTTTCGTGCGCGGCCTGCCGCACGACAGCGAATCGACCGCGATCGTCCGCGCCGTGTGCACGCTCGCCAAGGGGCTGTCGATCACCGCTAACGCCGAGGGAATCGAGACGGAGGAGCAGGCGGTGGCGCTTAGGCTCTTCGGCTGCGACGAGGGCCAGGGCTATCTCTTCGGAAAGCCGCAGCCTGCCGCGCGCATCGTCGAGATGCTGGAAGCGCAGGCAGGGATGAGGCGGCGAACGGCCTAGCTTCCCGCCCCGCGATTCGAGTGCCTCATGAGCGACAAAGTGAGCTTTTTCCGAATGGGCTGCATAGGCCGGGAATAAAACCCGAGCGGCCTGAGTCTCCTACTCGAACGGGCACCTGACGCTCGTTGAGAGGAGAGCCATATGAAGAACGGAGAACGTTTTCCCGGGCCCGAGGTCGACCGCCGCGGTGCGCTGGAATGCATGATCTGGGCCGGAACCGGAGTACTGTGGACGCTCTCCGGTGGCGTACCGAAATCCCTTAACCTGCTCGGCGAGGCGGAAGCCGCCACGGCAGGCTTCACCTTCTTGCAGATCAGCGACAGCCATGTCGGCTTCGACAAACCGGCCAATCCGAACGCACTCGGCACTCTGCAGGAGGCGATCGGCAAGGTGAAGGCTCTGTCGACCCGGCCGGCCTTCATGATCCACACCGGTGACATCACGCATCTCTCGAAGCCCGACGAGTTCGACAACGCCGCAGCCGTGATCGGCGACGCCGGACTCGACGTGCACTACGTGCCGGGCGAGCACGACATCATCGATGCTGACCGCGGCAAGGCCTACCTCGACCGCTACGGCAAGGGAAAGAAGGGCGCTGGTTGGTACAGCTTCGATGACCACGGCGTCCACTTCATCGGCCTCGTCAACGTCGTCGACCTGAAGGCCGGTGGCCTCGGCCGGCTTGGGTCTGACCAGCTTGCCTGGCTGCAAGATGATCTGAGCACCCAAGCGGATTCGACGCCGATCGTCGTCTTTGCCCACATCCCTCTCTGGACCGTCTATGCCGACTGGGGGTGGGGAACTGACGACGGGCTGCAGGCGCTCACCCTGTTGAAGCGCTTCGGGTCGGTCACCGTGTTGAACGGCCACATCCACCAGATCGTGCAGAAGGTCGAAGGCAACATGACCTTCCACACGGCAATGTCGACCGCCTTTCCGCAGCCGGCGCCAGGGACCGCAAAGGGACCTGGGCCGATGACGGTCCCCGCCGAGCAGCTGCGCTCACTTCTCGGTATCACCCGCGTCGATCTGAAGGCGGTGAATAAGCCGCTCGCCATCATCGACAGTCCGCTCGCGTCCTGAAACCGCAAATGCTTCAAGGGGAAGAGATCATGACTATCCGCTGTGCCGGCCATCAGGCCGCAGATGTCGGATTTCCGAGAGTTCGACCGACGACGTGTGCAGCCGCAGCTGTGCTTGCGCTCAGTATCTGGTGCTGCTCGGCGGCGCCCGGGTTGGCGGCCGAGGCGGAGGTTCACATCGCAAATTTCACGTTCGCGCCGGCGATACTGACCGTTTCCGTCGGGACAACAATTATCTGGACCAACGACGACGACATTCCGCATCTCGTCGTTGAAAAGGACGGCGCCTTCAGCTCCGAAGCGCTTGATACCGGTGATGCATATTCCTGGAAGGCGACTGCGGTCGGAACGGTCGAGTACCTACTGCGCGCTCCATCCGCACATGACGGGCAAGATCGTCGTGACGCAGTGAGTAGCGACGGTTGCACAATGCTTGAACCGCGCCCGCTCTCGCGTGTTGTGGCGGGCTCGGTCTCTTTGCGCCGGGCGTCCGGGCATGGCATCGTGGAAAAGGTCGGGCCCCGCCGGTCGTCGGCAAATTGCCAGCAAGCCCCGATCGAGTCGGCCGTGGATCAAAGCCCCAATCATGCTCGCTTCGCCGAGGTTTTCGTCCGTCATCTCGCGGATTCTTATCGGTTGGCCCGGTGGCTGACCGGCAGCCGGGCGGATGCCGAGGATGTTGTGCAGGAAGCCGCGATTCGCGCCCTCAACGGAATCGGCCGTTTCAGCGGGGTAAATGCGCGCGGGTGGGTGCTGACCATCGTCCGCAACACAGCTTACACGTGGCTTGCGAAGAACCGGCCGGCAAGCTTGGTCCTAACCGAGGATGTCGATCAGGTCGAGCTCACGAGCGCGCAGGTCGCGTTCGGGGAGGGCCACTCAAGGACACCAGAGGACGTGTTGATCGCCAAGGCAGATGCCGAGACGTTGCGGCGGCAGGTGGCGACGCTGCCCATCCCATTCCGCGAGGTGCTGGTGCTCAGGGAAATCCATGAGCTTGGGTACAAGGAGATCGCAGAAATTGCCGGTGTGCCCATAGGCACGGTCATGTCGCGGCTCTCCCGGGCGCGTCAGCTTCTGGTCGCGAGCATGCGAGGCGCCCGATGAGCGAATCGAAATCGCGAGAGGAGCTGAACCTCCTGCTCAATCTTTATCTTGACGGCGAGCTTGACCCCCTCGACGCGCGCGAGCTCGAAGCGAGGCTTGCTACTGACCCAACTGCCGCCGCGGAGTTCGCCGACCTCAGGGCACTGCGACAGGCGATGCGCTCCGATATCGGCGACGACCTGCCGCCCGACGCTCTCCGGCATCGCATCGAGGCGATGGCGAAACCGCCCCGTCTCGCCGAGCGGACTTGGTCCTGGCGCGCTCTTGCCGCCTCGATGCTCGTCGGCGCACTCATCGCCGGAAGCGGCACCTTCGGCGTGCTGAGCTACCGGCCAGGGGAAAGCGTGACCAACGAGGTCGTCACGAGCCACATCCGCGCACTGATAGCCCCCGAGCCGACGGATGTTCTCTCCTCCGACCGGCACACCGTGAAGCCCTGGTTCGACGGCAAGCTGGCCTATGCGCCTGTCGTGGTCGATCTCGCAGATAAGGGCTTTCCACTCGTCGGTGGTCGCATCGACGTCGTCGATTTCCAGCCGGTGCCGACGCTCGTCTACAGGCTTGGCAAGCATTTCCTCAGCCTGACTGCGATCCCGGGGAATGCGGGCGGGACGGAAGAGCGCGAGAGCAAGCGCCCGTGGCTTCCACACGATTTCCTGGAGCAGCGACAGCGTCTTCTATGTTGCTGTTTCGGATGCGGCGCCCGACGAGATCGAAGCGTTCGTCGAGGCGTTTCGCAGAGCTTCAAGCAGCTGAAGGATGCTGCGCGAGCCGGTCGTGTCGCGCCCGAAAAAGAAATCTAACCCGCAGCGGAATAGAGCGCCGATCCCGTGAGTCTTCTTATTGTCGGATGCTTCCCGTTCGACACAATCAATCTCGACGGAGGTGCTCCGATGAGCGCACCCTACGACTGGCGGAACCACGTTGTCTCGAATGCGGATGTCGCCGCTGCCCTTCTTCTCAGCGCATTTGCCCTGGGAATAACATTTCTATTTTGCTTGCTTCGCTGATCAGTGCGGAGGGCGCGAACGATCTATCGGCTCCCGGAGGGCGCGCCCGATTTCGAGTGCTCTCGAAAAGGGGTCGGGCCACTGTTCACAGCCTATTCAAACGCAGCGCCCCTCACGCTCTTTCCCCCAGCCTCTTTCCACTTCTTCATCAGCGCTTCCAAGTTCCCCGTCCGCCCCTTCCGGCAGCACGATGCGCGGCGTCACGAGCAAGTCGCCGTGGCCGTCCGCCTTGGGCAGGCCCTTGCCCTTCAGCCTCAGCGTCCGGCCGCTCGAGGAGTGCGGCGGGATCGTCACCTGAACTTTTCCGGAGAGCGTCGGCACCGGGATCTTCGCGCCGAGCACCGCCTCGTCGAGACTGATCGGGAGGTCGAGGCGCAGGTCGGAGCCTTCCGTCTTGAAGAGCGGATGCGGGACGAAGCGCACGGTGACGAGCGCGTCGCCTTGCCGCCCGCCCGAGAGCGAGGGCTGGCCCTGGCCCTGCAGGCGGATCACCTGGCCGTCCTGCACGCCGGACGGGAGCGTCAGCGCCACGGTCTTGCCGGTCGGCAGCGAGACCTTCGGCTTCTTGCCCTCGGCGATGTCCTCCAGCGTGACGGCGACCTCGGCGCGGATGTCGGCGCCGTGCGCGGGCGGCTCGGCGTGTTGGCGCGCGCGTCCGCCTCCGCGTCCGCCGAAGACCGAGCTCAGGATATCGTCGTCGTCGCCTTCGAAAGTGCGCCCGCCGGGGCCGCCCGGGCCTCCGGTCGTGAAGCGGAAGGTGCGCGTGCCGCCGCCCGGGCTTCCCTGGCCGCGGCGGAGCGCTTCCAGGATGTCCTCGAAGGCGCCCGGGTCGACGTTCTCGAAGCCGCCGGAAAAGCCGCCCTGACCGGGATGGAAGCCTTCGAAGCCCTTCGGCTTGCCCTCCGCGTCGATCTCGCCGCGGTCGAACTTTCCGCGCTTCTCCTTGTCGCCGACGATCTCGTAGGCGGAGCTGATCTCGGCGAACTTCGCCTGCGCGCGCTTGTCCCCGGAATGCTTGTCCGGGTGGTACTGCTTGGCGAGCTTGCGGTAGGCGCGCTTCACCTCCGCTTCGTTCGCGGAGCGGCCCACGCCGAGCACCTCATAGGGATCGCGCATTCCGACTCAATCCAGCCCTAGCGGGAAAAAGATGACACGCCGACGATATGGGTGGAAGTGCGCGAAAATGCCAGTGTCTTGGGGCTTGGCGGGGGGCCCGAGCCCACCGCGGGGGACGGCGGAGCGGCTGCCTCAGGACGGCTCGCTAGGGCTGCGATCGTCGATCGTGACGCGGGCGGGCCCAGCCCCGCTGCCGCAGATCGCGCCGGCATATTCGTGGACGCCGCCGATCGAGGTCACGGTCGTGGAGAAGGGGCGGCAGCCGCCCGTGGGCGGGTTCGGCAGGTCGACGGTCTCAACCGTGCCGGAGGAGCCGGTCGCGGCGTTGATCCAGTCGCCGGCCTTGCCCTTCGTCACGATCAGCGTGGCGTTCGCCGCTTCGCCGATCTTGGCGGCGTCGGAGAAGGCGAGCGTCTCGGGAAGCGGGCCGGCGACCTCGACCGCGGGCGCGATCGAGCCGGTCGTGGCGGGCGTCTTGTCGCCGAAAAGCGACATGGAGCAGCCGGCAAGCGCGACCGTGAGGGCGAGCCGCCAGGGCCAGTCCGCCTAGCGGCACGGAAGCTTCGGCTTGTATAAGGAGACCTGGACACCAACGCGGAACCACTGATGACCGACGGCGAGTTGACCGCCAAGGCCGACCATGGCGAGGAGGGGTTAACAAGCAGTAACCTCGCGCATGCTACGGACCCATTTCGGCTTTTTTCCGAATGGTTTGCGGAGGCGAAGGCGAGCGAGCCCAACGATCCGAACGCGATGGCGCTCGCCACCGCCGATGCCGCGGGCATGCCCGACGTGCGCATGGTGCTCCTGAAGGGCTTCGACCCGACGGGCTTCGTCTTCTACACCAATCTCGGGAGCGCCAAGGGGCGGCAGCTTCAGGCCAATCCACAGGCGGCGCTCCTCTTCCACTGGAAGTCGCTCCGGCGGCAGGTGAGGGTGCGCGGCGCCGTTACGCCGGTCACCGATGCGGAGGCGGACGCCTATTTCGCCACGCGCCCGCGGCTCGCGCGCATCGGCGCCTGGGCGAGCCGGCAGTCCGAGCCGATCGAGAGCCGCCTCGCGCTGGAGAAGGCCGTCGCGCTCGCGACCGCGAAGTTCGCGGTCGGCGACGTGCCGCGCCCGCCGCACTGGTCCGGCTTCCGCATCGCGCCGCAAGAGATCGAGTTCTGGCGCGACGGCGCCTTCCGCCTTCACCACCGCGCGCGATTCACGCGAACCGAGGCGGGCGGCTGGACGAAGGCGATGCTCCAGCCCTGAAACGGCGGAGACTTTGCGGCGGAGCCGCCAGTTTCGCCCGGCTCGCTCATGGCGCTACTTGCCGACGGTGGCCGGCTCGTCATCCCGGTCGACGTCGGTTCGCACCAGGACCCGAAGGTCATCACTCGCCACGGCGATGTCTTCGAGGAAGAAAACCTTGGGGCCGTGCGGTTCGTACCACTACTCGACAAGGAAGGCCGCGCCGAAAAATAGCAGAGTCGGCGCGAAATGCTTGGAAAGCCGGCGCAATGCTTTCGTTGCGTGGACAATCAAATTCCGTTGCATTTCCTAATCGCTTCGCGTCCTCTCAGCGGCACGAGAGGTGGTAGGGAAGATGGTGGCGGATGGGGTTTCGGGCGGCGCCCGGGACGCTCGGGGCGATGTGTTGAGCGGCGTGCGACTGGGCAAAGACGGCCCGCATTTCAGCTCCACGGCGATATTCCAGCTTTTCGACAGTATCCCGGTCGCGGTGGGCGTGACAGCCGGCCCCGAGCACTGCTTCGTCTATGCCAACCGTCATTACCGCGAGGCGCTCGTTCGCGACGCCGCCGACCCGGCCGGGCGAACGCTCCATGAGGTGGTGGGCAATTCGCTCGAACCGGAGATCTATCGCCTGCGCGATAGGACGCTTCGAGAAGGGCGCGTCGTCGAGGTCCTCGAGACGCCGATCCCGGAGAAGGCGGGCGGGACCATGTATTGGGACATCACGCTCTTCCCGCTTCTCGACGAAGGCGGGACGTCGCGCGGCGTCCTCTCCTTTGCCGTCGACGTGACGGGGCGCGTGAAGGCGCGCATGGACGCGGAGGTGCGCGCGGAGGCGGAGCGCCGGCGCGCCGAGGAGGCGACGCTCGACCGCACGCGGCTGTCACTTGCCGTGGAGGCAACCGGGCTCGGCATCTGGGAATGGAACGTGGAGACCGGCGACACCCTCTGGTCGGATCGGCAGAAGGCGATCTGGGGCCTCGATCCGGAGCATCCGGCTTCCTACGAATATTGGCGCGCGAGCATTCATCCGGAGGATCGCGAAGCGGTCCTCGGCCGCCTTCAGAATACGCTCGATCCGAGCTCCGGCGGCGACCAGATGCTCGAGCACCGGATCGTACGTCCGGGCGGGTCGGTGCGGTGGATCTCCTCGCACGGCCGCATGATCTACGACGAGAAGACCGGCAAACCGCTTCGGCTCATCGGGACGGTGCTCGACATCACACGGCGGAAGAAGGCGGACGAGGCGCTGCGGCTCGCGCTCGAAAGCAAGGAGATCCTGCTTCGCGAGGTCAACCACCGCATCAAGAACAGCCTGCAGCTCGTCTCCTCGATGCTGTCGCTGCAAAGCGGACGGCTCGACGATCCGCAGCTTCGCGCCGCGATCCAGGAAGCGCAGCTTCGCGTGCAGGCGGTCGCGACCGTGCACGAGCGGCTCTACCGCAGCCAGGATTTCAAGTCGGTCGATCTCGACGTCTTCCTGGAAACGCTCTGCCGCGACCTGCAGAAGAGCGTTGCCGACGAAGACGGCGACGCGATCATGGTCGAGGTGACGGCTGAGCCGGTGACGATCGCCAACGACCGCGCGGTGCCGGCGGCGCTCATCCTGAACGAGCTTCTGACCAACGCCATCAAATACGCCTATCCGGAGCGGAGCGGCACGGTCACGGTGGCGCTCAAGAAGCTCGACGAGGGGCGGGTCAGCCTGACGGTCGCCGACGACGGCGTCGGGCTGCCGCAGGCGTTCGCGGAGCGCCGGCAGGCCTCGCTCGGCTTCCGCATCATCGAAGGGCTCGTGCGGCAGATCGGCGGCGAGCTTGAGATCTGCGACTGCAAGCAGGGTACGGCGATCACGGTGACCTTCGACGTCGCGCCGGAGCAGTGACGTCCGGGACGAGCCTCAGGTTTTGAGCACCACGCAGTCGCCGCCCGCGCGCTTCAGCTTTTTGCAAAAGGCTTCGCCTTCGGTGCGTGTCTCGACGGGAACGCGGACGCGATAGAAAGCGCGCGCGCCGCGCCCTGCCATGCGCCCACCGACGATCATCGGCGCGCGGTCGGCGAAGAGCGATGAGAAGCGCTCGGTCAGCCGCATGTAGGCGTCGATCGCGCGCGCCTTTGAGAAGCCGCCCGCCACCTGCACGCCCCAAGGTGCGTGCGCCGTCTCGATCTCCGGCGTGAGCTGCGAGCCCGGACCTTTGAGAAGCGACGCAAGCTCCATGCAGTCCTTCTCGTCGGCCGCGGTGGCCGGAAGGGCGGGGGCGCTCTCGGGGTCCGCCCAGGTGTCGGCCGACACGCCGGTGATCGCGAGGACGTAGTCGCGCGTCTCAAAGGGGAGGGTGCTGCTGTCGTCGAGCCAACCGCTTACGCGGTCACGGCCGGCGTTGTAGGCCGCTGCTGCCAAGCCGAGATTGCCGAAGTCGCGCTTCAGGTCGGCGAGAAGGCTCGCGGAGGCGGGGATCGCCGCGGCGGCATCGAAGGGATCGTCGAGTCCGCGCTCCGCCGCCGTGCCGGGCATGAACTGCGCGATACCCTGCGCGCCCTTTGGGCTGACGGCGTCATGACGGAAGCGGCTCTCCTTCCAAATCAGTCGCGTGAAGAACCCGACGGGCAGGTCGTTGTCCTTGGCCGCCGTCTCGATCAGCGTGCAGAGGGCCTTCTGCGCCGCCTCGGGATCAGTTGTGGCGGGCGCTGCGGCCGGCTCCGTCAGGTCCTCAGCCGCGACCGCGGGGGGCGCCGCAAAGGCAAGCCAAGCCGTGAGCGCGATTGTTGCGCGCACGCTGAGGCACTGTTGGGAATCGCCTGCGATCATGCGGGGCTTTTACCGCCGCATGCTCGCGGGTGCGATCAAGTTCAAGTCAGAGGGTTCCTGCTACGCCGGACCGCCACAAAATCCGCTTTTATTCGACATTGCGCATCTATAAGTTGCAGCGTTATCCCACGCGTTCACCTTTGGGGAGGCACGTATGAGCTTTGTCGCTTTCACTCGACCGGACAATTCTCCGGTCGTGATCGAAGTCCAGGAAAGTCATACACTTCGCACCTGTCCCATCCGATGGTCCGCTAAAGGAGGGAACACGAATCGTCTTCGACAACGGCACCCATCAGGACGTGAAGGAAAAAGTCGACGAGGTGACGAAGCGACTAACTCAGGCGTCAGGTGCGGCAATCGCCTAAAGCGTCACCCAACCGGCGTTCTTCTTCGACGAGCGGACGCAGGCGTCGACGAAGGCGACGCCCTTCACGCCATCTTCCACGGTTGGGAATGTCACGGCCTTGTCCGGCTTCTTGCCGCTGCGTGCGGCGAGGATCGCCGCTGCCGCTTCCTTGTAGATGTTGGCAAATCCTTCGAGGTAGCCCTCGGGGTGCCCGGGTGGGACGCGCGTGACGCGCGCCGCCGCGGCTCCGGAGCCAGCCCCGCCGCGTGTGATCAGCCGCTTCGGCTCGCCGAAGGGCGCGAACCAGAGATAGTTCGGGTCCTCCTGCGCCCATTCGAGCCCGCCCTTGGTGCCGTGCACGCGCAGAACGAGATGGTTCTCGTTGCCGGGGGCGACCTGGCTCGCCCAGATCATGCCGCGCGCGCCGTTCTTGTAGCGCAGCATCACGTGAACGTTGTCGTCGAGCTTGCGGCCCTTCACGAAGCTCGTCAGGTCGGCGGAGAGGCTCTCCGCCTCAAGCCCCGAGACGAAGCAGGCGAGATTGTAGGCGTGCGTGCCGATGTCGCCGACGGCGCCGCCGGCGCCGGAGCGCGCCGGGTCGGTGCGCCACTCGGCCTGCTTCTGGCCGGTCTTCTCGATGTTCGTGGTCAGCCAGTCCTGAACGTATTCGGCATGGATCAGCTGGATTGGCCCAAGCTCGCCCTTCTGCACCATCTCGCGCGCCTGCCGCACCATCGGATAGCCGGTGTAGTTGTGCGTCAGCGCGAACACCTTGCCGGACTTTTGCGCCAGCTCCGCGAGCTTCTTCGCTTCGCGCAGCGTCGCGGTCAGCGGCTTGTCGCAGATGACGTGGATGCCCTTCTGGAGAAACGCCTTGGCGACGGGGAAGTGCATGTGGTTGGGCGTGACGATCGCAACAGCCTCGATGCCGTCCTTCAGCCGCGCCTCGCGCTGCGCCATCTCCTCGAAGCTGCCGTAGCTGCGATCGTTGGCGAGACCGAGCTCCTGTCCGGACGCCTTGGCGCGCGCGGGCTCCGAGGAAAGCGCGCCGGCGACGAGCTCGTACTGGTCGTCGAGCCTGGCGGCGATCCGGTGCACCGCGCCGATGAAGGCGCCCTGTCCGCCGCCCACCATGCCGAGGCGGATGCGCCCGCAGAACTTCTCGCTGCGTCCTGTGATCGCCATTCCTTCCTCCCTAACGTGCGTTTCGGGCGTATCCTTCGAGGTCTCGACTTTGCGCCTCCCGAAGGAGGGCTGAGACGTGCCGTGCTCGTTAGCTAGATCCCGAGCGCCTTCTTGTTCGCCTTCACGTCCATCGCGCCGCCGGCGAAATCATCGAAGGCGTGCGCCGTCACCTTGATGATGTGCGCGGCGATGAAGGGGGCGCCTTCCGCCGCGCCGGTCGCGGCGTCCTTCAGCGCGCATTCCCATTCGAGCACCGCCCAGCGGTCGTAGTCGTATTCGGCGAGCTTGGAGAAGATCGCCGAGAAATCGACCTGGCCGTCGCCGAGCGAGCGGAAGCGGCCGGCGCGCTTCACCCAGGACTGGAAGCCGGAATAGACGCCCTGCTTGCCGGTCGGGTTGAACTCCGCGTCCTTCACATGGAAGGCGAAGATGCGCTCGTGATAGAAGTCGATGAACTCGACGTAGTCGAGCTGCTGCAGCACGAAGTGCGACGGGTCGTAGTTGATGCCGCAGCGCGGATGGTTGTCGAGCCGCTCCAGGAACATCTCGAAGGTCGCGCCGTCCATCACGTCTTCGCCGGGATGCAGCTCGAAGCCGACATCGACGCCGTTGTCCTCGTAGACGTCGAGGATCGGCTTCCAGCGCTTAGCCAGTTCGTCGAAGGCCGTTTCGATCAGGCCCGGGCGAGCGCGGCGGCCACGGATAGAGGTAGGGCCAGGCGAGCGCGCCGGTGAACGAGACCGAAGCGGCGAGCCCGAGATTGCGCGAGGCCTTCGCGCCCTTCTTCATCTGGTCGACCGCCCAGCGCTGGCGCGCCTTCGGATTGCCGTGCACGTCCTTCGGCGCGAAGGCGTCGAAGCCGGTGTCGAAGGCCGGATGCACGGCGACGAGCTGGCCTTGCAGATGCGTCGAAAGCTCGGTGATCTCGACGCCGGCTTCGGCGCAGACGCCCTTCACCTCGTCGCAATAGGTCTTGGAGCTTGCCGCCTTGGCGAGGTCGAAGAAGCGGCCGTCCCAGCTCGGGATCTGGATGCCCTCGTAGCCGAGCGAGGCGGCCCATTCGGCGATCGCCTTCAGCGAATTGAATGGCGCGTTGTCGCCGGCGAACTGGGCAAGAAAGATCGCCGGCCCCTTCATCGTCTTCATGGCAGTCGTCTCCTCCCTCGGCCGCTTTCTTCCGCCCGTTCCGGGCGGCGTTTCGATAGTGATAGCCGGAAGGTCGGCAGCCTCGCAAACGACCAGGCTTCGGGCACATCGGAACGCTTCCGAACCGCCCGGTCGGCTCAGCCTCAAAGAGCGGCTTTTCTGTAGACCCCCGAACTAAATCGACGCTATCTTTGCCGGCCCATGAGCGTCAAGAGCGCCGCACCGTCGCCGGGGGCGATCACAGCGTTGGAGCCACGCCCTGCGGGACGGGGCGTGAACTCGGCGTGGGTCAGGCGCGTCAACGCCGTCCTCCTGATGCAGGCGCTCCGCCGCCATCCGGGAAGCTCGCAGCGCGAGCTTGCGGTCCTGACCGGGCTCGACAAGGCGACCGTCTCCGCCGTCACCTCTCAGCTCGTCGAAGCCGGGCTCGTCGCCCGCTCGAACGCAAACGCCAACGTTCGTCGTCTCGGGCGGCCGGCGGTGGCGCTCTCGATCCCGCGCTCGGCAGGCTTCGTGCTCGGCGTGCGGCTGGAGCCGGATCGGATCGAGGTGGTCGCCGCCGATCTCGGCGGGCAGATCATCGACCGCAAATCGCGCCCCGGCTCGAAGGCGCCGCGCGAGGCGATGCGTTCGCTAGAGCAGGCGGTGGCGAGGCTCCGCCAGCGGCTCGCGCCGGTGCCGCTCAAGGCGGTGGGGATCGGCATCCCCGCGCTGATCGACCGCAGCGGGCATCTGATCTTCGGCCCAAACCTCGGCTGGCGCGAGGTGCCGCTTCCCGATATCGCCGCGGCGCTCCTGCCGGTGCCGGTCCTGATCGACAACGACACCAACGCCGCCGCGATCGCGGAGCGCGAGTTCGGGAGCTGTATCGGCGTCGACGACTTCATCTACATGAGCGGCCACTCGGGCGTCGGCGGGGCGATCTTCGCCGGCGGCCGGCTTTATCGCGGCGCCGAAGGGCTCGCGGGCGAGTTCGGCCATATCCGGATCGTGCCGGAGGGCGCGCCTGCGCCTGCGGGGGGCAGGGGTGCCTCGAAGCCTACGCGTCGGTGCCGGGCCTGATCGCAAAGCCTCGCCGAGCGTGGCAGCCCGGCCGCCGACATCGCCGAGGTGGCGATGCGTGCGGAAGCGGGCGACCCCCAGGTGCTCGCGCTCCTGGTCGAGACGGGCGACATGATCGGGCGCGCGCTCGCGGGAAGCGTCAACGCGCTCAACCCGAGCCACCTGGTGCTTGGCGGCAACGTCGCCGTCGTGGCGCCGTGGATGCTGACGGCGCTTCGGAATGCGCTTGCGCGCGCGGCGATGGAACAGCTTGCCGCGCGCCTCAACATCGAGCTTTCGCCGCTCGGCGCGGACGCCGTGCCGATGGGCGGCGTGGCGCTTGCGCTACAGCAGGTCGATGCCGAACTGCTTGAGGCCGGCGCCAGCGCCGGGTGAAAAGGCTCGAAGGGCGGAATTCAGTGCCGCGCCGGGCCCGGCAACGACACCGGCGCCGTCTTAGAACCCAACAGCGCAGCCGTCGCGGCGGCTTTCGGAAGCCGCGATGTAGCCGTGGTCGACGCGGAGGATCGTCTGCGCCGCGCCGAAATCGAGCATCGAGCCGACCGAGAGCTTGTGCCCGCGCGCCTCAAGGCCGACGAGCGTCTCCGGCGGTATCGCCGCTTCAACCCAAACGTCCTCGCCTTCAACGCGCCAGCGTGGCCCGTCGATCGCCGTCTGTGGGTTCTGGCCGCAGGCAAGCATGCGTACCGCCATCTGCGTATGGCCCTGTGGCTGCATGGTGCCGCCCATCACGCCGAAGGAGGCGAGTGGTGCGCCGTCCTTGGTCATGAAACCTGGGATGATGGTGTTGAGCGGACGTTTTTTCGGGCCGACGCAGTTCGGGTGCGCAGGATTGGTGGCGAAGCAGGAGGCGCGGTTGTTAAGCGCGATTCCCGTGCCGGGCACGACCACGCCCGACCCGAAGCCGTGATAGTTCGACTGGATCAACGAGACCATCATCCCGCCAGCGTCGGCGGTCGAGATGTAGACCGTGGCGCCGCGATTCATCGACCGTGGCGCGGGCACGGCGATGCGGTCACCGGCAATGCCCTTCGCCATCTCGTCGAGGCGCGCGGGGTCGAGCAGCTCGGCGGGCGTCACCCTGACATGATCCGCGTCGGCGACATGCTCGCGCACGTCGGCGACGCCGAACTTCAGCGCCTCGATTTGGTAGTGCAGCATCTTCGGATCGTCGGCCGCGAGGCCTTCGATCGGGCAGCGTTCCAATATGCCGAGCGCGACCAGCGCGGCGATGCCCTGGCCGTTCGGCGGGATCTCGTGAATGCGGTGGCCGCGGAATTCCACGTCGATCGTGTCGAGGAAGTCGACCGTGTGCGCGGCCATGTCGTCTTCGGTGATATAGCCGCCGCCGGCTTTCGCGGCGCTCGCAATCTTCGCGGCGATCTCGCCGCGGTAAAAGCTGTCGCCCTCTGTCTCGGCGATCTTGGTCAGCGTCTCCGCTTGATGCGGCGGACGGAAGTGCTCGCCCGGCTGCGGCGCGCGGCCGTGCGGCATGAAAGCGTTGGCGAAGCCGGGCTGATCCTTCAGCCTGCCCATGTTGGCTTCCCAGATTCGCGAGATGATGGGCGAGACGAGATAGCCGTCGCTCGCGTAACGGATGGCCGGTTCCACGAGCGTCGCGAAGGGCAACTTTCCGTAGCGGCGGCTGAGCACGACCCAGGCGGCGACGGCGCCGGGGACGGTCGCGGAGTTCCAGCCCTCGTGCGGCATCGCCTGCTCGGGGAAGAGGCCGGGATGCCATGCTTCGGGAGAGCGCCCGGAGGCGTTCAGGCCGACGAGCTTTGACCCATCCCAGAGGATCGCGAAAAGATCGCTGCCGAGGCCGTTGCCGGTCGGCTCCACGACCGTGAGCGTGATCGCGGTTGCGATCGCCGCGTCCACGGCGTTGCCGCCCTTGGCCAGCATCGACAATCCGGCTTGCGCGGCAAGCGGCTGTGCAGTCGCGACGCAATTGCGAGCGAGAACAGGGCTGCGGCGCGAAGGGTAGGGGAAGTCCCAGTAGCTCGAAATGTCGCCCATTGGCTGTCCGCGATCCTTGCTGATATGAGGCAGCCCTTATGCCAGAGCCCCTTACCATCGGCATAGACGGCGGCGGGACGAGTTGTCGCGCGCGAATCCGCAACTCCGGCGGGGCGCTTCTCGGCGAAGGCGCAGGCGGGCCGGCGAACGTCAGGCTCGAACTCGCGGCTTGTCATGCAGTCGATCCTTACGGCGAGCCGCGAGGCCGCCGCCAATGCCGGCCTTACCGAGGCCGACCTTCGGCGCGCCAACGCCGGCTTTGGGCTCGCCGGCGCGGCGCTCAAAAGCGCCAACGCAAAGCTCCTCGCCGAGCCGCATCCGTTCCCGACGGTGGCGATCGAGACCGACGCCTACGCTGCATGGCTCGGCGCGTACCAGGGTACCGACGGCGCGATCTTGATCCTCGGCACCGGCTCGTGCGGCTTTGCCGTGGTCGGCGGACGGCAGTTCTACGTGAGCGGCTACGGCGCCGAAGTCTCTGACGAGGCGAGCGGCCAGCGGCTCGGGCGAGAGGCGATCCGCCGATCGCTCTGGGCACAAGACGGGCGCGCGGCGATGTCGCCCCTTGCCGCGGCGATCCTCGCCCGCTTCAACGACAGCGTGGAGGAGATCATCGCGTTTGCCACAACTGCGCGACCCGTCGACTATGCGCGCCTCGTGCCGCTCGTCCTGGAGCATGCGGAGAAGGGCGATCCGCTCGGCCTCGCTCTGGTTAGCTGGGCGGCGGCCGACGCCGTCAGGATCATCGACCGGCTGATTGAAGTCGGCGCGCCAAGCGTCTGCCTTATCGGCGGGCTCGCCGAGCCGCTGTCGAGATGGCTGCCGCCTTCGGTGGTCGCGCAGCTCTCGAAGCCGAAAGGCGATGCGCTCGACGGCGCGATCCTGATGGCGCGTCGCGCAGTAGACGCTGCGTCCGAGGACCGCAGGGCTTGAGTGCCTTCGCCATCACAGGCGCCACGGTCTTCGGCGGCGCGCACATGCTCGATGGCCGCGCCGTCGTCGTCGAGAACGGGCGGATTTCGCGAGTTCCGAAGGTCGAGAAGCTCAATCCACGAATCGAGCGGCGGGAGGTCGAGGGGCTGCTCGCGCCGGGCTTCATCGACGTGCAGGTGAACGGCGGCGGCGGCGTGCTCTTCAACGACGAGCGCAGTTTGGGGGGCATCCGCGCGATCGGCGCCGCGCACCGGCGTTTCGGCACGACCGGCTTTCTGCCTACCTTCATAACGGACACGCGCGGAAAAATGGCGGAGGCGGTCGCCGCTGTGAATGAGGCGCTCGCCGCCGGCGTTCCTGGCGTGCTCGGCATTCATCTCGAGGGGCCGTTCCTCAATCCCGAGCGGAAGGGCGTGCACGATCCGAAGCTCATGCGTCCGATCGAGGCGGAGGACATCCGCATCATGACGTCGCTGAAGCGCGGGGTGACGCTGGTGACGCTCGCGCCGGAGAAGGTGCCGATCGAGGCGATCGAGGCGCTTGCGTCGGGCGGCGCCATCATCGCTGCAGGGCACACCGCCGCCAGCTATGCCCTCCTGAAAGAGGCGCGCGCGCATGGGGTGCGCGGCTACACGCATCTCTTTAACGCCATGCCGCCGCTTCAGAGCCGCGAGCCCGGGCCGGTCGGCGCCGCGCTCGACGAGCGCGAGACTTGGTCGAGTATCATCGCCGACATGCATCATGTCTCCGCACCGGCTCTCCGGATCGCACTTGCCGCGAAAGGCGTGGACCGCACGGTGCTAGTCACGGATGCGATGTCGACCGTCGGCAGCGAGCTTCAAACCTTCGATCTGCAGGGTCGCACGATCTTCCGCCGCGACGGACGGCTGACGACAGAGGATGGGACGCTTGCCGGCTCCGACCTCGACATGGCGACGGCCGTCCGTAACACGGCGGCGCATCTAGGCGTCGATCTCGCCGACGCGCTGCGCATGGCGTCGCTGGTGCCGGCGACGTTTCTCCGCCTTGATGGCGAGCTTGGCCTGATCAAGCGCGGCTATCGCGCGAATATGGTGCTGCTCGGCGAGGATCTGCGCGTGCGCCGCACGTGGATCGACGGGGAAGAAGAGGGCGACTGAAGGCAGCGGCGTGACCGCAACCACCGCTCGACGGGTCCGGCGGCCTACCTGAACGCCGGCTCGTCGAAGCCGCGGAGCTTTCGGGAGTGGAGGCGGTCGACGCCTTCCTCGCGCAGGAGCCGCATCGTCTCAAGCCCCACCTTCAGGTGCTGGCTGACGCGCTCGCGATAGAAGGCGTTGGCCATGCCGGAGAGCTTCAGCTCGCCATGGAGCGGCTTGTCGGAGACGCAGAGGAAAGTGCCGTAAGGAACACGGAAGCGTAGCCCGTTCGCCGCGACCGTCGCCGAATTCCATGTCGATCGCGATGGCGCGGGTCAGGTTCAGGCGGCTGTAGAGCTCGTCGAAGCGAAGCTCCCAGTTTCTGTTGTCGGTGGTGGCGACGGTGCCTGTGCGGAGCCGCGTCTTGAGGTCCTGGCCGCTGAGGCCTGTCACCATCGCGGTCGCCTCCTGCAGCGCCACCTGCACTTCGGCGATCGGCGGGACCGGAACCCAGATCGGCAGATCCTGGTCGAGCACATGGTCGTCGCGCACATACCCGTGCGCGAGCACGTAGTCGCCGAGAAGCTGGCTCCGCCTCAATCCCGCGCAATGGCCGAGCATCAGCCAGCAGTCAGGGCGGAGCACCGCGACGTGGTCGGTGATCGTCTTCGCGTTCGACGGCCCGACGCCGATATTGACGAGCGTGATGCCGTCGCCGTTCTCGCGCTTGAGATGATAAGCGGGCATCTGCGGCAGGTAGCGCGGCGATTTCGGCTCCGGCCCACCTGAGGCACGCGGTTTCGCCGGGAAGACCAGGTTTCCCGGCGCGACGAATTCCGAATAGCCGTCCTTGCCCACGTGCTCGCGGCCGAACTCGATGAAGGCGTCGACGTAGCGCTGATAATTGGTGAGGAGCACGAAGTTCTGGAAATGCTCCGGCAAGGTGCCGGTGTAGTGCTGCAGCCGCGCCAGCGAATAATCGACGCGCTCGGCGGTGAAGAGCGCCAGCGGGCTTGGCTCCCCGGGGGCGGCGACGAACGTGCCATTGGCGATCGAATCGTCCGTCGCAGAGAGGTCGGGGAGGGCGAAATGCGCCTGGAGCGCGCGCAGGTCCGCCTCGGTGATGTCGATAACACTCTCCTCGATGACGAAGGGAAGCGGGATCGGCCGGTTGCTGACTCCGACATAGATCGGCACCTCGTGGTGCTTCAGGATGTAGGCGATCTGCTCTTCGTAATAGCGCGCGAAGAGGTCGGGGCGGGTGAGGGTGGCGCCGAAGGTGCCAGGCTCAAGCAGCACACCCCAGGAGAGGCGCGCATCGACATGCAGGTCGGAGCGCTTGATCGAGACGACGACGCACGGATAGTGCGCGTCCACCCTCTGCGCCTCGCCGCCCCGCGCCGCCGATACGAAAGCGGTGCGGATCGCCTCGACGCTCGCGTCGTAGATCTCCGTGATCCGCGCCACCGCCGCCTTGGCGTCGTCGAAGGCGGTGAAGTCGCGCCCGAAATTGGCGGCGAGGGATTTCTCGATTGTCGGTGTATGGCGGGTCATTTCGCGTCCGTTCGCCCCAATCGGAAGCGACGCCGCCGGACCTTGCACGAATCTGCTCCGGAGGAAAGCCGGGGCCGACGGGCCAATTGCTGAGCCCGGCGAAAGCGGAGGAGAACCCGGGCGCCCCGCTTGACCGCTCCGTTCATGCCACAAACAGATGGACCGGCGCGGCCGGGCGAGTCGCGACTACGGGGAAAACGGCATGAACAGCTATCTGGATGGGATGCGGCGCTACATCGATTTCAGCGGCCGCACAGGCAGGAAAGACTACTGGCTCTACGTCCTCGTCTATTTCATCATCTACATCGTGGCGGCGGCGATAGACGCGGGCGTGTTTGGCGTCCACCTCGGGCAGAGTGTCGGGATCCTGACCGGCATCGTCGGCCTTGTTCATCTCATCCCCGGCATTGCCGTCGGCGTGCGGCGTCTACACGACACCGACCGCAGCGGCTGGTGGATCTTGATCGTCTTCGTGCCGGTTATCGGATGGATCTGGCTGGTCGTGCTCTACTGCTTTGCCGGCACGCCGGGCGCAAATCGCTTCGGCGCGCCGCACGTGGCCTAGATCTTCGCGAAGATCGCATGCCGACACCGAAGCGCCGGCATGCGGGGAGGAACGCGACTTACTTGTAGTCGGCCGCGTTATCCTTGGTGACGAGCACGGTGCCGGTGTCGATGATTGGGTCGATCGTCTCGCCGTGCTTGACCTTCAGCGCGTTCTCAACGCCGAGCGCGCCCATGTTCTTCGGGTTCTGAGCGACGGTCGCGGCCATGTCGCCGGCGAGCACCGCCTCCGCGGCGTTCGGGTTTGCATCGAAGCCGACCACGATGATCTTGCCCGACATGCCGGCCGACTTGATCGCCTGCACCGCGCCGAGCGCCATGTTGTCGTTCGAGGCGAACACCGCCGTGATGTCCGGGTGGCCGGTCAGGATGTTCTCCATCGCCGACTGCGCCTTGGCCGTATCCCAATCCGCGGGCTGTTCGGCGACAACGTTCAGGCCGCAGGCGGCGAGGCCGTCATGTGCGCCCTTGGCGCGTGCTTGGCCGGTCGACTGCGTGATGATGCCCTGCAGGATCGCGACGTTGCTGCCCTTCGGGGCGTTCTTGCAGATATAGTCGGCGGCGAGCGCGGCGCCCACCTCGTTGTTCGTGCCGATGAAGGTCACGCCGTCATTAACGCCCTTGGTGTCGATGAACACCACGCCGACGCCCTGCTTGCGCGCCTCTTCGATGACGGGGCCGAGCGCGTTCGGGTCGGTCGGCGCGATGGCTAGGCCGTCGATGTTCTTGGCGAGCTGATCTTCGACAAGGGCGATCTGGCCCTGGATGTCGCTCTCCTGCGGCGGCGCGACGACAACCACATCGACGCCCATCTCCTTGCCCTTCGCCTCGGCGCCTGCCTGAACGGCGGCCCAGAAGGGATTGCCGGAGCCCGGGCCCTTCATCGCGATCACCACGGTCTCGGCGTGGGCGAAAGCGGTCGACATCATCAAGGCGGCCGCAAGGGTGAATACTCTCTTCATGACTTCCTCCTTTGTGTTCTCAACGTTCTGTCTCCCCGGAACCAGGCGACGCCGGCGGCGGAGACGCCCCGCCGGGTGCGTTCTCGATTGGCACTACTTGCGCACCCCCGCCCGCCTTCTCAGTACGTCGATGTAGACGGCGAGAATGATGATCAGGCCGATCAGGAGCTGTTGCCAGAAGACGCTGACGTTCATCAGGTTCAGGCCGTTCCGGAGAAGCCCCATGATGAGCACGCCGGAGAAGACGCCGAGCACCGTGCCGCGGCCGCCGAAGAAGCTCGCGCCGCCGATGATCACGGCCGCGATGGCGTCGAGCTCAGCCCCGATGCCGGCGTTCGGGAAGCCGGAATCTGTGCGCCCGGCAAGAAGCAGCGCAGCGAGGCCGGCAAAGAATCCGGAGAGCGCGTAAACGAGCACGAGAATGCGATCGACGCCGATGCCGCTGACGCGCGCCGCCTGCGGATTGCCGCCGACCGCAACAACATGCCGGCCGACCGCGGTCTTCCTGAGGAAGAAGGCGACGCCGCCATAGGAAATGAGAAGCACGATAGCGCTTACGGGAATGGCGCCGAACTGGCCGAGAAAGGGGATCGGGATCTGCGCCGCGCCGAGAAACTTCACAGGCTCCGAGAGCCCGGAGATCGGTCTGCCGCCGGAGATCAAGTTGGTCAGGCCGCGGGCGGCGTTCAACGTGCCGAGCGTCATGATGAAGGGGTGCGGCAGGCGCAGCAGCGTCAGCCCGAGCCCGTTGATGATCCCGACCGCGAGCCCGACGAGCGGCCCAAGCAGGATCACCAGCGGCCAGGGCCAGCCGGCAACGTCGGCCATGGTCAGCGACATCATGGCGAGCGCCAGCACCGAGCCGACGGAAAGGTCGATGCCGGCAGTCATGATGACCAGATACATCCCGATCGAGAGCAGCGCGTTCATCGCAATCTGCTTCAGGATGTTGGTGAGGTTGCGGACGGTGAAGAAGTATTCGGGCTGCAGCGTGTAAAGCAGCAGCATCATCGCGCCGACGACGAGAAGAATGCCGTAGCGTTCGAGGAACCGCGAAAAGCCGGCCTGCCGGGTAGTGACGTCGACGGCCGCCATCTCAGTGCACCTGGTCGTGGGCCAGGGCCTGGGTGTGGCCCTTGGTGCCCATGATCCAGCCGATGACCTCGTTGCGGTTGGTCTCGCGGATCGGCGCATCGGCGAAGTTGCGGCCGTGGAAGAGGGCCATCACGCGGTCGCAGACGTAGAAAACGTCGTCCATGCGGTGGCTGATGAGGATGACGCCGACGCCGTGCTCCTTCAGGCGCGTGATCAGGTCGAGCACCTTGCCGACTTCCTTCACCGCGAGCGCTGCTGTCGGCTCGTCCATGATGACGACGCGTGCGTCGAAAGCGGTGGCGCGGGCGATGGCGACGGCCTGCTGCTGCCCGCCGGAAAGCTCCTCGACGTTCTGGTCGACCGACTTCACCTCGATGTGCAGGCGGTTGAGATGCTCCTGCGCCATCTCGCGGCTCTTCTTCGCGTCGACGACGGTGATGCCCGCGATCTTTCGCCCTGGTTCGCGGCCGAGATAGATGTTCTCGAAGATCGGCATGTTCCCGGCGAGCGCGAGGTCTTGGTAGACCATCTCGATGCCGATCGAGCGCGCGTCGCGCGGGCTGCCGAAACGTACCAGCTTTCCGTCGAAGACGATCTCACCCTCACTCGGAACGTAGAGGCCGGAGAGGATCTTCATCAGCGTCGACTTGCCGGCGCCATTGTCCCCGACGACGCCCAAGACCTCGCCGCGACGAAGCTCGAAGTTCACGTCCGCAAGCGCCGTGATCGAGCCGAAATACTTCGAGATGCCGCGCGCTTCGAGAAGCGGCGCGTGCGCGGAATCGCCGGCGGGAGCGGCCATTTTCCCTCCTCCCAGGCTCGCATCGCATCTGGAACATGCAAGCCAATTTCATTTTATTTTGGAATTTTTATTCCATTTCTGGCAACATCCGTCAAGCAAGAAAGCATGCTGCACGGAGCGCCGACAATGGGGAGCGAAACGCCGCAGGATTTTTCCGGATTGCGGGCCGAGATCGTGGCGCGGCACAACACGTTGCCGAAGCGCTTGGCGCAGGTCGCGACCTTCGCCGTGGGGCATCCTGACGAGATCGCATTCGGCACGGCCGCTTCGGTGGCTGCCAAGGCGCAGGTGCAGCCCTCGACGCTGATCCGCTTCTCGCAGGCGATGGGCTTCCAGGGTTTCACCGACCTGCAGGCCGTGTTCCGACAGCACTATCGCGAACGCGTTCCCGACTACGAGACGCGCCTCAGAGCTCTCTCCGGCACGGGCTCGGCATCGAAGCTGGCGCTTCTCTTCGACGGCTTCTGCGAAGCCGGGGAGCGCTCGATTGCAAGCTTCCGGCGCCGCATAGACCACCAGGACCTCGAAGCGGCGGTCGAAACCTTGTCGAATGCCGAGACGATCTACCTGATCGGGCTTCGGCGTTCGTTCCCGGTCGTCAGCTACATGGCCTATGCGTTCGGCAAGCTCGGCGTGCGCAACGTATTGATCAATTCCGTCGGCGGGCTGGCGGCGGAGGAGATCAGCTTCGCCACCGGCGCCGACGCCGTCTTCGGCATCAGCTTTGCGCCCTATGCAAGCGACACGATTGCGCTCGTCGGCCGCGCGGCGGAGCGCGGCGTGCCGGTCGTCGCGGTGACCGACAGCCCGTTCAGCCCGCTCGCGAAAGACGCGTCCGTCTCGTTCGAGGTCGTGGAGGCGGACGTGGAGGGCTTCCGTCTGCTTTCGGCGAGCTTCGCCCTGGCGATGACGTTGACGGTGGCGATCGCCGAGCGCCGCCGCGAAAGATGAGCGCGATGCGAAGAAAGTCCGCGTGCTCTTCAGTCCACCTTGACCGCGACCGGCTTGCCGGTCTCGCGCGACTTCGTCGCCGCGTCGGCAAGGCGCTGCGCCTGCAGACCATCGCGGCCGGACGGCGAGGGCGGCCTGCCTTTCGCCACCGCCGCGATGAAGGCCGCAAGCTCAAGGCGGTACGCGTTGGCGTAGCGCTGCAGGAAGAAGTTCTGCGCCGGATCCTTGGCGAAACCGCTCTTGCCGGCGATCTCCACCGTCGTCTCCAGGATGTTGTCGGCGCGCGCCATCCCTTCGGAGCCATGCACCTCGATGCGCTGGTCGTATCCGTAAGCGGCGCGGCGCGAGTTCGATATCTGCGCGAGCTTGCCCGACGCGGTTCGCATGATGACGACGGCCGTGTCGACGTCGCCGGCCTTGCCGATCGCCGGATCGACCAGCGAGGAGCCGTAGGCGGTGACCTCAACGGGCTCCTCGGCGAGCAAGAAGCGTGCGATATCGAAGTCATGGATCATCATGTCGCGATAAAGCCCACCGGAGCGCTCGACGTAGGAGATCGGGGGCGGGCCAGGGTCACGCGAGAAAACCGTCACGATCTCGACCTTGCCAATCGCGCCCTTCGCGACGCGTGCCTTGAGGGCGGCGAAATTCGGATCAAAGCGGCGGTTGAAGCCGATCATCAGCGGGATGCCCGCTGCCTCGACCACCTTCAGGCTGCGCTCGACGCGCCTGGACGCGAGGTCCACGGGCTTCTCGCAAAACACCGCTTTTCCGGCCTTGGCGCCTGCCTCGATCAGATCGGCGTGGGTGTCGGTCGGCGTGCCGATCAGCAGCGCGTCAATGTCGCCCGCTGCGATGATCGCCTTGGCGTCGCGCACTTCCGCGCCAGTCGTCTTCGCGAGCTTCCTGGCTGCGGCGGTGTCGACGTCGGCAAGCGCGACCAGCGTCGCGTCCGGCGACGCGGCGATGTTCCGCCCATGGATTTGGCCGATGCGACCGGCGCCGAGAAGGCCAAAACGAAGCATGTTATCCCCCCTTCTGCCGGATCGATCCGTTGGTCCGGTCTTTCCGTAACATGATAAATCGCCGACAAAAGGCCAACAACGGGAGCCGGGAGGAATGGCTCAAAGCGACGCAGAATCGTTTCCCCTCGATGTGATCACGATCGGGCGCTCGTCGGTCGACCTCTACGGGCAGCAGATCGGGTCGCGGCTCGAAGACGTGGCGAGCTTCGCGAAGTCGGTCGGAGGCTCGCCGACCAATATCGCGATCGGCGCGGCGCAACTCGGGTTGAAGGCCGGACTGATCACCGGTGTCGGCGACGAGCAGCTCGGCCACTTCATCCGCGAGCAGCTGCAGCGCGAGGGGGTTTCACTGGCCGGCGTCAAGGTCGACCCAGTGCGGCTGACGGCGCTCGCCATCCTGTCGGTCGAAGACGACCGAACGTTCCCGCTCCTCTTCTATCGCGAGAACTGCGCCGACATGGGGCTTACGGAAGCCGACATCGACGAGGACTTCATTCGCTCCGCGGGCGCGATCGTGGTGACCGGCACGCACTTTTCCCAGCCCGGCCCGGAGGCGGCTTTGAAGAAGGCAATCCGGATCGCGCGCGCGGCGGGACGCAAAGTCGCCTTCGATATCGACTACCGCCCGAACCTCTGGGGGCTCGCCGGCCACGCGGCGGGCGAGAACCGCTACATCCGTTCGGGTCGCGTCTCGGAGCATTTGCAGGAGGTGCTGGCGGATTGTGACCTGGTCGTCGGCACCGAGGAGGAGATCCATATCGCCGCGGGCGAAGAGGACGACCTTGCGGCGCTCAGAAAGATTCGCTCGCTCTCCGCCGCCACGATCGTCTTGAAGCGCGGGCCGATGGGTTGTGTCGTCTTTCCCGGCGAAATCCCGGCGAACTTGGAGGAGGGGATCGTCGGGCGCGGCTTCCCGATCGAGGTCTTCAACGTGCTCGGTGCAGGCGACGCCTTCATGGGCGGGTTCCTGCGTGGGTGGCTGCGCGGCGAATCCTCCGAGACCTGCGCCACCTGGGCGAATGCCTGCGGCGCGTTCGCCGTGTCGCGGCTTCTCTGCTCGCCGGAATATCCGACCTTCGTCGAGCTGGAGACTTTCCTCGACAGGGGCAGTCCGCACCACGCGCTTCGGCAGGACGCCGAGCTCAATCATATCCATTGGGCGACGACGCGACGGGCGCAGCCCGAGACCCTCTTCGCGTTTGCCATCGATCATCGCGCCCAACTGGAGAAGCTCGCCGACGAGCGTGGCGCGCCGCGCGAGAAGATCGCCGCCTTCAAGCGCCTCGCCGTCGAGGCGGCGGCGAAGGTTGCCGGCGGCCGCCCTGGCTTTGGCGTCCTTCTTGACGGGACTTACGGCCGCGAAGCGCTCTTCGACGCCGCCAAGCATCCACTCTGGATCGGCCGGCCTGTCGAGATGCCGGGTTCGCGCCCGCTTCGTTTCGAGGGCAGCAACGATCTCGGGTCGCGGCTCATTGAATGGCCAATCTCCCACACGATCAAATGTCTCTCATTCTACCACCCCGACGACGATCCCTATCTGAAGGGCGATCAGATCCGCCGGTTGGTCGGCCTCCATACCGCGGCGCGCCGGCTCGGCCGTGAGCTCATGATCGAGATCGTTGCCGGCAAGGATGAGCCGCTCGGCAAGGACACGGTGGCGCGCGCTCTCGGGCAGCTTTATCGCCGCGGGGTCAAGCCCGACTGGTGGAAGCTCGAGCCGCAGCCGTCGATCGAGGCATGGAACGCGATCGGCGAGGTCATCGCGCGCGAGGATCCCTGGTGCCGCGGCGCGCTGGTTCTTGGGTTCGAGGCGCCGGAAGCGGAGCTTGCGCGCGCCTTCCAGGTCGCAACCAGGTCGCCGGTCGTGCACGGCTTCGCAGTCGGTCGCACCATCTTCGCCGAGCCGGCGAGAGCCTGGCTCAGCGGAGCCATGGGCGACGCGCAAGCCGTGAATGAAATGGCCGAGCGCTTCGCGCGGCTCGTTGAAATATGGGAAGGAGCGCGCGCCGCAAGGGCTGCGTAGCTACGGGGCCGAGAATGACGCACCTCAAGATCAAGCCGGAAATGCCCGACAGGAAAGGGCGGACGATCCACGTCACGCCGGAGAGGGCCGGCTGGACCTATGTCGGCTTCGATCTCTACCGGCTCAAGGCGGGCGAAAGCGTGCGCGCCAGCACCGAGGACCATGAGATTTGCCTGGTCCTCGTCTCGGGCCGGGCGGCGATCGGCGCGGACGGAGAGTATTTCGGGGTGATCGGCGAGCGGATGAGCCCGTTCGAGGGCAAGCCGTGGTCGGTCTACGTTCCGGCCGGCTCCGAGTGGATGGTGAGCGCGGCAACCGATCTGGAGCTTGCGCTCTGCTCCGCCCCTGGAATACCCGGCATGCACAAAGCGCGGCTCATCCCGCCGGACGGCCTGCACCAGGAGACGCGGGGCAAGGGCTCAAACGTTCGCCACGTGACCAACATCCTGCCGGAATGGGAGCCGGCGGATAGTCTCCTCGTCGTGGAAGTCATCACACCCGGCGGCAACACGTCGTCCTATCCGCCGCACAAGCACGACACCGACAACCTGCCTATCGAGTCGCGGTTGGAGGAAGTCTACTACCACCGCATCAATCCCCCGCAGGGCTACGCCTTCCAGCGCATCTACACGGATGCCAACGAGAATGGCGACCGCTCGCTCGACGAGACGATGACGGTGGAGGACGGCGACCTGACGCTGGTGCCGCGCGGTTATCACCCCTGTGCGGCGCTTCACGGCTACGACCTTTATTACCTCAACGTCATGGCCGGACCGGTCAGGACCTGGAAGTTCTACAACGAGCCCGCACACGAGTGGCTGTTGAAAGCCTAGACCGCCGCTGCCCGAACCGGGCGGCCGACCCGGTTCGCCTTATCGCTTCGTGTTCAGCGCCACGGCGGCGCGAACGAGCGCCTTCAGCGCCTTCGCGTCGATCGTGTCGCCCTCATGAAAATCGATGGCGCGCCTCAAATTGCCGTCGAGGCTGGAGTTGAAGAGGCCTGACGGGTCGCCGAGGGCAGCACCCCTGGCGAAGGTCAGCTTCACCTTGTCCTTGTAGGTCTCGCCGGTGCAGATGATCCCGTCGTGTTCCCACACCGGAACCCCCATCGGGTTCGACGGCTTCCGCCACTTCACCTCTTCGACCACTTCGGGGTCGGCCGCCTTGATCAGCTCTCGCAGCCGCGCGAGCGTCTCGCCCCGCCAGTCGCCCAGCGCCGCGATCCGCGCATCGATCAGGCGAGGGGGGGAGTCTCTTCCGGCGTTCGAGCCGTTATTCTTGATGGATGCTGTGGCCATCGCGGCTGCTCCAATTGATGAGACCTCGATACAATTGAACGGCCGCAGATGCCAGCAATCGGCCGATTCCTGCAGCTTGTATGAATTTCTTGGCCTGATGTCACAGCGGCGGATTTCTGGCTCGTCATGGTGTCGGAACTTGGAAGAAGGAAGAAAACCATGACCGCAAAACTCGACCCCATGGCCGCGGCCCCGGACCTTATGAAGACCTGGCTGCGCACATCGATGGCCATCGCCGGAAGCTTGGACCCAACTCTCGTCGCACTGGTGGAAATCCGCGCCTCCCAGATCAACGGCTGCGCCAATTGTATCAATTTGCATGCGACGCAGGCGCGCGAAAAGGGTGAGACTGAGCAGCGCATCTATCTCCTGTCGGCCTGGCGTGAGGCCCCTTGCTACACGGACCGCGAACGCGCCGCGCTCGGCTGGACCGAGGCGCTGACGCGGATGTCCGAAGGGCATACGCACGAGGCCGCCTACGATGCCCTGAAGGCGCACTTCAGTGAGGCAGAGCAGGTGAAGCTCACCTTGATGATCAATATCATCAACGGCTGGAACCGCATCGCAGTCGGCTTCGGCGTGTTTACCGATCCGGCGGCCGTCAAGGCGGCGGCAAAGGCGATGGCCGCATGACGGCGGGCGCCGGCCACGAGGACGCAGCAGCGAGCTTCGACCCGCTGCGTCCGAAGCTCATGCGCGTGGCTTACCGCATGCTTGGCTCCGTGGCCGACGCCGAGGACGTGCTCCAGGAGGCCTTCATCCGCTGGATGGGGGCCGACCGTAGCGAGGTGCGTGAGCCCGAGGCGTTTCTGCGCCGCACGGTCACGCGCCTCTGTCTCGATCAGCTCAAGTCGGCGCGGCGCCAGCGCGAGACGTATGTCGGCCCGTGGCTCCCTGATCCGATCGTCGAAGAGGACGAAGAAGAGGACGTTACCCTGCCGCTGATGCTTGCGCTGGAGCGCCTGTCTCCGCTCGAGCGCGCCGCCTTCCTGCTGCACGACGTGTTCGGGCTCGAATTCGAAGAGGTCGCAACGACAATCCAGCGCGACCCGGCCGCCTGCCGCCAGCTCGCGGCCCGGGCGCGCGCGCATGTCCGCGGGGCGCGGCCGCGCTTCCAGGTTGAAAAGCAACATGGCGTCGAACTTGCCGAGGCGTTCTACACCGCCTCGCGCAGCGGCGACATGAAAGCGCTGGCTTCAATGCTGGCGGCCGATGTCAGCGTCCATACCGACGGCGGAGGAAAACGCCCGGCGGTGCTCAAGCCCATCGTTGGATTCGATGCCGTGATGCAGGCGCACGAGAGGCTGGCGGTCCTATTCAAGCACAGGAGCTCGAAACTGGTCCGCGCCGGCTTCGTCAACGGCTTGCCCGGCTTCGTCACGCTGGAGGCCGACGGCGAACTGCAGACCACCGCGCTCGACATCGAGAACGGAAAGGTCACGGCGATTTATGTGATGCGCAACCCCGACAAGCTGAGGCATCTGCACTAGGGCGTGTTCTCATTAGCTGACGCGGCCGTCAATTCGCTGCCACGACGCTTTCAAGGGTGTTTCAGGCACTTTTAGCTCGTGCCCGTACGGCAGAAAAAAAGCGCCAACTAGCGACATGATCAGTTTGTTCGTGAAAGGCGATTGTGTGCCGGGAAGGGACATTCGTTAACTATACATTAACCAAAACTGCCTGAGCCTCCCCTTGTCCACTCCGATGCCGGAAGCACCTTTGAGGGCGGCCCCTCGCCCGGTCAACGAAAACGGAGTCGCGCAGCGTCTCCGCGAGGAACAAGATCCACGATCGACGGATGTGAACGGTCTGCAACGGCGAAGAGCTCGTCCGGCATGACACCAGTGCTCCGACATCAGTAGATACGCGCCCGCCTAGATGCCTGAAGGGAGGGTTCGATGCCCTGGCTGAACGCTTTGTCGCTGTTGTTGCGGATCGACTATCCTTCTATCGGCTGTAAGGGCGGTAGAGAGTTTATCGTTCACCGGACCGGCCCTCGGTTTGCAGCAGGCTATGAAGGCGCCGGTAGCTGTAGCGCACCCGGCGCTCGGCCAGTTCGTTCAGCCGACCGTAGTTCCCGCCGGATCGCGGCGTCGACTGGTATCTACTCGGGAAGCACCGCCCGAAGCTCCACGGCCGGGCATGGCGGCGCTGCCAATCCGCGCGAAAACATCCTGGTAGTGTCGGACAACTTCGCGACGACGGACGGGCTTCACCACTTACTTCGCGGCGTACTGCGGGCATGGTCTTGGCGACGTCAGACCGCAACTGGCTGCTTGGGTGCGAAGTTCTTCTACCGGCTACGTGGACGCCACGGCGACAACGTCGGACATCGCCCCCCAGGCCGGAGCGTTACAAGACCTTATCCGGGCCGGATTCGCCCACCGGGAACGTCGTCATCGGATCTGCTACAGAACGCAAGCTCGATCATCTAAAATCGCTTCTAACGCCGTTCATCGGTCGTTCGTTTGCAATGAAGCTCTAGTCATACCTTTAGGCTCTGGCCCCTGCGGTATTCCGGACCCAGACCAAAATCGACAACGCCATCGGCTTCGCCGATGTCAATGGCATGCACGCTGATGCCACCGGCACACCGTTGGACTTCGCAAGTTCCCAGTGGGTGTGGGGAGGCGCCGCCCAGATCGGCCTTACCTATTACTTGGATCGCCACTGGTTCTTGGATATCAACTATACTTATGCTCGCTCGGCAAAATTCAAGAGCAACTTTTCGGCTCCCTTCGCGAGCTCGAGCTCTGGCTATGATGACGTCGGCACCTTGTTCGTAAAGCCATCACAGCGCGTGACCGATCAGTCTGTCAGCATCTCCATCAATAGGAGGTTTTGACGGCGTCGTTCGCCTCCGGGTACACGTTAGCGAAGTCCACGCCCTAGTCGGCACGCGCTACCATTGAATCCCGCGACGAGCTAGCTGAACGTCTTCAACAGCAGGTCCACAAATCCCTTCGGATCGGCGTCGAAGGCGACGTCGCATTGGGGCGTGTCTTTTCCACGGAAATGCGTGTCGATCACCGTGCGGCCGACGGTCAGCGTGCCGGTCGTCTCCACCGCCACGTGATAGCGCTGTGTCTTGATCAGCGACGGCTCGACGAGAAAGCCGACGCAGAGCGCGTCGTGGACGGGCGTCGTGTGCGGCACGTCCATCTTCTGCGACTCGTCGTAGGCGGCGATCCGATGGCCGATCAGGTCGGCCGCGGCCTCGCCGGCCGGCGTGCCGAGCGCGTGGAGCTTCTCGCAGTCGGCGCGCGAGACGAGCGCGCGGTGGGTTGCGTCGAGCGGCAGCAGCGTCAGCTTGCGGAAACCTGCGGAAAACACGCAGGCGGCGGCTTCCGGATCGCCCCAGATGTTGAACTCCGCCGACGGCGTAACGTTGCCGATCGCGTGGCCGCCGCCCATGATAACAACTTCCGGCACGCGATCGACGAGCTTCGGATAAAGCGCCAGCGCTGCCGCGATGTTGGAGAGCGGCGCGACCGGGACGAGCGTGATCTCGTCCGTCGTGTTCCGGTAGGTCTCGACCAGGAACTCCACGGCGCCTTTGTCTGCCTTGGTGCGCTTCGAAGGCGGCAGCGGCAACGTCTTGCCGTGGAACTTCCCGGCGCGGTCATCGACCGACCGCGGGATCGGGAAATCCGGGCGCACGAGCGGGCGTGAGAGCCCCTCGTAAACCGGGATGTCGCTTCGGCCGACGTGATCGAGGACGCGCAGCGTGTTGTCGGTGCAGTGCTCGACCTCCACGTTTCCGTTGACGGTCGTGCAGGCAACGAGGTCGAGCGCCGGATGGAGGGCGGCGAGCATCACGGCGACCGCATCGTCGGTGCCGGTGTCGACGTCAAGAATGAGCTTTCTACCGATCACCTTGCCTTCCGCCTTGGCGTGTCCCTAGGGTCGCACCCGACGGCGCGAGGGCAGCGAGCCCTAGCACGAGACGCCGGCGGGAGGGGAGGGAGTGAAGATGGCGAAGCAGTTCTCCGGCAAGGTCGCGGTCGTGACCGGTGGCACGCAGGGGCTCGGTGAGGCGATCGCCAGGCTCTTCGCCGCGCGCGGCGCGGCCGGCCTCGTCATCGTCGGGCGCGACAAGAAGCGCGGGAAGGCGGTCGCCGAGGACATTACCGAGAAGGGCTGCAAAACGGTCTTCGTATCGGCCGACCTCGCGAACCTTGACGCCGCCCGCAAGATCGTGCCGGCCGCGGAGAAGGCATTCGGCAGGGTCGACGTGCTCGTCAACGCGGCCGCCATCACCGACCGTGGCACCATCCTCGATACGTCGCCGGAGCTCTTCGATGCGATGTTCGACGTGAACGTGCGCGCGCCGTTCTTCCTCATGCAGGACGCGGCGAGGCTGATGGTCAGGAAGAAGATCAAAGGCGCGATGGTCAACATCCTGTCGATGTCGGGGCATGGCGGTCAGCCCTTCATCATCGCCTATTGCGGCTCGAAGGGCGCGCTTGCGACGCTGACCAAGAACGCCGCCTTCTCGCTGATGCGCAACCAGATCCGCGTGAACGCTCTCAACATCGGCTGGATGGATACCCCCGGCGAGGATCGCATCCAGAAGCTCTATCACGGCGCCGCGGACGACTGGCTGAAGAAGGCGGAAGCGGAAGCGCCGTTCGGCCGTCTTCTGAAGCCGGCGGAGGTGGCGCGCGCCGTCGCCTATCTGGCGAGCGACGAGTCCGGGCTGATGACCGGCTCGATCATCGACTTCGACCAGCAGGTGCTCGGCGCGTCCGAGACCTCTGCGCGCCCGTCGAAGGCGATGGCGCTATAGAAAAGGCCCGCCGGAGCGGGCCTCGTTCTCTTGCCGGTTCGCTTCGCTCAGCTCTGATTGAGCGCGATCTGCGTGACGCGGGAGGAAGGGCCGCCCGGCTCCATCTGGTCGGTCACCGTGATCGCCAGGCTGCCGTTGCCGCTGTTCGAGATCGTCATCGTCGCCTTGGTGTCGCCGTTGACGGGCTTCGGCCAAGTGATCTGCAGCACAACCGCGTCGCCCTGGCGGCGGCCGGAGAGGTGCGCCGGCCCGATCGCCGAGCCTTCATAGACGCCCGTATAGCGGCCGGAAGCTGCGTCATAACGGATGTCGGCGCGGATGTTGCGCGAGAAGATGAAGGCGCCGCACTTGCCGCTCATCGAGACGCCGGTCTCGGATGGCTTGCCGGTTAGCGTGCAGCTCACCTGGTTCGGACGCTCGGCCGCGTTGCGCTGAACAAGCCCACCGCCGGAGAACGATCCCTGGAAGCGGCTCAGGAAATCCTGTTCCGAAGCTTGGCTCGCGCCCGCAAGCGACGCGGTCGCAAGCGCAAGAACGAATGCCGCCGCGCGGCGGGAAGCAAAGTGCATCTCCAACTCCATGATCCTTCGCTACCAAACGCCGCAACCGCGGAAATGTTTCCGCCCCGCTCGCGCTGGTTATCAGAGATGCCCCCCGTAGGCTGCATTCGATAACCGCACAGTGGTGGCGTCATCGGGCCGCTAATGCGGCAAGATAGCGGCACGACGTCATTTGCGGTGGGTAACTGTGATTAAGGTTTCTGCCGAAAGCGCCGGAATCCGGCGTGAAAGCGAATTCCGCCGCGGCTTCTTCACTTCTCCGTCTCGATTAGCCCGCGCACGAACCAGCGCTGCATCAGCACCACGACTGCGATCGGCGGCAGGATGGCGAGCATCGTCGTCACCATCACGAGATGCCACGGCGTGTCCGCGTCGGCGAAGGAGATCATCTTTTTCAGCGCGATGATGATCGTCGTCATCTGGTTGTCGTTGGTGACGAGGAGCGGCCAGAGGTACTGCGTCCAGCCGTAGATGAAGAGGATCACGAAGAGCGCCGCGATGTTGGTGCGCGACAGCGGCAGGAGGATGTAGGCGAAGAAGCGCATCGGCCCGGCGCCGTCGACGCGCGCCGCTTCCACCAGCTCGCCCGGGATGGTCAGAAAGAACTGCCGGAAGAGGAAGGTGGCGGTGGCCGAGGCCATCAGCGGCAAGGTGAGGCCGGTGTAGGTATCGATCAGGCCGAGATCGACGATCACCTTATAGGTCGGCAGGATGCGCACTTCGACCGGCAGCATCAGCGTGATGAAGATCATCCAGAAAAACACCATCCTGAGCGGAAAGCGGAAGAACACGATCGCGAAGGCGGAGAGGATCGAGATGGCGATCTTGCCGACGGCGATCGCGAGCGCCACGACCGTCGTGTTGAAGAGAAGCCGCGTGACGCTGACGCCGCCGATCCGCCCGACCCCGCCGAAGAGCGCTTCGCCGTAATTCTGAAGGAACTGATTGCCAGGCACGAGCGGCAGCGGCGGGCGAAGTATCTGCGGGACGGTCAGCGTGGACGCGACGAATGTGTAGTAAATCGGGAAGGCGACAACTGCGATCCCGAGGATCAGCACGAGATGGGCGATGACGGTCGCGAGCGGGCGGTTCTCGACCATCTAGCAGCACCCCTTACGCATAATGCACACGGCTTTCGACGTAGCGGAACTGCACTGCGGTGAGCATGATCACGATCGCCATCAAGATCACCGACTCCGCCGCGGAGGTGCCGAGCTGCAGATTGACGAAGCCGTCGTTGAAGACCTTGTAGACGAGCGTCTCGGTCGCCTTGGCGGGCCCGCCGCCGGTCACCGCGTGTATGATGCCGAAGGTGTCGAAGAACGCGTAGACGGTGTTGATGACGAGCAGGAAGAAGCTCGTCGGCGCAAGGAGCGGGAAGACGATCGACCTGAAGCGCCGCGCGGGGCTGGCTCCGTCGATAGCGGCCGCCTCGACCAGCGAGCGTGGGATCGCCTGCAGGCCGGCGACAAAGAAGAGAAAGTTGTAGCTGATCTGCTTCCAGGCGGCTGCGCCGACTACGAGCATCATCGCCTGCGGACCGTTGAGGAGCGGGTCCCACGGTATGCCGGCGTCCCGAAGCAGATAGGCAAGGGTCCCCATGGCCGGATTGAACAGGAAGAGCCAAAGCATGCCGGCGACGGCCGGCGCGACGGCGTAGGGACAGACGAGCAGCGTGCGGTAGAAGCCGCGTCCTTTGACGATGCGTTCCGCCATGACGGCGAGAAGGAGCGCCGTCGACATCGCGAGAAGCGCGGTGGCAACGCTGAAGACGACCGTCACCTGCACGGAATGGAGGTAGTTCGGATCGGCGAAGATGCGGCGGAAATTGCCGAGGCCGGCAAATGACGTCTTCAATCCGAAAGGGTCCTGCCGAAGCAGCGATTGGCGCACCGCCTGGCTCGCCGGCCAGAAGAAGAAGACGACCGTAATGGTGATCTGCGGCAGAAGCAGAAGGTAGGGCAGAACCTTGTTGGGGAAGATGACGCGGTTCACAGTCGAGCCGCGTTCCTCGCGCCGAGCCTTCCGGCGCTTTGTCCCTCCCCCCGACGGGGAGAGGGACGGGTCCTTCGCGATGCGGGCATGCGTGAGATGAGGCGAAGCCCGCTGGCTACTGATTCATCAGCGCTTCTTTGACCGCCTCGTTGCCGCGCGTCACGGCGTTGTCGAGCGCCTGTTGGGCGGTCTGCTGGCCCGCCAGCATCGTCTCGAACTCCTCGTTCTGGATGTCGCGGAGCTGCGGCAGGTTGATGGCGCGCACGCCCTTCGAGTTCTCCGTCGGCGCTTTACCCATCATCTGCATGATGGGCTGCTCGCGGCCAGGATTCTTCTCGTAGAAGCCAGAAGCCTTGGTGGCTTCGTAGGCAGCCATGGTGACCGGCAGGTAGCCGGACGCCTCGTGCAGCCTCTCCTGGATATCTGTCTGCGACAGGAACTTGAAGAAGGCCGCCGCCGCTTTGTACTCGTCGTCGCTGTGGCCGCCGAACACCCAGAGGCTGGCGCCGCCGGGGATGGTGTTCTGCGGGGCTCCCTCGGCCGTCGGATCGTAGGGGAGCGCGCCGGTGCCGTAATTGATCCCCGACTTCACGACGTCGCCAAGGCCGCCGGAGGATTCCGACATGATCGCGCATTCGCCGGAGAGGAAGAACTGCTTCGCCTCGGAGGTGCGGCCGCCATATTTGAACACGCCTTCCTTCGCGAGATCGGCGATGTCCTGCATGTGCTTCACGAAGATCGGCGAGTTGAACTTGAGCTCGATGTCCGATCCGGCGAGGCCGTTCTCGTTGGTGGCGTATTGGAGATTGTTCCAGGCGGCGAAGTTCTCCATGTGGATCCAAGTGAGCCACGTGGAAGTGTAGCCGCAGCTCGCCGCGCCAGACTTCACGATCTGTCGCGCCGCGTCCCAGACCTCAGGCCAGGTCTTGGGCGGATTTGCAGGATCGAGCCCGGCCTTCTGGAAGACGTCCTTGTTGAAATAGAGGATGGGCGAGGAGCTGTTGTAGGGGAAGGAGAGCATGGTGCCGTCAGGCTTCGAATAGTAAGCGACGATGCCCGGGAGGTACTGGCTCTTGTCGAAGCTCTCGCCACCCTTCTCGAGCACTTCCGCGACCGGCACCACCGCGCCCTCGGCGGACATCATGACGCCGGTGCCGACGTCGAAGACCTGAATGATCGTCGGGGCTTCGCCGGCGCGAAAGGCGGCGATACCGGCGTTCAGCGTCTCCGGGTAGGTGCCCTTGAAGACCGGGGTCACCTTGTAGTCGCTCTGACTCTCGTTGAACTCCTTGGAGAGGGTGTCGACGACCTCGCTGTTGGCGCCGGTCATCGCATGCCACCACTGAATCTCTGTGACGGCGAACGCGCCGGGTGCCGTTCCGGCAGTAATCGCAAAGCCAAGCAGAGCTGAAAGGGCGATCCTCATGTGGGCCTCCGTCGTGTATCGCGGGTACCTGCTACGCCGGTGAGGTGACGACTCCGTGTCGTTTTTGTCAACGCGGGTTTTCGTTAGCCGCGTGCCCATTTCGGCGCCACGAGGGCTTTGGCGCAAAGCGAAAATACCGAATGGCAATGATACGAAGAGCTATTTCTGAAGCGCTGCCCTGATCGCGGCGTTGCCGCGCTGCACCGCATGATCGAGCGCTTCGCGCGCGCTCTCCTGTCCGGCGAGAAGCGACTCGAACTCCTCGTCCTGGATCTGGCGAAGCTCGGGGAGATTGATCGCACGCACCCCACGCGAGTTTTCGGTCGGCGGCTTCCCGATCATCTGCAGGATCGGCTGCTCGCGTCCCGGATTCTTGTCGTAGAAGCCGGAGTTCTTCGTCGCCTCGTAGGCGGCTATGGTGACCGGCAGGTAGCCGGAAACCTGGTGCAGGCGGGACTGCACGTCGGTGCGCGAGAGGAATTGGAAGAAGTCGGCGACGCCGACGTAGTCGCGCGCCGGATGTCCGGCGAAAACCCAGAGGCTCGCGCCGCCGGGAACGGTGTTCTGCGGCGCGCCGGGCGCTGAGGGGTCGTAGGGGAGGGGTCCGGTACCGAAGTTGATCCGCGACTGCACCATGTCGCCAAGGCCTGCCGAGGAGTCCGTCAGCATGGCGCATTCGCCGGAGAGGAAAAGCTGCTTCGCCTCCGATGTGCGGCCGGCGTAGCGGAAGATGTTGTCGTTGGCGAGCGCTGCGAGCTCCTCGAAGTGCCGCACGTAGATTGGCGCATTGATCTCGAGCTCGATGTCTGCGCCGGCGAGCCCATTCTCCTTGGTGGCGTAGGGCACATCGTTCCACGCGGCGAAGTTTTCCACGTGGATCCAGGTGATCCAGGCTGACGTATAGCCGCAGGATGCCGCCCGCGTGCCGACGATGCGGCGCGCGACGCGCCACACGTCCGGCCAGGTCTTCGGGGGTTTGTCGATGTCGAGCCCGGCGCGGCGGAAGGCGTCCTTGTTGAAGAAGAGGATCGGCGATGAGGAGTTGAACGGGAAGGAGAGCATCGTCCCGTCCGGCCGCGAATAGTAAGCGACGATGCCCGGAAGGTACTGGCTCTTGTCGAATGTCGCTCCGGCCTTCTCCAGCACCTCGGCGACGGGAACGAAGGCCTTCTCGTCGTTCATCATCACCCCGGTGCCGACGTCGAAGACCTGGATGATGTGTGGCGGATGCCCCTCGCGATAGGCTTCAAGCCCGGCCTGCAAGGTCTCCGGATAGGTGCCCTTGAAGACCGGGACGACGCGGAAGGCGGTCTGGCTCGCGTTGAACTCGCGGGCGAGATCCTCGACGACCTGGGCGTTGGCCCCGCTTAGTCCGAACCAGAACTCAAGCTCGGTAGCGGCACGAGCGTACGATACCGCCGCCCCGGCGAGAACCAGGCCGAAAAGGGCGGAAATCGTCGACTTCAACACGCGGCTCGCCATCCGGTTGCAGCATACGACGCCCGGGCGGGCACGTCCCGTGACAATTCTATCGCTGGATTGTGACAGGCAACGGTACGCCGCAGTAAATTGACTCGCTTGTCTGGAGCAAGAGGCGGGCCAGCAATGAGGCGGGTGTCCGCTGCGCGGGGGAAGCAAGGTGATTACGGTTTTCGGCTCGATCAATCTCGATCTGATCGGCGGGGTGGAGCGGCTTCCGCGACCGGGCGAAACGGTCCCTGGGACTACGTTCGCGACCGCTCCGGGCGGCAAGGGCGCCAACCAGGGGCTTGCAGCGCGCCGCGCGGGGGCGGCGGTCCGCATGGTCGGCGCCGTCGGCGACGACGGTTTTGCCGACGTCGCGCTTTCGCTGCTGCGTGCGGACGGGCTCGACCTTGAGCACGTTGCGACTGTGAGAGCGCCGACCGGCGTCGCGCTGATCCTCGTCGATCGCGCCGGCGAGAACGTCATCGTCGTCATTCCCGGTGCGAACGGGATGGTTGGTGAGACGGACGCGGAAAGCCTGGATTTTGCGCCGGCTGACGTACTCCTCCTGCAGCTCGAGGTCCCCGTCGGCGGGGCCGCAGTCGCCGCGAGGCGGGCGAGGGCGGCCGGCGCGCGAGTCCTCCTTAATTTCGCACCCTATCGGAGCGACGGGCTCGACCTCGTGCGGGAGGCCACGCATCTCGTCGTCAACGAGACAGAATGCGCGCTGATTGCCAAGGCGATGGGGCTACAGGAGGCGGCGCTCGAAGCGCAGGCGGACCTGATCGCAGAACGAACTGCCGCGGCGGTCGTGGTGACGCTCGGGCGGGAAGGCGTCATCGCCGTCGAGGACGGCCGCCGCTTCCGCGCTGCGGCGCTTCCGGTCGATCCGGTCGACACTGTCGGCGCGGGCGACACGTTCTGCGGCTATCTCGCTACCATGCTCGCCGAGGGGCAGACGCTTGAAGCGGCGCTCGTTTTTGCAGCTGCGGCCGGGAGCCTCGCCTGCTCGAAGGCCGGCGCGCAGCCTTCCATCCCGCGGCGCGCGGACGTCGAAGCGGCGCTGCGCTCGGCTATGGACCCGAAAACGGGAAGACGAGAGCGATGAGCGGCACCCCGACCACGACGACGAGGATCGAGAGCGGCAATCCGAGCCGCCAGTAGTCGCCGAAGCGGTAACCGCCGGGGCCCATGACGAGCGTGTTCGACTGATGCCCGATCGGGGTCAGGAAATCCGATGCTGCGCCCAGCGCGACAGCCATCAGGAAGGGGTCGGGGTTGTAGCCAAGCGCGCCGGCAAATTGGGCGGCGACCGGCGCCATGACAAGCACGGTCGCGGCGTTGTTCAGGAAGGGCGTCACCGCCATGCCGGCAATCAGGATGACGGCGAGCGCACCGTGCGGGGGAAGCGGTGCGGCAATGGCGGAAAGCCAAGCGGCGAGGAGGTCGGTCGCACCCGTCGTCTGCATGGCGCCGCTCACCGGGATCAACGAGCCGATCAGGATCAGGAGCGGCCAGTCGATCACCTCATAGGCTTCGCGCAGGCTGATGGAGCGCGCCAAGAGAAGAACGAGCGCGGCCGAGAAGAAGCCAAAGGCGACCGGCACGATCTGAAGCGCGACAAGCGCCATCGCGATCGCGAGCACGATGATCGGGAGATAGCGCCATCTCTCGCGGCCGAGCCCGATATTGCGGCCGGCGAGCGGCAGGCAGCCAAGCTCTGCGAGCGCCTCCGGCATCTGCGTCATGTTACCCTGCAGGACGATGACGTCGCCCGGCTGGAAACGTATGGTCCGCAGCCGCCGCGTCAGCCGCTCGCCGCTGCGGCTGACGGCGAGAACGGCGACTTGGTAGCGCTCCGCGAGCCGCGCCTGCGTAGAGGTGCGGTCGACGAGGCGCGAACCGGCGGTGACGACCGCTTCCATGACGCCGAAGTCTTCGGCGCTCGTGTCGGGCTCCGTTTCCTGTTCCTCGCTGCCGACCAGCTTCAGCTTGCCCGCCGCGACGGTCTGTTCCAAAGCTGCGGAGTTCGCCTTCAAGAAGAAGCGTGTCGCCGGCGACAAGCGTCCAGCTCGGCGAGGGCGTGAAGCGGCGGAAGCGCTCGCGGATGATGGTTACGACCTGGACATCGCCCTCCGATCGCTTCTCGATCTCCGCCACGGTCTTGCCGATGAAGGAGGAATCCTCCGGCACCTGGACCTCGGTGGTATAGCTTTGGATGCTGAAGGCGGCGTCGAGCGAGGCGGCGCCCTTGCGGTCGGCAGGAAGCAGCTTGTAGCCGAAGGCCAGGAAGGCGACGCCGACGACGGCGATCGAAAAGCCGACCGGCGTGAAGTCGAACATGTGGAAGGGCTCGCCGACGAGCTCGGCGCGAAGCCGCGACACGATGATGTTTGGCGAGGTGCCGATCATCGTCATCGTGCCGCCGAGCAGCGAGCCGAAGGCCATCGGCATCAGGAAATACGAGGGCGAGATCTTCGTGCGCCGCGCGAGCTGGAAGGCCACCGGCATCAGCATGGCGAGCGCGCCGATATTCTTCACGAAGCCGGCCATCAGCGTGACCGAGCCGACGAGGAGCAGGATCACCTTGCGCGGCGAGTCGAGAAAGGGCGCGAGCTTCTGCAGCGCCGCTTCGACGATGCCGGAGCGCGCCACCGATGCGCTGACCACGAGCGCCGAGCCGACGATGATGACGATATCGTCGCTGAAGCCCTTGAACGCCTCCTCGGGCGGGACGATGCCGACCACGACCGAGGTGAAGAGCGCCAGCATCGCCACGACGTCGTAACGCAGACGGCCCCAGACGAAGAGGACCATCATGCCGGCGATCACCGCGAAGGCGAGACTCTGCTGAAGCGTCATTGAGCGAGACTTAAGAGATCGAGACCGAGAGTTTACGCCCGCGCGGCCTTCGGCGCGGCTTCCGTGGTCGTCGGAACTGTCGGTCTCAGATTTGTCGGCAGCACGGCTGCGGTGCGGCTCGGAGAGCGTGCGGAGCGTCTCCGTCATGCTCTCCGGTCCGTCGATGTGCTTGGCGAGGTCGCTCAAGTGTGACGACACCGACCGGATGTCCATCCGCGTCAAAAACCGGCATGCGGCGGAACTGGCCTTCGCGCATGCCGGCGAACGCTGCTTCGATCGGGTCGTCCGCGGAACAGCCGACGACTTCAGGCGACATCACCTCGGCGACAGTCACGTAGGCAGGGTTCTTCCCTTCGACGACAACGCGGAGGAGGATGTCGCGGTCGGTGAGGATTCCGGCGACGCGATCGGCGCGCCCGATCAGGACGGCGCCGACATCAAGCTCCGCCATCCGGGTCGCCGCTTCCTGCACCGTCGCCGAGGGATCGACGAAGTCGATGCTGCGCGTCATGACGTCAGCTACTTTCATCGATCCTTCCCTTGATTGCCCGCCCTCTTCGTCGAGCCACGGGAAAACGCCTGCGCGGCGAAGCAGGTTCCTGGTGCAGCATCGATCCCGCGGTTGCAGCCGCCGCTCAGCCCTAGACCGGCCGTCCGACCCTGCTCGCTTCCTTCACCTCGTTCAACCGGCCCAAGGCAACGTCGTAGACGAATCCGTAAATCGGGATGTAACCGGGAACGAGCGGGTGCGTGCGGATGCGCTTCACGTCGGCGACCACGCTCTTCGCCTGGTCGGAAATCGTCAGCCAGGGGATGAAATGGCCGTGCGGCGCGCCGCCGCCATGCTTCGGGTTCGACCATGTCTGACCGTCGAACGTCGCCGTCTGCAGGCTGTCGTCGAGAAGGTCGGCCATGATCGTGTCGGTGAAGAGCTCCATGCCGCAATTGGTGTGGTGGACGACGAACCACTCACGCGTGGCGAGCAGCTTGTGGGAGATGACGAGCGAGCGGATCGCGTCGTCGGATGCACGCCCGCCGGCATTGCGGATGACGTGCGCGTCACCTTCGGCGAGCCCCGCATATTTCGCTGGATCGAGCCTTGCGTCCATGCAGGTCAGAATCGCGAAGCGCCGGGCCGGAGGAATCGTGAGCTTCCCCTTGTCGCCGAAGTCGGCGACGTATGCCTTGTTCGCCTTCAGGACCTCGTCATAGACCTTGGATTTCGCCGTCGTCTTAGTCGTGCTCCTGGCCATCCTGCCCTCCCGTGGCATTCTTATCGCGGCGCACCTGCGCCGCAGCGAGAGGGAAGCTAGCGCCGGCTCGATCGGAGCGCGAGGGGAAGAATTGCCATTGAACGGCCCGGAAAGGAAAAAGATCAGGTCTTAAGCAGGTCCTCAAGGTCGAGGCGCTTAGTCACCATGGCGAGCGATCCGTCCCGATTCGTCGGCCATTCATCCTTCGGCCGATCGCGATAGAGCTCCACGCCGTTCTGGTCGGGATCGCGCAGATAGAGCGCCTCGCTCACGCCGTGGTCGCTCGCGCCGTCGAGCTGGATCCCGGCTTTGATCAACCGCCGGAGCGCATCGGCGAGCGCCGCGCGCGTCGGGTAGAGGATCGCGACATGATAAAGCCCCGTCGTGCCGGGCGAGGGCGGTGTGCCGCCTTTGCTCTCCCAGGTGTTGAGCCCGATGTGGTGGTGATAGCCGCCAGCGGACACGAAGGCTGCGCCGTCGCCGTAGCGCTGCGTCAGCTCGAAGCCGAGAACGCCGGTATAGAAAGCGAGCGCGCGGTCGAGATCGGCGACCTTCAGGTGAACATGGCCGATGCGCGTGCCGGGGTCGATCGGCCGATCGAGCGCGGTCTCCGCGATGCGGTCCTGGGTGGGCTTGTCGAGCATCCGCGAAATGTATGCACATGCGTGGGCGGCCGCCAGTGGCGGTTACCTTGAGGATACCGTCCTTGCGGCGCCGGGGGCAGCCGGCTAAGCCCAGGCCGCGCCTTTGGCGGGGGATGATTTGGACATCGAAGAAGATCTCGCGCGGATCGCGCTGCAGGAGGAGCGGCTGCGCTTCGACCGGTTCGACGCAGGCGTGGCCTGGAACCTCGGGCGGGCGTTGAAGTCAGCCGCGGAGGCGCGCGGCGTCGGCGTCGCGCTCGACATCGCGACGCCCTCCTACACACTTTTCTCTCACGCCATGCAGGGCGCTACGCCCGACAACGCCGAGTGGGTGCGGCGGAAGCGTAACGTCACGCTTCGCTTCCATCGGAGCTCCTACGCGATCGGGCTGGAGCTCGCGCGAAGCGGCAAGACCCTGGAAGAGAAGCACGGGCTCAGCGCCGACGACTATATGGCGCATGGCGGGAGCTTCCCGATGCGGCTCGCAGGCCCGACCGTGATCGGCGCGGTCACCGTCTCGGGGCTGCCGCAGCGCGAGGACCACGATCTCGTGACGCGCACGCTCGCGGCGTTCCTCGGCCTCGACGTGAAATCGCTGGCGCTCCCGGACTGAGCCAAGGGTCGGCCAGCCGTTTGAGTGGCGCTCAGCGCGTGCGGGCCGCCTGCGTGGAGACCACGGCGGGAAGGGACGTGCCGGATGCCGAAGCGAGCGCTCCGGTGCGAACGAGGTCTGCGACGGCGCGGATGTCGCGGCCGGAGAAGCCATCCGCTTCCTCCGCCGTTGGGGCAGCGTCTCTGACGGTCGCGACGGCATCCGCAAGGCCGCCATTTGCATTGCGGAGGCGCGCTCCTTCCAGAAGCTCGATCGCAACGATCTCCGCTGTCGAGTCGACCAGCGGGCGCAGTCGCCAAATGCCGGCGGGATCGAGCGCGGGGATGCCGGCGCGCCCGCGGTTCTCCGCCGCCATCGACGCCGCTGTCTCGGCCGCGCCTTCGGGATCGGCGCTTTCCGGCGCGTGCGCTGCGATGCGTCCGGCGGCGAGATTGCCGAGCGTCGTCAGCGCCATTGCGATCAGGTCGGCGGCAAGCGCGGCCGACGTCGCGTCCTCGACGCCGGCGACGATCTCTTCGCTTTGCCACAGAACAAGCCGGCTCTCCGCCACGCTGTTCGCTGCGCGCTCAAGCAGCGCCGCCGCCTGGCGCAGAAGGTCGAGCGCGGCGCCGGTGCGGAAGATGGCGCTTCGGTCGGCGTTCGTGTCGAGGGCTTGCGGCTTTTCACCGTCGTCGCGCGGCGCCAGCGCACGCAGCGCCTCCGCGACCTCCGACTGACCGCGCTGGCGGTTGAGCCGGTGGACGGTCGCGTGAAGCACGATGTTTGGTTGTCCCGCCGGGTGCGCGGAGAGCGCCATGGCGACGAGCGCCGATTGGAAGATACGCTCGGCGGTGAAGAGCGCGCCGAGCGCCGTCGCGACGGAGAGAGCAGTTCCGGACAGCAATGCAGTACGTTCGCGCGCGTCGAGGGCTAGCGTGCGCATGTCCACAGCGCGGAGGATCTCCGCCGCCGGGCGGATGCGGCCGCGATAGAGAATCTCGCCGGCTCCGGTCAGCGCGGCGAAGAGATGCGAGAGCGCGAGCCGATCGTCGGCGCCTTCCGGCACCGCGGGCAGAAGATCGTGGGTGAGGAGATCGGCGAGCGCCTCGACAAGCTCCCAGCGAACGCCGGAGACGCCTTGCGCCAGCGAGGAGAGTTTCAGCGCCGTGAAGAGCCGCAGGTCGGTGTCGGGCAGGATCTCGCCGCGCGCCTCGATCAGGTCTGCGACCGACGGACCGCCGTTTTTGCGATCGAGTGGCTCATTGCTCTCCGACAGGATGGCTTCGAGCGCCGCACGCCCGACCCCGACGTCGATCCGCGCGGAGGAATCGAGGGCGACCGCCTCGCCGTGCCGGATGGCGCGCCAGTCGGCGAGGGGCGTGCGGCCAGGGCGAAGCACGATGCCGCCGCTCACACGCACCCCCCGACCAATAAGGCAAGGCGCGTCGCGCGCTCTTGGCTTCGCCCAAAGCGCGTCGCAGCCGCTGGCAATCGGCGGTCGAGCCAAGCCACGTCGAGCACGAATTCTCTCCTGCCCCCGTCCGCCGCGGGAGCAGCATAGCGCACCGCCCGCCGCCAATGTCCACGGCGGTCGCCCGGATTGGTTGACGCGGGCGGCCGTTCCGCGGCTAGAGGGCGCGCGCCGCGAAGCGTGCGGTCATTGAGGTGGCCGCGCCGGGGGCGAGTACGCGGAGCCCATTCGCCTCAGGCGTGCCCGGCTTGCCGAAGGCGTTGTTCGGATGGGTCACCGGTTCGAAGCAGAAGATCGGGCAGTCCTTGCCGAGCGAATAGATGTGGCAATAGCGCGTCGCCGAATCCGCCTCCACGTCGACCGCGACGCCGCGATCGGCCCACACGATCTTGGCGCGGCCGTCCCAGCCGGCATAGCCGTTGTCGATGAAATCGTCGGGGAGGGGACGCGCCTTGCCGAAGTTCCACTTGTCCGGCATCGGCGCCGGCTCGGTTTTGGCCGGGAAGGCCGGCGGCTGCTCAAGCCACATACCGGTCGCCTTCGCTTCGAGCGTCACGCCCGGCGTGCGCACGAACCACGGATGCTGGCCGAGCCCATAGGGGAGCGGCGTCGGCCCGAGATGCCGTAACGAAAGCTCCATGTGGAGCGTCGCGCCGCCAAGCGCGATAACCTGCGTCGCCTCGTAGTCGAAGGGCGGAATGGCGCGGCTCCTCAGTCTCAGCACGACCTTGTCCCGCTTCTTCTCCACGACGTCCCAGGGCGAGATCCAGCCGTCGCCGTGGATCGGCACCGGCTCGAGTGGGTCGTTCGGCTCGATCGGGTAGAACTTGCCGTTGAAGGTGAAGCCGCCGCCCGAGATGCGGTTGAACCATGGCACCATGGGGCTTGAGGCCAGCGCTCGAGGGTTCTCCGATTCGCCGGTCCAGCGACGCAGGATGGGCACCCGCTTCTTGCCAAGCTTCAGGTCGAAGGCGGCGAGCGACCCGCCGAGCTTTGGGACGACCTCGACAAGCGCCTCGTCGGTCTCGATCGCTATCCGCTCACTCATGCTCCCCCCTTACCGACCTGCCGCTCTTGACGCGGGATTGGGCGGTCGAATTAGATCATACTAAAGGCACCAGCGCGATCCGGCCGCCGGGTTTCGCCACCGGATTTACGGGAGTCCGCCGCACTTCGGCCTGATGCGGTGGTCCTCAACAAACAAGGGACTTGAGCGCCCGAGCGGGGAGGGGAAATTGCGCCTCATACAATTCGTGGGCTCTGAAGGAGCTCGCGCTGTCGCTGCAATTTCGGGCGATGGCGTGCCAAGGGTTGTGCGCCGCGCCCAGAGCGTGCGCGATCTTGCGCTCGAAGCGCATCGCGCCGGCCGCGGTCTTGCTGCGACCGTCGAGGCGCATGGGCTCGGCGAAACGGTCGACTACGACCGGCTGATCGCGGAAAAGCGCCTGCTTCTTCCGCTCGATCATCCGGAGCCCTCACGGATCGTGGTCGCGCTGACCGGGCTCACGCATCTCGGCAGCGCACAATCGCGCGATTCCATGCACACCAAGCTGCAGGGCGCGGACCTCACCGACTCCATGAAGATGTTCAAGCTCGGCCTTGAAGGCGGCAAGCCGAAGGAGGGCGCGATCGGCGTGCAGCCGGAATGGGCCTACAAGGGCGACGGCTCATGGCTCGTCGCGCCTGAGCAGCCGATCGAGCTTCCCGGCTATGCGGAAGATGGGGGTGAAGAGGGCGAGGTCGCCGGCCTATATGTGATCGGGGACGATGGCGCGGTGCTTCGCGTCGGCTTCGCTATCGGCAACGAATATTCCGACCACGCGATGGAGCGGCGAAACTACCTCTACCTCGCGCATTCGAAGCTGCGACAATCTTCCTTCGGGCCTGAGGTTTACGTCGGCGAGCTACCGCGCGAAGTGAAGGGAAGCGTACGCGTCCTGCGCGACGCCAAGGAGGCATGGCGCGGCGAGTTGCTGTCGGGCGAAGAGAATATGTGCCACTCGATCGCGAACCTTGAGCAGCATCACTTCAAGTATGCCGGCTTCCGCCGTCCGGGCGACGTGCACGTCTACTATTACGGGGCGAGCGCGCTCTCCTGTGCGGAGGGCTTTGCCACCAAGCCGGGCGACGTCTTCGAGGTCGACGTGCCGGTTTTCGGGCGGCCGCTTCGAAATCCTCTCGTTGCGGGCAAGCCGGATAGGCCTATATCGGTCGCGTCCCTCTGAATTTCCCCAACTTCAAGCCAGTCCAAGAGGTCCGGAATGACCGATCTTCATCGCAATCTCGTCGCCGGCGAATGGGTCGAAGGCGAGGACGCGACCGACGATATCAACCCGTCGAATACGGACGAGGTCGTCGGCCGTTACGCCCGCGGCTCCAAGGCCGACGCCGAGCGCGCGGTCGCCGCGGCGAAGGCGGCGTTTCCGGCGTGGTCGCGCTCCGGCGTGCAGCTGCGCTACGAGATCCTGAAGAAGGCCTCCGACGAGATTCTGGCGCGTAAGGAGGAGCTTGGGCGGCTGCTTTCACGCGAAGAAGGAAAGACGCTGGCGGAGGGGATCGGCGAGACGATCCGCGCCGGGCAGATCTTCGCGTTTTTCGCCGGCGAGGCGCTCAGGATTGCCGGTGACCTCGTGCCGAGCGTCCGGCCGGGCGTCGAAGTGATGATCGAGCGCGAGCCGGTCGGCGTGGTCGGGCTCATCACGCCGTGGAACTTCCCGATCGCGATCCCCGCGTGGAAACTCGCGCCGGCGCTCGCCTTTGGCAATACGGTGGTGATGAAGCCGGCGGACCTGGTGCCCGGCTGCGCCTGGGCGCTTGCCGACATCCTAGACCGCGCTGGCCTGCCGAAGGGCGTGCTCAATCTCGTCATGGGACGCGGCTCGGTGGTGGGGCAGACGATCCTCGACAGCCCCGATGTCAACGCCATCTCCTTCACCGGCTCGGTGGAGACGGGCAAGCGCGTGGCAAAGGCATCGGTCGAGCACATGCGGCGCTTCCAGCTCGAGATGGGCGGCAAGAATCCGCTCGTTGTTCTCGACGACGCCGATCTTAAGACGGCGGTCGAATGCGCGGCGAACGGTGCCTTCTTTTCCACCGGCCAGCGCTGCACGGCATCCTCGCGCCTCGTCGTGACGGAAAGCATCCACGACCGTTTCGTCGATGCGCTGGTGGAGCGCATGAAGGCGCTCAACGTCGACGATGCGGTAAAGGAGGGCACTCACATTGGCCCCGTGGTCGATGCGAGCCAACTAAAGCAGGACCAGGATTACATCGAGATCGGCCGCAAGGAGGGCGCCAAGCTGGCGTGGGGTGGCGAGCGGCTCAATCGCGCGACGCCCGGCTTCTATCTGCAACCAGCGCTCTTCACCGAGACGAGCAATGATATGCGCGTGAACCGCGAGGAGATTTTCGGGCCGGTTGCGACCGTGGTCCGCGTCAAGGATTATGACGCGGCGCTTGCGGTCGCGAACGACACGCCGTTCGGGCTTTCCGCCGGCATCTGCACGACGAGCCTCAAGCACGCCACGCATTTCCGCAAGAACAGCGAGGCGGGCATGGTGATGGTCAATTTGCCGACCGCGGGCGTCGACTATCACGTGCCTTTCGGCGGGCGGAAGGGCTCTTCCTATGGCCCGCGCGAACAGGGGCGGTACGCCATCGAGTTCTATACGATGGTGAAGACGACGTACGAGCTCGCGGGGTGAGGCGGGTGAGGCGGCGCGCGCGCGAGGCCTTCTCCTATGGGGAGAAGGTGGCTGCGAAGCAGTCGGATGAGGGGATGCGGCGCACGCGCTCTTTCGACGGACCTCGTCTCTGAGCACGGCAACCCCTCACCCGTCGCGTTCGGCGACACCCTCTCCCCATGGGAGAGGGTTGGGCGCGCAGACCCCCGCACTCATCGGCATCGATTGGGGAACCAGCAATTTCCGTGCGTTCCTGCTCGATGCTGCCGGCAACATGGTCGCCCGCCGCGCCGGGCCGCACGGAATCATGACGGTGTCGGACGGGAAGTTCGGGCCGGTGCTCGCCGCCGGGATCGGCGAGTGGCTCGCGGACGGCAAGCTGCCCATCTTGATGTCGGGCATGATCGGCAGCCGCCAGGGATGGGTCGAGGCGCCTTACGCAGCGACGCCGGCGGGCCTTGCCGATCTCGCTTCGGCGCTTGCGCCGGTTCCTTTCGATGCCGCGAGAGCCTGCATCGTGCCGGGGCTCGTGACCAAGCACGATGACCGTCATGACGTGATCCGCGGCGAGGAGACGCAAATCTTCGGGGTGCTCGCGCATCTCGGCGTTGAGCACGCGCGCTTCCTTCTGCCGGGCACGCATTCGAAGTGGGTCGTGGTGGAGCGCGGCAAGGTCGTGCGCTTTGCGACCTATATGACCGGCGAGATCTTCGCTGCGGCGCGCGACCACACCATCCTTGGGCGCCTCATGTGCGACTCGAAGCGTTGCGATGCGGCGTTTGCGAAGGGCGTAACGCTTGGCGCGTCGCCCGGCGGGCCGGGCGCGTTGCTCAGTCGCCTCTTCGCCGTCCGCACTGCCGGGCTCTTCTCGACGCTGCAGGCGGAGGAGCTCTCCGACTATCTGAGCGGGCTTTTGATCGGAGCTGAGATAGCTGATGCCGTCAGCGGAGACCGCCAGGCGGTTGGCGTCGTCGCATTTGAGTCGCTTGCGGAGCGCTACCGCGCGGCGGCCGACATCCTTGGCATCCGGGCCGATGTCGTCCCGGCCGATTGCATCGCGGCGGGCTACGTCGCGATTGCGCGGGCGGCCGGCCTGATCGGCGGGGCCTGAGGGGAGTAGATGGCGACCGATCTCGCCACGGCGATCCAGGAGCTTCCCCTCATTGCGATCCTCCGCGGCGTCACGCCGGACGAGGCGCCGGAGATCGGCGCGGCGGTCGTTGCGGCGGGCTTCCGCATCATCGAGGTGCCGCTCAACTCGCCTGATCCCTTCCGTTCCATCGAGACGCTCGCCGACCGTTTCGGGGATACCGTCCTTGTGGGAGCGGGCACGGTGATGTCGCCGGACGCGGCACGGCGGACCGCCGACTCCGGCGGGCGGCTCGTGGTGATGCCGCATTCCGACGCCGCCGTGATCCGCTCCGCGAAGGCGGCCGGCACGTGGTGCTTACCGGGCGTTGCCACCCCGACCGAAGGCTTCGCCGCGCTTGCCGCCGGCGCCGATGGGTTGAAGCTTTTCCCGGCGGAGACATTGCCGCCGACGGCCGTGAAGGCGTGGCGCGCGGTCTTCCCGCGCGAGGTCCGGCTGATGCCGGTCGGCGGGATCGCGCCGGAATCGATGGCGGACTACGTAGCTGCCGGCGCATCGGGGTTCGGCATCGGCTCAGCGCTCTATAAGCCGGGGATCGGGCTCTCGGAGCTCACGACCCGCGCCGCCGCTTTTGTTGCGGCGTGGCGGGAGATAGCGCGCTAGACTCTGCACTTCACCGTCGTGGCTCGGACGCATGACGGTGCTACGAAGTCTGGCGGCCGGCGTCGCGGCGATAGACTGCGGCGTCATGACAACGCTGGGAGGAGGCGCGTGCCGAACCGGTTCGACGCTGAGAAGAAGAAACGCATCGAAGCCGCGCGCAAGCTGCTTGCGGGCGGGCGCGGCGGCAAGAAGCTCGAAGCGTTCGCCGAGCTTCTCTTCGATCACGCCGCCGGGGAAGATGTCGTCGAATATGACGCGGAAGCGCTCGCCGCCATTACCCGCGGCGCCTACGCCTTCTTCCGTCGTCGCGAGAAGACGCCCGCGGTCAAGGTGTCGGACATTGCCGGCACGGACTTAAGAGGGCGTGCGCATACGGCGATCGAGCTCTCGACGCAGAACCGCCCCTTCATCTTCAATTCCGTGCTCGGCGAGCTGCAGGCGCTCGGCCATCCTGTGCGGCTCGTCGTGCATCCGATCCTGACGGTCGAGCGGAACGCCGCCGGAGAGGTGGAGAGCTTCGGGCCGGGGACGCAGGAGCCTGACGCCGGGAGCAGGCGCGAGAGCTTCGTGCACGTGCACGTGCCGCTGATCCGCGATCCGGCCGTCCAGGCCAACCTCGCCGCGGACCTGACTTCGCTCCTCAACAACGTGCGAGTCGCGACCGACGACTGGGCCGCGATGCGCTCCCGAATCCGCGGTGCGATGAACGATCTCAGCCTCGATCATCCGAACATTCCAAGAGAGGCGCTCGACGAGACGATCGAGTTCCTGGAGTGGCTCGACGAGGGGAACTTCGTCTTCCTCGGCATGCGTGAATACGCCTACGACGAGAGCGCCGGTGACTCGCTCGAATCGTCGGAGGGGCGCGGCCTTGGGCTCCTGCGCGATCCGAATGTGACGGTTCTCCGCCGCGGCACAGAAGTCGTGACGCTTACGCCGGAGATCCGTGCCTTTCTGCTCGCGCCCGATCCGCTGATCGTGACGAAGGCGAACGTCAAGACGCGCATCCACCGGCGCGACTACATGGACTATGTCGGCGTCAAGATATTCAAGGAGGGCAAGGTCAAGGGCGAGCTGCGTGTCGTCGGCCTGTTCACCTCCACCGCGTTCACGCAATCGGCCGAGCGCATCCCGCTGATCCGGCGCAAGGTCGCCGCGATCGTGAAGCGCGCCGGGCTTGACCCGCTCAGTCACTCCGGCAAGGCGCTGCTCAACATCCTCGAGCACTATCCGCGCACCGAGCTCTTTCAGGCGGACGTCGAAGATCTGCACGACTTCGCGACAGCAATCCTCAGGCTTGAAGAGCGACCGCGCATCCGAGCGCTTTCGCGGCGCGACCGTTTCGACCGCTTCGTCTCAATCCTCGTATTCGTGCACCGTGACCGCTACACCTCGAACCTCCGTGAGCGGATCGGCGAGGCGTTGGCCAAGCTCTATGACGGGCGCGTCTCGGCCTTCTTCCCGGACTTCTCACTGCCGCATCTGACGCGCGTCCAATTCATCATCGGCCGCAATCCGACTGTGGGACCCGACCCCTCGCAGGATGAGGTCGAGGCGCGCATCCGCGGCATTGTCCGCAACTTCGACGATGACCTGGAGGAGGCGCTGAACGGCGTCTATCGGCCGGAGCGCGTGACGGAACTGCTTGCCGACTATGCCGGCGCCTTCCGTTCGGATTACCGCGCAAGGTTCTCGGCAGAGGACGCGCTCTCCGACATGGAGGTCGCCGAGCGGCTCGCACCTGACGATATCGAGGTTCGCTTCTTCCACCGCGACGACATGCGCGAGACGCTGTCGGTGATGTCGTTCCACCACCTCGGCGATCCGATTCCGCTATCACGGCGCGTGCCGCTGCTTGAGAATTTCGGCTTCTCAGTCGTCAATGAGCGCACCTACCGGATCAGGCGCAAGACAGGCCCGCGGCTCTACCGCCACGACATGACGCTCGTCGCTCCTGAAGGCCACGCTATCGATCTCGCCTCGGCCGGACGTCTTCACGATGCGGTGCTTGCGGTGTGGCGCGACAAGGCGAGGAACGACGGCTTCAATGCGCTCGTCCTTTCCGCCGACCTCGACTGGCGGCGTGCGGCGCTCTTGCGGACCATCGCCGGCTATCTCCGCCAGACCGCGGTTCCTTATTCGGTCGACTATGTCTGGGGAACGCTTGGCCGCTATCCCACCATCGCCTCGCTGCTCGTCTCGCTCTTCACGGCGCGGTTCCAGCTTGGGGTCGACGATCGCGACCGCACGGAAGCACAGGTCGCGCGCAGGATCGAGACGGCGCTCCTGAAAGTCGCGAGCCTCGACGACGACACGATCCTGCGCTCCTTTCGGCAGGTGATCGAGGCGACGCAGCGGACCGACTTCTTCGCCACAGAAGGCTCGGAGGGGTCCGACGCGATCACTTTGAAGATCAGGCCGGACACGCTTGCCTTCGTGCCGTTGCCGCGGCCATTCCGCGAGATCTTCGTGCACTCGCCGCAGGTGGAAGGCGTGCATCTTCGCTTCGGGCCGGTCGCGCGCGGCGGCCTGCGCTGGTCGGATCGTCCGCAAGACTTCCGCACCGAGGTGCTGGGTCTCGTCAAAGCGCAGCAGGTGAAGAACGCCGTCATTGTGCCGGGCGGCGCCAAGGGCGGCTTCGTGCCGGGCCGGCTTCCGGTTGGGAGCCGCGAGCAGATCTTCGAGGCGGGACGGCAGGCCTATATCCGCTACGTCGACCGGCTTCTCTCCGTCACAGACGATATCGACGGCGACGACATAGTGCCGCCGAAAGATGTAGTGCGCCACGACGCCGACGACCCTTATCTTGTCGTCGCAGCCGACAAGGGCACGGCGACGTTCTCCGACACCGCGAACGCCATTGCCCTGAACCGTGGCTTCTGGCTCGGGGACGCCTTCGCCTCCGGCGGCTCAGCCGGCTACGATCACAAGGTCATGGGGATCACCGCGCGCGGCGCCTGGGAAGCGGTGAAGCGGCATTTCCGCGAGATGGATATCGATATCCAGAAGCAGCCATTCACCGTCGTCGGCGTCGGCGACATGTCGGGTGATGTCTTCGGCAACGGCATGCTGCTTTCGCCCGCGATCAAGCTCGTCGCCGCCTTCGACCATCGCGACATCTTCATCGATCCGAACCCCGATCCGGCGAAGGCGTTCAAGGAGCGGAAGCGGCTCTTTGGGCTGTCGCGATCGAGCTGGCAGGACTACGACCGCGCTTTGATCTCCAAGGGCGGCGGCGTCTTCTCGCGGAGCGAGAAACAGATCGCGCTTTCGCCTGCGGTGAAGAAGCTTTTGAAACTTGGCAAGGCGAGCGTGCGTCCATCGGAGATCCTGTCGGCGATCCTGAAGGCGCAGGCCGATCTTCTCTGGTTTGGCGGCATCGGTACTTATGTGCGTGGGCCGCAGGAGACGGACGCCGATGTTGGCGATAAGGCGAACGACGCGATCCGCATCTCTGCGCTCGATGTCGGAGCGAAGGTGGTGGGGGAGGGCGCTAATCTCGGCATGACGCCGAAGGCGCGCATCGCCTACGGACTGAAGGGCGGACGCTGCAATTCCGACGCCATCGATAATTCGGCCGGCGTCAACACGTCGGACGTCGAGGTCAACATCAAGATCGCGCTGGCGCCGGCCGTGCGCGCCGGCAAGCTCAGCGACGGAAAGCGGCTCTCGCTTCTGAAGGCGATGACCGACGAGGTGGCGGAGCTGGTGCTTCGCAACAACTACCAGCAGACGCTGGCGATATCGCTCGAGCAGCGCCGCGGCCTCGACAATCTCGGTAACCAGATGCGGCTGATGGCAGAGCTCGAGGAGCGCGGGTTGCTCGAGCGAGAGGTCGAGGACCTGCCGACCGATTCCGCGCTCGAAGCACGCGCCGCGACCGGGCACGGGCTAACCCGCGCGGAGATCGGCACGCTGCTCGCGTTTGCAAAGATCGCGCTCTCCAACGATCTCGTCGGCAGCGCCATGCCCGACGACGCGTATCTCGGGCGCGAGCTTTTCCGCTATTTCCCGGAGGCGATGCGCAAGCGCTATGCACCCGGGATCGAGAGCCATCGACTCCGTCGCGAGATCATCTCGACGCAGCTTGCGAACTCACTCATCAATCGCGGCGGGCCGACGGTCTTGGTCGCGGCGCGCGACCGCACCGGGGCATCGGTAGCGGAACTGACCCGCGCCTATGCCGCCGCGCGCGACAGCTTCGGCCTGCAGGCCCTTCACTCGGAGATCGATGCGCTCGACGCGAAGATCTCCGGCCGCCTGCAGCTCGATCTCTATGCGACCGTGCAGGATGTGCTGGTCGACCGCCTATGCTGGTTCACGCGCAGCATGGATCACACTGACGGCCTCGCGAAGGTCGTTGCGCATTACCGAAAGTCGCTCGATTCGCTTGCCGCAATCCTGCCCTCGCTCATGCCGCGCGAGCGCGCCGAGGCTGTGCACTACATGGAGGCCAAGCTGAAGCCGGGGCACGTGCCGGAGGCGCTGGCGGCGCGGCTAGCGATGCTGCCGACGCTCGCGAGCGCGGCGAACGTGGTCCCCATCGCGGACCGCACCGGGCGGAGCCTCGCCGATGCCGCGAAGGCCTATTTCGCCGTCTCCGATCGCTTCGGCTTCGGCCGCATCGACCAGATGACGGAAGAGGTCTCGACCGGCGACTATTACGAGGGCCTGGCGCTCAAGAAGGCGCGCGACAGCCTGGAGACCGCGCACCGAGATCTCGCACAGAATGTCATCGCCAACGGCGCCGGCGGCGATGTCGCCGCTTGGGAAGCGACCGCTGGCGAGCGGGTGACGGCGACCGCCGAGCAGGTGCAGAAGATCTTCTCCGACCACCACCCGTCGATGGCCAAGGTCACCGTCGCCGCGAGCCTCTTGTCGGAGCTCGCGCGAGGATAGACGTCCGCAGCAAAGAACGCGCCGGGCGGGCCGGCGCGTCCGGTTGTCGTAAGCGCTTCTACCGCGTCTTAGCGGATGCCCGCGTCGATCAGGTCGACGAGGCCGCCGATCGTGTCCGGGGTGACCACGCCGGCGCCGGTGTTAAGCGACAGGCCAGGCATCTTGTACTTGGCGGTCATCACGCACTGCACGACCGGCATGAAGCCCTGCAGGTAGAGCAGCTGATCGAGCGTGGCGGAGACGTAGCCGGACTTCAGGCCGTCGATCGTGGCGGGGCCGAGGTCGATACCGCCGACGACGATGTCGCCGGGCTGCTTGCCGGCCTTCTTCAGCACCTCGGCGAGGACACCGGTGATGCCGCCGTGTTGGGTGCCGATAGCCTTCAGGTTCGGGTGGCTCTGGATGTAGGAGACCAGAACCGGCACGCCGAGCGACACGTCGGAGTTGATCTCCTGGGTGATCTCGAGGCGGTCGACCGTGAGGCCGGCCTTTTCAAGCGTGTCAGCAAGGCCCTTCTCGGACTGGCCACGCTCTGCCTGGCTGAAGACGCCGTAGACCATCGCCTCGTCGCCCGCCTTGAGGCCATGCGACAGCATCGCCTCAGCGGTCAGCGTGCCGCCGGCGTAGAGGTCGACGCCGGCATAGCCCGTGCCGCTCGTACCGAACTCGGCCTGCAGATCGGTCATCGGCGAGTTGCCGACGGTCACCACGATGCCCTGATCGACGGCGCTCTTGACGATGTCGTGGAACGCGGTCGAGCCGGGATGGCCCATGATCTCGATGCAGCTCGGCTTGGCGGCGACCGCCTCCTTGAACTGGCTGATCATGGTTTCCGGCGCCCAGGCCGAGAACTGCTCCTTCAAGTCGACGCCGAAGGCGGCGGCAGCCTGCTCGGCGCCGGTCTGGCGGGCGAGCGTCGCACCGTCGCCGGGATTGCCGCCCATCTGCATGTACATGGTCAGGCCGGAGCCGATCATGTCGGCGGCCGAAGCCGCGCCGGCATTGGCCAAGAGGGCCGTCGCGGCCACTCCGGCCAGCAGAAATTTGGTTACACGCATGTCCGTTTTCTCCCTTTTTGTCCGCATCGCGCCTTGCCGGCGCGTGCCGTTATTCGGCCGCGCGCATGCGGCCGAAACTCTTGAAGGAGCCGATGCGCGCGAAGAAGGCGCGGCGGCGCTGCGGCTCGTCGACGTAGAGGTAGAAGATGATCGAGATCAGGAAGACGAGGCCCTGCACGGTGCGCACCCAGGCGCCGGTCAGGCCGGTCGCGACAAGGCCGGCCTCGATCATCCCGATGATGAAACAGCCGAACACCGTGCCGACGATGGTGGCGCGTCCGCCGAAGATCGACGTGCCGCCGATCAGCACCGAGGCGATGGCGGTCAGGAGGTAGCCCTGACCCTGATTGCCGAAGAAGTTCTTGTTCTCCAACGTCAGCATGATTGCGGCGGTCGCGCCCAGCGCGCCCATCAGCGTGAATATCTTGATCTTCTCACGATCGACGTCGATGCCGACCACCCGCGAGACGTCATTTGAATCGCCGATGAACAGCGCATGCTCGCCGAAACGGTGGCGGTTCAAGATGAACCACAGGAAGACGACGATCAGGATGGTCCATAGCGACTGTAATGGGATCTGATGCACCCAGTCCGGCATGTTCGTCCCGGCGAAGGGGCGGCCGACGATCACCTTCCAGACCGAGCTCTCTTCGGCGCCGCGCAGGGCGTAGGACTTGCCGCCGGACAGCACCGTCGCCATGCCGTACCAGAAGAATTGCGCCGCGAGCGTCGCCATGAAGGAGGGAATGCCGACTTTGGCGACGAGGACGCCGTTGATGAAGCCGATCATGATGCCGGAACCAAGACCGGCGAACACGGCGATCCAACCGAGGTCGTATTCCTTGAACAGAACCGCGAAGACGAACCCGGAGAAGCCGATGATTGCCGGGAAGCAGAGGTCGATCTCGCCGGCGCCGATGACGAAAGTCAGTCCAATGGCGAGCAGGATCAGCGGCGGCAGCGTCGAGAGGAACGTCGTGTAGATGAACGGCCGTAGGAAGACTTCCGGCGCAGTGTACATGAACAGGATCAGCATCAGCACGAAGACGAGGATGATCGGCAGGCCTTCGATGCTGCGGATCACGGACTGCGGAGTGAGTTTGGCCATGTGCGTCCGCGTCTTCAGTGCTTGTGCTGCAACTGGATAAGGTATTCGGTCAGCTCGGCGACCGACATGTCCTTCGGCGAGAGCTGTGAGACGATCGCCCCACGGTCGAGCACGACCAGCCGGTCGGCGACCTCGTGGACGTGCGCCAAATTGTGCTCGATATAGACGCAGGCGCGTCCGGATTCCTTGATGCGGCGGACGAAGTCGATGACCTTGCGCACCTCGGAGACGCCGAGTGCGGCGGTCGGCTCGTCGAGCACGATAAGGTCGGCTTTGTAGTGCATGGCGCGGCCGATCGCGATGCCCTGTCGCTCGCCGCCCGAGAGGTTGCTGATCGTCGAATTGACCGTGATGCCGACGCCGCGGAAGCCGATCACGTCGATCAGGATCTGCTGGGCGATCTCCTTCTCGCGCTTGATATTGATGAAGCCGAAGCGGTTGGTGATCTGGCGGCCGACGAAGAAGTTGCGCCACAGCGGCTGCTTATCGGCGAGCGAGCGATCCTGATAGACGGTCTCGATGGAGAGGTCATGCGCCATGCGGACCGAATAGTCGGACGGGTCGATCTCCTTGTCGCGCACGAAGATGCGGCCGGAGGTCGGCGGCAGCACGCCCGTCATCACCTTGATCAGCGTAGACTTCCCGGCGCCGTTATCGCCGACCAGGCCGACGATCTCGTTGTGACCGATCGTAAGTGTGATGTCGTGAAGCGCGTGCACGGCGCCGAAATACTTCTCGACGTGCTCCAGCCGCACGACCGCGGCGTAGTCGCGGGCGTGGGCCTCAGCGTGCGCCGGGACGTTCATCGGCCTTCCCCCATATGCGGACGCCCTGCATGGCATCGGACTCCGCGCGGGTCAGCAGTACACGGAAAGCCGCGCGGGCTCCGTCGGAATCGCCGCGCTTGATGGCCTGCAAGATGGCGCCGTGCTGCGGCACGAAGTTTTGCTGATCCGGCACCGCCGCGCGCTGTACCCCTATGGCGACGCGAAGCCATGTGCCGATCGCGGGAGCAAAAGCCGCAATCAGCTCGTTGCCGGTGCCGACCAGGATGGCCTGATGGAAGTCGACGTCGGCCTCGATTGATTCAATCGACGACTTATCCGTGGTCGACATTACGGAGAAGGCGCGGTCGATCGCGGCGAGCACGTCCTCCGTGGCGCGAAGAGCGACCAGCGCGGCGGCTTCCGGCTCGATAATGCTGCGCGCTTCGAAGAGGCTTCGCACGAAGGCGGCGTTTGGGGCGTCGCCAATCTGCCATGTGAGCACGTCCGGGTCCAACCGACTCCAGTCGCTGCGCGGACGGACGACGGTTCCGCGCCGCGGCTTCGAATCGACGAGGCCCTTGGCCGCCAACGCGCGCATCGCCTCGCGCACCGACAGGCGCGACACTGAAAACTCGTCGGCGAGCTGTTCGAAGCTCGGCAGGGTGCTGCCCGGTTTCCAGTTCCCGGAGACGATGCGCCGGCCGATCGATTCCGCTGCGGCGACGGGACGCGAGACAAGCGCCGCGCGCCGCAGGCCGTGCCCCTCGCTCACGTCATCCCTCCCACGGTCGGCGGTATTATCAGAGCCGATTAGTTCGTTCTTGTTGCTCTAAACATCTGACGAATGCACCGGGAATGTCAATTCTTCCGCGCATCACGCAAACTTCCGCGTATGTGCTTTCCTGCGTTAAGCGGGTGCGGCTATTCAGCCGCCTCGTCGGAGACGATGGCAGCGCCGTAACCGGCCCGCTCGAGCACGTCCTCGGTCATGTCGAGAAGCGCTACCATGTTGTTGCGGGCCGCGGCGGCATTGCCGTCGCAGACCGCCTCGAACACCGCGAGATGCTTGTCGAGCGCGAAGGGGCTTCCGACTTTTGGGTCGGATGTGATGCTGATCGAGGCGCGGAGGGCCTCCTCGATACATGCGCCGAGCCCCGACAGGAGCGCGTTGCCGCTTGCTGCAAGCAGCAGGCGGTGGAACGTCACGTCCGCCTCCGTAATTTCCTCAGAGCGTTTCCCGTTGCCGCGCGCCATCTCGAGCACGGCGATCTGAATTTTGGCAAGCATCGCCGGGGTCGCGTTCAAGGCGGAAAGGGCGGCAGTCTCTGGCTCGACCATCCGGCGCACGGCAAAGAGCTCGCGTACGAAAATGGGCTTTGGAACAACGCGCTGCCTGAGCCTCAGGACATCTGCGTCGAGATAATTCCAGTCGTGCGGCTCGCGCACGAAAGTGCCGAGCTTCGGCCGTGAGCGGACCAGCCCCTTGGCGCCCAGCATCTGCAGCGCCTCGCGCAGGCACGTGCGGCTCACGCCGAACTCGCCAAGCAGCGTTGCTTCGTTCGGCAGCGGGCGCGCCGGCGCGTATTCGCCGCCGAGGATGCGCAGCGTCAGCGTGTCGGCGACGACGCTCTTTCCATGCGCGACGCGTGACCATTCCATGCGCGACGCGTGACCACCCCCGGCATCCGACCCGCTCCTGCGTTTAATCATAATACTATTAGAGCCACATGCCTAAGCTCAATCGGGTAGCGGATGCGGGTTCCCTGAACCCCGCGGGAGCGGGGGGCGTCTCAGCCGACGGGTCATAGGAAACGGCCCGCCGGGGCAGCCATTGTCACGCCTCCCGCGCTTTCCTAGAAAACAGGCCCGGCGACACCGCCCAGCTTCCCGTGAGCCTTTCCGTGACCGACCGCGCTTTTGCCTCCTATCCAAGCCTTGCCGGAAAGACGGTCTTCGTATCAGGCGGCGCGAGCGGCATCGGCGAGGCGATCGTGCGCGCCTTTGCGGGGCAGGGCGCCAAGGTTGGCTTCGTCGACATCCAGGAGAACGAGGGTGCAGCACTCGCCTCGGAACTCGCAAGCGGCGGCGCGACGGTGCGCTTCGTCCCGGCGGACGTTGTCGACACGTCCGCCTATCGGACTGCGATCCAGCAGGTCGCCGACGCGCTCGGGATGATCACCATCCTCGTCAACAACGCGGCGAACGACACGCGCCACGGTTGGCAGGAAGAGACGCCGGAAAGCTTCGACGCGCGGCTTGCCGTGAACCTCAAGCACCAGTTCTTCGCAATCCAGGCGATCGCGCCTGGCATGATTGGCGCGGGCGGCGGCTCGATCATCAATTTCGGCTCGATCTCGTGGCGGATCGGCATGGTCGGCCTGCCCGGCTATGCGGCGTCGAAGGCCGCAATCGAGGGGCTGACGCGCACATTCGCGCGTGACCTCGGAGCCCACCGGATCCGCGTGAACTGCGTGGTTCCGGGGTGGGTGATGACGAAGCGCCAGCTCGAAATGTGGGTCGACGAGAGCACCGACCGCACCATCAAGGAGCGACAGTGCCTGCCGGACCGGCTGCAGCCCGACGACGTCGCGCGCACTGTGCTCTTCCTTGCTTCCGACGACAGCGCGATGTGCACCTCGCAGAACTTCGTGGTCGACGGAGGGTGGATTTGAGGCTTAGGCTCAGCCCCAAGAAAAGGGGCCCCGGAGGGCCCCTTCCAACTCTTGAGGCTTACCTGCGTCTTACTTCTGGATGCAGGTGTCGACCGTCTCCTTGGTGCACTCGTCGAGGCCCGTGAACACCGGATCGTCAACGGGCTTGCCTTCGATCAGGTCGATCATGACGCTCGGCGCCTTGTAGCCCATCTCGAACGGACGCTGGCCGACGAGCACGTTGACTAGACCCTCACGCGCGATCGCCACCTCGTCGCCGATCGTGTCGGCAGCGGCGATGTAGAACGCGTTCGACGCGATCTTGTCGGCCATCGGCTGGAACAGCTGGCGGTACGGCTGCGGCGCGCCGAAGAGCGGCCAGCCACCCATGATCCCGAAGGTGGTGAGGTCGGGGTTGGCGGCGAGGATGTCGGTCATCGCCTGCACGCCCTTGGCGCCGTCGTCGTTGGTGAAGACCGGGCAACCGGAGGCTTCCGTCCATCCGCCTTCGCCGTTCAGCGCCTCGAGGTCCTTCTGGCCGGTCAGCGCGTCGCGGTAGCCCTGCGCGCGGCGCAGGATGTTGTCCGCCGCAGCATTGCCTTCGATGGTGCAGGTCTTGCCCCCATTAGGCATGGCTTTCTTCGTATATTCGCCGAGCCGGTAGCCCATCAGGTAGTTGTCGGTGCCGAGGTAGGTCTTGCGCAGGCCCGCGTCCTCGACCTTCAGGTCAGCGTCGACCGTCATGACAGGGAACGGCGGGTTGGCGGACTTGATCGTGTTCGCAATCAGCGGCGCGTTTGACGGTGAGATCGCGATCGCCGCCGTGGTGGACTTCGCAAGCATGTCGCCGACGATTTGCGCCTCGCCGGCTTCATCGGAAGTCGATGCCGGGCCGGTGTAGAAGCATTCATATTCGCTGCTCGCGTTTTCGCTGTTCCACTTTTCGCAACCCTGGTGCATGGCTTCGAAGAACGGGTTGTCGAGGCCCTTGACGACGATCACCAGACTGCTTCTTCTGGGCCATCGCCTGCCCTGCCGTCAGCGCGAGCGCCGCTGCGGCAAGCAGCATCAGTGTTTTCCTCATGTACTTTCCTCCCTTTCAAAGACTGTCTTTTTCACCACTGCATCAGCCTGGGTACCAGATTTTCCGCGGTTCGCTTGCTGAACGGGCATAGTCCCAGGCCGAATCGATCAAACGCTTGAGGTCGTAGCGAGGGCGCCAGCCGAGCTGCTGTTTCGCCTTCGCGTTGTCCATCCAGTTGGAATGGAAGCCGCTCGGTATCTCCACCGTGGGAAGTGCGCGCGTGCTGGCGAGATAGTGCGCGACCTCGCCGTAATCGACCGGCTCGTCCATGCAGATATTGTAGAGTTCCCCGCTCGTCTCCTTGTTGTCGATCGCCGCGAGGATCGCCGAGGCGAGATCGTCGACATGGACGAAATTTCGCTTAAGCGGCCGCTGGTCAGCGTCGAGGAGGAGGGGGACGGTTCCCGTCTCGTGGTTAGCCTTGGCCTCCGCCGCCGGCACCTCGTCCTTCCACACCGGCCCGCCGAAGACGTCGTCGCCGAAGGAGAGGGTGTATTTGAAGTCGTCCTTCTCCATGATCCACGGCGCGCGCAGGCAGCAGGCGTTGATGCCGTACTGGATGCAATACTGCTTGAGCATGACCTCTTCGAGCACCTTCGACAGCGCGTAGCAGCCGGGGTAGGCGCAGTGCGGCGTCGCTTCGGTGATCGGCCCGTCGTGGCGGTAGTGGAAGTGGCCGACGGCCGCGTCGCCGCCGATCAGGATGAACTGCTCCGCCGATTGCGAGGTGCGGAAGGCCTCAAGCAGCCAGAAAAGACCCTTCACCGTCACGTCCATGACGGTCTCCGGCGTCTCCTTGCAGGTCGCGAGATGGAGGACGTGCGTCACGTCGCACATAGCCGCCTCGACCGCGCTGCGGTCGGCGATGTCGCCGCGAACGGGCTCGACACGATCGCCTGCCTCCAGCATGCGGTTGTGGCAGAGCGCGCGCACGCGCGCGCGGGAAAATCGCGAATTGTCGAGGAAACGGCTAATGAAATGGCGGCCGACCTTACCGGTCGCACCGGTGACCAGAACCAGCATCGTTTCCTCCCTCTGACAGCTAATATCGACCAGTGCCATTAGTCAATCGGCTGACCCTCGGATTAAGTCCCTAGGCGCAAGAGGATCGCGGCTCACCGGAGGTCGGCAAGCTTCCTCTTGCGCCAAACTCAGGGCTTGCTAATCCTATCGACTAGAGCCAAGCCGCCGGATTGGAACGGCAGGGACGGAGGCGGGGGACGCCGGTGGCGGTGCTGGAGCTTTCCGAGATTTCGAAGAATTTTGGCGCCATCCAGGCGCTCGACGACGTTTCGCTCAGCCTGAACCAAGCCGAGGTTGTGGGCCTCATGGGCGATAACGGCGCCGGCAAGTCGACGCTCGTCAAGATCATCGCCGGAAACTTTCACCCCTCGCACGGGACCATCAAGATCGATGGCAAGGAGGTGCACTTCAACCGTCCGATCGAGGCGCGGCAGCACGGGGTCGAAATCGTCTATCAGGACCTCGCCCTTTGCGACAACCTGACTGCTGCGGCGAACGTTTTCCTCGGGCGCGAGGTGCGCAAAGGCGTCGGTCCGTTCGGCGTGCTCGACTATGCCGCCATGTACCGCCGCGCCGGCGAGATCTTCGCCGAGCTCAAGTCGGAGACGCGGCCGCGCGACCTTGTGAGGCAGATGTCGGGCGGCCAGCGGCAGGCGGTGGCGATCGCCCGCACACGGCTTTCCGATCCGAAGATCGTGCTGATGGACGAGCCGACGGCCGCGATCAGCGTGCGGCAGGTGGCGGAGGTGCTGAGCCTGATCCGCCGGCTGCGCGACACCGGCCACAGCGTCATCCTGATCAGCCACCGCATGCCTGACGTCTTTGCCGTTGCCGACCGCATCGCGGTTCTTCGGCGCGGCAAGAAGGTGGCGGAGAAGAAGATCAGCGATTCGTCGCCCGAAGAGGTGACCGGTCTCATTACGGGCGCTATTGCCGCGGCCTGAACGCGCTGGCCGGGTTGGGGAAGGGAAGCTAGATGAGCGTTACGCTCGAAGACACGATCAAGGCGCAGACGCACAGCCCGCTCAGCTGGCTTTTGTCGCGGCAGACGTTCTGGGTGTTCCTCGCCGCTGTCGTCGCCTGCATCGCGCTCTCGATGGCGACCAACACCTTCGCTACGCCGAACAACCTCTTCAACGTCACCCGCAACTTCACCTTCACCGCCATCATCGCGCTCGGCATGACGCTGGTGATCATCACCGGCGGGATTGACCTGTCGGTCGGCTCGACTCTGGTCCTGTCCAGCATGATCCTCGCCGTCGTCATGCACGCCGGCTTCAGCATCTATGTCGGCTTTGCCGTGGCGATCCTGACCTCGATCGCGGTGGGCGCAGTGAATGGCGCGCTTATCGCCTATGTCGGCATGCCGCCCTTCGTGGTGACGCTCGGTATGCTTTCGATCGCCCGCAGCCTGGCGATGGTGGCGTCCAACAACACCGTCGTGTTCCAGTTCGGGCCGGACCACGACAAGCTTCTCGCCTTCGGCGGCGGCGCGACTTTCGGAGTCGCGAATCCAGTCATCTACATGATCGTGCTGGCGCTCCTCACCGGCTTCTTACTGCGCTGGACGAAGTTCGGTCGGCACGTCTTCGCCATCGGCGGTAACGAGCATGCGGCGACCCTGACCGGCGTTCCGGTCAAGCGGATCAAGCTGCTCGTCTACGTGCTCTCCGCGCTTTCCGCGGGAATCTGCGGCATCATCGAGACGGGCTGGCTCGGTGCGGTGACGACCAATCTCGGCTCCGGCATGGAGCTGCAGGTGATCGCCGCGACGGTCATCGGCGGCGCCAACCTCGCCGGCGGCTCCGGCACCGCCTTCGGCGCGCTGATCGGCGCGGCGCTGATCGAGATCATCCGCAACAGCTTGGGGCTACTCGGGGTCAGCGCCTTCTGGCAGGGCACCTTCATCGGCAGCTTCATCATCATCGCGGTCTTGTTCGAGCGCATCAGGGCGGCGACCGAACGATAGGTGCGGCGCTTCAGAGCGCTTCGGCCACCGCCGCGCCCGGCTCCGCAACCAGTTTCGGCGGGGCGATCGAGGCGCGCTCGATCAGCGGGCATTCGAGCTTGGTGACCGGATACTTCTCGCGCCGCTCCCCGAAGAGCGCGAGCCCGTGCTCCACGGCCCAGCGGCCCATCTCGCGATGCGGAAGCACCAGCGTCGTGAGCTGCGGCGTCAGATGGCGAGCCACCTCCTCGTCGTCATATCCGATCACCGAAACATCGTGGGGGATCGCAAGGCGGCGCTCCTTCAGCGCTTCGTAGCAGCCGACCGCCATACGGTCGTTGGAGCAGAAGATCGCGGTCGGCGGGCGCGGCAGATGCATGAGCGCGTGGGTGTGGTCGTAGCCGGCGCTCGGCTGCCAGTTGCCTTCGCGAACGAGGTCCGGATCGTAGCGGATGTCGGCGGTCGCAAGCGCCTGGCGGTAGCCCTTCAGCCGGTCACGCGCGGCGTCCATCCAAAGCTCGCCGGTGATGATGGCGATCCGGCGGTGGCCGGCCTCGATCAGCGCGTCGGTCGCGCGGTGGCCGCCCGCGACCTCACCGGGGACGACGCTCGGGAAGGCGTGGTCGTCCGAATAGCAGTTCAAAAGCACGACAGGCGGCTTGGCTGCATGGAGCCGGCGCGGGACCTCGACCCTGCGTGTCATGATCGTGGCGTAGATCATGAGGTCCGTCTCGTCGTGCATCACGGCATCGAGCGCGCGGCGCTGCATTTCCGGATTGTCGAGCGTCTCGCAGATGGTGACGACGTGGCCGGTCGCCCACGCGGCCTCGCGCACGCCGTCGATCGAGACAACCGCCTCGGGGCTCGTCGCGATACGGTCGAAGACGACGGCGACTTGAAGCGGCCGCTCTCCAGGAGAGGCAGCGCTGCGGGCGATTTCGTATTTGAGCTGCCGGGCGGCGGCGAAGACGCGCTCGCGCGTCGACGCGGAGATATGGATGCCCGGTGTGTTGTTGAGGACGACGGAGACGGTGGACTGCGAGCATTCGGCAAGCCGCGCCACGTCGGTCATCGTGACCCGGCGGCGCGACGCGCGCTCGCTCGTGCCCTTTGCACTGCCGCTCGCTCGTTGGGCGCTCGGAATACGCAGCCTGGCGGCTTCCTTCTCGGCGTCTTCCATCGATCCTGCGGCACGGTCTTTTGTTGGCGAAGTGATATCAGCTAATATTTATCGGCGGAAGGATCAAGGTTCTCCGGCGCTTCCGGGTGGGCCCCTCAGGCCATCTGAGCAGAGGGGGTCATGCAATTGAAATTTCTCGGCGTGCTGTCGAAATCGCGTTGGCGCGCGCGTCATTGAGCCGGCGGGCAGCGCGTCCTTGCCCGGAACCCAGGGAGACCGCGATGCGATACATGCTTCTGATCTACGCAAACGAAGACGCGATGCAGACCGTGCCGAAGGAGGCCGTCACCAAGATGAGCGCGGCCTACGAGGCCTATACGGAGGCGATGAAGAAGGCCGGCGTGCTCCTCGGCGGGGAGCGGCTTCGCCCGACGGGCGACGCTACAACCGTGCGCAATCCGAACGGAAAGGCGCAAGTGCTGAACGGACCCTATGCCGAGACGAAGGAGCAGCTCGGTGGCTACTACATGATCGAGGCTGCCGACCTCGACGCCGCGCTTTCCTGGGCGTCTCGCTGCCCGGGCGCGGCGCACGGGGCAATCGAGGTGCGTCCGATTTGGCCGATGATGTAGGCGCGAAATCCGTACCCGAGGGCGACGAGCTTCCGCGCCGGATCGCCGAGGCGGTCGCACGCCGGAGCTATGGCAAGCTCGTCGCCTTCCTCGCCGCACGAACGAATGACGTCGCAGGCGCCGAGGACGCGCTTTCCGAGGCGTTTGCGGCAGCGCTCGACGACTGGCCCGCGGCCGGCGTTCCCGAAAACCCCGAGGCATGGCTTCTGACCGTGGCGCGACGCAAGCAGATCGATTCCGCACGCCGGCGAAAGACCCGAACGGAGGCGCGGTCGCATCTTCGCCTCGTCGCGGAGGAGCTGGACGCTGTCACGAAAGGCGAAAGCGCGATTCCCGACAGCCGGCTCCAGCTCATGTTCGCCTGCGCGCACCCGGCCATTGAAGCAGGGGTCCGCGCGCCGCTCATCCTGCAAACCATCCTTGGCTTCGACGCTGCGACGATAGGATCGGCCTTCCTGATCGCGCCGGCGACGATGGGTCAGCGTCTCGTGCGCGCCAAGACCAAGATCAAGCAAGCGGGTATCCCCTTCCGCATGCCGGAGCGTGACGACCTTCCGGAGCGTCTCGGCGCGGTGCTTGATGCCATCTACGCGGTCTTCGCGGAAGGTTGGTCCGATCCGGCCGGTATCGAAGCGCGTCGACGCAACCTCGCCGAGGAGGGGATCTGGCTCGGACGGCTCGTCGTCTCGCTCCTGCCGGAGGCGGCCGAAGCGCTCGGGCTGCTGGCCCTGATGCTCTTCGCCGAAGCGCGCCGCGGCGCGCGGCGGAACACGGAAGGCGACTACGTTCCGCTCGCCGAGCAGGATCCAGCGCTTTGGGATCGAGAATTGATCGACGAGGCGGAGGCGCTGCTTTTCCGGGCGAGCGAAATCGGAAAGATCGGCCGCTTCCAGATCGAGGCCGCCGTGCAGTCGGCGCACGTTGTCCGCCGCGTGACCGGCCGCTCGGACTGGGAGGCGATCGTGGGGCTCTACGACGCGCTATTTTCGCTGACCGGCTCGCCGGTGGTGGCGATCAACCGGGCCGTCGCGATCGCTGAAACGCTGGGCGCGGCGGCCGGACTGTCGGAGCTCGACGCGCTCGCGGGCGATGCGCGGGTTGCCGAATATCAGCCGTACTGGGCGGCACGTGCCGGGGTCCTGGCGGATGCGGGAAGGGCCGACGCAGCAGACCAAGCCTATGAAATCGCGATCGGGTTAGAAGCTGACGCGGCCGTGCGGCGCTTCCTGCAAGAGAAACGCGCAGAACTCCTGAGAAACGCAGCAAGCTGCCGATGAGCGGCCGCGCCGGTCGGCAAGCAAGTAAGGAACCTTTTCACGGCCGCGACGCTTTCTCTGCGCTCGCCATTCCGGAGAGCGCAGAGAGGTGCGTCATGGACAGGGATCGAATCAAGGGCTCGGCCAAGCAGGCCAAGGGTGCGGTGAAAGAAGCGGCGGGGAGGGCGCTTGGCGACGCAAAGCTGGAAGGCGAAGGCAAGGCCGACAAGGCGTCCGGCAAGGTGCAAACGCGGTCGGCGGTCTGAAGGACGCATTGCGTGGCAAATAGCAGCGTCTCCGTAGCAAATCCCTGGCGGCTGTTTCGTCGAGGCCGTCGCGTTCGGCCTCGACTGCCAGGAGGTGATCCTGCGGCGACTTCCCCGCCTTGCGCGAGGCGACGCATTGGCCATGCGGGAAGCGCAGCGCATGATTGCCGAGAAGGCGACGACGGCCGCGGTGGCGACCTTGAACGCAGCATTTGCATGGCCGACCGGCGGCGAGGCAGCGGCCAGGGCGGCCGTGGCAAAGACATACCGAAGCGCCGTCGGCGCCAACAAGCGGCGGCTGCGCCGCTAGTCCTGACGAAGATTGACGGGGTCTCCGTCAATCTTCGATCTCGTAGCCCGCCTCTGTCAGCGCTTCCGACAGCGCTTCGTGGCCGAATCTTCGCATATTTGAGCGGGTTCGCTTTCTTCGGGTCCTGCTCGGCCTCGACGACGAACCATCCCTCGTACTTGATCTCAGCACAGAGCGCGGCCACCGCCTTGAAGTCGATCATGCCGTCGCCTGGCACGGTGAAAATGCCCGCGAGCACGGCGTCGAGGAACGAGGTCTTCTGAGGGTCGATCGATCTCAGAACCTTCTCGCGTACGTCTTTGGTGTGGACGTGGTTGATGCGCTTGCCGTGGCGCTTCGCCATGCGCAACCCATCGCCGCCCGCAAAGGCAATGTGACCGGTGTCGAAGAGGAGCCCGACCGCCTCGCCGGTGAAGTTCATCAACCGGTCAACATCGTCCTCGGTCTCGACCGCCGTTCCCATGTGATGATGGAAGGCGAGCGGAACACCCTGCTCGTAGCAATGCTCGGCGAAGGCCGTGAGCTTCAGCCCGTAGTCATGCATCTGCGCGTCGTCGAGCCGCGGGCGCTTGGCGAGCGGCACGTGCCGCTGGTTCTGCACGGTGCCTGTCGTCTCGCCGTAGACGATGACGCTCGCGCCATTCTCGCGGAAGAGCTCGAGCTGAGCATGCGCGCGGTCCTTCTCGGCGGCGAGGTCGTTTTCCAAGACACCGCCCCGAATACCAGCCGGAGACGAGCTTCAGATCGTGCGCGGCGAGCACCTCCTTCAGCTCGCGCGGCGTCTTCGGGAACTTTCCGCCGGTCTCGGTTCCGGAGAAGCCGGCCTCGCGGCTTTCCGACAGGCAGACTTCGAGCGGCGTGTCGCCGCCGAGCTCTGGCAGGTCGTCGTTGGTCCAGGCGATGGGGGCGATGCCGAGACGCGCTTTCATGTCAATCGTCCTCTCAATCCTAGGGAGCCTGGATTTCTTTCAGCAGCAGTCGCGAGGCGCGGCGCACGACCCGCATGGCCGCATCGAAATCCATGTTCTCCACCGTGTCGGTGGGCTCGTGGTAGTGCGAATTGCCGCCGACGAGCGACTGCGCGCGTATGCCGCGATTGGCGAAGACCTCGGCATCGACGTCGCAATTCTCGTCCTCGGACCTGCCGAGATTCAGGCGCTGCGTCTCGAGGTCGGCACCTTCGCCGATCTGATCGATGTTCAGGTTGTAGATCGTGTCGGCGAGCGGGAAGGCGGGATCGCGATAGACATATTGCTTGATCCCGGTGCAGCCGCATTCCTCGCCGTCCGTCGCCAGGAAGACGAGCGTTCGCCTCAGCTGATCCTTGAAAGGCGCGAAGACGTAGGCGAGCTCGATCAGCGCTGCCGTTCCGGAGGCGTTGTCGTTGGCCCCGGGCTTGATCTGATCGCCCATCTTGTCGTTGGGGCACCCGTCCTCGAGGCTGCGGCCAAGGTGATCGTGGTGCGCGCTGACCACGATGACTTCTTTGCCGACGGCCGCGTCGACGCCCGGCAGGTAGGCGATGACGTTGGTCGCGTCGGCGATCCCGTCATAGACGTGCTTGTAGTCCTGGCGGTAGCCGCCCCTATAGCCGGGGAGGAGCCCGGCCTGGCTGAACTCGGCCTCGATGAAGCGCACGGCTGCCTGGCCTCCCGGCGTGCCGATCATGCGGCCCTCCATCGCTTCGGAGGAGAGCGTCGTCACCGCCTGCCGGTAGCGATCGGGCGACATCAGTCTGCGCAGCGACTTGGCGGAGAGCCGCTCGGCGCCGGTGCTCTTCGACATGCCTTCGATCCCCATCGTGATGGCGACGACGAGAAAGACCGCCGCGACTGCCACCGCCGTCCGGACGATGGACCTCCGACGCGCCAAAGTCCGCAGCCTAGACGCCCACCCGCTGCTTCTTGCGGCCTTCGGCGTGCTCCTTGCGCGCTTTCTTGACCGCGGCGCGGGTCGAGACTTCCGGCACGCCGACGTCCCACCACGCGTCACCGGGTGTCCATTGATAGGCGTCGGTCTTGAGGACGAGCACGGTGGTGCGGTCGTTCTTCTTGGCCCAGCGGATCGCGTCCTGGAGATCGGTCAGGCTCTCCACGTCGCGCGTCAGTGCGCCCATCGAGGCGGCGTGCGCGGCGAAATCGACGCGGAACTCCTCGACGATCTTGCAGTCCTCGATCTGGTTGTTGAACGAGGGCACGCCCTTGAAGTTCTGCAAGCGATTGATCACGGCGAAGCCGCCGTTGTCGCAGAGGATGACGATGAGCTTGTGGCCGGTCAGCACCGTCGAGTAGATGTCGGAATTCATCATCAGGTAAGCGCCGTCACCGACGAAGACGAGGACGTCGCGATCGGGGTCGGCCATCTTCGCGCCCCACGCGCCGGAGATCTCATAGCCCATCGTGGAGAAGCCGAACTCGCAATCGAAGGTGCCAGGCGTCTTCACCTGCCAGTTCTTGCAAAGCTCGCCGGGGAAGCCGCCCGAGGCGGTCAGTGCGAGGTCGGTCGCGTCGGCGACGCGGTTCACCGCACCCACCACCTGCGCGTAGCTCGGCACGTTGGTGTTGGTCGGCTTCGTCGCCTTCGCCACCATGTCGTTCCAGCTGGCATATTCCTTTGCAGCACGACGCATCCAGGCCTTGTCGGCCTTCCATTCGCCGAGGGCCGCGGTGAGCTCTGTGATTGCCTCGCGCGCATCCGCGACGACGGAAAGCGCACGATGCTTGGTGGCATCGAAACGGCCGGTATTGATCGCTATGAAGCGGGCTTCGGGTGCGAAGGCCGACCACGAGCCGGTGGTGAAGTCCTGAAGGCGCGTGCCGATCGCTACCACCACATCGGCGTCGCCCGCGAGCGCATTCGCCGAGGCGGCACCGATCACGCCGATCGGCCCGACATTGTTCTTATGGTCATGCACGAGCGAGGCACGGCCGGCGATCGTCTCGGCGACCGGCAGATTGTGCTTCTCGGCGAAGTCGGTCAGTGCTGATTCCGCCAGCGAATAGCGCACGCCGCCGCCGGCGATGACGAGCGCCTTCTTCGCCTTCTTCAACAAAGCGGCGGCGCGGAGGATCTCGCCGCGGTCGGGGCGTTGCCGGCGAATGTGATGCACGCGCGGTTCGAAGAAGCTTTCGGGATAATCGAAGGCAAGCTCCTGTGTGTCCTGGCAAAGGCTGAGGAAGGCTGGACCGCACTCGGCCGGGTCGAGCATGGTCGCGACCGCCTGCGGCAGCGACGAGATGATCTGCTCCGGGTGCGTGACGCGGTCCCAGTAACGAGTCACGGCGCGGAAGGCGTCGTTCACCGTCGTCGTCGGATTGCCGAAATGCTCGACCTGCTGCAGCACCGGGTCCGGGCGCCGATTGGCAAAGACGTCGCCGGCGAGGATCAGGATCGGTAGCCGGTTCGCCATGGCGCAGCCGGCGGCGGTGACCATGTTGGCGGCGCCCGGGCCGATCGAGGAGAGCGCCACCATAATCTGGCGGCGCCGCTTGGACTTGGCGAAACCGACCGCCGCAAGCGCCATCGACTGCTCGTTCTGTCCGCGCCAGGTCGGGAACTCGTCCTTCACGGCTTCGAGCGCTTCCGAAAGGCAGGTCACGTTGCCATGTCCGAAAATGGCGAAGACGCCCGGGAAAAGGGGCACGACATCTCCGTCGATCTCGGTCTTCTGGTTGATCAGATAGCGCACCAGCGCCTGCGCCATGGTCAGGCGAACGGTCTTCATATTTTCCTCCCCGGGAAACACGGTGGTTTCGTTCCGTTCTAGCCAATCCGCCGCCGATCGGCGAGATATCGATGGAGCTGGAATGGACTCGCCCGCCGGGGGAGGACACGGGGGCCGGGCGGCTCGCGCCGCCCGACAGTGCCGGGAAGCTAGGCGGCGTCCGCAACCGGCGGCGGAGGGCTCGGGGGCGCGCTGCGTTTCCAGGGTTCCAGCGCGTGCAGACGATCGAAATAGGCGTTGATCCCGGGGAAGGGCGAGAAATCGAAGGGAACGAGGCCGCGATACCCCTCGAACGCTCCGACCGAATAGTCGGCGATCGTGACGGCCTCGCCGACCAGATATTCCCGATCGCTGACACGCGCTTCGAGGACCGGTGCGAACCGCGCCAATCCCTCCGTCGCAAGCTTCACCTGAAGCTCGTCGGGCGACCCGATGCTGAGCGCAGGCTTGGCGACCGTCTCGAAGGCAAGGCTTCCAAGCGCGCGGTTGAAGTGCGCGATCTCCCAGAACTGCCAGCGCACGACGTCGGCTCGCTTGCCCACTTCCTTGGGAAAGAGGCCGGCTGCGCCGAACTTGTCTGCGAGGTACTGCATGATGGCGTTCAACTCCGAGAGCGTGAAATCGCCATCGACGATTGTCGGCGAGAGCGCATTCGGGTTGAGTGCCAGATATTCTGGCGATTGCAGGCCGGACGGGAAGTCCAAACGGACGATGTCGACGTCGATCCCCAGATGCGCGATGACCGCTTCGACCTTCCGGCCGTTCGGCGAGCCGATGAACGTGAAAAGCTCCATGAGTGTTCTCCATCGGCCGTGGACGGCGGCCGACCGTGCCGATCGTGCTGATCCGCGTGGCTGAGACGCTTCGGGTCGGACGAAAAATTCGACTTCGGTCGCAAATCCTTTGGGGGCGCCGAAACGTCCTTGGAGAGGCGCTCCATTCCGGGCGCAAAGCGCGGGAATCGAATGAGTGAAGCGACCGGAGAGCGCGGCGACATGGAAGCGCTGGAGCGACTTTTTCGCGAAGTTCGCCCCAAGCTCCATCGCTACTGCGCCCGCATGACCGGTTCCGTGATCGACGGCGAGGATGCCCTTCAGCATGCGCTGGAGAAGGCTGTCGAGGCGCTGCCGAGCGCGGGGCCGGTCCGGCACGTCGAAAGCTGGCTCTTCCGGATCGCGCATAACGCTGCGATCGATCTTGTGCGGAGGCGCGGCCGGGCGGAGGCGGGTCTCGCGGACGAGGACCCGGACCTCCAGCCCGACCCGGTCGATCCGATCGAGGGAAGGGAGATCGCGGCAGGAGCGCTCAGGACGTTCATGGCACTGCCGCCGGCGCAGCGCGGAAGCGTCATCCTCATGGACGTGCTGGGGTATTCGCTCGACGAGATTTGCGGGATCCTCGACGCCTCGATGCCGGCCGTGAAGGCATCGCTGCATCGCGGCCGCGCGCGCCTCCGCGAGCTGGCCGCCGAGTTCGAAGGAGCCGCCGCCCCCTGCGCTGTCAGGTCCGGCCCGCACCCGACTTGCCGCCTATGTCGACAGGTTCAACGCGCGCGACTTCGACGCCGTGCGGGACATGCTCGCGGACGATGTCCGCCTCGACGTCGTGAGCCGCGATCGCAGGCGCGGAAAGCCCGAAGTGGGGGTTTACTTTACCAACTATGCGGGCCGGTCCGACTGGCGCTTCGCCAGCGGATCGGTGGAAGGACGCCCCGCGGCCATTGCCTTCGATCCGGCCGATCCGCGTCGCGTGCCGACCTTCTTCGTCCTGCTCGACTGGTCGGACGGGAAGGTGGCCGCGATTGGCGACTTCTACCATGCGCGCTACGTCGTCGACCGGGCGGAGATCGCCATCTTCGACTGACGATGCGATTGCCGCACTCTCGCGTGGCGCGCTAGAGGTCGCGCAACAGGGAACGGGAGGAGGCCGGAAATGAGCGCGAAGCCGGGGCGGCTCGGGGTCGGGCTCGTGGGAAGCGGCTTCATGGGCCGCGCCCATGCCTTCGCGTTCCACGCGGTTTCACAGATATTCGACCTGCCGCTTAAGCCGGCGCTCGCCGTGCTCGCGGACCAGAACGAGGCGCAGGCGGGAGAGGCAGCGAGACGGCTCGGCTTTGCCAAGGCTGTCACCGACTGGCGTGCGCTCGTCGACGATCCCGCAGTCGACGTCGTATCGATCACGACGCCGAACCACCTACACAATCCGATCGCGCTTGCCGCATTGCAGGCCGGCAAGGCCGTGTATTGCGAGAAGCCGCTCGCGGCGACGCTCGCCGACGCGAAGCAGATGGCTGAGGCTGCGCGGTTGTCCGGCCAGGTGACCCTCGTCGGGTTCAACTACCTGAAGAACCCGATCATTGGCCTTGTCCGCGAGATCGCGACGTCCGGCGAGATCGGTGAGATCGTCGCGTTCCGCGGCATCCACGCCGAGGACTACATGTGCGATCCGGCGGCGCCGCATTCCTTCCGCACCGATCCGGCGGGCGGGGGCGGCGTGCTCATGGATCTCGGGAGCCATATCGTGTCGCTCGCCCGCCATCTGGTCGGGCCTATCGCGGAGGTCTCCGCGGCGGCGCAGACGGTGCACAAGGTGCGCCCATCGTCGAGTGGGCCGCGGCTCGTCGAGGTCGACGATCATGGCCATTTCGTCGCGCGCTTCGAGAACGGCGCGCTCGGCACCATCACCGCAAGCTGGGTTACGCCGGGGCGCAAGATGCAGCTTGAGCTCGAGCTCGTCGGAACGCGCGGTTCGATCGCTTTCAGCCAGGAGCGCTTCAACGAGGTTCGGCTCTACGTGGCCGGCGAAGGACGTCAGGGCTTCAAGACGCTCGTCTCCGGTCCGGATGTGCAACCTTACGGAAACTTCTGCCCGGCGCCTGGACACCAACTCGGCTTCAACGATCTGAAGACGATCGAGGTTGCGCACCTGATTGACGCGATCGCAACCGGCAAGCCCGCCACTCCCGACTTTGAAGAAGCGTACGAGATTCAGCGCGCGATCGGTGCTGCGCTCCGCTCGTCCGAGGAGCGCGCGTGGGTCAAGGTCGAGAGCGTATATCCGCCATTGACGAGAGCCTGATGACCAGAGTCGGATTGGCGACGCTGCCCGGCGACAGCGGCGGTCTGGCACCGCCGGACGTGCAGATTGGCAAGCCTTTTGCATCGTCGTCCGCCGAGGACGGCGCAGCTCCGGATTCGCGTCCCTGGAGCAGGCCGAGCTTCTCGACCGCGCCGTTCTCCCCAAACCCGTGTCAACCCGGCGATCTTCTGCGCCCGCGGCTTGAACGGTGAACCCCGCACCCGGTGTGGTCAAAGGGTTTACTGCTCAGAGGTTGGGCAGATTGCGCATCAAATTCGGGCGTGACCAGATAAGCGGCAGTCTTTAACCTCCGGAAAAACGGGGTAGCTGAGTGTCGTGAACGTTCAGGACGGCGAGGTTTCCGCGACGGAGGCGTTCAACGAGATGGTGGACGCCCTGGGCGCAGTCCGGCCAGCCTATTCGCTGGTTGCGAAGTGGCTTGAGGGCCAGTCGAAGCACGGCCTGAAGCGCAAGCAGCAGGAAGCCGAGACGCTTTTCCGCCGGCTCGGCATCACCTTTTCCGTCTACGGAACGGAAAACGCGCTCGAGCGGCTTATCCCCTTCGATCTCGTTCCGCGCATCATCTCCGCCGCCGAGTGGCGCCTCTTGGAACGTGGGATCGAGCAGCGGGTGAGGGCGCTCAACGCCTTCCTCTACGACATCTATCATCGCCAGGAGATCATCCGCGCCGGACGCGTGCCGGCCGATCTGATCATGGCGAACGACGCCTACCTGCCGGAGATGATCGGGCACTCCCCGGCGCTCAACGTCTACGCCCATATCATCGGCGTCGACATCGTGCGCGTAAGCGAGAATGAGTTCTACGTGCTGGAAGACAACCTGCGGACGCCCTCCGGGGTCTCCTACATGCTGGAGAACCGGGAGACGATGATGCACCTCTTTCCGGAACTCTTCACCAGCCACCGCGTAGCACCGGTGTCGCAATATCCGGAGCTTCTGCTCAGAACGCTGCAGGCTGTGGCGCCGCCTGCCTGCGACGGCGACCCAAAGGTCGCCGTGTTGACGCCCGGCATCTACAACTCGGCCTTCTTCGAGCATTCCTTCCTTGCCGATCAGATGGGCATTGAGCTGGTCGAGGGGCAGGACCTCTTCGTCGAGGACGGCTACCTCTATATGCGCACGACGCAAGGCCGGGAGCGCCTCGACGTCATCTACCGCCGGGTCGACGATGCTTTTCTCGATCCGCTCACCTTCCGGCCCAACTCGACGCTCGGCGTGCCCGGCCTGATGGACCTCTACCGCGCCGGCCGCGTCACAATCGTCAATGCGCCGGGCGGCGGCATCGCCGACGATAAGGCGGTCTACGCCTACGTCCCGGAAATCATACAGTTTTACACGGGCCAGCGTCCGATCCTAAAGAACGTGCCGACCTGGCGCTGCGCGATCCGGGAAGAGTTCGAATACGTGCTCGCGCACCTTCCCGAACTGGTGGTGAAAGAAGTGCACGGCTCCGGCGGCTACGGCATGCTGGTCGGCCCGGCCGCAAGCCGCCGCGAGATCGAGGCATTCCGCAGGAAGCTCAAGGCGCGGCCGCGGAACTATATCGCGCAGCCGACCCTGGCGATCTCGACCTGCCCCTCGGTGACTCAGAGCGGGATCACGCCGCGTCATGTGGACCTCAGGCCCTACGTGCTCGTCGGCGACCGCGTGCGCCTTGTCCCCGGCGGGCTCACGCGCGTCGCGCTGAAGAAAGGTTCGCTCGTCGTCAACTCCTCGCAGGGTGGCGGCACGAAGGACACCTGGGTGCTGCAGGATTAGCCATGCTGGGCCGTACCGCCGAGAGCCTGTTCTGGATGTCGCGGAATATCGAACGCGCGGAGAACATGGCGCGGCTCGCCGAGGTCGGCGTTCGCATCTCTCTCATTACCGCCGACAGCGGCGACGGGTTTCGCGAGGAATGGTATTCGACGCTTCGTAGCGCCGGCGTCGTCGACCAGTTCGTCGCGAAATACGGCGACACTTCGTTCGACAAGGCGGTTAACTTCCTCCTTTTCGATGACGACAATGCGTCGTCGGTGCGCTCGTGCCTCAGAAGCGCCCGCACCAACGCGCGCGCCGTGCGCACCAAGATCACGCGCGACATGTGGGAGGCCATGAATTCCACGTGGCTCGCCTTCGATGCGCTTCGGCCGAAGGACACGACGGCGGCCCAGGTTCCGGAGCTGATCGACTGGATCAGGCAGCGTGCAGCGCTCTTTCGCGGTTCACTGCTTGGCACCATCCTGCGCGACGACGGCTACTTCTTCAGTCAGCTCGGCGCTTTCGTGGAGCGCTCCGATAACACCGCGCGCATTCTGGACGTGAAGTATTTCATCCTGCTTCCAAGCAACCAGATGATCGGCGGCGAGATCGATACCTACCAGTGGGAGACGATCCTGCGCTCCGTCTCCGCTCACCGCGCCTACCGCCACGTGTTCCATGAAACCTACCGGCCGTGGCACGTGGCGGAATTCCTGATTCTGCACGCGGAGATGCCGCGCTCACTGCGCTTCTGCTACGACTGGCTTAGCGCGGCGATCGAGGGGCTCTGCGCGCTCTACGGCCAGCGTACGCTCTCCGCCGATCTTATCGCGGAGACGCGCAGCATGCTGATGACGATGAACATGGACACCATCTTCCAGGCTGGGCTGCACGAGTTCCTGACCGGCTTCATCGCTCGCAACAACCGGCTGACCGCCGCCGTGTCGGCCGACTACAATTTCGGCTGAGCCGATGCGTGTCTCGATCCGCCATACCACGCACTACACCTACGACGCGGCCGGCTCCTTCGCGGTGCAGCGGCTTCGCCTGACGCCTACCGACAACCAGTCGCAAAAGGTGCTCTCCTGGGCGATCGAGGCGGACGGCATGGAGACCGCCGCCACGTATCTCGACGGCTTCGCGAACCGCGTGCATCTCATCACGCACACCAGGCCCTACGAGGCGCTCACTATCGTCGCGTCGGGCGAGGTCGAGACGTCCGATTGTGACGGCATGGTCGGCAATATCGGCGAAGTGGCGAATCCGTGCGTCTTCCTGCGCGCGACGCCGAGGACGGAATCCTCCCCGGCGATCGATGCGATCGCCGATGAGGTGCACGACCGCCGCCAGCTCGACCGGCTGCATCACCTGCTTGAAGAAATCGCCACGCGCGTTGTCTACGACACCGACGCCACGCATTCCGGCACCAGCGCGGCGGAGGCCTTCGCCACGGGGCAGGGGGTCTGCCAGGACCACGCCCATATCCTCATCGCGGCGGCCCGGCGGCTCGGTATCCCGGCGCGCTACGTTACCGGCTACATGCACGTGGAAGGCGAGGATGCGGCGGTCGCGCACCACGCCTGGGCGGAAGCCTTCGTCGACGACCTCGGCTGGGTGGGTTTCGATCCGGCCAACCACATCTGCCCGACGGAGCGCTACGTGCGGTTGGCCTGCGGCTTCGACGCCGCTTCCGCCGCGCCGATAACGGGTGCACGACGTGGCGGTGGCACAGAAACGTTGAGAGTTGACGTTATGGTGCGCCAGCAGCAGCAATAGAGGCGGCGCTCAGGGGATTCGCGAAACATGACCTATTGCGTCGGTTTGCGGCTCGACCGCGGCATCATCTTCGCCTCGGACACGCGCACCAATGCCGGCCTCGACAACATCTCCACGTTCTCCAAGATGCATGTCTGGGAACGGGTTGGTGATCGTGTGCTCGTCATGCTCTCGGCCGGGAATCTTGCCTTCACCCAGTCGGTGATCTCGCTCCTGAATGAGAAGATCGATCTCGGCCACGAACACCCTTCGCTCGCCAATGTCGAAACCATGTTCCAGGCGGCGCGCATCGTTGGCGAGACCGTCCGCGAGGTACGGCGGAACGAGAAAGAGGTGATCGACGAGAACCCGAACCTCTTCTCCGCTTCCTTCATCCTCGGCGGCCAGATCGCCGGCGACCCGCCGCGTCTCTTCCAGGTCTACCAGGAAGGCAATTTCATCGAGGCGACGAAGGACACCGCCTATTTCCAGATCGGCGAGCACAAATACGGCAAGCCAATTCTCGACCGCGTGGCGAAGCCCGAGATGCGGATGGGCGTCGCGGCGAAGCTCATCCTGATCTCCTTCGATTCGACGCTGCGCTCGAATCTCTCCGTCGGAATGCCGATCGATCTCCTGATCTACCGGAAGGATGAGTTGAAGGTCGGCGAACAGCGGCGGATCGACGAAGGCGATCCGTATTTCCGCCGGCTCTCGGCGGCATGGTCGGAGGCAATCCGCGACGCTTTCGCCCATATCGACGAATTTGGCGAGGCGGACGGGCCGATCGAGATTTTGAGGACAACCGGCTCTCCCGATTTCGAGGCGCCCGAGCCTGAGCCCGTCGCACAGGCGACGGCGGGCTGGATCAAAGACGTCGATTGAGCTGAGTGGCCGTCAAGCGGCGACGTCGTGGACATGGACGTCATGCGCCGAGTGTTGCCGGAGGACCTGCAGCGCCGTTTCCTCTTGCTGAGCGTTGCGCACGTTCACCCAGAGAAGGAGGCCGCCGCGCGCGAGTTGCTCGCTGACGCGTTTCACCTGGTGCTCATGCATGACGCGGCCGAGGACGGCCCCGAGCGCCGCGCCAGTCCCGGCGGCGACCAGAACCGGCAGCATCGCTCCCATCCCGGCGAACACCAGGGCACCAATCGAGGCGAGAACCGGAGCCGGTAGATATTCCGCTTCAAGCCGCGAGGCCCGCGAGAAGAACGTCTCCCGCGGCGCGTTCGGGTCGTCTTCGACTTCCTTGATCTGCTGGTAGCGATGGCCGAGCTTCTGTTCGACGGCCGCCTCGCTGGCGAGCAACGAGAACGCGGCACGGTCGAAGCCGTGCGTCTCGAGCGCGTAGACCGCCTCGTCCAGCGCCTTGGTGTCATCGAACACCGCAACGACTTCTTTCAAGGTATCGGGCATCCTTTCAGCTCCGTGGATTTGGCGGGAAGTCGCTCAAGATCCCTTGTGAGGAAGTGACCGGGTCACTGCAAGAGAGCCATCAGCTCCCTATGCAGTTCCTCCGTCGCCGCGGCGACGACGGTCCCGTCGGATTTGAGGCCGAGCTTTCCGCCCTTCCAATCGGTGATGATGCCGCCGGCGGCCTCGACCACCGGCACGACAGGCAGATAGTCGTAAGGCTGCAGGTCGAAATCGACGACCGCGTCTATCTGCCCCGCCGCGAGGAGCGCGAAGGCGTAGCAGTCGTTGAAGAAGCGGCGGGTATGGCCGAACTCCATGAGCCGCTTGAGCAGCGCCGGTTCTTTGTCGACCATGCGGATCGCTTCGTTGATGAAGAGGCGCGCCTTGCCAGGCTCCACATCGCGGCAGGCGATCGGTTTGCCATTCAAGGTCGCACCGCCACTCAGGCTGCCGGCGTAGGTCTCGCCGAGGGCCGGCATGCGGATCACGCCGGCGACAGCTTCGCCTGACTTCAGCGTACCTAGAAGCATGCCGAAGAGCGGCACGCCGCAGATGAAGGAGCGAGTGCCGTCGATCGGGTCAATGATCCATGTGTATTCGGCATGGACGTTGCTCTTGCCGAACTCCTCGCCGAAGATGCCGTGACTCGGAAAGCGCGCCTCGATCGCCGCGCGGATCGCTTTCTCCGTCTCGCGGTCCGCGACGGTGACCGGGCTTTCGTCAGGCTTGTCCTCGATCGCCACGCCGGCGCGGAAATAGCGCATCGGGATCGCGGCGGCGGCCTCGCTGATCTCGATCGCGGCCTTCAGGAGGTCGGCGGGGGAGGGATCGGACATCACCCGAGCACTACCATGTGCGCGTGACGTTTGTCTCAGCCTCCACCGAGCGCCGCGATCTGGGCGGCGAACGCGGCTGAGCGCATCCGCTCGGCGGCCGTCTCGAACGTGCGCTCGGCATAGGTGCCAAAGTCGGCGACGGTGTTTCCCGAGCTTTCCTGGATCAGCGCCCAGAGCGCCGACATCAGCTCGACGGGCGCTTTCATGACGGCTGCGCGCGCGGCCTCGACCGGCGTCGGCGACCGGCCGAAATAGGCGGCAAGCAGTGCGTCGTCGGCATCCGGCTGAAGCCCGGCTAGGATCGAGCAATAGGCGAGGTCCCAGGCGGGATCGTTCAAGCCCGAGTATTCCCAGTCGACGAGCCAGATGCGCTTGCCCGTGTCGATCAGGTTGCGGCCGGTCGGGTCGCAGTGGCAGGGGCGGAGCGGCGGCGCTTCGGCGTCCAGCGCCGCGCGCACCGTCTCGGCCTGGTCAAGGATCGCCTGCTGCTTCGCCGTTGGCGCGGCGCCGCGTTCCACGAGAATGCGCGAATAGCGGTCGATCGTGCCGAAGGGGTCGAAGCGCCCGGCGAAGGCGATCCTGGAGTCGTGCAGGTGCCGCAGCGATTGTCCCACGCGCTCCAGCGCATCCGGTCGCGTGATCCGCTCCGGCGTCAGCGGCTCGCCTTCGACGAAGCGCGTCAGCATCACGCCGTCAGCGCCGAAATGAACCACGTCCGGTGTGACGCCTGCCTCTGCAGCCGCCCTGGCATTCGTCTCCTCCCGCTGCCGATCGATGATCGCAGCGCTACCTTCGCCCGGAATGCGCAAGGCGAAGGAGCGCTCGGGGAGGTCGACCCGGTAGACGCGGTTGGTCAGGCCTGGGAGGCGGGTAAGCCGAGCCCCTGCGGCTTTCGCCGAAAATCCCGGAATCGCGGCAAGCTTCTGCCGCACCTTATCCGTTTCCTGTTCGACGCGCTTTTCCATGGCGCGGCGACCATATCCGATTTCGGCCCCGATTTCGGGTTGGGAACGGGCCGCGGGAACTCGACCGCCCGACCTTCCAGCGGCACATTCGGAAATCGGCGGAATCGGCTATGACGGCGCGCGAAGCACTCGACACGAAAGGCGGCGACATCGGCCCCTTTGAAGCGGACTACGCGTCTGCCGACGAAATCCTCGTCCCGCGGCTCCTCGTAGAGACGGCGCATCCGCCGGGCGAGGACGAGCGTGTCGCTGCGCGTGCCAAACGCTACATAGAAGCGATCCGCCACGCGCGCGGAGGAATCGGCGGTCTTGAGGACTTCATGCACGATTACAGCCTCTCCACCAAGGAGGGGCTGGCGCTGATGTCGCTCGCCGAGGCGCTTCTGCGCGTGCCCGATGCGGCGACGCAGGACCGCCTGATCGAGGACAAGCTCGCGAGCGGCGACTGGGAGCACGCCGCGGCGCGCGACAGCGAGAGCTGGCTCGTCTCCGCCACCACCTGGGCGCTCGGTGTCACCGTTCGCATCGTGCATCCGAACGAGACGCCGGAAGGAATCATCGCCAAGCTCGGACATCGCCTCGGCATGCCGACGGTGCGCACAGCCGCGCGGCAAGCGATGCGGCTTCTCGGGCATCAGTTCGTGCTCGGCGAGACGATCGAGGACGCGCTTGCTCGCGGAGCCGAGGCGCGGCGTCGGGGCTATCGCCATTCCTTCGACATGCTCGGCGAAGGCGCGCGAACGAGCGCCGACGCGACGCGGTATTTCGAATCATATTTTCGCGCGATCGAAGCAATCGGCGCGAGCGCCGTGGGCACGCTGCCGGGGCGTCCTGGCATCTCGGTGAAGCTCTCGGCGCTTCATCCGCGCTATGTAGCGCGGCAGCACGAGCGCGTAATGGCGGAGCTCGTGCCGCGACTGATCGAGCTTTGCCGCGCCGCGAAGGCGAATGATCTCAACTTCACCGTGGACGCTGAGGAGGCGGAGCGGCTGGAGCTGTCGCTCGACGTTTTTTCAAAGCTCCTGGAGGAGCCGACGCTCGCCGGCTGGGATGGGCTCGGGCTTGCCGTCCAGGCCTACCAGAAGCGCGCGCCGGCGGTAATCGATTGGCTCGCCGACGCATCGGACGCGATCAACCGGCGGCTCATGGTGCGGCTCGTGAAGGGCGCCTACTGGGACACCGAGATCAAGCGTGCACAGGAGCGCGGGTTGCCCGACTTCCCGGTCTTTTCACGCAAGCCCGCGACCGATCTCTGCTATCTCGCTTGCGCCAAGCGGCTTATCGCCGCGTGTCCGCGCCTCTATCCGCAGTTCGCCACGCACAACGCGCTGACCGTCGCGGCCATCATCGAGATGGCCGATGAAGGAGGAGGGGCAGACAAAGCGTTCGAGTTCCAGCGCCTGCACGGCATGAGCGAGGCGCTCTATGCCGAGGTGCATGGGCGCGAGGGCTTTGATTGCCGCATCTATGCGCCGGTCGGCAGCCACAAGGAGCTGCTCGCCTATCTGGTGCGGCGGCTCTTGGAGAACGGTGCCAACTCCTCCTTCGTCAACGCCGTCAACGACGCTTCCGTGCCGGTCGAAACATTACTGGTCCCGCCGTCCGAGATTCTTGCTGGACGCTCTCCGCGGCATGCGGGCATCGCGATGCCGAAAGATCTCTTCGGCGCGCGCAAGAACTCGCGCGGACTGGAATTCGGCAGCCGCGCGGACTTGGCGGCGCTGGTTGAAGGCGTTGCCGCCGCGCCGTCGGTGGCGCCCGTCGCCGACGCGAGCTTGGAAGATGCGAAATCGGCGGTTGATGCCGCCATTGCCGCTCATCCCAAGTGGGAAGCGACGCCCGCCGAGGAGCGTGCCGCGATCCTGGAGCGCGCCGCTGATTCGATCGAAGAAAGCCGCGGCCGCCTCGTCGCACTTCTGGCACGCGAGGGCGGGAAAACGCTCGACGACGGCATTGCCGAGATTCGCGAGGCCGCCGATTTCTGCCGCTACTATGCTGCCGAGGCGCGCCGCCTCTTCGCTCGCGACACCATCCTCCCGGGTCCGACGGGCGAGGAGAACCGCTATCGGCTCAGGGGCCGCGGTGCTTTCGTCTGCATCAGCCCGTGGAACTTTCCGCTCGCCATCTTCACCGGGCAGATCACGGCGGCGCTCGCTGCCGGCAACACCGTTCTCGCCAAGCCGGCGGAGCAGACGCCGAAGATCGGGCGCGAGGCCGTGGCACTTCTCCACGCGGCCGGCGTGCCGGAGGACGCGCTGCGGCTCGTGCCCGGTGACGGAAAGATCGGTGCAGCGCTCGTGGAAGATTCGCGGATCGCTGGCGTTGCTTTCACCGGCTCCACCGAGGTTGGGCAGATCATCAATCGCACGCTTGCCGCCAAGGACGGCCCGATCGTGCCGCTCATCGCCGAGACCGGCGGCATCAACGCGATGATCGCCGATGCGACGGCGCTTCCGGAGCAGGTCGCCGACGATGTCGTGACCTCGGCGTTCAGATCGGCCGGCCAGCGCTGCTCGGCGGCGAGAATCCTCTTCGTGCAGACGGACGTGGCCGACACGATGCTCCCGATGATCGCCGGCGCCGCCGCCGAGCTTCGGCTTGGCGATCCCGCCGATCCGGCGACGGACATCGGCCCGGTCATCGACCGCGAGGCCAAGGAGGCGCTCGAAGCATGGCTTACGAAAATGCGGCGGGAGCAGACGATCTTTTTTGCCGGTACTGCGCCGAAAGATGGGAATTTCGTCGCGCCGCATATCGTCGAGCTGAAGAGCGCCGAGGCGCTGACGAAAGAGGTCTTCGGCCCGATCCTACATGTGGTCCGCTGGCAAGCGGGCCGGCTCGACGATGTGCTCGCTTGGATCGGACGCACCGGCTATGGGCTCACATTCGGCATCCACACGCGCGTCGGCGGGCGCGCCGAGCGGATCGCGCGGGCGCTTCGCGTCGGCAACGTCTATGTCAACCGCAACACGATCGGCGCGATCGTCGGCTCGCAGCCTTTCGGCGGCATGGGTCTTTCCGGCACCGGGCCGAAGGCGGGCGGCCCCAACTATCTTCAGCGCTTCGCGCACGAGCAGGTCGTTTCCACCGACACGACGGCGGCGGGTGGCAACGCCAGTCTCGTCACGATGGAGGACCAGGCCGAGCCGGGCTCGCACGCGTGAGGCATCGGCGGCGACGCGGTCTCCTGCGCCGGATCGCGTGGACGGCGGTGATCCTGCTTTGCTTCTATCTCTTCGTGGCCTACGTGGCGCTGCCACGCCTCTGGACGCACTACGAGCACGAGCCCGGCCTCGAAGGCCGGCCGATGGTGACGGTGACGGCCGACGGTATTCCCGGCGATCCGCTCAATGTCGGACTGGTTGGCACGAAGGACGAGGCGATCCGCGCGCTTGTCGCTGCCGGCTGGTATCCGGCCGACGCGGTGACCTTGAAGACCAGCATCGAGATCGTCGGGAGCGTGCTCTTTGACCGGCCGTTTCGCGAAGCACCCGTGAGCCCGCTCTTCTACGAGGGCAAGAAGCAAGCCTTCGCCTTCGAGAAGCCCGTCGGAAAGAGTGCGGACCGGCGCAACCATGTGCGCTTCTTCGAGACGCTCGGGGAATGGCGCCAGGCGCGCCCGGTGTGGCTCGGCTCCGCCACCTTCGACCGCGGCGTCGGCGTCAGCCATTACACGGGGGAGATCACCCACCATATCGCGCCCGATATCGACGCGGAGCGCGACCTCCTGATGCACGACCTCGCAGCGGCACACATGCTGACCGAGATTTACGATGTTACCGGCGTTGGGCCGACGCTCTTTGGCCGGAACGGCGGCGGTGACCCTTACTACACCGATGGCGAGTTGAAGATCGGCGTGATCACCGTGGATGCAGTGCCGGCGGCTGAGCCGCCCAAGATCCTGCCCAATCCTCCCGCGATCGAGGCGAAAGACGCTGTCTTCGCACGGGCGAAGGGCCTGTTCGGCGACTCTTCGGAGCCCTGACGTGCGACCTGACTACCCTCTCACTCTTTTCATCTCGGGATCGTAAAGCGGCTTAAGGAACGGCTCAGCCGGCACACGCTCCGTCGCGACCTCTAGCTCGTAGTCGCCGGACATGACGTAGTCAGCGTCAACGCCATCCGGATCGCGCACATAGCCGAGGCCGATGTTCCGCTTCACCGTGTAGCCCCAGCCGGCAGACGACAGCCAGCCGACGCGCTTGCCGTTGCGGAAGATTGTCTCGCGACCGAGAAGCACGACATCCGGGTCGTCGACCGTGAAGCCGGCGAGCAGCCGGGGGAGGGGTGTTGATCGCGCTTCCTCGATCGCCTCGCGGCCGAGGAAGGGGATGTTCTTGCGCAATTTCACTGCCCAGCCGAGCCCCGCCATCAGCGGATTGTGGTCCGGCCCGATATCGGCGCCCCAGGCGCGATAGGCCTTTTCAAGCCTGAGCGACTCGATCGCGCGGTAGCCGGCATCGGCAATGCCGTGCTCAACCCCCACCTCGATCAGCCGCTTGTAGACGCTCGTCGCGAACTCCACGGGCACGTGCAGCTCCCATCCGAGCTCGCCGACGTAGGTGACGCGAAGCGCCAGCACCGGCGCGCCGGCCAATTCGATCGTCCGACACTGGCCGAAGGGGAAGCTCTCGTTCGAAACGTCGTCGCGTGTTGCCGCGGAGAGCACGTCGCGGGCGCGTGGGCCCATCAGCGAGAAGACGGCGTTGGCGGATGTGATGTCGATCAGCGTCGCGTCGAGGCCGTCGCGGACGTTGCGCGAGATCCAATCGAAATCGTGGGTGGCGAAGCCGGTGCCCGTGGTGATGTAGAAGCGGTCCTTGGCGAGCCGCGCGACGGTCAGATCGCACTCGATGCCACCGCGGGCGTTCAGCATCTGGGTATAGGTGAGGCTGCCGGGCGCCTTCGCGACGTTGTTGGCGCAGATCCAGGAGAGCGCCATCTCCGCATCGCTGCCGACGATCAGGAACTTGGCGAAGGAAGTCTGGTCGAAGATCGCGACACGCTCGCGCGCCGCCTCGTGCTCGCGCGCGACGGCGGCGAACCAGTTCTGGCGGCCGAAGGAGTAGATGTCCTCACGCGGCTCGTCGGAGGAAGCATCGGCGAACCAGTTCGGCCGCTCCCAGCCGAGCTTCTCGCCGAAGACGGCGCCGCGCACCTTCAGCCGCTCGTAAAGCGGCGAGCGGCGGAGCGGCCGCCCGGAGGAGAACTCCTCGAACGGCCAGGCCATCGTGTAGTGCTTCGAATAGGCTTCGAGCGTTCGCGTCCTGACCCAGCCCACGTCGAGATGGTTCTTGCCGAAACGGCGAATGTCGACCGGCCAGAGATCGTAGGGCGGCTCACCCTTGGCGACCCACTCCGCAAGTGCCATGCCGGCGCCGCCGCCCGACGCGATGCCGAAGGCGTTGAAGCCGGCCGCAACGAAGACGCCGCGCACCTCCGGCGCTGCGCCGAGGATGAAGTTGCCGTCCGGCGTGAAGCTTTCGGGCCCGTTGATAAGCTGTTTGATTCCTGTGTGTTCGAGCGCCGGAACACGTGGCAGCGCCAGTTCCAGAACGGGACCGAAATGATCCCAGTCGGGGTCGAGCAGCGTGAAGTGGAAACCTTCTGGAATGCCGTCGTGGGCCCAGGGCACCGGGTTCGGCTCGTAGCCGCCCATGATCAACCCGCCGACCTCCTCCTTGTAGTAGGTGAGGCGGTCAGGGTCTCGGAGGGTCGGCAAGTCGGGCGTGACGCCGTCGATCTTTTCGGTGATCGCGTAATGATGCTGAACCGAAACGAGCGGCACGTTGACGCCCGCCATCTTCCCGATGGCGCGCGACCACTGCCCGCAGGCGATAACAAGGGTCTCGCATTCGACAGCGCCGCCGGCGGTCTCTACAGCGCGGACCTTGCCGTTCTCTATGTAGATGCCCGTGATCGGCACGTCTTCCATGATCGTTACGCCGGCGGAACGGGCGCCCCGCGCCAGCGCCTGAACGATGTCGCTCGGGCTCGCCTGCCCGTCGGTTGGCAGGAACGCGGCGCCGACGACATCGTCGACGGTCATCAGCGGCCAGAGTTCTTGCGCCTCCTTGGGTGAGAGGAGCTGCATCTCCAGGCCGAAGCTCCGCGCGGTCGTCGCCTGCCGCTTCACTTCTATCCAACGTTCGGAATTACATGCCAGGCGGAGCCCGCCGTTCATCTTCCAACCGGTGGCGAGCCCAGTCTCCGCTTCGAGCTTGTCGTAGAGCGCGACCGAGTAGCCGAGAAGCTGCGTGACGTTGGCGTTGGTGCGGAGCTGCCCAACAAGCCCGGCGGCATGCCAGGTCGAGCCGGAGGAGAGCTTGGCGCGTTCCAGGAGGAGCACGTCGCTCCAGCCCATCTTGCCGAGATGATAGGCGACCGAGCAGCCGACAATGCCCCCGCCGGCGATGACGACCTTTGCGGATTTGGAGGCCGACCCGGGAAGGCTCACGCGCGCTCCATCGCCTTGAACTCGGCGAAGGCTTTTTCGTAACGGCTAAGATTTTCGACCGTGTATTTCGCAAAGTCGTAGTCGACCTGCGAATGGATTTCGGAGACCATGCTCCAGATCGTCTCGCGGAGCAGCGAGGCAGCAGTCATCGCGGCGTAGCGGTAGCGCAACTCGTCGGTGACCGGCCGCTCGTAATAAGCCTCCAGCATCGTCTCTCGCATTTTCGGCGGCATCTCGCTGTTCGAGGCGATCCCGCCGAGATCGAAGAGCGGTGAGTTGAAGCCGGCATACTCCCAATCGACGAGCCAGAGCCGCCGGCCATCGTCGATGATGTTGGCGGCGAGGAGGTCGTTGTGGCCGAAGACCAGCTCGACCCGGCCGACGGCGCGCTCCAGCTGCTCCGACTGCGTCGTCAACCGGCGGAGATGCGCCATGTCGGTGCTCGGGAACTCTGCGAGCGAGTGGGCATAGTCGCGCACGACGTGGAAGACCCAGAAGAGGACGCCCGGCCCGCGGAGATGTTTCGGCGTCTCGCGGTGCGTGCGGCGGACGAGCTCCACGATCCGCGCGAGGTTCTTCGGGTCACGCACGTCCTCCGGCGACAGCGTCTTCCCCTCGATGAAGTCGAGCACCAGAACGCCGGGCTCGGCATAGGCGACGCGCGGGGCGACGCCTGCCGCATGGGCGGCGCGGCTTGCGGCGACCTCGTTCTTGCGCACGACGCCGTGCGCTTCGTTGTCGCCGCCGATCCTGACGACGAACTTCCGGCCGCTGTCCTCGACCACGAAGTTGACGTTGGAGAGGCCGCCGCGGAGGTCGCTCGGCTCGACCGGATCGCCCCAGAGCGGCAGCGCCGCGGCCTGCCGCCAAGCGGCGCCGATCTGGCGGTCGAGCAGGCGCCGCTTGGTTTCAGCCAAGGCCGAGCCTCCGCCGCATGCGGTTGGCCGAGCCGGTCATCATGCGGTCGGCGATCATCGCGATCATGGCGACGCCGAGGCCGGCCACGATGCCGCGGCCAACATCGGCCTTGGCGAGCGCGATATAGACCTCCTGGCCGAGGTCCCGCGTGCCGACAAGGGCGGTGATGACGAGCATAGAGATTGCCAGCATGATGGTCTGGTTGATGCCAAGCATGATCTCCGGCAAAGCAAGCGGCAGCCGAACTTTCAAGAGGCGCTGACTGCGCGTCGTGCCCATCGATGTCGCCGCCTCGATCAGCGCCGTGTTGATCTCGCGGACCCCGAGCGCGGTGTAGCGGATCGCCGGCGCGATTGCGTAGAGGATGATGGCGATCATGGCGGTGAAGTCGCCGACGCGGAAAAGCATCACCACCGGGATCAGATAGACGAAGCTCGGCAGCGTCTGGAGCGTGTCGATGACCGCCTGCACGATCGTCCAGGCCCTGTTGTTCATCCCCGCGAGGATGCCGATCGGGATACCGATGAGCCCGGCGATGACGACAGACACGCCGACGAGATAGACGGTCACCATCGCCGGCTCCCAGTTGCCGGTGAAGACGATGAAGAGCGCGAAGCCGACCGCGATCAGCGCACGGCGAGGACCGGCAAGCTGCCAGGCGCCGAGCCCGATGACTGCGACCGCCCAGGGCCACGGCTGTGCGAGCATGAAGCGTTTCACCGGCACCAGCACGTTCAGAAGGATCGCTGTTTTTACCGCCTCGAAGGTGTCGAAGTAGTTGACGTTCAGCCACCGAACGAGCGCGTCCCAATATTCCGCCGTCGAGACCTGCAGGCTTGCCGGGTAGGTCTTCACGGGTGGGACAGCGAAAGCGACGAGCCAGAAGACGAGCGCGGCGGCGAGCGCGGAAAGCGGAAGCGCGTAGCGCTTTACGAAGGAGCGGCCACCGGCATTCGCCATGCGGCTCGCGCGGAGCGCATAGGCCTGGCTGATGCGGTCGAGCGCGACGGCGAGCACGACGATGGCGACGCCTGCTTCCAAGCCTGCGCCGATGTCGAGGCTCCGGAGCGAGCGCAGCACGTCGAAGCCGAGCCCGCCGGCCCCGATCATCGAGGCGATGATCACCATGTTGAGCGAGAGCATGATGACCTGGTTGACGCCGACCATGAGCGGCGCGCGGGCGACCGGCATCATCACCCGGGCGATGAGCTGACGCTTCGTGCAACCGGCCATGCGGCCAAACTCCACGATCTCCGGCTCAACGCCGTCGAGTGCCAGCATGGTCACCCGCACCATCGGCGGCATGGCGTAGATGATGGTGGCGACGAGCGCGGAGATGGGGCCGAAGCCGAAGAGAAAGAGGATGGGCAAGAGATAGGCGAAGACGGGGATCGTCTGCATGCCGTCGAGCAGCGGCACCAAGATCTTGCGGAAGCGCGGGGCCCGGTAGCCCGCGACGCCGAGCAGGATGCCGCCAACCACGCCGAAGGGAACCGCGATCACGATCGAGGAGAGGGTTAACATCGCGCTCTGCCATTGGCCGAACGCCGCGAGGTAGAGGAACGCGAGAGCCGCGAGCGCCGCGAGCCGCGCACCGCCAGCCTGGTAGGCGAGGATAGCGGTGGCTGCGAGCACGCCGACCCAGGGAAGCGGCGGCAGGATTTCGACCGCCGACGAGCCTTGGCCGGACAGAAGGCCGGTGGCGAAGAGGTCGGTCGCGAAATCGAAGGGAATTGACAGGATTGCAGCAATGAAGCGGGTCAGGTCGCGGAACGTGAAGAGGCCAAAGGTGGCGTCGTCGACGAGCCATTTCATCGCCGCAGAAACCCAGGCCTGGACGGGTATCCGCCAGCCACGCGGCAAGGTGAGCGCCCAGCGGGGAAGCGCGCCGCCGGGGAGATAGAGGAAAATCAGCGAGGCGACGAAGATCGCTGGCCAGACAAGGCGGGCGAGGGGAAATGCGGAGGGCCGGCTCGTGGCCATCGTGCCAGTCGCGACGGACATGTCAGCCTGGCGTCCGCCCGGGGGCGCCGCTTGAGTCGAGAAGCACCTCGATCAGCGCGGCGCGACCGATCACCCCGATCGTCTTGCCGTTCTCGTCGACGACGGCAAAGTCACGGTCGGCGGCGTCGATCTTGCGAGCCACTTCCACGACGCGGCTTTCGGCTGGCACGCTGCCGGCGAGGTCGCGCGAGCCGTTTAGCGGGCGCATGACGGACCGCACGGTCAGAATCTTGGCGCGCGGGGCCTCACGCGTGAACTCCTCCACATAGCCGTCGGCCGGGCGCACGATCAGCTCCTCCGCGGTCCCAACCTGCACGACCCTGCCGTCGCGCATGATGGCGATGCGGTCGGCGAGCCGGATCGCCTCGTCGAAATCGTGCGTGATGAAGACGATCGTCTTCTTCAGTAGGTGCTGCAGGCGCAGGAACTCGTTCTGCATCTCGCGACGGATCAGCGGGTCGAGCGCGGAGAATGGCTCGTCCAGGAACCAGAGCTCCGGGCCGACCGCCAGCGAGCGGGCGATGCCGACGCGCTGCTGCTGACCGCCGGAGAGCTCCTTGGGCAAGTTCTCCTCGCGGCCGCCAAGGCCGACGAGCTCGATCATCTCGCGCGCCCGCTTCTCCCGCTCGTCGCGCGTGACACCCTGGATCTCGAGCGGGAAGGCGACGTTCCTCAAGACCGAAAGGTGCGGGAGCAGGGCGAAATGCTGGAACACCATCCCCATGCGATGGCGCCTCAGCTCGATCAGCTCGCGCTCGGCGATTGTCAGTAGGTCTCGGCCATCGAGGAGAATCTGCCCACTGGTCGGCTCGACGAGGCGCGACAGGCAGCGGACCAGCGTCGACTTGCCCGAGCCGGAAAGCCCCATGATGACGAAGATCTCGCCGGAGCGGATGTCGAGGCCGACGTCGGCAACGGCCGGGACGAAGCCGGCCGCCACTGCCTCCTCATGCAAGGGGTCACGTCCGAGGCGGCGCACGAAGCCGACCGCGTCATGGCCGAAAAGCTTCCAGACGTTGCGGCAGGAGAGCTTGGTCGCGGCTTCGTTCACGTGGGAATCGCCCCTCCGCCGGCCCTCCAGGCCGGCGGACAGGATTCTAGCAGGTCTTGACCGCTACATCGCGATCCATTGCTTCCAGCGGGCTTCGTTCGCCTTCATCCACTCGGCGACCACGTCGTCGACCGTCTTTCCGTCGAGGTCGACCTCGGTGATCATTGCGCCCATCTCGTCGTTCTCGATGTGGAACGCCTTGATGACGTTGTAGGCGTGCGGCCACTTGTCCTTGATCCCCACCCAGCCGGCCTTCCAGATCGGACCGAAGGGCTTGCCGCAATCGTGCGTGTCGTTCGGGTTCACGCCCCAGGACGGGTCGGTGTAGCAAGGCGGCTCGTATTTCGGGAACTCGATCCATTCGCCTTTGTATTTGATCGGCGCCCAATGCGGCGCGTAGATCCAGAGCATGATCGGGGCCTGCCGCTGATAGGCGGACTCCAGCTCTGCGAAGAGCGCGGCGTCGGTGCCCGCGTGTACAACCTCGAAGGGAAGATCGAGCGCGGCGACGCGCTCCTCGTCGAAACCGCCCCAGGTGACAGGCCCGGCGAGGTAACGGCCCTTCGGCGCGGTCTCTGGAACGGAGAACGCTTCGGCGCAGGCGTCGTCCTTCAGCGCTTCCCAATTCGGCAGGCCCGGGCAGCGCTCCTTCATGTATTCGGGGAACCACCATTCTTCCTTAGCCAGCATCCCGGTCTCGCCCAGGTTTTCGACATTGCCGGTCGCGACCGCGGCCTCTAGCGCCTCCTGGCCGGTCGTCGCCCAGATCTCCATGGCGAGGTCGAGGTCGCCGGTCTCCAGTCCCGCGAACTGGGCCAGATAGTCGGCAACAACATACTCGACCGGGTTGCCGGCCTGCTTCAGCACTTCTCCCATGATGTGGGCGCTGATGAACTGGCCGGTCCAGTCATTGATCGTGATCTTGATGGGATCGCTCGAATCTTGCGCCGAGGCGGGAGAGGCGGAAATAAGCGCGGTGAGCGCTCCGGCTGCCAACAGGGAGAGGCGCACGGTCATGAAATACCCCCTTTCGCGGAAAAATCGCGGCCGGCGGGCGGTGCCCTCGCCGACGGAAGCGGAATGGTCGCGAGTAAGGGGCGGACGTGTCAACAAGAAACGCGCGCGGCGGGTTGCAAGGGGCGGCAAAGCATCGCCGCGGCGGCCCTCGAAATTCGGCGCTGGGCGCGCCACAATGCTTGGCGATGCCCAACCACCTCATTTCCGGGCTTCTGCCCGGCCATCCCCTCGACAGCACGTTCCTGACGACACTCGATGGCCGGCGGCTCACTTACGGCGACGTGGCGGGCCTCTCGGCGCGGGCGGCGGCCGCGCTTGCTGTATGCGGTGTCAAACCGGGTGACCGCGTCGCCGTGCAGGTGGAGAAGTCGCGGGAGGCGCTTTTCCTCTACCTCGGCGCGCTCAGGGCCGGGGCGGTCTTCCTGCCGCTCAATACCGCCTACACACCGTCGGAGGTCGCGTATTTCGTCGGCGATGCCAAGCCGACGGTGTTCGTCGCCGACCCAGGGCGGCGCGTGGCGCTGGCGTCGAGCCTTCAAGGCGTTCCCCGTGTCGAGACGCTCGCCGCGGACGGCTCCGGCTCCTTCGCCGAACTGTGTGGGGCGCGGTCGGACGACTGGAGGGACGTCGATCGCCGCGCCGACGACCTTGCCGCGATCCTCTATACGTCCGGCACGACCGGGCGCTCCAAGGGCGCGATGCTGACCCATGCGAATCTCCGCTCCAACGCCGAGACGCTGGTTGAGACGTGGCGCTTCACGGCCGACGACGTGCTCATCCACGCGCTGCCTATCTTCCACACGCACGGGCTCTTCGTCGCCACCAACGTCATCTTGATGGCGGGCGCTGAGATGATCCTCCTGCCGAAGTTCGATCCGGCCGAGGCGATCCCGCTCTTCTCGCGGGCGACGGCAATGATGGGCGTGCCGACCTTCTACACGCGGCTGCTCGAACGGCCGGAGCTGACGCGCGAGGCGGCCAAAAGCATGCGCCTCTTCGTCTCCGGTTCTGCACCGCTCCTCGCTGAGACACATCGGCAGTTCAGGGAGCGGACGGGGCACGCCATCCTCGAGCGCTACGGCATGACCGAGACGGGCATGAACACGTCGAACCCATACGACGGAGAGCGCATCGCCGGCTCGGTTGGGTTTCCGCTCAGGGACGTAGAAATCCGTGTCACCGATCCGGAGACGGGCCGGCGGCTTCCGACCGGCGAAGCGGGCATGATCGAGATCCGCGGTCCGAACGTCTTTGCCGGTTACTGGGGAATGCCGGAGAAGACGCGCGAGGAGTTCCGGCCGGATGGCTTCTTCATTTCCGGCGATCTCGGGTTGATCGACGAGCGCGGCTACGTCCACGTGCTCGGGCGGGGCAAGGACCTCGTCATCACCGGTGGCTACAACGTCTATCCGAAGGAGATCGAGCTGGCGATCGACGCGCTTCCGGGCGTTCTGGAGAGCGCGGTGATCGGCCTGCCGCATCCAGATCTCGGCGAGGCTGTGACGGCGGTCGTGGTGCCGGACGGCGGCAAGCTGCCGAGTGAGGCGGAGATCGTGAATGTGCTTCGCGCCGATCTTGCCGGCTACAAGCTTCCGAAGCGTATTGTTACAGTCGATGCACTGCCGCGGAACACGATGGCCAAGGTGCAGAAGAACGTGCTGCGCGAGCGCTTCCGCGATCTCTATACGGTGCCGGAAGCGGCAGTCAGACCGCGTTGAAATAGATCGTCATGCTCCCGGCGATCGCCACGGCGACCTGAAGCACGAAGACAGCAACCTGCGCAACCAGGAAGAGGCGGGCGACCTCGATCCGTCGGCCTATGGGCTTGCCGGGATGCTTCTGCTTGACCCTGACAAATTTCAACGCGGCAAGTGCGGCGTCGTAGGCGGCGATGTCGAGGCGCTCCGTGGAGGCATCGGCCGCAAGCCGCCGGAACTGTGCGGCGCTCGTGGCGACGCGCATCGCCAGAAAGAGCTCCACGATACCCACGAGAGCGACGACCGCCGCTGTCGGCTGCGTCGCGTCGGAGGCGGGGACAATGGGGATGAGCAGGACGCCGAGCCCGATCGCCGTCAGCGCGATCGAAAGCCGGTTTACGGTCTGCCCCTGATCGAGGAGATCGGCCGCGACGGCGAGCATCTGCGCGGCCTTCTGAGGCGGGCTCGTCATTGGCGCGTCACAAACGCGCCAATCCGCCCGCCGTCAAGCCTTGGGCCGGCTTACCGGCATCAAACATGTCTGGTAGGTGAAACGCGCAACAGGTGCCGGACAGGGGGAGGGGAATGAAGCTCGCAGATTGGACAACGGACCCGCTGCCGATGGATGCCGCCCGCGCAACACTGGTCGGGCGGGTCTGGAGTTCCGGCGGTCGGCGGCCCCTGCGTCGTGCGGGTGAGCGACGGGGAGGTGCGCGACATCACCGCCGCTGCGCCCACCATGCGCGACCTCTGCGAGGCGGACGATCCGGCCAAGCTCTCACGCTCAGCAAAGGGCGAGAAGATCGGTGCGCTCGCCGAGATACTCAAGAACACACCGCGCGAGGGCCGCAATCCGAAGAAGCCGTGGCTCGTCGCGCCGAACGACCTGCAAGCGATCAAGGCGGCGGGCGTGACCTTCGTCGTCTCGATGCTCGAGCGCGTGATCGAGGAGCAGGCGCGCGGCGAGGCCGCACGGGCCGACGCGATTCGCGCTGAGATAACTGCCACGATCGGCGACGACCTCCGGAAGCTGAAGCCCGGCTCGGAACAGGCGATGGCCTTGAAGAAGCTCCTGATCGAGAAGGGCGTGTGGTCGCAATATCTCGAAGTCGGAATCGGGCCGGACGCCGAGGTCTTCACCAAGGCGCAGCCGATGTCGGCGGTCGGGCATCTCGCCGAGGCGGGGCTCAACCCGATGTCGGCGTGGAACAACCCGGAGCCGGAGGTCGTGCTCGTCGTATCGAGCGCCGGCAAGATCGTCGGCGCGACGCTCGGCAACGACGTCAACCTGCGCGACGTGGAGGGGCGCTCCGCGCTGCTCCTCGGCAAGGCCAAGGACAACAACGCCAGCGCTTCCGTCGGGCCGTTCATCCGGCTCTTCGACAAGGATTTTTCGCTCGACGACGTGCGGCGCGCGGAGCTTCGCCTGACAGTCGAAGGCGACGATGGCTTCAAGCTCGAAGGCGCCAGCGACATGAGCAGGATCAGCCGCGACCCGGAAGACATCGTTCGCCAGACGATCGGCGCGAACCATCAATATCCCGATGGCTTCGTGCTCTATCTCGGCACCATGTTTGCGCCGACCAAGGACCGCGGTGCGCCGGGGCAGGGTTTCACGCACAAAATTGGTGATGTCGTCAGCGTGGAATCGCCGAGGCTCGGGCGGCTCACCAACGTGATGGCAAGCTCGCGCGACGCTGAGCCGTGGACCTTCGGCACGGCGGCACTGATGCGCAACCTCGCCAAGCGCGGGCTTCTCTGAGGGCAGAATGCCGGTGCGCCTTCCCGATCTGATCGACTTCGCTCCAGGCGTTCGCGATGCGCTTGCCGCCGGGCATCCGGTGGTGGCGCTCGAATTGACCATCATCACCCACGGCATGCCCCATCCGCAGAACGTGGAGACGGCGCGGGGCGTCGAGGCGATCGTACGAGAGGGAGGCGCAGTGCCCGCGACGATCGCGGTTCTCGGCGGACGCATCGCGGTCGGCCTCGACGACGCGGCGCTCGACCGGCTCGGAAGTGCTAGCGGTGTCTTCAAGGCGTCGCGCCGCGATCTTGCAGCGGTCGTCGTCGCCAAGGCGGACGCCAGCACGACAGTCGCCGCTACAATGGCGGTGGCGGCGCGGGCCGGCATCGCCGTCTTCGCGACCGGTGGCATCGGCGGAGTCCACCGCGGGGCGGAGGTAACTTTCGACATCTCCGCCGATCTCGTGGAGCTTTCGCGGACGCCCGTCGCGGTCGTCTCCGCCGGCTGCAAGTCGATCCTCGATATCGTCAAGACGCTGGAGTTCCTCGAGACGCAAAGCGTGCCGGTCGTCGGCTACGGCACCGGCGAGTTTCCCGCTTTCTTCGCGCGGACGAGCGGCTTCAAGCTCGATCACCGTTTCGACACGCCGGAGGAGATTGCGGAGTTGATCCGCACCGAGCGGCGGCTCGGGTCGACGGGCGGCATTCTTGTCGCCAACCCGATCCCGGAAGCCGATGCGCTCGACGCTGCGGAGATGGAAGCAGAGATCAGGGTCGCGCTTCGCGAGGCGGAGAAGGCCGGCGTTGCGCAGAAGGAGGTGACGCCGTTCCTGCTAAAGCGCCTCCACACTATGAGCGGCGGACGGACGCTCGGCCCCAACATCGCGCTCATCAAGAACAACGCTGCGCTCGGCGCAAAGATCGCCGCCGCGCTGACGCGGCTTCCGGACTGACGAGGCGCGATGCCGCGCGTGCTGGTCGTCGGCGACGTCATGACGGATGTCGTCGTCAAGCCGCAAGGGCCGATCGCGGTCGGCGCCGACACGCGCGCCGAGATCCGCGTGCTTCCCGGTGGCTCCGGCGCGAACCAGGCGTGCTGGCTTGCGGTTGAAGGGATCGAGACGGTCTTCGCGGCGCGCGTCGGCGCTGCAGATCGGCCGCGCGAGAAGCTGCTCTTCGCTGAGTACGGCGTCGATGCGCGGCTTGCCGCGGACGAAGCGTTGCCAACCGGCACGCTCGTCACGCTCTTGTCGGCGCAGGATCGGAGCTTTCTGACCGACCGCGCAGCGAACCTGAATCTCTGCTGCGACGATCTTCCCGGAGCGTTGCTCGATGGGATCGATCTTCTGCACGTCTCCGGTTATGCGCTGTTCGAGACGGGTCCGCGCGAGGCAGTGCTCGCGCTGCTCACGGAGGCGGCGAGGCGGCGGATCGCCACTTCCGTCGACCCTGCATCCTATTCCTTCCTCGCCGAGGTCGGGCCGGCAAATTTCGTGAAGTGGACGCGGGATGCCCGGTTCTTCTTCCCGAACGGGGATGAGGCGGCGACGCTCACGGGCGCTGCCGACGCGGAAGCGCAGCTTGATCTCCTGACTCGTCTCTATCCGATCGTCGCCATCAAGCGTGGGGAGGCCGGCGCAATCGCGGGTAATGCCGAAGGCGAACGCTGGTCTGCGCCCGCGCCGCCCGCAGAGGCCATCGACACGTCAGGCGCGGGCGATGCCTTCCTGGGCGGCTTCCTGGCCGCCTATCTCAAGGGGGAGGGCATTGAGGCAGCGCTCAAACACGGTGTCTCGCTCGGCTCGCAATCGGTGATGGCGATCGGCGCGCGACCCTAGTCCCGGCGACCGATGTTGTCAGGCTTCCGTCGGCCTGACCGCTCGGCCGGTCACAGCGGATTGGTACGCGGCTTCGCAGACCGCGTAGGTCTTGAGATTGTCGCGGCCGGATGTCGCGGCGTCGCGCCCCGCCTTCAGGCATTCCAGGAAGTGGGCGCACGCCTTGTAGACGCTCTCCTCCACCATGTGGCAAGGCGGCTTCGACCAAGCGAGGCGCGGAATCTCGAACTCGCTCTTCGTCAGCTTGCCGTCGACGGTCATCTCCAGGCGATAGCCGGGCCTGGTGACGATCGCGCCGCGCGGGCCTTCGATCTCAAGCATCGTCTCCGGGAAGGGATCGGGAAGCTTCTTCGTTTCGTAAGTCGCCTCGACGACAGAGACCGCCCCGGATGTGTGCCTGAGCAGCATCGTCGCGGTGTCCTCGGCCTTCACCTTCGGATTGCGTCGCTGGGTCTCGCAGGAGACGCGCTCCACCTCGCCAAGAAGGAACCGGGCAACGTCGATGACATGGACGCCGAGGTCGAGGATCACGAACCGCTCCTCGTCGTAGAAATAGGGCTGTCCCTTGTAGACGTCGTAACCGGTGCGAAAGCCGATCCGCGCCCAGGACGGCGTTCCAATCGCGCCGGAGTCCAGGATCTCCTTCACCTTCTGGAGCGGGGTCTCGAAGCGGAAGTTCTCGTGCACGGCGATGAAGAGGCCTGCCTTCTCTGCCGCCGCGACGATCGCGACGCAATCAGTCCAGGTCGGGGCGAAGGGCTTTTGCACGATCGCCGGCACGCCGTGACGGAACGCGAGTTCGGCAAGCGGGCGGTGGGTGTCCATGCGGGTCACGATGTCGACGAGGCCCAGATTCTCGGCACGGAACATCGTCTCCGGGTCGGAATACCAGCGCGGCACGCCGAAGGTCTCGGCGGCGGCCTTGGCCTTCGCCGCGTCGATATCGCAGACCGCGACGAGGTCGGCGCCTTCAGGCGCGAGGTCCTTCCAGGAATTCAGGTGATTCCCGGAGAAGAAGCCGCAGCCGATCACCCCGACGGAAATCTTGTCCGCCATCGTTCCTCCCTCGCCGGCGGATTCGGCCCGCGGGGAGGCCGGTGTCAAGCGGCGGCAAGGGCGAAGGCGCCAAGTGCCCCCGTGCTTCGCGATGTCGCAGCCGACCGCGCGCGGCCCGGCGATTGCAAGGCGAGGGGAGTGGGCTATGAGCTTCTGCGCCGGCGGAAGCGAGTCTCCCGAAAGCTTCGTCTCGCCGGGTTCCCCGCGGACGTGAAAGGAGTGGGCGCGAGGCCTCGCGCCCGGCTGATGGTCAAAGGCATCCTGCTCGGTTTCGCGGCCTTCGGGATCTTCTCCTGCGGCGATGCCTGCGTGAAGGCGCTCGGCGTGCGGCTCACCGTCTTCGAGATCGGCTTCTTCACGACGCTCGTCGCTTTCATCGCGGTGCCATTCGTCAAGCGCCCGAGCGAGCGCTGGCGCGACATGTTTCGCATGCACAACCCAAAGCTCGTGCTGCTCAGGACGCTCGCGGGCGTGCTGGCCGGCCTTCTCGGCATCTACTCCTTCACGCACCTTCCGCTCGCCGAGGTCTACGCACTGATCTTTTTGGCGCCGCTCTTCGTGACGATCCTTTCGATTCCTTTTCTCGGCGAGAGCGTGGGCTGGCGGCGCGGGCTCGCCATTCTCGTGGGATTCCTAGGCGTGCTCCTGGTGGTTCGGCCGGGGTTCCGGGAACTGCTGCCGGCGCACTTCGCCGCCACCGCGATCGCGCTTTGCGGCGCCGTCACCGTGCTCGTGCTTCGCGCGCTCGGGCCGACGGAGAAGCGAATTACGCTGATGGGCGTTGTCTTCTGCGCCGCGCTTACGGTCAACGGCGCGATCATGCTGACGGATTTCCACCTGCCCGCGCCGACCGATTTCTTGCTGCTCGCCGGCGCGGGTCTGTGCGGGGGGGCCGGCCATATGCTCCTGATGGCGGCGACGCGCGCCGCCCCGGCGAACCGCATCGCGCCGGCGCAATACAGCCAAATCGTCTGGGCGCTGATACTCGGTGCGCTTTTCTTCGGGGAGCTTCCGGATGCGACCGCCTTCGCCGGTATCGCGCTCGTCACGCTCGCCGGTCTCTTTACCTTCGTGCGCGAGGAGAAGCGCGGCGTGCGCGGGCCGGCGGTGTGGACGATGGTCTGGGGCCGCGGCTCGCGGAACGGCTCCAAAGAAGGCTAGCGGACGAGTTTCTCGCGGCCGTAGAGCAGCAGCATGCCGATGATGACGACGCCGAAGGTGATCTGGCGGACCGATTCGGCCGGTATCTTCAGCCCAAGCTCGGCCAGCAGCGGCCTGCGGCTGCAGGACCGACAGGATCGACTGCAGCAGCGTGATCAGGACGACGCCGGCGACCGTGCCGAGATAGCGGCCCTTGCCGCCGAGCACGCTGGCGCCGCCGAGCACGACCGCGGCGATGGCCGGAAGCAGATAGGGATCGCCCATCGCCTGGAACGAGCGGTTCGCCCAGCCGGCGAGCAGGATGCCGCCCGGCCGCCGAGCAGCCGCCCGCGATGACGAAGCAGATGAGCACGACGCGCTTGGCGTCGACGCCCGAGAGGAAGACCGCGCGTTCCTTGTTGCCGATGGCGTAGATGCGGCGGCCGAGCGTCGTGCGCGTCAGCATGAACACGGTGAGCGCGCCGACCACGATCCAGAGCAGCAGCGGATTGGGAACGCCGGGGATCAGCCGGCCGACCGCAAGCTCGCGCATCAGCGCGCTCGCCTTGTCCTGCGGGGCGAAGCCGCCGGTGTGATAGACCATCAGACCCTGCGCCACGGCGTTGACGCCGAGCGTGAAGATCATCGACGGCGCGCGCAGATAGGCGACGCCGAGGCCGTTCACGAGGCCGACCGACCATGCCGCAGAGGATGCCGAAGGGGATCGCGAGGTCGAGCGCGAGCTCGGGCCGAAGACAGCGGCCGAGCAAGCCCTGCGCGCCGGTCGCCATCATGGCGCCGACGCAGACCGTCCACGGCACGGAGAGGTCGATGTGTCCGAGCAGGATGACCAGCATCATGCCGGTCGCGATGATGCCGAGGAACGACGCGGTCTGCAGCTGCTGGACGATGTAGTCGTAGGAAAGGAAGTCGGGCTTGGCGATCGCGCCGAGCAGCGATCAGCAGGATGCTGCAGGCGAAGGCGATCACCGTCGCCCTGTCGAACCGCCCGAGGATCAGGTCGCCGCTCATCCGCTCCCTACCTGTAGAGATCGAGCTTGTTCTTGATGCGCAGCAGCCGCAGCGAACCGAGGCGTCACCGCGAAGCAGCAGCACGACGCCGACGAACAGCGGCTGCAGCACCGGATTGATGTCGAAGACGATCAGCAGATCGCCGACCGTCTTCAGCACGAAGGCGCCGAAGATCGAACCGATGGCGCTGCCGACGCCGCCGAACAGCGAGGTGCCGCCGATGACGACCGCAGCGATCGAATTGAGCGTGTAGTCGGCGCCGATCACCGCCTTGGCCTGCGCCGAATAGGTGAGGAAGGTCAGCATCAGCCCGGCGACGGACGAGAGGAAGCCGGCCAGCGCGTAGGCGAGCAGCTTGGCCCGCGCGATCGGCACGCCGGACATGTAGGCCGCCTGCTCGGACGACCCGATCGCGTAGGCCGCCCGCCCGAGCGGCGAGCCGGCGATACGGAATCCAGACGAGCAGCACGACCGCCAGCAGCAGGATCAGCGATACCGGCACGTCGCCGATCGACGAGGTCATGAAGGAGGCGAGGTCGCAGTTGACGTCGCCGCCGGGCTCCGGCCGCAGGATCAGCGCAGACGCCGAAATAGGCGGCGCTCGTCGCCAGCGTGACGATGATCGGCTGCAGCCGGCCGTAGACGACGATGACGCCGTTCAGCGCGCCGCAGGCGATGCCCGCGATCAGGACGCCGACGACCCCGAAGCGTCGGTCTGGAGCGGGTCGCCGCCGACGACGATCGAGGCCAGGCAGTTGGTCAGCAGGAAGACCATGCCGACCGAGAGATCGAGCCCGCCGGTCAGCACCGGAATGGTCTGCGCCATCGCGACCAGCGCAAGAAGCACGCCCTTGTTGGCCGCCGTGTTGATGATGCCGGGCGTGAGGCCGACTTCCTGCTTCCAGCCGTAGATGCCGAACATGACGGCGAAGATCAGGATGGCGAGCGCCGATGCCGCGCTGCGCCGAGAGCCAGTAGCCGAGCGGCGGCCAGCTCGCGTGGCGGCGCGCTGCCGCCGCTCGTTGCGTCGCCGGCGCTCATGACGGCGCTTCCTGCGGCAGGCTCTCCGTTCGTGCCGACGCCGCGGGCAGGTTCAGCGCCGCGCTGACGAGATTGTGTTCGGTCAGATCGGCGCCCTGCCAGCGTGCGCTGACGATGCTGCCGTCGTAGAGCACCAGCACGCGGTCGCAGCAGCCGATCAGCTCGTCGTAGTCGGTCGAATAGTAGATGATCGCCGCGCCCGTTTCGGCGAGCCGCGCGAGCAGCTGGTAGAATTCCTGCTTGGTGCCGACATCGATGCCGCGCGTCGGATCGTTGAGCAGGATGATGCGCGGCTTGTTCATCAGCCACTTGCCGATGACGACCTTCTGCTGATTGCCGCCCGAGAGCGCCGAGACCGGACCGTCGACGCCGTCCGACTTGATCTGCAGGAGCTTGATGATCTCGTCGATGCGCCGTCTGCTCGGCCGCGCGGTCGACGACGCCGAAGCGGCTGAAGTGCTCGACGGCGGCAAACGAGAGATTGTCGCGCACCGACATCGGCAGCATCAGCCCCTCGTTCTTGCGATCCTCGGGGATGAGCGCCATGCCGATCGCTTCGGACTTGGCCTGGCGCGGACTGTTGACCTTCACCGGCTTGCCCTCGATCTCGATCGTGCCGGTGGCGCCGATCACAGTGCCGAACAGCGCGAGCAGCAGCTGCTTCTGTCCTTGCCCGTCGAGACCGCCGAGCCCGACCACCTCGCCGGGCCGGACCTCGAGGTCGATGCCGTTGAGCCGGCCGCCCCACGACAGATCGCTCACCTTGAGCACCGGCGCGGCGCGAGCTCGACTTGGCCGCGCGCGGCGGGAAGACGTTCGAATATTCGCGGCCGATCATCAGCTCGACGATCGCGTCGTCGGTCTTCGTGCCGGCGGCGAAGGTCTCGACGTAGCGGCCGTTGCGGAACACCGTGCAGTCGTCGGCCAGCTCGGCGATCTCGTGCATGCGGTGCGAGATGTAGATGATCGCCATGCCCTCCGTCTTGAGCTGCTTGAGCAGCGCGAAGATCTTGGCGACGTCGGCGGCCGTCAGCGCCGAGGTCGCTTCGTCGAGGATCAGAATCTTCGGGATTGCGCGACCAGCGCCTTGGCGATCTCGACCATCTGCCGGCGCGACAGCGGCAGGTCACCGACCGGCGCATTCGGATGGATGTCCTCCGCCCCGACCCGCGCCAGCAGCCGCCTCGGCGATCCGCCGCTGCGCGCGCCGGTCGATCAGGCCCGCCGACGAGCGGCGGCTCGGTGATCGTGATGTTGTCCGCGACCGTCAGGTCGGGGAGCAGCGACAGCTCCTGGAAAATGCAGGCGACGCCCGCGTCGATCGCGGCGCTCGGCGAAGCGAAGGTGACGGGCTTGCCCTCGATGCGGATCTCGCCGGCATCGGGCTGGACCACGCCGGCCAGGATCTTGATGAGGGTGGACTTGCCGGCGCCGTTCTCGCCGAGCAGCGCGTGGATGCGCCCGCGCTCGCACGGCAAGGCTGACATCTTCGAGCGCGCGCACGCCGCCATAGTGCTTCGAGATGCCCTCCACCCGCAGCAGCGGCGCAGCCGTGCTGTCCATCCCCCACCCTCCCACGGCGCATATGAAGAAGGCGCCGCGGGCGATGATACACCCGCGGCGCCCGACGCGTGTATCGGAACGTTAGTTGTTGTCGCCGGTCTGCTTGGCGATTTCTTCGTTCGTGAAGCCGATGTTGCAGGCCGGGAAGCTGTTGCCGGTGAAGGTGCTGCCGGGCAGCTCCGGGAACGCCTCGACGCCGACCTTGTAGGGCGAGAAGGAGAACGAGGTCGGCAGCGCGATGCCCTGCGGGATGACCTCGCCCTTGACCGCCGCAAGCGCCACCTTGATCGCCACCGCCGACTGGGCCGGGCCGGTGCCGCCGGACTGGCAGTGCATGCCCTTGTCGTGGTTGTCATTGCACATCAGGCGGAAGGCGTTCTCGTCCTCGCCCACCATCGGCACGATGAACTTGCCGGCATCGAGCATGGCCTGCGCAGCGCCCTGCGAACCGGCCTCGACGTAGATGCCGTCGAACTTGCCGCCGGCCGCGATCGCGTCCGCCGTCACCTTCTGGCGCATCGCCGGGATTCCAGTTGCCGACGACCTCGGTGACGTTGAACTTGCGGCCCGAGGCGTCCAGCACTTCGTTGAAGCCCTCGGCGCGGGCGATGTCCACCGGCTGGCCGACGGGGCCGCGGATGAACAGGAAGTTGGCGGGATCGGCCGTGACTTCCTTGAGCAGGAACTCGGCCGGCCTTCGTGCCGATGCCCTTCTGGTCGACGTTGATCTGGACGTTGTCCGGATCGTCGATGACGTTGTCGAACGACAGCAGCGCGACGCCGGCGTCGTTGGCCTTCTTGACCACGCCGCCGAAGGCGGACGAGCTGTTGGCGTCGACGATGATCGCGTCGAAGCCCTGATCGATGAAGTTGTTGACCGCCGCGATCTGCGCGGCGACGTCGTCGCCGACCGAGATCGCCTTGAACTCCTTGATGTCCTTGGCGACGTCGGGCTGCGCGGCATAGGCCTTGGCGACGCGGATCATCTGCACGCGCCAGTCGTTGGCGATGAAGCCGTTGACGAGAGCGATGCGGTACGGGCCCGGCTTGGCCGGCCACTGGAAGAACTTCGTGTCGGCCGATTGCGGCTTGAAGCATTCCGGGTCGGCCGCTCGGCCCTGCGACCATGCCCGGGCCGGCGGCGAGCGCGCCGTGCGAGACGCCGCACGCCAGCGCAATGGCCGCCGCACCCTTCAAGATCCTGTGCATTGCGTTCATTCTATTCCCTCCCTGGATATACGACGGCCCGCACTCATGGCGGGCTCGTCGAATTCGTTGGCATCCGCTTTGGTTGCAGACGCTATTATTCTGTGGGTCAGACTATGTCACATTTGAACACACGCGTCGAGAGGGTAGGGCCCGGCGCTAACCGTCTCGGTGGCATCTCATTGGCTTCTTTCAGATGTCGGCGGTAGGTTCGCCGCTCCCGAAATCAGAGTGAATCGCTTGAGCGAAATCCGCCATTTTGCGCGCGCCGATGCGGGTGCGGTTGCAGCGCTCTTCCAGAAGACGTTCCGCAATTCCGCTGCGGCTCCGAGCGAGGCGCTCGTGGGCGCTATCTCGTCGAAGCCTATCTCGATCACCCCTGGTACGATCCGGAGACGGCCGCGCGGGTGCACGTCAACGATGCGGGCCGAGTCACGGGATTCATCGGTGTGTTCCCCGGGCGCTTCGAGCATCAAGGCAGAACCCTTCGCGCAGCTATCGCCGGGACGCTGATGGTTGAGCATCCGGAGCGCGAGCCGCTCGCCGGCGCGAAGCTTCTGCGCTCGGTCATCAAGGGACCTCAGGACATCACGCTCAGCGAGACCACCAACCTCATCTCGCAGGCGCTCTGGGAGCGGCTTGGCGGAAGCGTGGTGCCGTTGGTGAGCCTCGACTGGTTTCGTGTCTTCCGCCCCAGCAGCTCGGCATTGTCGGTTCTCGCGGAACGCTACCCTGCGGCAGCGATGCTATCGCCCGTGGCGCGGCTCGGCGACGCGATCGCGAGCGGTTGGACGCGGGCCGCCATGTCGCCGGCCGAGCCGGCGAAACCCATGTCGGTCGACGACTCGCCTTCCGATGCGGAATTCGCTGCCGCTATCTTCGAGTTTTCGCAGGCGGTCGCGTTCCGTCCCGCCTGGTCGGCGGAGGTGATCCAGTGGCTCCTCAGGCACGCTGCCGAGAAGGAACGCTACGGCACGATGCGTCGCGCGATCTTGCGCGACGGCAAGGGCGGGCTTGCCGGTTGCTATCTTTATCATGGCAAAACGGGCGGCACCGGACGGGTGATGCAGTTATTGGCGCGAAAGGGTGACGCGGCCCTCGTCATCGACGCGCTTTTCCTTGATGCTTCCGGCAAGGGGCTTGCTGCGCTTCGCGGTCGATCGACGCCAGAGCTGATCGACGCGCTTTTGACGCGGAGCACGCTATTCCTTCACCGCGCCTCGATGGCCATCCACCCGACGAGCGGCGAGGCAGCGGACGCGATCCGTAGCGGCGATGCCCTTATCACCGGCCTCGCGGGCGAGAGCTGGACACGCCTTGTGGGTGGCGTATTCCACTAAATCTCGCCGATTTTCGCTAACCATCTTTTAGCCAGTCGCTTCGCCGGCTGAGCGCCGCGGCATATGAGAAAGCGCGGGGTTGACTTCGGTCTCCGATGCGGAGGCGGCGGAATGTGCGGAATTGCTGGCTATTTTGGCGTGCCCGACGCGCGCGTTCCGGCTGTTGCCCAGCTTGTCGGAATGCTCCGAGCGCTCCGGCATCGCGGTCCGGACGGCGAGGGGACATGCCGCGGCGAGGGATTCGGCTTCGCGCATACGCGGCTTTCGATCATCGACATCGCAGCCGGCGCGCAGCCGATGGCGAACGATGACGAGACGGTCTGGATCACCTTCAACGGCGAGATCTTCAACTATGTCGAGCTCCGCGCGGAGCTGATCGCGAAAGGCGTCAGGTTTCGTACGCATTCTGACACGGAGGTGATCATTCGCCTCTACGAGACGATGGGGCCGGATTGCGTCGAGCGGCTCAATGGCGATTTCGCATTCGCGATCTGGGACGCGCGTCGCCGACAGATGATGCTGGCGCGCGACCGCATGGGCGTCAGGCCGCTCTTCTACACGACGCACAGGGGCGCCACCTATTTCGCATCGGAAGCGAAGGCGCTTTTCGAAGTTCCAGGCATCGAGCCCGAACTCGATCCGATCGCGCTCGATCAGATATTCACGTTCTGGTTCCCGCTCGCCCCGCGTACGATCTTCAAGGGTGTGTCGGAGCTGCAGCCGGGGCACATGCTTATCGCCCGCGACGGCAACGTGACGGTGCGCCCGTATTGGCAGCTTCAGTTTCCCAACGTCGACGAGGCCGAGGATACGCGCGACGAGGCGACGATCGCCGAAGAGGTGCGCGCGCTCCTCATCGATGCTACGCGCATCAGACTGCGCTCCGACGTGCCGGTCGGCTCCTATCTGTCCGGCGGACTTGATTCCTCCATCGTCGCCGCAATCGCGGCGAAGCTCGCGCCGGAGCGGCTCCGCACTTTCTCGGTGCGCTTCGACGATCCGGAGTTCGACGAGACGTCGTTCCAGAATGAAATGGCGGATGCGCTTGGAACGGCCCATAGCGCGGTGCTCTGCCGGCCTTCAGACATCGGCGCGATCTTCCCAGAGGTCGTGCGGCACGCGGAGAGGCCGATTCTCAGAACCGCGCCTGCGCCTCTCTACATGCTCTCCGGACTGGTGCGCGAGGAGGGCTTCAAGGTCGTCCTGACGGGCGAGGGTGCCGACGAGGTCTTCGGCGGCTACGACATTTTCAAGGAGACGAAGCTTCGCCGCTTCTGCGCCCGCGATCCGAAGGCGGATTACCGGGCACTCCTCTTCAAGAAGCTCTATCCGTATCTGCCGAAGCTGCAGGCGCAGTCGGCGGCCTATCTTAAGGCCTTCTTCGCCACTGATCTCGATGCGGTCGGCGATCCGCTCTTCTCGCATCTGCCGCGATTCCGCTCGACGGCCGGCGCGAAGCTTTTCTTCTCAGCCGACCTGAAGCGAGAGCTTGCCGGCTACGATGCGCTCGATGATCTGCGCGCACACCTGCCGGAAGCGTTCTCGCGCTGGCATCCGCTGTCGCAGGCGCAATACCTCGAAACCGCCTATCTGCTTCCGGGCTACATCCTTTCCTCGCAGGGCGACCGGATGGCGATGGCAAACGCGGTCGAAGGACGCTTCCCGTTCCTCGATCACCGCGTGGTGGAGATGGCGGCGAAGATCCCGCCGCGGCTCAAGCTCCACGGGCTAACCGAGAAGCATATCCTGCGCGAGGCGGCGCGCGACCTGGTGCCGCCCATGATGGCGAAGCGGCCGAAGCAGCCCTATCGCGCGCCCGACAGCGCGTCCTTCGCAAGCGCGCCGGTGCCCAGCTACGTCACGCGGCTCCTTTCCGGCGCGGCGATTTCGGCGTCCGGTATGTTCGAGCCGAAGGCCGTGGAGAAGCTCGCCGCGAAGGCCTTCTCGGGGCGCGCTGCCGGTTTCCGCGACAACGTCGCGCTGACCGGCATCCTTTCGACCGAGCTTTGGCGCGAGGCCTTCGGCTCAAGCGCCGTAACGATGGATTCAGACCTTGCCCGCCAGAAAGTCGCATAAGTGAAGGGTGTCACAATGAGCGAGACGGTTGTCGCCCGCGTGCGGGCTTTCATCGAAGAGAATTTCCTGTTCCGCGAGGATGTGTCGGAGTTTTCCAACACCGACTCGCTGCTTGAGAACGGGGTCATGGACTCGACCGGCATCCTCGAGCTGGTCGCTTTCCTCGAGAGCGACTTCGCAATCCAGATGAGCGACGCGGAGATCGTCCCGGAAAACCTCGATTCGATCGCCTCCATCGCCGCCTATTTGGAGCGGAAGCGCGCCACGCAGATCGCGGCGTAGCAGACGAAAGCGTCACCCCATGCGCGTCGAAGAGTTCCTGCGCTCGAGCGCCAGGCGGTCGCCGGGGAAGACGGCGCTCGTCGCGGGCAAGGTGCGTTCGACGTTCCTCGACCTCGACCTCGCCTCCGACCGACTGGCGGCGACGCTTGCCGCCAAGGGTATCGGGCGGGGCGACCGCGTCGTGGTGTTCATGGACAACTCGCCGGAGGCGATCGTGGGGATATTCGCCACGCTCAAGGCCGGTGCCGTCTTCTCTCCCGTCAATGCTTCGACCAAGGCCGACAAGCTCGCCTACATCCTCAACAACTCCGAGGCCTCGGCGCTTCTGACTCAGCACAGGCTGACAACGGCCGCCGCCGACGCGCTCGCCGAAGCGCCTTCGGTGAGGCTCACGATCGTCGCCGGCGCCTCCGGCGCGCCGGCGCTCAGAAACGGCATGCACTGGCGCGAGGCGCTCGCGACCGATGCGACGCCGCCGTTCTTTGCCGGGATCGACCTCGACCTCGCAATGATCATCTACACGTCCGGCTCCACCGGCTTCCCGAAGGGCGTGATGATGACGCATCGGAACATCGACGCCGCGGCGGAATCGATCACCACCTACCTGAAGAACACGCGCGACGACATCATCCTGAACGTGCTGCCGATCTCTTTCGACTACGGGCTCTACCAAGTGCTGATGGCGGCGCGGCTCGGCGCGACGTTGGTGCTTGAGAAGTCCTTCGTCTTTCCGCAGGCGGTATTTGAGGTGATGCGCCGGGAGCGCGTGACCGGCTTCCCAATCGTACCGACCATGGCCGCACTGATCCTGCAGATGCGCGATCTCGCGTCCGGCACTTTCCCGGACCTTCGTTACGTCACAAACACGGCGGCGGCGCTTCCTCCGGCGCATATCGCGCGGCTGCAGGAGCTCTTCCCGCAGACGCGGCTTTACTCGATGTACGGGCAGACGGAGTGCAAGCGCTGCACCTATCTGCCGCCGGAAGAGCTTGCGGTCCGCCCAGGTTCCGTCGGGATCGCCATTCCCAACACGGAAGCCACCGTCGTTGACGAGAACGGCGCGCGGGTGGCGCCTGGCGTGACGGGCGAGCTCGTGATCCGCGGCCCGCACGTGATGCAGGGCTACTGGCGGGACGAGGTAGCGACAGCACGCGCGCTGAAGCCCGGATCGCTTCCCGGTGAAAAGGTGCTCTACACCGGGGACCTCTTCCGGACCGACGCGGACGGCTTCCTCTATTTCGTCGGTCGCAAGGACGACATCATCAAGTCGCGCGGCGAGAAGGTGAGCCCGAAGGAAGTGGAAAATGTGCTCTACGCGCTTCCCGGGGTGTGCGAGGCGGCGGTCGTCGGTGTCTCCGACCCGGTGCTCGGGCAGGCGATCAAGGCGGTCCTCGCACTTGAGCCGGGCGTCGCGCTGACCCGCGACGAAGTGATCCGCCACTGCGCCAAGCATCTTGAGGATTTCATGGTGCCGAAGATCGTCGCATTCGAAGAGGCGTTACCGAAATCGGAGAACGGCAAGATCGACCGCCGCGAGATCGCCGCGAAGGAAATGGCGGTCGCGCTATGAACACCGTTCCGCCGCGTGAAGCGTTCACGGCCGCTGATGGCGACTGGCTTGCCCTCGACCTCACTGCCGAAGTGGCGCGCATCGCGGAGGCTATGCGCGAACAGGTGCTGAAGCGGCTCAGACGACGCGGCATCGTGCTCGGCCTCTCCGGCGGCATCGATTCGAGCGTGTCCGCGGCGCTCGCCGTCGAGGCGCTTGGAGCCAACAAGGTGCTTAGCGTGTTGATGCCGGAGCGCGATTCCGATCCGGACAGCCTGCGGCTCGGCCGACTCGTGGCGGATACGCTCGGAATCGAGACCGTCACCGAGGATATCGCGCCGATCCTCTACGCCGCCGGCTGCTACGAGCGCCGCGACGCGTTCATCCGCCGCCTCGTCCCGGATTTCGGCGCCGGCTGGGGCTGCAAGGTGGTGCTCTCGAACGGCGCCTACAACATCACGCAGCTCGTGGTGCAGTCGCCGACCGGCGAGCGACAGACGCTCAGGATGCCGCTCGACGTCTATCTCGGCGTCGTCGCCGCCACCAACATGAAGCAGCGCACGCGCAAGCAGATCGAGTATTACCACGCTGACAGGCTGAACTACGCGGTGCTCGGCACGCCCAACCGGCTCGAATACGATCAGGGCTTCTTCGTGAAGAACGGCGACGGCGCGGCCGACATCAAGCCGCTCGCGCATCTCTACAAGACGCAGGTCTACCGGCTTGCTGCCCATCTAGGCCTGCCGGAGGAAATCCGCTCGCGGCCGCCGACCACCGACACCTGGTCGCTCGCGCAAAGCCAGGAGGAGTTCTACTTCTCGGTTCCCTACCAGCAGATGGACCTTTGCCTCTTCGGGCTGGAGCACGACGTCCCAGTCGCTGCGGTCGCCGAGCGCGCCGGCCTGACCTCGGAGCAGGTCGAATTGGTCTTGCGCGACATCAAGGCCAAGCGCAGCGCCACACGCTACCTGCACGAGCCGCCGATCCTTGTGGAAGAAGTCCTGAAGGGATGACGTCGGGGCTCCGACCCCGCCCAAAAACTCGCGAAAAGCCAGCGGACAGGCTCTTCAACGGCCAAACGCCGGATTCAAGCTTGAGCCCTGTTGTCATGTTTTACGGGCCTTGGTCTGCTCAAATTGGCACTCTTATTGGGATTGACCGCTACGCGATGCCCCTCGTACCGTCCAACAACCGGACAAAGCGACCACAAACATGCATACGCTTGCTGCCGCCAATCCGAATGGTCGGAAAAACGAGGATGCCGACCTTTCTGCCGTCAAAACACTGCGCAAGGCGCTCGCAATACTGGATGTTTTCGCCGCCGCCGAACGCCCGTTGACCGTCGCGGAAGTCGCTATCCGCGCGGGTATCACACGACCGACGGCGCATCGGCTGATCCAGACGCTCATCGGCGAGGGCTACCTCGCGCAAGACCCCAACGACAGTCGAGTGACACCGGGCTACTCGGTGCTGATGCTTGCGGGGAGCCTGCTCGATACCAGCCAGATCCGACTGGAATCGCTGCCGCATCTCGAAGCACTCGCGCAGGCCACCGGGGAGCGCGTCAGCCTCGGCATTCTGCACCGCCATAGGATGCTCTGCCTCGCGGGCGTGGAGAAGCCGTCGCTGCCGACGATCTTCACCCGCTTCGGCAAAACCATGCCGGCCCATACGTCGGCGATCGGCAAGGCGATCCTTGCATATATGCCGGAATCGGAGCTCGCCAGTTTTCTAAAGGCGGTGCCACTCGTCCGGCACACAGAGCTCACGATCACGGACGAGGCCGCGTTCCGGGCGGAGCTCGCCGAAGTCCGCCGCGAGGGCTTCGCCGTTGATCGCGGCGAGGGCTCGCCGGGAACTTGCCGTGTGGCCGCTCCGATCCTTGTTCACGACGCGGCAGTGGCAGCGATCGCCGTCGCAGGGCGCGCTCTCGAGCCGCTCTTGGAGCATAAGGAACAGGTGAAGCATGCCGCCGAGGTCATCGCGCATGTCCTCGGCCGTGGCGCCTGAACGGATCAGCGGCGCTTGGTCTTGTAGGCTGTGACCTTTGACTTGGCGCGCTTCCTGGTGGCGGCTTTCTTCTCGATGCGCTTGGCGCCCGGCACACCGTAAGAGTGGAAGGCCTTCAGCGTATCCTCGATGGCGGCATCGGGGAGAATCACGGGGCCGTCGGCGAGAAGCAGCGCGTGGTAGGTACCTGCTTGGCGATCGTCTCCAGCTCGACTGCCCGCCACATCGCCTCGTCGAGATCGCGACCGAGCGCGATCATGCCGTGATTGGCGAGGAGGCAGCCGGTTCTGCCATCGAGTGCCTTCACGGCGGCCTCGGCAAGCGCCTTGGTGCCATAGGTCGCGTAGTCGGCGACGCGGACGTCGATGCCGCCGAAGGCCGCGACCATGTAGTGGCAGGCGGGGATGGGCTTCCGCGCGATCGCAAGCACCGTGGCGAAGGTTGAGTGCGTGTGCACGATCGCGTTGATCTCGGGCCGTGCCTTGAGAATGTCGAGGTGGAAGCGCCATTCGGTGGAGGGTAGGCGAGGGCCTTCGTAGGCGCCGTACTCGCCGTCGATCTCGAAGGCCGCGATCATCGCTGGCTTCATGCTGTCATAGGGGATCGCCGTCGGCGTGATCAGCATGCGGCTTCCGGCGCGCGTCGAGATGTTGCCGGAGGTGCCCTGGTTCAGGCCGACGGCGTTCATCCAGCGCGCCTTCGCAATGATGGCTTCGCGCAGTTTCTTCTCTTCGGTTCCCAACCAAATGCTCCTGTCTTGCACGCGTCGGGGTGCTCAGACCCTCGTGCTGAGGGCGGAATGGCGCCTCGACGCATGCGGCACCGCTCCCCTGGCGCTTCGAATGCACGCTCGCGGGCGAGCGCGCAAGCGAGCGCCGCCGAGACCGCTCGTCTGACGCTGCGGCAAACGGTTGCGGTGGCGGAGCGACGAGATTGCGGCGACGCTCGCCTCGTAGCGCCGGTCAGCAGCGTTGCGATTATGCCTTCACGATGCGGTCGCGGTTGGTCTTGACGTCGCGCGTGGCGTTGCGCGTGTCGACAACAAGCGGAACGGCGGCGGCGAGCGCCTCCCAATCGATACCGTCGTGATCGGTCACGATGAGCGCGAGGTCATAGCCGGCGGCGCCGCTGAGCGGCACCGAGCGTCGTCCGGCAAGCGCGCCGTGCTCGCGCGTCGGGCCGATCATCGGGATGAAGGGGTCGTGGTAGTCGGTCTTCGCGCCGCGACTTTCCAGAAGCTCGATGATTCTGAGGGCCGGGCTTTCGCGCATGTCGTCGACGTTCTTCTTGTAGGCGATGCCGACGACGAGGACGCGCGCGTTCTTGAGGCCCTTGCCGGTCTTGGCGTCGAGCGCAGCGGCCGTCCGATCGATGACAACTCGCGGCATCGCGGTATTGATCTCGCCGGCAAGCTCGATGAAGCGAACCGGCACCTCGAATTCGCGCGCCTTCCAGGTGAGGTAGAACGGGTCGATCGGGATGCAGTGCCCGCCGAGGCCGGGGCCGGGATAGAACGGCATGAAACCGAACGGCTTGGTCTTCGCAGCGTCGATCACTTCCCACACGTCGATCCCCATGGCGTCGTAGACAAGCTTCAGCTCGTTCACGAGCGCGATGTTGACCGAACGGAAGATGTTCTCGGTGAGCTTCACGGCTTCCGCGGTGGCCGTTGTCGAGACCGGCACGAGCTTGTCGATGAACTGGCCGTAAAGCGCTGCGACGGCTTTGGCAGCCTTCGGCCCGTCGCCGCCGACGATCTTCGGAATGCGGGTCGTGCCGAACTCGATGTTGCCGGGATCCTCACGCTCCGGCGAATAGGCGACGAACAGCGTTTCCTCCGAGCGAAGACCGCTTTTCTCCAGGATCGGCTTCAGAACTTCGGTCGTCGTTCCTGGATAGGTGGTCGATTCGAGCACTACGAGCTGGCCGGCGCGGAGATGCGGCACCAGGCTCTCGGCGGTGGATACGATAAAGGAAAGGTCAGGTTCGCGGTTACGGCTCAAGGGCGTCGGAACGCAGATCAAAATGGCATCGGCCGCGCCGAGGCGCGCCACGTCGGCTGTCGCCTCGAAGCTCTTCTTGCGCATCTCCCTCACGCTCTCGTCGGTGATGTGCTTGATGTAGGAGATGCCGGAGTTGAGCTTTTCTGCCTTAGCCGGGTCCACGTCGTAGCCGATGACGCGATGGCCGGTACCCGCGATCGCGCGCGAGAGCGGCAGCCCGACATAGCCGAGCCCGATCACCGCGACGGTGGCGTTTCGACTTTCGATCCGCTCGATCAGCGTGTCGAAGTCCGCGTCGACCGCGGTGCGTGCGACTTTGTCCTGCATTGTGAAACGTCCCGCCTGACGTTGAAGCACCGGACTTCGGCGGAAAGTGGTCCGCCGAGCCAAATTCCGCTCAGCCCGCAGCTCTGCCGGCGAGGAGCGCGGCGAGTTGGTCGCGGCTCATCGCCGGCGTCGGTGCGAGCTCGGCAAAGCCTGGGTGCGCAGATTCGAGAGGGCGCGCATAGATGACGCCGATCGCGGTCGGCTCGTCGCCGCCGCCGAGACTGGCCAGCGCGATCGCTCGCGGGAGGTTTGTCTCGTCGTGGCGGGCGACCGCCTCAAGCGGTGCGTCGACGCCGACTTGGGCGATGCGGAAGCGGCACGCGCTTTCGTCGAAGACGAGCCCCTTGTCCTTGGCCTTGCCGTAAAGCATCGGCTCGCCGTGCTTGAGCCTGATTCCGGCGTCCGGCGCCGTCGCCTTCTCGCCTAGCGGGCCGAATGCGCCGTCGTGATAGATGATGCAGTTCTGCAGGATCTCGACGAGCGACGCGCCCTTGTGCGCGTGTGCTCTGACCAGAACCTCCGGCATATGGTCCTGCAGCGCGTCGACGGTGCGGGCGACGAAGGAGCCGCCGGCGCCGAGCGCCAGAAGCGCTGCGTTGACCGGGCGCTCGATCGAGCCGCCCGGTGTCGACGGCGAGCGCGTGCCGATCGGCGAGGTCGGCGAATACTGGCCCTTGGTCAGTCCGTAGATCGCGTTATTCAAGAGAAGCAGATTCAGGTCGACATCGCGGCGCAGCACGTGGAGCAGATGGTTGCCGCCGATCGAGAGAAAGTCGCCGTCGCCGCCGACGACCCAGATGTCGAGGTCGGGATTGGCGAGCTTTGCGCCGGTCGCCACCGCCGGCGCGCGGCCGTGGATCGTGTGGAAGCCGTAGCTCGCGATGTAATACGGGAAGCGAGCGGCGCAGCCGATGCCGGAGATGAAGACGACCTCGTGTGGCGGCCGACCGATCTCGGCGAGCGCGGTGCGCACGCCCTTCAGAATCGCGTAGTCGCCGCAGCCGGGGCACCAGCGCACCTCCTGATCCGAGGTGAAATCCTTGTGCGAGAGCGGGATGACATTCATTGCGCGCGCGCCCTCAGCCGTGCGGAGAATTCCGCTTCCAACGTTGAGACAAGGAACGGCCGGCCGCTGATCTGCGTCACCGGCTCGACCGGAAGAAGGTAGGCGGAGCGGAGGATCGCGGCGAGTTGGCCGGTGTTCATTTCGGCGCAGACGATCTTCCGGTAGCGCTTCAGGGTCGCCTCGAGTCCGGCGGGGAGGGGAGAGAGTTGGCGCAGGTGAAGATGGGCTACCGCGTGGCCAGCGTCCTCCAGGTTTCGCACGGCCTGGCGGATCGGGCCGAAGGTCGAGCCCCACCCGACGACGAGGAGCTCACCGGACTCGGGGCCTTCGAGGATCATCGCCCGCTCGTTGCGCTCGGCGACGCGGGCGATCTTTTCGGCGCGAAGACGAATCATCTGCTCGTGGTTGTCGGGATCGTAGGAGATGTTACCGCTGACGGCGTCCTTCTCAATACCGCCGACCCGATGCACGAGGCCGGGTGTGCCGGGCGCGACCCACTGCCGTCCGAGCGTCTCGGGATTGCGGGTGAAGGCGGTGATCGGGTTCTCGCCGTCGCCCATCAGGCGGGGCGGGAAGCTTTTCAGTGAAGCGACGTCAGGCGTCTCCCATTCGCTGATGGCGTTTGCGAGATAGGCGTCGGAGAGCACGATCACCGGCGTCATCGCCTCGATCGCGATCCGTGCGGCGTCGATGATGATGTCGAAGCAGTCGCCGGGCGTCGCCGGGGCAAGCACCGGAAGAGGCGCCTCGCCGTGGCGGCCGAGCACCGACACGTTGAGGTCCGCCTGCTCTGGCTTGGTCGGCATGCCGGTCGACGGGCCGGCGCGCTGCACGTCGATCACGACAAGCGGTAGCTCGGCGGTTATGGCAAGGCCGAGCGCCTCCGTCTTGAGCGAAAGGCCGGGGCCGGAGGAGGCGGTGAAGCCGAGACCGCCGGCATAGGAGGCGCCGATCGCGGCACAGGCTGCGGCGATCTCGTCCTCGGCCTGGAACGTCCTGACGCCGGACCTCAGCTTGGCGAGTGCGTGGAGCAGCGCGGAAGCCGGTGTAATCGGATAGGAACAGTAAAAGACGGGCCGCTCCGCGAGCGCGCTCGCGGCCGCGACACCGAACGCCATCGCGTCGGTGCCGGAGACCATACGCAGGCGGTCGCTGCGCGCATGCGCAGGCCCGAGGTCGACGACCTCGGGGATCGCCAGCTCCATGGTCTCGCCGTAGGCATAGCCAGCCTTCAACGCTGCGCGGTTGCCGCCGAGCAGTGCAGGGTCCTTGGCAAAGCGTTGCTCGATCCAGGTGATCGTGGCGTCGGGCAATTGACCGCAGAGCCACAGCGTGAGCCCGAGCGCCCAGAAATTCTTGGCGCGGCTGCCGTCCTTGCGGCCGAGGCCGAACTCGGCGACCGCTTCGAGCGTGCGCTGCGTCACGGCGATCGGAATCGTGCGGTACGGTGCAGCGGCGCTCTCATCGACCGGAGTGCCGGAGAGCCCGGCTTTCATGAAAGCGCGCTCGTTGAAGGCGCCCTCGTCGTAGACGACCGTGCCGCCCGGCTTCAGGAACTGGATATTGGTGACGAACGCCGCCGGGTTGAAGGCGACGAGCACGTCGGCCTCGTCGCCCGGCGTCAGAACCTCATCGGCGCCGAACTGCACTTGGTAGGCGGAGACGCCGAAGGTCGTGCCGGCAGGCGCGCGGATCTCGGCCGGGAACTCCGGCAGCGTCATCAGGTCGGCGCCTTCCGCGGCGGCCGCGGTCGCGAACTGGTGGCCGACAAGCTGCACGCCGTCGCCGGAATCGCCGGCGAAGCGTACGACAAGCGCCTGCCGTTGCCGGTTTGCGGCCGGCTGCCGTCGCGCCGCCGGTCGTTCGGTTGTGTCACCGAGGCTCATAGGTTTCGTCGCCGCCTCCGGCCGTTTGGTTCATCAAGAGCTGGCTGGGTCAGAGCGTGCCGATCGCCCGCATCGGGCGGCCGATATCATGGGATGCCGAGGTTTGACCAGACGGCGCCATGTTTCTTTGATCCTGCAGCATGCCGCAAGGCGGAGCCTCCTCGCGAACTGGCTGATTTGAGCATGTTTTTCCGGCCGCTCTTTGATCCAGGGCAAGCCGGGTCGTGGCTCCTGGCGCGTCCGAAATGCCCGCCCCGCCCGATCTCGGAATATTGCACGCGCGAGATGCACTTGTGAATTAGCGTGCGGTGCAACAATATGTCGAGCGGGGCAGGACGCGCCGGTCCGGCGCAGGCATTCGCCACACCGTCGACAATCATGCCGGCTCGGGCGACCTCTCGACAGCCGAGGCTGTGGAGGTTACGGCCCGGCAAGCGCACCGAGGTGAACATGGGTAACAAGACGGCAAAACTCACGATCGGGAACGAAAGCTGGGATTTCGACGTGCTTGACGGCACGACCGGGCCGCAGGTCATCGACATCAGTAGCCTCTACCAGAAGACCGGGCGCTTCACGTACGACCCGGGCTTCACCTCCACAGCCGCCTGCGCCTCCTCCATCACTTATATCGACGGCGACGAGGGCATCCTGCTCTACCGCGGCTATCCGATCGACGAGCTCGCCGAGAAGAAAACGTTCCTCGAGGTTGCCTACCTGCTTCTCTACGGGGAGCTGCCGACACCGGAGCAGAAGGACGATTTTGTCCACCGGGTCACGCGCCACACCATGATCCACGAGCAGATGACGCGGTTCTTTACCGGCTTCCGCCGCGACGCGCATCCGATGGCGATCATGTGCGGGATGGTCGGCGCGATGTCGGCCTTCTATCACAACTCGACAGACATTCATGATCCGTACCAGCGGATGGTCGCCTCGATCCGGATGATCGCTAAGACACCGACGATCGGCGCTGCGGCCTTCAAATATTCGATCGGCCAACCGTTCATCTATCCGAAGAACGCCCTCGATTACGCGTCGAACTTCCTCAACATGTGCTTCTCGGTGCCGTGCGAGGAATACGACGTGAGCCCGGTCCTCGCACGCGCGATGGATGTCATCTTCATCCTGCACGCCGACCACGAGCAGAATGCCTCGACCTCGACGGTGCGGCTCGCGAGCTCCTCGGGCGCCAACCCCTTTGCCTGCATCGCCGCCGGCATCGCCAGCCTCTGGGGCCCGGCGCATGGTGGCGCCAACGAAGCGGCACTCCAGACCTTTGCGGAGATCGGCAGCAAGGACCGCATTCCACATTTCATCGACAGGGCGAAGGACAAGAACGATCCGTTCCGGCTCTCCGGCTTTGGGCACCGCGTCTACAAGAGCTACGACCCGCGCGCGAAGGTGATGCAGAAGATCTGCCACGAGGTGCTGAACGAGCTCGGCATCAACGACCGGCTGCTGGAGGTGGCGATGGAGCTTGAGCACGTCGCGCTGACGGACGAGTATTTCATCGAGCGGAAGCTCTATCCGAACGTCGATTTCTATTCCGGCATCACGCTTCGCGCGCTCGGCTTTCCCGACAACATGCTGACGGTTCTCTTTGCCGTTGCGCGCACAGTCGGCTGGGTTGCGCAGTGGAACGAGATGGTGGAGGACGAGACACAGCGGATCGGCCGCCCGCGCCAGCTCTATACGGGAGCGACCGAGCGGCACGTTCCGTAGGGCTTGGCTCTTCACCTCTCCTCTCGCGTGCCGAAAGCTGAGACAAATGGACGTTTTCATCTGCGATCCCGTTCGCACGCCTATCGGCCGCTACGGCGGCGCGCTTTCGCGCGTGCGCGCCGACGACCTTGCCGCTGTACCGATCCGCGCGCTGATCGGGAGGCACCCTTCGATCAAGGAGCATGTCGACGAGGTCTATCTCGGCTGCGCCAACCAGGCGGGCGAGGATAACCGCAACGTCGCGCGCATGGCGTTGCTCCTTGCCGGGCTGCCGGAGAGCGCGCCTGGGGTGACGCTCAATCGGCTCTGCGCGTCGGGGCTCGATGCCGTTGGAGCCGCATCGCGCGCGATCCGCGCAGGTGAGATCGAGCTTGCGATCGCCGGAGGGGTCGAGTCGATGTCGCGTGCGCCCTTCGTCATGGGGAAGGCGACGGATGCGTTTCAGCGCAGCGCCGAGATCTACGACACGACGATCGGCTGGCGCTTCATCAATCCCTTGATGAAGCAGCAGTACGGCGTCGAATCCATGCCGGAGACCGGCGAGAACGTGGCGCAGGATTTCCAAGTGAGCCGTGGCGACCAGGATGCTTTCGCGCTCCGCTCGCAGAAACGGACCGCAGCTGCCGTTGCGGCCGGACGCTTCGACGACACGCTGGTGCCGGTTGCCGTCCAAGGGCGCAAAGGTCCGCCTGCAAATGTTACCGCCGACGAGCATCCGCGCCCAGACACGACGATCGAGGCGCTCTCTAAGCTTCGTCCGATCGTGCGCGAAGGCGGGACGGTCACGGCAGGTAACGCATCGGGCGTGAACGACGGCGCCGCTGCGATGATCCTCGCCTCCAAGGCGGCGGTGAAGAAGCACGGGCTTCAGCCGCTGGCGCGCGTTCTCGGCATGGCGTCGGCCGGCGTGCCGCCGCGGATCATGGGGATCGGGCCGGTGCCGGCGGTCGGCAAGCTGACCGAGCGCCTCGGAATGAAGGCATCGGACTTCGATGTCGTGGAGCTCAACGAGGCTTTCGCCAGTCAGGCGCTGGCGTGCCTCCGTCAGCTCGGGCTCTCCGACGACGCCGAGCACGTGAACCCGAACGGCGGGGCGATCGCACTTGGCCATCCGCTCGGCATGTCGGGCGCGCGGATCGCGGGCGCCGCCGTGCGTGAGCTTTCCCGCCGCAGCGGACGAACCGCGCTTGCGACGATGTGCGTCGGCGTAGGGCAGGGCGTGGCAATGGCGTTTGAGCGCGTGGTTTAGCCGCCTGCTTGCTTTCTATCCCGGATCGGGCCCGGGGTCTGCTACGCCGCGATCTCGCCGGGCGCTGCCTGCTCCGCGGCGAAGCGCTTGGCGCGCTCGAGTGTCAGGGCCCAGGTGTAGGTCGACTCCATCCGCCAATCGGCTGGCGGTGCCTGGCGCGTGGGCTCCAGGTAGGCGAGATAGGCGAAAAGGACCATCGCATCCTCGCGCTTTGCGTCGACGCGGCAGCGCTTGATCAACTCCGCGAGCCGCCTGCCGCGCTCGCCTTCGTCAGCCCCGCCTCTGCGAGAATGCGCGGATAGGTCCGCTCCTTGAAGAAGAGCGCGCGCGCGGCGGCATCAAGCCGCGCTGCCTCGTCTTCTGTCACGGCCCCAAGCTTGAGGAAGCGCTCGATCGTCGCCTCGACGTTGACGAGCGCTTCGGTGAGCGGAAGGTAGCCGAGCTCCTCCGGCGCATGGAGCTGCGCGACCGCTGCGTCGTCGGTAAGCTCGCCGGAGCGGTAGCGCTCGAACACGGCACCGACGCCGACCATGCCAAAGTCGGCGCACTCCGAAGCGCGGAGCGCCCCCATGCTCGCAGCGCCAAACACCTGCACGCCGCTTTGGAGCGCGTAGAGAATCTCCTTGTGCCACGGCGCTGCCCTGTCCTCGTAGAGGCCGTCGATCAGCCCGATAACCGTTGCGCCTTCGACTACGGCGCGGGCTATGTCGCCTTGCGCGGCGGGGCCGCGGCAATCGAGCGGGCCCAGTTCTCGCGGGCGTCCGGGAGAGGACAGATCGAGGCCGTGGAGGCTCGGTCCGGCAAACAGAACTTTCATGCACGCCCCATCATTTTCATCGCACGCAGGCCGAAACGCTGCCGCCGGCCGGTCCCAGGGTGCTCAAGCTCGGGGAGGAGGGTCTTGGCGACCGCAAACCCCTCTTCCCGCTGAAGCGGAACCACGATCGCCGATGTAACGCCGATCGCGCGAAGCCGCGTCAGGATGAAGTCGAGATTATCCGCGGGCACGTGCGGCTTCTTCTCTGCCGGGCCGTTGCCGGTTGCGGGCTCGGCTTGCACATAGATCTGAAGATCCGCCTTGAGCTGCGTCTGATAGAGGTTCGGATCAAAGTCGTCGCGCGCGCCTGTGATGCTGGTCACACGGCTTTGCGCAGCTTCGGTGATGGCGCGGACGGCGGCGCGCGCCGCCGAAGGGTGGCAGCCCACGCCGCTTGATAGGTCGAAGTGCTTCCAGTGCTTCTCATGGCCGTCCGGCTTTCGCGCGACCACGGCGAAGAAAACCGGGACCCCGGCATTGCTGGTGATATCGAAGAGGCGGAGCAGAAGGCCGGATCGCTCGATCCGATCCGCGAGATCGTCAACTCCGTCGTCTCCGAGGGTAGCAGGGTCGACGCAGGCCTCCAGCACTTGGCTGTCGGAGCGCAATTGCCAGAGGACGCATGCGTCACGCTCGACGCGCTCGCAGAGGCCGTGGACGACGGCCTCGAGCATGACGTTTCCGGAAGCGAGGCCATCGCTAGATTGCCAGAAACGGCTGCGGCCGCGGCTCTCCTCGGTCGGCACGATCGCCGCCGCTTCGGCCGGCACCAAGACCGTCCGCTCCTGGAGAAGGTCATAACCTTCGACCCAGCTCAGTTCATCGTTCTCGGTAAGGAGGTGCTCGCCGTGTGCGATGAGATTGTTCAGCGACATTGCACGCTCGCCGGCGTCCATGAGGTCGCGCCCGGTGGCGACGCGCCGCTCCACGGGAAAAAGCTCCGCAGTTGCGATCTCCGCCGCCTCCATCACTGCGGAGGCCTGAGCCGCGGCGTTGGTGAAGCCCTTACCCTGACTGACTGCGAGCGTCTTGGAGTTCGGGCGGACGGCCATCCACACCGGGATCCCGATGCGGTCAAGGCCGGTCACGTCGGCGAGCCGTGTTATCCCGAAGCGGGAGAACATCGGCCGCATCCGCGCGACCGTCTCGTGTGCACGGTGCAGTCGATCGGAATGCGTCTCGACTGCACCGCGCTCTCTAAGCAGCGCGATTTCCTCGTGCAAGCAATCCGGTAGTCGCGCTGCTTGCATGTCAGACCTCAGGCGCGAGGAACGCGAGCGTCCGAGCGCTCGCGGCTTGCGAAGAGGACATGCGACTCTACGGGGGCGCTCGCATAGAAGCTATGCGACGCGGCGTCGGAGCGGCCGTCCGCATAGAAATTATGCGAAGCCGCGTCGGAGCGGCCATCCGCATAGAAGTTGTGCGAGGCCGCGTCGGAGCGGCCATCCGCGTAGAAGTTATGCGACGCCGCGTCCGAGCGGGCGTAGAAGCTATGCGAGGGGGCATCGCTCCGCGCATAGAAGCTGTGCGAGGGAGCATCGCTCCGTGCATAGAAGCTGTGCGAGGGAGCATCGCTCCGCGCATAGAAGCTATGCGATGCCGCGTCAGAGCGGATTTGCGCTGTGCTTTGAACAGTGTCAGTCATGACTTTCTCCTTCTCTCAAAAAACGCAATAGCTTGCCTTCACGCCCAGGCGACTCGGCCTGGAGTGCTGACACTCTGCTTGCTTCGGGGGTGGGTGCGGGCCCTTCCGATCAGGCGCGCACCGCCTATTCTTTTCGGCTCCTTGGAGCTCCGCGGTCTCCAGTCGTCACATCAGCGGACTGGGGAAAAAGCTGTCTTCTCCTTCCGTTTGAATCACTTGAAACCCGCTTCGCGGAGACCCTGTCTCATAGTGCTGAGCAAAGGTCCGATCGCGGATCGGCAGGATGGAAAGCCAGCCGTCAACGTTGAAGTCGGGATGTATCTCCTTTGCCTTGCGGACGTAATCGGCCGCCTTCTCGCGCTCGCCGAGCATCGCACAGGACGCGGCGAGTAGCCGAAATGCGGGGCTCTGGTCTCGCATGCGCGACATCGATTCGATGGCCTCGCGATAGTGCTGAAGGTGGAAGTTTGCGCCGCCGGCAACCCACCAGTAGCGGTCGGGGCCGAGTGGATTCAGCTCGATTGCGCGGTTGATCATCTCCAACGCGGCGGATGCTTCGCTAGAATGTTGCAGTGCGTCGGCGTACTCCACGAGCAGGTCGGCGTATTGTGGATTACGCCGTTCCCCTTGGCTGAATGCTCGGAGGCTTTCGTCAAACCGGCCCCCATAGATGGTGCAGAGGCCGAGGTCGCGATATCCGCGCGCATCGTCTGGATCGATCTCAAGCGCGCGTTGCGCCAGGCGCTCGGCCTCTTCCAGGAGCTCGTGATCACCGCGCGCCATCAGCAGCCATTCCATGTTGAAGGTCTGCGCGAGGCCGCTGATCGCAGGGACGAAGTCCGGGCAGCTCCCGGTCGCCGAACGGAAGAAGCGGCGAGCTTTACGGATATTGGGGAGGCTGAGCGTCCTGAGGTATCGCTGGCCACTCAGGAACAGATGGTAGGCCGTCGGATCCTGTTCGACATCGTAGCGGCCAAGCTCGATCCGCTCGATCGTGTCGACAAGCAGCGAGACGACGCGCATCGAGAGCTCGCGGTAGCCGCGCGCCATGTTCTCGCGGCTGAACGGGTATTGCTCGACCCAAAGAATGTCGCGGTCGACGGCATCGATGAGCTGCACCGCGAGCGACTGCTGCCCGTTGTGGTTTTGCAGCTTCGTCTCCACCACGTAGTCGATGCTGAAGCTGCGTAGCAGCGTCTTCTTGCCGCTGCGGCTCATCTCCCGGGCGGTGTGCGGCGCGACGACGGAAAGCGACTTGAAGCGGCACAGCCCGATGGTGACATCCTCAATGAGCGACGCCGCCAGCTGGTGGCCGTAGTCCTGGTCGCCGATCGCAACCGGCGGAAGGATGGTGACACGCGGGACCCCGGATCGGCCCATAAAGGTCATGGGCGGAGACGCGGCCTCGTCGTGCGTCGCCGCGCTGCTCGCCCCAGGGGGCGCGGTCGGCAGCGTCTCCGCGACCCGCGCGGCGCCGGGCTCCGCCGGCAGCAGGGTCCGGTGGAGGTCCGTCGTGGTGACAACCGGGATGACGCCGAGATCTCTGCGCAGGCGCTGCTCGAGATTGCGGTAGACCTCGTCGACACGGCCTGGCTCGCCGGCCTCCGAAAAAAGCAGCATCAGCGCGCGGTGGCCGGTCTCGTTATATGGATCGACCTCGATCAGGCGCCGCGCCGCGACGCGCAACCGAATCCTGTCGGCGCTCGGCTCGATCGGCTCGATCCGGCTTGCAATCACGCCGGCGAAGGCGTCGCGAAGCCGGGTGCGCTGAGCTCCCAACCATTCGGCCGATTCTGTCTCTTCCCACTCCTCCCATTCCATCCCAGAGAGGAGGTCGCCCCGATAGGTATCGCAAAGCCGGACGAGGTCGGCCGTCTTCGGCGAAGCGACGGCTTTCAGAAACTCCGCCAGGTCGACCGCTGCCGAGGCCACGAGCATGACGTGGTTGTTCTCGCAGCGGATCAGCTCGAAGCCAAAGCGTTCCTGCCGCTCGCGCACCCTGAGCAGGAACTTTCTGAGATTGGCCGCCGCGGTCTTGGCATCGGCGCCCGGCCACAGGAAGCGCCTAAGCGAGGTGCGGGCCACCGGGGCGCCGCAGCCGGCAAGAAGCAGATAGGCAGCGAGCGCAAACGTCTTCTGCGGCACGGGGACGGGACGGCCCTCGTGGTTGAGAAGCGCGGGGGGACCGAACAGTGAGAGCCTGCACGACATGCAGAACCGATCCTCAGGTCACGGCGCTGTCGCCGTTTGTCCAGCCTTCCAGGGGCCCCAGATGTTCTAACCCAATAGCCTCAGGAAGGATTAATCCTGGCGAACGATAGTGAGCCGTTAACCATGTGTAAATTCGCTCAGGTTGCATGCGATCGCGGCTTGGTCACGGTCGTGGCACGCTCGGGGACGTTGCGGGCACGCGTTCCATCCTCTTATCGCGCCCGCTACGAGAAGCGACGAGGCCAATGGAACGCACCTATACCGTCCTCCTCGACCGAGGGGGGAGAAGCACTACGCGCTGGCAGCGCAGCAGCAGCGCGTTCGGTCAACCGCTTGATTCTACTTCGAGATTGCTGAGCGAGCCACCCCGCCCGGCGATCCATCGAGAGAAGCTGACGGCGCTGGAGCTGCAGGAGCTGGCGGCGGAGCCGGAGTTCGTCGCCGCGGCGGAGGTCATGTGCACCCGGCTACTCTCTCCGGTAGCGGAAGGGGGCATCGAGCCGGGGTCGACGACGGTTGCCGGAAGCCGCAGACAACAATCCTGGGGTATAGCCGCGGTCGGGGCCGACCGCTCGAAATATACCGGGGCGGACGTGACGGTCGCCCTCCTGGACACTGGCGTGGACCCGGCGCATCCGGCGTTTCGCGATGTCGACCTCGTGGAACGGGACTTCACCGGGCTCGGAAACGGCGACGCTGACGGGCACGGCACGCACTGCGCCGGCATCCTCTTCGGCCGCAACGTCGACGGGATTCGGATCGGCGTCGCGCCGGGGGTGCGGCGGGCGCTCATCGGGCGCGTGCTCGGCCCTGGCGGCGGCAACTCCGACATGCTCGTCCGCGGGCTCTCGTGGGCATTCGAGCAGGGGGCCCACGTCATTTCCATGTCGGTCGGGTTCGATTTCGCTGCGACCGTCGCAAAGCGCATCGAGGAGGGGTGGAGCGGCGAGCTCGCCACGGCGGTTGCCCTCGAGGCCTACAGTGCCAATTTGCGGCTCCTCGACCGGCTGCTGCTGATGCTGCGCATGCAGGAGCCCTTCACCGGCGGGGCGCTCGTCGTGGCGGCGGCGGGCAATGATTCCCGCCGTGCGGTCGACTGCGAGCATGAGCATGTCATGACGGCTTGTCCGCCCTGCGGCTCCGACAAGATCATATCGGTCGGCTCGCTGGACCGGCCCACCGCCGGGGCCGGCTACCGGGTCTCCAGCTTCTCCAATTGCGGCGTCGAGATCACTGCTCCGGGGCGCGACATCGTCTCGGCCGCCCGCGGCGCGGGGCTGAAGGCGCAGAGCGGCACCAGCATGGCTGCGCCGCACGTGGCGGGCGTGGCGGCGCTCTGGTGGCAGGCCGTGAAGCAGTCGGATCTCCCGGCAAACGCTACGCTGGTCCGCGGAAAGCTCCTGGAAGGCGCGCAGACGGGCACCTTCTCGCCGGCCGTCTATCCGGGCGAGCGGGGCGCCGGATGTGCCACAGCGCCGCTCGACGGGACGGCCGTCGCCCCGCGGAAGGCGGAAGCCCGGCGACTCCCGAGCGACGAAGTCGACGCCGGGGCATGGATCGGCGGGGCCCTCCAGGGACGGACTGGTGTCGGATTTGAGCCAATTTCTCTGGATTCAGCGACGGTAGCTTGGGACCGCCAGGGCGGGGGGCACCTCTGCTGAATTTTGTCACGCTTTGGTCACGCCTTGCCGGGTTGAATAAATTTGCGGCCGCTTGGCAGTAGCCAGACGGATTCCGGAGGAGCGACGTGACACCTGAAGCAAGTCTCCCACTCTCACTCGATGTCGTGAGGGCCAGGATTTTCTACCTGGCATGCGATGTGGAGCCGGTCAGCCCGCCAGCCGCGATGCTGCTTCGGGCCGTTGCGGACGCCATTGAAGAAGGCGGAGGAAGCGCGCGTTTCGGTGATACCGAGAACGGCCACGCAATTCCGCTCTTCGCCCAGGTGGCGAATTTGCGTCGGTTCGGTGAGCGCGCGGCGGAGGGGGCGTCGGGCGTCGTCCGGCACCTTGAGACCGTGGCGCCACGGGAAAAGGTTTGACGCCTGAAGACGCGCCGGTCCTCTGATGGAGGGCCGGCACCGGCGTTGTGATCGTGACACCGTGCCGCGTGAGTTGAAGCTACGCGCGGCCTCTTGAGAGAAACGTTCCGCTCCGCCTGCCTATTCGAGCCGCAAACTCCCATCCGCTGCGACTGCGAGCGGAATGGGATCGGAAATCGCTCCAACGAAGCCGCCTTCAGCGCCATCGCCCCGGAAGCCCAGAAAGACGAGCCGCCCGGAGGTATCCTCGGTTACGCGCCCGGCATAGAGCGAGCCGAGCGCATTCCCTGCCAGGAAGGGCATAGGCCCGAGACGCCATGGCCCGCGCGGGCTTTCCGACAAGAAATAATGCGTGCCGGTTTCGGCGGGCTCGGCGCTTGCGGCGAGGCGAGCAAGGCGGGCGGCAGACATGCGTCGCGCGGAAGTGCTGAAAAGCAGGTAGGAGCGGCCGCCGGCCGCAAAATACTGCGGCACCTCGCATTCGCCGAAGTCGCCGGGCGGTGTCACCGGCGGCTCGGCCCGCCAATGCACGAGGTCGGCCGACCACGCGGTGCCGATCACACCGCGCCCGTCGGGCGGGCCTTCCTTGGCCCGTGCGGTGAACCACATGCGGAACCCGTCGCCGTCCGGATCGGGCGCAACCCAGGGATCGCGAAGGGAGCGGTCGTGCCAGGCGGCCGGATCGTATTCCTCGTAGAGGCTCGGATCGAGATCGAGGATCGGATTGCCGGGGTGCCGATGCCAATCGTGCAGGTCGCTCGACGTCGCAAGCCCGATCCGCTGCTTGCGCAAGCTCTCGCCCTTCGAGGTACCGGTGTAGAACATCCACCATGTCCCGGCGTGGCGGACGACCGAACCGGTCCATGTCGTGCCGTCGTCCCATGCCGGCTCGGGTGACGGCCGGAAGCAGGTCCCGAGCGGCGTCCAGTTGAAGAGGTCACGCGAGACGGCGTGGCCTATCGAGACGTTCCAGTGGCGCGCGTCGGGGTCGCCGATCGATTTCGGGGCTTGCAGGAAGAACAGATGATACTCGGCCCCCTTGCGGGCGAGCCAGAAATCCCAGACCCAATGGTCCGCCAGCTGGAAAGCCATCGGCCTTGCGCTTCAGCCTTTTACCGCGCTGCCGACCACCGACTGGATGAACCAGCGCTGGAAGCCGAGATAGAGCGCGAGAACGGGAAGCGACATCATCACGGAGAAGGCCATCTGCGGTCCCCATTGCGGGGGCGGGGTGGTGAAGAACTGCGCGAGCGCCAGCGAGACGGGACGCACCTCCGGCCCGCGCGTGACCATCAGCGGCCAGAGGTAGGCGTTCCAATATTCGAGGCTTTGGAGAATGGCCACCGTGGCGATGACAGGTAGGCTCAGCGGCAGCACGATCTTCCGGTAGATCTGGAAGGGCGTCGCGCCGTCCATATAGGCAGCCTCGTCGAGGTCCTTCGGGAGCTTCGCGAAGAACTGATAGAAGAGGAAGATCGAGAGCGGATGCGCGATGAAGGGGATGATCTGCGCCTGATAGGTGTCGAGCATTCCGAGCCGGTTGACCATCAGGAGCAGCGGCACGACCAGCGCCTCGACCGGGATGATCATCAGCGCGACGACGACGCCGAGGAGCACTTTGCGGCCTTTGAAGCGAAGCCGCGAGAGGGCGTAGGCGCAGAGCGAATTCACGAAAATACCGAGCGATCGACGATCGTGATGACGATCAGCGCGGAGTTGAACATGAAGCGCAGGAACGGTGCCTGCCGGTCGGCGAGCACAGTGTGGTAGTTGGCGAGGGACGCGTCCTCGGGCGAGACCCAGAAGGCGCGGAAGCCGCCGAGGTCCACGAGAATCTGCTGCGGGTTGCCCTTCAACGAAGTCGCAAACATCAGCGCCAGCGGCCCGAGCACGATGAGCGTGACGAGCCCGCGATGGCGATGCGGACGACAAGCGCAGTGCGGTCGTTCATCGCGTCTCCTCCTCGGTGCGGAAGAGGCCACGCTGAAGAAGCGTGATCAGGAGCACGACAACGAAGAAGACGACGGCGGTCGCCGAGGCGAAACCGACGCGCCCGCGGCGGAAGCCGACCTCGTAGAGGAAATGAACGAGCGTGCTCGTCGCGCCCTGCGGGCCGCCCTGCGTCAGGATGTTGACCTGCGTGAACATCTTGAACGCCAGGATCGTGGTCGTGACGACCACGAAGATGTGCGTGTTTCTGAGCGACGGCATGGTCACGTTCCAGAATTGCTGCCAGCGCGTCGCGCCGTCGACCTGGGCTGCCTCGTAGAGCTGCGGGCTGATCGACTGCAGCCCGGCGAGATAGATGACCATCTGAAAGCCGAAGCCCTGCCAGGCGGACAGAACGACGATCGCCGGCATCGCCGTGTAAGGGTTCCGCAGCCAGTCGATCGGCCCGACCAGGCCGAAGGTGACGGTGTGGAGCACGAGATTGAAGAAGCCGTCGATCTTCAGCATCGAGAACCAGACGACGCAGACGACGACCATGGTGATGACGGTCGGCAGGAAGAAGATGCCGCGGAAGACGTTGCGCGCCGGGAGCTTCGAATTGATGAGCATCGCCAACGCCAGCGCGATCGCCGTCTGGAACGGCACGACAAGCGCGGTGAAGAGCAGCGTGTTCAGGAATGCCTGGCGGAAATTCGGGTCGCCGAAGAGGCGGATATAGTTGGTCGCGCCGATAAGGCGCGTCGGCAGGTTCGGGTTCGGCACGAGGCGCTGGTCGGAGAAGGAGAGCGCGATGGCGAGCGCGAACGGCGCGACGATGAAGATCGCGCCGAGCACGACCGCCGGGCCGCTCAAAAGCCAGGCGGCCCTGCGCTCGAGGCTTTCCGGTCCTCTTTGCATCTTCATGTCACTGGACCGCGGTGAGGCGGCCGGGGCGCTTGCGCCCCGACCGCCTGCCTTGGGAGCTTACTGCGTCGCGAAGGGCGGGTAGCCCTGGTTGTCGTCGATATCCTGGTCGATCGTCGCCGCCGCCTCCTTCAGGCTCGCGGCCGGATCGGCCCCGTCGATCACGTCGGCGACGACCTGGGCGAAGGCCGAGGTGATCGTCGGATAGGCCGGGTGCGCCGGACGCGGTACGGCGATCGTGTTCAGCTGATCGACGAAGAGCCTGAGCGCGCCGCCCTCCTTGTAGAGGTCGGACTTCGCCACCGACGTCTTGGTGCCGGGCACGGCGCCGTTGCGGTTCGTCAGCGGCAGGATCTCGTCGTCGGTCAGCAGGAACTCAAGCAACTTGCCCGTTGCCTCCTTGTGCGTCGACGAGGAGGTGATGCCCCAGCACCAGGAGCCCATGCCGGTCGCCTGCTTGTCGCCGAATTTCGGCATCGGCAGGAGCACGAGATCGTCGCCGAGACCCTCGTGGTGTGGCGTCCACATCCAGTGTCCGACAAAAGCGAGCGCGGCGTTCTTCTTGCCGTAGAAGGCGTCGTCGCCAGCCGAGGCAGGAACGACGTAGCCGTTCTTCACCCAGCTCTGGAAATGCGTCATGCCGTCGATCGCGCCGGCGGAGTCGAGCGTGCCTGTGGCTTTCCAGGTGTCGCGATTGATGAGATCGGCGCCCTCCGACTGGATGATCGGCGAGAAGCCATAGGTGTACCACTCGCCCTTGCCGTAGGAGAGCTTCAGGTCGATCGCGTATTCGACCTCGGGAAGCGCCTGCAGCTTGGCGAGCGCGTCCTCAAATTCGGTCATGGTCCAGGCGTCATCGACGCTCGTCGGAATGCGACGCCGGCTTTTTCGAGGTAGGCCTTGTTGCCCCAGATGGCGAGACCGGAGTCGAACTGCCCGAGCGAGTAGAGCTTGCCGTCGGGCGGGTAGGTGCCTTGCGCGATGAGCGAGGGGATCTCGTTGTCGATCGCCGCCTGCGAGACGATGCCGTTCAGCGGCTCGAGGTAGCCAGACCAGGCGTAGTTGGCGTAGTTCGGTCCGTCGAAGTCGAGCAGATCGGGGAGGTCGCCGGCAAGCGCTGCCGCCTGGACCTGCTCGTTGTAGGAGCCCTCCGGAAGGAGCACGAGCTCCGCCTTCATGTCGGGATGCATGGCGTTCCACTTATCGATCGACGCGGCGATCAATTCGCGCTCGCCGTCGCCGCGGCCGCCGTGGTGCCAGACCTTGATCGCGTCCTGCGCCAGCGTGGCGCCACTGAGAGCGAAAAGCGCGGCCCCGGCGAGGAGCCATGTCGTGAGCCTCATTGATGTTCCTCCTTTTTCCATTTGCTTCTTGGTTTCAGGGTTTCATGCGCGCCGCGCGCCTTGACGGGAGCCGCGGTCGAGGCGCGCGCGACGAGCGGTCCTTCGACGCGAATGGTCTCGGCCTTTGAGGCGTCATCCTTGATCCGCTTGATGAGAAGCTCCGCTGCGATCTCGCCCATGCGCCGATAGGGGAGCACCACGGTGGTGAGCGCAGGACGCAGACCGAGCGAGAAGAGGTGATAGTCGTCGTAGCCGACGACGGAGAGCTCGTCGGGGATGCGGATGCCGAGCGCTGCAGCGGCGTTGTACACCTGCAGCGCCATCTCATCGTTACCGCAGAAGATTGCCGTCGGGCGGTCGACGCGGGAGAGAAGCCGGGCGGCAGCCTCGTAGGCGAAGGACGGGTCGAAGTCGGGCGAGCCCTGCTGACCTGTGACGATGAGGTCGGCGGGAAAGGTCTCGCCGGCCTCTGCAAACGCGCGCGCCAAGCCCGCACGGCGAAGCTTCGTGGCTTCCGCATCGGGCGGCAGCGTCAGATAGGCTATGCGGCGATGGCCGAGCGAAAGCAGATGCCGCCCGACTACGTATCCGCCGGCCTCGTCGTCGGGGAGCACTGTCGGAACGCTGCCAGCATCTGCGAAGCAGTTCACCAGCACGGCCGGAAGATTGTCGCGTGCGCCGAACTCGTCGGCGCGGCGGTGAAACATGGTGGCGAAGACCACGCCCTCGACGCGGCTCGCGCGGAAGGAGCGCATGATGCGCGGAAGGTCGTCGGGGCGGTTCTCGGTGTTGCCGATCAGGAGCGACATGCCGTGCTCGGCGAGAGCGTCCTCGACGCCGCGCACGATGTCGACGGAGTAGGGGGTCGTGGCGATCACGTCGGAGAGGAAGCCGACGACGCCCGAGCGTCCCGAGCGCATCGCGCGCGCCCGCTGATCGGGGACGAAGTTCAGCTCGGCAGCAGCGGCCAGTACCCGCTCGCGCGTCTCCGCGGCGACGGAGTCCGGCTCGTTCATCACCCGCGAAACCGTCTTGATCGAGACGCCGGCGCGGGCGGCGACGGTTCTTATGGTTGCCATCAGGCGTTTCCTGCGGCGCAGGCTAGCTCGGATGACAACGTTGTCAACTTAAATGTCCAACGTTGTCATTCAACGACAGGAGTGATCGAAGGCTCCCTGAGAGCGGGGCTGCCATGAGCGTCAGCGCGAGCGGGCGATCGCGACGCCGGCCGGTGGGAGATGCGCACCGTCGAGCCCGAACGGGCCGGCGAAGCCCAGCGCTTCCAGGTCGTGGGTCTCAAGGCCATAGTTGAAGACGAAGGTTGTCGTGCCGCGCTTTCGCGTGCGCAGACCGGAGGGAAGCGCGAGCGTCTTCAGTCCTGCGATCTCGGCGAGGTGCCGCGTGACGATCGCGTGCGCGTCGCCGTCGAGGAGCGCGGCGAGATAGAAATAGCGCTCGCGGGCTACGAGGATCGGCCAGCCGTCCTTGGCTTCAAAATGGATCTCGGCGCTCGTCTCGATCTTGTCACGCCACTTCACGGCGTTGCCGCCGCCTTTGATCGGCACAGGCAGAATGTCGGGCAGGCTGTCCACGCGCACGACCTTCACGTCGAGAAGCTGCGAGGGGAGGTCGGGCGGGAGCCCGGCGGGGATGTGAAAATCCTTGGTCTTCGAGCCGGAGCGCGGGCCGATGACGATAAGCCCGTCGGCGCGCGAGAGCGCCTCCAATAGCGTCTCGGTCCAGGCGAAGAGGGCTGGAACAAAGACGATCTTGTAGCCGGAGAGATCAGCCGTCTCGGCCGAGACGACATCGACGTCGAGCCCGAGCTTGCGTAGCTGGCGGTACTGCGCCGTCACCGCCTGCATATGGCCGAAGCCGGCCGCCTGCGGCTCGATCGCCCACGCCCAAGCGCTTTCATAGTCGAAGACGATCGCGCAGTCGGCCTTGCCCGCCGCCTCAAGGTCAAGCGCCGCAAGCTCACCCGCAACCTGTCGTGCTTCGTCCAGTCCCGGCGCCGGCTTGTCGTCGGGCCGCATAAGCCCCGCATGCATCTGCTCTTGCGCGAAAGGTGCCTGTCGCCAGCGGAAATAGGAGACGACCTCCGCGCCGTGCGCGAAGGCTTCCCAGGTCCAGAGCCGGACCATGCCGGCGAGGGGATCGGGATTGCTCGCCGCCCAGTTTACCGGCCCGGGCTGCTGCTCCATCACCCAAAAGCGGCCTTTCCCGACGGTGCGATAGAGATCGTGATGGAAGGCCTGCAGATCGGGATCGCCTTGACGCGCATAGCGGGTCCTGCGCTCCGGCGTGCCGGCGAGCCGTGTTACTTGGCCCACCGGATAGGAATCCCAGCTGGCGAAATCGAGGTCCTCACCGAGGCGGAAATGATCGAAGGCCGTCATGCCGGCCATGTAGTTCGTCGCGACCGGAACTTTCGGCGTGATCGACTTCAGAATGTCGACCTGCACCTTGTTGAAGGCTACGACCTGGTCCGACGAGTAGCGGCTGAAGTCGAGCCAGTGCGTTGGGCTCGCGCCGGCCGGCGTCAGGTTCGGAAGCTCGACCTCGTCGAAGTTGCGGTAGTCCATCGACCAGAAGACGTTGCCCCACGCGGTGTTCAGTGCATCAATCGTGCCGTATTTCGCGAAAAGCCACTCGCGGAAGCCGAGAAGGGCGGCCTCGGAATAAGAGAGCGTCGTGTCGTGGCAGCCGTATTCGTTATCGATCTGCCACGCGACAAGCGCCGGATGGTCTTTCACCGCCTGGGCGATGAGCGTGACGATGCGTGCGCATTCAGCGCGATAGCCCTTGTGCGAGAAGCAATAGTGGCGGCGTGAGCCGAATTTTCGGACGCGGCCTTCCGCATCGACCTGCAGCATGTCGGGCATCTTGGCGACGACCCAGCGCGGCGGCGTCGCCGTCGGTGTGCCGAGGACGACCTTCAGGCCGCGCTTATGGAGGACATCGATGGCGCGGATCAGCCAATCGAGCCGGATCGCTCCCGGCTCTGGCTCAATACGGCTCCAAGCGAACTCGCCGATCCGAACATAGTGGATGCCGGTTTCTGCCATCCGGCTCGCGTCCGACGCCCACATGCGTTCGGGCCAATGCTCGGGATAGTAACAGACACCGAGAGCGCGCTTCATGGACGTCCTCCCACGTGACGCTAAACCGGCAGGTCGCGGCGCACGGTGCGAAGCTGAACCGGATCGAGCGGCCGCGCGCGGCGGGGATCGAAAGCGTCGAGATCAACCGTGCGCGCGGCGCCGTCGAGGATCAATTCCGCCATCGCCTCGCCGGTTGCCGGCGCATTCAGGATTCCCCAGACGCTGTGGCCGGTGGCGATGAAGGCGCCGGGAGCGCCGTCGATCTCGCCGATCAGCGGCAGCCCGTCTTGCGTGACCGGGCGATGGCAGGCTTGACGCGCCAGGATCGGGGCATCGCGAAGCACCGGGGAGAGATCGCGGCAGATCGCTTCGAGCCGCTCGATCGCACCGGGGTCGGGGCGAACGTCGGCGGGGTCGAGCGGCACGGGGCTCTCGCTCGAAATGGCGCAGACATAGGTCGTGCCGTCGGCACGGGGGAAGACTTCCGGCGAGGACGCCGCGCCGGTTCTCTCCACGACCTCCAGGAAGAGCGCGTCGGCGGGGACCTTCGTGCCGGTATCGAAGACGAGGCTGTGCCCCTTCAGTCCGAAGACGGGCGGGATCGGCAGCCAGCGCGCGGCTAGGATCGACCACGGGCCCATCGCGATCACGACGATGTCGCCGTCAAGCGGCGGCGCGTCGGCGACGATGACGCGCCATCCGTCCTCGTTTTGCTCGATGCCGGTGACTTCTCCGGCGACGAGCTTCGCGCTGTTTGCTTCAGCGGCGCGCATCATCGCCTTGGTGTAGAGGGCGGGATGCACCTGCGCCGTGGTCTCCGTGGTGCCGAGGCGGCGGTCGAGCGCGACCTCTGCCGCCACCCAGCCGAGCCTGGGTCCGCGAAAACCGAGCCGTGCACCGCCAAGGCCGCCATAAGTCGTCATGCGGCGATAGCCCCAATCGCCGTCGATCTCCTCGGCGAGGCTGGCGTGAAGCGCGAAGCTGCGGCGCGCGAGCGCCTGAAGAGGCGTGCCGTCGCACCAGTCGAGCGCCAGGAAGCCGCCGGACTTGCCGGAGGCGGCGCAGGCGACGCCGGTGCGCTCCACGACGACCGCCTCCGCGCCGCTACGGCTCAGGAAATAGGCGATAGACGCGCCGATCGCGCCGCCGCCGAGGATCAGAACGCGCATCGGCTTTCTTCCTCGCATAAGCGACGGCCGACGTTCACGACATCTGCGGCAATGTCCAGTCAACCAAAGCGTGCGCCGCTGCACCAAACGCCTTGTCGAAGGCGGCCACCGCGTCATGCGCCTGCATCGCGGCGAGCGGCGCGCTCTCTTGGAAGCGTTTCGTTGCAAGGATCGCGCCGCTCGGGTCAGTCAGCTTGGCGGTGAAATCGATCTCGGCCGTCGGCTTGTCGCCGGACACGATCTGGAAGGCGCGGAGCTCGATCAACAGCGTGTAGTCCGCTGCAAGCCCGGCCGTGTCGCTGCTGACCTTTGGAAATCCGGCGTTCTCGAAGGCCTCCACGAGCTTCGCCTGAAGCAGAAGCGGCGTGCTGTCGCTCCATTGCACGTCCGGAAAGGCTGGAGCGACGGTTGATCCCGTCTGGACAAGAATGCGCTGCGTCTCCAGCGCGATGACGTCGGTCGGCCGGGCGATTACCAGCTGCTTCGTCGGCGGTGCGGCAAGCCTGGGAAAATCCGTCGGCGCGGCAAGGATCGTATTGCCGGAGGGCTTCGTCCCTCCGGCGCCGGCAAGGCGCGCCAGGCCGTCGACGATGCCGTCAAGTTTGTCGGAATTCTTGGCAAGAGCCTGGGAGAAGGTGTCGATGTTGGAGATCGCGTTCTGGAGCGTGTCGGAATTGGCCGAAAGGATCGATTGGACCTGCGAGAAGGCGTTGCTCGCGGCGACCGTCCAATCGACGCCCGCATCCGCGCCGGCCTCAAGCGTCGGAATGCCGCCATCGGCCGCTTGCGGCGGCGGGGCGTCAGGCGACCCGCCGGTCAGCGCGATCTCCGGCACGCCGGTCAGTCCGCCGAAGGCAAGTCTCACCTTCGTATCGGAGCGGACCGGGGTGTCGCTGGTGACGGCGACGGTGACGAGCACGCCGTTCGGATCGTCCTTGTCGAGCGTCAGATCGGTCACCTCGCCGACGCGGATGCCGTTGAACTGTACCCCTGAGCCGAGCAACAGCCCCGACACGGACTGTTCGAAGCGGATGCGGTAGGAGGTGCGCTTGGCAAGGCCGGTCGTGTTCTCCATCCAGTAGACGAAGCCGAGACCGGCGGCGAGCACCGCGATGACGAAGACGCCGACCAACACATAGCGTGCGCGAATCTCCATCAGCCGATCCTCGTTTCTTCTGCCATTGCAGCGCCGATCTGTGCCCGCTTGCCGTGAAAGTAGGCCCTGACCCAGGGATGCTCGGAGGCGAGCATGGCTGAGATCGGACCATCAGCGACGATGCGCCCCTCCGCCAGCGCGGCGATGCGTGTGCAGACGGTGTAGAGGCTCTCAAGGTCGTGCGTGACCATGAAGACAGTGAAGCCCAGCGTCCCCTTCAGCGTCTCGATCAGCGAATCGAAATCGCCGGCGGTGATCGGATCGAGGCCGGAGGTCGGCTCGTCGAGGAAGACGATCTCCGGGTCGAGAGCGAGCGCGCGGGCCAGCGCCACGCGCTTGATCATCCCGCCGGAGAGCTCTGAGGGCAGCTTCTCCGCATCGTCCGGATCGAGCCCGACCATTTCGAGCTTCGCCATCGCCACCTCGGTCATCAGCGTCTCGGAGAGGCCGAGATATTCGCGCATGGGGAACTTCACGTTCTCGGCGACGGAGAGCGAGGAGAACAGCGCCCCCTGCTGATACAGCACGCCCCAGCGCCGCTCGGCGGCGTGGCGCTCCGCATCGTCGACGCGCGCGAGGTCGATGCCGAAGACCTCCACATTGCCGGCGCGCCGCGGGATGAGCCCGATGATGGTACGAAGGAGCACCGACTTGCCGCTGCCCGAGCCGCCCACCAGCCCGAGCACCTCGCCGCGACGCACCTCGAGCGACAGACCGTCGAGCACGATCGTATCGCCGAAGCCGGCGACAAGGTCGGTGACCTTGATCACGACATTTCCGGAAGGCTCAGGCATGCGTCACAAGCCGATCGAAGCGAAGAAGACGGCGAACACACCATCGAGCACGATCACGAGGAAGATCGACTTCACAACGGACGTCGTAGTCTTCAGGCCGAGCAATTCCGCGCTGCCGCCGACGCGCAGGCCCTCGGCGCAGGAGACGACGCCGATGACCAGCGCCATGAACGGCGCCTTCCACATGCCGACCTCGAAATGCGTGATGGATATCGCCTCGCGAAGCCGCGCCAGGAATACGGCAGGGCTCATGCCGCCGTAGGTCCAGGCCACAAGCTCGCCGCCATAGAGCGCCGCCATCGAGCCGATGAAGGTCAGCACCGGAAGGCCGATCACGAGCGCCACGACGCGCGGCAGGATCAAAATCTCGATCGGATCGAGCCCCATGGTGCGCAGGGCGTCGATCTCTTCGCGCATTTTCATGGAGCCGATCTCGGCGGTATACGAGCTGCCGGAGCGGCCGGCGACCATGATGGCGACGATCAGCACGCCGATCTCGCGCAGGATGAGGATGCCGACGAGGTCGACGACATAGTCCTGCGCGCCGAACCTGCGGAAGTGGAAGATGCCCTGCTGGGCGATGATGCCGCCGATCAGGAACGTGATGAGCAGGATGATCGGGACCGCCTGCCAGGCGACGCGATCGAGATGATACACGGCCGAGGTAAGCCGGAACGTGCGCGGGCGGACCGCGACGCGGCCGAGCGCAAGGCCGATCGCGCCAAGCATGGCGAGGAAGGAGAGCGCGTCGGCCTCAAACTGCGCAAGAATATCGCCGGCGCGGCCGAGAATGCCGAGACGCGGGCGGGGGCGGGGCGCTTCGCGGTTCGCCTCTTGCACCTTGGCCATAAGGCCCTGGAAGCGCTCCGGCACGCCGACGATCTCGATTTCGCCGCCATGCGCGGAGGCACTTCTGGCGAGTCGCTCGATCAGCCACGCGCCGAACGTGTCGAGCGCGGTGACGCCTGCGACGTTGACAACGAGCTTTCGGAGGCCGGTCTCCGGCACTTGGTCGGCAACCAGCCGGTCGGCTTCCTCTGCGTGCGCAGCCGTCCACGGGCCGACCGCGGAAAGCTCAACGCGTGGCCCGCTTACGGACCGCGAAAGAAGTGGCGCGCTCACATCCACCCTCCTGGCGACTCCGCGACGAGAGCCATCGCTTCGCCGAATCGGTCGCGAAGGCTGCTTGATCTAAGGCACTCGGCGCAACCGAAAAGCCGAGGAGCGGGAGGATTATCGGCGGATCATGACGGCGTCGCGAGGAAACCTACGCGGACGGCGCTCGGCGCCGCGGCTCCGTGTCGCGGTTGTCCTTCGGCGCATCGTCGTCGGAGAGGATGCGGACGGCGGCGCCGTCGAGGTCGTCGTATTGGCCGGAGCGGAGCGACCAGAGAAACGCGAACAGGCCGAGGCCGCCCAGGAGGAGGGCGGCCGGGATTAGGATCAGGAGCGCCGTCACGCTGCCGCCTCGCGCAAGGCGGGCGAGGGCGCGGATGCCCGGCTCCGCTTTTTGCGGAACGGGAGCGACAGGCGGAGCGCGTTGGCGGTGACCACGATCGAGGAGGTCGACATGGCGACGGCCGCAATGAGCGGTGTGGCGTGGCCGAGCATCGCCACGGGAATGGCGCAGGCGTTGTAGACGACCGCGAGCCCAATGTTTTCAAGGATCAGGCGCTGCGCGGCGCGCGCCACCTTGAGCGCTGTCACGACGGGCTCAAGCCGCGGGCCCGTGAAGACCAGGCTCGCGGCGGTCTGGCTGATATCGGACGCAGTGGCCGGGGACATGGAGACATCGGCCGCGGCGAGCGCCGGCGCGTCATTGATACCGTCGCCGACCATCAGCACGCGCTTCCCGTCGCTGCGGAGGAATGTGAGCGCGCCTGCCTTGTCGGTCGGTAGGCAGCCCGCGCGCCATTCGTCGATGCCGGCGCGGCGCGCCGCGCGCACGACGGCTTCCTGGTGGTCGCCCGAGAGGAGCAGGATGCCGAGGTGCTCAGCCTTCAGCGCCGCGACGGTTGCGGCAGCGTCGACGCGAAGCGCGTCGTCGAAGCGGAAGGGAATCGCTGGCCCATGCCCGACGCGCAGCCAAATCTCCGAGCGGCCCGTCCGCTCTTCGTCCGCCATGCCGCCGACCCATCCCGATCGTCCGAGGCGGACGGGCATGTTCCGCCACAGACCTTCCATACCCGAGCCCGCCTGCTCCGTGACGCTGGTCAGCTTCGCGGGAGCGATGCCACGCGCGGTGGCAGCGTTGGCGAGGCCGCGGGCGAGGGGATGGCGGCTCGCTTCGCCGAGCGCTGCCGCAACCGCCCAGACGTTTACGTCGGCGAGTGGGCTTTCGACGAGTTCGGGGCGACCCTCGGTGAGCGTTCCGGTCTTGTCGAAGACGACAGTGTCGACGCCCGCGAGCTTCTCAAGCGCGGCGCCATCCTTCAGCATGATGCCGCGCCGCATGAGGATGCCGCTTGCGACCACCTGCACGGCGGGGACCGCGAGCCCAAGCGCGCAGGGGCAGGTGATGATCAGGACGGCGATGGAGGCGGTCAGCGCCTGGTGCCAGCCGGCGTCGGCGATGAGCCACCCTACAAAGGTCGCTGCTGAGAGAATGTGGACGGTCGGCGCATAGATGCGCGCGGCGCGGTCGGCGATCCGGACGAAGCGGCTGCCGCTGCGCTCCGCCGATTCCATCAGGCGCGCAATGTCGGCGAGCAGCGTGTCGCCCGACTTGGCGGTGACCTGGACCAGGAGCGGCCCGGTCAGGTTGAGCGTGCCGGCGAAGACGCGAGCGCCGACGCAGACTGGCTCGGGGTCGGCTTCACCGGTCAGTAGCGACTTGTCGATGTCGCTCGCGCCTTCCAGGACCGTCGCATCGACCGGCATGCGTTCGCCGGCCGCAACGCGCACACGGTCGCCGGGGATAATCTCACCGACCGGCACGTGCATCGCGGTTCCGTCAGGCTCGACCCGCATCGCGCTTCGCGCCGAAAGCGCCAGAAGCCGCGCGGCGGCAGAGCGCGCCACGCCGCGCATGCGATGGTCGAGATAGCGGCCGACGAGGAGGAAGAAGAGCAGCGCGACGGAGGCGTCGAACCAGGCGTGCTCGCCGTGCGTCGCCGTCTCATAGAGGCTCATGCCGGCCGCGAGGATCACCGCGAGCGAGATCGGCACATCCATGTTGAGCGCGCGCGCTTTCAGCGCACGAAAGGCGGAGCGGAAGAACGGCTGCCCGGCATAGACGATCGCCGGGAGCGCGATCAGCGCTGAAATCCAGTGGAAAAGGTCGCGCGTGGCGTGGTCCGCGCCGGCCCACACCGAGACCGACAGGAGCATGATGTTGCCGGCGGCGAAGCCTGCGACCGCCATCGACCGAAGGAGTGTCGCGCCTGTCTCGTCCTTGTCGGCAGCGGCGAGGGCCGCGGCGTCGAAGGGGCGAGCGGAATAGCCGAGCCCCTCGATCGCTTCGAGCAGCGCGTCGGGCGTGCCTGCGGCGGCGTCGAAATCGATGCCTACGCGATGCGATGTGAGATTGGCGCGGGCTGTGGTGACTCCAGGGTGCTTCCCGAGCGTGCGCTCGATTGAGGCGATGCAGCCGGCGCAGTGCATGTCGGGCACGAGGAAATCGACGTGGGCGAGACCTGGCGCGACTTCGCGTACGAAGGTCGGATCGACGCGGGCTGCGCCGGCAGCCGCGAGGCGGATGTCGATTGCGGCGCTCGCTGAGCCGCCGCAGCAGCTCACTGACTCGTCTCCGTCGGCTTCACGAAAATCTCCTGCGTGCGCCGGAAGAGGATATCGGGTCCGCGCGTGGCCTCAAGGTCCACCTCCCAAAGGCCCGGTGGAAGCGGCTCGCTCGCCTGGTAGGACCGGTCAGGCGAGAGAGCGAGATCGAAAGCGCGATCCTCGCGCGTCGTCGAGGGGCGGCCGACATGCGCGATGACGCTGACATCAGTGAGCGGCGCGCCGTGTTGCGAGAGCTTTGCGCGGATCATGCCACCGTCGGCGGAAAGCTCGTAGCTCCAGCCGGCCTTGTCCTGCTCGCGCGCCTTCTCAAGAAGCTCGTCGTAGTGCTGGCTGGCGACGTAGCTGTTCTCCACGACGAGGCCGGGGAACGTGCCGGTCGCGGCGAACGCCATCACCAGGTTCACCGCGATGATGGTGCCGAAGAACAGGCACACGATCACCAACATATGCCAGCCGGTCAGCGGGTGGTCGTCGTCGAGGCGAAAGAAACGCATCTCATCGCTCCGGAGCAAAGAATTCGGTCGATGTTTCTGCGGTCTCGCCAGCCCCGACTTCGGCGACGGAGAACTTGAAGGGCGTTCTCCCGTGATGAACCGCCTCGCGAGCTTGGCTGACGAAGACCTTCACTTCCTTCAGACGGTCGGGCTCGACATCGACGTTGAGGCTCCTCGCAGCTTCTTCCTCCGCGGAGCCGGCCGCCCAGAGCTTGGCATCCTGAAGGCCGTCGATGGAGACGGTAAAGCTTCGCGGTTCGGCCAGCATGTTCAGGATCTTCAGCGTGTAACCGTTGCGGATCGAGCCGTCGGAGAGCGTCACGAAAAGCGGATTGCGGTCGGGGAGCACGTTGAGATCGAGGCGATCGCGCGTCAACAGCGCGAAGAGCATCAGAAGCCCGATCAGCGACCACAGGCCGGCATAGATAAGCGTGCGCGGGCGCACGATGTGGGAAACGCCGACCATGCGCTGATGCGCGGTCGCCGCGGCGCGGCCGGCGCTCTTCGCCTCCGCCGCGTGGGTGTTGTAGTCGCGGAGCGTCGTGTAGGAGATCAGCCCCTGCGGCTGGTCGACCTTGCGCATGATGTCGTTGCAGGCGTCGATGCATAGCGCGCAGGTGATGCATTCGAGCTGGTTGCCGTCGCGGATGTCGATGCCCATCGGGCAGACGACGACGCAGGCGTTGCAGTCGATGCAGTCGCCCGCATCGACCCCTTCGGCGAGCGCGCGCTTCTTGCCGTGCGAGCGCGGCTCGCCGCGCCAGGCATTGTAGGTGACGAGGAGGGAATCCTCGTCGAGCATGGCGCCCTGGATACGCGGCCACGGGCACATATAGGTGCAGACCTGCTCGCGCATGAAGCCTGCGAAGGTGAAGGTCGTCGCGGTCAGCACGCCGACGGTGATGTAGGCGACGGGCGCGGCGTGAAGCGTGAAAAGATCGACGAAAAGCGTCGGCGCGTCGGCGAAATAGAAGACCCAGGCGCCGCCGGTGCAGACGGCGATGATGAGCCACGTCGCGTAGACGATCGCGCGCTTCGATATCTTCTCGAAGCCCCAGCGTGCCTTGTCGAGCCGCATGCGAGCGTTGCGGTCGCCTTCGACGAGCCGCTCCACCCAGATGTAGAGATCCGTCCACACCGTCTGCGGGCAGGTGTAGCCGCACCAGGCGCGGCCGGCGACGGAGGTGACGAGAAAGAGCCCGAGCCCGGCCATGATCAAGAGGCCGGCAATGTAGTAGAACTCCTGCGGCCAGATCTCGATGAAGAAGAAATAGAAGCGGCGGTTGGCGAGATCGACCAGCACAGCCTGGTCGGGGGCGTTCGGTCCGCGATCCCATCTGATCCACGGCGTGACCCAGTAGATGCCGAGGGTCACGGCCATGATCCACCATTTCAGCTTGCGGAAGGTCCCCCAGGTGCGCTTCGGGAAAATCTTGACGCGCGCCTGATAGAGCTTCTGGCGAACGCGGGCGTTGACCGGCTCGACGTCGTGACGGACGACCTCGGGGCCGCCGGCGTAGGTGCTCTCGTTCATTTCCACGTCCTGGGGCCTAGGGACGGCTTCCGACCGAAAACCGGTCGCATCGGCCCCCAACCCCCGCTTTGATCTGTCTCAAGCGGAGAGGTTACTAACCCGGTGACAGCGGCGCTCCGCCGCGGGCAGGAACGAATTATGCATCGTCTTATCGGCCACGCCATCGTCTCCGCGGACGACCGGATCGCAGACGCCAGCGGCCGCCACCCCGAGGCGCTTCGCAACGACGCGGACTGGGCGCTGTTCCAGGCCGCGCTCGACCGGGCCGCGCTGACGCTGATTGGGCGGGCGAGCCACGAGGCGACGACAAATCGCAAGAAACGGAGGCGGCTGATCGTATCCGGCGCCGCCTCGGGCCTGGAGCACGCGCCGATGGCCTTTGGCTCAATCCGGCCGAGGTGCCGCTCGGAGACGCGCTTCAGCGCGTTCTGCCGGAAGGCGGGGAGGTGGCGGTCGTGGGCGGGCAGGGCGTCTTCGATCTTGCCGGTGCGCCGGCTTCACGGCTTTTCACTTGGCGCGGGTGCCGCGCGTTCGTCTTCCCGACGGTCGCGGGCTGTTCGAAGCGTGCGAGCGCGGCGTACCGGCGGCCGCCGTCCTCACCGCCTATGGTCTGGTCGCGGACGATGACGTCCTGATCGACCCGGAAGCCGAAGTCACGCTGACGATCTGGCGTCGCCCGAGCTAAGCGGGCGACGCGCTACTTCTTCGCCAGCTCCGTCGGCACCGTGAGCGCCGAGGTCGCTGCTTCGCCGCCGCCGAGCGAATGAACGAAGAGGGTGAGCTCCTTGATCGTGGTGGCGTCGAGCCGGTGCGCCCAGGCCGGCATCACGCCGTGGCGCGGCTTGTTGATCTGCGCGATGATCGCGTCCTTGGTGCCTGAATAGAGCCAGATGGCGTCGTTCAGCCGTGGCGCGCCGAGCTCGCGGTTGCCGCCACCATCGTCGCCGTGACAGAGCGGCGCAGTTATCGGCGAAGATCTGCTTGCCTTCCTCGGCGAGCGCTGCGTCATGCTCGCCGCCGGAGAGCGACAGCACGAAGTTGGCGACGGCCTCGATCTGGTGGGCGTCGAGCATGCCGTCGGCGCCGAACGCCGGCATCTCGGAGACGCGCGTATCGGGGTCCTGCGTGTAGCGGATGCCGTGCAGGATCGTCGTGTGGATGGCGTCGAGCGTGCCGCCCCACAGCCAGTCGTCGTCGTTCAAGTTCGGATAGCCGACCGAGCCCGCGGCGCCGGAGCCGTGGCACTGCACGCAGTTCACCAGGAACGCCGAGCGGCCGCCGGCGACGGCGAAGCGGTTCAGCTCTTCGTCCTTGGCGATATCCTCCAGCGACATCGAAGCGATGCGTTGGAGATTGGCGGACTGGGCATCCTGGGCTGCGACCAGCGACGTCTCGACCGCCGCGCGCGTCGAATAGCCGAGCAGGCCGCGCGTTGCGGAGTGGACGAGGGGGATGGCGGGATAAAGCACGACGTAGACGACCGCGAATGCGATCGTCGCGTAGAAGGTCCACAGCCACCAGCGCGGCAGCGGCGTGTTCAGCTCGCGAATGCCGTCCCAGACGTGGCCCGTCGTCGGCTGGCCCGTAGGCTGGTCGATCTCGACCCCTTCATGCGCCCCCGTATCGCGATCAGCCATCGCTCAATCCTTCTCGTCGTATTTGAAGGGGATGTCCGCCTGCTCGCGGTAGCGCTGGCGCGCGCCCGGACGGATCGCCCATAGGAGTGCTCCGACGAAGAAAAGCGTGAGAACGAGCAGTCCCCAGCTATCGGCGAAATGCCGCAATTGTTCGTAATCGACCTCGCTCACCTGAGGTTCTCCTCCGAACGCGGCTCATAGCTGGTGAAATCGACCAGCGTGCCGAGCATCTGCAGGTAGGAGACGAGCGCATCCATCTCGGTCAGACGCGTCGGGTCACCGTCGAAGTCGCGCACCGTCACCTTGCCGCCGTAGCGCTCGATCAGCCCGCTCGAAATCGGCGTTCGGGTCGGCCTGAGTGCGGAGATCGTCGACGGCGTTTTCGATCATGTCCTGGGTGTAGGGCACGCCGACATCCGCGTTCGCGACGAGATTCGCGCCGAAGTCGTCGGTCCGAAGCTCGGTCGCTGCGAGATGCGGATAGCCGGGCATGATCGAAGCCGGCACGACGGAGCGCGGGTCGATCAGGTGCTGAACGTGCCACTCGTCGGAATAGCGGCCGCCGACGCGGGCGAGGTCCGGGCCGGTCCGCTTCGAGCCCCACTGGAAGGGGTGGTCGTACATCAACTCCGCGGCGAGGCTGTAATGGCCGTAGCGCTCCACCTCGTCGCGCATCGGGCGGATCATCTGGCTATGGCAGAGGTAGCAGCCCTCGCGGACGTAGATGTTGCGGCCGGCGAGCTCAAGCGGCGTGTAGGGGCGCATGCCCTCCACGTGCTCGATCGTGTTCTGGAGGTAGAACAACGGCACGATCTCGACGATGCCGCCGATCGTGACGACGCCAAGGCTCAGAGCCAGGAGCAGCGTGGCGTTCTTCTCGATTATCGCATGATTGATCATCGTCTCATTCCGCCGGCTGGATGGCGCCCATCGGGCGCTCCACGCGTATGTCCCCCGCGATCGTCTTCCAGACGTTGAAGGCCATGAGGAGGGCGCCGGTCAGGTAGAAGAGGCCGCCGAGCGCGCGGATCAGATAGTAGGGGTGCATGGCTTGGACGGTCTCGACGAACGAATAGACGAGGAAGCCGAGGCTATCGTATTCGCGCCACATCAGGCCCTGCATGATGCCGGAGACCCACATCGCAGAGGCGTAGAGAACGATGCCGATCGTCGCCAGCCAGAAGTGCCAGTTGACGAGGCGCAGGCTGTAGAGACGCTCGCGATGCCACAGGCGCGGCGTGAGAAAGTAGATCGCGCCGAAGGAGATCATGCCGACCCAGCCGAGCGCGCCGGAATGAACGTGGCCGATGGTCCAGTCGGTGTAGTGGGAGAGCGAGTTCACCTCTCTGATCGACATCACCGGACCTTCGAAGGTCGACATGCCGTAGAAGGCGACGGCGATCACCATCATGCGGATGATCGGATCGGTGCGGAGCTTGTCCCAGGCGCCCGACAGCGTCATCAGGCCGTTGATCATGCCACCCCAGGACGGCATCCACAGCATCACCGAGAACACCATGCCGAGCGTCTGCGCCCAGTCGGGGAGGGCGGTGTAGTGCAAGTGATGCGGGCCGGCCCAGATGTAGAGGAAGATCAGCGACCAGAAGTGCACGATCGAGAGCCGATAGGAGTAAATCGGCCGGTTCGCCTGCTTCGGCACGAAGTAGTACATCATGCCGAGGAAACCGGCGGTCAGGAAGAAGCCGACAGCATTGTGGCCGTACCACCACTGGATCAGCGCGTCCTGCACGCCGGCATAGACGGAGTAGCTCTTCGAGCCGAGGAAGGAGACCGGCATCGCCAGGTTGTTCACCACGTGCAGCATCGCGATCGTGACGATGAAGGAGAGGTAGAACCAGTTGGCGACGTAAATGTGTGGTTCCTTGCGCTTGAAGATCGTGCCGAGGAAGACCACCAGGTAGGCGACCCAGACGACCGTCAGCCACAGATCCACGTACCATTCCGGCTCGGCGTATTCCTTCGATTGGGTGATGCCGAGGAGGTAGCCGGTCGCGGCGAGCACGATGAAGAGCTGGTAGCCCCAGAAGACGAACCAGGCGAGCTTGCCGCCGAAGAGGCGCGCGCCGCAGGTGCGCTGCACGACGTAGAAGCTCGTCGCAATCAGCGCATTGCCGCCGAAAGCGAAGATCACCGCGGAGGTGTGGAGCGGCCTGAGCCGCCCGAAGGTCGTCCAGGGAAGGTTGAGATTGAGGACGGGGTAGGCGAGCTCCAGCGCGATGTAGAGCCCGGCCAGAAAACCGGCGAGGCCCCAGAACACGGTTGCGATCACCCCGGCGCGGACGACGTCGTCCATGTAGCCGTCGGGCTTCTCGTGGAACGGGATGTCCTTCGCCGAAACGTTCATGGTCCGCAGGCGCCAGATCATGGCGCCGAGCATGATCACGGCGACGAGCCCCATATGAAATGCGAAGAGCGGATCGTGGGCCTTGGCCGATGCGAGGAGCGCGGCGAGCGCGATCGCAAAGAACACCCAGGCTTGCATCATCGGCATCAGGCACCCCCCAGCGGCCACGAAGATGCGGCAGACGCACGATCTGCTAGCCGAGCGCCGCCCCAGCGAATTTGACTCAGATCAAGGACCCCACGCGGAGGATCACCGCTCCTTGCGTCAAATTGGCACCGGGCAGGGGCAACGCGCGTGGAAACCGACCTTATTCAGAAGTACGCAGCGGCGGCGCCGCGCTACACGAGCTTTCCCACGGCGCCGAATTTCCACAACGGAATCGATTCGAAACGCTACCGCGCCTGGCTCGAGGCGCTTCCGGCGGGCTCGCCGCTCTCGCTCTACCTCCATATCCCCTACTGCGAATCGCTTTGCTGGTTCTGCGGCTGCCATACCAAGGCGACGCGCAGCTACGCGCCGGTCGCCAGCTATCTCCGGCGGCTGCAGGAGGAGATCGGCCTGGTCAGCAGGGCTCTGCCGAAAGGGCTGAGCGTCAGGAGCATCCACTGGGGCGGCGGCACCCCGACGATGCTTGCGAGCGAGGACATCTCGGCGGTCGCGACGGCGCTTCGGAGCGCCTTCGACGTCGCAGCCGATGCAGAGTTCGCGGCGGAGATCGACCCGCGCAGCCTGACGCGCGACCGCATCACAGCGCTTGCCGAGGCCGGACTGACCCGAGCGAGCCTCGGCGTCCAGGATTTCAACCCGCGCGTTCAAAAGGCGATCAACCGCGAGCAGTCGCTGGCGCTGACCAAGGCTGCTGTCGACGCTCTTCGCGGCGCCGGCGTCGCGGCGATCAATATCGATGTACTCTACGGTCTGCCGCACCAGTCGACGCGCATTCTGATCGAGACGCTGCTCAAGGTGCTGCAGCTTCAGCCGGATCGGATCGCGCTCTTCGGATACGCGCATGTCCCGTGGCTGAAGCGGCATCAGCGGCTGATCGACGAAGCGGCGCTGCCGGGGGTCAAGGAGCGCTTTCGCGCGTCGCATCTCGCGAGCGAGCTGATGATCGCGTGGGGCTATGAGCGGATCGGCATCGATCACTTCGCGCTGCCGGACGATCCGCTCGCCGTGGCGGCGCGGTCGGGACGGCTGCATCGCAATTTCCAGGGCTATACCAGCGACGACTGCGAGGCGCTCATCGGGCTCGGCGCTTCCGCAATCAGCCGCCTGCCGCAGGGCTATGCGCAGAACGCGGTTCCCGTCGATGAATATTCGCGACGGGTCGCGGCCGGCGAGCTCGCCGTCACGCGCGGCATCGAGCTTAAGCGCGAGGACCGCGTGCGCGGCTACGCGATCGAGCGGCTGATGTGCGACTTCCGCCTGAACGAAGCAGATGTCAGGCGCCGGTTCGGCGCCGATGCCGAGCCGCTCCTTGCCGACGCGGAACGACTTGCGATGGATGACGGCGATGGAATCCTCTTCAAGGAGGGCGGCACGATCCGCGTAACGGAGCAGGGGCGGCCCTTCGTGCGCTCCATCTGCGCGGCGCTCGATCCCTATTTCGGTGTTGGCGGCGCGCGCCATAGCGCCGCGGTCTAACGCGGAGTTTCTTCAGAGAGCTTGAGTCTTCCCAGCGCTAGTCCGTAACAGCGGCCGGACGCCTGCCGCCTCTGAGCGCCACGTAGATCGCCGGAATCACCAGCACGGTCAGCGCCGTGGATGACGCGAGGCCAAAGAGTAGCGAGATCGCAAGGCCCTGGAAGATCGGGTCGGCGAGGATCACCGCCGCACCGATCATCGCGGCGAGCGCGGTCAAGAGGATCGGCTTGAAGCGAATCGCGCCGGCTTCAAGCAGCACATCGATCAGCGGCCGGTCGGGCGAGCGCGCATGGCGGATGAAGTCGGCGAGCAGGATCGAGTTCCTGACAATGATGCCGGCCAGCGCGATGAAGCCGATCATCGACGTCGCGGTGAACGGGGCGTTGAACAGCCAGTGTCCGATCATGATGCCGATGAAGGTCAGGGGGATCGGCGTCAGGATGACGAGCGGCAGCTTGAAGGAGCCAAATTGGGCGACGACGAGGATGTAGATTCCGAGGATCGCCACGATGAAGGCAGCGCCCATGTCGCGGAAGGTGACCCAGGTCACTTCCCACTCGCCGTCCCAGAGCAGCGTCGGATGCGTTTCGTCGTCGGGCTGGCCGTGCAGCTTGACCACGGGCTTCGGCACATCGCCCCAGTCGATCGCGTTCATCTCGTCGCCGACTGCGATCATGCCGTAGACCGGCGCCTCGAATGCGCCGGCGAGCTCCGCCGTCACCATTTCGGTGGCGCGGCCGTTATGGCGGAAGATCGGGAAGGATGCCGGCTCGCGCGTGACCGAGACAATGTCGCCAAGCTCGACCACTGAGCGCTCGCCCGGAATGACGTTGGCCGGCACCGGCGTCGACAGCGCGGCCTCGCCGACCACCGCCGTATCCTTCGACAGCGCCAGGCGTATCGGAATCGGATAGCGCCCGCCGCCACGGTGCGAATAGCCAACGGTCGTGCCGCCAAAGAGAGCGTTGATCGTGTCGTAAACGTCGCCCTGCTCGACCTTGTAGTATTCGAGATTGTCCTGATCGATACCGAGGCGCACCCGCGTCCCCTGCGCGCCGAAGGAATCGTCGATATCGACGATGAAGGGCACGCGCTGGAAGCTCTCGCGCACCTTCTCTGCGACGGCGCGGCGGGTCTCCGGATCGGGACCATAAATCTCGGCAAGGAGCGTGGAGAGCACCGGCGGGCCGGGCGGCGGCTCGACCACCTTGAGCGCGATTCCGTCCGGCAGATCGAGGTCGGCCAGCCGCTCGCGGATATCAAGCGCGATGTCGTGGCTTGCGCGCGCGCGCTCACCCTTCGGCGTCAGGTTGATCTGCACGTCGCCGAGCTCGGGGCTTGAGCGGAGGTAATAGTGGCGGACGAGACCGTTGAAGTTGAACGGCGCGGCGGTTCCCGCGTAGGTCTCGAAGGACACGATCTCCGGCACCACCGCAAGCCGGTCGACGATCTTCTGCAGCGCGCGGTCGGTGTCCTCCACCGACGAGCCTTCCTTCAGGTCGGCGACGACCTGCAGCTCCGCCTTGTTGTCGAAGGGCAGCAACTTCACGGTGACGCTCTTCGTATAGAGGAGCGAGAGCGAGGCGAGGGTGGCGATGCCGACGAGGATCAGGAACGTCCACGCACGCGCCCTCGAGGTGAGGATCGGGCGGGCGACGGCGATATAGGCGCGGCCGAGCCATCCGACCGCGTGGGCGTGCGCCGCGTGTGCTGCGCCATTCTTGCGGCCCAGCCGCATCATCAGCCAGGGCGTCAGCATCACCGCAACGAAGAAGGAGAAGAGCATCGCGGCCGAGGCGTTCGCCGGGATCGGGCTCATATAAGGCCCCATCATCCCCGACACGAAGAGCATCGGCAGCAACGCCGCGACCACGGTCAGCGTCGCGACGATGGTCGGATTGCCAACCTCCGCGACCGCCTCGATCGCCGCTTCGCGGCGCGAGCGGCCGTCGCCCATCGCCCAGTGCCGGGCGATGTTCTCGATCACCACGATGGCGTCGTCGACGAGAATACCGATTGAGAAGATCAGCGCGAAGAGGCTGACGCGGTTCAGGGTGTATCCCATGATCCGCGAAGCGAAGAGGGTGAGCAAGATCGTTGTGGGGATGACGATCGCCACGACGATCGCCTCGCGCCAGCCGATCGAGACGGCGACGAGGATGACGATAGAGATCGTCGCGAGCCCGAGATGGAACAGCAGCTCGTTCGCCTTCTCGTTGGCGGTCTCGCCGTAATTCCGCGTGATCGTCAGCTCGACATCGTCGGGGAATATCTGGCCGCGGATCGCGTTAAGCCTCTCGACGATCGATTCGGCGATGACGACAGCATTGGTGCCGGGCCGCTTGGCGATCGCGAGCGACACGGCGGGCGCGCGCAGGAGGCCGCTATCCGTCTTCACGACGGAGTTGACGCGGGTCTCCTCCGGGTCGGTCGCAAGCACGACATTGGCCACGTCGCGGACATAGACCGGCCGGCCGTCGCGGGCGGTCAGGAGCAGGTTGCCGATGTCCGTCAGCGTCTGCAGCGTCTGCCCACCGACCAGCTCGCGCTGCTGGCCGTCCTCACGCACCATGCCGGCCTGGAAAGAGCGGTTCGCGCCCTCGATCTTGCCGGCGAGCTGCTGCAGCGTGATGCCGTAGAGCGACAGCCGCTCCGGGTCGGGCTCGACGCGGATCTCCTCCGGCTGCTGGCCCACGATGTAGGTCAGGCCGATGTCGGGGAGCTTGGCGACCTCCACCTGAAGCTCACGGGCAAGCCGCGTCAGCCCGTTCGCGGTCCAGCGGTCGGCCGCTTCCGGCTTCGGCGTCAGCGTGACGACGACGATGGCGACATCGTCGATGCCGCGCCCGACGATCAGCGGCTCTGGAATGCCGACCGGAATGCGGTCGAGATTGGCGCGCACCTTGTCGTGCACGCGAAGGATCGCCGCGTCGGCGCTCGTCCCGACGACGAAGCGCGCGGTCACCAGCGCGCCGTCGTCCTTGGTCTGCGAATAGACGTGCTCGACGCCGTCGATGCTCTTGACGATGGTCTCCAGCGGCTCGGTGACGAGCTTCACAGCGTCTTCGGCCTTAAGTCCGTCGGCACGGACATGGATGTCCACCATCGGCACGGAGATCTGCGGCTCCTCCTCGCGCGGCAGCGTGATCAGCGCGACGATGCCCAAGGCAAAGGCGGCGAGCAGAAAGAGCGGGGTCACCGGCGAGCCGATAAAGCTCCGTGTCAGGCTGCCGGCGATTCCAAGCCTCATTGGCAGGACTTCACGGCAGGACGATCCGGTCGCCTTCGCGAACCCCGGTCAGAATCTCCACCCGCCCGCCATCCTCCCCGGCGAAGCTCTCCCCAAGGATGACGGCGACCTCAAGCTCGCCCGCATCGGTCGCGACGCGCACGGTGTCGACCCCGTGCCGTGTAGTCACCGCAGCGGCAGGAATCGTGATCGCCTGCCGCTTGCCGACCGGGATCCAGACGAGCGTCCGCTCGCCGACGAAGTAGCCGCTGAGCCCCTCGACCTCGACGTCGGCCTTGACCTTGCCCTCGGCGATCTCTGGATAGACTTTCGCGAGCCGCCCTTCGCGCGTGGTGACGCTGCCCTCGGTGCCGGCGGAGAGCTGGCGCTCGCCAACCGTCACCGTGTCGCCCTGGACGATCTGCGCCGCGAACCGCTCCGGGAGCAGGAGCCGCAGGAATGTGCCGCCGGCAGCAATCTGCGCGACGGTCTCGCCGCCAAGGATGACGGAGCCCTGCGTCAGGGGGACGGAGAGCACGCGTCCGGATTCCGGCGCGAGCACTTCGCCCTCGCGGGACTGCTGATCGATGACGGCGCGGTTCGCCTCCGCGGCCGCGAGCTGGTTGGTGTAGACCTCGACCTGCGTCTGCGTCTGGTCGACGCGTGACTGGGGCGCGACGCCGCGCGACAGGAGCTGCTGGGCGCGGGTCAGCTCAGTCTGCGCGTTCGCCAGCTGCGACTTCAGCACATCGATCTGCGCTACTGCGGCGTCGATCTGCAGTGCGATCTTGTCGTCGACGACGACCGCGATCACCTCGCCTTTGGTGACCTCGCTGCCTTCAGTGACAGCGATCGAGCTGATGGTTCCGCCGATCCGGGCGCGCGCCGGCACGATGTTGCGGCTTTCGACCTGGCCGAAAACCGCCTTGGTCTCGACCACCGTCTCGCTTTTGGCCACGGCTTCGGCAGCGATAGCCGGGAGCGGAACGGCGAGCGCGGAGGCAAGGGCGGCCGCCCGCCAGGCGTTCGTCAACATCGGGGCACTCAAGATCGCTTGGCGAAGCGGCCTTAGGGGAAAGCGAGGCCGGGCTTCACGCCGAGCTTCTTGAAGATCATCGCAGCCGGACAGAAGCCCGTGAAGGACGACTGCAAGAGGTTCGCACCGACGAAGACGGTCAGCCAATACCAGTAAGGCGACACGTAATGTCCGAGCGCCACGGACAGAAGCACCATGAAGCCTGCGAAGGCGGTGACGGCGCGGTCGACGGTCATTTGTCTTTCTCCTGGCTTTTCAATCCGGCCGCTATTCCGCGGCCTCCAGATGGATATCCTTCAGCTTCTTGATGCCGAGCACGTCAAGCACAAGGTTCTCGTAGAACGTATCGCTCTGGCCGAGCCGGATCTTGCGAAGGAAGTATTTCTCGAAGCCGATCTTGGCCATGTGCACCCACTTGCCCTGGGCGGACCAGTTGACGTTCCGCGGCGGGATCTGTGGCTGCGCCACGAAGGCGATGCCCTCGTCGCCGAAATCGGCGAGGCAGACGGCGTTCCAGGTGGCGACGGCCTTCGGCTCCTCGCCCTTCAGAAGCGCGGCGATGTTCTCAGCCGTGGCGGTCACCATGGATTCGATCATGAACCCGGTCTTCGGGACGCCGACCGGGAGCGGCGTCTTGCCGACCGGCGGGATTGCCACGCAGACGCCGATGCCGAAGACGTTCGGGAAAGCCGGATTGCGCTGGTACTTGTCGATCGTGATGAAGCCGCGCGGATTGGTGAGCCCCTCGATGCCGAGGACCGCGGGCACACCCTTGAAGGCCGGGAGCATCATCGAGAAGGCGAAGGGCAGCTCGTGGCTCTGCTTCACCGAGCCATCCTCGTTCACCTCCTCCACGAACATCTTGCCGGCTGCGACCTTCGTCACCTTGGCGTTGGTGATCCACTTGATGTGGCGGTCGCGCATGGCGCTTTCGAGGAGCCCCTTGGTGTCGCCGACGCCGTCGAGCCCGAGATGGCCGACATAGGGCTCCGCGGTCACGAAGGTCATCGGCACCTGATCGCGCTTCTTCTTCTGTCTGAGCGCGGTGTCGACGATGAAGGCGAACTCATAGGCCGGCCCGTAGCAGGAGGCTCCCTGCACGGCGCCGATCACGACCGGGCCGGGCGTTTTCACGAGCGCATCGAAGGCCGACTTCGCCTTGACCGCATGGTCGATCTGGCAAATCGACTGCGTATTGGCTTCCGGTCCGAGCCCCGCGATCTCGTCGAAGGCGAGGTCGGGGCCGGTCGCGATGATCAGGTAGTCGTAGTCGATGGAGGAGCCGTCGTTCAGCTCGATCCGATTCTCTTTAGGATGCACGCGCTTTGCGCCTTCGGGCCTTAGCGCGATCTTCTTGCGCGCCAGCACCGGCGCCAACTCGACCGATATGTCCTTCGGCTCGCGCCAGCCGACGGCCACCCACGGGTTGGAGGGCACGAAGGAATAAGCGCCGCCCTGATTGACCACCGTCAGCGTTTCACCAGGGCGCATCTTCGCCTTCATCTCGTAGGCCATTATGATGCCGCCGAGACCGGCGCCGAGGACGACAATGTGTGCCACGATAACCTCCCGTGACGACGATTAGGTTCTATTCTGTTTCTTGAATATGTCTACGAACTTAAGGTGGCTTTGACCTACATCAAGCGCAGGCTAGCCAATGCCGGGCAACATGCTCCACACCTGACCACGTACGAATGCAGACGCGCGTCTGACGCGGGGATCGCCCGGTCCGATCGGCCGTACGCGACAGAGGTTTGGAACTGCCACAACGAGCAAGGTCTATCGGAGGTCACACATGCCCGCACGTCAAACTCCCCCACAGGTACTCTGGTTTGAGGATCTCGCCCGCGTCGATGTCGCGCGCGTCGGCGGCAAGAACTCGTCGCTCGGCGAGATGGTTCGGACGCTCGGCAAGAAGGGCGTGAAGGTCCCGGCCGGCTTCGCCACTACGGCTGACGCCTACTGGCGCTTCCTTGAGGCCAACGGGTTCGAGGAGACGATGACGGCGCGTCTCGCGGCGCTCGCCGGCGGCAAGGCTACGCTCGCGGAGACCGGCGCTGCGATCCGGAAGACGATCCTCACAGGCGACTGGCCCGAGGAGACGGAGGAGGCGATCCGCTCCTCCTATCGCGAACTCTGCAAACGCTCCGGCAAGAAGGAGCTCGATGTCGCAGTCCGCTCGAGCGCCACGGCCGAGGATCTGCCGGACGCGAGCTTCGCGGGGCAGCAGGAGACCTATCTCAACATCCGCGGCGAGGCGGCGCTGCTCGATGCCTGCCGCCGCTGCTACGCCTCGCTCTTCACCGACCGTGCCATCAGCTACCGGACCGTGAAGGGCTTCGATCACATGAAGGTGGCGCTGTCGATCGGCGTGCAGCGCATGGTGCGCTCCGACGTCGGCGGCTCCGGCGTCATGTTCTCCATCGACACGGAGACCGGCTTCGACAAGGTCGTGCTCATCAACGCCGCCTGGGGGCTCGGCGAGAACGTCGTGCAGGGCGCCGTCGATCCCGACGAGTACCAAGTCTATAAGCCGCTTCTTGCCAACAAGAAGCTTTCGCCGATCATCGAGAAGAAGCGCGGCGAGAAGGGCATCAAAATGATCTATGCGAGCGGCGACCAGCCGACGCGCAACGTGCCGACCTCGAAGGCTGAGCGGGCGGCTTTCGTGCTTTCCGATCCGGAGATTCTGGAGCTCGCGCGCTGGGCGGTGACCATCGAGAAGCACTATGGCTGCCCGATGGACATGGAATGGGCGAAGGACGGCGAGACCGGCGAAAACTTCATCGTCCAAGCGCGGCCGGAGACGGTTCAGTCACGTCGCGCCGCCGGGGCCTTCCGCCGCTACCGGCTGGGTGAGCACGGCAAGAAGATTCTGACGGGCCTCAGCGTCGGCGATGCCATCGCCACGGGCCGTGTCTGCCTGATCGAGGATGTGAGCGAGATCGACCGCTTCATCGACGGCTCGGTCCTCGTCACCAAGATCACCGACCCGGACTGGGTGCCGATCATGAAGCGGGCCTCTGCGATCGTCACCGATCACGGCGGACGCACCTCACACGCGGCGATCGTCAGCCGCGAGCTCGGGCTTCCCGCGATCGTCGGCACCGGCGATGGCACGCATGTGCTGCACGGCGATCAGGAGGTGACGGTCTCGTGCGCCGAGGGCGACGAGGGCTTCATCTACGAGGGCATCGCCAAGTTCAACATCGAAACCGTCGATGTGAGCCACATTCCCGAGACCAAGACCAAGGTCATGCTGAACCTTGGAAATCCCGGCGCGGCCTTCCGCTGGTGGCGGATTCCGGCTGACGGCGTCGGCTTGGCGCGCATGGAGTTCGTGGTCTCAAACCACATCCGCGTCCATCCGATGGCGCTGGTCAAATTCGACGAGCTGAAGGACGGCCCGGCCAAGGAGGAGATCGCTGCGATCACCGCCGGCTACACCGACAAGACGGAGTACTTCGTCGAGCATCTGGCGCGCGGCCTCGCCCGCATCGCGGCTACGCTCTATCCGAAGCCTGTGATCGTCAGGATGAGCGACTTCAAGACCAACGAATATGCAGGTCTCGTCGGTGGCGCTGAATTCGAGCCGAAGGAAGAGAACCCGATGATCGGCTTCCGCGGCGCGTCGCGTTACTACTCGCCGCGCTATCGAGAGGGCTTCGCGCTCGAATGCAAGGCGATGAAGCGCCTGCGCGAGGACATGGGCTTCGACAACGTCGTCATGATGATCCCGTTCTGCCGCTCCACCAAGGAGGCGGACCGCGTGCTTCAGGTGATGGCGGAGAACGGGCTCAAGCGCGGCGTCAAGGGCCTGCAAGTCTACGTGATGTGCGAGATTCCCTCGAACGTCATCCTCGCCAACGAATTCGCCGAGCGTTTCGACGGCTTCTCGATCGGCTCCAACGACCTGACGCAGCTCACCCTCGGTGTCGACCGCGATTCGGGCGAGCTCGCGGGTCTCTTCGACGAGCAGGACGAGGCGGTCGAATGGATGATCGGCAGCGTCATCGAGGCGGCGCACAAGGCCGGCGCCAAGGTCGGTCTCTGCGGCCAAGCGCCCAGCGATCATCCGGAGTTCGCGGAGTTCCTGGTCGATTGCGGGATCGACTCGATCTCCGTCAGCCCGGACAGCTTCCCGGCGGTCAAAGAGCGCGTCGCGGCGCGAGAGAAGGCGATGGCGCGAAGCGCCAACGGCAAGAAAGCACGCCGCGCCGCCTGACGGCGCGGCGGCAAACTGCCGGGGCGGCACAGCGCCCCGGCGGGGATCCGAAATCCAAGGAATTGCCAATGATCGAAAAGCTCGAAGGTTTCCCAGGCGATGTCCTTGGCTTTCGGTGCAAGGGCTTCGTGACGCGCCGGGACTATGAAGACGTCCTCGTGCCGGCGGTCGACCGCGCGCTCCAGACGCATGACAAGCTCCGCCTCTACTACGAGATCGACCCGGAGTTCACCGGCATCGAGCCCGGCGCCATGTGGGCGGATTTCAAGGTTGGCGTTGAGCATCTCCTGCGCTGGGAGCGCATTGCCGTCGTGACCGACATCGAGTGGATCGGCCACAGCATCCGCGCTTTCGGCTTCATGATGCCGGGCGAGGTCAGGGTGTTCCCTCACAAGGAATCGGCGGAAGCGCGGGCATGGCTCGTTTCGGGCTAGGCACGCCGAGGTCGCTCCCCCTTCCAAATCGCGAGGCGCGAGTGCGCGCACGCGCCGGCCTCGCCCTTTAGGTCAAGGAGATTCCATGTACACCTTCGACAGGAAGCTTGCGGACGTTGCGGTGCCTGAAGCGATCGAGCGCACGAGAAAGGCGCTCGCCGACCAGGGGTTCGGCGTCCTCACGGAAATCGACGTGAAGAAAACGATGAAAGCCAAGCTCGGCGCTGACGTCGAAGACTACGTGATCCTCGGCGCCTGCAACCCGAAAATGGCGCACGAGGCGATGAAGCTCGAGCCCCGAATCGGCGCCATGCTGCCCTGCAACGTGATCATCAGGGCAACGCCCGGAGGTGCGGAGGTCTCGGCCATAGACCCGGTCGCCTCCATGGCCGCGGTCGACAACCCGAAGCTCAAGGAGGTTGCGGAGACCGTGCGAAAGATGTTGCAGACTATGGTCGCCAGCATTTGAGCCGGAGGATCGAGATGAGGGCAGGGGATGTCATGACCCGAGACGTGGTGACCGTCGGGCCCACGACGACCGTCACCGAGCTGGCGAGGCTCATGCTTGATCGGCGGATCAGCGGCGTTCCCGTCGTCGACGATTCCGGGAAGCTCGTCGGCCTTGTCAGCGAAGGCGACCTGATCCGGCGCGCGGAGCTCATCTCCGGCCGGCCGTGGTGGGTCGCGGACGGGGCGTCGCCGGAAGAGGTCGCCAAGGCCTACGTGAAAACGCATGGCCTCAGGGCCGGCGACATCATGTCCACCGAGGTCGTCACGATCGACGAGCACGAGCCGCTGGACAGGATCGCCATGCTCTTCGAGGCGCGTGGGATCAAGCGAGCGCCGGTCGTGCGCGACGGCAAGCTCGTGGGGATCGTGAGCCGCGCCAACCTGCTGCAGGGGCTCGCGGCGAGCGCCGCCGGCGGTGTCGGGCCCGACGACGCGGCGATCCGTGCGGCGATCATGGAGGCCGCGTCGGGCGAGGCGGGCGTGCGCGCCTCGCTCGTCGACGTGACGGTCGCAAGCGGCGTCGTTCACCTTTGGGGCAACGTCGCCTCGAAGGACGAGCGCGACGCGGTCCGCGTCTGCGCCGAGACGGCGGAAGGCGTTAAACAGGTGCGCGATCATCTGCGCATCATGCCGCCGTCGGTCGTGGCGCTCGAGCCTGAGTAAACGCCCCGAACGGTCCGGCCAGCAGGGCCCAGTCGACAGCTAGGTCGAACAGCTTGGAGCGGTGAATGCATCCCATCGCGACATTGACGATGAACCCGGCGGTCGACGTCACGACATCGACGGAGCGTGTCGGGCCGCTCCATAAGCTTCGGTGCGGGTCGCCGCGATTTGATCCGGGCGGCGGAGGGATCAACGTCGCGCGGGTCGTGAAGGTTCTGGGCGGCGACGCCACGGCCGTCTACCCGGCCGGCGGGCCGCATGGCGACATGATCCATCGCAGCCTGGATGCGCTTGGCCTTGCGCAGCGCGTGGTCCCGATCGCCGGGATGACGCGGGAGAGCTTCACGGTGAACGAGATTTCTACCGGCTTCCAGTATCGTTTCGTCCTCCCTGGGCCGACCCTGAGCGACCTTGAGCAGCGCCAATGTCTTGAAGCGATTGCCTCGCTGTCGCCCCGCCCGAGCTACCTGGTCGCAAGCGGCGGCTTTCCGCCAGGCTCGGAGGAGGAGACCCTTTGCGAGGCGATCGCGGAGATCGCAAAAGAGATCGGCGCGCGGCTCATCCTCGACATATCGATGGCGATGCGGCATGCGCCGGCGCACGGCGTCTACATGATGAAGCCCAGCGTGCACGAGCTTGCCGTGATGTTCGGGCGTCCAATCGAGAGCGTCGCGGAGGCGCTTCTCGCCGCGAAGCTGCTGGTCGCCGATCACCGCGCCGAGATCATCGTCGTGTCGCTCGGATCGGAAGGTGCGCTCCTCGTCACCGAGACGCTGGCGCAGCATTTCCAGGCCCCCGACGTTCCGGCGCAAAGCGCGGTCGGGGCCGGCGACAGCATGGTCGGCGCGATGGTGCTTGCGCTCGAAAAGGGGTGGAGCGCGACCGATGCGGTGCGCTACGGCGTCGCCGCGGGCACGGCCACCATCATGACGCCCGGCACCGAGCTCTGCCATCGGGCCGACGTGGAGCGTCTCTTCAGGGAGATCGGAGGAGGATCCGGGTGAGCGGGCCCGCCGCCGAACGTCGGCTGGCGGAACCTTCCGGCGCTCCGCTTTTCGACATAAGCGGCGTGACCAAAGTCTATCGCAGCGGCGAAGTGGCGATCCAGGCGCTCCGGGGCGTCGACGCCACGCTCTACGAAGGCGAGCTTGCAGTGATGCTGGGGCCGTCCGGCAGCGGGAAATCGACCCTGCTCAACATCCTCGGTGGACTCGATACGGCGACCGCCGGCTCCGTCAGTTTCCGCGGAGAGGAGCTAACGATGCTCTCCGACCGCGAGCTGACGCTCTACCGCCGCGACCATGTCGGCTTCGTCTTCCAGTTCTACAATCTCGTCCCGAGTCTGACCGCGCGAGAGAACGTCGCGCTCGTCACGGAGATCGCGCGCCGCCCGATGAAGCCGGAGGACGCGCTTGCGCTCGTCGGGCTCAAGGACCGCATATCGCATTTCCCGGCGCAGCTCTCCGGCGGCGAGCAGCAGCGGGTGGCGATTGCGCGGGCGATCGCCAAGCGACCGGAGATTCTGCTCTGTGACGAGCCGACGGGCGCGCTCGATTCGAAGACCGGCGTTCTGGTGCTTGAGGCGCTGACGGCGGTCAACGAGGAGTTCGGCACCTCGGCGGCGGTCATCACGCACAACGCGACGATTCGGAAGATCGCGCATCGTGTCTTCTATTTCTCCGACGGGCGGATCGTGGAGACGTCGGAGAACGACAAGCGGGTCAAGCCCGCCGACATCGAGTGGTGAGGCGATGCACCCGCTCGACATGAAACTCGTGCGCGACTTTCGGCGGCTGTGGGCGCAGTCGCTCGCTATCGCATTGGTGCTCGCCTGTGGAGTTGCGACCCTCATTCTCTCCATCGGTGCCTATCGCTCGCTCGACGAGACGCGGCATGCCTATTTCGAGCGCTATCGTTTCGGCGACATCTTCGCCTCCGCGACGCGCGCGCCGAAGAGCCTCGGCGATCAGATTCGCGCCATCCCGGGCGTCGCGAGCACGGAGCTTCGGGTCGCGAAGCCTGTGCTCCTCGATATCCCTAACATGCGCGAGCCTGCCACGGGCATGACGATATCGCTGCCGAAGAGCGGCGAGCCGGCGGTGAACGCGATCTTCCTGCGAAGGGGGCGGTTGCCGGAGCCCGGGCACGGCCTTGAGGTCGCGGTCAACGAGGACTTCGCGAAGGCGCACGACTTCGAGCTCGGCTCCACGTTCCACGCCATCATGGACGGCTCGCGGGTGGAACTGACCATCGTCGGGATCGCGCTCTCGCCGGAATATATCTACGCGCTCGGCCCTGGCGACCTGATGCCGGACGACAGACGCTTCGGCATTCTTTGGATGAGCGAGGAGAGCCTGGCGCCGCTCTTCGATCTCGACGGCGCGTTCAATTCCGTCAGCCTGAGGCTGCTGCGCGGCGCAAGCGAAGCCGCTGTGATCGACGAGATCGACCGCATCCTCGTGCCCTATGGCGGAACCGGCGCTTACGCGCGCCGCGACCAGATCTCATATGCCTTCCTCGACGGCGAGCTGACCCAGCTTGCCGCAATGGCGCGCATCATCCCGCCGATCTTCCTCTTCGTCTCCGCGTTTCTGATCAACATGATCCTGTCGCGGCTGATCGCGCTCGAGCGCGAGCAGATCGGCCTTCTCAAGGCGCTCGGCTATCGCGCCAGCGCCATCGCCGGGCATTACCTGAAGCTGGTGCTGATGATTGCCGCGGTCGGAATTGTCATCGGCTTCATCGCCGGGACATGGCTCGGCCGCGGCATGACGCGCATGTACGCGGAGTACTACAGCTTCCCATTCCTGATCTTCCGCTCCAACCCGGACATCTACGCGATCGCGGCGGGGATATCGATCCTCGCCGCCGTTGCCGGCGCCGCCAGGGCGGTCTACTCGGTCTTGTCGCTGCCGCCGGCCGTTGCCATGCATCCGCCGGCGCCGCCGGTCTTCCGTGAGTTCATGGGTGGGCTGATCGCGCGGCTCGGGATCTTCCCGCAGCTCACAGTCATGGCGCTTCGGCATCTCATCCGCTGGCCGGTGCGTGCGGCGATGGGCATGTTCGGTACCGCGCTCTCGGTGGCGCTCCTGGTGCTCGCGCTCTTCACCTTCGATTCCGTCGACTTCATGATGGAGGTCGTCTACTTCCAGTCCGACCGCCAGGACGCGACGGTGAACTTCGCGGAAGAGCGTCCGCCCTCGGTCATGCAGGCGGTGCTCCGACTGCCGGGCGTGCTCGCCGCCGAGCCTTATCGAAGCGCATCGGTCAAGCTCCGAAACGGTCCGCGCGAGCGACGACTGCAGATCGTCGGCAAGCCGCCGGGAACAGACCTCAGCCGCGTCCTCGACCTCAATCTCGATCCCATCGTCCTGCCAGAGACCGGGCTCGCGCTCTCCGACCGCGTGGCGTCCATTCTCGGCGTCAGGCGCGGGGACCTTGTCGAGGTGGAGCTTCTGGAAGGAGACCGCCGCACCGTCGAGGTTCCCGTCACCGCGATCATCCAAGCCTACATCGGGCTTGCGGTGTTCATGGATATCGACGCGCTCGACAGGCTGGTCGGCATCGGGCCGCGCATTTCCGGCGTCTACCTCGATCTAGACCATTCGCGCCTCGACTCGCTCTACCAACTACTGAAGGAGACACCGAGCGTCGGCAGCCTTGCGCTGCAGACGGTGTCCCGCCAGCGCTTCAACGAGACGGTGGAGCAGAACCTGACGGTCATGATCACACTCTACGTCACGCTGAGTGTGATCATTGCATTCGGGGTCGTTTACAACTCGGCACGTATCCAGCTCTCCGAACGAGCGCGGGAGCTGGCGACGCTCCGGGTGCTCGGCTTCACACGGGCGGAGGTCTCGCAGGTGCTGTTGACGGAGCTCGGCGTGGTCGTGGCGCTTGCCCAGCCGCTTGGCTGGCTGATCGGCTACGCCTTCGCAGTCGTGCTGGTTGCAGGGTTTGCGAGCGACCTCTTCCGCATTCCCTTCGTGGTCTCGAGCTACACTTATGCCGTGTCGAGCCTTGTCGTTCTCGCTGCCGGAGTCGTCTCCGCGCTCGTCGTGCGCCGGCGCATCGATCGCTTCGATCTCGTGCAAGTTCTGAAGACGCGGGAGTAGGGGCGAATGGTCTGGTTCAGGCGAGGCGCGATGCTCCTCTTCGTCGCCGTAGTGGTGGCGGGCGCGGTCTATGCGCTGATGCCGAAGCCGGTGGCAGCCGACCTTGCGACCGTCGACCGCGGCGTGATCGAGGTGACGATCGATGAGGAGGGGGTCGCGCGCATCCGCGACGTCTACAAGGTCTCGGCGACGGTCGGGGGCAATCTCGACCGCTTTCCGCTCGAAGTCGGCGATCCGGTCAAGCGCGATACGACGGTGATCGCGGAGATTCGTCCGAGCGCGCCGTCTTTCCTCGACGAGAGGACGCGCCGCGAGCTCGAGGCGGCGGTCGGCGCCGCGGCGGCGGCCGTGCGCCTCGCCGAGGCGGAGCTCAGCCGCGCGCAGGCCGACCTTCGCATGCGCGAGTCCGATCTCGACCGCTCGGAGCAACTACGGCAGCGGAACATCATCTCTCCGAAGGCCATGGACGAGGCGGAGACCGCTGCGGATTCCGCGCGCGCGGCGGTGCAGCAGTCCGAGGCGAATCTGGAGCTTCGCCGCAGCGAGCTCACGAGCGCAGAAGCGCGGCTCATCCAGCCGGGCGGCGAGGACGACAACAACGCCGGCACCTGCTGCATGGAGATCCGCGCGCCGGTCGATGGTGTCGTGCTCAAAGTCCACGCGGAGAGCGCTCAGGTTGTCGCAGCGGGAACTTTGATCGCCGAGGTCGGCGACCCGAGCGACATGGAGGTGCAGGTCGACCTGCTGTCGACCGACGCGGTTCAGGTCAAGCCGGGGGCGGTTGCCTATATCGAGGGCTGGGGCGGCGGCGAGACGCTGGCGGCCAAGGTGCGGCGTGTCGAGCCTTCGGCCTTCACGAAGGTCTCGGCGCTCGGGATCGAGGAGCAGCGGGTGAACGTGCTCCTGGACCTGCTCGATCCGCGCTCCGCGTGGGAGGCGCTTGGGCACGAGTTCCGCGTGCTTGTGCGTATCCGCGTCTGGCGCGGGGACGACGTTGTCCGCGTGCCGCTGGCGGCGCTCTTCCGGCTCGGCGACCAGTGGTCCGTCTTCAAGGTCGTGGACGGAAAGGCGGTCACGTCGCCGGTCACAATCGACCACCGCAACACGCACTTCGCCGAGGTTCTCGAAGGTCTTCAGCCCGGCGACGTGGTGATCCTCCACCCGAGCGACCAGATCGAGAACGGCGTCCGCGTGGAGGCGCGGCAGACCACCTGACCGGCCCGCGTTAACGCAATCCTCGAAGCGGAGTGCTAAAGGGCCGCACCAGCGCGGGAATTGCGCTAGGCTTAAGCCCCGCGTCGCTCGGTTTCGCTGATGTCCTTCCACTCCCTTTACCGGCACGGTTTCGCCCGCGTGGCCGCGTGCACGATCAAGGTCGGGGTCGCCGACCCTGCCGCGAATGCGCGCGCGATCCTCGGCATGGCGAAGGCCTGCCACGAGCGGGGTGTTGCACTCGTGCTCCTGCCGGAGCTGGCGCTCTCGGCCTACGCGATCGACGACCTGCTCTTGCAGGATGCGCTGCTCGAGGCGGTCGAAGCAGGCGTCGCCACCTTCATCGAGGGCTCGCGCGAGCTGATGCCGCTCATCCTCTTTGGCGCGCCGCTTCGCCATCGGGGGCGGCTCTACAATTGCGCCGTCGCGGTGCATCGCGGCCGGCTTCTCGGCGTCGTGCCGAAAGTGCATCTGCCGAACTATCGCGAGTTCTACGAGCGCCGGCATTTTGCGTCGGGCGAGGGCACGGCCGGTGACTCGATCGTGCTTGCCGGCCAGGAGGCGCCGTTCGGCCCCGATCTTCTCTTTGCAGCGGAGGACGCGCCGGGCTTCGTCGCGCACGCGGAGATTTGCGAGGATTTCTGGGTGCCGATTCCGGTTTCGTCCGAGGCGGCGCTTGCTGGCGCGACGGTGCTAGCGAACCTCTCGGCGTCGAACATCACGATCGGCAAGGCGGAGACGCGGCGACTCCTCTCCCAGTCGCAGTCGGCGCGCTGTCTATCGGCTTATCTCTACGCCGCTGCCGGCGCCGGCGAGTCGACCACCGACCTTGCGTGGGATGGCCAAGCGGAGATTTTCGAGAACGGCGTGTTGCTTGCCGAAACCGAGCGCTTCCCGGACGGCGGGCAGGTGGCGGTTGCGGATGTCGACCTGGACCTCCTGCGCCAAGAGCGGGCGCGCATGGGGACCTTCGACGACAATCGCCGCCGCAATCGAGTCGCAAGCGACGCGTTCCGCCGTATCAATTTTCGGCTCGATCCGCCGAGCACCGACCTCGGGCTCATGCGCCGGGTGGAGCGTTTCCCCTTCGTGCCCGACGACCCGGAGCGCCTCGCGCTCGATTGCTACGAGGCCTACAACATTCAGGTCGCCGGCCTCGCGCAGCGGCTTGAGGCAATCGGCACGAAGCGCGTCGTCATCGGTGTCTCAGGCGGTCTCGATTCGACACAGGCGCTGATCGTCGCCGCCAAGGGGTTCGACCGGCTCGGCCTGCCACGCACAGACATCCTCGCCTTCACCATGCCGGGTTTTGCGACAAGCGACCAAACGAAGGGCAATGCGGAGCGGCTTATGCGCGCGCTCGGCGTGTCGGCGCATGAACTCGATATACGGCCGGCGGCGAAGCAGATGCTCGCCGACATGGGCCATCCCTTCGCGCGCGGCGAAGAGGTCTACGACGTCACCTTCGAGAACGTGCAGGCCGGGCTCCGCACCGATTATCTCTTCCGCCTCGCCAACCAGCGCGGCGGCATCGTCATCGGCACCGGCGATCTTTCGGAGCTGGCGCTCGGCTGGTGCACCTACGGCGTCGGCGACCAGATGGCGCATTACAACGTCAATTCCGGTGTGCCGAAGACGCTGATCCAGCATCTGATCCGCTGGGTGATTGCATCGCGGCAGTTCGACGAGGCGGTTGCCGAGACGCTGGACTCGATTTTGAAGACTGAGATCACGCCGGAGCTCGTGCCGGTCGTCGCCGGTGAGATGCCGCAGAGCACGGAAGCGACGGTTGGCCCCTACGAGCTGCAGGATTTCAACCTCTATTACACGGCGCGCTACGGGTTCCGCCCGTCGAAGGTAGCGTTCCTGGCGCTTCAAGCCTGGGGTGATGCGTCGAAGGGCGATTGGCCCGTCGGCTTCCCCGAAGACCGCCGCCGCGCCTATGACCTCACGACGATCAAAAGCTGGCTCCGCGTTTTCCTTCAGCGCTTCTTCGGCTTCAGCCAGTTCAAGCGCTCGGCGATGCCGAACGGCCCGAAGGTCTCGGCCGGCGGGGCGCTCTCGCCGCGCGGCGACTGGCGCGCGCCGTCCGACGGCAATGCACGCGCCTGGCTGGCGGAGCTCGACGCCAACGTTCCGGAAAGATGACGTGGGACCGTCCGCCGGCTCTCAGATACCGACCTGCGACAGCCTCGCCTTCAGGCGCGGTGCTGCGAAGTCGAGAAAAGCGCGGAGCTTGAGGGGCACGGGTCCCTGGTCCGCGTAGACAAGGTTGACGGGCCAGGGCGCCGGCTCGAACGCTTCAAGCACGATGTCGAGCACGCCGGCGCGACGCGCGGTTTCAATCTGGTAGGAGAGGACGCGGGTGACGCCGACGCCGGCGATCGCCGCGTCGATCGCTGCCTGCGCCGTGTTGACCGTCAGACGCGACCGGATTGCGACGGTGAGATCGGACTTGCCCTTTGTGAAGGTCCAGGACTTCGCGGAGGTCAGTCCCTCGAAGGAGACGCAGTCGTGCGCAGCGAGATCGCCGGGCTCCTTCGGCTTTCCGCGAACCGCGAAGTAGGCGGAGCTACCGCAGACGATGCGCCCGATCGCGCCGACGCGGGTCGCGATCATGCTGCTGTCGGGAAGCGCGCCGATGCGCACGGCGAGGTCGACGCGGTCCTCAAGCAGGTTGACCAGCCGGTCCGCGAGGGCGAGGCGGACATCGATCTCCGGATAGGCCTTGAGGAACTCGATGACGATCGGGAGGACGTGCAGACGGCCGAACTCGATCGGCGCCGTGATGGCGAGGGCGCCTTTCGGGACACTGTATTCGCCCGTCGCCGCGCGTTCGGCGTCTGCCACATCCTCCAGGATACGCCTGCACGCGGCGATGTAGGCGCGGCCGGCGTCCGTCAGCTCAAGGCGGCGGCTCGTGCGGATGAGAAGCCGGGTGCCGAGATGGGCTTCCAGCTCCGAGATTTTGCGGCTGACCGTGGGAAGCGGCATTCCAAGCCGGCGGGCAGCGGCGGAAAGGCTCCCGGCTTCGACCGCCGAGACCAGGACGGACATCGATTCGAACCGGTCCATATGGCTTCCAAATTCCGGAAGGGTGACTACGAATTCATAGCGCCTAATCTTGTTATCTGGAAGGGCGTAGCTCTCCGGTGTCGGCCGCCTGCGGCCTTGACCCCGAAAGGAAAGCGCCATGCCCTCCTCCGTCGCAGCCTTCAGAACGATCGATCCTGGAACGCACCCCACATCGCCGGTCGGTTCTGCCTTCAGCGCCCGGCAAGTCCGGTTCGGCTCCGTCAACATCGATGGACTGAACATCGCCTACCGTGAGGCCGGCGACGCCTCGAAGCCGAAACTTGTGTTGCTGCACGGCTTTCCCGCATCGTCGCACCAGTACCGCAACCTGATTCCGGCGCTTGCCGACGATTTCCACGTCATCGCGCCTGACTATCAGGGGTTCGGCAATAGCGATGTTCCAGATCCGGCGACATATCGCTACTCCTTCGACGGCATCTCCGAGACGGTGGAGAAGCTCCTGGCTGCCAAGGGCTTCGACCGCTACGGCCTGTTCATGCAGGATTATGGCGGACCGGTCGGTTTCCGCATCCTCACGCGCCATCCAGAAGCGCTCGAATGGCTGATCGTTCAGAACTCCAATGCGTACGAGGAAGGATTCACCGCCGTGTGGGACGGCTTCCGCGGCGCGCTTTGGAAGAACCGCTCACCTGAGACCGAGAAGCCGCTCGCGGCGTTCCTGACTCACGACGCGATCAAGGGCATCTACCTGCACGGCTCGCCGCATCCGGAGCTGATCAGCCCGGACAACTGGGAGTCGGATTTTGGCTTCATGCAGCGACCGAATGCCGTCCGGATCAACCTCGATCTCTTCTACGACTACCGCACCAACGTTGCGCTCTATCCGCAATGGCAGAAGGTCATGCGTGACGGACAGCCGAAGACGCTGATCTTCTGGGGCCAGGACGATCCGTTCTTCACGCCGGAAGGCGGCGAGGCTTTCCTTCGCGATCTACCTGAAGCCGAGCTGCATCGGCTCGATGCAGGGCATTTCGCGGTCGAGGATAACCTCGAATATATCGCGACCACGATGATCCGGTTCCACAAGAAAGAGGTCGCCCGCACGTCCTAAGCGCCTTCAGCACCTCCTCCGTGCCCGGCACCGATCGCGGAGGAGCACAGCACGTCCACGTTTTGGAGATGCAGTCATGGACGCCACCACTCGCATCTACTCCAGCGATGTCGCCTTCACGCCCTCCGTCAAGGCCGTTCAAGCGCGAAAGGGCTCGCGCGGCGCCTATCAGCGCATGGAGGAGAAGGGCTCATGGCAGACCCAAATTACGCCCGATCTCGCCGGCTTCATCGCGGCGCAGACGAGCGTGTTCCTCGCAACGGCGAGCGCGGAGGGCCAGCCCTATATCCAGCATCGCGGCGGGCCTGCCGGGTTCCTTCGCGTGCTCGACGAAAGCACGATCGGCTTTGCCGACTTCATCGGAAACCGGCAGTACATCACGCAGGGCAATCTTGCGGTCAATCCGCGCGCCCACCTCTTCCTGATCGACTACACGCATCAGCGCCGCATCAAGATCTGGGGAACTGCGCGTGTCGTGGAGGGCGACGCCGCTCTCATGGCGAGACTGATGCTTGAGGGCTACAGGGCGCGGCCCGAACAGGCGATCCTCTTTACCGTCGCGGCTTGGGACACGAACTGCTCGCAACACATCCCGCAGCGCTTTGACGCTGCCGACGTCGCTGCAGCGCTTGCAGAGCGGGACGCGCGCATCACGGCGCTTGAAGAGGAGATCGAGCGGCTGCGGGTAGCGAAGGCGGCAATGTAGGCGGGCAATTTCGGCCCGCTACGCGGCCTTCGATTGTTTGCGCAGCAGGGCAGCGACCGCCTTCGATCCGACCGGCTTGCTGAAATGATAACCCTGGATCTCGTCGCAGTCGCTGTCCTGCAGGAACGCCAGCTGTTCGTCGGTCTCCACCCCTTCGGCGATCACCCTCATGTTCAGCTTCTGACCGAGGGAGATCACGGCTCTCGCAATTTTTCGGTCACTTGCGTCGCCAGCGAGATTGCGAATGAAAGACTGGTCTATCTTCAGCCGCGCAGCAGGGAAGCTCTTCAGCGCGCTGAGACTTGAATATCCGGTGCCGAAATCGTCGATCGAAAAATGTACACCGAGCGTCCCCAACTCGCGCATGGCAGCGACTGCGCCCCGGACATCATGCATGAGCACGCTCTCGGTCAGCTCCAATTCCAGGTATTTGGGATCGAGCCCCGTTTCGCGAAGCGCGTCGCTGACCCGCGTCACCCAGTTCTTTTCCCTGAACTGGCGCGCCGACACGTTCACGCACACCGAGATCGGCGGTAGGCCGGCATCCTGCCACGCCTTGTTCTGCCGGCATGCCTCGCGCAACACCCAGTCGCCAAGAGGCACGATCAGTCCGCTTTCCTCAGCCAACGGGATGAACTTCGTCGGCAGGATCATCCCCAGCTTGGGATGATGCCAGCGCACCAGCGCTTCCGCCGCAAAGATGGCGCCGGTGCGGATCTCCACCTGCGGCTGATACACGAGCTCGAATTCATGGCCGACGATTGCCTCGCGCAGTCCCTCCTGCAGCATCCGTCGCTCAAACGCCGCCTCGTTCATCTCGGCGGTATAGAATTGAAGAATGCCCCGGCCGCTCTCTTTCGCCTGGTACATAGCGACATCGGCGTTCATGAGCAGCGTCTCGGGATCTCTGCCGTCCTCAGGGAAGGTTGCGACCCCGATGCTGCAGGTCACGTGGAACTGTTGACCCTCGATCGGAATGGGCACCGCAATTGCCGCTTGCAGATCGTCGAGGATGGCTGCCGGGATAGCTGAGTTCGTCTGCTGATCGGTGAGCAAGATGACGAATTCGTCACCGCCGAGCCGCGCCACCGTGTCGGTTGCACGCACGCACCCGACCATGCGCTCCGCCACGACCTTCAGAAGCAGGTCTCCGGCGTTGTGCCCGAGGCTGTCGTTGACAAGCTTGAAGTTGTCGAGGTCGATGAAGATCACCGTCGCCCGGGAGTGACTGCGCTCGGTCTGAAGCAGGGCTTGCGTCAGCCGATCCATGAGCAGGGAGCGGTTCGGAAGCCCGGTCAGCACATCGTGGAGGGCCATGAAGCGGATCTGGTCCTCGGCGTGCTTGCGGTCACTGACATTGCGGGCAACGCCGACTATGCCGATAACCTCGTTGCGGTCGCTGCGCAGGGGCACCTTGGATGTAGACAGCCACTGCTTCTTGCCGGAGGGGTCGAGCACGTATTCTTCGATGTCGAGAGAAGCCTCCCCACTGCTGATGACCCTCTGTTCATCGGCGAAGAACTTGCTTGCAAGCTCGTGAGGGTGGAGCTCGAAATCGGTTTTTCCGATCAATTCGTCCGGCCGCAGTCCGAGGTCCGCGGCGACGGCGCGGTTGCAGAGGAGAAAACGACTCTCCCTGTCCTTGACGAAGAGATAGTCCGGAACTTGGTCGATCATCGCCCGATACAAGGCGCGTTCGGCCTCCCACTCTTGTTCGGCGAGCTTGCGCCGGGTGATGTTGCGGCCCACACCAACCAGTCCGATGATCGTGCCCTGATCATCGCGCATCGGAACCTTCGAGGTGCGCATCCATTTGGGAGCACCGAACTCGTCAGTGGTGCAATCCTCCTTGTCGATCATCGGTTCTCCGGTCGCGATGATCTGCTGTTCGTTGTCGAAGAAGCGCTGTGCCATATCCCGTGGAAACAGGTCGAAGTCGGTCTTGCCGATCAACTCCGTCCCCTGCCGCAGGCCGTGATCCCGCGCCACGGCGTCGTTCGCCGCAACAAATCGCCCCTGCGTGTCCTTGGCGTAGACCAGTTCAGGCATCAGATTGATGATTGCCGTGAGCAAGGCGCGATCGACGTCGCGGCTCGACCCGAGCCGGTGCCGCGCGTCGATGTCTGACTGCAACTGTGCGTGCGCCGAGATGAGGCGGCCCAGCTGGACATCGACAGTGTCGGTCGGGTTGTCGTCCCGACTCTTCAAACGATCCTTGGCCATTCGTTTGTCCTTGGGTTTCCAACCCTCCGGTCGTCCCGGCGCGTCGCGTCATACGGGCAGGGAGCTTTGGGGCAATCTACGGATGCGAGAGTTAATGGCGCCCTTCGCGTTTTGGTCTGCGGTGCCCACCGACACGGCGGACGCTCGGCAACAACTCTTTGAGGCGCACGCGGACGGGCGGCTAAGACCTAGAGGTTGCTAGGGAAATTTCTCGACGCATAGCTGTCACGCGTTCTTGTGGGTGGCGTCCTATCAAGGTTCGGGAAACCCTGATCGTGCCATCTTTCACCCTCAGAAACCGGACGGCCTGCCTGCCGCCAGAACATGACCACACGCAATTTCGACGCGCTATTCGAGCCCAAGGCGATCGCGCTTCTCGGCGCGAGCAACCAGCCGAACTCGGTCGGCGCGGTGCTCGCGCGCAACCTCTTCGACTCCGGTTTTCATGGGCCGGTGATGACCGTCAATCCGCACGAAGAGGCGATCCGCTCGGCGGTCAACTATCACTCCGTCGCCGAGCTTCCGATCGCGCCGGACCTAGCGGTCATCGCGACGCCGCCGCAGACGGTGCCGGGTCTTGTCGCCGAGCTCGGCGAGCGTGGCTGCCGTGCAGCCGTTGTCGTCACCGCTGGCTTCGGGGAGGGCGAGCGCAGCGACGGCGAGGCGCTCAAGAAGGCGATGCTCGAGGCGGCGAAGCCGCATCTCTTGCGCATCGTCGGGCCGAACTGTCTCGGCTTCATCTCACCAACCGCCGGTATCAACGCCAGCTTCGCGCATCTGACACCGAAGGCCGGCGACCTCGCCTTCGTGACGCAGTCGGGCGCGCTCGCGACCGCCGTCCTCGACTGGGCGACAGCGCGCGGCATCGGCTTTTCGCATGTCGCCTCGCTCGGCGCGATGAGCGACATCGACTTCGGCGATATGCTCGACTATCTCGCGCAAGACCGCGCGACGCGCGCCATCCTGCTCTATGTGGAAAGCGTCACCGACGCGCGGAAGTTCATGTCCGCCGGCCGGATCGCCGCGCGCTCCAAGCCTGTGGTGGTGATCAAGGCGGGACGGAGCAGCGCCGGGGCCAAGGCAGCGCTCTCGCACACTGGGGCGTTGGCCGGCTCCGACGCCGTCTACGACGCCGCGTTCCGCCGTGCAGGTATGCTGCGGGTCTACGAGCTGCGCGAGCTCTTCGAAGCGGTGGTGACGCTTGCTGCAGGCGTGCGGCCGGCGGGGGCGCGCCTTGCGATCCTGACCAACGGCGGTGGGGCGGGCGTGCTCGCGACCGATGCGCTCGCCGACTTCAATGGCACGCTTGCGGAGCTTTCGCGGCAGACGATCGAGAAGCTCGACGCGGCGCTGCCCAAGACCTGGTCGGGCGGCAATCCCGTCGACGTGCTCGGCGACGCCAAGGGTGACCGCTACAAGGTCGCGCTCGAAGCGATCCTTGCCGACCGCGGCGCGGACGCCGTCCTCGTCATGAACTGCCCGACCGCCGTCGCCGACAGCGCAGATGCGGCGCGCGCCGTGCTTGCCGTCGCAAAATCGGCGCCGCGCGCGACGATCCTGAGCTGCTGGCTCGGAGCGACTGCGGCAGAGGAATCGCGGAAGCTTTTCGCCGCCAACCGGCTTCCCAGCTACGAAACGCCGAACGAGGCGATCCGGGCGCTGATGCATCTCGTCAACTACAAGCGCAACCAGGATCTTCTCCTGGAGACGCCGCAGGCGCTTCCCAAAGCGCGTCGCGATCCAGCGGCGGCGCGCGCGCTCGTCGCAGAGGCGATGGAACAGAAGCGGACCGTTCTGACCGAACCGGAAGCGAAGGGGCTGCTTTCCGCCTTCGGCATCCCGGTCACGGAAACCTTCGTCGCGTCGGACCCGGCGGAAGTTGCGACACTCGCAAAGAAGATTGGCGGTCCGGTCGCGGTGAAGATCCTTTCGCCCGACATCACGCACAAATCCGACGTCGGCGGCGTGCGGCTCAACCTTCGTACGCCGGAGGTGGCGGAGCTTGCGGCGCGCGACATCCTGACGACCGTGCGTGAGCGCATGCCGAAGGCCCGCATCACCGGGCTCACCGTGCAGGAGATGGTGAATCGCCCGAACGCGCAGGAACTGATCGTCGGCATCGGTGAGGATGCCGCTTTCGGTCCGATCCTGCTCGTCGGCCACGGCGGCACCGCGGTCGAAGTGATCAACGACCGGGCAATCGGCCTGCCGCCGCTCAACCTCGTGCTCGCGCGCGAGATGATTGCGCGCACGCGCGTCTCCAAGATGCTTGCAGGCTACCGCGACAGGCCGCCGGTCGATGTGGAGGCGGTCGCGCGGACGCTGGTGCACCTGTCCGATCTTCTCGTAACGCTGCCGGAGGTCGCGGAGCTCGACATCAACCCGCTTCTTGCCGGACCGGAGGGCGTGATCGCCCTCGACGCACGCGTGGCCGTGCGTCCGCCCGACACCTCCCGCAAGAGGCTCGCCATCGAGCCCTATCCTGCCGAACTCGAGCACCATGTCACGATCGACGGTGGGCTGGGACTCAAGGTGCGGCCCATCCGCCCGGAAGACGAGACGCGGCTCGCGGAGATGGTGGCGCGCTCGTCGGCGGAAGACATACGGCTGCGCTTCCTCGGACCGCTCAGAGATTTTCCGCATCTCCTCGCGGCGCGCCTCTCGCAGATCGACTACGATCGGGAGATGGCATTCGTCGCCATCGACGAGCGCGAGGGCTCGAGCCATGGCGAGATTCTCGGCGTCTCGCGCTTCATCGCCGATCCCGACAACGAGACGGCAGAGTTCGCCGTGATGGTGCGCTCGGACTTGAAGGGGCGCGGCCTCGGTTACCAGCTCATGCGCGACATTCTAGCCTGCGCGAGGCAGCGCGGCATCAAAAAGGTCTACGGCGACGTCCTGAGCGAGAACATAACGATGCTGCAGATGGCGGCCGAGCTCGGCTTCGTGCGCGAGGGCACGCAGGACGGGATCGTCCGCATCTCCATCGACCCCTGACGCTCAGAGGTGCGACAGCTCTGTATCGCCGCAGGAATAGCCGAGTTCGGAGAGACCTTCTTCGAGGTAGTCGCCGAGCGCGGGCATGCCGAGCAGATAAGGCGATGAAGTCGGGACGGTGCCGCTCCATCGCGAGCTCCCGCGCGGCGCTGAAGTCGTCGCGCCCGAAATCGCCACGCCCGACCCACGCCAGGGCGATAAGGTCCACGACCTCGTCCTCGTTCAGATCGACAATCGCTTCGCGCAATTCGGCCAATGTGGCGTCGTCGGCAAAGTCTTCCAGGATCTGGCGGTCGCCGTCGTCGGAGGGATTGGAGCCCGGGTCAGGCTCGACGGGCTCGACCTTGGCGTCGAACTCGCGCGCCTTGACGATGATGTAGCAGACCTTTTCCGGGCTAATGGCGATCTCGACCGCCGTTTCCGGTTCCTTGATCATGGCGACCCCCCAGAAGCGATCTGGCGCGGGGAGCAAGCGGCTCTTAGGCGCGTCTGCTCCCCGCAATTCGCATCAGAAATTGAACTGAAACGAGAAGCCGCTCCGTGGCCGCGCGTGCCAGCCATTGTCATACCACCAGCGGCGACCGTCGTACCAGGCACGATGGCGGTCATCCCACCAGGGCCGGCCGTATTGCCAGTAGATGGCCGGGGGCATCGGCCCGATGACGACAGGCGGCACGGGCTGTACCGGGCGATACCCGGCGAGGCTGATGTAGCGGGCCGAGGCGTAGCCATGCCGCCTGCCATAGTAGAGCTCGCACCAGCTTGCGCAGTTGACCACTTCGACCGCCGCGCCTGCGGGCATTGCTGTAACGACGGGAAAGTGAGTGCCGGGTCCCGAGCGGAGGTTGAGTGTCGTCGTCGTCCAGCCCGACGCCGCTTCTGCAGCCTGGGGGGCGGCAAGCAGTGCGAGACAGCCGACGACGACGAGTGACAGACGTCGGAACATTACAATTCTCCCTTTTATCCGAGAGATGCGCTCCCCGTAGGTAGGGGCGCCTTGACGCACGTCAACCGGCGAAGCGGGTCGTGCTGAGTCAATCGGAAATCGTGCGAACGACGAAGGCGCGTCAGACCGCGAGATATTCGTGGCGGAGGTCGGCGTTCTCCAGAACTTCCTGGGCGGGCCCTTGATAGGCAACCGTGCCCATATCGAGGATGACGGCCTGGTCGGCGAGCTGCAAAGCGGCGATGGCGTTCTGCTCCACGATGATCGTGGTGATGCCGATCCGCTTCACTTCCTGGAGGATTCCCTCGATCTCCCGTACGATCTGTGGGGCGAGACCTTCGTAGGGCTCATCGAGGAGAAGCAGCTTCACATCGCGCGCCAGCGCTCTTGCAACGGCCAGCATCTGCTGCTCGCCGCCCGACATCGTGGTCGCCTCCTGGCGACGGCGCTCGGCGAGCCGGGGGAAATGCTCGTAGATCTGTCCGAGCGGCCAGCCGGCGCGCTCCGCGACCTGCGCGACGATCAGGTTCTGCTCCACCGTGATGCCGGGGATGATGCGACGATCCTCCGGCACGAGCTGCACGCCGATGCGGGCGGCTTCGTGCGCCTGCATCTTGTGAAGCGCCTTGCCGCGGAGCCAGATCTCACCCTTCTTCAGCGACGGCTGTGCGGCGCGCGCGATCGTTCGAAGCGTCGAGGTCTTGCCGGCGCCGTTTCGCCCGAGCAGCGCGACGATGTCCTTCTCGCGGACCGCGAAGTCGACGCCCTGCACGATGTAGCTCTCGCCGTAATAGGCGTGCACGTCGCGGCAGGTGAAATAGGCTGGCTCCTTGACGGCCGGACGCGTCGTGGCGGCCTCTGCGGCGAGCGTCATTGATGGGCTCCCCCGAGATAGGCTTCCTGCACGCGCGGATTGCCGCGCACTTGAGCCGGTGGGCCCTCGGCAATGACGGTGCCCTGCGCCAGAACCGAGATGCGGTCGGAAAGCGAGAACACGACATGCATGTCGTGCTCGATGACGATCTTTGTCATGCCGCGACGCGACAATTGCCTGAGAAGGTCGATGGTGCTGTTGGTGTCGTGCCGCGACATTCCGGCGGTCGGCTCGTCGAGGAGGAGCAGGCGGGGCTTGGCGGCGAGGCAGAGCGCCAGCTCAAGACGCCGCTTGTCGCCGCGCGAGAGATGCTGCGCTTCGGTCTTCAGCTTGTCGGCGAGGCCGACGTCGCGCAGATGTTCTTGCGCCTCCTCCATGATCGGATGCCCGGGCGTCAGCGACTCGCGTATGCGCAGGCTGAACTGCCCGTCGCGCTTGGCGAGCGCGGCGATGGCGACGTTCTCCACTAGCGACAGGCCGGGGAAGATCTGCGGCGTCTGGAAGACGCGAGCGATCCCCTTCTGGATGATCGTGTGGGGCGAGAGGCCTTTGAGAAGCTGTCCGGCAAAAGTGACGGTGCCCTTGTCCGCCTCGATCAGCCCGATCAGCACATTGAGGAGCGTCGACTTGCCGGCGCCATTCGGGCCGATGATGGCGTGGATGGAGCCTTCCTCGACGGTCAGGTCCACATTGTCGAGCGCACGCAGGCCCCCGAAGTTCTTGCAGACGCCGCGCACTTCGAGGATCGGAACTCCGGGCATCCCGCTCTCCCTCACTCTTCCTCTTCCTCTTGGTCGACGCGCGGATGCCGCCGGTCCTCGTCGGCTTCCGGCGCCATGTCCGGGACGTTCTGCCGGCGTGCGCGCACGCGGTGTCCGGTGGCGCGCCAAATCTGGCGGCCGAGGTCGGCAAAGCCGCCAGGCAGGAAGATGACGATGAAGACGAAAATGATTCCGAGAACGAGCTTCCACTGTTCGCCGATGAAGCCCTGAACGACGTTCTCGAAATAGAGCATGAAGGCGGCGCCCATGATCGGACCGATCAGGGTCCCGACACCGCCGATTACCGACATGATCACAACTTCGCCGGAGGTCGACCAGTAGATGTACTCGGTCGCGACATAGGGCTCGTTGATCACGATCAGCATGCCGGCGACGCCCGCGTAGAGGGCGGAGATCACATAGGCGGCCATCTTGTAGGCGAAGACGTTCACGCCCGTGTATTCAAGCCGCATCGGGTTCTCCTTGATGGAGCGCAGCATCAGCCCGAAGGGCGAGCGGCGAATGATGCGGGCGATGATGAAGCCGACGATCAGGATCGCAGCGCAGAAATAGAAGACATAGAGACCGTTCATCCGCGTGCCGAGGAGCGTCGGGTAGGGGAGACCGGTCAGGCCGTTGTCGCCGCCGGTCCACCGCTGGAGCGTCGACGACAGGATCAGCGCGTGCGCCATCTCGGCGAAGGCGAGCGTCAGAATCGAGAAATAGATGCCCGAGCGCCGAAGCGTCAGGACACCGAGGATGAGCGCGATGAAGATCAGGCAGACGAACGATATCGCCATCGCGGGGAGGATGTCGGACGAGAGATGCTTCAGGCAAAGGCCGGTGATGTAAGCGGCCGAGCCGAAGAACGCGGCATGACCGAACGAGAGATAGCCGGTGAAGCCGAGCAGAATGTCGAAGCCGAGCGCGAAGAGCGCCCAGATCACGATCTTCGTCGCGAGCGCCTCGTAGCCGGCGATGAGCACCAGCCAGTTCGGCATCGTGAGGACGACGACCGCGAAGACGACGATCACCAAAAGATCGACGCGGGTGATAAGCCGCGGGCGGGAGGCTCCGGCGGAAGCCCTGTAGGCGGTAGCCACGCCTTCGGTGATGTTGCTCATTCGAACATGCCCTTCTTGCCGAAGAGGCCGCGGGGGCGGATCAGGAGGACGATGACGGCGACCAGATAGACAACGATCTGCTGCAGCGCCGTCAGCAGCATCTTCGCCGTCGGGTCGCCGACGGTGGCCGCGAAGCCGGTCGTGAAGCTCGACGCCATGCCAAGCAGCAAGGCGGCGACGAGCGCGCCGAGCATCGATCCCATCCCACCGATCACCACGACAAGGAACGAGGGCACCAGCAACGCCATGCCGACCGAGGGCGAAACCTGCGTCACAGGTCCGCCGAACACGCCGGCGATTCCGGCAATCATCGCGCCGATGCCGAAAACGATGGCGAAGCGCTGCGTCACGTTGATGCCGAGGAAGCGCAGCATCTCAGGATCGCGCATGCCGGCCCTGACGACGAGGCCGAAGCGGGTGAACTGGAGCAGGGCGAAGAGCGCGAAGATCGTCAGCGCCGTCACGACAATGAGAAGCAGGCGCCAGAAGGGGAAGAACGTGAAGCCTTCGAGGAAGGGCATCGGGATGCGAAGCCCGGGAATAGCCGCCGGAACGTTCGCGCCGAGGCCGTAGAAGAGCACCTGTCCCGCACCCCAGCCCGGCAGGTTGAACGGGATGTTGTTGGCGCCGAACATCCATTTCAGCGTCTCCTCGACGACGATGGCGAGACCGAAGGTGACGAGGATCTGGTCAGTGTGTGGGCGGCGATAGAAGAAGCGGATGAGCCCTCGCTCCATCAGGAGGCCGATCACGAAGAGGATAATCGGGACGAGGACGATGGTCAGCCCGAATCCCATGCTCTTGGCCAAGAACACCGCGAAATAGGCGGCAATCAAATAAAGCGCGCCATGGGCGAAATTGACCACTCCGAGCGTGCCAAAGACGAGCGTCAGGCCAAGCGCAATCAGTGCGTAGATGGCACCGAGTTGTAACCCGGTCAGCACCATCAGGAAGACGCTGTTGATGGTCATACAGCACTCGGAGAGGTTGCCTCTGCCGGCCGCCCCGGCATGGCTTTCATAGCGCGGTATTGGAAGTCATGCGAGGGGAGCGCAGGCACTTTTCCTGCGCTCCCCGCGGTCTCAGATCGGGCTAGGCCGCCGGCTCGTACGGGCCGAGCTCCGCTTTGCCGTCCGGATTGAAGTCCGGGATGTTCGGATCGTAAGTGACGTCGTCCCGCTTGACCTGCTGCACGATCTTCAGAAGGTCGTACTGGTTCTGCCGCTCGGACGGGGCCTTGCCCTCCACGACGAGGATGTCGTGGAAGCACTGATGGTCCTCCGCGCGGTAGATCGCCGTGCCCGAGCCGATCCCTTCGATTTCCGCGCCTTCGAGCGTCTTGATGACCTCAGGCGGGTAGAAGGTACCAGCCTGCTCGACAGCGTTCGAGTAGAGCAGGGTCTGGACGTAGGCCGTCTGCGCGGCCTGCGACGGCGGGAAGCCGTATTTGTCGGAAAAGGCCTTGATGAATGCCTGGCTGCCGGGGTCGTCCAGCTTCTCGTTGAAGTTCGCCGTGCCGAGCACGCCTTCGATGTTATCGCCGGCGCCCTTTGCCATCAGCTCGGAATAGAGCGGAACCACGATCTCAAGCTGCTTGCCGTTCTTCTGCATGTCGCGCATGCCGAACTGCACCGCCTGGGTCAGCGAGTTGATCATGTCCTTGCCGTAGTGGTTCAGCACGAGCACATCAGCGTCGGAGTTGATCGCGGCCGTCAGGAACTGCGAGAAGTCCGGCGAGCCGAGCGGCGTCATGATGTTGTTGACGGTCGTCCAGCCCTGCTTCTCGGTGGCGTCCTTGATCGACTGGTACTGAGTGTGACCCCAGGTGTAGTCGGCGGTCAGGTGGAAGGCGCGGCGATCCTTGCCGTAGCGCTCCGCCAGGATCGGCCCGAGCGCGATGCCGGACTGATAGGCGTTGAAGAAGTGGCGGAAGCCGTAGCGGCGGCGGTCCTTGCCGGTGGTGTCGTTGGAGTGGGTCAGCGCGTCCATGAAGATCACGCCCTTTTCCTGGGCGAGATATTGCTGCGCCACCGCGATCGCCGACGAGGAGCCGCCGGAGAACATGATCACGCCGTCTCGCTCGATCGCCCGCTGCGCGGCTTCGCGGGCCGCATCAGGCTTGGTCTGCGTGTCGCCCGTCACGAACTCGACCTTCTTGCCGAGGACGCCGTTGCCCTTGAGGCTCAGCGGCTTGATCGTCTGAAGCATGCCGCCGCCCTCGTTGATGTGCGCCACGGCGAGCTGGTAAGCGCGAAGCTCATCGGCGCCTTCGTCGGCGTAGGCGCCCGTCTGCGGCACGATGAAGCCGTAGGTGACGCTCGAGCCCGACGTATGGGCTGGGAAATTGCCGATGGCCTTTTCGTCGGCCCACGCACCGCGGACGAAATGCATCGGCGCGGCAAGGACCAGCGACGTCGCCGCCCCGGCCTTAAGCAGGCCGCGCCGAGTGACGCTCTTGTCGATCTTCATGAGTTTCCTCCTGGATGTCTCATCCCGTGGCCGTCGTCTTGGCGCGACGGGCGGGCTCGCAAAGCGAGCCGATGGGCAGTGTAAATGCCTGCCGTAATTCTTTCTAGAAGCAATTGATTACAAAGGAGATTTTTGTAAATATCTCTCTGTGATCTGCGGGCGGGTTGTAAAGCCTGTCAAGAAAATGCCCGCCCAGGGAGCAGAAATGGAGAGGACGCCCGCCGGATTTCGCCTGCGCCAGACACGGCGCGAGCGCGGCATGACGCAGACGGCGCTCGCCGCCCAGGTCGGCATCTCGCCGAGCTATCTCAATCTGATCGAACAGGGGAAGAGGCGGATCGCGGGCGCGCTGCTTCGCCGCCTCGCCGACGCGCTCGATCTCGACATCGACGAGATCACCGGCGCAGAGACTTCGCGCCTCGTGCAGGATCTGACGGAGATCACCGCCGATCCATTGCTTCGCGACCTGTCGATCGATCCGGCAGGAGCACAGGAGATCGTCGGGCGGCAGCCGGCATGGGGGAGGGCGCTCGTGCGACTGCACCGGTCCTACCGCCAGGCGAGTGTTCTTTCCGAGACGCTCTCCGATCGCCTCGCGCACGATTCCGACCTGCTCGAAGCGAGCCACGAGCTCCTCACGCGCATGACCTCGATCCGCTCCTTCTCGGAGATACTGCGCGAGCATCCCGACATCGCGCCGCTGCAGCGCGAGCGCTTCACCGGCCTGATCGCGGAGGAGAGCGGCAAGCTCGGTGACATCGCCAAGGCCGTCTTCGAGCGCCTCAACGAGTTCGGCGACAGCGCGCGGCCGACGACGCCGGCGGAGGAGGTCGACGATTTCATCATCGACCGACGGAGCTTCTTCGCCGAGTTGGAGGACGCGGCGGGCGCGCTCGCCGCGAAGATGCAGGCCGACGGTGTCCCGAGCGAGGCGACGATCGCCGGCTGGCTCCACGCAGAACATGGAATCCGCATCGAATCGGCGGAAGCGACGGCGCATGGCCTCGCCGGCTCGCGTCGGGGCACGTTCGATGCGGATCGGGCCGTCTTCACACTTGCCGCCGGCCTCCCGCCGTCGACGTGCCGCTTCGAGCTTGCGCGACTTGCCTTCGCCGTCGACCAGGCGGCGCCGGTCGCGCGGCTTGTCCTCGATCCGCGGCTCACGTCCGACATCGCGCGCACGAGGGCGACGGAGGCGCTCTACAGCTACGGAGCCGGCGCGCTGGTCCTTCCCTACGATGCCTTCCGCTCCGCCGCGGAGATGGTGCGCTACGACCTGGAGCGCCTTGCCGCCCATTTCGGGGCCAGCATGGAGCAGGTCTGCCATCGGCTGGTGACTCTCCGCCGCCCGGACGCTGAGGGAATCCCCTTCGCCTTCCTGCGCGTCGATCCGGCCGGCAACATCTCGAAGCGCTTCAGTCTACCGACGCTTCGGCTCCCGCGTTACGGCGGCGCGTGTCCGCTTTGGGCGATCTATCGCACGCCGCTTACGCCCGGCTCGCTCGTCACGCAGCGCGTCAGGCTTCCGGACGGGCGAGAGTTCCTGTTCATTGCCCGCATGGTCGCGAAGCAGCCTGCGGGCTTCGGAATGCCGGGCGAAACCTTCAGCGTCATGATCGCGTGCGACGCGGCCTATGCGGAGCGCATCGTCTATGGCGAGGCGCTTCCCGGCGGGTCGGGGCTGACCCTCGAAGCCGGCATCAACTGCCACCTTTGCCCGCGGGAGGGCTGTGCGCAGCGGGCGTTCCCGCAGGTGAGCCCGGCAACGGGCCTGTAAGCAGGGAGAAGATCAGGTAAAGTGCACGCATTGATAAAGGCCGCGAAACAAGCCGGCCGTGGGAGGATTGACGTGCGTCCCCTGGTGCTGATCGCCGAGGATGAGCCGTATATCGTGGAATCGCTCACTTTTCTGATCGAGCGTGCGGGCCTTGATGTCGCCGTCGCCAAGGACGGCGCGCTGGCGCTACAGGCGGTCAAGAACCTGCGCCCGGCCGTCATGATCCTCGACATCATGCTGCCGGAGGAGAATGGCCTCGAGGTGCTCCGCTTCGTGAAGAGCAATCCCGAGCTGCGCGACACGCCCGTCCTGGTGCTGACGGCGCGCGGACAGGAGAACGACCGCCGCATGGCGCTCGCGCTCGGCGCCGACGCTTTCGTCACCAAGCCCTTCTCCAATCGCGAAGTCGTGGATCTGACGCTCTCGCTTGCCGGCGTCGAGGTGCCCGGTGCGGCGGAAGGGGAGAGCACATGAGCCGCCAGCGCATCGCCGAGCTGGCGTTCCTGCTCCCCTGGGTCGGCGCCTTCCTGCTCACCCCGCCGGTCGTGATCATCTTGCAAACCTGGTCGCGGGCGGCAGGCTTTCCGCTCTTCATCGTCTACATCTTCGTCGTTTGGTTTGCGCTCATCGTCGTCGGCGGGATCGTGGCACGACGGCTCGAATGGCCGGTCGATGCGCGCGCGCGCAACGTGATCGCCCGCGAGGGCGACGATCGCTAAGGCGGCGTCATGCTGACTCCCGGCTTCGTCCTTCCGATCGCGGGCGCCTATCTCGCGCTTCTCTTCGTGCTCGCTTTCGTCACCGACCGCATGGCGGCGAAGGGCCGCGCGAAGCTCATCAATTCGCCAGTGGTCTACACGCTATCGCTCACCGTCTATTGCACGTCGTGGACGTTCTTCGGTGCGGTCGGATCGGCGGCGCGAAACGGCGCGGTGTTCGCGGCCATCTATCTCGGCCCAACCCTGGTCTTCGTCGGCGCATGGTTCCTGCTTCGGAAACTCGTGCGCATCTCCAAGACGCACCGCATCACCTCGATCGCCGACTTCATCTCCTCTCGCTACGGCAAGAGCACGCGCGTCGCCGCGATCGTGACGCTGATCGCGATCGTGGGCACGACGCCCTATATCGCGCTGCAGCTCAAATCGGTGGCGACGAGCCTCGACACGCTGACGATCGGCCGCTCGCTGATCTCGGCGGAGTCGCACGGCGTCTTCGGCGACACGGCATTCTGGGTGGCGGCGTCGATGGCGGCGTTCGTCATAATCTTCGGCACGCGCAATATCGGTGCGGACGAGCATCATCCCGGCGTCGTTGCGGCGATTGCCTTCGAGTCGCTCGTCAAGCTCGCGGCGCTCGTCGCGGTCGGGCTTTTCGTCGTGATCGGTCTCAAGGTGGCGAGCGCGGACTATTCGGGGCCGCTCTGGCTCAATCCGGCACTGCGCGACACGCCGCCATTCCACGGCAGCGACCCGGCGCGATGGACGGCGACGCTTTTCCTCGCCGCGACCGCGATCGTCTGCCTGCCGCGGCAGTTCCAGTTGACCGTCGTGGAGGTGACCGACGAGCGGCACCTCCGCACCGCCGCTTGGCTCTTCCCACTCTACATGTTCGTGATCAGCATCTTCACGGTGCCGATCGCGGTCGCCGGGCTCGGCTCGATTGGCGCCGCCGGCAACCCGGACCTTTACGTGCTCACCGTCCCGATGCAGGCCGGACGCGAGTTCCTGGCGCTCGGCGCGTTCATCGGCGGCTTCTCGTCGGCGACCTCGATGGTGATCGTCGCATGCATTGCGCTCTCCATCATGATCTCCAACCACATCGTCATGCCGCTTCTTTTGAGAAGCAGCCGACTAAGGCTGCACGAGAAGCGCGATCTGACCGGGCTGCTGCTCGCGGTCCGGCGCCTCTCGATCGTGCTGATCCTGACGCTTGGCTTCCTTTATTACCGCGTTGGCGCGCGCTCCGATGCGCTCGCAGCGATCGGGCTCATCTCGTTCGCGGGCGCCGCCCAGCTCCTTCCGGCGATGGTCGGCGGCATCTACTGGCGGAACGGCACCGAGCGCGGTGCCGTGGTCGGGCTGATCGCGGGCTTCACGGTGTGGGCCTATACTCTGCTCCTGCCGAGCGTCATCCGCGTCGGCGGTGCGATGCAGGGGCTTTTGACCGATGGTCCGTTCGGCCTGCGGTTCCTGCGGCCGGAGGCGCTCTTCCACCTGGAGGGCTGGGACCCGCTTGTGCACGCGCTTTTCTGGAGCCTTGCGCTCAACGTCGGTGCCTACGTCTTCGTCTCGCTCTTCTCCAACCGGAACCCGCTCGAGCGGCTGCAGAGCGCACTCTTTGTCGATGCGTTTGGCCGACCGCCGCGCGAGGCGTCGCGGGCGTGGACGGGCGACACTGCTGTCGAAGACCTGATGGCGCTCGCGCGGCGCATCGTCGGGCCGGAGCGCGCCTATCGCGCGTTTCGCGACTACGCCGACAGCGAGAAGCGGGAGATCCACGAGCTCGTCGCCGACACGCCGCTCATCTCCTTCGTCGAACGCCAGCTTGCGGGCTCGATCGGCGCGGCCTCGGCGCGTGTGCTCGTGTCGCGCATCGCGGGCGGCGAGACGATCAGCCTCGACGAGGTGATCACCATCCTCGACGAGACGCAGCAGGCGATCGAGTATGGCCGGCAGCTGGAGCAGAAATCCTCCGAGCTCGAAGCGATTGCGGCACAGCTTCGCGAGGCGAATGCGCGTCTCAAGGAAATCGACACGATGAAGGACGACTTCCTGTCGCTTGTCAGCCATGAGCTCAGGACGCCAATGACCTCGATCCGGTCCTTTGCGGAGGTACTCCTCGATTCCGAAGCGTTGCCGGAGGAGAAGCGCGATCGCTTCGTCAGCATCATCTACCAGGAGAGCCAGCGCCTGACCCGGCTTCTCGACGAGATACTCGATCTCAACCGGCTGGAGAGCGGCGAGCAGGTGTTGAAGCGTGTGCCGCTCGATCCGGCCGTGATTGCACGCGAGGCCATCGCCGCGATGCTCGGCTTCGCGCATCAGGGGGGAATCGAGCTCGACGAGCGCCTGCCCGAGAGCCTTCCGAGCGTGCTTGCCGACGCCGACCGGCTGAAGCAGGTGCTGATCAACCTGATCCACAACGCCATCAAGTTCAACGACACGTCGGCCGGGCACGTGACCGTCTCCGGCATGATGCGCGGCGCTTCGGTCGTCATCTCGGTGCGCGACAGCGGCCCTGGGAATTCCCGGAAGCGACCGCGCCGCGATCTTCGAGAAGTTCTCGCGCCGCGGCTCGCGCCGGGAGGGTAGCGGCCTTGGCCTCGCGATCTCCAAGCAGATCGTGGAAAGCCATGGCGGGCGGATCGAGGTCAGGCCGGCGAAAAGCCGCGGAACCGTGTTCGAAGTGGTGCTTCCGATCGCTGGGGCGGAGGCCGGCGTGGCTGAGCCGGCAACGGCCGCGGCGGCCGCAAAAGTCGCCTCTCTCGCGGAGCAGTGAGCGGCAGCCGGAGGTTCTCTATTGAAGCGGGGGCCCCGGAAAGCCTATGGAGTACAGCAACTAAGCTAGGTGTCACTTATGCAGCGTTCTTTGCAGGTTTTGAAGGAACCGCCGGCCCCTGAGTCCAAGGCGCTCGATGTCGACGAGATGCTGGTCAGAGCGCGGGAGGCCGCGGAATTCCTGAAGGCGCTGGCGCATGAATCCCGCCTTCTCATCCTTTGCCTGCTGACCGAGCGGGAGAGGACGGTCGGCGAGCTTGAGCAAATTCTCGACATCCGCCAATCCGCGGTCTCGCAGCAGTTGGCGCGGCTCCGGGCGGACGACCTGGTCGTGGCACGGCGCGACGGCAAGAACATCTACTATGCGATCGCCCGGCCGGAAGTGGTCGGGGTCGTCGGCGCGCTCTATCAGGCTTTCTGCAAGCGCTGATCCTCAGCCGGTCGCCTGCTCCCCGACGGCTTCCGCGCCGATGACGATGTCGAGGAGCTCGGCCGTGATCGTCTCCTGGCGAAGCTGACGGGCTGCCTGCCTGAGCAAATCCATCTTGTCGCCGATGTTGCGGTCCGCCGCGTTCAGAACGCGGAGCCGTGTTTCGTTCTCGCCGACGAAAGCCTCTGTCAGGGCGCGCGCGATCTCCGCCATCAGGTACTCGCCGGCAAAGGCGCGAAGGAGGTCGATCGGCGGAAGATGATGGAGCGGCGGGTTCAGGTTCCGCGGCTTGTCTTTGGGGCGATAGACAGGGACGACCTGGCGCTCCACGACCGAGACGCCGCGCTCCGGTCGATGGCGGCAGAAAGCGACGCGCACCTCGTCGGCGGATATCAGCTCGGTGATCTGCCGGGCGAGGAGGGGGATCGTGCGCATGTGCGAGGTCATCGGGAGGACTCCGTCGACCTTGAGCCCCGCTTCCGCCGCGGCGCCCGCCGCGCGCCGCCCGATGACAAAGATGCGGCTGCCTTCCGGCCGCTCCGCCTCGCGGACGAGGCGGGCATTCAGGTTTCCGACGAAACCATGTTCCGTTCCGATCAGGCAGAGGGCCCGAGAGCGCGCCGACGCTTCCGTCATGCGCCTCTCCGCTCCGCCATCATCGACGAGGTCGAGGCCGTCGTTGACGGCCGCCTCCACGATATCGCTGTAGCGGCGCACCGCCGGCAGCGCTGCCTCGCCTTCGCGCGCGGCACCGGCGGCCATGGCGCGCATGGCGCGGACGATGTCGCGAAGCTCCGCGAGCGTGGCGAGGCGTGCGTTAAGCCTGGGGAGCTGTTCCATCGCTCTTACCGGCTTCCGCCGCGAACGCTGTGACGATCGATTTCATGAGAGCGAGCAGCGCTGCGCGATCCTCGTCGTTGAGCGCTCCGGTTGCGGCGATCCGCGCCGCGAGATCGGAGCGGTCGGAGGCGAGCTGGTCGTGGAGCGACTCGCGGAGCGCGGGCACCGCTTCGAGCGGCAGCGGATCGAAGAGACCCTCGGAGAGGGCAAGAAGCAGCCCGGCCTCCTCGGCGAGCGATAGCGGCGCATTCTCCGGTTGGCTCAGCGCGGCGCGGATTCGCCTTCCGTGCTCGATCGTCGCTTTTGTGCGCGCGTCGACCATGGTGCCGAAGCGCGTGAACACTTCGAGCTCGAGGAACTGCGCGTAGGCGAGGCGGAGATTCTGCGCGAGGTCCTTCAGCACCGGCGGCTGCGCCTTGGCGCCGACGCGCGAGACGCTGAGGCCGATGTTCACGGCCGGCTTATGCCCCTCGTAGAAGAGTTTCGGCTCAAGATAGATCTGGCCATCCGTGATCGAGATCAGGTTGGTTGGGATATAGGCGCTCAAGTTCCCGGCCTGTGTCTCGGCGATCGGAAGCGCTGTCAGCGAACCGCCGCCGTTTGCCTTTGACAGCTTGGCGGCGCGCTCAAGCAGCCGCGAGTGCATGTAGAAGACGTCGCCCGGATAGGCCTCGCGGCCGGGAGGATGGCGGAGGAGCAGCGAGAGCTGGCGGTAGACCGCGGCGTGCTTGGTGAGGTCGTCGATGACGAGGAGCGCATCCTGGCCGCGGTCGCGGAAGAACTCGGCGATCGTGCAAGCTGCGTAAGGCGCGAGCCATTGCAGGCCGGCCGGCGCATCGGCGCGGCCGACGACGAAGACAGTTCGCTCCGGTGCGCCATGCGCGCGCACTGCCTCGATCGCCTGCGCCACGGCGGAGTCCTTCTGGCCTACGGCGGCGTAAACGCAGACGACGTCGCTGCGCTTCTGGTTGATGATCGCATCGACGGCGATTGCGGTCTTGCCGGTCTTGCGATCGCCGATGATGAGCTGGCGCTGGCCGCGGCCAAGCGGGATCATGGAATCGACCGCGATGATCCCGGTCGCGAGCGGCTCGTCCACGAAGTCGCGATCGACGATGCCGGGCGCCGGGCGCTCGACCGGATCGCGGCGCTCCGCTGCCAGTCGTTCGCCCCCGTCGAGCGCATTGCCGAGCGGGTCGACGACGCGGCCGAGAAGCGTTTCTCCGACGGGAACGCTTGCCTCCTGGCCTGTACGGCGCGCGGGGGAACCCGCCCTGATCTCCGCTTCGCCGGTCAGAAGCACGCAGCTCGCGATTTCCTTGGTGACGCCGAGTGCGATCGCAAGCTCGCCGTCGCCAAGCTGTAAAAGCTCGCCGAGCCGCGTCGTCGGTAGGCCGGAGACGCGCGCGATCCCGTCGGCGTAGTGCTCCACCGTGCCGACCACTTCATAGCGGGCGTCGACGGAAAAATTCTTGAGCGCCGCGCCTGAGCGCGCGAGCCACTCGGCGATGCCCGCGGGCGCGCTCACTCGGCCGCCTTCGGCGTGTTCAGGAGGCTCTCCGCCTCCTTCAACTGATCCGTCCATGCGAACCGCACGTCGCCGTGAGGGAGGCGAAGCTCTGCGCCGGCGACGAGGGCGGGATCAGCCGAGAACTCGATCGGGCCAGAATCGAAGCCGCGCTTCTTGAGCGCGTCCCGCCATGCCGCCTGCTCGGACTCCGGAAGCGGTTCCGCCGTGATGACGCTTACGGGACCTGCGCTCCGCGCGGCGCCCGTCGGGGTCTTCTTCTCGGCAGGAAGCGCGTCAAGCTTTTTCAGGATGCGTGCGCGGAAGACGGCGTCGAGATCGTGGTCCGCGGTGCCGGTGAGGATTGTCTTGGCGATCGCGACGGCTGTCCCCGCAAGCTCCTCTTTCAGCGACGCGATGTCGGCTTCGCGCGCCTTCTCGGCCTCGGCGCGAGCCTTGGCGAGAAGCGCATCTGCCTGCTTCGATGCCGCTTCCATCGCCGCCTTGCGCTTCGCCTCGGCGTCTTTCTGAGCGGCGTCGATCAGGGACTGGCGCTTCGCTTCGAGATCGGCGCGCGCCTGGTCGAGCTGCTTCTTTTCCGCCTCGGCTTCCGCCCGCTTGGCGGAGGCGTCGGCGAGTGCCAATTCCGCCAGCGCTCGCCGCTTGGCAATCACCGCCTGAACGGGCTTGTAGAGGAAGCGATGCAGCAGCCAGACCAGGATCAGAAAATTGACGATCTGGAGGAGCAGGGTCCACCAATCGAAGGACATGCGATTTGCCTTTGGGGGTCAGCCTGCGGATCAGCCGGTGAAGGGGTTCGCGTAAAGGAGAAGAAGCGCCACGACCAGGCAGTAGATCGCCATCGTCTCGATCATGGCGAGACCGACGAAAAGCGTGCGCGAGATCGTGTTGGCCGATTCCGGCTGCCTGGCGATCGCATCCATAGCCGCGGCGACGGCGCGGCCTTCCCCGAGCGCGGGGCCAATCGCGCCGAAGGAGACGGCAATCGCTGCGCCGATAATGCTCATTGTCTGTGGGTTCATCTCTCTATTCCCTATTCGACTTCGACGCTTCCCACCGCCGCGGCGAGAAAGACGCTCGCGAGCACGGTGAAGATATAGGCCTGGATGACTCCGATCAGCATGCCGAGGAGCATGAACGGTATCGGGACGAAGAGACCCGCCAGGAAGAGCACGATGGCGATGACGAAGGCATGGCTCATCATGTTCCCGAAGAGACGGATCATCAGCGAGAACGACCGGGTTATCTCCGACAGGAGATTGAGCGGCAGAAGCAGCGGGTTGGGCTTCAAGTAGCGCGCCGCGTAGGCGCGGAAGCCGCGTTTGCTGATGCCGAAGGCGTGTACCGACAGAAAGACGATCAGCGCAAGCGCCGCCGGCGTTTCAAGATGTGCGGTCGGCGCCTCGACGCCAGGCAGGACGGCCGAGAGATTCGCGGTGACGATGAAGATGAAGAGTGTGCCGAGGAGAGGGACGTAGGGCCAGGGGTCGGCTTGCATGACGGCCTGGATCTGATCGGCGAGCGCCTCCACGACGATTTCGAGCGGGCTCTGCAGCGGGCCGCCGTCGACACTGGCGCGCCGCATCCCGAGCCAGGAGACGAGCACCAGCGCTGCCATGATGCCCCATGTCGTCACGACGGAGCGGTCGAACGGCACGGGGCCGATGTGGAAGAGAACGTCGGGCGCGAGCGGACTGTTCTTCAGCATCATCCGCGTCCCACGACGAAGCGCGCGCCGATCAACGCGAACGTGAAGCCCACTGTCGCCGCGATCAGGGCCGCAACGCCTTGCTGCGCGACGAACCAGAAGGCGACGATCACGAAGCCAAAACGCGCTGCGTTGAGCGCCACCATTGCCGTTGCGCTCGGCGCGCCGGCGAGCAATGTCACGGCGCGGAAGAGCAGCCCGGCATGGATTGCCCCGATGAGCACGCCAAGGAGGAAGGCGCCGACGGTGACGATCGCTGCGCTCATCGCTCGCCTACCATGCGCCGCCAGGCGAGATAGAAGCCGATGACGGCACCGAGGAAGATCAAGCCGCCGGTCCAGAACACGCCTTGTCCGAACGCATCGTCGAGCCAGCGACCGAGAAGCGCGCCGAGCAGGATGGGCGTGACGATCAGCCAGCCGAGCGCGCCGATCATGGAGAAATTCCGCCAGACCGGCCGCTCTCCGACGGCGCGCCACTCGGCCTCGCGGTCGCGCCTGACCTCCACGGATTGATGCAGGTGGTTGCCGTTCGGCTCGTTCATTCAGACGGCTCCCCGGTTCCCTGGGCCTCGGCCATCGACGGCCGCACGACAGCGCCGCCCGCCATCGGCACGAAGCCGCGGCCGGCCTCAAGGTAGCGCTCGATCTGGCGCACGAGGCCCACATACATGCGCGTGGTGGAGACGCGTGCCTCCGATTCCGCGCGCGCCTCCTCGCGGAGCTTCTCAAGCACTGCCGCGCCGAGTGATTCCAGCGTATCGCCGCCGACTGCCTGTCGCGTCGCGATCTGCACCAGATCCCCGTGCTCGACGCGAAGCACGCCGCCGCGCACGGCGATCCGATGCTCGGCGCCCGCCTGGTCGAACCAGGTGACGACGGAGACCGCGAGGTCGGTCACGAAGTCGGCGTGGTGGGGGAGAATGCCGAAGCCGCCGGTCGAGTCCTCGGCGCGCACGGAGGCGACGTCGTCGGCATCGACGGCGATCTCAAGCGGCGTGATGACTTGCAGCCTCATGTGAGTGCCGTGGGCAGCCTCATGCCGTCGCCTTCTCGGCCGAGAGCGATTTCTCCTTCGCCTCGGCGTCCGCGAGGGTGCCTATCATATAGAGCGAGGACTCGCCCCAGTGATCGGTGTCGCCGGCGAGGATCGCCTCGCAGCCTTTCAGCGTCTCTTCGAGAGGCACGGACGCGCCGGTCTCGCCGGTGAACTGCGCCGTGACGACGAAGGGCTGCGTCAGGAAGCGCACGAGCCTGCGCGCACGCTCGACGGCGCGGCGGTCATCGCTCGAAAGCTCGTCCATGCCGAGGAGCGAGATGATCTCCTGAAGCTCGCGGTAGCGCTCGATCAACTCACGGCAATCCTCGGCGAGCCGATAGTGGCGCTCGCCAACGACGCGCGGGTCGAGGATGATCGAGGACGAGGCGAGAGGATCGATCGCCGGGTAGAGGCCCTGGCTCGCCAACTCGCGGCTCAAGACGATGGCGGAGTCGAGGTGCGAGAAGATGGTGGCGACGGCCGGATCGGTGAAGTCGTCGGCCGGGACGTAGACGGCCTGCAGCGACGTGACGGACGCGCCGCGCACCGAAGTGATGCGCTCCTCGAGGTCGGCGATCTCGGTTGCAAGCGTCGGCTGGTAGCCGACCTGCGAGGGGAGGCGCCCGAGCAGACCGGAGATCTCGCCGCCCGCCTGCAGGAAGCGAAAGACGTTGTCGACGAGGAAGAGGACGTCGCGGCCGAGCGCGTCGCGGAAGTACTCGGCGATCGTGAGCGCGCTCAGGCCGATCCGCCAGCGTGCGCCGGGCGGCTCGTTCATCTGGCCGAAGACGAGCGCGGTGCGCTCGAGTACGCCGGAGCGCCGCAACTCAGTCCAAAGCTCGTGACCCTCGCGGGAGCGCTCGCCGATACCGGCGAAGACGGAAAGTCCGGCATGATGCTCGGCGACCGTATGGATCAGCTCCATGATGAGCACGGTCTTGCCGACGCCCGCGCCACCGAACATCGCGGCCTTGCCGCCGCGTGCGAGCGGCGCGAGGAGATCGATGACCTTGATGCCGGTCAAGAGCACCTCGCGCTTGCCGCTCTGCTCGGCAAGCGGCGGCGGCTGGCGATGGATGGGCCAATGCTCGATCGCATCGGGAAGCGGACCGCCGCCGTCGATCACATTGCCGGTGACATCGAGGAGACGCCCGAGAACCGCTTCGCCCACCGGCACGGTGATCGGACCGCCCGTGTCGGAAACCGCGTCGCCGCAGGCGAGCCCGGCCGTCTCCGCCATAGCGACACAGCGGACGGTCGACGCGTCGAGATGCTGCTGAACCTCCAGGATGATAGGCGCTACGCCTTCTCCCTCGACGCGAAGCGCGTCGCCGATCGGCGGAAGGTCGCCGCCCGAAATCGCGACGTCGACAACAGAGCCGACGACCGCGACCGTGCTGCCGACGACATGGGCGTCGGCATCGTGCTTGAGCGAACCGGTCGGCTTCTGGGCGCTTTGCATCCTTGACGCGCTACCCGATGACGGACATCGCCGTGTTGATGCGCGTCAACCCTTAACGGCACCTTGCTGGGCAGATCAACGCAGGTCGATCCCGATCTCCGCCGCGACGGTGCGAATCTCCTTAATCAGCTCGGAGGGCAGCCGCGCCTCTGCATTCTCGACGGCGGCCGCGATCTGCTCGTCGTTCAAGCCATCTCGGCAGAGGTCGAGCAGGACAGTCGCAGCCTCCCGCTTCATGCTGTTGCTTGCAAAACGCCGATCCAGAAGGGCGGCGACCGTGCTGTCTCGGATCATCGCGTCATTGTCGGTGCGCCCCTCCGAAGGGGCTTTGAGCGAGATCAAATCCTAAAACACTCTTCGTGGCCGGGATTCGATCATCCTCGGCGGTCCAGTCGATCGCAAGCGTAACGCCGGGCCGGATGAAGCGTGCGAATCGATATCGCTTGGCTCATATCGCAGGGGCGAAGCTCGTCAGGATCCCCCTGTAGCGCTTTGGTAGCGGTCTGGCATAGGCGCCTCTCTTGGACGTGCCGAGGCCGAGCCCAACCAGTGCTTCGCATTGCTTCACGGCTGCGCCGACGGGATCGATAACGGGCACGCCGAATTCCTCCGCGAGGCTCCGCGCCAGCTCAGCCATCCCGGCGCAGCCGAGCACGATCGCGCCGATCTGCGGATCAGCGAGCATACCGGCAACGGCGGCGCGCAGCTCTTCGACCGCGCCCGATGATGCGTTCTCAAGCGCCAGCACCGGCACATCGGCTGCGTGGACCTGGCAGCGCGCGGACATGCCGTAGCGGGCAACGAGCGCCTCGATCGGGACGACAGAACGGGGAAGGGTGGTAATGATCGCGAAGCGCGGAGCAATGAAAGCGGCGGTCGCGGCACCGGCTTCGCAGAGGCCGACGACGGGGATCGTGGCGAGCGAGCGAGCGGCGTCGAGCCCGGTGTCGTCGAAGCAGGAGATGATCGCGGCGTTGGCGCCGTCGACTTCCGCCTTGGCGATCTCGGCGAGGAGCCCGGGAACGGCGAGCGCCTCGTCGTAGAAGCCTTCCACCGACTCCGGGCCCATTGCGGAGGTCACGGGCTCGATCATCGTGCCAGGAGCAGCGACGGCACGCGCCGCCCGTGCCGCGGTCTCCGTCATCGTCTCGGTGGTGTTCGGATTGACAAGCCGGATACGCATCAGAGTGCGAGATTGCGGGCCCGGCGGCGGTTGATGAGCGTGATCGTGACGAGGGCGCAGATGATGATCGCGAAGGAGAAGCCGGTCGTGACCGTGCCGAGCGCGTAGAGCACCGGCGTCGTGACATTCGTCGTCATGGCGTAGATCTCCAGCGGCAGCGTGTTGTAGGTGCCGGCCGTCATCATGGTGCGTGCGAACTCGTCATAGGAGAGCGTGAAGCCGAAGAGCGCGACGCCGATCAGCATCGGCAGGATCATAGGCAGAACGACGTAGCGGAACGTCTGCCAGGGCGAGGCGCCGAGGTCGCGCGCGGCCTCCTCGTAAGCCGGCGAGAAGCGATTGAAGACCGCGAACATGATGAGCACGCCGAAGGGCAGCGTCCAGGTGAGATGCGCGCCGAGCGCGGAGGAGTACCAGGCAGGCCGCAGCCCGGCTTGCTGGAACGAGACGCCGATCCCGAGGCTGACCAGGATCGACGGCACGACGAGGCTTGAGACGGTCAGATAGAAGAGCGCCGTCGAGCCGGCAAAGCGGCGGCGGAAGGCGAGCCCGGCAAGCAGCGCGATCACCGTCGTGCTGACCATCACCATCAGGCCAAGCCGGAGCGAGCGCGAGAACGAGCCGCCGAAATCGCCCACCGCCTGCTTCTGGAATAGGTTGGCGAACCAGTGCACCGACACGCCGTTCATCGGGAAGGTGAGCCCGCCGTTCGGCCCCTGGAACGAGAGGATCACGATGGTGGAAAGCGGCCCATAGAGAAAGATCACGAAGAGCGCGAAGAACGCCGCCAGCACGTAGAAGCCTGGTCCGTGCCGCTCCCGGTCCATCTCAGAGTTCCTTGCGGATGTCGACGACGCGCAAAATGCCTGCGACCATCACCAGGACGACGGCAAGCAGCACGACGGCATTGGCGGCGGCGGCCGGATACTGAAGCAGCGACATCTGGTTCTTCATCATCAGCGCGACCGACGCGCTCTGGCCGCCGGACATGACCTGCACGGTGGAGAAGTCCGCCATCACCAGCGTGACGACGAAGATCGTGCCGATCGCCATGCCGGGCTTCGCCAACGGCACGATGACGTTCCAGATGATCTGCGCACTGCTCGCGCCGGCGTCGCGCGCGGCCTCGACCAGCGAGCGGTCGATGCGCATCAGCGTGTTGAAGATCGGCGTCACCATGAACAGCGTGTAGAGGTGCACCATGGCCCAGACCACGGCGAAGTCGGAATAGAGCAGCCACTCGATCGGCTGGTGGACGATGCCGGCGCCGACCAGCGCCGAATTGATCAAGCCGTTCCGCCCGAGCACTGGAATCCACGAAATCATGCGGATGATGTTCGAGGTCAAAAACGGCACGGTGCAGATGAGGAAGAGTACCATCTGCATCGTCGTCGTGCGGATATGAAAGGCGAGGAAATAGGCGACCCAGAAGCCGATGAAGAGGGTGATCGCCCACACGATCGCGGCGTATTTGATCGTGTTCAGATAGGTCTTCCAGGTGACCCATGAGCCGAGCACGTCGGAATAGTTCGTGGTGATGAAATCGGGATAGAGCCTGGCAAAATCGTAGTCCCAGAAGCTGACGACGATGATCGTCAGGATCGGCACCAAGAGGAAAAGGCCGAGCACGACGGCAAGCGGCGCAGCCTGCAGGTAGGGCGCAAGCCGCCCCACCCCGAAGCGCAGGCGGCGCCTCTTCTTCTCAGCCGATGCCGCGGTCGAAAACCCGACCGCGGCTGTATCGGAGGCGCTGGTCACGCGGCGATGAACTCGTTCCAGCGTTTCACCATGTAGCGGTCCTCGTCCATGACCGAGTTCCAGCAGGCGACATGGCCCATGCGCTCTTCGAAGGAGCCGCCGTCGCGCACCGCGCCGGCTTTCTCCATGACCTTGCCGTCGGGAGCGAGGATGTCGCCCTGCGCGGGCTTGCCCTCGATCCAGTAGCCCCACTCGTCGTCGGACATGAACTTCTTCGCCGTGGTCATGTTCGCCGAATAGTAGCCCTGCCGGTTCAGGTAGCCGCCGACCCAGCCTGACGTGTACCAGTTGATGTACTCGTAGGCCGCGTCGAGCGTCGGCCCGGAGAGGTGCGAGGCGAGCCCGAGGCCGCCGCCCCATGAGCGGTAGCCTTCCTTGAGCGGCTGGTACTTGCAGGGAATGCCCTTCGAGCGGACGGCGGCGACGGCCGGCGACCACATCGACTGGATGACCACTTCGCCCGACGCCATCAGGTTGACGCTTTCGTCGAAGCTCTTCCAGAAGGCGCGGAACTGACCAGCCTGCTTGGTCTTGATGAGGAAATCGATCGTCTTGTCGATCTCGTCCGTCGTCATGTTGCCCTTGTCGACGTATTTGATATTGCCCATCGCCTCCATGATCATGGCGGCGTCCATGATGCCGATCGAGGGGATGTTCAGGATCGCGGTCTTGCCTTTGAAGGCCGGGTCCATGATGTCGGCCCAGGTGGTGATGTCGCGGCCGACGAGGTCAGGACGGATGCCGAGCGTATCGGCGTTGTAGATGGTGGGCACCATCGTGAACCAGCCGGTCTCGTGATCGGCGAAGGTCTTGCTGTCCGCCGATTCGACGTAGCCGACGGTATGCGGCGCGGTCCCTTGTGCGATGACGCTGTCGGGCTTCAGCTTGCCGTTCTTGAAGAGCGGCACGATGCTGTCGTAGTAGGTCAGCTTGCTCACATCCATCGGCTGCAGCACGCCGGCCGGATAGACCTTCTTCAGGATCCAGTATTCGATGTCGGCGATGTCGTAGCTGTCCGGCTGCGTCACGGCGCGCTGCGCTGCGGCGTCGGAATCCATCGCTGTCATTTCGAGCGTGATGCCGAGGTCCGCCTTGCACTTGTCGGCTATGTCGTTGAGGTTCGACACGCCGGTGCCGAACTGGCGGAGCGTGATGGGCGTCTGCGCCCAGACGGTCGGAAAGCCGGTGACGATACCGGAGCCCGCCGCGACGCCGATCGCGGCGGCGCCCGTCTTCAGGAGCTTGCGGCGCGAGATGCCGGTCGATTTCTTGCCGTTCGTCATATCCCTGTTCCCCTTTTTTTGAGATTTCAGTTCGGACGGCCGAGCGCGACGGCGCCCTGCGCGTCCCAGTTCAGCGGCACGGCGTTTCCGACGGCGACCGGGCGCCCAAGGAAGGCCTCTTCGTCGAGAAGCACCGTGAACTCTTCGATGCCCGGACCGGTGACGACGAGCTTCACGGAGGGCCCGAGGAACTCGACCGTCGAGACGAGGCCAGTGAATCCGAAGCCCGCGACCTCGCTTTCGCCGATGCCGACGCGGTCGGTGCGGATGGCGATGTCGATCGGCTCATCGGCAGCGAGACGTCCGGCGCCCTGTGCCGGCACGGCGAAGGCGCCGCCGCCCGGTGCGGCGAGGCTGACCACGCCGTCGGCGATGGAGGCGACGCGGCCGGAGATGACGTTGTGCATGCCCATGAAGCGGGCAACGAAGGCGGTCGCCGGTCGCTCGAAGACCTCGCGCGGGCTTGCCGCCTGCTCGATCCTGCCGTCGTTCATGACGACGACGAGGTCGGCAAGCGCCATCGCCTCTTCCTGACTGTGGGTCACGTGCACGAAGGAGATGCCGAGATCGGTCTGCAGGCGCTTCAGTTCGGCGCGCATCCTGATCTTGAGGAAGGGGTCGAGCGCAGAGAGCGGCTCGTCGAGAAGCAGCACCTCGGGGTCAGTGATCAGCGCACGGGCGAGGGCGACGCGCTGCTGCTGACCGCCCGAAAGCTGTGCGGGCCTCCGCGACGCGTAGGGCTCCATCTGCATCAGGCGGAGCATCTCAAGCGCCTTCTCGCGCCGCTCAGCCTTGGCAACGCCCTTCATCTTCTGGCTGAAGGCAACGTTCTCCACGAGGTCGAGATGCGGGAAGAGCGCGTAGGACTGGAACATCATCGCCGTGCCGCGCTTTGCCGGCGGCAGGTCGGTGACGTTCACATCGCCGAGCAGGATGTCGCCGACCGACACGCTTTCGTGCCCGGCGATCATGCGCAGCGTCGAGCTCTTGCCGCAGCCCGACGGACCAAGCAGACAGCAATACGTGCCGGCCGCGATCTTCAGCGATATGTCGTCAACCGCGACGGTCGTCCCGTAGCGCTTCGTGACTCCGGCAAGTTCGAGCGTCGCCGCGCGTCCCATGTCCCGCTCCTGGCCTTGTCGATGCAAGTGGCAAGGGGCATGCCAAGTGGAAGGCGAGCGGCAGAATGAGAAAGGTGCCGGAAATGGCGGGCGGGAGGCAGGTTGGCGCAAAAGGTGCCGCCAGGGGGAGGGCCTAGAACTTGCGCATCTGCACACAATGAACGCCTAAATCGTATACAATTGAATTTGAGGTCGAGTTCAAAAGGGGCGGCGCCTGGGGGTCGAATGGGAGAAATCGCTGGAGAATCCGCGACGCTTGATCGCGAGAGCCTGCCGGGCAGGCCCGTCGTGCGCAGTCCAAAGGCGGCGCGCATTCACTCAGCGCTGCTCGCCGCCATTCTCGATCACCGCTTGCCGCCTGGCGCGCGGCTGCCGGAGGACGAACTCGGCGCGATCTACGGCGTGAGCCGTACCATCGTCCGCGCCGCGCTGCAGGCGCTCGCGCATGAGCGAGTGGTGACGATCGAGCCGAACCGCGGCGCGCATGTCGCCGAGCCGACAGCGGAGGAGGCGCGCCACGTCTTCGAGGCGCGCTCGGTGATCGAACCGCGGCTTGCGGCAATGGCGGCGAAGCTCGCAACTGCCGACGATGCGGCGCTTCTCAAGCGCCATATCCGCGACGAGAGTACCGCGCTGGCGGCGGGCGATACCGGCCGCGCCATCGCGCTTTCTGGCGAGTTCCACGTGGCGATCGCCGCTATCGCGAACCAGCCGATTCTAGCAGGCTTCGTGCGGGAGCTTGTCTCGCGCTCCTCGCTCATCATCGCTCTCTATTGGCGGCGGCCGGACGCGATCTGCGAGCGCCACGCGCACACCGAGCTCGTCGCTGCTATCGGCGCGCACGAGAGCCGGCGCGCGTCCGACCTGATGATGAGCCATCTTGTCGACGTGCTGTCAGGTCTCGATCTTCGCCCACGCAGCCAGGGCCAGGCCCGGCTGCACGACGTGCTCGCGGGCGGCGGATCGGGATGACTGGAATCGGAGCTTTCGCGCGACGTCCTCAACCCCGCTTCACGATGAAAATGCCAAGCACGATCGAAATCGCCGTGGCGATATAGAGCGAGAGCCCCAGCGGCTCGATGAAGCGCATCCACAAAAGGTGGATGGCGACGAAGACAACCACGCCGATGAAGCCGCGGTCGAAGGCGTTCGTGGTGATAGGCAGGAAGCCCTCGCGCTGAGGAGCGGTCGGCTCGGCCTGCGCTGCCGCGATGGGATCGTGCTTAGCTGCCATGTGCTATCCCTTCACCGCGCCGAAGGTGAGGCCGTGGACGATGTGCCGCTGCGCGATGCCGACAAGGATCAGCGCCGGCAGCAACGTCAGCGTCGCGGTCGCCGCCATCTGACCCCAATTAGTGCCGGTCACCGTCACGAACTCCGCGAGACCCGTCGTGATGGTACGCGCGTGAACGCTCGTCAGCGTGGCGGCGAAGAGGTACTCGTTCCAGGCGAAGACCCAGGTCAGGATCGCCGTCACCGCCAGGCCTGGCCGCGCCAGCGGCAGGATGACCTTGGTCAGAACCTGCCAGGTATTGGCCCCATCGACGAAGGCGGCCTCGTCAAGCTCCTTCGGGATGCCTTCCACGATGCCGCGCAGCGTCCAGATCGCGAACGGCAGGTTGAACACGCAATAAAGGAGGATCAGGCCCGTGCGCGTGTCGTAGAGCTTCCAGTCGCCGATGGCGAAGGCGCGCGTGAACAGCAGGAACAGCGGCAGGAGGAACACCGCGGGCGGCGCCATGCGGTTGGTGATCGTCCAGAAGAAGATGTTCTCCTTGCCGACCAGCGGGTAGCGGGAGAGCGCGTAGCAGGCGAGAAGAGCCAACGCGGTGACAAGGATCGCGTTCGACGAGGCGACGATGAGCGAATTCATCATGTAGAGCTGGAAGGATGGATTGGTCAGCGTGTCGGTGTAGTTCGCCCAGAAAATGTGGGTGACGATGAAGTTCGGCTTGCCGAACAGCTCCACACGGCTCTTCGCGGCGACGACGAACATCCAGTAGATCGGGAAGAGCGTCACCAGGCTTGCGGCGATCCAGAAGAGAACCTGGCCCAGACGACTTTCCGCGCGCATCACTCCCCCGTGTCCTGTCCGCGTCGCGTCATCAGCCCGGCATAGAGGAGCCAGCAGATGACGATCGTGAAATAGAGGGTGAGCAGCGACGCCGCCGAGCCGAAGCCGTAGTCGGTCTTCGGAAAGACGACGCGCCATATGTAGAGGCCGATATAGCGCGTGGCGGCGCCTGGGCCGCCGCCGGTCAGCATCCATACCTCGTCGACAATCCTGAGCGCATCCATCAGCCGGATGAAGACGGTCGCCAGGATCGCCGGCCGCAGCAGCGGCAACGTGATGTACCAGAAGATCTGGGCGCGGCTGGCGCCGTCGATCTGTGCCTGTTCGAACGGCTCCTTCGGCATCGCTGAAAGCGCAGCGAGAAGCGTGAGCGTAACGAGCGGCGTCCAGTGCCACACGTCCATCAGGACAGTCGTGATGAAAGCCTGGTTCGGGTAGCGGCCGATCTGCAGCGTGATCCCGAACCAATGATCGAAATAATAGGGGAGGGGACCAAGGCCCGGCACGGTGAGGAGGCGCCAGGTCGCGCCGACCGCGATTGGCGCCACCATGAGCGGCAGCGTGTGAATGGTGCGGAAGAAGCCTTTGAGCGGGAAGTCGCGCATCAGAAGCTGGGCGAGCAGATAGCCGAGCACGACCTCGCTCAGCACCGCCCAGAAGCCGAACTTCACGGTGAGCCAGATCGAGTGCAGGAACTGTTCGTCGAAGACGAGCCGGCGATAGTTCTCGACCCCGGCGAAATGTGGCGTCGGATCGAGCGCGAAGGAGTTCCAGCTGGTGAAGCCGACAACCAGAACGTAGAGGAACGGCAGAACGCCGAAAACTCCGAGGACTGCTAGCGTCGGCGCTAGAAGCAGCCAGCCGGTCGCCTGCGATCGCATGTGCCCCCCGTTCCTTGTCAGCCCTCCGGGAGACGCGGAATGCCTCCCTGACGACGGGAGGCGCGCCGCGCTACCCGCGCTGGCCGAAAAGCGCAGCCGGGGCGGCCGTCGGCCGCCCCGGTCGATGTCAGGTTACTTGCGATAGCCGAGGTTCTGCAATTCCTGCTCGGCCGTTTCCGCCATCTTGTCGAGCGCGTCGGAGGGGCTGAGCTCGCCGGTGATGGCCTGATAGAAGAACGGCGCCGTCGCTTCACGCACCTGGGCGTGGAACGGATAGGGAGGCGCGCCGGCAAACAGCTTACCGTCGTTCTTCATCATCGTGTAATAGCCGTCGACCTTCCCATCGAGCGCCTGGATCTTCGGATCGTCATAAGTAGACGCCATGACGATACGCGAGCCCGCCGCCGCCCAGTCGGCCTGCACCGATTCCTGGCCGATGAACTGAAGGAAGAGCAGCGCCGCTTCCTTGTTCTTCGACGAGGTCGGGATGCCGAAGGCGCCACCGTCGTAGTAGCCGATATAGCCCGCGCCGGACTCTGCATCGGCCATGACGCCGTCCTCCAGCGGAGGCAGCGCGACGCCAACTTTGCCGACCACTTGCGACTTGTCGGCATTGGTGGCGATCCAGGCGGCGTTCTCACCGTAGACCAAGCCCTGCGCGGCGCGGCCGGCGGCAAAAGTCGCTGCCACCTCGTCCCAGGTCGACTGAGTCGATTCCGGCGGAGCATAGTTGAGGTTGTTCAGCCACCACGTCAGCGCGGCCTTGGCCTTGTCGCTGTTCATGGAGCCGCCGTTCGCCACCGTGGCGGCGTAGTTCTTGTCGGCGTTGATGCCCCAGTTATAGACGCCAAAGGTCGGGGCCACGCTCTCGAAGAACTCATACCACGATGCCGGATGGCCCGTGTGCGCCTGCACCGTCGAGCCCCAGAGCTCCATGTTGTGGTCTTTACCCCACTGCGTGAAGAACTCGGCGATGTCGGTGTACTGCTGGTGGGTTTTAGCCGGCGCGAGGTCGTATCCGTACTTCGCCTTGAACGCCGCCTGTACGTCCGCGTCGTCGAACAGGTCCTTGCGATAGAGGTAGACCTTGATGAAGGCCTCCATCGGGATGCCGAAGACGTCGTCGTTCTTGGTGGGATCCTTGAAGTAGTTGATGAAGGAGGTGAACTTGTCGAAGCTGAAGTCGGGCGACTTGAGCTTGGGATCGTCCGCGAGCGACTTCGTGATGTCGACGAGGAAGTTCCGCGCCAGGTAGCTGTAGATGATGTCCTGCTCGATGTAGACAAAGTCATAGATGCCGGTATTGGCCTCCATGTCTTTGATCGCCTTGTCGTACATCTGGTCCCAGGACGTCGTCTCGAAATTGACGTTGATACCCGTCGCCTTGGTGAAGGCCGGTCCGAGCACGTCCTTGACGTAGTTCGACGGCGGCGTGGACTCCGACACGCCGGTGATGGTGGCACCCTTGTAGGCCGCGCCGGCATCCGACCAGAAGTCGGCCTGCGCAGCTGTACCGCCCGCCAACATGACGACGGCCGCAAGTGCTGCTTTGGCAGTCAAAGCTGAACGCATCTTTGTAATCCTCCCTTCCTTGCGGAGCTCAAGAAGCGAGCCCGGCTGTCTACGGACGAGAGCTTGGCCCGCATCCATTCTTCGAGGGGCACTGTCTGGGGAGGCGGCTTGCGCCGAAATGGCAGGGCGATGTCGCTAGCCTGCCAATTTCGTCATCGTGGGCTGCCTCGGCCTTCGGTTTCCCTGATCAACGACGGTCGCGCAGATACGCCGCGCGCACCACATCGTTTCAGGCATCGCATTGTGCATTTTTTTCCAAACGAGCGTTCCGAACTGCTTCGCAGCTAGGGCGTGCCGGTGCGCAAAATTTCCCAGAAGCTGATACAAAAAGCGTTCGGAAGGCGCGGTCGGCTTCCCGAACCGGCGTCGTACGCGTCAAAAAAATATCAATCGGCGTGATTATCTTGGTGGCGCGCCGTGGGTAAGCCGAGTCATATTTGCATCATTCGACACCGCGCAAAGCGCGGGTCCAAAAACAACAACAGGGAGGATCGGATGGAACGCGTGTCTCTCGCCGACATGCATGTCGGCCCCGATGTTTTTCCGCCCCAGACTTCTGTCGAGCGGACATCCAAGCGACGGGTCGCGCGAATGGCGGAGCCCGATTTCGAGCTCATCGTCGGTCAGCCGCGGCAGTCGTTCCGGTGGAACGTCCACGACTATCCGTTCCCGCTCGCCAAATGGCACTACCATCCCGAATACGAGCTGCATCTGATCCAGAGAACGTCGGGGAAGATGTTCGTCGGCGACTACATCGGCAATTTCCAGGCCGGTGTCCTGGTGCTGACGGGTCCCAATCTACCGCACAACTGGGTGAGCGACATCGCCGTTGGCGAAGTGGTCAAGGATCGCGACATGCTGATCCAGTTCGGCGACGGCGTGCTGCGCGACATGATGCGCGTCTGCCCGGAGTTGGAGGAGATCGGCCCGCTTCTAGACGACGCGCGGCACGGCATTGAGTTCTACGGCGAGGTCGCCAAGACCGGCGCGCGGCTCCTTCGCCAGATCGGCCGCGCCAGTCCGACGCGGAGGATACTTCTTTTCCTGGAGTTGCTCGATGCACTGAACCGCACGGATCGCCGGAAGACTCTTTCCAGCAGCAACTACGCGCCGACGCTCGATCATGCCGTGTCAGAAGTGATCAACAAGGCGATCAACTTGCTCATCTGCAATCTGACCGAGGACATTCGCCTTTCCGACGTTGCGCGCAGCTGCGGTATGTCGGACTCGGCCTTCTCGCGCTTCTTCAAGAAGAACACCGGTCACGGTTTCGTCCGCTACGTGAACCGCATGCGTGTCAACCGCGCCTGTGCGCTTCTCACGCATACGGAGACGCCGGTTACCGACATCTGCTTCGAGACCGGGTTCAACAACCTCTCGAACTTCAACCGGCAATTCCTGGCGGTGTGTAACGTGACGCCGTCGGAATACCGACGCTGCTCGCAGCGAAATGCGACCTGCTCGACGGAGCTGTTCCACGTCGAGGCGCGGCGGTCGCCGGGGATCAACCGGCGGCGCCCGCGTGGTGCGTCGCCGACCTCCAAAGCTCGTCCGGGCAGCGCAGCGAAATTGGCCAGCAAGCGGCACTGACGTCTGCCGGCCCGTCTCGTTCAAGCAAAGACGAGCTCGAAACCGGTGGTCTTTGCGAGCACCATTACTTCCGTGCTCCAGCAATCTTGGAAGGACGCCTAACGATGCCAACGAAGACGATGCAGGCCGTCATCTGCCACGGACCAGAGGACTATCGCCTGGAAGAGCGGCCGGTGCCGGAGCCCGGGCCGGGCGAGGTGATGATCCGCGTCGAATCGGTCGGCATCTGCGCCAGCGACATCAAGTGCTATCTCGGCGCATCGTTGTTCTGGGGTGACGAGCATCGCATCGGCTACTGCCAGCCGCCCGTAATCCCGGGCCACGAGTTCGTCGGCAAGGTCGTTGCGCTGGGGGAGGGCGCGGGTGAGAAATACGGCCTCAAGATCGGCGACCGCGCGGTCTCGGAGCAGATCGTGCCCTGTTGGAAGTGCCGGTATTGCCAGCGTGGGCAGTACCTGGATGTGCCAAGTCCACGATATCTATGGCTTCCGCCAGCGCACCTTCGGAGCGATGGCGGAGTACATGATCTTTCCCGCCGGTGCGCTGAACTACAAAGTGCCCGAACTCGCTTCCGGCGAAGCACGCCGCCTTCATCGAACCGCTTGCCTGCTCCATCCACGCGGTGCAGCGCGGGGATATCGAATTCCAGGACGTGGTGGTGATTGCCGGTGCAGGGCCGCTCGGCCTTGGCATGGTCGCGGCGGCGCATCTCAAGGGGCCGCGGCTGCTGATAGCGATCGACTTCAGCGACGACCGGCTGGAGACGGCGCGCATGTGCGGCGCTGATCTCGGGCTCAACCCGGGAAAAGTCGACGCGGTCGACGAGGTCATGAAACTCACTGACGGCTATGGCTGCGACGTCTATATCGAGGCGACAGGGCATCCGGCGGCAGTGGAAAGCGGTCTCAGGATGATCCGCAAGCTCGGCACCTTCGTTGAGTTCAGCGTGATGCGCGAGCCGGTCACGGTCGACTGGACGATTATCGGCGACACGAAGGAGCTGAACATCCACGGCGCTCACCTCGGGCCGCATTGCTATCCCGTCGCTATCAAGATGCTGGAGGAGGGCCGGCTACCGATGGACCGCATCGTCACGCACCAACTACCGCTCGCCGATTTCCAGAAGGGCATCGACCTCGTCGCCTCCGGCCAGAAGTCAATCAAGGTGACGCTGAGCCCCTGAGCGGTGCGGCGCGGAGAGCTTAGGAAGGGGAAAGGGCATGGAGTTCGACGGGAAACGGGTTCTCGTAACGGGTGCCGGAAAAGGAATTGGCCGGGTTACCGCGGTCAAGTTGGCGGGCGAAGGCGCAAAGGTGATCGCGCTCAGCCGTACAGCTTCCGACCTGGAGAGCCTGAAGCAAGAGATCGCATGCGAAACCATCGTATGCGATCTGGCTGACATGGCGGAGACCCGGCGCGCCGTCATCGAGGCGCTGCCGTTCGACCTGCTGGTCAACAACGCAGGCACCACGAAGCTCGAGCCTTTCATCGACGCGTCGCTTGAGACCTTCGACTGGCTGATGAACGTGAATGCCAAGGCACCGATGGTTGTCGCGCAGGAGGCGGCGCGCGACTGGATCGCGCGTGGGCACAAGGGTGCGATCGTGAACGTCTCCAGCATGGCCGCATTCCAGGGCCTGCCCGACCACGTTGGCTACTGCGCCACCAAAGGCGCGCTGGACGCCATGACGCGGGTGATGGCCTCCGAGCTCGGGCCGCACGGTATCCGGGCGAACTGCGTCAATCCGGTCGTGACCTTGACGCCGATGGCCGTGAAGGCATGGAGCGACGAGGCGAAGGCGGCCTCGATGCTGAGCCGTATTCCCCTCGGCCAATTCGTGGAGCCGGAAGAGGTGGCGGACGTGATCCTGTTCTTGCTCAGCGACCGCTCCTCGATGGTGAATGGCTCGGAGATATTGGTCGACGGCGGTTTTCGAGCGCGCTGACGACTTCTCAAGCTTGCCAGCGATTGCGGTCGAGAAGCTCACCACGCAATGGATTGGCCTTCCAATGCAGCCACAAGCTTAGCGTCCTGCCCGTATACGTCGCGGCGGAAATTGGCGACGCCGCCGTCGACCCAAGCGGTGAAGTAGGTGATGTGCACCGGCAGGGGCGTCGTCAGGTTGACGTCGGTAAGCTTTCCCGAGGCGACGACCTCATCAATCCTGGCACGGCTCCAGCCCTCGGGGCCGAGAACCTCCTCCGCCAGATCGATCGGCCGAGACAGCCGGATACATCCGTGACTGAACGCCCGTTCGCTGCGTCCGAAGAGGCTCCTCGCGGGCGTATCGTGTAGATAGACGTTGAAGCGGTTCGGAAAGATGAACTTGGCGCGGCCGAGGGCGTTGTTCTCGCCCGGTCGCTGACGGAGTTGGAACGGGAAGTTTCCCGGCCCGTACTGCGTCCAATTGATCGAGGTCAGCGGATAGACCGTGTCACCGCGCACGGCCTCGAATCCCTCGCTTGCTCGCGCCGGCTGGGTTTTGCCTGAGCTTCGGAAGCTCCTCGTTCAGCGCAATGCTGGGCGGTACGTTCCAGTAGGGATTGAGCTCGACATATTTGATCGCACCGCTGAAGGCGGGCGTGCGGTGATAGGGTTTGCCGACGACCACCGACATGCGGTCCACGACGCTATCGGCGCGGACGAGCTTGAGATCGAAACCGGCGATGTTGACGATGATGTGGTCATCGCCGAGGTCCTCGGGCATCCAGCGCCAGCGCTCCATCGCGGCGGTGATCTCCGCGATCCGATCTTCGACCGGCGTGTTGAGGGCGACGATTGTCGCAGGACCGACCGCGCCATCGATGTCCAGGCCGTGACGCGCCTGAAAAGCTTTGACTGCGTCCACCAGCCCGTCGTCATATTGCAGCGGTGAGCCCTCTGCCGCCTGCGGCGTGGCTCCATCGGTGACGGCGAGCCTTGCCCGCAGCGCTGGAATCCGTTCGTCGCTCATGCCCGGTTTGATGGTGTCGCCGAGCGGCACCGAGGGCCAGCCGCCGCTGGCCGCGACTGCCCGGTATTCGGCGAGCGTCGTCTTGAGAGCAGCGTATTCTGGCGCCTGGGGCTGCCAGGCAGCAAAGAACGCCTCAACGGAAGGCGCCGAGGCGAGCGACCGGAGAGCTGCGCGCTGGTCAATGGTCCGTTCCTGGACGAAGAAATTCGGATCGACCTTGTGCGGGAGGAAACGACCGACGCGAATGTCTGATGCGTATTCGAGGAACGCCGCGGAGAAATGCAGCTCCACGATCGATTTCGCGCGGATGTCGCCGTCCGCGGCTGCCGCCATAAGGAGGGCGAGGCGATCCGCCGGATATGACGCGGGGTCGAGGCCGTCCTCGTCCGCCGCCTGCAGGCGGGCGAGAAGGTCAGAAGCGCGGGCCGCGCCGAGCCATAGCAGCGTCCCGGCGTCTTCCGCGTAGTACGCCAGAAGATCGTCCCGCCGCTGCCGCACCGGCAAGGGCAGGTTCGGATCGTGGTCGAGGATGTCGATAATATTGAGCCGGACGGCGGCCAGTTCGCGCGGCGAGAACGCAGGCTCCGCGGCCGCCGCCATGGCCGCTACAGAAAACGTTGCAAACATCAGCGCGAGAATGGCGCCTGCGATATGAGATCGAAAGGAAGCGGTGATCGGCGAATTGCAGGAAGAGCGCGGCATGCTCCGCCTCCTAGTTCATCGGCGGGGCATAGAGGATGCCGCCCTTCGTCCAGAGCGCGTTGATGCCCCTGGAAAGGCCGAGCGGCGTCTCTTCGCCAAGGTTGCGGTCGAAGATCTCCGCCGTAGTTCCCCGTTGCTGCGATTGTCGTGGCGAGCCAATCGTCAGCCAGCCCGAGCGCACGGGCCGCCGCCGCTCCGAGCGCGACCGCCTCATCATGCTTCTCCGGCGAGGACAGGGAGGCAGCGCTGATCTCCTGCTCCTCCGCGTTGATCAGGCCGTAGAGCGTCCACCGCACCAGGCCGGTCCAGGCATCGTCTCCCTCGCGCGTCACAGGCCCGAGCGGTTCCTTTGAGATGACCTCGCGCAGGAAGACATGATCGTCGGGCACTGGCAGCAGCGTCCGTTCTGCGGCGAGCGCCGAGCGATCGGCCGTATAGGCGTCGCAATCGCCGGACGCATAGGCTTGCCGCGCATCGGAGCGATCGGTGAAGCGAAGAAACGTGACGGTGATCCCATTTCTGGCAAAATAGTCGGCCGCGTTTTCCTCTGTGGTCGTGCCGCTGACCACGCAGATGCGCGCACCGACGAGCTCAAGCGCACTGCTGAACCCGTCGACGGCCTTCGCCATGAAACCTTGGCCGTCGTAGTAAGCGATCCCGGCGAACTCGAGGCCGAGCTCGAGATCGCGCGACATTGTCCAGGTGCTGTTGCGCGACAGCACATCGATCTCGCCGCTCTTCAGGGCGTCGAAGCGGGCCGCCGCTGAATACGGCTTGAAGTCGACCTTGCTCGGATCGCCGAGCGCGGCGGCTGCAAGCGCTCTACAGAAATCGACGTCGAAGCCGTGCCAAGCGCCCGACGCATCCTGGCTCGAGAAGCCCTGAAGCCCCTCGCTCACTCCGCAAATCAGCCGATCACGCGCGCGCACATCGTCGAGCGTTCCGGCCAAAGCGGGTGGCGCCGCATTTAGCCAAGCCGCGCCCACGACAAGTGCAAACACCGCAGATCGACCGTTCCAGCTTGCGCAGATCATCCCGAATGCCCCGCTGGTGGCTGTTTCCTCGCACCGAGACAAGCACGCTTACTTTCGAAAAGAAATCTCACGCCCCGAACATTCCTGATGTCCTGGACAAAAGGCTGCCTGGATCGTGCGCCATTCGGATAGATGCTGCGCAAACCGGATATTCGACGGTCGTTTCGTTGCTACAATCGCGCGCCGTCGAAGGTCTTGGGCGAAGGTCACTCCGGACCCAGGGAGGAGCAGGTGGGCCGCGGGAAGGCGGTCCCGATGGACGTCGGACGAAATGGGGGCTTAGACTGCGATTGCGCGGCGGTGATCGCGAAATGAGGGGATGATGAAGGCGGACCTGGGAATCGGGATGCGTCGGGGCGAGCGATATGGCTTCTCCAGGCCGGCGTTCACCGCGACCACATTGCTGTCGGTGCTTGTAATCGTCGGCGCGTTTGCCGCTTGTTCCGCCGGACGCGGTACGGGTCCGGACCAGACGGCTTCGCTGCCGCCGGCGGTGTCGATTAGTGTGGCTGATCTGCCGGGGAGCTGGGGTCTTGCGTCCTACCGCAACGAAGACGATCGCCCCCGCACGGAAACAGAGGCGAAAGCAGCCTGCAAGAATCCGTACAAGATCACGCAGGGCCCGAATGGCGGCGTGATGATGTACCTTGCCGACCAGTCGGAGCCGTCGGAGGTCTTCATAAAAGAAAGCTCAGGGCTGGACTTTCATCGGGCCCGACGGCCCTCCGGGAGTGCGAGAGGACCGGGTCGTGACGTCCTATGAGAACAACGTGATGATCACGGAATGGGTGGATGCGAGTGCGCGCGAACGATACGGGACCATGCTGTTTGTGCGGTGTGGCAGGGCATGAATCTCGCGGACGGTGATGAACAAGGGACGGCGATGCATCGGACTATCCCAGGGCTGACTTTCGCTATTGCGTGCGGCGTGGCGATCCTGCTCACGCTGCTCTGGCCGGTCGGAACGCAGTCCAAGGCGGCGGCCCGCCAGGAGCTCGCGGTCGAGGAGCAACCCGGATACGTCCCGACGCCGGAAGAAGAGATGCTGCCGGCGGAATACCGGCCGCAGCCCGTCTATTTTCGTACGAACGAGCCGCCAGGCACAATCATCATCCATACGGCGGAGCGGTTCCTCTATCTCGTTCAGGGAAATGGCGTCGCGATCCGCTACGGCATCGGCGTCGGCCGTGAAGGCTTTCAGTGGCAGGGACTCCTGAAGATCTCGCGGAAGCAGGAATGGCCGGATTGGCGGCCGCCGCCGGAAATGATCCAGCGCCAACCCTACCTCCCTCGCTTCATGGCCGGCGGTCCCGGCAACCCGCTCGGCGCGCGGGCTCTTTATCTCGGCGCGACGGTCTATCGTATCCATGGGACCAATCAGCCGCGGACGATCGGCCATGACGTCTCCTCCGGCTGTTTCCGCCTCGTGAACCGTGACGTAATCGACCTCTATGATCGCGTCCCGGTCGGCACCAAGGTGGTGGTGCGACAGGCAGCGCAGCCCTAACAAAAAGAGGGAGAAGCGGCATGCGAACACGTCTCGCCGGACTGATCGTTGTCTTGGCTGCGATGGCAATCGCTGAGCCCGCCTGCGCGCCGGACGCTGGACGACGTCAAAGCGCGCGGAGAGCTAGTCTGCGGCGTCAGCCAGGGATTGCTCGGCTTCTCCGCCGCCGACGAAGCCGGCAAGTGGACTGGTTTCGATGTCGATTTCTGTCGAGCCGTGGCAACGGCTGTCTTTGGCGACCCGGAAAAGGTCCAGTACGTGCCGCTTTCCGCCGACGAGCGTTTCCAGGCTCTGAGCGACGGCAAGATCGACCTCCTGGCCCGCAACACGACCTGGACAATGGGTCGTGAGGTGGGCTTCGGCCTGACCTTTGTGGGCGTGACCTACTATGACGGCCAGGGCTTCATGATTCCACGCGCGGCCAACGTGCTGTCCTCGCTGGAACTCGGCGGCCGGAAGGTCTGTGTGCAGTCTGGAACCACCAGCGAGGCCAACCTCGCGGACTATTTCCGTGCCAACAACATGGCCTATGAAGCCGTGGTCACCTCCTCCCCAGCGGAGTCGCTCGCGGCCTACAAGGACGGGCGGTGCGACCTGATCACCAGCGACATGTCGCAGCTCTACTCGGAGCGCCTCAAGCTCGACGACGCCGACGAGCACCTCATTCTCGCCGACGCGATCTCAAAGGAGCCGCTCGGCCCCGTCGTACGCCAGGATGACCCGAGATGGGCGACGCTGGTGAAATGGGTCCATTTCGCGCTGCTCAATGCCGAGGAGCTCGGTGTCGGGACCACGACGATCGACGAGGCGCTCGCCTCCGAAAAGCCGGCGGTGCGGAGACTTATGGGTCTGGAGGGAAACTTTGGCGAGCTGCTGGGGTTGAGCAACGACTGGGCCGTCAACATATTGCGTCAGGTCGGAAACTACGGCGAAATATATGACCGCAACCTCGGTGTAGGTTCCGATCTCGGCATCCCGCGCGGGATGAACCAGCTATGGAATCTCGGCGGCATCCAGTATGCGCCGCCGATGCGATAAGCATTTTCGGATTCGGGTAGGACATGAGCTAAGCGCGCAACCGAAGAATGCTCTCCGAAATCGAGCCGGAGTTTTCAAGATGGACCTTATTGATGGCCTTGTAACCAAGGTGCGAAAAGCCATTCGATCCGCGGCCGCAATTTTGGTCCTTCGGGCTGATTGCGTCGACGTTCACGTCGTCAGCGAAGCGGCAGCGGACTTCCCCTCGACCGTTGCCGAGATCCTCAACGGTCAGACTGACGGACCTATGAGCCGCATGAGCCCTCAAAAGAAAAATGCGATGATCCAATGCGTAAATGGGGTGCTGACTGGTCTTCCGAACGGCCAGAAACGCTACGTCCTCGAGGGCACAGACTTTCAGGACCGCGAGAAACGGTTCGGCAAGGTCGTCCTTGAGAACCGAGCCGAGTGGAAGCAGAAGATCGCCGACGGTTGCGCAAAGATTGCGTTGTCCGGCGGCGTTTAAGCGAACAGGCACGGCGAGCTCTATCGGTCCTTGCCGGCGGATTTGCTGCGAGCGAGGCTGAGCGGCGGTTCCCTATTTTCTCTGGAGCAATCGCGGACCGAATAAGATGGCGGTGTGGATTCCCGAGTGCTGAAAGGGTCTGCGCCGGCAGTCGGTTTCGCCCTGTGCTTGGAGGGACACACCGTTCCGCCGAAATGCCGCAGGTGTTCTGGCAGTTGCAAGCCATTGAGCTGAAAGCTAGAAACGGGGCCTTCCCGCGGTAACTTTCATCGTGAAATGATTTCTCCAGCCTTTATTAAAGGCTTGATGTTTGCGACATTCAGGCGTGGAAACGCCGAATTGCCCGCAGAGGCAGAACTAGAGTGACGATCACCGAAGAAGGTTCTCAGAGGGGGCCGACCAGCGGCCCCTTCGGGAAGTACGCCGCTGGTAGGTTGGGCATGCGACCGACCGACATCGGCAATCCGGATTACTTCCACAAGGTCGTCGACTGCCAATGGGCGTGCCCAGCGCATACCCCGGTCCCCGAATATATTCGTCTCATCGCCGCCGGGCGTTACAGCGACGCCTATATGGTCAACTGGTACTCGAACGTCTTCCCGGGTATTCTCGGCCGGACGTGCGACCGGCCGTGCGAGCCGGCCTGCCGGCGTGGGCGGGTCGAGGAAGAGCCGGTGGCCATCTGTCGCCTGAAACGCGTCGCAGCCGACAACAAGGAAGATATCACCAGCCGTCTGCCACATGCCGGCAAAGGAAACGGAAAGCGGGTAGCGCTGATCGGTGCCGGGCCGGCGTCGTTGACCGTGGCGCGCGATCTTGCGCCGCTCGGTTATCAACTCACGTTGATCAACTCCGATACGCGCGCCGGCGGCATGATCCGCAGCCAAATTCCCCGTTTCCGGTTACCCGAGGCGGTCATCGACGAAGAGGTCGGCTATATCCTCGACATGGGGGGGATTGAGACGCGCTTCGGAGAGCGCGTCGATAGCCTCAAGGCCGTCATCGACGAGGGCTTTGATGCGATCTTCGTCGGCACCGGCGCGCCGCGCGGTCGTGACCTCGATATTCCCGGGCGTTCACAAGCCGCCGCCAACATCCACATTGGCATTGACTGGCTCTCCAGCGTTTCCTTCGAGCACATCGACAGGATCGGCCGCCGCGTCATCGTGCTCGGCGGCGGCAACACCGCGATGGACTGCTGTCGAACCTCGCGGCGCCTTGGCGGCGATGACGTGAAGGTCATCGTGCGCTCCGGCTTTGAGGAGATGAAGGCATCGCCTTGGGAGAAAGAGGACGCGATGCACGAGGGCATCCCGATCCTGAACTACTTCGTTCCGAAGGAATTCACCCATAACGCTGGCAGGCTGACCGGCGTCCTCTTCGAGAAGGTCGCAGCACGCTACGACGACAAGGGCCGGCGCCACCTCGAGCCGACGGGTGAGCCCGATGTCCACTTCGAATGCGACGACGTGCTGGTGGCGATCGGGCAGGAGAACGCCTTTCCGTGGATTGAGCGCGACATCGGCCTCGAATTTGGCAGGGGAGGGATGCCGAAGGTCGATACCGTGACGCACCAGTCGACGCTGCCCAACGTCTTCTTCGGCGGCGATTCTGCGTTCGGCCCAAAGAACATCATCTGGGCTGTGGCGCACGGCCACGAGGCGGCGATCTCGATCGACAAGCTGTGCAAAGGCGGCGACCTCAATGACCGGCCGCCGCCGCATGTGACGCTGACAAGCCAGAAGATGGGCATCCACGAATGGAGCTACGATAGTTCCATCACGCTGGATCGGCGAAAGAGGGTTCCGCTGCGGGAGCAGAAGATTGCGCTCGCCGACGTCAAGGCGGAGGTGGAGCTCGGGTTTGATCGGCTGGTCGGCTACGAGGAAGCAGAGCGCTGCCTGAACTGCGACGTGCAGACGGTGTTCACGACGCCGCTCTGCATCGAGTGCGACGCGTGCGTCGATATCTGCCCCATGGACTGCATTACCTTCACGGAGAATGGCGAGGAGCCGGAACTCCGCAGCAGGCTGACCGTTCCGGCTGGAAATCTGACGCAAGACCTCTACATCTCGAGTCCGTTGAAGACAGGCCGGATCATGGCCAAGGATGAAGACCTCTGCCTGCACTGCGGCCTTTGTGCCGAGCGCTGTCCGACAGGCGCGTGGGACATGCAGAAATTCCTGCTCGACATGACGCATGCCGCCGGCAGGAGCGGATGCTACCGATGAGCGGGTTCGGTCGATGAACGCGCCAATGCAGGCCGTCGCCGCGACGAGCGGGGTCCGCTTCAACGACTTCGTGGTGAAATTCGCGAACGTCAACGGGTCTGGATCGGCGTCGGCGAACCGGCTGTTCGCGCGTTCGATTCTTCGCATGGGCGTGCCGGTCGCCTCGCGCAATATCTTCCCGTCGAATATCCAGGGCCTCCCCACCTGGTATGAGGTGCGCGTTTCGGAGGCCGGACATATCGGCCGGCGTGGCGGAGTCGACCTGATGGTCGCCATGAATCCGCAGACCTGGAATCAGGATGTCGCCGAGATCGATCCCGGCGGATATCTCTTCTACGATTCGACGCGACTCATGCCGTCATCGAGCTTTCGCGACGACATAACCGCAATCGGCATGCCGCTGACCGCGATCTCGAATGCTCGCTACAAGGATCCGCGCCAGCGCCAGCTTTTCAAGAACATCATTTACCTCGGCGCCCTCACTGAGCTTCTCGGCATCGACGCCGCGGCTGTCGAGGCGCTCATCCGCCAGCAGTTCAAGGGCAAAGACAAGCTGATCCCGCCGAATATCGAAGCGCTCGGCATGGGTCGCGAGCATGCCCGCGCGGAGCTTGGCCCAATCAACCTCAGGGTCAGGCGGGCGGACGCCGTCGGCGACCGCATCTTCATTGACGGCAACAATGCGGCCGGCCTCGGCGCGGTGTATGGTGGCGCGACGGTAGCCGCCTGGTACCCGATCACGCCATCGACCTCACTGGCCGAGGCGTTCGGCAAGTACTGCCGCAGATTCCGCGTCGATCCTGTCACCGGCAAGAACCGCTATGCGATCGTGCAGGCTGAGGACGAGCTCGCCGCGATCGGCATGGTGATCGGCGCGACATGGAACGGCGCGCGCGCGTTCACCGCGACCGCAGGCCCAGGCATTTCTCTGATGCAGGAATTTCTCGGCCTTGCTTACTTCGCCGAGATTCCGGCTGTGATTTTTGATGTTCAGCGCGGCGGGCCATCCACCGGGATGCCGACGCGCACGCAGCAGTCCGACATCCTCTCGGCAGCCTACGCTTCGCACGGCGATACCAAGCACGTGCTCCTGTTCCCGGAGGATCCGCGCGAGTGTTTCGAATTCGCAGCGATGGCTTTCGATCTTGCCGACCGGCTTCAAACGCCGGTTTTCGTGATGCTCGACCTCGACATCGGAATGAATGAGTGGCTTTGCAAGCCGCTTGCCTGGGACGACAGCAGGCATTTCGACCGCGGCAAGGTGCTGACTGCGGCGGAGCTCGATGCAAGTCACGAATTCGGGCGCTATCTCGACGTCGACGGCGACGGTATTGCCCACCGCACGGTTCCGGGCACGCATCCCAACAAGGGCGCATTCTTGACCCGTGGCACCTCGCACAACCGCCACGCCCGATATAGCGAGGAGGGCGCCGACTACGTCGACAACATGGAACGGCTGCTCAGGAAGTTCGGGAAGGCGAAGGACCTCGTTCCCGCTCCCGTGGAAAAGAGGTCGCCGCACCCGACGCGCCATGGCGTGATCTACTTTGGGTCGACCACGCCGTCGATGCATGAGGCGCTTGAGGATCTCGCCGCTGAAGGCATTCATCTCGACATGCTTCGCGTCCGGGCGTTTCCGTTCGCCGACGCGGTGGCGGACTTCGTTTTGGCGCACGATCGCGTATTCGTTGTCGAGCAGAATCGGGATGCGCAGCTTCGCGCTTTGCTCGTCAACGAGTGCGAGCTTGATCCGGCGCGTCTCATCAAGATCCTGCACTACGACGGGACGCCGATCACGGCGCGCTTCATCCGGAAGGCGATCGCCGAGGAATGGCGCCTGCTCGCGGGTCAGCAAAAGGACGCGGCGGAATGACCTACGTCCTGAAACCCGAGTTTCACCATCCTGGCCTGCCGAAGAACAGGCTCGGCTTCACCCACCGCGACTACGAGGGGCGCGTCTCGACGCTCTGCGCCGGGTGCGGGCACGATTCGATATCGTCGGCGATCATCCAAGCATGTTTCGAACTCGATCTGCCGCCGCACCTCGTGGCCAAGATGTCAGGGATCGGGTGTTCTTCGAAGACGCCGACCTATTTCCTCGGCCAAAGCCACGGCTTCAACAGCGTCCACGGCCGCATGCCGACCGTCGCGACCGGCGCCAATCTCGCCAACCGCGACCTCATCTATCTGGGCGTTTCCGGCGACGGAGATTCCGCCTCGATCGGCCTTGGGCACTTCGCCCATTGCCTGCGCCGCGGTGTGAAGATGGTCTATATCGTCGAGAACAATGGCGTGTACGGCCTGACCAAGGGGCAGTTTTCAGCGACCGCGGATCCCGGCTCAATATCGAAGGGTGGCGCCGGGAACGCCGACGAGCCGATAGACCTCGTATCGATGGCGATCCTGCTCGGCGCCACTTACGTCGGGCGCAGCTTCTCCGGTGACAAGCATCAGCTCGTGCCTCTCATCAAAGGCGCGATCGAACACCAGGGAATCGCCCTTCTCGACGTCATCAGTCCGTGCGTCGCCTTCAACAATCATCTGGGCTCGACCAAGAGCTTCGACTATGTACGCGAGCACAACGAAGCCGTGAATGCCCTCGAAGTCATGATCCCACGCGAGGAGATCACGGCGGAATACTCCAGCGGATCGACAACCGAAATCATGCAGCACGATGGATCGATCATTCGATTGCGCAAGCTCGAAGAGAGCTACGATCCGACCGACCGCCTGGCGGCGATGGCCTATCTCCAAGATCGGCGTGCGGCCGGTGAAATCGTGACGGGCCTTCTCCACATCGAGGAACATCCCCGCGATCTCAATGAGCGGATGAACACCGTCCACGCCCCTCTTAATTCACTGGGCGACAAGGAGCTCTGTCCCGGCGCCGACGCGATCGAACAGATCAACGCACAACTGCGGTAGACCTGACGTTTCGAAGGGGCGGGGAGGGCGAAGCGGAATTGCCGATCCTCTCCGCCCTTCGAGGTTCAAGGTGCCGCCGGAGAGCGTGTTCGAATTCGCACACTTGGCAGACACGACGCGGACGGCCGTTCGCTTGCTGCTTTCTGGCGCACGAGGACGCCAGAAAGTCCCCTGACATCCTCGGCGCTGCGGTTCGTCATACAGTCCGGCGCGTCGATCTCATGTCGAGCGCCTTGGCCGCTACAGAGAACCGACAATCTTGCGGTAGGCCGCCTCGTCAAAAGCCTTGAGGGTCGTAGTGCGAATATTGCCGGCGGCGGCGCTCTTGAGCGCGAAGTTGGCTGCGGCTTCGTCGTTGGGCATTTCCAGGATGGCCACCAAATCATAGGCGCCCATGGTCATGTAAAGCTGCTGCATCTCGCCTCCCAGCTGTTTGGCAAGACCGCGCGCGAGGTCGGCACGGGCGGGCGATTCCTTGATCTCCCTCACACCCTTTTCCGTCCAATTGATGAGCGCAATGTATTTCGCCATGTCTTCCTCCCTTGGGGTGGGTCGCATTAGGAGGCGCCCACTTGCGCGAGGTAGTCTACGCATTCGCGCGCGGGTGAGATACCCGGCCGGCCTTCGACGTCGGGCTTCGAAATTTCCTCTGCACCACATCAGGCAGCGCGACGTTCGACTCCGAGGCGCTGGCCGTTCGCCGAACGGAGCTCCGGCTAAACTCTAGGCGGTAGACTCCGATGCCTTGCCCCGGTACTTCGCGAGAAGTTCCGGGTCGACCTCGTCCTGGTCGAAGATACCCAAGAGGATACCCTTACGGCTCGACCCTGCGTTACGCATGGCGATGATCCGGTCGTCGGGGACGGTGGTTCGCTGCGATTGCCGGCGTGCCCAAGCGAAAAGATGGTCATACATCGCGTCGACGGTCCCGGCGTGGTCCAGGCTGCCTCCGAGATCGTTGAACTCCTCGGGATCAGATTGGAGGTCGAAGAGCATCGGCCGGAAGCCTCCTTCTGCATGGACGAATTTCCACCTGTCCGTCACGATCATGAAGAGGCGCGCGTCGCACGGCTTGAGCCCGAGCGCGCCTGCGGCGGGCGTCGGCGAATAGTCATACTCGCTGACGGCGAATTGGCGCCAATCCTCCGGCGACCGACCAACGAGGAATGGCATCAGCGACCGTCCTTCGAGGATATGGCTTGGAATGGATGCGCCGATGGCCTCCATGAAGGTGGGAGCCAGATCGATCGATTCCACGAGCGCGTCTGAGATGGTGCCGCGCGCGGCATCGGCTTCTTCGCGCGGGTCGTAGACGATCAACGGGATTCGGACCGAAGCATCGTGGAACAGCTCCTTCTCACCGAGCCAATGATCGCCAAGGTAGTCGCCGTGATCGGAGGTCAGCACGATCATCGTGTCGTCCATGCGACCGCTGTTCTCGAGATAGGCGATCAGCCGGCCGATCTGGTCATCGCACTGCTTGACCAGGCCCATATAGGCGGGGATGACGCTTTTGCGCACCTCGTCGCGTTGGAAGGAGCGCCCGACGGCGCCGAGCATGAATTGTTCGTGGACAGGATGCGGATCGACGCGCTCGTCGGGATGGCGGATGGCGGGCTGAATGTGCCGCTCGTCGTACATGTCGTTGTAAGGCGCGGGCACGATGTAAGGCCAGTGCGGCTTGATGTAGGAGAGATGACAGAGCCACGGCTTCTCCGCCTTGGCGCTTTCTAGAAACTCGATCGCTCGCGACGTGAGCCAGGGTGTCTCACTGTCCTCGTCCGCGATATTGGCTGCACGCCGAGCGTTCTTCATGAGCCAGCCGCTGGCAATGTTGCCTTCGGAATCGACGCCGGCGTTGGCGTTGTCGGCCCACGGATTGTTGCTCGCGTAGCCCTTGCCCCTCAGATACTCGTTATAGGGCGAACGGCGCGTGTCATAGAAGCCGTCTACGCCCTCGGCCCAGAGCCCGTCGTCGCGCGTGTGCACGTCGAATCCGCATTCCGACACGCGCGCTCCGATGATGGAATCGTGCGCGATGCCGAGCCGGTCCATCCCTTCATCGTCGGCCTTCATGTGGGTCTTGCCGACCAGCCAGCACTCGACGCCATGCTTACGCAAATGGTCGCCGAGCGTCATCTCGCCCACCTTGAGCGGGAAGTTGTTCCAGGCCGCCCCATGGCTGGAGACATAGCGGCCGGTATAAAAGCTCATGCGCGAAGCGCCGCAGATCGTCGACTGCGCATAGGCACGCGAGAACCGCACGCCGCGCGCCGCGAGCCTGTCGATATGCGGGGTGTGGAGATGCTTGTGACCGGCGCAGCTGAGATAGTCGAACCTCAGCTGGTCGAACATGATGAAGAGTATGTTGCGGATCCCGCGCGCCATCTATCGCCACCCGTCGCCATACGGGCCGACGCGCCGAGGCGCGACCGGTCCGGTTTCACTCATGCCGCTCCGTATGCAGCCGGCGCAAGAGGCCCAAATCCCCGGAAACCGATCTGGAATAGAGGTGGAGGATGAAGGGGGGCGGCATCGGCCCGCCGTCGTGGGCGGCCGTGCTGCAGCTGAATTCGGCGCCGGATCCAAGGTGATAAACAATAGTTAACAATGTTTCGAAGATCGAGAGTCGGCCGAAGCGTGCAAAATACAGGTTCTTCATAGGTTCCGTCCATCTATTCCGTCGAATTGACTACTCAGGGGTTCTGCAAATGATCAGAAAAGCGATTGCAGCATTGGTTGTCGGAGGCGTGATCTTCCTCCCCAATCTTGTCGCTGCAGGCGAACTGCGAGTTGTAGGAACAGGCGACGGACTTCAGCTGCTTCGTAATCTCGCTGCCGAGTATGCGCAGGAGACGGGCAATCAGGACGTGGTCATGCCTGACAGCATCGGCTCCGGTGGTGGAATTGCTGCTGTTTCCGCGGGCGAGGAACGGCTCGCCAGAGTCGCGCGTGTGCTGAAGGATTCGGAAAAGGCGGCCGGGCTGGAATACGCACCCTTCGCGCGAATCCCGTCTGTTTTCTTCGTGAATGAGTCGGCGGGCGTGACCTCGCTCACCGGCGAACAGATCAAGGGCATTTTCGAAGGCAAGATTCGGTCGTGGTCTGAGGTCGGCGGCAACGACATCAAGATCCGTGTTGTCCGCCGGGAAGACGGCGATAGCACGCTCCAGGTTCTCCGCGCCTCGATGCCGGGATGGTCAGATTTGCAGTTCACCGACCGCTCCAAGATGGCGGTGACCACGCAGGACGCTGTTGAAACCGTGCGCTCGGTGGAAGGTGCGATCGGGTTCGCTCCGCATTCGGAGGCGATGGTCGATAACACTGTCGTGCTCAACGTCGATGGCCGGGCGCCCACCGATCCTGACTATCCAAGCGCGGTCGAGTTGGCGTTCGTCTTCAAGACCGGCACGGTGGAGCCGGACATGCAGGCGTTCATGGACTTCGTAAAGTCGGCGAGGGCGAAGCAGATATTGTCGTCGCAAGGCGCCTTGCCGACGTCGTAGCCGAGGAACGATGGTCAGGGTTCGCTCCCTATCGACCAGATTTGTTCTGACCGCCGTCGGAGCGACGGCGGTCACGTTCCTTCTGTTCCTGTACCTGGTGATCCATCAGCTGGATCGGAACCTGGCCAGACAGGGGAATGAGCTGGAGCGCCTGGAAGACGCAGAGCTCAGCCGGCTCCTCGATGCCGACGTGGCACTCGCCAACGCGCGGCTTGAATTCCAGATGAACGACATTGCCCGCCGCGTTCTCGGGGTCGCGACGCGGGCGGATACGATTGCCGCGATTAAATCGCGGAACATGGTGGCGATGGAAAGCGTCCTCGGCCCCGCGGGACGCATAGCCGAGGTCGATGCGCTCGTCGCCACCGACGCCTCAGCGAACGTGATCGGCGCTTCCATGGGGGACGCCGACTTGGTGGCGCTCGACAGGATCGTTCGCGCAAGCGGCCTGCACGATCGCATCGCGAACACGCTCTCGACGAGCGAGCGCAGCGATCCGACAACGATCTCGATCCTGACGACGAAAGAAGAGGTGGCGCCCTTCAAGAAGAGCGACGCGAACGGCAGCGTATCGCAAATCGTCGCGGTTCCCGTCTTTGATGACTTCGGGGAAGTGATAGGAGCGCTGATAGCTCAGCGATGGATGAGGGCCACCGAGCCTATCCTGGCGGACTTCGCCCAAATCACCAGTTCTGCCGTCGCCGTCTACGCGGGCGACAACCTTGTCTCCACGGCCGACGTGGCGTCGGACATTGTCTTCGAACGACAAGGAGAGCGGCTCGTCGCAGACGTCGGTGACCAGCAACTGATCGCGCGGTGCGGACCGTCGATCAGTTTTCTAACGCTCTGCACTTTCAAGCCCATCAGCGAGCTTTACGCTGCCCAGAACCAGCTGACGCAGATCGGCGAGACCGAGGGGCGCAGGCTCGTCAACTGGCTGATCGGAATCGGGATCGCATCGGCTCTGGGAATATCGGCCGCGATTGCCGCGACCGCGCTGCCGATCACGCGGCCTTTGCGCAAGCTGTCAGAGATCGTCTCCCTCGTGGCGAAGGGTGACTACGACGTCACCGTCGAGAACACGGACCGTCTGGACGAAATCGGCGACATCTCGAGAGCCGTTCTCCTCCTGCGGGACTCCGTCAGCGAGCGCGATCGGCTCAGGGCGAGCGTCGTCACGAAGAATATCACCTTGGAGCGCCAGGAGACGGAGCTCCGGCATCAGAATTTGCTGTTCGACGCGGCGCTCAACAACATGTCGCACGGCCTGTGCATGTTCGACGAGCACAAGCGTCTCATCGTTTCTAACACCGGGTATTGCGAGATGTTCGGAATCGATCCGACGAAGCTTACTTCCGGCCTTCCTTACCAGGAGATTCTGAAGTTGCAGGCGCGTCCTGTCGGCTGGGCGAGCGAAGAGTCGGACCAGCCCCTCGATCCGCTCGACTGGCCCGCCGAGGAGCGGAGCTCGATCACGACGCGTCTCAACGACGGACGAACCATCCTCACGACGCGCCAGCCTCTTGCCGGCGGTGGCTGGGTCGCGATCTACGAAGACATTTCGGAGCGGCAGAAGGCGCGCGAGCGGCTGGTCCATCAGGCCCGGCACGACAGCCTCACGAAGCTTCCAAATCGCATTCAGCTGAAAGAACAGCTTGCGATCCGGCTCGAGGAAATGACCAGCCGACCGGGCAGCACGCTCTCCGTGATCTGCATCGATCTCGATGAGTTCAAGCACGTCAACGATACTCTGGGGCACCCGACCGGCGACCTGCTTCTCAAGGAGGTCGCAACGCGGATCGTGCGCACATCCGGCAGCGATCACCTCGTCGTTCGGCTTGGCGGAGACGAGTTCGCGGTGGTCACTCCCACAGGCCAGGACGCGGACATCTCGTCGCTACCGGAGAGGATCATCAAGGTCGTCAGCGAGCCTTACGCTCTCAACGGACAGGAGGTGATCATAGGGACGAGCATCGGTGTCGCGAAGGCGCCGGAGCACGGCACCGACCCCGACACGCTGCTGAAGCACGGCGACCTTGCACTCTATCGCGCCAAATGGGAGGGGAAGAACACGGTCCGCTATTTCGAGCCGGAGATGGCCGAGAGTGCGCGCGAACGGCAGCAGCTCATCACCGACCTGCGGAACGCCGTCGACAACTCCGAGCTCAGGGTGTTCTTCCAGCCGCAGGTTCGGCTCAACGACAATTCGATCGTGGGCTTTGAAGCGCTCGTACGCTGGCAGCATCCGACCGCCGGCATGATCTCGCCGCTGAGCTTCGTTCCGCTTGCCGAGGAAACGGGCCTCATCGTTCCGATTGGCGAATGGGTTCTCCGCGAGTCCTGCCGGCAGGCGGCTGAGTGGCCCCTGCCGGTGCGCGTTGCGGTCAACGTCTCGGCGCGGCAGCTGCGCGGCCGCGGGTTCGTCGCGACGGTTATCAGCGCGCTCGCGAAATCCGGGCTGCCGGCAGCGCGCCTGGAGCTGGAGATCACCGAGAGCGTGCTACTGCAGGACGACGAGGACACCCGCGAAACGCTGCTTCACCTGAAGTCGCTCGGGGTCAAGGTGGCGATGGACGACTTCGGAACGGGCTACTCCTCGCTAAGCTGCCTTCGCAGCTTCCCGTTCGACAAGATCAAGATCGACCAATCGTTCGTGCGTGCGATGCTGGAAAGCGATGAGGCGTCTTCGATCGTGACCGCCATTATCGAGCTGGCCGAAAACCTCAATATCGCAACGACCGCCGAAGGCATCGAGGATGCCGAGAGCTTGGCGATCCTGAGAAACAAGGACTGCACGGAGGGGCAGGGCTTCTACCTGGGCCGTCCGCAGCCCGGCGAAGTCGCGAACGAAATTCTCTACGGCGAGATTTCGGCTCGATTCGCCTCCCAGGCGCAGCGCCTGCGGGCGTGACCACCGAGCGGCCAGGACGTGCTCGGAATTTCCTCCTTCTGAAGCGTTCCTCGTAAGAATTATGCAGCCAGCTTAGGAACTGCGCGGCGGGCCAAAAGATCTGCGCAGCCCCACTCGTGCACATCGCAAAAGATGCGGCGCCAGAATTACCTGGTGCCGAAAGAATCTCCATTAACCATGTCTTAACCCTGTGGTTGAAGCAAACCGCCGAACGGTGTTAACTGTTTACGTTAATAAATCTGCGGCGGCGGATCTGATGGCGGAAACAGTTGGAACAGAGCGGGCGCTGGCCGGCTTGGCGGGTCAGCGCGAGGGGACGCTTGCTCTCGACGCGAGTAGACCACGCTCGGATGTCGGAACCATCGTCATCCACTGGGCGGCGGTTATCCTCGTGGTCGTCAGCCTTCTCACGGGGCTGCGGATCGCGGCGGACGCGCATGGCGCAATCATCGCGCCGCTCTTCGAGTTCATGCTGCCGAACGGCGAGGTGTGGACCTTCCATGTCCTGTCCGGCGTGACGCTGTTCAGCTTCGCACTGGTGTATGTCGTCTATCTCTTCCGGGCGGCGCTCGCCAAGCGGAACTCGCTGAAGCGGATAAAGCCGCTGACCATGAAGGCCCCGGCGCGCTACCGGTGGCAGGCCTTGAACGTCCTGCTGCATTGGCTCGCCTTTACGGCGCTTGTCGTTTTGATGGGAACCGGCGCGGCGCTCTATGTCGGCTACGGCGACGCGCTCGTCGTCGTGCACAGGATGTGTGCGCTGTTCCTGATCGCCTACATCTTCATCCACACCTTCGCCCACTTCATGTACGGCGGGCTGTGGCAGCTGCTTCGGCTGTTCAGGCCGGCGCCGCTTGCAAAGAGCGACCTGGTACGCGCCGCTCCATTTGCAACGGCGATCCTCGTGGGCGTGCTCGTGGCGAGCGGCGTTGTGGCGCTGGATCTGGAGACGCGCCCGACGCTGATCGCGCGCGCCACCGATACGCCACCGGTTCTCGACGGCCGTCTCGATGATGCGGTGTGGCAGAACGCGACCGTCGCGGTGATGCCGACACAGCAGGGCGAGAACTCCACCGGGTTCATGCAATCGCGCGTCGAGGTGCGAGCCGCGTACGACGCGGAGAACATCTACTTCGCATTCCGTTGGAGCGACCCGACGATGTCGCTGATGCGCATCCCGATGATCAAGGAAGCTGACGGATGGCACGTTATGGCGCACGGCGTCGGACAATCGGACGTCATCGACTACTACGAGGATAAGCTCGCGATCCTCTTCGCCGATCATCCCGCCTTCGGCGGCGGCGGCACCACGCACATGGGATACAAGCCGCTCGCCGATAAGCCCAGCGCCCAGAACAAGCGCGGCCTTCACTACACGACGGACGACAGCATCCTCGATCTGTGGCAGTGGAAGGCGGCGCGCGGCGGCATGCTCGGGCATGTCGACGATATGTTCATCGGTCCGCCGATCGAGCCGAGCGAGGCCCAGGTTGCCGGAACCGAGCGCTATTCGGCGGGCTATCTGCCGGACCCCGGCCAGCCGATCTACGTTTACAATTACAAGGCTCGCCCCGGGCAGGGCTACGACGGCGTCGTCGATATAGACAGGCTCCCAATCGACTACAGCGCGACGATGGCGGCCATGAAGACAATTCCCGACAGCCCGAACACGTCGAACGACGAGGGGGCGATCTGGTGGCTGACCAACGAGACGTCCGTTCCGTACTCGAAGGAGTTGGATGACCAGATCCCGGTCGGGACGATTGTCCCCGGTGTCCTGAACATCAACGAATACCAGGGCGATCGCGCGGACATAAAAGGCGGCGCGGCCTACGCGGACGGCCATTGGACTGTCGAAGCTTCACGCAAGCTCGTGACCGGCAGCAAGTACGACACGACGTTCGAAAAGGGGAAGAAGCTCTATCTCTATGTGTCCGCCTTCGATCACGTGCAGACACGGCACACACGGCATGAGCGGCCCATCGTCATGGAGCTCAAATAGACGCGTCCCTGTCTGTTTCACTGAGTAACCGGTGACTTCCCCATGAGTCAGGTCAAGCTGAACGTAAACGGCAAGATCGTTGCGGCCGACAGGGGCGATACCCTTATGGATGCCGCCTTTGGCGGGGGCGTCTTCATTCCGCAGGATTGCTGCTCAGGGCAATGCGAGACCTGCCGCGTCCGCGTCGTCTGGGGCGATGTGGACGACAGGAACACCGCATACGGAGATACGGTGCTCGCCTGTCAGGCCGTCATCCGCGGCGACTGCACCATAACCTTCGACGAGTTTCAGCCGGCGAGCGTCGTCAAAGGCGAGGTCTCTCGCATTGCGTCGATTTCCCCCGATGTCATCGAGGTGGTCGTCGACCTCGCCGAGCCTCTGAATTTCCGTCCCGGCCAGTACGCAAGCATCCGGTTTGCCGGCTTTCCGGCGCGCGACTACAGCCCCACCGTCCATCTCAACGGCGAGGTTGGCCCCAACGAGCTTGTCCTGCACGTCAAGCGGCTGCCGGGTGGAGTCGTTTCGGGCGAGATCGGGGACAGAATTGGCGTCGGCCACGCGACCAAGGTCCGCGGCCCGCTGGGCAGCGCGTTCCTGCGGGACCCGCCCTCCGGCCGGCTCCTGATGGCGTCCACCGGAACCGGCTGGGCGCCGATCTGGTCGATGGCGCGAGCCGCCTGCCTGGCGGAGAAGCGCCCCGACATGCTCGTCATCGCCGGCGCCAAGAATCCCGAGAACCTCTACATGACCCCGGCCTTGGATTGGCTGAAGCAAATGGGCGTGAGCGAGATCATCACGACGGTTCGCGAAAGGCCGTCTGGCTTCGCGCGCCTCGGGACGCCCGATGAATTTCTTCCCGGGCTCACGAACAAGGATGTCGTCCATGTTGCTGGCGCGCCGAACCTCGTGGAGTCCATCAAGGCAAGCGCCCTTGCTGCCGCCACCAGGTGCTATGCCAATTCCTTCACCCCCAGCAGAAACCGCATGAACTTGGTCGACCGGGTGACAGGCCTTTTCAGCTTGGTCAGAAGCTGAGCGACGTGCCAATCTGACGGCGTGGGGACGCCCGCCGGAAGACGATCCACGACCGTTGCGCATCGTCCCGCGTGCCGTCGCCCTGGTGGTTCAGACGCGTTGCGCAATTCTTGGATGCCGGGCCGCAGTTCGGGTTCAAGCCGACGCTTCCTCGTGCGCTGCTCCTGCCAAACGCCGCGTGTTTCCGCCAAAAGGCGGTTGTTTGCCTGCTTGCACCCGCGTCAGCGTTGCGAGGTGTCCCGCGGGTGTTGCGCCGTGTCTCATGCCGCGCGAGCGCAACGGTTCATGGATGCCTGTGAGGCGCGCCTCTCTCGTACCGCGCCGTCATCGCATCCGAGCTTGGCGCTCGCCATGCTATGTCCGTTCGTAGCCCTGCTAATTGGGAGACTTTGTTAGTGCCGAACTCCGCCCGAGCCACCGGTAGCCCGAAAGCTCGCCATGAATGCCGTCGCGTCTATTTGGAGGTTCCATGAAAGTCGGTATCGTCGGTCTCGGCTACCGTATGGAGTACCTAGCCGGTCTTTTCACCGCGCTCGCTCCCGGCTTCCGCATCGTCGGCTATGTCGACCCGCCGCCCACCTGACGAAGGGCGCAAGGCTCCCCGTCTCGGTGGTCGATGCGCTGGAAGCGGGCCTGACCGCCATCAAGATCGACGAGGCACGGCGCAGCCGGACGGTCGTCGACCTGACCGAAAGCTGGAAGCAATTCGATCAGGGGCTACGCGGCGACGCTCTGCAAAAGAGCGCATGACGCCGCGCGGATGACCGACAATGCACCGCTGAGCGCAAACTCGCCGCTTTGTAGGGACCGCAAAACGTGATCAGGATGTGGCGGCTGTTTTCAGTTTTGACAAGGCTCTTATCTTTACCCGCACACTTGCGGGCTTAGCTGCGCCCGCCATCATTTCCCCCGTGGCGGGATTGCGGATCAGCGTCCCTGCTTTTCGAGCGGGCACTTTGCGAAGCGTTACCTTCAGCAGACCAGGCAGCGTAAATTCGCCAGCACCACGCGGGTGAACGGATCCCAGAAGGACGTTTTCAAGTGTGGCGAAGACACCTTTGGCGGTGTGGCGCGTGATATCGTTCTGTTCTGCAATAAGGTTGATGAGCGCAGATTTCGTAAGAACATCTTTCACGGGCCGAACCGGTTGAGCGGTAGGCTTGCCTGGCGCTGTTCTTGCCGCAGGCTTGGTCTTTCGTGCTTGGGCCAAAAGAAGTCTCCCCGATCGAATCTCTGTGTGCCAACTCATATCCTTACAGACGCAAGATTGCTAACCCGACAATGCATCTGCAAGTCAGATAAGCCCGTAAATCCCCTTAAAAAGGTGCCTGGCCGCCGGTCGGAGCCGCCGAGACGTGCCACTTGCCGCCAAGGGCCCGTCGGCGCCCGGCAACGCGCGGCTTCCTGCCCGATAAGGATTTGTTCAATTGCCAGCGAGCCATGATAGCGTTGCAAAGGACGATCGCACGCTTGGCGTGGGTTTCTAGCCCGCGTGGCAACATTTCCAACCGACCTTTCGGCGGGCACGAACGAGCGAGGCAACTCAACGTCATGGATTTGACCCGAAGACGAGTGATTCACCTCTCAGCAGCGGGCGCTGCAACGCTCGCTGCCGGCCACCGCCTCGCATTGGCGGCTCCCGCGCCCGCCGACGACGTGCGCGACAATGCCCTTCGCTATTTCGGCGGACACGGATTTGCCGAGACTCGGCCGCTCGAGATGATCACCAACTCGGCGTTCAACGGCGGCCTCCGCTACGACGAAACCAGGCCCGATTCACAAAGCGCGCCAACGGTCACGATGCAGACCGCTGCGCGGATCGACGACATCGCCGACAGGGAACGGCCGGGGGTGCTCGCCGTCTTCACCATCTTCGGCATTGCAATCCCGGGCCCTGCCAAGCCCGGACTGCTTCTCACCAATGTCCTGGATTTCCTCTTGAGCGAGAGGAAGCTCGATCCGGAACGGATTCTCTTCGTTTCGACCGAAGACTTCGAACCGATTGCCGATCAGGTCGACGGCATCAATGCGTACCGGATCTTCGAGCGTTCTGCCGAGACAGCGAGGGCCGAGGGCGATGGGTCGGGTTTCTTCGCGCCGAAAGGGCATCCCTACGCGCCACAGGAGGCGACCGTCGGTATCTATTACCGTCTACCGGACGCCAAGAAAGACGCGGAGCTCTCCTATCCGCCCGAGGGCTACATCGAACTCGCCGAAGTCGGTATCGCGCCCTTCGGCGGAGACCCGAACCGGCCGCAAGTTGGTGGCTTCGGAATTGAGAGGGTGGCGATGGCGGAGGGCGAGGAGATTCCCGACTTTGAGGAGACCAAGCTCAATCTCCTGCGCATCATCGAGGACGAGGCGAAGCGAACCGGCAAGGATCTTCCGCCGGGCTACACGATGTTCGCCTCGCTATGACGCTTCTCACAGCTTCGTCTGGCGGCCGGCAAGAGCGGAGTTTCCTTACCGATATCTCCTGCCGCGCCGAGCGGTGGTGGTTCGCCCCTTTGAAATGAGCCGCTCTGAGGTATCGCCCCAGCGCCCCTCGGCCCTGCGGCGATGCTCCGGAGTTGCCGAATCCCGGCATTGAAGACAAAATCAACCCAACGAGACCGGCCATCCGGTGGATGTCGGTTAAATCCGATGCCCGTATTCACGAGGGTCGTAGACCCTGGTTGTAAAACGGGCGGACGGACATCGCGTGTCGGAGACCCCAATGATTCGCCTTCGGTTGTCGGCTCTTTCGTCGTTCTCCGCTTTGGCTGTCTCGCTCTTTGCGGCGGCGCCCGCGCTGGCGGGATTCTATGACGTCACGCAGGCCGAGCTGGCGGGCGAGCCCGGCACGCTCATCCGGTCAGAGCCCATGCGCGGTCTCGCTGTCGGCAAGGTCTATCGCGTGCTCTACCGCTCGACTGGGCTTTCCGGCGAGCCGATCGCGGTCTCCGGAATGGTGATTGTGCCGGGTGGAGAAGCCCCGGCCGCCGGCCGCGACATTGTGGCCTGGGCGCATCCGACGACGGGGGCCGTGCAGCCGTGCGCGCCGTCTCTGGAAGGCAAGCCGCTGCTGACGATCCAGGGCCTCAGGGCTCTTCTGGAGCGCGGCTTCGTCGTCACAGCCACCGATTATCCGGGACTCGGGACGGTCGGCCCGCATCCTTACCTCGTCGGCGAGAGCGAGGGGCGCGCGGTACTCGACTCCGTGCGGGCTGCAAGAGCATTGGGCGAAGCGGAGGCGAGCAACCGCTTCGCCGTTTGGGGACATTCGCAAGGCGGCCAAGCCGCTCTGTTCGCCGGCGATCTGGCCAAGAGCTATGCGCCGGATCTGGAGCTTGTCGGTGTCGCCGCGGCGGCGCCGGCAGTCGAGCTTGCGTCGCTGGTGACGGATGACGTCAGCAGGACGAGCGGCAAGATCCTGGTCTCCTTGGCCGTCTGGTCGTGGTGGAAGGTCTTCGACGCACCCTTCGACGCGATGGTCGAGCTCGATGCACAGGCGGACGTCGAGAAGGTCGCGCAACGATGCCTGGAGGGCGAGGCCGAAGGGCTTGCCGATGTCGACATCGAGGACCGGCTGAAGGGGCCCTTCCTATCTACCGATCCCGACAAGACGGAACCGTGGAAGTCGATCATGGCGCGCAATTCGCCAGGCACGCCGAAGCACAGCGCTCCCCTCTTCATCGCGCGCGGCAGCGACGACGAGATCATTGTGCCCGATGTGAGCGCCGATTTCGTGGAGAGGCTTTGTCGCTCGGGCGCTGTCGTGCGCGTGGAGACCATCGACAAGGCCGATCATTCGCAAATGGGCGCCGCGGCCGCGGGCGTGGCTGTGGGCTGGATTTCGGACCGCTTCGCCGGGGTGCCCGCGCCGAACAGCTGTCCTCCGTCTTAGTCAGGCCGGCGCCAATACCGGCGATTCCCTCAAGGACCGGGACAAGCGACGCCGCTAGGCGGCGTCGGCAAGGTGGTCACCGAGGCGAAGACCCCAGGCGTAGGTCGTCAGCGACGGATTGACGCGACTTGACCTGGCGAGGACGCTGGCATCACCCACGTATAGCCGCTCCATACCGTGAACCTTGCCGTGCTGATCGACCACTGATGTCTCGGGGTCGTTGCCGGTCACCATGCTGCCGAGCGCGTGGGCGGTGCCGGCCATGCCCATATACTTGTTGAAGCCGACGAGCCCGGCATGCAGCAAGCGGTCGATCCAGGCATCGACAAGCGCCTCGTGCTCCTGCTTCACCTTTTCGATGCGGTCGAGGCTGTAGTCCATGGTCGGCTTGCCGCCAGGCCCACCCGAAATGATGCGATTCTCAGCCGACGAGGCGTCCTCTGTGGTCGCCCAGAAGCCGATCGCGCGCTTGCCGAGGAACTTGTCGAGGATGCCGGGCATTTCCGGGGGCGCTTGCGTCGCGAGCAGCTCGGCGTCGATCCACCCCAAACATTGCATCGAAGAGTGCGGGAATCTGTCGTTGAAGAGGACTGCCGTCTTGCGCAGCACGTCATGGTCGGTGAAGGGCGAGAAGCCAAGCACCGCCGAGTTGATATGCATCTTGAAATTGGCGCCGACCAGATCGCCGCAGGGCAGCGCAAACCCGCTTGCATGCATGTGATCCTGGAGAATGCGCGGCGACGTCATGGCGCCGGCGGCGAGCACTGTTTTGTCGGCCTCATAGGTCGAGCCGTCCGAGCATCTGACGCCGATGATCGTGCGCGGATCGCCGGGTTCGGCGATGAGCTCGGCGACGGGATCGCCGGCAAGGAGCGTGAAGTTCGGCTTGTCCCGGATATGGTCGATCAGGTTGCGCTCCGAATCCGACTTGTAGCCGGACGGTGACGCGAAGCCGTCGAAATGCTTCGCCTCCTGCGGGTTGGAGAGGATCTCTTTCGACAGGCCAAGCGGCAGCGACTCCAGCTTCCAACCCGGATCGGCCTTGGTGATCTTATCGAGCAGCGCCTGGAGCTGCGGCTCGTTCTGGAAGGTCGTGATCTTCAGGAGATCGGTCGCCTCGTCGTAGTATGGCTCGAGCGTGTCGTAACCGAATGGCCAGCCGAGCAGACCGAAGCCGGGCTCAGCCTCAAACTCGACCGGCCGGAAGCGAAACAGCGCCGCGCCATACCACTTGGTCTTGCCGCCCACATTGTAGAATTCGCCGGGGACAAACTCGTGTCCCTTGCCGTCGAGCCAGACGTCATGGTTCTTGAAGACGCCCTCTACGAACACCTGCTTGACGTCGAGCGTAGAGGCATTGCGTGGAAGAAATGGGCCCTTTTCGATCACGAGCACACGTCTGCCGGCGTTCGCGAGCTTATAGGCGACACTGCCGCCACCCGCGCCGCTGCCAACAATGATCACGTCATATCGCTCGGTCACGACGCTCGTCCTCTGCGGGAGATTCAGGATACCGACATATTGCGATCATAAGGTGATGGTTGTCGACGCTTTCGCTGGTATCTAGACTGCATCAATGTCAGTCGTCGTCGAGGCGGTCGATTGCGTCCAAGCCTGAACGGGATCGGATATCCCTGACGAGAGCGAAAGCGATCGAGCATGAAAGCCCTTACTGTTCTACCGCTTCAGGCAAACACAATTCAGCTCGACGACGTGCCGGAGCCGCCCAATTCCGACGGCTCAATCCTTGTCCAAACTCACGCGGTCGGCATTTGCGGCACGGATCACGAGATCATCTCGGGCAAATATGGTTGGGCCCCTTCGGGCGCAGACCGCCTGATCATCGGCCACGAGTCGCTCGGCCAGGTGATGGAAGCGCCAGCGGATTCCGGTTTTAAGGCAGGGGACATGATCATGGGCATCGTGCGGCGGCGCGACCCGGTACCCTGTCCGGCGTGCGCCCATGACGATTGGGACATGTGCATGAATGGGCTCTACACCGAGCGCGGGATCAAGCAGCGCAACGGATATGCATCGGAGCGTTTCCGTATCGAGCCGGAGTTCACCATCAAGGTCGATCCCAAGCTCGGCATCTTTGGCGCACTTGTCGAGCCGACGAGCGTCGTCGCCAAGGCTTGGGACATGAGTGATCGTGTCGGCCGGCGCACCGAGTCCTGGCAGCCGCGGACCGTGCTCGTCACCGGCGCCGGTCCGATTGGCCTGCTGGCTGCTTTGATGGGTGTGCAGCGGGGCAGCGATATCCATGTGCTCGATCAGATAGAGGCCGGCGCCAAGCCTGATCTCGTCCGCGCGCTGGGCGCGACCTATCACTGCAATACGCTGGGCGACCTCAAGCCTGATCTCGTCATCGAATGCACCGGTGCCACTTCGGTCATTCTCAACGCGCTTGAGCACCTATCTCCCAATGGGCTCATGTGTCTCGCCGGCATCTCGTCGGGCGGTTACGATATTCAGTTCGATATGGGCACTGTCGAGCGCGGCATGGTGCTGGGCAACACCGTCTTATTCGGCAGTGTGAATGCGAACCGTCAGCATTACAAAGATGCGGCTGACGCGCTGGCGAAAGCCGACCGGGGCTGGCTGGAGAAGCTGGTGAGCCGTCGCGTGCCTCTGGCGAAGTGGCAGGACGCCCTGAAGAAGCAGCCGGACGACATCAAAGTCATCCTCGACTTCACCGCCTGAATCCCATGGCGGCAGTCTGAGAGAGGTTAGGGTGTTCCATTCCGCCCGCCTAGGCGCGCTATGTTCTCGTCCAGCAGCCGATCGATCTGGCCATTTGCCTTGAGACTCTCGACGGCCTTGTTCAAGCGATCGAGGAATGCGCGACGGCCCTTCTTGACGGCAATGCCGAACGGCTTTGGCTCGAACCTGTCGCCGATATCGATAATTTTATAGTTTTCCGGGTGGGCAGACCCTTTCCGTAACATCGTCAGGTTGACCATGTCGTTTGACGCCGCGTCCGCCTCGCCCTTCGCCACCGCCTCCACATTTCCTGCGCTCAGGGGAGTGACGACCAGGGTTGCGCCCGGCAGCGACGGGAGGACCGCCCGCATTCTACGGATGGAGACGGAACCGTCGGTGACGGCGATGCGCTTGCCTTTTAGGTCCTCGAGCCGCCTAACGCTGCTGCCGGTCGGGACGAGGATCGCCTCTCCCGTGACGTAATAGGGAATGGTGAAATCGACCTGCTCCGCGCGATCCGGGGTGATCGTCAGCTGCGATACAACCATGTCCACGAGATTGTCTTGCAGGGCAGGAATGCGCTGACTGTCCTTAACCTGAATGAAATCAAGACGGTCACTCGCACCCAGCAGCTTTTCCGAGACAGCTCTGGCGACGTCAGCCTCGAAACCTTCGATCAGCCCCGTCCGCGGGTTCTTGAAACCCATTCCGGGGATGTCAAAGGAGACGCCGGCGACTATTCTTTCTCTGGGTTGAAGCGTGCCCATGCGTGGCGGTCACTTCGGACTTCGTCGAGGATCCGCAGCTTACACGATTCTATTGAGAGGAGAGGTCGAGCGATGGATTGGCTGATCAACGACGCGCTACCGGTACTCGCGCGGCTCTTCATCGTCTGGATATTTCCGCTCAGCTGTCTGGATAAGATCATCAACTGGGACAATGCGCTGAAGCAGGCTACTTCGAGCTGGCTTCCCGGCGGGCCTGTGCTCTTGATTTTGGCCATGGGGGTGGAGCTGCTCACCCCGCCGATGATCGTTTTCGGCTTCTACGACGGCATCGCGGCTTTCTTCCTCGCCGGTTATTGTGCCGTTACCGCCATCGTATACCACAATTTCTGGATCTACCCTCGCTTCTGGTCGCCACAGAGCGAGGGATATCCGCATGTCTGGGACTTCTTCAAGAATTTCGGCTTGGTCGGCGGCCTGATCTTCGTCATGTTTGCAAGCGGCTTCCTGCAGGGACTCGTCGGTCACATCGAGCAAGTGTCTCTTTGATCAACGATGCTACGATTCTGGTAGGTTGATCATGTCTGGCGCGGACGACGCTGGACGCGCGAGATGCGCCTGGGCGAAGGACCTGTGCCCGTAAATCAACTCCTCAAGGTGAGCACCACGGTCGCAGACCTATCGGCGGCGGTCGTCTTCTACCGAGATTGGCTTGGATTGGCGTGCGGAGCCGAAAGGGCGGTCGACGATCAGGCGTGGAAACGATTGCTGGGCCTCGAAGCGACCGTTGCTGCACGCGCCGCGTCCGTGTTCGTTGGAGAGCAGGAACTCGAGCTTATCGCCGTCGATCCGCCGGGCCGGCCTTACCCGCCCGAGCTCGCATCCAACGACCAGTGGTTCCAGCATGTCGCGCTGGTCACTATCGACATAGCGTCCGTTTGGGACCGGCTCCGGGCAGGCTCGCCGGGAAAGATAACAGACGGTGGCCCACAGCTTTTGCCGCCCAATACCGGCGGCGTCACCGCCTTGAAGTTTCGCGACCTCGAAGGGCACCCCCTCGAGCTGATCTCCTTCCCGCCCGGCATCGGTGCGCCGATGTGGCAGGGTCGCAGTGGCAGGGGCATCATCGGCTACGATCACACCGCAATCTCCGTAACGGATGTCGACCGGAGCATCGCCTTCTATACGGGCCTGCTCGGCTTCCGCGTCGGTGGACGCTCCCTGAACCAGGGCATTGAGCAGGATCGGCTCGATGGCCTCATCGGCTGCGAGGTGGACGTCGTGGCGCTTAAGCCGGCGGCAGTGGAGACACCCCATTTGGAGCTCCTGCACTACCGAGCGCCTGCAGGCCGAACCCTGACCTCCGAGGTTCGAGTCGACGATGCGGCCTCGACGCGCCAGATTCTCAAAGTCGATGGCCTCGACGCCTTGGTGAGACAGCTCGAGGGTAAAGTGAGATTCGTCTCGCCGGGCACCGTGACGCTGAAGAGCGGCGAGAGAGCCGCCGCGATTCGCGATCCCGACGGGCATATGATCGTGCTCATGGGCGATTGAGGCCTCAGGCGGCCTGTTTGAAGCTACCCAATGCATCTCCGGCGACATGCTAATTCGAGATGGCATTTGTCCGCGAACGGCATTGGCGTCGGCGGAACCTACTGGGTAGGTCTGAGCGGCGAATACGAAGAACTTGGAGCCGATTATCAAGCTCATCACCTACCGGCAGGATGCCGGCGTCCATGTCGGCGCAGTCGTCGATGACCGGGTCGTGCGCCTTGACGACGTCGCGGCGGAGTTCGGCGGCGCGAAGGCCGACATGATCTCGCTCATCGTCTCGGGTGAGCCCGGTCTTGCCCGGGCACGAGAGATCGTGGCCGGCGCGGAGCGCGACTCGCTTCCGCGCCTTGCCGACGTGCAGCTTCTTGCGCCGGTGCTACGGCCGCCGAAGATCATGATGGGCGGGCGCAATTACCTGGCTGAAGAAGCCGATGGTCGCGACGAATGTCGCGACCTACTGGCATGCGCTGCGCAGCATCGGCATCACCGACAAGCTCAACGGCTATTCACGCTTGATGCGGGAATTCTGATCGCCGCCGTGTACCAGGCCGGCGCACCACTTCACGCGCAAGAACCAAGAGAGACCGATGCGACGCTGGGCTGTCCTTGGCTGTCCGGGCGTCGCGAGCTACCTCGTCATCCGCTTCGCCGTTTTGACGTTGCCCCCGCTTTCTGGACTCGCGGTAAGCTGGAAAATTCCAGTTTAGGAGCGATGGACCGGGAGCGAGGAGAGCCATGAAGAGGTCGAAGTTCACGGAGGCGCAGATCGCCTTCGTTCTGAAGCAGGCGGAGGAAGGAACGGCGGTCGGCGAGGTGTGCCGGAAGGCCGGGATCTCGGAGGCGACGTTCTACGCCTGGCGCAAGAAGTACGCCGGGCTGATGCCGTCGGAGATGAAGCGGCTGCGGCAGCTCGAGGAGGAGAACGGCAAGCTGAAGCGGATCGTCGCCGACCTGTCGCTCGACAAGGCGATGCTGCAGGACGTCATCTCGCCGAAAACTATGAAGCCTGATCGCCGGCGGCGGGTGGTGGACGATGTGCGAGCGACCTGGCGGGTGTCGATCCGACGGGCCTGCCGGCGCTGCGGGTTGAGACCGTCGACCTACCACTACAAGAGCCGCCGCGGCGATCAGGCGCCCCTGAGGAAGCGCATCCGGGAGATCGCCGAGACGCGGGTGCGCTACGGCTACCGGCGCATCCATGTGCTGCTGCGGCGTGAAGGCTGGCTGGTGAACCCGAAGCGGGTCTACCGTCTCTACCGGGAATCCGGCTTGCAACTCCGGAACAAGACGCCGAAGCGGCGGGTGAAGGCGAAGCTGCGGGAAGGGACGGCAAGTCGGCCACGCGAACGAACGAGACCTGGGCGATGGACTTCGTCCATGACCAGCTCGCGACGGGCCGGAAGCTGCGGGTGCTGACCATCGTCGACACCTTCTCGCGCTACTGCGCCGGCGATCGAGCCACGCTTCAGCTTCCGCGGCGCCGATGTCGTCGAAGTGCTCGAGCGGGTCGGCAGCGAGGTCGGCTTCCCGGCGACGATCCGCGTCGACCAGGGCAGCGAGTTCATCTCCCGCGATCTCGACCTGTGGGCCTATCATCGCGGCGTCGTGCTCGACTTCTCGCGCCCTGGCAAGCCGACGGACAACGCCTTCATCGAAAGCCTGAACGGCAAGTTCCGGGCGGAGTGCCTGAACGCCCACTGGTTCATGAGCCTTGACGACGCGCGCCGAAAGATGCGAGGATTGGCGCAGAGACTACAACGAGGAACGACCCCACAGCGCCATCGGCAACAAGCCGCCGATCGCGCTCATGAATCGGTCAGCGGCCATCGGTCCACCCTGATCGAGAATGCCCTGGAAGCGGCCGGCGCCGCGATCCAAAGACGGGTAGCAGCTCAAATCGAGAACAGAGTCCAGTTATGAACGGGGGCAAATTGGGGGCAACGTCAGCGCTCATAAAGCGATCCATGGCTTTGGGCCCAGGACCCGGTCGTTTGGTTTGGAGGTTTGGAGAAAAGAGAACGGAGAGAAAGCCGCTCGCGGACCGGGCGGACAGCTGCGGTCCGAGACCGCCGAGCCGTAGCCCGAGCAATAGGTATGTCCGCTTTGGGTCGGGAGCGGATGGCCGACAGATCGGTCAGGTGAGAGAGTTTCGAACCTCGTGGTCACCTCTCTCCAGGGATTCTGCGCCATTTAGACCTTCGGACCGACCGTGCGCGGTTCGGAGGTTTGGAGAAAGACGGCCTGGAGAGAACGCCCAACGCGCCTTTCGGAAGAGCGCCGGTCCGAGCCGGTCAGGGGCACGCCCGCCAAACCGCCGCGTCCAACAGCCTAGAAGAGGCGGCGGAGAATTTTCGGGCGTGGGCGACTGGCGGAGGGAGAGGAACTGGGATCCAACATTCTTCGCTAATCGGGTTGTTTGGCGCAATATCCTCCAGGCGTTGCCGCTCGCGGCCGACGGTACGGCAGGCAGGCTTCATTCTTCGCTCCGCGGTCGGCGCTGGGGCCGCCGCAAGGTGGGGCCAGAAGAAGGCTCGACGCATCAATCTCTGAAAGCTCGTGCTGACCGCCAAGTAAAGCGGCAGCAACAGAATGTTGGTCGATGTCGTCGGGCCCTACGTCCTGCCGGACGCATCCGCCGAAGCGGATTCCGTGATCTCTCTTTCCGGTTGCTCCTTTTGCCTACGCTGGTGCTGCCTCGTCGGCGCCATCCCTGCTCCACCGGAATGGCGTGCCGTCGATCCACATCCGATGCATGATGACCGCCAGCCGCCGCGCCACGGCGACCTGGGCGCGCACCTTGCCGCGCCGGCGGGCGATCTCGACGCCCCAGCGCTTCAGCCAGCTCCAGCGCTGCACCCGCGTCAGCAGCACATTGGCGGCCTCGCAGAGCAGCGCGCGCACCATCCGGTCGCCGCACCGGCTGATCCCGCCGTTGCGGTCCGTCTCGCCGGAAGCGTACTTCCTCGGCGTCAGGCCAAAGTGGGCGCCGACAAGGGAAGACTTGGCGAAGCGGGTCGGGTCCTCCACCGCCGTGCGGAAGGCGAGCGCCGTCACCGGACCGACGCCGGGGACGCTCACCAGGAGCCGGCAAACCGGATCGGCCTTCACCGCTGCCAGCACCATCCGATGAAGCTCGTCGAGGCGCTCGAACCGCCTCTCGGCGAACGCGGAGGATCGCGCCGACCACTCGTTCGAGAATCTCGTCGCCGTCGACCAGCTCGCGCACCCGCTGGTCCAGCCGCCCAGGGTCCACCTTGCCGACCTTCAGGCCGAAGGCCTTGAGGATGCCGCGCAGGTGGTTGTCCAGCATGACCCGCGACCTGACCAGCATCTCGCGGCTACGCAGAAGCGCGCGCAGCTTGTGCGTCGCCTGGCTCTTGACGTGAACCTCACGGTACCAGCCGGCATGCAGAGCCCAGGCGATATTGCGCGCATCGATCCGGTCGGTCTTCACCGGCATGGCGCTCGTCGCCGCCTTCAGGTGCCGCGCGTCGAGACAGACCACCGGCAGGCCGGCGGCCGCCAGACCGTCGTACATCGCCGGCGCCAGCGACCCAGCCTCGAGCCCGACGCGCTCGAACCCGAGCCCCGTCTGCTCCAGCCACGCGGCGATCGTCTCCGGCTCCGATCCGACCCTCCCTTCCTTCACCACCTTGCGCGTCTCATCGACGACGCAGATCGACGTCTCCTTCATCGAAACATCCAGACCGACATAATGCTTCATGGCCGTCCTCCATCGCGTTGCTGCCTGGCGGACCGACTGATTCGGTCCGCCTCAGCCTGGAGGATCATCCCGCCGAACCGTCACCGGCGCGGCGGTTGCGCCAAACAACCCGATTGCCCCATCTCTGAGCCGCCGACAGGGGGCTGATGTCCTGGGTCCCTGCCGGCCGCGCTTCGACGTGTCAGCGACTCCGCAAGTCGAGACCGTTGGGCCACGTGCCTCGGAGCCCCATCGCGCCGGCCCGGGCGGAGGAGGGCAATGGTTCGTTGATCGAAACCGCTAACGAAGAGCGCGCCAGTATCGCACTACATGCTCTTGGCAAGCACCATAGTCGCAAGGACGGGGTGCGTTTCTCTATGATCGTGAAGCGGCGACTCAAAAGCTGGATGAAGCCTTCCGTTGACCAATGATTTATGTGGCGCGGCGTGTTGCCGAAATCAGCCAAATATTTGAACCGGCAGACGTTGAGCACCCGCCAGAGCGGCTCGTTAGGTACGCTAGCCAGCAGCCATGACTCCGCCAGCTCTGCAAGTTTGTCCACGGCGTAACCGGGATCCTCGACATGTTCGAGGACCTCACAACAAACCACCAAGGGAGCTCCATCGACTTCGGGAGACAATTCGTCGATCGCCGCCACGCGGAACGTGTCGGCCATCTGCGGATACCGCGCGCGGGCTTCCTCAATGGCATCCGCCGCAATATCGTAGCCCCTAGTCTCTATTCCGATCTTGCGGAAACGGCGGCATAGTTCGCCTTCGCCGCAGCCGACCTCATGCGCTTTCTTCGCGCCAGTCTTCTGCGCTAATTTGTCGAACTGACGAGGAAGCCGGCCACCAACTTCTTCGAGATCGGATTGGTTGACCCATACTTATCCTCAAAATTCCCGGCCGGCTGGATGACCACTCCCGCGCTCTTCATAGGCCTCCTCCGTTCAATTCAGCAACGAGACATTCCTGTCGACAAATATCCTCGCAAGACGCCGCACTCCGAGCCATTCCACGTAAAAGAGAAAATCCCCAAGTGTCGTTGCGATCCGTCCGATTAACGCGACACTTAAAGCTAGGGATTCGCCTATTGCAGGCGCTAAAATTATGACAAATATTGCCTCGCGCACACCAATGCCAGCAGATGCACCCGGCACCAGAAAGCCAGCTATCCACACAAACGCAAAGGCCGGCACGATGGACGCAGCCTGGTCGAGTAGCCCTTTATCGCTGAGTGCTGCGCCGACAACGGAAAAGATCATTCCGGTGCCTATGAAGAACGCTATGTAGAAGAGGAACGCGACACCCAGCAATACCGAGTGGGTGCTAAACCTACGGGATACGAGCATCATGAACACCAGTCCGGCTATGGCCGCTACTGCTGCGAAAGCAGTTGCGCGGTAAAGCAGTGCGGCCCACGGCGAGAACAGCTGTAACGCTTCATCTGGGAGACCGACCGAGACCGCGCCAGCCGCCAGACACAGGAGGATCGCCTCGCTAAGCGAGACCACCGCCATGGATTTTTGCGAAACGCCGCATTCGGCCGCGAAAGCCTGGCGTCCAACAAAATGAAAGACGTTCCCAGGCAAGATCTTCAGGATGTTGCTGCGCGCGTAGATCGCAAAGGTCGTACAGGAGGGAATTCCGGGACCATGAAAGACTTTGATCAGGAGATGGAGCGCGCCCGCGAGAAAGGCAATTAGCAGTGCGTATGCGACGCTGCCCCCGCCGGCGAGCCACAACGTTCTCGGCTCGATCAATATCTTCCGAAGTTCCGGCCAGAGGCTGCTAATCGTCAACGCAAGAAAAATGAAAGACAATATAACGAGGAAGATCCCGACAGCTCTATAAACAAACCGTACTATCGGCCTTTTAAGCAGGTGCGAAAAGAGCATACTCAAGCCGCTTACCACTTTGCTCTTTCGATCGCGGGTGCTGGGCCGTCATTCGCTGGAACCGGATGAGCGCGATTGAACTGGCCGCCGACGCAGACCCACTCCGCGTTGGGGATGAGGCACTCGTCCCCGTCGCGGCCAGTCGTCGCATACGCTCAAGGTTCATCTCAAGGAGCTGTCGGTTGAAACCTACGAGATCGGCCAGAAGCCCCATGCAAAATAGCACTGCGCTCAAGATGATTAGCGCGCTGCCCAAGATGAGCGACTGAATGTGGCCCGCCCCTTCCCCGATAATGTAGAGAACAATAAAGCGGCCGATGGGAACCACGCCGACAGCAAATGTGACAACGGCAATGGCGGTGAAAAAGCGCAATGGGCGGTACATCGCGTAAATCCTAAACATCGTCGATACGGATTTGCGGATGAATTCCGGGACGCTCTTAAATAGTCGCGATTCTCTTGTTGTTGGGTTTACGCGAACGGGAACTGAACCTATAGAAATACCTTTGCTATTGGCCTGAATTAGCATTTCTATTGTGTAGCTAAATGATGAGACAATATTTAGCTGAAGTGCTGCGTTTCTTGATATCGCCCGAAAGCCACTCACCGCGTCCGGAATTTTCGACCCAGACAGTTTGTGTACACTGAGCGAACCAATTCTTTGCAAAGTCCTCTTCTGCCAACTGAAATGCGGCACCTTGTTAGTCTGCCGGTCACCAACGACGAGATCGTATTCGCCACCGATAATGGGCGCTACGAGCGCCACAATATCAGCGCCGCAGTACTGATTGTCGCCGTCGGTGTTGACGATGATATCCGCTTGAAGCCGCAGGGCCGCTTCGAGTCCCGTGCGGAAGGTTCGGGCGAGGCCCCGGTTCTTCTTATGCCGGATAATATGATCGACTTTGTGGAATTGAGCGATTTCGATCGTGCGATCTGACGACCCGTCGTCGACGACTAGGATTTCAACCGAACTGGCGCCGGGTATCAGTCGCGGGATATCGCGAATTGTTTCTGGAAGGGTCCGCTCCTCATTATAGCAAGGAATTTGAACGATGACCTTCATCACCGGGTTCCTTGATAAGCGGGACTTGCATCCAATGCTCTGATGGGTGAGAGACGATATCGTCTGATGTTGGATGAGCCGCAGCGCTTGTTCCCGTCGAGCGTGCATAGTGCACTGGACTGGATGAGGCTGCAACGCCCCGTGCTTGGAGGCGAGTGATTAGCCGAGGACAATCGCGCGTCCGAGGTCGGCCGGCCATTGACGACGCGAGCGGAACACTCTGAGCCTTTGGGCACGAAGCCAATGAAATAGCGATGAAACCCTACCATCGGCTTCGACCCGCAGAGTTTCCCGCTGCCCCCAGGAGCCGGAAGCGGCGTCTGGCTGTTATGCGGAAGGCTCACAGTGGCGACGCACCGATTGTTATGATGGAAAGCGAGCCGTTGTCTTAATCGGCGCGTATGCGAAATGTACACTTTTGCGCTAATTTACATAGCGAGCGATGCCAAACGCGTCGTGGACGCGCATCGCGATGATGTTCGGCCAATGCCGACTCTCCGACATGCTGACGGAGGAGAACGGCATCGACTCCCACGCTACCTGGTAACATCCGCATCTAACCGGCCGCCGTCCGCATACCGAGATGCCATGGATCGTTCAGCAGGCCATGGGAGGAATCAGTCGCGCGTTGAATTCAAAGGACGGTTGCTGCCGCGATTGGTGGAGCGGGCGCCGCTCACAACATCCAGATAGGGGTGAGCAAGTGGTTTGACAGCTTTGTCCGGTGCGCCACCCAAGATATAGCCTTTTACGATACCGAGAGAAGCAGTCGGCTCAGACAACCGTGATCGACACTCCCTCCCTCCCGCCTTGGCGCGGAATCCTTCTAGCGGCCGTGGCCGCCTTCATCGTCGCCGTGATTGCCTCCGACATCATTTGGGTCAATGGAGACGTTGAGTACAAATGGTTCCCCGCAAAAGCGTGGTCCAGCTTCCAGTTCCCAACGCTGCTGTTTAATCATCACATACTTCGTTGGGGAATAACAATTCCTGCCGCTGTATGGGTGATAATATTTGGGGATTCGCCGGATCATACTTGATACTGAACTATGCGATCTTTGCAGTCGTCACAGGATTGCTCTGGGTTTGCGTTTACGAGACGTCGTCTGAAGTAATAGCTTTTATTGCCACCGCTCTGTGGCTTATTAATCCTACGTTATGCTTTATGGCGGCTAATCTCATGCCGTCTTTATATACAATACTCTACATCTTAGGTGCTCTATACGCTTTAATATTATCAGAGCGCAGCGACAAAATTTCTTACTATGTAGCCTTTATAGTGCTTTTATTCTTTTCCTACGGCGCAAAGGAAACTAATGTATTTTTCTATCCCGGTATAGGTTTGATAGAGCTGCTACGACGCCGTTGGACACATTTGACGATCGTCATTAGTCTCTCCGTCACGCTTCTGGCAGCCGAAACGCTTGTGGTTCATTTGCTCCTCTGGGAACCCGGAGTCCGACTTGGGCGTCTGCACGCTGTGTTGATAGGACCGCACCTAAGTGCGATGGAGCAATACGCCAACAGCTACACCTATTGGGATCTCGTTCGGCGTTGGGGATTCCACAACACGACGGAGAGCCTAAACAAACTCGTTTACCTGTCTTTCTTTGCGGTTGAAATCAGCGCCTTGTGCTGCCGCCGCCAGCGCACACAGCTACTGTCCTCGGCAGGAGCAGTCGCTACAGGGAATCGCTACAAGGCGGCTGCAACGGTTGCTGCGACGGCTCTGTTCTCGGGCGGTTCGTTTGCCCTTTTTACAACTGTGTTTGTCGTCTCGCTCAGCCCTCTAAAGCTCGGCCAGCCACTGAACGATCGCTACCTATGGCCGCTGTTGGCGCCTGCGACGCTATTCCTCGCGTGGTTCATTCACAATCTTCCCGATACAAGGACGCGAACGGGCGGCAAACGATTTATGCCTTCATTCCGACTAATCTGTTCGACATGTGCGAATCGCTGACCGGCTTGTCAAATTCCGCCCGGTCGCGGCTTTTGCAGCGCTAACAGTTCTCGCGGGTGTGACGCATCTGGCGCTCGATCGGATGGTTGTCGCAACAGTGCGGAAAGGCTTCGAGCAGCCGTATTCGGTATTTCGGTGTACCCGGTTCTACGAACAATCGGTCCGACGACCGCTAGAGGCCGGATGCGAGATAATATTTGCCGACGAGCGGTCTGTGTGGTCGGCCCTTTTGTTTGCTTATCCGGTGGACCACTTCTCGGATCAGCAGAAACTCAATTCGCGCGACCTCGATGGCCTCATCACGAGCGACGGCGCAGTTGTTCGCACGCGAACGCTGCCTGTTAAAGAGGCGGCGGCTGCATTCCCGACACTCTTGCAAAAACTGCATGTGGAAGGTGGACCGCGCGGCGATGCGCTCAATACGGTCACACTTCTTCGCTTGGAACATCCTTCGAGAACAGGATGTCAAGCTTACACCTATCTCGGCTACGTTGATATTGATGAAGAAGACCAGCCCGTGAATTGACATCTGCCCAGGGGTGGACGCCTGCGCGGCCCCAGGGGTCTGCTCATGTCCGTCGTCAGAGTTTTTGGGACAGCGAGCGGCTGTCATTTAAGGGAGGCTCTGGCTCGTCTGGTTGGTGATGTTAGGCGGCTTGCCGGCGATGCAGCAAGCGGCGGTTTGCGATGGTCTGTCGTTTGATCCTTTCCCGTTCGATGAGGATGGTCTGGCCGCGGCCGAAGTAGACGTCGGCCGGGGTCAGGTTGCCGAGGCTCTCGTGGTAGCGCAGGTGATTGTAGTCGGCGACGAAGGCGCCGATCTCGGCTTCGAGGTCGCCGGGCAGGTAGTAGTTCTCGAGCAGGATGCGGTTCTTCAGGGTCTGATGCCAGCGCTCGATCTTGCCCTGGGTCATGGGGTGATAGGGCGCGCCGCGGACGTGATCCATGTCCTGGCCGTCGAGCCATTTGGCGAGGTCGGCGGAGATGTAGCTCGAGCCGTTGTCGGACAGCAGCCGGGGCCGGTGAACGACCTTGGCCTGGTCCAGCCCTGAGGCCTGCAGCGCCAGGTCGAGCGTGGCGGTGACATCCTCGGCCGTCATGCGTGGTGCACAGCTTCCAGGCGATGATGTAGCGCGAGAAGTCGTCGAGCACGGTCGACAGATAGAACCAGCCCCAGCCGATGACCTTGAGGTAGGTGAAGTCGGTCTGCCAGAGCTGGTTGGGCGCCGTGGTCTTGTCGTTGAACTCGTCCGCCGCCTTGATGACGATGAAGGCCGGGCTGGCGATCAGATCGAGCGCCTTGAGCAGGCGGTAGACCGAGGCCTCTGAGACAAAGTAGCCTTCGTGTCGGTGAAGCGCACGGCCAGCTCGCGCGGCGACAGCGCCGGCTCGTCCAGCGCCAGCTTCTTGATCTGCTCGCGGACAGCGTCCGGGATGCGGTTCCAGACCCGATCCGGCCGGGGCGAGCGGTCGTCGAGGGCCTCCGGCCCGCCGGCTCTGGTAGCGATCGTACCAACGGTAGAAGGTCGCCCTGGGGATGCCGAGCTTCTCCAGCGTGCGCCTGACCGGCAGATGGGATTGCTCGACCAGCCGGATGATCTCCAGCTTCTCGGAGGCGGGGTATCTCATGCGCCGTCCTCCCCATCCCCGGTCACGCTTTTTTTGAGCAGACGGTTCTCCAGCGTGAGTTCGGCCACGACCTCCTTCAGAGCGCGATGCCTCGCGGCGCAGGTCCTTGACCTCGTCCGAGGTCGCCGCCCGCGCCGTGTCGCCGGCCAGCCGCTTCTTGCCGGCCTCGAGGAACTCCTTCGACCAGCGGTAATAGAGGTTCTGGACGATCCCTTCGCGGCGGCACAGCTCGGCGATGCTGTCCTCGCCGCGCAGGCCCTCCAGCACGATGCGGATCTTGTCTTCGGCCGAAAAATGCCGCCGCGTCGCCCGGCGGATGTCCTTCACGACCTGTTCCGCCGGCTCTCTCGCCGGCCCGGATTTCTGTCTCATCTTCGCTCCCTTCGAGGGCTACGATGAGCCAGAAATCCTCCCTTCCTCAATCCGCTCAATCTGTCTCATAGGCGCTGACGCCGGACATTTGGAGGTTAGGAGCCAAACCAGCCGAATGCGAACCAGATGCCGACATTGACCAAGAAGGCCAATACGCTCAACGTCTCCAGCACTTTAGCGAGACGCTCGCTTTTAACCGCCAAAGCACCATAGGCTCCTGCGACGCCGAGAACGGCCACGAGCGCTAGCGAGTAAAGGGCCCCGTCCATTCGCCTGTAACCCGATAACTTCAGTGCATCGAAATAGAAGATGTATACCTGAGCAAGCACAAATCCGTTGCCGGCGATCAGGGCCGCAGCCCGAGCCGTTCGCATCCCGTCAGTCACTTTGCTCTGCCCGACGCATCTTTGTGTTCCGCCACGATTGCTGCCTGCACGGCCTCCACCGGAGACCTGACGGGTTGCTGATGCAAACCGCAAAGAATTTCCGCCACGCGCTCCCGGGCACCGTAGCAAATGGTCCTTTTGGGGAGCGTTTATGGGAATATGCCTGATTGGCTAATAATAATGTAGAAAAATCAATGTGTTTTGGCGGATGGGGTGGGATTCGAACCCACGAGACGGTTGCCCGCCTGCCGGTTTTCAAGACCGGTGCCTTCAACCACTCGGCCACCCATCCATTCTTCTGGGACAAGCACTTAGAGTGCGTGCCCGAGCGCCGGAATCGCGCAATTGCCCCCGACTGGCGGCACCCGGCGAGCCTCTACCTGTTCCGGCTTCATTCCTCAAGCGCGGCGCACTGGGCTGCATCCATGATCGCGGCCGCACCTTCCGGCTGATCCGGGAGGATGTGGGCACAGATATTGACGAGCCGTCACTAGACCATAACGACGACTACTGGCCGCGTCTCAACGAATGCCTTTCGACGCCTCGCGCTAAACTCGCCCGTGCCGGCGTTGAAGGGCGGTTCAGGTGCTCGCGTTGCGGATCAAAATTACGCAAAAGCCGTGTCGCCCCCAGCCCGACGAAGAGAGGGGGGCCGGAGGTGACGTACGGCAATTCTTTCGATCAGCTCTTGCCGCCGGGCGTGCGGTATGCGCTTGCCATCTGCGAGGCTTTTTCGGCGATCCCCTTGAACTCCGCACCCGTCCAGGCCCTGACCGTCGTGACGTCGGAGATCATTCCTGACGCGGCTGATGCCAATAGCGCCGCAATATGGAACTCGGACTCCTCCAACTCTGCGATAAGCATGAAGTCGGAATCTCCGGTCGTGAAGTAGAGGCTGATGAACTTTCCGCCGGCCGCCTTGACAAGCTTTCTAATGGCGGGCTCCCGGTCTTCGGGTGTAGCCAGCATCGCCTTGGTATAGTCTCGGGTAAATCGCCCGGTGGTGATCAATCTTGCCATCTTTGCCTCCCAAATGCGCGGCAGTGCTCGCCGCTGCCGGCCACGCTATCACGCGGCGGTGAGGATTGAGAGACCGAGTGGGCATGGTGCGGCGCATCAAGCGGCAGGGGGTGGCAATCCCGAATTGCCACCCGGTTACCGCAGACCTCCGCCCTCAGCGTTTCCAGGTACTCATCGGGGGGCGGGCCCCAATCGTGCAGCATGCACGAATAGACCGCGGATTCGTCGAAGGGATATCGCGCTTCCATCTCCGGCGTCAGCGTCACGCCGATGCCCGGCGCCGTCGGTCTGAGCAGGCGGCCTTTCTCGATCCGCCCCTGATCGCCGATCATCTCCGCGCCGAGCGGGAAGGCGAGCATCGGAAATTCGACAAGGGAGCCGCCGGCCGCGAAGGCGGCGTGGTAGCTTGCCATGATCGCGACGGCGCCGCCCCAGGCGTGGACCACCACATCGACATCCTTCTTCCTCGCGGCCGCGAAGATGTCCATCACCGCGCCGATGCCGCCGATCACCGACGCGTCCGGCTGGACGAAATCGTAGACGCCGTCGTTCAGGCGATCGATCATCTCCTTCGGCGTGGTGATGATCTCGCCGCCGCAGACCGGCACGTCGATGCGCGACCGAAGCTCCTTGAAGCCCTCCGGTGCGTCGGGACCGATCGCCTCTTCGATGAAGAGAATGCGCTCCTCGGTCTTGGCGTGGACAGCCGCGACAAAGGCGACCACGTCGTCGACCGCCTGCGGCGGGTCGGCAAGGTTCTGGCACATGTCGACGCCGACGCGGATGCCACGCTTCGCCGCTTCCTCCAGCACCCAAACGGTGCGCAGGATGTCGCGCTTCACGGAGCGGATCTTGTAGATCGCGATGCCCTTCTCCGTGAGCTGATCGAACTCTCGGAAGAATTGCTCCTTGGCGTCGCAGCAGCCGCCGCTGCCGTAGATCTGGATTCTTTCCGCCTTGGCGCCGCCGAGCAGATCGTAGACGGGGACGCCGAGGCTTTTTCCCTTCGCGTCCTGCAGCGCGATCTCGAATGCGCTGATGACGTGGCGCGCCGCGCCCTGCAGCGACCAGTAATCGCAGACGCTGCGAAGGTCGCGCACGCGGCGCTCGATGTCGAAGCCGTCCTTGCCTTCGACATAGGGGCGGCAGAGATCGACGATCGCCTTGAAGACGAGCGGCGCGAAGACGGCGAGATAGCCTTCGCCGAGCCCGGTGACGCCGTTGTCGAGCGTGACCTCGACCATGCCGATGGTGCGCTTCGGGCCGTTCGGAAAACACTCCTTGATCTCGGGGTCGTCCGCATCAGCGTAGGGAGAGCTCAAGAGCACGCAGCGCACGCTGGCGATTGTCGGCATTTCTTTTCCTTGAAGCTTCGCGGCGCGGTCAGCCGCGCGAGCGGCGAACGGAGATGTGCCACGGAATGAGAAGCCGTTCGGCGAGCGTCACAAGGCCGAAGAGCGCCAGCCCCAAGATCGTGAGCAGGAAGATGCCGGCGAAAGCAAGGTCAGGCCGCATGTTGCCGGTGACGATCTGGATATAGAAGCCGAGCCCCTGATCGCTGCCGATGAACTCGGCGATCGTGGCGCCGACGGTGGCGTTGATCGCCGCGTATTTGAAGCCCACGAAGCACTGCGGCATTGCCGCCGGCAGCCGCACCTTCAGGAAGGCGCGAAGCGGCGAAGCGCCGGTCGACCGGCAAAAGTTCTCAAGCTCGTCGGGAAGCGAGCCGAAGGCGAGGATCGCGTTCAACACCACCGGGAAGAAGCAGACCAGGATGACGATGATCACCTTGGGCAGCATCCCGAAGCCAAGCCAGGAGATGAAGAGCGGCGCGAAGGCGATCTTCGGCGTCATCTCCAGGCTGACGAAGAACGGGTAGATCGTGCGCCGGAGCACCGAAGAGAAGGCGATGGCGAGGCCGAGCGGCACGGCCATCACGATCGCCAGCAAATAGCCGATCAGCGCCTCCGCGCCCGTTATGTAGGTGTATTCGAGAAGCCGCGGGATGTCGGCGGAGGCGTTCCTGACGATCTCCGTCGGCCGCGGCAGGATGTAGCGCGGGATCGAGAAGATATCGATCGAGTATTCCCAGAACACGAAGAAGGCCACGAAGAAGGCGATGAAGAGCCAGGAGCGCGCGAGGCGCGACAGGAGCGGATGGAGGCGCTCCTGCAGACTGCGGCGGGCCGGCGCGTCAGAGGACGCCGTAGCCATGGAATATCTCCTGGATGTCGCCGACCAGCGTAACGAACTCGCGGCTCTTCTTCACCTCCAGCGTGCGCGGGTAGGGCAGGTCCACGTCGATCACCCGCTCGATCCGCCCGGGGCGGGGGGTGATCACGCAGATGCGGCTCGAAAGCTGCACGGCCTCCTCGATCGAGTGGGTGACGAAGACCACGGTCGGGCGCTTCGACATCCATAGCGCCTGCAGGTCGCTGCGGATCGACTCGCGCGTCATCGCGTCGAGCTTGCCGAGCGGCTCATCGAGAAGCAGCGTGTCGGGCTCGTGCACCATGGCCTGGCAGAAAGCAGCGCGCTGCTGCATGCCGCCGGAAAGCTCCCACGGATGGCGGTCCTCGAATCCGCCGAGGCTGACGGAGGCAAGGAGCGCCCGGATGCGGTCGGCGAACTGACGGACGTCGAGACCGCGCAGCTCAAGCTGCAGCCCAACGTTGTCCCAGACGTTCCGCCAGGGAACGAGCGTGTTGTCCTGGAACATGATGCCGATATCGGTCTGCGGACCCTTGACCGCCTTGCCATCGACGCGCACCTCGCCTGCGCTTGGCTCAAGCAGCCCGGCGATGATCAGCATCAGCGTGGACTTGCCGCAGCCGGACGGGCCGAGCAGCGACACGAACTCGCCTTCGTGGATCGTGAGATCGGCGGGGCCGAAGGCGTGAACGGCTTCCGGGCCGCTGCCGAACGTCTTCGAAAGCCCGCGCAGCTCTATGCTCGCGCTCATGACGCGCTCGCCGGTCTCTCCCATGGGGAGAGGGTATCGCGGAAGGCGACGGGCGAGGGGATCATCGCTTGAGCATCTTGCATCGGCATAACAGCGGCAGCCCGGACGTCACTCGCAGGGCTTTGCAATCCCTCACCCGGCTGCTCCGCAGCCACCCTCTCCCTCCCGGGAGAGGGTGCGCGCGATGCTCCTGCTCAGACTACGGCACGAAGTCGTTGGTGTAGAAGTCGGTCGCCTGCATGTCGGTCTGAAGGCCGTTGTTCGCCTTCATGAGCGCCAGCATGTCCTCCCAATCCGACGGGACGTTATAGGCGAGCTTCTTGTCGGTGTTGGCCTTGGAGTAGAGCACGCTGAGCGTGACGTCGAGCACGGCGCGCGCCTGCGCCTTGCCTTCGTCCTCGTTCATGGTGCCGCCGACGATGTCGGCCATCGCCGCCACCGCCGCGTCGGGATCCTTCTCAGCCTCGGCGTAGGACTTCACCGTCGCGGCCATGAACCGCTTCACGAGGTCCGGATTGTTGGCGACCATATCCTTCGTGGTGACCATGCAATAGCCGACCTGATTCACGCCGTAATCGGAGTAGGGGAAGGTGACCGGGTCGGCGCCGCCGTTCGCCTTGATCTCGGCAGGCTTGTCGTCGAGCCCGCCAAGGATACCGACGGAGTCTCCGGCACCCTGCAGATAGCTCGAGACAAGCGCCCCCTCCGGAACGTTGGTGATGTGCACGTCGTCTTCCGAGAGCCCGGCGTTCTTCAGGACCAGCGGGAAGAAGGTGTTCACGCCCGCGTTCGCCGTGGTGAGGATGTTCTTGCCCTTCAGGTCCTGGATCGTCTTCACGCCGGCGTCGGGCCTGACGATGATCGCCTCGGTACCCATCGCGTCGATGACGCCGACGGAGACGAGCGGCGCGCCCCCCGCGGCGAGGTTGATCATCGCCGCGCAGGACCCATAGGAGAAGTCGCTGTCGCCGTTGGCGACGAGGCGGTGCGCCGAGCTCGACCCGTTGCCGGAACGGATATCGAGATTGATGCCGGCGTCCTTGTAGTAGCCCTTGTCCTTGCCGAGCGCGAAGCCGGCATGCGAGCCGTAATACATCCAGTTGAGGCGGAGACGCACGTCGTCGTCCGCACGCGCCGCGCCCGAAAGCGCCACCATGGCCAGAGCGGTCGCCCCGGCAATCAAGCCTGTCCTTATTGCCATCTCTTGCTCTCCCTCTCTGCTTTTGAACCTCAATGCTTCGTTGTCAGAGCGGCATGGCCGGACGGAGCGAGATCATCGCGCCGACACCGCCGCGGCCGGTTGTTCGGCGGAACCTGCCGCAGCCGCCTCAAGGCGCGGGACTCCGGACTCCTGCATCATCTTCAGCGCGGCCCCGCGATAGCGCTCGCGCACATCGCGCGTCGGCGGTCGGCAGCGGCTCGACGGCAGCCCGATCAGCTCCATGCAGAGCTTGTCCAGGTAGCCGTCGCCTGAGGTGTAGTTGCGCTCGATGTCGGTCCAGAGGTGGTAGTAGGGCATCGCCTCTTCGACCATCATGCGGGCGATCTCGGGGTAGTTCCCGGCCGCCACCTCGTCGATCAGCTTGATCCCCCACTCCGGCCAGTAGTTGCAGAGGTGCACTTCGAAGGCGCGCGCGCCGAGCGCCGGCATGGCGGAGAAGGCGAAGAAGAGATTGTTGTCGATGATGGTGAAGCGGTCGGAGAAGTGGGAGGCGACCGTCTCGAACTCCATCGCGTCGGTGCGCGGCGTCGCCCATTTGAGACCCACGACGTTCGGGATCTCCGCGAGGCGCTCCACCATGTCGAGGGAGATGTTCGTCGCCGTCCAAAACGTGTTGTAGACGATGAGCCCAACCTCTGGCCCGGCTTCCGCCGCGGCGCGGACATAGTCCTCGAAGTCCGCCTGCGTGTGGGTGAAGTAGAAGGGGCAGGAGACCTGAATGAAGTCCGCGCCGATGCGCTGCGCCGCTTCGACCAGGCGGACCAGTTCCAGCGTGCTCGTCGTCTGACAGCCCATCGCCACCGGAACGCGGCCAGCGCATTCCTCGACAACGATCGTGGCGACGCGGAGCCGCTCCTCGAAGCTCATGGTGGAGAAGTCGCCGGCAGCACCGCCGGCAAGAAGCGTCGCGTAGCGCTCGGTGAGACCGTTATCGATGAGAAAGCGCGTGTAGGCGCGAAGCGCCGGCTCGTTCACCGGCCAGCCCGGCTCGTCGCGGAACGGCGTCGGAACCGTCACGTAGCAGCCTTCGAGCCGCTTGCGCAGGCGCTCGGCCGCGGCGGGCGTCATGCCGCTTGCTCCCTTGTTCGGCAGTCGCGTCGTCTGCCCATTGTCGTCTCCTCAGTCCGCCAGCTCGAAACGCGTGCACAGCACGTATTGCAGCGGACGCTCGTCGTCGCTCCATTCATGATAGGAGGCGACGATCGTCCCATCCGGCATCTGCGTCACGCTCGGATAGCCGATGTGCTGATAGACGCCCGGGTTCTTCCAATCGATGTGGCCGCTGCCGTACTTGCCCGATGCCGGCGACATGCGGCTTGAGCCCGGCCGCTCTGCATCGCTTTTTCCCGGAACGCCGCCCTCACGAATGACGAATTCATTCTTGGCGTCCCAATTGATGCCGTCTTCCGAGACGATGCCGCGCACGCCGTAAGGCGGACGCCGGTAGCCGTAGATCATCAGGTAGCGGCCGTCGACGAGCGGGATGAGCTCGGGCGGATAGCCCCAGATATTGGTCCATTTCGGCGGCGTCCAGGTGAAGCCGTCGTCCTCGGAGACCACCATCACCATGTTCTTGGCGTCCTGCGAGGGATTGATGTGCGTGCGCATGAAGCAGACGAGCCGACCATCCTTCAGCCGGACGAGACCCGGCTCCTCGTAGTCGATAATGGCGGCCGGATCGAAGCCGAGCGTCGAATAGTATTCCCAGTTGTCGCCGCCGTCGTCGGAGCGCACCAGCGCGGAGCGTGTCGCCTCGCCCTCGCCGTACTCCTCGTAGCCGTGGATGCGGCCGTAGAGGCCCATCAGAAGCCCGCCGTAGGGGAGCTCCCAGCAACCGACGCGGCAGCCGCCATGCTTCATCGGCCGAATGTTGACCGGGATCGGATCGCTCCAGGTCTTGCCGCGGTCCTTCGACTTCAGCACTGCGGTGCCGAGCCAGCCCTGCATCCGATAGGCCCAGGTCCAGTCGCCCCACTCCTTGGTCATCGGGTGGGAGCTCCACGAGACGCCTTCGGACTTCAGGCCGCGCTTGAAGAAGCCGGTGATCGTGAGGTTCACGATCCAGGTCCCGTCGGACGTCTCACAGAAGCCGCAGTCCCAGTTGCCCGTCGTCTCCGTCCACGGCAGCACCACTTCCGGCGCCGACCAGGTGAGCCCGCCGTCGGCGGAGCGGGTCAAAAGCGTCTGGCCGCTGTCGTGGTGATAGGGAAAGCGCTCCTCGTTGAAGACGGCGATGATCTCGTTCGTCGCCACGCGCCGCGTCATGATCTGGTTCACGCAGTGCTCGGGGTGCGCGAAAATCGTGTGGTGGCTGACGTTCTTGATCGCGGTCACTTATGTCCCCGTAAGACGCGGATTGCTTCGTCGCCGTGATGACACGCGCGACCGAAGACGACTTTGCTTGCGGCGACGAAAACTTTCGATTGCCGCATCGACGCAATCGCAGCGTGAGCCTTGGGCGTCACGTCGGCGTTTCATCAAGTCCGCGTCGTTCGATGTCAATTTCGCCGCGAGGGCGGGTGCCATACTCGTCAGACGCCGGTTCAGGCCGGAGCCATCGCTGCGGCGTCCGCGGCCGCAGGGCAAAGCCGAGGGAGATGCCACATGGCAAAGAAATGGGAAATGAGCCGCCGCCGTTTTGTCGGTTCGGCGGCCGCGACGGGGCTCACGACAATGCTGCCCGCGCGCGCTGCCTGGGCGCAAAGCGACATGGAGCTCGTGCATTGGAGCTGGCTTGCCGCGTCCGACGCCGAGGTATGGGGCAAGATGATCGACGCCTTCAACGAGGCGCATAAGGGCAAGGGCCTGCAGATCAAGATGGAGGTCATCCCCGAGGAGCAGTACGTCACCAAGGTCAACGCCGCCGCCGCGACGGGCCGCGCGCCCGACTTCGGCTGGGGCACCGCCGGCGTGCGTGCCAAGATGGCGGCCGATAACGTCATCGTGCCGCTCGATCAGCTCGCCGACAAAGCCGGGCTCGACCTCGCCGACTTCGACGCTTTCGCCATCAAGCAGGCGCGCTATCCGAAATACGACAACGGGCTCTTCATGATCCCGATGGATCTGATGAGCCTGCAGCCGGAAGTGAACACCGATCACATGAAGGAAGCCGGGCTCGACGCCGACAAGTTCCCGGAAGACGGCAAGACGGTGCTCGAATGGGCGGACAAGATGACCAAGCGCGACGGCGACACGGTCACGCGCTCGGGCATCATGATGACAGGCTCCGGCGTCCAGCCGACGGTGACGTGGGGCATCGTCGCAGCACAGATGGGCTTCATGCGCGCGAGCGAGGATCTGAAGGAAGCTGCGGTCAATCCGGACGCCGGCATCGCCGCGATGCAGTACGTGCTCGACCTCTTCGACAAATGGAAGGTCTCCACACGCGACGTGACCGACCGCTACAAGGCGTTCGGCACCGGTCAGGGCTCGATCTTCTGGACCGGCCCGTGGACGCTCAACGGCTACGTCGACCAGAAGCTGCCGTTCCGCACCTATCTCTTCCCCAATATCGGCGGGACGCAGAAGACCTACTTCGAGATGGGCGGGATGGAGTTCTACAAGCAGGCGGACGAGTTGCGTTACGCGGCCACGATGGAAGCCGTAAAGTGGCTTTCCGACAACTCGTTCCTGTGGACGACCGTCGGCCGCGGCGCGAGCCCGCGAAAGTCGATCCTCGACCGCCCGGATTACAAGACCGCCGGCCATCCCTGGGATATCCGCGGCGCCTTCGTCGACGGAATGAGCTTCGCGACCGAGGGCGAGATTCCGGTGCTCGCCGGCCCGGACTTCACCATCTATTCCGGCGGCAACTTCCTTGCGAAGACGCTAGAGACGGTGTGGGCGGGCCTTGCCAAGCCGGAAGACGTCATGACCCAGATCAAAGATCAGTGGCAGCGCGGTCTCGACGCCGGCTAGAATGTGACATCGGAGCGCGGCCGGTAGCGTCGCGCTCCGACGCTTCGCAACTCGGGTTTTGCCGATGGCCGATGCAGTAGTCGTCGACCGAGCTGCCGCGGCGCCTCGGCATGCGCGGTTCTTGTCTGCGCGCGGCGACATCGAGTGGGCCGGTTACGCGCTCGTCGCTTTCTTCGCTGTCCCGTTTCTGATCTTCAACGTCGGCCCTGTGCTTTTCGGCATGTATGTCGGGTTCACCGAGTGGGGCATCATCGGTTCGCCCCAGTGGATCGGCCTCGACAACTATCGCGCCGCGCTCGCCGATCCCTGGGTGCGTGTGGCCTTCATCAACGTGCTGAAATACGCGCTCGTGATCGTTCCCGGCGTGACCGTGTTGGGCCTGCTCTTTGCGCTCTTCGTGAACCAGAGCTGGCCGCTTTCGGCGCTATCGCGCACGATCCTGTTTACGCCCAACGTCGTCTCCGCCACCGTCATCGGGCTGATCTGGGTGTGGGTGCTCGACACGCAGTTCGGCGTCTTGAACCACTATCTCGGGCTTTTCGGCATCGGCCCGATCAAATGGCTGACCAACGTGAAGTGGTCGCTGATCGGCGTCTCCATCGCCTCGATCTGGTGGGACATGGGGCTCGCCTTCGTGCTCTTCCTGGCGGCGCTTCAGAACGTGCCGCGCGACCTCTACGAGGCTGCGGATATCGACGGCGCCGGGCGCTTCGCGAAGCTCTGGCACGTCGTGCTGCCGCATATCCGCCCGACCATCTCCATGGTGGTCACGCTGCAGCTCATCTCGACCATGCGCATCTTCAGCCAGGTCTACGTCATGACCGACGGCGGGCCGGCCGGATCGTCGTCGTCGGTCATCTACTACATCTACAAAACGGCGGTGCAGCAGCAGCGGCTGGGCTTTGCTTCGGCGCTATCCATCCTGCTCTTCCTCGCGATCCTCGTGCTGACCGTCGTGCAGCGCTTCGCGCTCCGGGAGACTGCGCGTGGCTGACATCGGCGCCGTGCTCCGCGCTCCGCTTCCAGGCACGCGGCTGGCGCTCAAGGACGTGCCCGTCTGGCTCTTCGGCATGTTTTTCGTCGTGCTTTGGGCGGCGCCTTTCGTGTGGATGGTCTCAACCTCGTTCAAGCCGTCGTCGCAGGTGATGACGCCGGTCGTCGAATGGCTGCCGCGCGAGGTGACGCTGGATAACTACCGCAACGTCATGAAATATCCGATCGCCACATGGGCGATGAACAGTGTCATCGTGGCCGGCGTCGCGACCGCGCTCTGCGTGCTCTTCGGCGCCATGGCGGGCTACGCGCTGGCGCGGCTCCGTTTCCCCGGCCGCAATCTCATCTTCATGCTGTTCCTGGCTTCGATCATGATCCCGCCCGAGGTGGGCGTCGTGCCGCTGCTCCTCGCGATGATCAAGATCGGCTGGGCGAGCACCTATCAGGCGCTGATCCTGCCGACGATCGCCAACGTGCTTGCCATCTATATCTTCCGCCAGTTCTTCCTGAACTTTCCGCGCGAACTGGAAGAAGCGGCGATCGTCGATGGCGCCGGGCCGTTCAAGATCTTCTTCCGCATCGCGCTGCCGCTGGCGCGAAGCCCCGCCATCGCGGCGACCGTCATTGTGTTCACGCTCAACTGGAACAACTTCCTCTGGCCGCTTCTGATCACCTTCGACGAGAACATGAAGACGCTGCCGGTCGGGATCGCAGCTTTCGCGCCGGTTGTTGGAAGCCATACGCAGCTTGAAGGCTATGCGACGGCGATGGCCGCGGTGACGCTTCTTTGCATTCCCTCCGTGGCGCTCTTCCTGGCGCTGCAGCGCTACTTCATCGAGGGCATCACCACGAGCGGGCTCAAGGGTTGAGTTCCGCAATCCGTCTCCGTTTGTCATCCCGATTTGCCGCGAAGCGGCAAGACCGGGACCCATGAACACCAGGCCACACCGGAAATGATGACATCTGCCGCGCCTACTTCTTTGCGCTTCGGTGCTCATAGGTTCCGGATAGCGTCGCTTGCGCGCCGCTTCCGGGATGACAATCGCGAAGGGGGACACGAATGACGCGAGCCGAGCTGTTCATCGACGGGGAATGGGTTCGCCCCTCATCCGGCAAGACCTTCGCCACCATCGATCCTTCGACGGAAGAGACGATCGGCGATGTCGCGCGCGGCGACGCGAAGGATGTCGACCGCGCTGTGCAGGCAGCCGACCGCGCGCTGCGCGGACCGTGGCGCGCAATGACGCCTGCCGAGCGCGGGAAGCTGCTCCTGAGGCTCGCCGACGCGATCGCTGCCGCCAAGGACGAGATCGCGCTGATGGAGACCCTCGACGTCGGCAAGCCGCTGAAGGAATTGCGCGGCGACGTCGACGGCGTCGTCTCGACGCTGATCTACAATGCCGGCGCTGCCGACAAGACGGAGGGCGCGACGATCCCTCTCGGGCCAGCTTTCGTCGACTTCACGATGATGGAGCCGGTCGGCGTCACCGCACATATCGTGCCGTGGAATTTTCCGCTCGGCATGGCGATCCGCTCACTGGCGCCGGCGCTCGCCGCCGGCTGCTCGGCGGTGCTGAAGCCGGCGGAGCAGTCGCCGCTGACGGCGCTGAAGCTTGCTGAGATCGCGGCGGCGGTCGGCATTCCGCCGGGCGTGCTCAACGTCGTCACGGGCTACGGCGAGGAGGCCGGGGATGCGCTCGTCCGCCACCGCCAAGTGCGCTCCGTCACCTTCACCGGGTCGGTGGAGACCGGTCGGCGCGTGATGGCCGCTGCGGCTACCGGACCGAAGCCGGTGGTGCTCGAGCTCGGCGGCAAGAACCCCGTGCTGGTCTTCGCCGACGCCGATCTCGACCGGCTCGTCGAGGATGTTGCCGACGGCGCCTTCGGAAATTCCGGCCAGGTCTGCTCCGCCTGCTCGCGGATTCTCGTGGAAGACGCCATTGCCGACGCGCTCACCGAGCAGCTCACCGCGCGCGCCGCAAAAATCTCCGTCGGCCCTGGCCGCGACGACCCCGACATCGGCCCGCTCGTCTCGGAAGAGCAGCACGCCAAGGTCACCGGCCATGTCGAGGAGGCGAGGCGGGGAGGGGCGAAGCTCGCGGCCGGCGGCTCACGCCCGCCGAAGCTGCAGCGCGGCTATTTCCTGGCGCCGACCATCTTCGCCGATGTCGACCCGGACTTGCGCATCGCCAAGGAGGAGGTGTTCGGGCCGGTCCTCACCGTAACGCGCTTCAACAAAGAGGACGACGCGCTCGCCCTCGCCAACGGGCTCGGGTACGGCCTCGTGGCCGGCGTCTATACGCGCGACATCTCCCGTGCGCTTCGCCTGGCGCAGCGGATCGAGGCGGGATCGGTCTGGATCAATGGCTGGTTCATCGGCGGCGTGCAGGCGCCGACCGGAGGCATCAAGGATTCCGGCGTTGGACGTGAGCGGGGCCTCCCCGGCATCCGGAACTATCTTTCGACGAAGAACGTCGGCATCCGGCTTTAGCTGGAGGCCGCCACGAACGTCACGCGTCGAGCCGCGCCTCGCTCCGCGTAGCGAGCCCGAGTTGCTGGCGGAGCTCCGGACGGAAACGCTCCAGCCGATCGGCCGAGAACTGGCGGCGGAACTCCCGTGGACTGACGCCGAAATGCTCCTTGAAGGCGCGCGACAACACCGACGGTGAGGAGAAGCCGCAGGCTTGCGCGATCTCCTGGATCGGCATGTCGCCATAGAAGAGGTGATTGCGCGCCGCCTGCAGCCGGAGCTTCAGGTAGTAGCGCGACGGCGCCTCGCTCAGCGTGTCTCGCATCAGCCGCTCGAGCTGCCGGACCGAGATGCCGGCGCGCGCGGCAAGCGTGTCGGTGGAAAGGGGCGCTTCGAGGTTGGCTTCCATATCCTGCACGATGCCGGCGAGGCGGTGATTGACAAGGCCGAAGGCATCGTCGGCGGAGACGCGCTGCCGCTCGCCGTCGTGGCGGATGCGTCCGCGCACCAGGCCGTTGGCCACTACCTCCGCCAGCGAGCGGCCGTGCTTGTTGGCGATCAGATGCAGCATCATGTCCAGCGTCGCGACGCCGCCGGCGCAGGTGATGCGGTTGCGGTCGATCGTGAAGAGCGTGTCGCGCACGTCGATGGTCGGATAGGCTTCGCGGAACATCGGCATCGCTTCCCAATGAAGCGCCGCCGAGTAGCCGTCGAGAAGCCCCGCCTCGGCAAGTGCGAACTGGCCGGTGTCGACGGCGCCGATCAGCGCACCGTGCCGCTCCAGCCTTCTGAGCCAGGCAAGCAGCCCCTTGTTCAGGTGACTGGTTGGGTGGTTGCAGGCGAAGACCAGAAGATTCGGCAGGAACGGCACGTCGGCGATGCCGAAGTCGGGCGTTACCGTCATGCCGTTGCCTGCGCTGACGGGGCGGCCGTCAAGCGAGATCAGATGCGTGGAGAAGAGCCGCTCGCCGGCATTCTGGTTGGCGACGCGCAGTGCCTCCGTCGCCAGGATAAAGGCGTACATCGGGAACTCGGGCAGAAGCAGGAAGCCGAACTTCTCGGTCAACTCCGCGCCGACGAGCTCGTCCGTCCAGACTTCCGGAGCATCGATCTCCGTGCCACGCGACCGTTGTGGGCTGGCGGGTTTCGTCAAGTTCATGACGCCTCTCGCTAAGTCGAAACGGTTTTTCTCATCCATACTAATGATGGGTGGAAGGGCCCATTGTAAAGAGCCAATTCTACCGACGTTGCTTGAACAGAAGCAAATAAAATAACCAGCCATGCGTCGCGGGATACTAACATCTCGCGGCCTTGATATTTGTATTTACTTCGGCGGCATTGCTTTGCCGCCGAGCGGGATAGCATTGGCGCTGGAGGCAGGCGATGACGAAAGCCGAGACGTTCGACTACCACCAGATCGCGACCCGAGTCCGCATCCCGCAGAACGCCTTCATCGACGGCGCATTCGTGCCGGCGCAATCGGGTGCGACCTTCGAGAACCTGAATCCCGCCACCGCCACGCCGTTCGGAGCGGTCGCGTCGTGCGACGCCGCGGATGTCGACCGCGCGGTCAACGCTGCTCGCCGCGCCTTCAACGACGGCTCTTGGTCGCGTGCTGCGCCCGAGCATCGGAAGAGCGTGCTCCTGAAGCTCGCCGATCTCGTCCGCGCCAATGCCGACGAGCTCGCTACGCTCGAAAGCCTCGACAGTGGCAAGACCATCTCCGACTGCCTGAACGAGATCGGCCACGAGGTGCCGACGTTCTTTCAGTGGTACGCGGAGCTGATCGACAAAGCCTTCGGCAAGGTCGCGCCGACCGACGAGAGCGCGCTCGCCGTGATCATCAAGGAGCCGATCGGCGTCGCCGGCGTTGTGCTGCCGTGGAATTTTCCGCTGCTGATGGCGGCGTGGAAGGCGGCGCCAGCGCTCGCTTCGGGCAGCTCCGTCATCATCAAGCCGGCGGAGCAGACGCCGCTCACCGCGCTCCGGCTCGGCGAGCTTGCGATGGAAGCGGGTGTGCCGGCGGGGGTGTTGAACGTCGTGCCGGGCTTCGGCGAGACCGCCGGGCAGGCGATCGGGCGGCATCCCGACATCGACGTCGTATCGTTCACCGGCTCGACCGAGGTCGGAGCTTATTTCCTGCGCTATTCGAGCGAGAGCAACCTGAAGCCGGTCGGACTAGAGATGGGCGGCAAGAGCCCGTTCATCGTGCTCGAGGACGCGGTGATCGACGACAACCTCATCTCGAACGCCGTCTCCGCCGCCTGCTGGAACGGCGGGCAGAACTGCTCCGCCAACATGCGCCAGCTCGTGCACGAGAAGATCAAGGACGAGTTTCTCGACAAGGTCGTCGAGAAGGTTCGGGCGCTCAAGGTCGGCGATCCGCTCGACCGCTCGACTGAGATAGGCTCGATGATCACCGCGGAGCATCGCGAGCGCGTGCTCGGCTACGTCGAAAGCGGCAAAAGCGAAGGCGCGCGGCTATTGCTGGGCGGCTCGAAGCACCCCGATTTCTCCGGCTTCTACGTCGAGCCCACCGTTTTCGACAAGGTGGCGCCCGACATGCGCATCGCGCGCGAGGAAATATTCGGGCCGGTGCTCGGCGTGCTCTCCTTCTCCGATCCGGAGGAGGCGCTGAAGATCGCCACCGACACCGAATATGGCCTGCACGCGACGGTCTTCACGAAGGACATCGACCGCGCGCTGCATCTGGCGCGGCGGCTTCCCTGCGGCACCGTCTCGATAAACAAGTTCACCGAAGGCGACGTGAAGACGCCGTTCGGCGGCTACCGTCGCTCCGGATCGCTGGCGCGCGACAACGGTACCGAGGCGATGGACCAATACCTGCAAACGAAGACGATCTGGATCAACGTCGCCGCATAGGCGCGGCTCTTCCGTGCAGCTCCACGAACACCGCGCGATCTATTCCGATCGCCATTTCTATTGCGCGCATCCGCACGGCGTGCGCCTCTCCTCAGGCGAGATCATCGTCGTCTTCAACCGTGCGCCGCGGCGCGATTTCATCCTGCATCCGCCCCAGGATCCGACCTACGAGAACGTGCTGATCCGTTCCACCGATAACGGCCGGAGCTGGTCGGCGCCCTCGGTCGTTCCCGATTTTGGCTGGAGCGGCGTCGAATGCGCCGGCTTGAGCGCGCTCAAGAGCGGCCGCGTGCTTCTGAATCAGTGGCGCTTCCGCTGGTATCCGCTGCCGCTTGCAAGAAGGCGCGCCGCCAGGGAGCCGATCGCGTTTCCGCGCGACTGGGTCGAGACGCTCGCTGCCTCGCTCGAGCTCGATTCCGGCGCCGTATTGAAGCGCGACCCGGAGCGGCTCGTGCCCTGGGCGCGCGGGCTCGGCGGCACATTCGTGCACTTCTCCGACGATGGCGGCGCGACGTTCGAGCGGACGGTAGAGATCGACACTGCGCCTTTTTCCGGCGGCTACGGGATGCGGGGCGCTGTCGAATGCCAGGACGGGACGATCGTGCTGCCGCTCTCCGACGTTCCTGCCTACGAGCGCGTTTTCGTCGTGCGCTCGCGCGATGGCGGAGCGAGTTGGGAGACGCCCATTCTCGCCGCAGCGGAGTCCGGCATGGAATTCGAGGAGCCGGCGCCGCTGCTTCACCCGTCGGGGCGCATCCTGCTGGCGCTTCGCGAAAACGTCGATCGCACCATCTTCACGACCACTTCCGACGACGGCGGATCGACCTGGTCGAAACCGGCAGCGACCGGCATCGACGGCTATCCAGCACACCTGCTTTTGCTCGATAGCGGCGCGATCCTCTGCACGTACGGCGACCGCAAGCCACCCTTCGCGATCCGCGCGGTCATCTCGGAAGACGGCGGCTCGTCGTGGCAGACCGGGCAAGCCATCACGATCCGCGATCGCCTGCCGAACAAGGACCTTGGCTACCCCTTTGGCCTGCGCCTAACGGAGGCTCGCCTGCTCACGATCTACTACGCAGAAGACGCATCCGGCACGACCGGGATCCACGCTTCGGAGTGGGAGCTATAGCCGGGCCGCTCAGCGGCAAATTAACGAATGCCGGAGGCCGGGGAGGGGCCGTCTTTGTCATCCAAGAGGCCTCCGCCTTGCTTTTGCCCTGATTCGCCTTGCAAATTCGCACCAGTAAAGAGAATCTCAACCGCCTTGCGACGACCCTGTTAGGGAAATGGTAACGGCGTTTGTTAATCTCTAGCGGTCGAGCGGGCCAATCGGAGGCTCCGGCGATCGGGAGATGAGGGGGAATTCCGATTACCAGGCAAGGCTCGACCCTGCGCGTTTCTGCTTACCCGTGGCGCGCTCTCGTAACCGCCGGATGCTGCTGCATTCTTGCCGCGTGTTCGTCGGCGGGCGGGCCGCTCCCGCCCAACGCCCTTGCCAGCCTCGCACCGACGGAAGACCCCGCTGCCTCGATGGAGCTTGCCACCAAGGGCTCGCTGCCGCCCGAGGTCGCCGCTGGTCTCGCGCCTGCGGCCGCCGAATCAGCCGATGCGAGCGCGGAGGCGTTGCCTCCGGTGCCGCCGCATCGCGTCGCCGCGCGCGCTGCCGATGCGGCGGAAGGTTATAGCGAGGTCGGGCTCGCATCCTGGTACGGCCCGAAATTCCACGGGCGCTCGACTGCGAACGGCGAGACGTTCAACCGTCTGGCGCTGACTGCGGCGCACCTCACGCTGCCGCTGCCGAGCTACGTGCGGGTGACAAACCTCAACAACAACCGCTCGATCACCGTGCGCGTCAACGATCGCGGGCCTTATTCACATAACCGGCTGATCGACGTCTCCGAGCAGACGGCGGAGCTTCTCGCGTTCCGCCGCCACGGTCTGACGAAGGTCCGGGTCGACTATATCGGCCCGGCGCCGGTCGACGCCGACGACGGGCAGATGCTGCTCGCCTCCTACCGCGCGCCGGCGAAGGCGCCGACCGTCGTCGCGCAGGCACCGCGTCCGCAGCCGACGCGCGTCGCGTTCGCGGACGAAGGTGGTGGCGCGACCGGGGCAGGGGCCATGGAGCAGCTTACGCGGCAGCCTTCGGTGATGAACCGGATTCTGATGGCGTTCGACGTCGCCGCCTACACCGGAAACTAGGAAAGCTTCCGACCAGCCTAGGGCGCGAGGCGCGCCGGGCTTTCAGTCCCCGGCCACTTCGTGGCCATCCGAGGGCGAGCCGCGCTTGATTCCGGCGGCTGTGCGGCGTTTCATAGCGGCATCCTCCGTCAATCGAGTCGGGATCTTGAGGCCTGCCGCTGCAATCCGCTTTCTTTTCCTTGCGCTGGCGCTTGTCGCCTTCAGCGCAGGGCGGGCTACTGCAGAGCTCTACGACACCAAGGCTCCGCATGCGATTCTGATCGACTACGACAGCGGCACCGTTCTCTTCGAGAAAGCGGCGGACGAGCCGTTCGAGCCGGCCTCAATGACGAAACTCATGACGGGCGACCTCATCTTCGACGCGCTGAAGCAGGGGGTGATCAAGGAATCCGACATTTTCACCGTCTCCGAGCACGCATGGCGGACGGGCGGCGCGCCAGCGGGCGGCTCGGCGATGTACGCAGCGATCCACTCCGACATCGCCGTGCACGACCTCTTGCGCGGGCTTATCGTGCAGTCGGGGAATGACGCGGCAATCGTGCTCGCCGAGGGCCTTGCCGGTTCCGAGGGCGCGTTCGTCGACCGCATGAACGAGCGCGCCACCGAGCTCGGCCTTACCGGATCGACGTTCCGCAACACCAACGGCCTGCACGACCCCGACCAGGTCGTCACCGCACGCGACCTCGCCATCCTCGCAAGCCACATCATCCGCCAATACCCGCAGTACTACGGGATCTTCTCCGAGCCGGAGTTCACCTGGAACAATATTCGCCAGACCAACCGCAATCCGCTCATCGGCGACAGCATCGGCGTCGACGGGCTGAAGACCGGCTATATCAAGGAATCGGGCTACGGAATCACCGTCTCGGCGCTTCGAAACGGCCAGCGGCTCATTCTCGTCATCGCCGGGCTCTCGTCGGAGTCCGATCGCGAGACGGAGGCGAAGCGGCTCCTCGACTGGGGTTTCCGCAACTTCCGGCGCGTGACGGCATTCGATGCCGACGAGGTGATCGCAGAGGCCTCCGTTTACGGCGGCGCCACCGGCCGCGTGCCGCTCAAGGCCGACGGCCCCATCCAAATCCTCGTGCCGCGCGACGGCCAGGACACACTCAAGGCTCGCGTCGTCTACCAGGGGCCGATCATGGCGCCGGTCGACGAGGGCGTCGAAGTCGGCGCGCTCAAGGTCTGGATGGGCGACCGCCTGATCCAACAGACGCCGCTCCATACCGCCGCTTCCGTCAAGCGCGGCCCGCTTCATTCGCGCGCGCTCGATGCGCTCGGCGAGCTGCTGTTCGGCTGGCTGTGAGGCGGCGCGGGCGCTTCATTACGCTCGAAGGCGGCGAGGGAGCGGGAAAATCCGGGCACGCGACGAGGCTCGCCGACTGGCTGCGCGGGAAGGGGCTCGACGTCCTCGTCACGCGTGAGCCGGGTGGGTCTCCGCGCGCCGAGGCGCTGCGGAACATGCTGCTGTCAGGACATTTCGCGGCGCAGGGTCCCGAGACGGAGGCGCTGGTCTTCGCGCTTGCCCGCGCAGACCATCTGACCACCGCCATCCGCCCGGCACTCGCCGCGGGCAAGTGGGTGGTGTGCGACCGTTTCATGGATTCCACGCGCGCCTATCAGGGGACAGCCGGCGTCGACGCGAAGCTTCTCGAGCTGATCGACGCGATCGTGGTCGGCGACGACCGCCCCGACCTCACGCTGGTGCTCGACGTTCCGGCCGATCTCGGACTTCAGCGCGCGAAGAAGAAGAAGCCCCGACCCGACCGCTTCGAACGCGACGAACTCGCGTTGCACGAAGCGCGGAGGCAGGCCTTCCTGGACATTGCGGCGCGCGAGCCGAAACGCTGCGTCGTGATCGATGCGACGCTGGAGAAGCGTGCGGTCGCCGCCGCGATCCAGAATGCGGTCGCGGAGCGCCTCAAGCCCGGCAAGGCGAAAGGCTGAGCCGATGGCGCGGGCCCCGAAGCTCGAGGAGGAGCGTCCGCCCTACGACGCGCTCGACGGCGTGGCCCTGCCGCGTAAGACGACGATCCTCGTCGGGCACCAAGCGGCGGAGGCGGCGCTGCTCGAAGCCTACCGCTCCGGGCGCATGCATCATGGCTGGATCCTCGCGGGCGAGCGGGGCATCGGAAAGGCGACGCTCGCCTTCCGCCTGGCGCGCTTCCTCTTCGCGCATCCCGATCCGGCGGCGCCGGAGGTCACGTCCGCGCGCGACCTCTTCGTCCCACCCGAGCATCCGGTGGCGCATCGTCTGGCCGCGGGCGCGCACGGAAACCTGCTGCACCTGCAGCGCGACTGGAACGAGCGCGACAAACGCTACCGGACGGAGCTTTCCGTCGAACTCCATCCGCAAGATCACGCCGTTCCTCGGCACCACGGCGGGTGAGGGGGGCTGGCGCGTCGTCATCGTCGATCCGGCCGACGACATGAACCGCAACGCCGCGAACGCCATCCTGAAGAACCTCGAAGAGCCGCCGCGGCGGACGCTATTCCTGCTCGTTACGGAGCGGCGCGGGTCACTGCTGCCGACCATCCTCTCGCGCTGCCGCACGCTCCATCTCGAGCCGCTCTCGGCCGCCGACACGGAGGCCGTGGCGAAGGCAGTCGCGCCGGACGCGGTGGACGGCGCAGATTCCGCGCTTTCGGCGGTCCTCGCCGGCGGCAGCCCGCGCCGGCTGATCGAGCTTCGCCGCAAGGGCGGGGTTGATATCTACCGGCTGATGCGCGCCGCGATCGAGCGGAACGACCGCCCGGCGCAGTTCAGGCTTTCGACGCTTACCGCTGACGCCGCCGGGATGGAGCAGTTCCTGGAGCTCTTCGAAGGCTATCTCGCGCGCCGGATCCGGGGGCGCGCTGAGCCGGAATCGGCCGAGACAGTGCCCTCCCTGCCGCTTGTCACGTGGGCGGCGCTATGGGAAAAGGCCACGCTTTCGGGAAGCGAAGTCGAGGAATACAACCTCGATCGTCGGCAGTTTGTGCTCGATCTTCTCGAGACCTCGGCCGCCGCGCTTCGCCGCTCCGGAACCCCGAACTAGGTAGAAAGACGCGCGGCTCATCATGGCCGAAAAACCGAAATTCTATATCACGACGGCGATCTCCTACCCGAACGGCGCGCCGCATATCGGGCATGCCTACGAGGACATCGCCACGGATGCGATCGCGCGCTTCAAGCGGCTCGACGGTTACGACGTCTTCTTCCTGACCGGCACCGACGAGCACGGTCAGAAGATGCTGCAGACCGCGCGCGCGGAGGGGCTCGACATACGCGCCTTTGCCGACCGCAATTCGGCGCGCTTCAAGCGACATGGCTGCGGCGCTGGACTGTTCCAACGACGCCTTCATCCGCACCACGGAGGAGCGCCACCATGGCGCCAGCCAGGAACTCTGGCGCCGCATGGCCGCAAACGGGGACATCTACAAGAGCCGCTACGCCGGCTGGTACTCGGTGCGCGACGAAGCCTATTACGGAGAGAACGAGACCGAGCTGCGCGCCGACGGCGTGCGCTATGGGCCGCAAGGCACGCCGGTCGAATGGGTCGAGGAGGAGAGCTACTTCTTCCGCCTCTCCGCCTATCAGGAGCGCCTGCTCGCGCATTACGAGGCCAATCCGGACTTCATCGGGCCGAAAGAGCGGCGCAACGAAGTGGTGAGCTTCGTCGCGTCCGGTCTCAACGACCTATCCGTCTCGCGCACGACCTTCGACTGGGGCGTGCCCGTGCCCGACGACCCGAAGCACGTGATGTACGTCTGGGTCGACGCGCTCACCAACTACATCACCGGTGTCGGCTATCCCGACGCCGACGATCCGCTGTGGCGCTTCTGGCCGGCGGACATCCATGTCATCGGCAAGGACATCGTCCGGTTTCACGCGGTCTATTGGCCGGCCTTCCTGATATCGGCGGGGATCGAATTGCCGAAACGCGTCTTCGGCCACGGCTTCCTCTTCAACCGCGGTGAGAAGATGTCGAAGTCGGTCGGCAACGTCATCGACCCCTTCGCGATCAGCGAGCACTACGGCGTCGACCAGATGCGCTACTTCTTCCTGCGCGAAGTGTCGTTCGGGCAAGACGGCGCCTACAGCCACGACGCCATCGTGAACCGCATCAACGCCGACCTTGCCAACGACCTCGGCAACCTGGCGCAGCGGTCGCTGTCGATGATCGGGCGCTACGCCGGCGGCGTGGTGCCGGAGCCCGGCGCCTTTTCGCGCGAGGACGCGACGCTGATCGCCGCCGCTGACGGGTTGATCGAACGCTGCCGCTTCGAGATGGGGCAGCTTGCGATCCACCTGATGCTGACCGCGATCTGGCAGGTCGTGGCCGACGCCAACCGCTATTTCGCCTCGCAGGAGCCGTGGGCGCTTCGCAGGAGCGATCCGGCTCGGATGGCGACCGTGCTTTACGCTACCGCCGACGTTGTGCGGCAGGTCGCGATCCTGATCCAGCCGGCGATGCCGGTGTCGGCGGCACGCCTTCTCGACCTCGTCGCAGTGCCGGCTGACGCGCGGACCTTTGCGAACCTCGGGGAGGCGGGGCGGCTTCTGCCCGGCACGCCGCTGCCGCCGGCGGAGCCGATCTTCCCGCGCTACGTGGAAAAGGACGCGGTCGGGTAGGGCGGAAAGCGCCTACGCAACTTGGCGAACGCCGCAGCCGCGATCGAGAAGCTCCGCCAATCCGGCTTGTGTCAGCGGGCGCGAGAACAGGTAGCCCTGCAGCTCCGTGCAGCCGGTCGAGGCGAGAAACCGGCGCTGCTCCTCCGTCTCCACGCCCTCGGCCGTGACCATCAGCCCAAGCGTCTTGCCGATATTCGCCACGGCCTGGACGATGGCCGCGGCGTCCTCCGACTGGCCGAGATACTGCACAAAGGAGCGGTCGATCTTGACCTTGTCGACCTCGAGCCGGCGGAGATGCGCGAGGCTCGAATAACCGGTGCCGAAATCATCGAGCGCGATCCTGACCCCCGCGGAGCGGAGGTCCCGCAGGCTGCACGCGACGACTCCGTCGGCGTTGAAGAGCGCGTTCTCGGTGAACTCGAGCTGCAGCCGCGCCGGATCGAACCCGCGCTCGCGGACTATCTTCAGGATGCGCCGCGCAAGCTGCGGGTCGCGCAACTGCACCGGCGATATGTTGACCGCGAGCGCGACATTCGTCCAACGGCTCACGGCGTCGCACGCGCGCGTCAGCACCCATTCGCCAAGCTGGAAGATGAGACCGGTCTCCTCTGCGACCGGAATGAACTGCGCCGGGCCGAGGGCCCCCAGTGTCGGATGATCCCAGCGGACGAGCGCCTCGACCCCGATCAACCTCTCTTCGACGTTGGAGTAGAGCGGCTGATAGTGGACATCCAATCCGAGGTCCGACGTCAAAGCTTTGCGAAGCTCGGTCTGGATGAAGTCGCGGCGCTTGTGGCGCTCGTCCATCTCCTCGCAGAACATCCGGTAGCATCCGCGGCCTTGCTGCTTGGCCTTGTAGAGCGCCACGTCCGCCTTGCGCAGGAGGTCGTTGTAGCGGCAGTCGGGCTGTCCGGCGAGCACGACGCCAATCGAGGCGCCAATAAAGGCCTTCATGCCGGCCACCTCGAAAGGCTGACGCGCCGCCTCGATGACGCGCCGGCAAAGTGCCTCAAGGTCCGCCGGATCCTCGACGTCGCACACGAGGATTGCGAACTCGTCGCCACCGATCCGCGCCACTGTGTCTCCGGTGCGGACTAGGCTCGAGATGCGGCAAGCAAATTCGCGGATCAACTCGTCGCCGGCCTGGTGCCCGTGACGGTCGTTCACCTCCTTGAAGCCGTCGAGATCGATGTAGAGCAGGGCGCAGCGGCGCGCGCCGTTCGCGACCTTCGCAAGCTCCTGGTCGACGCGATCATTCAGAAGCGTACGGTTCGCAAGCCCGCTCAGTGAATCGTGGAGCGCGAGATAGCGGCTATGCGCTTCGGCCTCGCGAAAGGCGGTGATGTCGTTGATGATGGCGACGAGGAGGGGGACCTCACCATCCCCGACATAGACGAGGCGCTTGCGCGTGACGATGGTGCGGACATTGCCGTTCAGATCGGTGTGCTGCTCCTCGTTCTCGTTCTCCTCGCCGGTCATGAAGACACGATCGTCGATGTTCCAGAACACCTCGGCCTGCTCGGCGGGGACAATATCGAAGTCCGACTTTCCGATCAGCTTCTCGCGGGGAAGCCCCATGAACTTGCACATGGCATCGTTGAGGAGGACCCAGCGGTGCTCGCGGTCCTTCACAAAGATCGGGCTTGCGATGACGTCGATGATCGTCTGCAAGGCCTCGATGCTGTCGATTGCCTCGATTGGCGTCATTCTTGATGCTGGCCGAGGTCCCTGGCGTCCCGTGCATGCGAACGCCTGTTGCCCGCCTAAGTAAGCTGCGCCGCGTTGCCGCCCGCTGAAATCGAAAGGTCGAATTCTCCGAAACCTTTGCGCTATCTGTCTCCAAGTCGGGATCGGCCCAAACGCGGGCAGAATGTAGCGATTTACACACGCGGCTCCGGGCGATAGTTCCCCACGCAGCCCATCCCGAAAGCCCTACCGATAATCGATGCTCATCGACAGCCACTGCCACCTCGACTTCCCCGATTTCGCGGCGGAGCTTGACCAAGTCGTGGCGCGTGCCGGGGCTGCCGGCGTCGGCACGCTGGTGACGATCTCCACGCGGGTCCGCCGCTTCGACGCGGTGAAGACGGTCGCCGAGCGCTTCGACAACGTCTACTGCTCGGTCGGCACACATCCGCACAATGCGCACGAGGAGCTCGACATAACCGCCGACGACCTCGCGCGAATCGCGGAGCATCCGAAGGTCGTCGCGATCGGGGAGGCGGGGCTCGACTATCACTACGACAACTCGCCCCGGGAGGCGCAGGCGGCAGGTCTCAGGAACCACATCACGGCGGCGCGCACGACCGGGCTGCCGCTCGTCATCCATGCGCGCGAGGCGGACACCGACCTCACGGAAATCCTGAACGACGAGACGAGGAAGGGCGCCTTTCCCGCTGTCCTGCATTGTTTTTCATCCGGCCGCGCGCTGGCGGAGGCGGGGATCGCGCTTGGGCACTACGTCTCGTTCTCGGGCATCCTCACGTTCAAGAACTCGCAGGAGATCAGAGACATAGCCCGCGATCTTCCAGCCGACCGCCTGCTCGTCGAAACCGATGCGCCGTTTCTTGCGCCGCCACCGCATCGTGGAAAGCGGAACGAGCCAGCCTTCGTCGTGGAAACGGCCGCCGTTCTCGCAAAAGTCCGCGGTATCGAGCCGGAAGCGATCGCAGCGCAGACGACGGAGAACTTCTTCCGGCTCTTCAGCAAAGTGCCGCGGCGTTGAGCGCAATGAGCGGCGACTTCCTGCGCTTCACGGTCCTTGGCTGCGGCTCGTCGCCCGGCGTGCCGCGGATCGGCGGCGACTGGGGGGCCTGCGACCCTGCGAACCCAAAGAACCGCCGGCGGCGCTGTTCGCTGCTGGTGCAGCGCATCTCCCGCCACGGGCACTTCACCAACGTCCTGATCGATACCAGCCCGGATCTCCGCGAGCAGGCGCTTGCGGCGGGGATCGGCGCGCTCGACGGCGTGCTCTACACACACTCGCACGCCGACCACATCCACGGGATCGACGACATCCGCGGCTTCGTGATGAACATGCAGCGGCGCGTCGACGTCTACGCCGACGACCCGACTTTGACGCGGCTCAAGGAGGCGTTCGGCTATTGCTTCGAGACCCCGCCGGGTAGCCAATATCCGCCAATCGCCAACGCACATCTGATCCGTGCCGGCGAGCCGGTCACCGTCGAAGGGAAGGGCGGCGCCCTCACCGCCCTGCCTATTAACCAAGTTCACGGACAGATGGCCTCGCTGGCGTTCCGCTTTGGCGGGCTCTGCTACTCGCCCGACGTGAGCAGCCTCGACGGCGACGCAGAGCGCCTTATGCAGGGGCTCGATATCTGGATGGTCGATGCACTGCGGCCGCGGCCGCATCCAAGCCATTTCACGCTCGAAGAGGCGCTGCAGTGGATCGAGCGGATCAAGCCGAAGCGGGCGATCCTGACGCACATGCACATCGACCTCGACTACGAGACGCTTAGGCGCGAACTGCCGGACAATGTCGAGCCGGCCTATGATGGCATGGTGATCGAGACGCCGGTGCCTTAACAGCGCTTCCGCAGGCATCAAGCCGCGACTATCTTGCATGAGCTTTTTCCACTGGGCGTCCAGCCCGCACAGGAGCATCAGACCGTGAAATCCATGGCCGTCGCATTGCTGCTTTGGTGTCTGTGTTTTCTCGGGCTTTGCGGATTGCACCGGATCTATGTCGGGCGCGTGGGCACCGGCATTCTCTGGCTGCTGACGCTCGGGCTCCTCGGCGTCGGGCAACTCATCGACCTGTTCCTACTCGGCTCGATGGTGAAGATCGCCAACCTCGAAACGGCCGTCACGGCCCGAAACACGTCGATCTAAGACCAATTCCAGCGCTCTTTCGGGGCCCATCCCGCATGCCCCTCTACGTTCCATAATATATCTTATGCGAATCATGGATAGAGCCGCCCCATCGAAAAGATTGCGTGTCGCCGTCCTCTTCGGCGGCCGCTCCGCCGAGCACGACGTGTCGGTCCTCTCGACGACCAACGTCATGCGCGCGCTCGATCCCGCGCGCTACGATGCCGTTCCCGTCTTCATCACTCGCGACGGACGCTGGCTGCTGAGCAGCTTCGAAGACGGTACGCTGGCGACGCCGTCGCGTGGTACGGAGGTTTGTCTCGTGCCCGGCGGACACGGACGCATGCTCGCCCTGCCGCCAGATGGCGCGCCTTACGAGCTGCCGGCGATCGGAATCCTCTTTCCGGTGCTGCACGGCATCCATGGCGAGGACGGCGCGGTGCAAGGTCTCGCCGAGGTGGCGCGCGTTCCGCTCGCCGGATGCGGCATCCTCGGCTCTGCGACCGCGCTCGACAAGGACATCGCCAAGCGGCTGCTGAGCGAGGCCGGCCTGCCCGCGGCCCGCTCTGTCACCATCCATTACGGCGCCGCGCCAACCTTTGCGGAACTAGAGAGCGCGCTCGGCGCTCAGCTCTTCGTCAAGCCGGCGCGCCAGGGCTCCTCCGTCGGCGTAAGCAAGGTCTCGGACGAAGGCACCTATGCGGCGGCACTCGCGGAGGGCTTCAGGCACGACCGCAAGCTCCTCGCCGAGGAATTCATCCGCGGCCGGGAGGTCGAATGCGCCGTGCTGGAGGATGCCGAAGGCGGCCTCTTCGTTTCCCGCCCCGGTGAGGTCGTGCCGGCGGAGAGCCACGGTTTCTACAGCTACGACGCCAAATATATCGACGAGAACGGCGCGGTGCTGAACGTTCCCGCCGAGCTGCCGCAGGACGTCGAAGGCAAGGTCCGCGCGATGGCGGCCGAGGCCTTCCGCGCGGTCGGATGCGACGGCATCGCCCGGGTCGATTTCTTCGTGACGCCGGACATGCGCATCCTCATCAACGAGCTCAACACCATTCCCGGCTTCACCGACATCAGCATGTATTCCAAGGCGATGGCGGCAAGCGGCGTCAGCTATTCGGAGATTATCGACCGGCTGGTGGCGCACGGGCTGGCGCGCGCCGGCCGGTCGGCTTGATGGCCGCTCCGAACTGCTGTTCCCTGACCCGAAGAAGCGTCGCCTTGCATCGCTTCCCGGCGACCCTGATCTGAGGCCCATGGATAAGACCAAACCGCGCGTCGCGATCACATATTGCCGCCAGTGCAATTGGCTGATGCGCTCTGCCTGGATGGCACAGGAGCTGCTCTCGACATTCTCCGAAGACCTCGGCGAAGTGGCGCTTGTCCCCTCCACCGGAGGCGCCTTTCAGATCGTGGTCGATGGGGAGCTGATCTGGGAGCGGAAGCGCGACGGCGGCTTCCCGGACGCCAAGACCCTCAAGCAACGTGTGCGCGACGTGATCGACCCAGAACGCGAACTCGGGCACGCGGATCGCGCCAAGACGGAGCCGACCGAATGAAGCCTGGGCGGGACATCAAGGACCTGATCGCGATCATGGCGCGGCTTCGTGCGCCCGAGATCGGATGTCCGTGGGACCTCAAGCAGGATTTCCGTTCGATCGCCCCCTACACCATCGAAGAGGCCTACGAGGTTGCCGATGCGATCGAGCGCGGTGACTTCGAGGATCTGAAGGACGAGCTTGGCGATCTCCTGCTGCAGGTGGTCTTCCACGCGCAGATGGCGTCAGAGGAGGATCGCTTTGCGTTCGGCGACGTCGTCGAAGCGATCACCACGAAGCTCATCCGCCGGCATCCGCACGTCTTTGGCGACTTGGACCTTTCCGACGCCGCAGCGGTGAAGGAGCGTTGGGACGAGATCAAAGCTGAGGAGAAAGCCGAGCGCGCCGAGAGGCGGGCGGCGGATGCGTTGCCGGATTTGCAGGGGTCAGATTTTGAGCTGGTGGGCGGTCGCGTGAGTTATCTGGAGCAGGCGCCGGGGGCGGAGTTGATCTTCAAGATCCGGGAAGCATCAGATCTCGGTTTTCATTTTTCAGGAGCGCGCGGTGGAGTCGGAGCTCCCTGCCGGCGAGAATGCCCGATCGTTTCGTCTGCAGAGCTGGACGCGGGGAGAGCTGCGCTACTTCGTGATTGGAGACGCAGCCGCGGAAGACCTGCGGACCCTGCGGACCTTGCTGGAGAACGCGAAGTGATTGAGCCCCGTTGCGAGCTTCGATCCACGAGCTTCGAGTAACCGGAATACCGATCGCTTCAAGCTCGCGGCTCGAAGCTCGCAGCCTTCTTTTAGGTTTCAATCCCCACATGACAGACGCGGCCCACAATGTAGTCGCCGGATTTGGTGCCTTCTTCAATGGGGAGGACCTCGACCGGGTAGGCTGGGTTGTGGGGTCGGAGGACGAGGTGTCGGTTGGCGACTTCGACGTACTTGATGGTGCAACTTTCGCCCTTGCGGACGGCGTACATATTTTTTTCGCCCTTGCGGTAGGGGGTTAGCGAGTTGTAGTGGCGATCCAGCAGTAGGTTGGCGCCGGGCAGCATGCGGGGATACATGCTCATGCCCTCGCGCGGATCGACCTTAATGACTACGAAACGTTCCCAGCCGTCGCGGTCGCCTTCCATGTCTTCGCGCAGGCGGCGGAGAAATGTCTTCTTGAATTTCAGGATTTCTTTAACGTGCATGCTCATGATAAGTGGTTCTTGAGCAGCGACTTGGGGGTCAGCGACGACGACGCTTTCGAATTCGTCGGAACTGGGGGCAACGATGGAGGCGCGCTTGTTGACCTCGGCAGGATCGAGCAGATCGAGAACGGAGATATGCTGCACGGAGAGAACCTTGTCCATGCCTTCGAGGCTCAGTCCGCGCTTGCGATTGAGGAAGTTAGAGATGTGGGCTTGCTTGAATCCGGTCTGCCCTGCCAGGTGGAGGCCGGTAAGGTCGCCGTCGTCAATGCGCTGCCGGAGGGCCTTGCGCAAATTGTCCTGAAGCGTCCGGAATTTCATAGGTAAAAAGTATAACCCACTGTTCTATAGCCAAATGATATTTAAATTACAACTCTAACATCCATAAGGAAATAGAATTCTTGACTTGAGCGTCGAGCAGCTATAGCATCTCGAAGTCATATAACTTCATACCTGCACGAAAGGTAAATCCGGTCATGATAGCAATTCAGCATAATGAGAACGAAGAGAAGAGCTTCGGGGAGTTCCGCCGGAAAGTACGCTCCGCCGAAGTATTGTCGGCCGCGATGGAGCGGCTGCTGCGTAACCTGCACTTCAGCGGAAAGGTGAGCGTCGTGGTGCAGAATGGGACGGTGTTGAAATCCGGATATGAGGAAGGCTACTTCCGGCAACCGGAGACGAGCATGGGGGCCAGTCCGGAATGAGTCACGGTATTTACTCCTAACTACATAAGAGATCAGGTCATCGTAAGAGAAACGAGCCCTGGGCCGAGTGATCGGCGCCGGGGCCTTTTTTATTTGCGCGGAGAGGCACAGTTCGTGGCTCCGAGCGGATTCTTCATTTCATACGCGGAGGCACTTATGAATTTCATCAGCATGAATCGGCAGGATGAGGGATTGGTGGAATTGAAGTATTGCGAACGCTGCGGAGGGTTGTGGCTGCGGCGCCCGGGATATGAGGTGGTGTGGTGCGAACGGTGCCGGGCACAAAAAGCGGCGCTGTTGCGATGTGGCCGCGGGCAACTCGGCCGGAACTCCTTGCAGATCGAATGCTTGCGGGGCGTGGCAGACATGGCGGTGCAGCCATGACGGGGGCTTGCGGATGGATGATGGCGGAAGGACGGAATCCGGCGCCGCGCCCCTGGCTCGGAGAAACAGAGATGGACATGTGGCCTTATCGAGACCGAACGGTAGCGCTGTTGAGGCGGTATGCACGAGCGTCGGTGGAGGTGGGGCGGCTGCCGTCACTGCTGGGACGAGAGTGTTTTCGCGCAAAGGTCAGTTCGTATCCGATGACGAGCTTCGAGGATATCGTCATCTTCGTGCACGACATGGAGAACGTGTTGCTTCAACTGAATCCGTTTCAGCAACGTCTGATCGCCATGAACGTGTTGGAGGACTACAGCTTGCGCGAGGTGGCGCGGCTCTTGCCGTGTCCATTGCGGACGCTGGAGCGGGAGGTGCCGGACACATTGGACGTGCTGTCGCTGGCATTGCTGGAGAGCGGGTTGATCAAGCAAGTGTGAGTCCCGGCCGGCACTTACGTGCCGGGTTTTCATGTTTCGCAGATTCGCGGCTGGGGCGACTGGAGAAAACTGGAAAGGAGTTGACGAGAGTCAGCTTTCATTTGCGGTGTCAAGAGGGGAGAAATTACAAAATTAAGGTAAGTGGTTGTAAGTACGGCAAAAATAATTTTGTTAAAGTTGGCGGGGTGGGTGGGTTGGATTTGATATTCTAACAATAAGGGCAGAGAAAAATACTCAGACAGTTTTGGAAGCGCGATCCTGAAGGCATTGGGGAATTGTACCCGAGCCATACGAGATCGCGCTTTTTCGTTTGGTGGAGAGATGGCTAAGGCGAAAGCGACGAAAGCGGCACCGAAGAAGAGCACGCTGCGGCAGGATTCGAAGGCGAAGACTGCGGAAGAAGTTCAGAAGGTGCGGAACGGCGTGACGAACCTAATCCTGAAGAACTCGCACCTTATGGCGGCGCGCGTGGTGCAGTCGGTGACCGAGGGGGGGCAGGTAGCGGCGCTGAAATATCTCTGGGAGATGTCAGGGCTGTTTCCTTTTGAGGCGGGAGAGGACGGGGAGCGCGATTCGCTGGCTAAGATTTTGTTGCAGCGGATGGGGTTGCAGGGGAAAGTTCCGGTGATCGCGGAGGATGACGAGGGTGACGTAGAATCAGAAGACCTCGACAGGATCGAATGAGAACTGCGAAAGCAGGGGACGAACAAAAGCATGGACATGACGTGGGTGACGGATCGGATCGCACTGGGAGGCGGGATCTGGAATGAAAAGAACATGGCGGAGGTGGCGCACTCCGGGATCACTCATGTGATCGACATGCAGATTGAGTTCGACGACACACCGCTGGGAGAAGCGGCGGGGGTGCGGGTGTTGTGGAATCCGACGGACGACGATTTTCTGCCCAAGCCTCCGGAGTTGCTGGATCGGGGTGTGCAATTCGCGGAAGAAGCGTTCAAGGATCCGGACGCAAAGATTTACATCCATTGCGCGGCGGGAGTGCATCGGGCACCGATGATGACGCTGGCGGTGCTGGGCGCGATGGGGTGGGATCCAGAAGCGGCGATGGTGTTGATCGAAACGCGGCGTCCGGAAGCGGATTTTGCGGATGTGTACGTGGAGAGTGTGCGGCGCTATCTGGGATTGCGGGTTTGAGGGCGATTGCAGAAGGCAGAAGTCGGATTGCAGAAGTGAAAACCTTTCGTTGTGGAGAACGCTGGGCGATTGCTTTGCTTCGCTGATAGTTAAACGGATTAACAAGTTCGGAGGGGATATGCGGAAGGGGCGCCGCTCAGGGGAGCGGCTTTTTTATTGGAGCCTGAGTTGGGCGCGAGCGGTGGCGATTGTTTGTCTGCTGGCGATGCCTTTAATGGTCTGGGGGCAGCCGGCGTTGACTACGATTTCCGATACGGTTTATCGGGCGGATGGGACGGCGGCAAAGGGTGTTGCGTTGATCTCCTGGCCAGCGTTTCAAACGGCGGAGGGGAATGCCGTGGCGGCGGGATCGGAGACGGTCACGATCGGGACGGCGGGCGCGTTCACGTCGCAGCTGGTGCCGAACGTGGGAGCGACTCCGACAGGGACTTACTACACGGTGGTGTTCCAGCTGGATGACGGCACGGTCCGGCGGGAATATTGGGCGGTGCCGAGCACTTCGCCGACTACGATTGCGGCAGTGCGGACGACACCGGGTACGGGCGTGGCGAACGGGCTGGTGTCGAAGCAATATGTGGATGCGCAGGTGGCGACGCGCGCAGTGGATGCGTCGGTGGTGCACCTGGCGGGAGCGGAAACGATCCAGGGGACGAAGCAGTTTGCGGCGGCGCCGGCAGTTCCGGCGCCCACGGCGGCGGACAACGCGGCGAACAAGGCGTATGTGGATGCGGCGGTGGCGAATGTGGGCGCGGGAAATTTTGTGGCGAAGGCGGGAGACACGATGAGCGGTCCGCTGACGCTGGTGGGAGATCCCACGGCGCTGAATCATGCGGCGAACCGGCACTATGTCGATACCGGACTGGCGGCGAAGGCGAGCCTGGTGAACGGGGTGGTGCCGACGAACCAGTTGGGTTCCGGGACCGCGGATGGGACGTTGTGTCTGAAGGGGAGTTCCTCGTGGGGAGCCTGCGGCACGAGTTCGGACGCGGTTTCGATTCGGGGAACGACGGTGGCCGCGGTGACGCCGACGGACGGACAGGTGATCACGTATGAGTCTTCGTCGAATACTTATAAGCCGAAGGCGGGGGGGAGTGCGGGGTCAGCGTATCAGGTAACCAAGTACGCATTGGATTTTCAGTTTTCGGCGACATCCACCACGGACCTGACTACAGCGGGCGCGAAGACGGTTTCGCTGACTTCTTGTCCTCCGGGTGTGCGGGGAGATGACGCGGACTATTGGGTGTATGTATCGGGTACGGGGACGGCGGAGGCGGTAAAGGTTACAGGCGGGACGTGCGTGGGCGATGGGAACGCGGGGACGCTGCAATTCACGACGGTAAATTCGCATGGGTCGGGATACACGATCACGTCGGCTTCAGCGGGAATCGCGGAGGCGTCGATTGCATCGCGGTACAGGCCCAAGGGGACTGCAGCGCTGACGGGCGGATGGATCGTGGCGCCGACCGGGGATATTTCGATCTATGGGCAGCTGACGATCAAGAGTCTGGGACAAACAGTTCAGTTCAACGGAGGAACACAAGCGTGCTTTGCGACCACGACGCCGTGCGTATTCATCGGGGACAAGACTAACTCCAACAACGTGCTGGATGTGACGCTGATCGGATTCCGGGGGCGGCCGATGGTGGCGAACGGAACGCAACCGATGATCGAGGTTAACGCGCAGCATACGCGGATCCAGAATCTGCAAGGTTTGTACGAACCGGGGAAAACGTTCGGCAGCTGGGTGAAGGTGGACGACGATCAGTCGTTCCTGCTGGATGGATTGGACACGTCGGGAGGATTGGGGACAATACGGTGCGACACGACGTTTTGCGGAGCCTATATCCAGTCGAATGGAACGTTTAGCGGGAATCCTCAAGTGGCGCCGGTGGGGTGGCTCCAACATCTGAACTTGAACATTCAGTGCAATGGCAACGGAGTGGACTGGCAATCGGGGAATACGTTGCGGATCTCGGATTCAGTGATTCAAGGGTACACGCAGTTCGGAGTGCGATATTCGACCGCGACCGGGGGATATGGCGGATTGAGCCTGGAGAATGTGTACGAAGAATATGCCGGGTGTGGCGCCGGCCTGGGCCCGGGGACCATCACGAATGCCGCGGCCGGAGTCGTCATGCAGGCGGGTAGCAGCTATGCGAATCCGTCGCTGAGCATTCGCGGTGGAGAAGGACCCTCGGCCGGCATGCCACAGTTCGCGAGCGGAGGGTCAACGTACTTGCAGTATTACGTGGTGGCGCGCAAGGCTGATGGATCTGTAACGCTGCCCCTGTACTTCGGAAATGCGCAGCCGACGAGCGGCGCAGTTGCGATTCCGGTGCAATGGTATGACCTGGCGCCGGCAACTTCGTATGACATCCTGGTGGTGAGCGGGAGCGGAATTCCGACGCCGCCGTATGGAACCGGGAACTACGCGGTGGCGGCGAATGTGCCGCAATCCTCGGTGTGCTCCAACGGAGTGTGCTCCTACACGGACACGCAGGCGGCGCGTGGCAGCTATACGCTTCCGGCGTACTGGCTGGGGGCAGCGAATTTCTGGACGCCAAAGTTGAATTTGTGGCCCGGGGGCGTGATTTTGTCGCCGCCCGCGAACTCGGACTTTAACATCTCGAACCATCCGGTTCTGTACACCGATCTGCTGAGTTCGTCAGTGCCATACATATCGGCGGCGGGGGGAGTGTTTCCGCAAGTGTTCGCACTGCATTGCCAGGCGGGGCCAGGGATGACTGCATATGTGTGGCCGGTCTGCCTGGGGTCGTTCTATCCGCAAAACCAGATGCGCCTGATGGGTGGACCGACGGTGGGAGGGAGTGCGTCGCTCCAGAATTTGAAGGGCGTGCTGAATATAGGGGCGAACACGGCGACGACGGGTCCGACGCATCTGATCACGCTGTTTGATTTCGAGCCGGACAAGTCGGCGGCGTATGGAAACACGAGGGCTCCTAACTCAAGTCACGACACCTTCATCGGCATCGATTCAAGCAATACGAATACAACCGTCGGGCTGAGTCTGGGGTCGTATGGGTCGATCAGCCAGTACATTGCGAATAACGGGGACGGGACAAACTGGCTGGAACGGTTGACGAGTACGCTGAAGGAATTCAAGACGGCAGCGAAGTTCGACGGGACAGTGACGATCGCGGGGCTGGCGGCGGGATGTCTGAATGTTTCAAGCGCCGGATTGGTGGGTTCGACCGGAGTGGCTTGCGGGTCGGGAGGAGGGGGATCGGTTACCTCGGTCTTCGGACGGACGGGAGCGGTCGTTGCGGCAAGCGGAGACTACACGGTGTCGCAGGTGACGGGGGCGGCAGCGGACTCGGCAGTCATGCACAACACCGGGACGGAGACGGTTGCCGGGGCCAAGACGTTTTCCAATGATGTGACGCTCAGCGGGAATCTGAATATTGCGGGGAACATCGTGCAGACGGGGTCGGGGCCGTGGAGTGTAGAGGGTGCTTACGGCGCGATGACTGCGGCGGGTGCGAGTAAGTCGAAGATCGGATTCACGACGGGCGGGAAGCTGGCGGTGTCAGAGAACGCGGGTGCGGTGACGGAGGTGGCGAAGAAGTATCCGCAGCAATTTACATATACGTTCTTCGATGCGAACAATCTTTTGACCACGGCTTTGCAGGTGCCGTCGATTTATGTGAACCGGGCGGCGGCGTTCCATATCGTTGAGGTGTACTGCGAGATCGATGCGGGGGCGATGACGATCAATCTTCAGAACGCGGGGGCGAACTTGCTTAGTTCGGACCTGGCCTGCTCTACGGCGGGAGCTACTTCCTCTTCGTTTGTTTCGGGAAAAGATGCGGTGGCGTCGGGAGTGAAGATCGGGCATGTGACGCAGTCGGCTTCGGGGAGTGTGCATCGGGTGAATGTGGTGGTGAAGTACACGGTGGACTAGGGAGTTCTCAGTTCCCGGTTCTCAGTTCTCAGTTTTGGGGTGCGCTGCTTTGGCGCACCCTTCTTTATTGCTGCGGACGTCAAGGGCTTAACCACGGGGGGCACGGAGGTCACGGGGACGGGGCGGGTGGAATGCCTTGAGACAGTGATCCAACGTCGACTGGGTTGGGGTCCTTCGGCTTCGTAACTGCTTCGCTTCGCTCAGCAGTTACTACGCTCAGGATGACAATGGAGAAAATGGATGAAAAGGATAAGGTGTCTCCTCGCAGCCGCTGTGGTATGCGCGATGGCGGGGACGGCGGGGGCGGCTACCTATTATGTCGATGCTACGGGTGGGGTCGACACGAATGACGGGTTGTCGCAGGGTACGGCGTGGAAAACGGTGGCGAAGGTGAATGGGTCCACGTTTTCGGCGGGTGATTCGATTCTGTTCAAGCGCGGACAGGTCTGGAATGAAAGCCTGGTGCCGCCTTCGAGTGGGGCGTCGGGGAATCCGATTATGTTTGACGCTTATGGGACAGGAGAGGCGCCGACGCTGACGGGATACGTGGGATTGCCCTCTGCGAGCTGGACTTTGGATTCCGGGAATATCTGGAAGACGTCGATCACATCGACTTCGTTCAACTACGTGCTGTTCGGGTACGTCGGCAGCGATGGGACGGTGGGGAGCGTCTGGGGGACGAAGTTTACGTCGGGGAAGTCGGCGCTGGTGGCGCCTTATCAGTTCTTTTTTACGAGCAACGTCCTCTATGTGTATTCGCCAGTGAATCCGGCCACTTACTACGGAAGCATGGCGGCGATGCTGATGACGAATGGGCAAATCATTTACATCAATGGGAAGAGCTGGATTACGATCCAGCATTTCAAGGTGACTTACTTTGATACTTATGGGGTACGGATCGGCGGAGCGTCGGATCACATTACGATCGCGAATGTGTATTCGGATGGAGTGATCCCGGCGGGGACCACGCCCCATGGATTTTATGTGAACGTGAGTCCGGCGGCCACGGATATGAAGTTTTACAACGTGGACGCGCACCGGAACTACAACGGCTTCCGGTTTGATGGGCCTGGGTCGGGGATTGTGCTGAAGAATTGCCGGGCGTATGGGAATCGCAATCACGGGCTCGAGGACAGTATGACGGGTGGCGGGTCAACCTATTCGTACTGTCATTTTTATGCGAATGGGTTGGGCGTGGTGGTGTCGACGGACACGGTGGGAGGAACGAACGGCGGAAACAATATTCCGGCTTACACGGCGCCGGCGACGACCAGTTTTCAGAAGTATCCGGCACGGATTACGTTGACGGTGGATGATCCGGGGCTGATTGCGGGAGCGGAAACTTACATTGACAGCATTCTGCCGCTGTTTGACGCGCGGGGACTGCAACTGTCGGTGGCGATTGTTACTGGATATGACTTGTCGAATACGCTGATTTCGAAGTTTCAGTCGTGGATTGATGCGGGACGGGATGTGGTGTCACATTCGTGGTCGCACCAGTATTTTCTGCCGGCTTCGGCGATGACGATCAAATATACGGGCACAGGGTCGGCGGCTACGATGACCGTGTCCGGGAATACGCTGACGACGACGGTTACGGGTGGGCCGGGGGGAGAGAATCTCAGTTTTGATCTTACAGACCCTTCGTATAACACGGTGTCGAGCCTGGTGACGGCCATCAATACTCACGGTGGATACACGGCGGGGTTGGTGATTGCTACGGCCTACGGACTCGGTGACGCTGACGCCGGTGTCGGGCCAGGACATCAAGACGGCTACTTATACGGAGCCGTTCCGAAATGCTTCGGTGTTTGGGATTCGTTATACGGGGACGGGGACGGCGGCTACGATGACGATCTCCGGGAATGTGCTTACGACTACGGTGACAGGGGGGCCGGGGGGAGAGAACATCAGCCTGGATTTGACGAACGCGAGTTACGACACGATGTCGGAGTTGACGTCGACGATCGCGGGGCGAAGCGGATATACGGCGGCGCTCGTATCGACAGGGAAGGGTGCGGCGCACACGATCAATTTGGCGGATGTGGCGGCGCAGGATATCAAGGGAACGCAGTATATCGCGCAGGTGCAGGAGAGCCGGCTGGAGCCGGATGAGATGGCGACGTCGAAGGCGTGGATGAACGCGAACTTGACGGGGCTGCCGACTACGCGGGCGCTGGTGTATCCGGGTGGACAGGAGGATGTGACTACCCAGGGATATGCGGTGACGGCAGGATATGCGGGGGCACGCGGGGCGTTCACGATGGATCTCGGGACGAGAGATGTGTATTCGCGAGGAGTAAATATTCAAAACGTTACCAGTTTTGGTGCGAATCCGAACTTGCAGGGATTGCCGTCGGCTACGCTGGACGCGATGATGGCAGCTTTGATCTGGAAGAGCTCGGTGTGGGGAGCGCCTTACGGGGTGTTCTGGCATTTGAATGAGTTGAACAGCGGAGAGGTTGCCACGTTGCTGGATGCGCTGGTGAACCACGGGGCTACGCTGATGACCAACACGCAACTGATTAGTTGGATCGGGCAACAGAGTTTGCAGTCGGGGACGACTTATTACTGGGCTCCGGCTGCGGGGCCGGAGGCGGATCTGCGTCCTACTCAGTTGTCTCCGGTGGTGAATACGGGGGCAGACCTGGGGGCGGGGTTTGCATTTGACCTGGAGGGAGTGGATCAGCGGGCGTTCGGGTCGGGATGGGAGATGGGGCCTTTTGTCGTGCTGGGGCAGCCGCCGTTTGTGGTGGTGGTGGAGTGAGGGGATTGCGAAGAAGTCAGATTGCAGAAGTGAACGAGGGGACTCCAATGAAGATTTCGGGAGATCGCGGCTAGGGCTTGACCACAGAGGGCACAGGGGACACGGGGGATCGCGGCGAAGCGGGGGACGAAGAAACGGGCGAGGTCACAGGGACGAGCCGAGGGATATGTGCATACAGACTTGGGGTTACTGGAATGGCTTGGGGGGATGCTGGATTTCCCGGTGGGGTGGGACGATGAGAAAGGCGGGCCGGTGGAACTCACGGTGCGGGACGAGCTGATCGAAGGACTGTTGCGGATTCGGACTAAGGCTGGAAAGACGCGTTTCAAGCTGAACCGGGCGCAGGCGGAGTATTCGCGGAGGTGCACGAAACGGAATATCGTGCTGAAGGCGCGGCAGGTCGGGATCACGACCTATATCGCAGCTCGGTTTTTTATCCAAACGATTACCCGGCGCGGGACTCAGAGTGTGCAGGTGGCGCACGACCGGGAGTCGGCGGAGGAGATTTTCCGGATCGTGAAGCGGTTCTGGGACCGGTTGCCGGCGTCGATAAGAAAGGGTGCGCTGAAGACGTCGTATTGCAATACGAGGCAGTTGGTCTTTCCGGGATTGGACAGCGAGTACAGCGTAACGGCGGCGGATGAGAACGCAGGGCGGGGATGGACGATCCAGAATCTGCATTGCTCGGAGGTGGCGCGCTGGGGAAAGGGTGGGGAAGAGGCTCTGGCGTCGCTGCGGGCGGCGGTGGTTCCTGGAGGAGAGATCGTTCTGGAGGAGAAGTTTAAAGAGGGCCTGTCGAAAGTGATCGATGGAACGGTGGAATGTCTGAATGCGTCCAGTTGGTCGCGGACGAACAAGCAGTAGTTCAAATTCATTGGCGAGGTAGATCGAATGGCATCGTGGTTAAGTAGAAGTGTTTTGCTGGTCGTGTTGGTGGCGTTGAGCGCCATCGGTTTTGCTTGGCCGGGACATGTTTTGTTTCAGGTGAGCAAGAGGGTGGTGTCTCCGGTGCGGCATCCCTTGAAGAGTTCGCGCAGCGTGTGGAAGTTTCTCGCGGAGGTGTTCTGATGCGGAAATATTTCGCGATCGCGCTGGCACTATCGGTGTCGCCGATGGTGGCATGCTCTCCGCTGGAAAATCAGGCTCGGGATGTGGCGGCGGCGCTGTCGGGGTCGATTGTGGCGGCGCAGAGCAAGTATCAGGGAAGTTGTGCGGCGAATCCGTCGCAGCAGATTTGCCAGGCGATCAACCAGGGAGTGTCGGGAGAAAACGCTTTGGTGACGGCGGTGGAGACTTATTGTGGATGGGCCGTGACGCCGGCGCCACCTGAACCCACAGCGAAGTGTGTGCCGGTTAAATCGGCTGCGGCGGTGTTGCAGGCGGCGATTGCTAACGCGTCGACGTTAACGTTGCAGATCAAAGGAGCTCTCTAATGGGTGCGGCAACTCTGATTAGTCTTGTGCTTACCTTGCTGGAGTCAGTTTTAGCTTCGGCGAGGATCGGGGGAATGGCT
>CAWBXX010000007.1:0-180623 GCA_963792885.1 uncultured Alphaproteobacteria bacterium
AGCACGGCCGAGCGCGGCAGTGTAACTCGGCATTCCTCGGGTTACCGAGTTGTTCGCCCTGCGCCTTTCGCTGCGCCAGCGCGGCCTTCGTCCGGTCCGAGATCAGCCGTCGCTCCTTCTCGGCGAGTGCGGCGTAGAGGTGCAGCATGAAGGGGTCGGCGTCGGCGCCCAGCTCGGCGACGATGAAGGGCACGCGCTGCGCCATCAGTCCTGAGATGAAGGCAACGTCGCGGGGAGAGCCGATCGAGCTTGGCCACGATCACCGCACACTTGCGGCCACGTGCGGCTGAGAGGGCAGACAGCGGCAAGCCGAGGGCGCCGGTCGAGCGCATCCGCGCCCTTGCCGCTCTCTGCCTCAACAAACTCGGCTCTCGAGGGAGAAGCCTTCCGCCTCGGCGAAGCGCCGCACTGCCTCTCGCTGGGCGTCGATTTCGAGGCCGGACTTCCGCTGTCGCTCCGTGGAAACGCGGAGAAGGCAACGGCCGGCTTCATGACGAAACGGTATACCACCGTTTGCCGTTTGGTGGAAGGCGGACATTCGGCTAACGCACTGCAAATAAACGGCTATTTGTGTTGCAACGCGACATTGATTAGGTGCTTCGAGGAGATTGCCCTGGGGGCAGCCCAGTCGCCTGGCAAGGTCGCAGGGGCACTGGTTCGATTTCCGGAGTAACCGACAAAGCGGACATCAACTCAGGACGGCTGAAAGGCGACTTCTGACCCCGAGCGGACATTCGGGTCCGGTTCCTTGATCGCTTCCATCCTCGGCGTAGGCGGGCATCCAAGGCCGCCCCTCCACGCGGGAGATCTATCATCAGGCGTACATGCGGATTTCCGTGTAATCTCGCACTCGCCGATCCGCCATAATGCAAAAGTGACGAAAAGCGTTGGATTAGCCTTATGGAGCGCCAACTCGCTGCAATACTTGCTGCCGACGTGGTGGGTTACAGCCGCCTCATGGGCGACGATGAAGTGGGCACGCTTGCGAGGCTGCAGACCTGCCGCCGGGAACTGGTTGACCCGCAATTCAAGAGTTTCGCGGCCGTATCATCAAACTCATGGGTGATGGCGCGCTGGTTGAGTTCGCTAGCGTCGTCGACGCCGTGCAATGTGCTGCCGCGATCCAGCGCAGTATGGCTGGTTACGATCAAGGCATCCCTGAAGCAGGGCAAATCCGATTTCGCATTGGCGTCAACCTTGGTGATGTCATTGTGGACGGAAGCGATATCTATGGCGACGGGGTGAACATTGCCGCGCGACTGGAATCGATTGCGGAGCCCGGCGGCATCTGCATTTCCGGTACGGCATTCGACCACGCGGTGCACAAGGTCGATGTAGATTTTGCGCCGCTTGGCGAGCAGCGCCTTAAGAACATTGCCAACCCGGTTCGCGTTTACCGGGTCCTGCTGGATGGCGGAAAGGGAAGAGTCGCCTCCGCACGAATCCGGCTGGACCGCCGGGTTGCAGCTCTTGGAGGCGTAGCGGCGCTTGTAGCCATTTTCCTCTTGGGCCTGTTCGCGTGGCCGTGGCAAACGGACGACATTGCCAACGGAAAACCATCCGTTGCTGTGCTGCCATTTGCTAACCTGAGCGGCAACTGACTCAGGATTATTTTGCCGACGGCATAACCGAGGACTTGATCACGGACCTTACAAAGCTGTCAGGCCTCGATGTCATCGCTCGCAACTCTGTCTTCGCATACAAGGGAAAGCCTGTCGTTTTGGCCGATGTAGGGCGCGCCCTTGGCGTGCGCTTTGTCGTTGACGGTAGCGTCAGGCGTACCGGCGATCAAATCCGTCTCAATGCGCAGCTGATCGATATAGCCACAGGTGACAATTTGTGGGCCAATCGGTTCGATCGCGAGCATCGCGGAAGTGTTTGCCGTTCAGGACGAGATAAGCCGAGAAATCGCCAAAGCTCTCGGCGTGCAGCCTTCTGCTGCGGAGAGCGAGAGGATGGCGCGTCCACCGACCGCCAATCTCGAGGCTTACGATACCTATCTGCGTGCGGAGCGTGAGGCACGCACAGGCCGGCACGAAGGATTGAGCGAGGCGCTTGCCCTCTATGAAAAGGCGCAGAAGCTCGACCCTACCTTCGCTGAGGCCTTTGCTGCCGACGCACGCACCAGCGTCTATGTTTGGCGTATGGCTTTGATGACATTACTCAGGGCGCGCTTGCGAGAAGGAGAGCCTATGAAAAGGCAAGCAGGGCGTTGGAGCTCGATCCAGAGTCTTCATCCCCATATGCCGTTCTCGGCATGATGCAGGTCATTGATCGCCGCTACGAAGATGCAATCACCTCGGCTGAACAGGCTGTCGCATTCGGCCCCGGAGACGCGGAAACCCAAATTGCGGTGGGATACGTTCAGCTGTTCGCCGGCAATCATTCCGAAGCGGCTGTGGCAGTTGAGACGGCCCTGAAACTCGATCCCAATTTGTCTCCGATAGATCGGGAAGTTGTCGGCCTTGTCTTTCTTTTGCAAGGGGACACCGGGAAAGCCATTAAGTCTTTTGAACGCGCTCGCGCCGATGCTCCGGCAGCGGGCGGCTTTCGAATTCTGCTCGCGGCGGCCTATGCTCGCGCCGGCCTTTTGAATGACGCGCAAGGCTGCAATCGCGGACGGCCTCCGGTTGGTGGCTAGCAACCGAATCCTCGCTCGGGCCCGGTCATTAGCTTCATTTCGAAATATTTTTGGCCACCTTCGCAAGGCGGAGGACCTCACTCTTATCGTCGATGCCCTGCGTGACGCTGGACTGCCTGAATGGCCGTTTGGCTTCACCGCCGACGACAAAGATCGATTGAATGGCGAGGAAATTAGGTCCCTCGTTAGTGGTAAAACCCTGAAAGGCCAGCTTGAACCCGATGGCCAACCCGCCATCATGCAAATCGGACAGGATGGCACGGCAGGCTTTCGCACCATGACACGAATGCTGACCGAGAGAGTCTACGTCGACGGCGACCTATTATGTGAGCAAAGCGAAAATCTATTTGGACGTCCCGTTTGTGGGCCCGTCTATAGGCGCACAGACGCGGCCGAAAGGGGGTATTCCTATGTCAATGCAACTATGGTGTTTCATTTCGTGACAGTGAATTGAGTCCGCCAGTCTCACGGGCGATTGATCGCGTTCCAATCCGGCTGATCAAGTGCCAGCTTCGCCTGGACGACTGGCCAGTTCGCATCACCGTTTGGGACAAGATTTTCCGAGTTGTCTGCAAAAATAGCGGCGTTGCCTTGGTCGTATATGAGGTAGAGCTTTCCATCGATAATTTTGAAAGCTTCGGGATCGACATTGACTGTCACTGATCCGTGGAGAGCCACTTCGCCCGCACAATACCCACCATACTGGGGAGCGTATTTGGTGGGTTCACTCATGAACATTGCCTTGTGTTCTTCGCTGGCGAAATGCCACGGCGTCCCTAGCCATTCATACGAGAATTCTTCCGAGCCTTTCACCGCCTTTCCTTCGGTGAAATAAGCGACCGTGTCGTAGCCCATGATTGCGACGCCGCCGAAGTAACCAGTGTTGACGGGGTCATCGGCGAGTGCGGATCCTGCCCCGATCGCGGCGACCGAAAACATAGCCGCTGACACCGAACGGCGAACTGGTTTCGATATGATGCCAGTGCTCATCTCTGCTCTCCCGTTTAGTCGTGGATGGCTTCGCACTTTGCAGCGTCAGCTTCGCCAAGGACATCCGCTTGGCACGTGGCTCCATGGCGTTTGTAGAGTTTGATGATTTCCGTGTTGCCCTTCCAGAACGCGCGAGTTATCGGCATGTAGCCATGACCCTCGGCGCGGTTTACGTCCGCACCTTGCGAAATGAGGAATTCTGCTAGCTCCACATGGTTTTCCTCGCCCGCCACGATGAGCGGCGTGACGCCCGATTTGTTAGCAGCGTCTTCAAGCCCCGCTCCCTTCTCAAGCAGTAGCTTGGCAATCGGGAGGCTTCCGGAAAATGCTGCCGCGTGCAGAGGGGTAAACCCACCAGAATTGCGCGCCATAACATCTGCGCCTTGGCTCAGCAGCACCTCAGCGACCTCGAGTTGGTTGCCTAGAGCAGCATTGATGAGGGGGGTCGCCTGGTCTGGTGTCCGACTGTCTACCGCTTGGCCAGCGGCCAAGGCCTGCACTACGGCTTCCTTGTCGCCAGCAGCAACTGCGTCGAACAAAGGGTCGCCCGCAGCTACACTTGTCGATGCGAACGCCAACACCAAAAGTGCCAACAGTCCACGCATATTGTTGGATACCACGCGCCAGATTTCAAACAAGATTGAGCCGGTGGGCAACGGGAGTCCGCAAGTGGTGCATCCCGGAAGTGCTGCGCTGCCGGCGACTTCTGAGGATCAACACAAAGCGGACTGGTCGGCTGAGAGCGGCCTTTTTGAGATCAGCGCCTACTTGCGGTCCGACTGAGATCGGTGGCCGTTCTTGGCATTTGCAGCCCTCGTCAGTTCCGGCACGGCCTGAGACCTCAGCGCCTGCTGCGGAGATCACGACCTTGATCGACTGCCCGGTGCGCGCGCCGGAGAACTCAGCGGTGCGCAATGCTGGAAGGCAGCAATCGATGCCTGAGCGGCTTCGATCTTTCGATCGAGCTCTTCCTCGGTGATCTTGCTCAGGTCGTAGAAGCCAACCCGGTGATCCTGTGAGGTCTCGCGCCACCCACCCTTGGTCTTCAGCCAGAAGATCGCGGCGGTAATGGATTGTGGTCCTTCGGTGGTTGCCTTGCGGAAGAGGCTCTCCGCCACCTTGGCCGTCGCCTTGACCTGGCCGTTGTCGAGCTCGTGCCTGTAGTGCTTACGTAGCGTCTTCGGATCGATGCCGATGACGCTCGCAATGTTGAGCTCCGGGACCCCATGGGCGGCCATCGCCTCGACCTGACGGCGGCTGGTGGCGTCGGGCCGTTGCGCGCGGCGTCCCATGTCATGCCGGCTTTCAGGTGATGGCTCATGGCGATGATGCGGTCGCCGGCGGGTGCGTTCGCTTCAACAGGCGCGGCAGCAGGAACGTGCGTCGACATTCGCCCGAGGCGCGCCAGGAGGATTCGCGCGCTTTGTCCTTCACCTCCAGCGTGATCGGCGGTCCATGCGCGCCGCTGACCTAGATGACGTGGGTTTCCTTCCAGCCGGCGCGGGTCTTGAGCCAGAAGATCACCTCGCGGCCCTCGCCTGTGGCCTTGCGATAGAGGTTCTCTGCCACCTTGGCGTTGGCCTTCACGTGGCCATGGTCGAGTTCGCCGCGATAGTGCTTCCTCAGCGTCTTCGGAGACACGCCGACCACGCCGGCGATGTCGGCCTCCGGCACACCGTAGCCGGCCATGGCTTCGACCTGACGGCGGACGCTCGGATCGGGCTTGTGGGCAGGACGCGCCATCTCAGCCGCCCCGGTCAATGAAGCAGCCGCGCGCATTCTGCGTTTGCTCGGCAAATTTGCCCCTCGGGAGGGGCGGTTTTGCGCAGCCACGCGCAGGACCGGGGGAGGGATCGCTACCGAGGCGGAAGGGCCAGAGGCTGCACCCCATGAGCCGGCAGTCCCGCACCTCGGGCGGCTGGTAGCAGGAGCAGTCCAAGCACTTCTGCCGGACAGCGTGGAGGATGGCGGCCTTGGTGGTCATTGGCCGGCCTCGCTGCTCTCGAACTCAAGCTCGCCAAACGCTGTCGCATCGGCATTGCCGTTTGCATGCGGAGGGAGCAGTCCCGAGGCTTCAGAAGCCGGGGTGGAGCCGGGGGGGCTGCACAGCTCCGAGCATGGCGGACGATCAGCGAGGAACAATGTGAACCGCCCGTTGCGGGTGGCTTTCGCTCAGGCAGCCAACTCGTATCTTTCGCGCAGAAGGACCGCGATCTTCTCCACGCTCGTATTCTTCATCTGCCCCCCACTCCGAATGGTTCCGGCGATCCGCCACCCGCCACCGTCCGAGGGCACAACGACAACGCCGTGCACCTCGCTGCAATCCGGCCGACGGCTGCTTCTTGCATGATAAGCGCCTCAAGCTCTTCGGCTGTCTTCCTTTCCCTCAACATCTTCCCCGCCCCCGAATTGCAAATCTCGTTGTTCATGCTCTGTTCTTAGCATAATCTGGTGTCATGATCCAGCGCCATAAGCGCCGTCCCGAGCTGTTCGACACAGAAAAGCGCAGGTTGCTCGAAGCGCTGCGGCAGTGTCGGAAGGCGATCATCGCTAGCCATCGGGTGCTCCATCCTTGGAGCCCGACGTACCAGCTTGGGCACGAGGTGACCGAGGCGATCGACGATCTTGCGGGAGAGCTGACTGGCGACCGGAGGTTCTTTCATATCGCGTCGAGCACGCGATAGGGTCTTTCAATGTCCGACGGTGCTGACTTCCCGGAAGACGATCAGTTCGATGCCGGAGGAAATCGGCCGAGCCGAAGATGCAACGACCTTTGCAGACTCGGATCGTCCTCGTCGTTCTGAGCGCCGCGTTTCCTGGGCTCCGGAGACGCATCCGCCGTATTGTTTTCGTAAAGGGGGACGCTGGGACTGAGAGCGACCAACCGTCTTCTCATCTTGCTCAATATGGGACGATTTGGGTTGTGTCTGTCGGCCTGGATGAAGAAATCTTCGGTCGTAAGCGAAGGCGGTGCCCCGCCAGCAGGCGTGCCTGGCTCGATGGAGGTGCGTCCGAAGACCTACACCATCGCGGCAATAACCGCCGCTGTCAGCACGACGAAAACGGCGCTCGCGAGAAGTTCGCCACCGGGATCTTCCTGCACGCACGCAAAGGTGCCTTCCGGATCGGGGTGTCCGATGATGCCTCTCGGAGTTCGCGAAAAACGAAAACGAGCCATCGATTTTTCTCCGCTAAGGGATGCGGTCGAAGACTTAAAGTCACGGGCCTCGAAATGGTTCCGAGCGGCGTTAACTAGTAATCTACCACCGGGATCCCTGCCGGGTTGCCACTGTCGAAGCGAAGGACGTTCAATGGCAATGCTGCCCATCCCTATCGATGAAATCAGGCATTGCACCTTGAGGCCGTGGAGGGTGCGTTCGGATCGATAGACGCGCCCTGAGCCTGATGACCAAAAGGGTTGCCTGCCAACCTGTCCGCTAATGAGGCCAAAGGCGCGTGCGTATTCCCATCAAGGCCACGGCCCGCGAGCCGATCACACAAGCCGAATACATATCAGCGACTTCCGCAATCCACGCACAAGCTCACTTGCGATCAGCAGCCGGTCCATACATTCGGGTCAGAAGCGGACCTCCGCCGGCTGGCGCAGACCTCCGGGTTCAAGAAGGCCCGCGTCGCGGTCGCGCGCAATCTCGCCGTCATTCTCCATGCGATGTGGAAGAGCAATACCGAGTTCCGTTGGAGCAAGGAGGCAGCATGACTACCACCATGCAATCCTGAACTCGGTTCAACGGAGCGTCCCCGCCGGGACGCATAGCGCGGATCAGGCCGTCCCCATTGATGCCGGTCGACGGATTCCGATCAAGGCGTGGACCACTTCGGCCGATCCACCATCCGACGCCAACATGCGGCATCCATGCGGTTGACCGCGGAGAGAACTCTGAGCCCGGCGAGAGCGCGACATCCCGAGAAACAAACCCTTGACCGGCGCGATTAGAGAACCCAGTGGGGGCCGATCAAGTAGATGGTCGATGACCTGACGAGGCCAGGGGCTGACTTCACGTTGGCCAACACGAAGACCAACACCACCCCCACGCCTCGATAGAATAATGTAACAAATGAGGGAACAAATTGATAGATTGACAGAAAGCAGAACCAAAAGCAATCACATAGATAATAGAAAAGGCGGACGCTCCCTCCGCCAGAACCCCATTTCACCTGTCCAACTAGGAGACATCGGTTCCCGTCAGACCGAAGGAGCCGGTTTTGCCAACTTCCTGTTTGCGACTGTCTGAGGCACGATGCGCTCTTAGTCGGGCCCGTCGGGAAGGACCGCCATGCCGATTGCCGGACCGCCGCTGGAAGCGCCTGTCACCCTCTGGGAGATACTGAAGGAGAGGTCTCGACACAAAGCCGGATGCGGACGCGCTCGTTTCGCGCCGGCGGCGCTGGACGTGGCGGATGCTCGATTCCACTTCCACCCGTCTGGCCGGCAGCTACCTCGACCTTGGTCTTGCTCCGGGCGACCGGATCGCGTCGCTCATGCCGAACCGCACGGAGCTGATGGTCCATTACCTGGCCTGCATGAAGTGCGGGCTGGTCGCGGTGCCGCTGAACTATCGCTACATGGCGCCGGAAATCGACCATGCGCTTGACGTGAGCGGGGCGAAAATCTTGCTCGCCCATGACGAACGCCGGGAAGACCTGGCGCAACAGCAAACTTGCCGGCAAACTTCCGCTTGGCCAGATCAGCTATGACGAGAACGGCGGACGAGGTGACCCAAGCTTCAAGTCGCTGACGGAAGGCGAGCCGACCCGCGAATTCGCCCCTCCGAAGATGGGGGACCCCGCGATCATCTTCTTCACCTCAGGCAGCACGGGCAAGCCGAAGGGCGTCAGCCACAGCTTCGAGACGTTGGGCTGGATCGTCGCCAGTGCAGCCAAGAGCTGGGAGATGGGTCCCGACGACGTCATGATGCCCGGCGGGTCGGCCTCCCATGTCGGCGGGCACCATTTGTCTATGATGACGTTTGCCACCGGCGGCAGGGTGGTCATGCCGCGCACCTTCGACGGCGACGAAATCCTGCCGCTGTTGCGCGAAGAACGGCCGACCAAGATGTGGATGCTGCCGTCGGCGCTTTATGCGCTGACCCGCGATCACGGCGCCCGCCACGCGGATTTTGCCTCGGTCCAGGCGTGCTATTCCGGCGGCGACAAGGTTTCCGAGGCTCTCGAGAAGGAGTTCACCGCGCTCGCCGGCATCGTGATCAACGAGGACTACGGCATGACCGAGATCGGCATTCCGACCGTTAACCCGCCGACGGCGGTGAAGATCGGGTCCATCGGACGTCTTGGCCCGGCCTATCAGGCCTCGCTGCGTGACAACGACGGCCGCGAGGTGGCTCGCGGTGCGGACGGGCGTCTTTGGATCAAGTTCCCAGGCAATATGGTCGCCTATTGGAACAATCCTAAGGCGACGGCCGAGACAATCGTCGATGGCTGGCTCGATACGGGCGACGTGATGAGCGCCGACGAGGACGGCTATCTCTGGTTCCATGGCCGCCAGAAGCAGATCATCATCCACGACGGCTCGAACATCTGCCCGCAGGAAGTGGAAGCCGCGCTGCTCGAACACGATGCGGTGGCGATTGCCGGCGTCGTTGGCGTGCAAAGCCCCCTGCACGGCGAAAATGTGCGCGCCTATGTTACGCTGGAACGTGGAGCACCCCCGCCCACGATGCAGGACCTCGTCCAGTTCGCTCGCGCGCGCGTCGGCTACAAGGCGCCAGAAGAGATCATCTTCCTTGACGAGATGCCGCTGAATGCGACCGGGAAAGTGGATCGCATGGCCCTGAAGAAGATGGCGGCCACCGGTGGTGCCGCGTGACACGCGGCGGAGCAGGGCGGGCGCCAAAAGCTCCGCTGGCCTCCGGAACTGTTAAACGACAACCATCGCGCCAGAGGCTGCTACCGGCCCGAAGTCTTGCCGGGCGGTTCCACCAGGAAGAAAGCGTGGGTTCGCCCTTTGCCCTTGAGCGAGAGCATGCCCCGCGGCTCGAACGCGAAGCGGTGCGCGAGTGCTTCCTGGATCGCCGCGGAGACATTGATACGGTTCGGTGCGCCCTCCGACTCGAGCCGGCTCGCGATGTTCACCGTGTCGCCCCACACGTCGTAGATGAACTTGTGGCGCCCGATAACGCCGGCGACGACCGGTCCCATGTGGACGCCGATGCGAACCTGCACGGGCGCCGGATCGGACTCGTTGATGCGCCGCAGCGTCTCCAGGATTCCGATCGCGAACTCGGCGATCGCCTCGGCGTGGTCGTGCCGAGGCTCGGGTAGCCCGGCGGCCGCCATGTAGGCGTCACCGATGGTCTTGATCTTCTCCACGCCGAGACTGAGCGCCAGAATGTCGAACTCGGAGAACAGCAGGTTGAGCTTGTGAACGAGCTCCGCCGGCGTCATGGCCGCTGCCGCCGGCGTGAAGCCGACGATGTCGGCAAAGAGGATCGAGGCGGAGTTCGAAGCGGTCGGCGATGATCGTCTCGCCGTCGTTGAGGCGCAGCACAGTGTGCTCCGGCAGGATATTGCGGATGAGCCGATCGGACTTCGCCTTCTCTTCTTCGAGTTGCGCCAGAAATTCGCGCTCGCGCTCGCGCCAGCGACTGCGCTCCAAGCACGCGTTGATGCGGGCGCGGAGCAGCACCACGTCGCACGGCTTCGGCAGGTAATCCTCCGCCCCGAGCTCGATGCATTTCAACACCGCGTCGGATTCCGTCAGGCCGGAGATCATGATCACGGGTATCGCGTACCAGCGCTCGTCTGCCTTGAGCCGCGCCAGCACCTCGAGGCCATTCATGACCGGCATCAGAAGGTCGAGCAGGACGAGATCGAAGCTCTGATCCTTCTCCAGGATCGCAAGCGCCTGCGCCCCGGACTCCACGTTCACGACATCGTGCCCGTCGACGACGAGCCGTCGGGAGAGGAGGTCGCGGTTGGACTCGTTGTCGTCGATGACGAGGATGCGCCCGATCTCCTGCGGCCGCGGCCGCTCTGCGGGCTGCAGCGTGCGCAACAGGCCGGCGACGACGGCGTGCGCGGAGTCGGCCGCGCCGTCGGTCGTCGGTGCCGCGTCGCCGCGCGTCAGATTTACGATAGCGTCGATCTTCTCCAGAAGCTGCTTCGCTTCGCGAAGCATGCTCATGAGATCGGGCCTGAGTCCCTCTCCGCCGGCGTGCGCATCGAGATCCTCGATGACCATCTCGCTGTAGCCGATGATGGCGTTGAGCGGCGTGCGGAGGTCGTGGCGGAGCCGCGACTGCATGTCCGCGAGGCCGTCGACGGCGGAGACCGTCGCGGGGTCGCGCAGCGCGTCGACGAGGCGGCTCAGCGCATTGGCGGCCGTCAGCACCTTGTCGAGGTCGGGAATGACCGCAGCGAGGTCCAGACGCCGCGCCTGATCGAGCACGAGCTCCTGATAGCCCTGGATCGCGCGGACCGGGTTGATCAGGTCTTCCCAGATGACCACGAGCTTGGCGCGGCGCTCGAAGTCGGGGTCGGATCGCGTGGAAGCCACGGTCGTCCGATCAGGTGCGCTGCTCGATGAGTCGCCCGATCTTCTCCAGAAGACGCGGCAGCTCGATCGGCTTGGTGTCGTAGTCGTCGCAACCGGCAGCGAGCGCCTGCTCGCGGTCGGAGGCCAGCGCATGCGCCGTCAGGGCGATGATCGGAATGCCGGCGGTGGCGGCATCGGCCTTGAGCCGCCGCGTCGCCTCCCATCCGTCGAGCACCGGCAGGCTCATGTCCATGAGCACGATCTCCGGCTTCTCCTGCATCGCCATCGCAACGCCCTGCGCGCCGTCCACCGCGATCAGCACTTCATGCCCCTGCCGCGTCAGGCGGCGGGAGAGCATGTCGCGGTTCATCTCGTTGTCTTCAACCAGCAGAATCTTCACGACGTTCTCCCTGCGGCTATTCGGTCCGGCGCTCAGCGCTGGCCGTGGTAGGCGCGGCGGTTTCGAAGGATCGCCGCGTTGCCTCCACCATCTTCCTCAACGTTTCGATCAGCTGCGTGCGCTTGTACGCGCCCTTCTGGAACACCTGAAGCGCATTGCCGCTGAGCCAGTCGCGCTCCTGGCGCGTAAGGTCCTTGGATGTGATGACGACGACGGGGACGTCGCGCGACGCCTCGCTCTGGCGGAGCGTCGCCAGCATCTCGAATCCGTCCATCCGTGGCATCATCAGGTCGAGCAGGATGACCGCCGGCCGTGAGCGGGCCACCTCGTCGAGCCCCGCAGCGCCGTTCTCCGACTCGCGCACGATCCAGCCCTCGCGCATCAGGGTGCGCCGCAGCACTTCGCGCGTCGCGGGGTCGTCGTCGACGATAAGCACGTCCGTCGCGCCATCGGCGCCCGCGACGCGGTGGAGCACGCGCAATAGCTCCTCCCCGTCGATCGGTTTGGTGAGATGCTCCGTTGCGCCGAGCGCCAGTCCCATCTCGCGGTCGCCGAGCACGGTGGCGAGGATGACGGGGATGTCGCAGAGCGCGTCGTCCTGCTTCAGCGTCCGGAGCACGGTCCAGCCGTCGAGGTCGGGCATGATGACGTCGAGAATGATCGCGTCCGGCTTCACCTCTCTGGCGAGCCGCAGCCCTTCCTTGCCGCCGGCCGCCGCGATCACCGAGTAGCCTCCGGCGGCGAGCTCACCGACGAGCGCGTCGCGCACGGCGGATTCGTCGTCGACGATGAGAACAGTGCCGCGCTCGCCCGCTTGTGCGCTTCTTTCTGAAGCCACCGGCGGGGTCTGCGGACAGGTGCGCGGCAGCGTGATGATGAAGGAGGAGCCCTTGCCGTACTCGGTCTCCACGGTGATGTCGCCGCCGAGCATCCGGCAGAATTGCTCGGTGATGGCGAGGCCGAGCCCGGTGCCGCCGTAGTTGCGCGAGGTCGAGGCATCGGCCTGCGTGAAAGCTTCAAAGAGCTTCGCCTTCTGTTCCGGGGTCATGCCGATGCCGGTGTCGGAGACGCGGAACTCCAGCCAGCTCGCTCCGTCCGGTCCCTCGAAGGGGTGCACCGAGAGCGTGATCTTGCCGCGCTTGGTGAACTTCGAGGCATTGCTCAGAAGGTTGAAGAGGTTCTGCCGGATCTTGGTCTCGTCCGACAGCATGGTGCCGAGGTCGGACTCGGCGACGATCTCCAGCGTGTTGTCGTTCTTCTTGATGAGCGGAGCGATGGTTGTCTCCACTTGGCCGACGAGGTCGTTGACCGCGAAGGTCTCGACCAGCACGTCCATCTTCCCGGCTTCGATCTTGGCGAAGTCGAGGATGTCGTTGATGAGCCCGAGCAGGTGCTTGCCGGCAACGCGGATCTTCTGCAGGTCAGGTACGAACTCGCCCTGTCCGAGGTCTTCCGCCTCCTCCATCAGCATCTCGCTGTAGCCGATGATGGCGTTGAGCGGCGTCCGCAGCTCGTGGCTCATGTTGGCCACGAACTGGCTCTTGGCCTTGTTGGCGGAATCCGCCTGCTCCTTCGCGGTTTCGAGCTCCCCTTGCCGCTCTTTAAGCCCGGTGATGTCGGCGATGACGGCGACGGTGCCGCCATCCGGCGTCTTTCGCTCGCTGATCCGCACCCAGCGCCCGTCGGAATATCTCTGCTCGAAGAAGCCCTCGGCGCGCCGGTGGCGCTCCAACCGCTGCGCGACCCATTCCTCCCCCGACAGTTCGCCTCCATCGGCGACGCCGCGCGCGACGAGAATGCGCAGCATCTCCTCGAACGTGCGGTTGGGCTTGGCGATGTCGGGATACATGTCCCGGTAGCGGCTGTTCGCGATGACCAGCCGGTCTCCCGAGTCGTAGAGCACGAAGCCCTCCGAGATTGTCTCGATGGCGGTCTCCATCATTTGGCGCTGATGGTCCGATTCTCTCTCCAGCCGCTCGCGTTCCGCGATCGAGTCGCGGAAGAGCGCCAGCGTATGCGCCATGGTGCCGATCTCGTCGTTGCCGACCGGCGGGATGTCGATGTCCGTGCGGCCCTCGATCATGGCGGTCATCGCGGTGTCGAGACGCCGCAGCGGCGACACGATAGAGCGGAAGACGACGAGCGTCAGGCCGATACCCAGGAGCCCGACTGCGATCACGATCGCAATGGAGGTGCGGATGGCCCTCTTGGCGCCGGCAACTGCGGTGTCGCGGGCGTCCCAGGCGTCGCGGTGGAGCGCCTCTATCAGCTGCGTGAGCCGCGTCTCCACCAGGCGGCTATGCTCGCGCGCCTGCGCAAGGAGCGTATTGCCGATGACGCGGTTGTCGTCGGTGTAGGCATCGGCCGCCTGGAGCGCGACGGCCATGAACGCGTCGGTCTCCTTGCCGATCTCAGATGCCGCTTCGGAGTCGTAGGTGGCGAGCCGGTCCAAGTAGCCGCTGAGCCGTCCCCGGGCATCCTTGGCGTTTCGTTCCGACAGGGTGAGCTGGCTGACGGCGAGGTCGGTCATCCAGTAGCGGATGTCGCCGAACGCCTCATTGGCGCCGCTTGCTTCCTCGAGCCGCCCGAAGAGCTCCGTCGCTGCGACGACGCGTTCGGAGTTCCGGTAGAGCTCGCTGATGACGATGGCGTTGGTGACGACGAGCGCCCCGAGGAGGAGCACCGAGATCGCTGCCACCCGCAGCGGAATCGATCGTTGTTTGAGGAACGCCGGAATAAGCGACGACGGGGCCTTCTGCCCCGCCGCATTGGCGATTCCGGAATTGCTCGCAGCCGTCATTTGAAGAGGGTGATGCTGATCGCCGCCCCGAGGTCCCCTTCCTTGCCGCCTTCTTTCGGATAGCCCGTGACGTCGACTTCGCCGGCGGGCTCACCGTGGCAGGCGAGGCACGAGGGCGCATAGTACTCGGGGACGAGAATGCGGAAGGCAGGCTTGCCGTTTACGTCGACGATTTCGCTGAACGGCTGGCCCTTCGGCCAGTCGGGCTTCAGGAAGTCGTCCTCGATCACCGATGTCTCCCATGCGTCGGGTCGAGCCTTGCGGTTGCGCACCAGATTCTCCGGGGCGGTCACTTTGACCTCGGCGCGGTCGCCGATGTTCTCGGCGAACTTCTCGTTGACGAGCCGCGCGAAGACCGCCGGGATGAAGCCCTTGAACCCCACGCCCTTGGCGTTGATGGTCGACTGGTTCTCCGCCGTCACCGCCAGGATCGCGTCCATCTGCGCGCGGAGGAGCTGCCCATCCGGCGTCGAGGTGTCGAGTGTGGTGAGGTCTTCGCCGGTCTTCTCCTTGTAGAGCGCGATGGCGTCGGCCAACACCTTATCGCCGGTCAGCCCCTTGTCGCCGACATCGGGGTTGTTGATCACGTCCTGGTTTCGCGAGATGACCGTGCGGGCCGAGCGCAGCAGGTCTGCAAGTCGCATCGCGACCGCCGTATCGTCGTCCGCAGCGGCGAGCGTGCCGACGGTCGGAACGAGAATGACGGCTCCGGCGGAAAAGATCGCAAGTGCGACCAGGAATTGGGCGGTGAGAAAACGGTTGCGTCTGGCGCGCGTACGCGCGCCGGTCTCGCTGGCGTTCATGGGTCGTGCCTCCCGGGGTCTCGGCGAGGCGAGTTTAGCGCGTATTCGGGCTCGACGGCGACCTTTCTAAGCCGAAATACGCAGCGCACACGGTGAACGGACCGTTGGCGTCGGTCGGCAAGTCGTTACGACGTCTAAAGGATTCAGCCTATTCGAGCGGCTTCAGGCCTTCGAGCAGCGTCGGAATCAGCTCGCTCACCGTCGGATGGATATGCATCGCCCGGGTGATCACGGTGTAGGGCGCGCCGGCGTACATCACGTCGAGCACCGACTGGATCGCCTCGTCGCCCTCAATGCCTAGAATCGAGGCACCGAGGATCTTCTTCGTCTCGGCGTCGACCAGGATCTTCATGAAGCCGTCGGTCTCGCTCCGCTCACGGGCTCGGCCGACGCGAGTCATCGGCATGGTGGCGATCAGCGCCTTCCTGCCGGATTCGCGCACCTCGCGCTCCGTCATGCCGACGCGGCCGAGCGGCGGATCGATGAAGAGGGCATAGGCGGTGATGCGGTCGGAGACTTTGCGATCGTCGCCGTCGAACATGTTGGCGACCAGGATCTCGTATTCGTTGTAGGAGGTGTGAGTGAAGGCGCCGCGGCCGTTCACGTCGCCGACCGCGAAGATTCCTTCGACATTGGTGCGGAGCTTGTCGTCGACCACGACATAGCCATGCGCGTCGGTCTTGACGCCGGCCTTGTCGAGGCCAAGGTCGTGCGTGTTCGGCCGGCGGCCTACGGCGAGAAGAAGATGGGTCCCGACGACCTCCTTCGGACCCCGGCCGCATTTCAGGCCGACCGCCACGCCGTTGCCGCGCTTCTCATAGGCGATGCACTCGGCGTTGAGCCGGATATCGATGCCTTCCTTCTCCAGGACGCCCTTCACGGCGTCCGACACGTCGGGGTCGTCGCGGGAAATCAGCCGATCGGCCATCTCCACCACCGTGACACGGCTGCCGAAGCGGCGGTACATCTGCGCGAATTCGAGCCCGATATAGGACCCGCCGATCACAACGAGATGCTCGGGCAGGAAATCGACGTCCATCATCGTGGACGAGGTGAAATAGCCGATCTCGTCGAGCTCCGGCGCGTCCGGCACGAAGGCGTGGCCGCCGACATTGATGACGATCTTCGGCGCTTCGAGCAGCCGCCCGCTGACGCTGACCGTGTTCGCGCTCTCGAAGCGGCCGTGGCCGTGGATGACGGTGAGGTCCAGATTGGACTTCAGCCACTTCTGGATGTTCTCGTTCGAAGTGTGCACGACCCCGTCCTTCCGTGCCTTCACCCGCTTCATGTCGACCTTGATGTCGCCGCCGATCATCACGCCGAAGTCGCCGGCATTGCGGGCGACATGCGCGGCCCGCGCGCTCGCGACCAGCGTCTTCGTGGGGATGCAGCCGACATTGACGCAGGTTCCGCCGAAGAGCTTTCGCTCGAGGATCGCGACCTTCATCCCTTCCTTGGTCATGCGCTGTGCTATCGACGGTCCGGACTGACCGGTACCGATGACGATCGCGTCGAATTTCTCAGCCATGATCAGCTCCCTGATCTTCCCGCCGCGGCGTGGGCGCGCCTAGCGCGCCGCCGAGGTGATCGACGCGATCACCATCGTCGCCATCTTGAACTGTGCGTCGCGATCGGTGATGCCGTGCCGGTGCGCAACCCAGGTGAAGTCGTTGTAGGCCATCTTCACGCTTCCGTCCGTGTCTTCGAAGACCAGCAGCCTGACCGGCCAGTCGAGGCCCGAGACGGGGTTTGAGGTGAGGAACTGGATGCCGAGCGGCGGGTTCCCGAAGATCAGGAGATGCGACGGCTTGAGCGTGATGCCGGCGCCGGCCGCGAGCTTTCCCTGGTCCACGTCCATGAAGAACACGATGCCCTTGTCGGCGATGTCCTTCTTCACGCGCGTGATGGTCTCGTCGACGGAATAGGCGCTGTCGACGACGACGATGCCGTTACCCTCGCTGTTTGCGCTCCCGAGAGCGGCGCAGGAGACGGTCACGGCGCAGGCGATGAGTAGCGCCGGAACAAGCTTCAGGAAATTCGGGTACATGGATCGCTCCTCTCAATTCGAAAGGCGCAGACGGACCTCGTCTGCGCGTTGGAGCAATCGATAGGAGGATGCGGTTTTTCGCGGAAATGCCGAGGTGCTGTGAAGTCGATAACGCTGCGCTATTGCCGTTCACTGGGCGCATCGCAACCATGCAGTGACGGCATTGGATCGCCGAGTTTGCGATGGTTAAGCTTTTGTCAATCCGCAGCTGATTCTCTTTACATCTGCGGTTCGGCGCCGCGAGACCGATCCCGTTCCCCGGACTTGAAACAAATGAAGGGCAAGGGAGCCGTCTTGCGGCGCCTTACCTTTTCGCTTTGTCGTCATCGCCTGCTTGGCCCGGCAATCCATCCCCCAGTGTCCACAAGCTCTGTGAGCGTCACGGAATCATGCCCGGAATCAAGTCCGGGCATGGCGAAAGGTGAAGTAGGATTTGGCCGCTACTGGCTGACGGCGAGGCGCCCGGAATAGTGCGGCGCCGGGGACATCTTGAGCAGCCCGGCGAGGAACACCGCGACCACCAGCGACACGCCGATGCCGCCGACGCAGGCAGCCCAGCCGAGGCGGTCGAAGAGCTGCCCGAGCACTGCGCTCCCGACGAGCCCGCCGAAGAAATAGGAGGCGAGATAGATGCCGCTCGCCGAGCCGCGATCGCTTGCCGCCGCGCGGCTGACGAAACCGGTCGCTGTCGCCTGCGCGAAGAAGGTGCCGACGCCGATAAGTGCCAAGCCGAAAAGCACCGCCGGCAGACTCGGCAGGAGAAGGAACGGCAGCCCCAGCACGGCGAGCCCGAGCGAGGCGCGAAGCGTCGCCTGCGTGCCGAAACGCTGCGCCACGCTGCCGGCGATCGGTGTCGTCACGATCGAGGGCAGGAAGACGAAATAGACGAAGCCGATCCCCATCATGCCGAGCGACAGCGGCGGGCGCACCAGCACGAAGTTCACGTAGGTGAAGGTGCCGATGAAGGCGAAGAGAATGCAGAAGCCGATGCCGAAGGCGGCACGGAGCTCGGGCGTGCGGAGGTGCATGAGCATTGCGGCGAGCGGCGAGCGCTGCGTTCCGGGCCCCATGTCGGCCATGTGCGGCGTTCGCGCCAGCCAGAAATAGACGACTGCCGCACCGGAGAGATTGAGCGCGGCGAGCATCAGGAAGCTCGCGGGCAGGCCGAGATGGTCGGCGACAGCGGCTGCCATCAGCCGCCCGAAGAGATTGCTCGCGACGTTGCCGGTGATGTAGGCGGCGGAAGCAGCGGCGCCGTCGGCGGCGCTGCAGCGCTCGCCGAGATAGGCGAGCGTCAGCGCGAACGCCGTCGACATGCAGAGCCCCTGCACGACGCGAAGCGCGGTGAAGACGGTGAGGTCCGGCGCGAATGCGAGCAGCGACGTCGGGATCGAGAGCACCGCGAGGCTCAGGAGCACGCCGAGCCGGCGGTTGATCCTGCGGCTGAAGAAGGCGACCGCGAGCCCGCCCGCCGCCATGCCGAAGGTGGAGGCGTTGACCGCGAGCCCCATCGCCGCCGGCGTCACGTCGTAGGCGTGCGCAAGCGAGGGAAGGATCGCCTGCGCCGCGAAGAGATCGATGACGGTCAGGAAGGCGACCAGGCCGATCACGCAGGAGCGGCGGAAGGCGGGTCCGAAGATCGATGGGCTGGGCATGATGGCCTCACGTTCGGCGCCATGGCCGGGTGCGGAGAGAGAGGGAGAAAGGCGCGGCGCCCTTCGTGGGGTGTGGGGGCGGAGCGCCGCGCCTTCCGTCGTGACCGCAAGGTCACATCGCGTGATCGTTCTCGTCGTGCATGATGTCGAACGAGAGGAGCGTCACCGGCGTGTTGCCGAGATTCTTCCACCAGTGCGACACGTCGTGCGAACTCGACAGCGACTTCACCGGCCTTGTGGACGATCGGCGCAGCGCAGTTGCTCGCGTATTCGTTGATCTCGCCCTCGATGATGTAGATGAGCGCCGGCCGGTCGCCATGGCTGTGCCATGGCACGATCCCGTCCACATCGATCGTGAGCTTGCGGACGCGCATCTTGCGGTCCTTCAGCATCGGCCCCTCGTCGGCGAGCGGAAGCATGGCGAGCACCGTGTCGGTGACGCCGACCGCCGCTTCGGTCACGGGCTCGCGCGCGTTCGCCATCTTCTTGTCCGCCGGGCATTCGCCGGCGAAGGCCGCTCCCGCGAACACGACGCCGGCAAGCAGTCCGGCGGCGACGAGCGCGGAGGTCTTCGTTCTTTTCAGCATGTGCTTGTCTCCTGAAATCGTGCCGCGACGATGCGTCCGGCATGGGAGCAAGCATCGGGAAAGGGCTGGTCGAACGGAAATACCGAGTGGGAACCGATTTGATAGAACGCCGCTATTCAGGCGAGGGCGGCAGGAGGCTTCCCAGAACTGTCGTCATGCCCGGACTCGATCCGGGCATCCATTCCGTGACGTTCAGGCCAATCGCAAACCGCGACAGAATGGATTGCCGGGTCAAGCCCGGCAATGACGACCGGGGCGGAGGGAAGAAATCCAGGACACAAAAGAAAGGCCCGAACGTCGCCGTCCGGGCCAGGGTCTACAGGCGGGGGGAGGTTAGCGTGAAACTGCGGCTCAGAGATAGCGGGCGCGGATGTCGACGCTCGACTTCGCGCCGAGCTGGTCGAAGTTCGCGGCGAGCCAGGCTTCCGCCCGCTCGCGGCCGATCTCGTGAAGGTGCATGAGGAATTCCCAGTCGGCGTTGAGCTTTGAAGCCGACACCGAGGCCGCGCATGACATCGTCGGCCTCGATCGCGTGCAGGAACATGTGCTTCGCGTCGCCTTCCTGGAGCTTGCCGTCCTCGATCAGTTTGGTGACGAAGGAGATCGCCCGCATCTCCCGCATCAGCGAGGAGTTGAAGCTGATCTCGTTGACGCGGTTCATGATGTCGCGCGCGTTGGTCGGCACGTCCGGCCGCTCAGCCGGATTGATGTGCACGATGACGACGTCGGCGCTGTCGCAGTTGTAGATGAGCGGGAAGATCGCCGGATTCCCCATGTAGCCGCCGTCCCAGTAATGCTCGCCGCCGATCTCGACCGCCTGGAACATGAAGGGGAGGCAGGTCGAGGCGAGCACCGCGTCGACGCAGATCTCCGCGCCGGTGAAGACCTTGACCTTGCAGGTCCTGACGTTGGTCGCCGAGAGGAAGAGCTTCACCGCGCAGTCGCGCTGCAGCTTCTCGAAGTCGACGACTTCTTCGAGCACCGACTTCAGCGGATTGATGTTGAACGGATTGAGCTGATACGGCGAGAACACGCGGCTCAAGATGTCGAAGGCGAGATAGGCCGGCGAGTTTTCCAGGCCGTGATTGTGGGTCAGCCGGTCCCAGGGCGAGGGCTGCAGCGGCGAGAAGATCGCCGAGCGGGCGATCCGCCGCCAGAAGGTCTTGAGCGCGCGCTTCGCGCCTTCGCGCCCGCCGACGGAAAGCCCGTAGGAGAGCACGGTGGCGTTCGCCGCACCCGCGCTCGTCGCGCTGATCCCCTCGAAGCCGATCCGCTCGTCCTCGAGCAGCCGGTCGAGCACGCCCCAGGCGAAAGCGCCGTGCGCGCCGCCACCCTGAAGCGCGAGGTTGATCATCTTCGTCCCCGCCGCGGCCTTGGTCGCCTTCTTCGGCGCGATCTGCTGATGCATGTTCATGGGCTCGCTCCCTCAGGCGGGGCGAATGCGCCACGCCCGTTCCTCGGCCTTCGTGCCGATGACAGGAAGCTCTCAAAAACCGCGCAAGAGCGGAAATACCGGGTCGCTGCCGTTTCGATAGGGGAGGGCTATGGAGGCGCCGTCAGCGTCGGAGACGCGAGCGTGTCTCGTCGAAGTGCAATAGGCTGCGCCCGGGGAGCCAAAGGAGGGCATCTCATGAAGATCGACGGTATGTGCCACTGCGGCCACATCAGCTACGAGGCCGAGGTCGACCCCGGGACGGTCGTGATCTGCCACTGCACCGACTGCCAGACGCTGTCGGGCTCGGCCTTCCGCACCGTCGTGCCAACGAAGGAGGGCACCTTCCGACTGCTTTCGGGCGAGCTCAAAATCTACGAGAAGACCTCTGAGAGCGGAAACATACGTCGAGCAAACGTTCTGTCCGAACTGCGGAACGCCGATCTACTCGGGGCCGCCGGGCGGGAAGGCGGCGGTCGTGAGCCTCCGCGTTGGCACGATCCGGCAGCGGGAGCAGCTAGTCCCGTCGGACCAATATTGGTTCCGCTCGGCACAGTCGTGGCTGAAGGACCTGCCTGCAATCAGAAGAATCGACAAGCAGCCGGTCTTCGACCCGAGCGGCGATTTCCGCCGCTAGCCCGCCGCGGGCGGCATGCGCATGGCAGGCTCAGCTCGGTTTGGTCTCGGCGAAGCTCGGCACCTTGGCGGCGAAATCGTCCAGCCATGCGACGAGCTTCGGGTGGCTCTTCCGCCATTCGCCGCCTGCGCGGAGGTCGAGATAGCCGAGTGCGCAGGCGACCGCGATCTGCCCGATGTTCGGCGTGCCGGAAAGCACAGGCGGCGCGGCTTCGAGCACTGCGAGGCCGCGGTCGACCTTGCCTGTCTGATGCTCCAGCCATCGCGCGCTCCGCATCTGCGGCTCGCGCCAGCGCTCCTCATAGACGCGGAGCACCGTGGCATCGCAGATGCCATCAGCGAGCGCCTGCAAGGTCAGCACGCGGACGCGCTCCGCGCCCTTCGGAATGATGATGCCCCCGCCTGCCTCAAGGTCGAAGAACTCTGCGATCACGCGCGAATCGTAGAGCACTGTTCCGTCCTCCAGGACGAGGGCCGGGATCTTGCCGAGTGGGTTTTGGTGACGGAGCGGGTCGCCGGCATCCGACGTGTCGGCCACCTGCGCGTCGATGCGGTCGGTCAGCCCGCAGACGGCTGGCGGCGATCCTGACTTTCCGCACGAACGGCGAGGCAGCCGCGCTCCGAAGCGTCCACATTTCTCGTTTCCCCCGAAGAAGGTATGGTGGCCGGTGCCGGAATACCGCGGCCCGACAGAAACCGGCGCGTCTCGATAGTTGAAAAACGCGCGGTGTGGGCGGGGCGGGGGCCGGCGCCCCCGCCGCCATCGTCAATACAGGATCATCGCACCGTGCGGCAGTCGTCGTCGTGGACGTACCACGGGTCGAGGCCGGGCACGCAGAAATCGATATTGCGGCCGATCCCCGCGAAACCGACCCCGTGCTCGACCACGTAGAACACCGGGTAGGCGGTCCCGTTGCTCATGATCGAATCCGCCTCGCAATAGTCGCGCTTGATGAGACCTGGCTCGAAGTAACGGTGACCGCTCGGCCGCGGATTGCCGATCGTCGCCATGACGAAGCCGCGGTGCCACGTGTTCCGCTCCGCCCAGGCGAAGCGGCCCTTGATGTGGTTGAGAATGCCCAAATCTCCGCACGCCGCGTCCATCGTGACCACCGCGGGAGGCGGCGTCACGATCATGACGTCCGCCGCCTGGGCTGACCCGACGCCAAGGAGAAGCGCAAGCGCCGCCGATAAACCTTTTGCTGACATACTCCCCCTCCTAGCCGATTCGCCGCCGAGCCGCACTGCGCATCCGCGCTTTCCCGCGACCCTTGCCAAACTCTATCCCGCCTGAGACGATCACGGAAGCCGGCTCCGGAAGTGGGGCGGAATTCGTGGCGGACCTTGTCGTCGCAGGCTCTCTCCGGGCCGGGCGGGAAGGCTGGAATTGGCGTTCTGCTTCCCCCAAGGGCCGCTATCGGGGCTTCAGAGACCCCGGCGAGGCAGGGAGAAGACATGAGCGACAATGGACGCAAGACCGGTCCCAGATGTTTTGCGATCGTGGGACCGTTCGCGAGCGGCAAGACCACCTTGCTAGAGGCAATCCTCGGCCGCAGCGGCGCCGTCGACAAGCCGGGCAACGTGGCGAACGGGAACACGGTCGGCGATTCCTCGCCCGAGGCGCGCGCCCACTCGATGAGCGTAGAGCTGAACGTCGCGGAAACGACGTTCATGGACGAGACCTTCACCTTTCTCGATTGCCCCGGCTCGGTGGAGTTCAACTACGAGAGCGAGCCGCTCGTCGCCGGGATCGATGCGGCAATCGTCGTCGCCGAGCCCGACGAAAAGAAGATCCCGGCGCTGCAGGTGGTGCTCCGCCACCTCGAAGAACGCGGCATCCCCCATTTCCTCTTCTTGAACAAGATCGACAAGGCCTCGATGGGCGTGCGCGACGCACTGGCGCTGCTGCAGCCCGCTTCCGAGACGCCGCTGGTGCTTCGCCAGATTCCGATCTGGAAGAACGAGATCGCCACCGGCTTCATCGACCTCGCGCTCGACCGCGCCTTCGTTTATCGCGAGCACGCGGAAAGCCAGGTGATCGAGCTCGACCCGAACGAAGAGTCGCGCCGCGATGAGGCCCGCTTCTCCATGCTGGAGCGCCTCGCCGATCATGACGACGCGCTAATGGAGCAGCTCCTGGAAGACATCCAGCCGCCGCGCGACAAGGTGTTCTCCGACCTCTCAGAGGAGCTCCGTGCCGGGCAGATCGTGCCGGTGTTGATCGGCTCCGCGCTGAACGGCAACGGCATCCTGCGGCTGCTTAAGGCGCTTCGCCACGAATCTCCGAACGTCGACGACACGAAGAAGCGCCTCGGCATCGCCGACGCCTCGAAAACACTGCTGCAGGTCTTGAAGACCATCCACACGAGCCACGCCGGCAAGCTGTCGGTCGTGCGCGTGCTCGCCGGAAAGGTCGACGACGCGATGGAGCTTCTGACGGCGCGCGGCGAAGTGGGGAAGGTTTCCGGCATCTACCGACTCGTCGGGCAGAAATCGACGAAGCGCGGCGCTGTCGATGCAGGCGAGACCGTAGCGCTCGGAAAGGTCGACCCGGCGCAAACCGGCGACACGCTGGGGCCGAAGGGCAGCGACGTGAAGCAGATTCCGATTCCGCCCGCGCCGCAGGCGGTGCTGCGGCAGGTGGTCAATCCGGCCGAGCGCAAGGACGAAGTCAAGCTCTCCGCCGCGTTGCAGCGCATGGTGGAGGAGGATCCGTCGCTCAGCGTCGACCATCGCCAGGATACAGGCGAGACGCTGCTTGGCGGGCAGGGCGAGATGCATCTCCGCGTCGCCGTCGAGCGGCTGACGAGCCGTTTCGGCCTGCGGCTTGAGACGCGCCGCGCGCTCGTTCCCTATCGCGAGACGATCCGCGCCACGGTGACGAAGCGCGGTCGCCACAAGAAGCAGTCAGGCGGACATGGGCAGTTCGGCGACGTGGTTCTGGAGGTAAAGCCGCTGCCGCGCGGGACGGGCTTCGTGTTCGACGACACGATTACCGGCGGCGTCGTGCCCAAGAACTACATACCGGCGGTCGAGCAGGGCGTGCGCGAGGCACTGAAGAACGGGCCGCTCGGCGGCTTCCAGGTGGTCGATGTCGGCGTGACGCTGACCGACGGCTCCTATCACGACGTCGATTCGTCCGACCAGGCCTTCAAGATGGCGGGCATCCTCGGCATGCGCGAGGCGCTGCCGGAGGCGCGCCCGGTACTGCTTGAACCGGTCCTGAGCGTGAAGATCGCGGTCCCGAACGACAACACCGCGCGCGTCAACGCCATCGTCTCCGGCCGCCGCGGTCAGCTCATGGGCTTCGACGCACGGCCCGGCTGGAACGGCTGGGACGTGGTCGAAGCGCTGATCCCGGAGGCGGAGATCGCCGACCTGATCATCGAGCTTCGCTCCGCGACCGCCGGCGTCGGCACCTTCACGGCGGAGTTCAACAAGATGGCGGAGGTCACCGGGCGGCTCTCCGACGACATCCTGGCGCACGCCAAGCCGCAGGCGGCGTAGCCGGCAGTCACCGTCGTCCGTTACGCGGCCTCACGCCGCGTCAGGAAGCTCGCGCCGCTCGCAGATCCGGTCGATGAGGCCCCAGGCTTTCGCCTCCTCGGCCGTCATGAAATGGTCGCGGTCGAGCGTGCGCTCGACCTCGTCATACGTGCGGCCGCAATGCTTCACGTAAAGCTCGTGGATGCGCTGTTTGGTTCTGACGATGTCCTCCGCGTGGCGGGCGACGTCGGAAGCCTGACCCTGGAATCCGCCCGAAGGCTGGTGCACGACGATGCGCGCATTGGGGAGCGCGCAGCGTTGTCCCTCCGCGCCCGCCATCAGGAGAAGCGAGCCCATCGATGCGGCGAAGCCCATGCAAAGCGTCGAGACGGGGCTCTGGATGAATTGCATCGTGTCGTAGATCGCAAGCCCGGCGGTCACCGAGCCGCCTGGCGAATTGATGTACATGGCGATGTCCTTCTTGGGGCTTTCCGCCTCCAGGAAGAGGAGCTGTGCGCATACGAGCGCCGACATGCCGTCCTCGACCGGTCCGTTCACGAAGATGATCCGCTCCTTGAGGAGGCGGGAGAAGATGTCGTAAGCGCGCTCGCCGCGGTTCGATTGCTCAATGACCATCGGAACGAAGTTCATCAGGCTGCTCATGGCTCGTCTCCTCAGGCTGCCAGCCGCATCGTGATGTCGTTGCTCCGCCCCGACGGATGCCGGTAGAGCGTGCCGCGTCTCGCGCCGGCAGCAGAGCGGCGCGCGAAAGTCCGCTGCACGACGGGCGCGGAGAGGGTCGCTGCGAAGCTGTCGTGCACGATTCGAAGATGCGTGCCGCCCGCATCCGATTCCGAGAGCTCGAACGTCACGATGCTGTCCAGGTCGGGCAGGCCACCTTCGCGGTCGAGACTCCGCCACCGGCACCGGAGCAGGCGGTGAGGCTCCTCGGTCAGCGTCTCAAGCTCGACGGTGTGACCTTCCTTGCCGAAGTCTAGCTGGAGACGGCCCTCGTCATCCGCCGGCCGGATCGCGTCGGGCTCGAGCCACGCTGCAAGCAGCTCCGGCTCGGTCAACGCGCGCCATACCTTTTCGGGAGCTTCGTCGAGATCGCACTCGACGACGATCGGTTCGGGGGCATCAGCGCGCTTGCTGTCGTGCGTCATTGATCCATTTCCTTCAGCACGTCTTTCAGCTTCTCGATCCGCTGCGGCCAGAACGCCCGGTAGCGGTCGATCCAGTCGAAGAGCGGCGCGAGCCCCGCCGGGTCGCCGCGATAATATGCGTGCCGCCCTTCGCGTCGCTCGCGAACCAGCCCGACGCCGCGGAGCGCCGCCAGATGCTGCGAGATCGCGGGCTGTGAGATCGGGAAACCGGCCTTCAGCTCCGATACGCTCATCTCGCGCGTGACGAGGCGCTCGAACACCGCGCGCCGCGTCGGGTCGGCGAGCGCCCGGAAGACCTCTTTCTCCATGGCGATAATGTATAAGCGATGACTTATGCGTTTGGCAAGCGGCGGATTGCGGCCGTCGGCTCTGCCAGCGCGGCCATCTCATCGGCGTAGCTTCTCTTCGGAGCGGGGTAGGGGTGCACATTTGCTAGCGCCGAATTGATGCTTCGCGAGCATCGAAACCAAAAACCCCGCCTATCTAAGCGCCGTATAGTGTGCGAGCAGGGAAGACGCTTCGCATGGCCGACATAGAGCAAAAACAGCGCACTTATTTCTATCGGCACAGCCTTGTCGTGCGCATCACCCACTGGGTGAACGTACTGTGCATGACGCTGCTGCTGATGAGCGGCCTGCAGATATTCAATGCCCACCCGGCGCTCTATGTCGGCAATATCTCGACCTTCGACGATCCCGTCCTGTCGATGGGCGCCGTCCGCCAGGCGGATGGAACGCCGATCGGCGTGACGCAGATATTCGGAAAGCAGTTCGACACGACCGGGGTCCTCGGATACTCCAAGGTTTCCGACAGTCGCTGGGCAGTGCGCGGCTTTCCGTCCTGGGCGACGATCCCCGGCTACCAGGACCTGGCGACCGGGCGCCGCTGGCACTTCTTTTTCGCCTGGCTCTTCGTCATCAACGGGCTCGTCTATCTCGGCTACACGATCGCGAGCGGCCACTTGCGCCAGCTCGTGCCGACCGGCGCGCAGCTTCGCTACATCGGCTCGTCGATCCGCGAGCACCTGCTGCTGCGCTTTCCCAAAGGCGAGGAGGCGAAGTCCTACAACGTGCTTCAAAAGCTCGCCTATTTTGGCGTGATCTTCGTTCTCGTGCCGATCTTGATCCTCGCCGGGCTCACCATGTCGCCGGGCGTGGACGCAGCCTTCCCGTGGCTGCTCGATATCTTCGGCGGGCGGCAGACGGCGCGGACGATCCATTTCATCTGCGCGACGCTGATCCTCCTCTTCGTGCTCGTGCACGTCATCATGGTTCTCATTTCGGGCGTCTGGAACAACATCCGCTCGATGATCACTGGCAGATATCGGATCGAAGCGGAGCAGCCGCATGCCGCGGAATAGACCGTCAAACAACGCGAAGTCGAGCCGCCGCAGCTTCCTGCGTGGGCTCGGCGTCGCGACCGGAACGCTGGCGCTCACCGGCTGCGACGCGCTCTCGCAGGCGCCGTGGTTCCGCAACATCCTCTCTTTCGATGAGCAGGTGACGCGGCGCGTGCAGCGTCTCTTCCTCGGATCGAACGACCTCGCGCCCGAATACACCGAGGCCGACCTCTCGCCGGTCTTTAAAGCGAACGGCTCGACCTCGCCCGACGACGCCGACTACATGGCAATGGCGGCGAACGGCTTCGCCGACTGGAAACTGAAGCTCGACGGGCTTGTGGAGAGCCCGCAAGAGTTCTCGCTCGCCGACCTCCGCGCCATGCCCTCGCGCACGCAGATCACCCGCCACGACTGCGTGGAGGGCTGGAGCTGCATCGGCAAATGGAAGGGCGTGCAGCTGAGCCACGTGCTCGAACAAGTGAAGCTCAAGCCCGAGGCCCGCTACATCGTTTTCCATTGCGCCGACACGCTCTACGGCGAGGCTCTCTACTACGAGAGCATCGGGCTCGAGGACGCCCTCCACCCGCAGACCATTCTCGCCTACGAGATGAACGACGAGACGCTGCCGGTTGCGCACGGAGCGCCGCTTCGCGTCCGCATCGAGCGGCAGCTCGGCTACAAGATGGCGAAATACATCATGCGCATCGAGGCGGTCGACAGCCTCGCCGGCCTCTTCGGCGGCAAGGGCGGCTTCTGGGAAGACCGTGGCTACGAATGGTACGGCGGGATTTGAAGCTCAGAAGCTCCAGCGCCGCGCATTGGCGACGAGGAAGTCGCGGAACACGGTGACGCGCGCCGAATCCTTCAGCTCCGCCGGATAGACGAAGAAACCGTCGAAGCTCGGCACCTCGTAGTCGGGGAGGATCGGCACGAGCTCCGATTGCGGCCCGACCAAATAGTCGGGAAGGAGCGCGATGCCCACGCCCTTTTCCACCGCGCGGCGGATGGCGACGACGTTGTTGACCGAAAAGACCGGCTGGCGCGCACTGCCCGGATCGCGCCCGGCGGTGCACAGCCAATTCATCGTCTTCAGGTAGGTCGGCGCGTTCTCGCCGAAGATGACGATGCGGTGGCTGTCGATGTCCTCCGTGGTCTTCGGCTCGCCGAAGCGCTTCAGATAGTCGGGCGACGCGTAGACGTGGAAATGCAGCGTGAAGAGCCGGCGCTGGATGAGGTCGGGCTGCGTCGGCGCGCGCAGCCGGATCGCCACGTCGGCCTGCCGCATGGCGACGTCGAGCTCCGAGTCGTCGAGGATCAGCTCGAGCTGGATGCCCGGATAGAGGTCGATGAACTCGTTGATGCGCGAGGTGAGCCAGGTCGAGCCGATCCCGACGGTCGTGGTCACGCGCAGCGTGCCGGTCGGCTGACCGCGTGAATCGACGAGCTGTGCGCGCACGTTTTCGAGCTTGAGCACGATGTCGCGCGCGGCGCGCATCAGAAGCTCGCCTTCCTCGGTGAGGATCAGCCCGCGAGCATGGCGATGGAAAAGCGGCGTCCCGAGCTCCTGCTCGAGCGCGCTCACCTGCCGGCTCACCGCCGACTGGCTCATGTTGAGCATCTCGCCGGCGCGCGTGAACGAGCCCTCCTGGGCCGCCGCATGGAAGATGCGCAGCTTGTCCCAGTCGATCTCGCCGCGTTGTACGGGCGGTCCCGGCTCCTGAACGTTCAAGCGGTCTTACTCCGCTGCTTCGCGCGTCGCTTCTACGCTGAACAGGTACTTCTCCGCCTCAAGCGCCGCCATGCAGCCCAGACCTGCTGCGGTGACGGCTTGGCGGAACACCTCGTCGGTCACGTCGCCGGCCGCGAATACGCCTGGAACACTGGTCACGGTCGAGCCCGGCGCCGTCCAGATGTAGCCGCTCGGCTTGAGCTCGAGCTGCTCCCTGAACAGAGAAACCGCCGGTTCATGACCTATAGCAATGAATATGCCGTCAACGGCGACGTCGGACTTTTCGCCGGTTTTCACGTTCCTGAGACGTGCCCCCGTTACCTCCGGCGGGAAGCCGCCTTTTCCCAGCACCTCGTCGAGCGTGGCGTCCCAGACGACGTCGACATTGTCGCGGGCCAGAAGCCGCTCCTGCATGATGCGCTCGGCGCGGAACGAATCGCGCCGGTGGACGACCGTCACCTTGCGGGCCAAGTGCGAGAGGTAGATCGCTTCCTCGACCGCGGTGTTGCCGCCGCCGACGACGAGCACGTCCTTTCTCTTGAAGAAGAAGCCGTCGCAGGTGGCGCAGGCGGAGACGCCGAAACCTTTGAAGCGCTCCTCGGATGGCAGGCCAAGCCAGCGAGCCTGCGCGCCGGTCGCGACGATGAGCACGTCGGCGTTCCAAACGTCGCCGCTGTCGAGCTTCAAGCGGAAGGGGCGGTGACGGATGTCCGCTTCGACCACCGTATCGGAGATCATGCGGGTGCCGACATGCTCTGCCTGCGCGCGCATCTGCTCCATCAGCCACGGGCCCTGGATCACGTCGGCAAAGCCCGGATAGTTCTCGACGTCGGTGGTAATGGTCATCTGTCCGCCGGGCTGCAGGCCGGCGATCAGCACCGGCTCGAGCATTGCCCGCGCCGCATAGATCGCCGCCGTGTATCCGGCCGGGCCGGAACCGAGGATCAGGACCTTCGCGTGATGTTCAGCCATCGGTACCGACGCCTCAGCTCGCCTTGCGGAAAGGGTTGAGCTTCTTGATCGTGGAAGAGATGCGGTGCCGGCCTTGCTCGCGCGCGACGACCGACTGGTCCGTCACCCAGTTCATCTGCACCGCGCGGCGCTGGCCGTCGAAGGGCAGGTGCCCGTGCCAGGAATTGTCCGAGCGGCGGAAGACGAGGAGCGTGCCGCCGTGCGGTGGAACCTCTTCGACGTAGTCTTCAACGTCGGTGCCGTTCTTGAGGATGCGTAGCCGCCCGCCGTCCTTGTCCCACTTCTCGTTCATGTAGAGGAGAACGGTGATGATCTTCGTCGTGGAATCGGTGTGGATCCTGCCGTCGGTTGGGCGGCAGGCGCCGCGCACCGTGAACATTGTCGGGCGCGAGGAGAGGTCGACGCCGAACTTCTTCTCGATCGCGTTGCGGAATTCTGGGCCGTCGAGCTCGTCGATCAGCGCCTCGAAATGACCGCGAATCTCGACCTCGGTCAGCGGGTGCGAGCCCGGCCCCGGAACCGCTGGGTAGTCGTCGACGACGCTGCGGAACTGGTCGGCGCGCACGAAGTCGGGAACCACGAGATAGTCGTAGGGCTCGTGTTTCAGCGGCGTGCGAACGAGCGCGGCGATATCGAGATAGGCCATGATCCCCAACCGGTCCGAGGGCGCCGCTCGAAAGCCGGCGGCTGGCCCGGACGTGAGATAGTGGAAGGCGGCGCAGGCTTCAAGAATGCGCGTGGCCGCGGCCCACAGGCTCCGCCAAAGGGAAATGCGTCGCCACGCACCCTGGACAGGTGGCGGTGAAGTCCCCTAGATCGGGCCTTGCGGGTGCGTCTGTCGCGGAATCCCATAGGGCAGGGGCTTTGCGCGCGGCGCTTGGGAATTCGAGGGACAATTGATGAGCACGCTCTCCGACAAGATCAAGAAGAGACTGACGGAGTCGGTCGATACGGCGGACGTGCACGCGGAACCTTATCGCCACTGGGTCTTGCGGCACGTGCTTCCCGAACCGGTCTTCGAAAACCTGAAGGCAATGCCGTTTCCGGTCGCCGATCTCGGCGGCGTCTCCGGAACGCGCGAGGCGCACAATGCCGACCGCATCTATTTCTCCGGCGCCAACCTCGACGCCTTCGAGAACGCGCGCGCGACCGCCGAGGCCTTCCAAGACCCGGAAATCGTCGCGCACCTGGCAGGCGTGTTCGGCGCGCCGCTCGAGAACACCTACGTGCGCATCGAGTACGCACAGGACACCGACGGGTTCTGGCTGAAGCCGCACACCGACATCGGCGTGAAGATGTTCACGATGCTGATCTACATGTCGGACGACCCGCGCCACTCCGATCTCGGCACCGACATCTATGCCGACGAGAACACACATGTAGGCCGTTCGCCGTTCGAGCCGAACTCCGCAATGATATTCGTGCCCGCTAAGAACACGTGGCATGGCTTCGAGAAGCGGCCGATCCACGGCGTCAGGCGCTCCATCATCGTCAACTACGTGACGAACGAGTGGCGCGCGCGCGACCAGCTGGCTTTTCCACAAGCGCCCGTCGCGGCGGAGGCGGCCTAAGCGCGGGCGCGGCCTTTCTTCGGACCGGGTTTTGCCGCTGCCCGGCCGAGTGCTCCGTTGATCAGCCGCCAGACTCCGTCGAAGGCGGCGTCGCCCGCGGCGCTGTCGGTCCACTCCGACGCGTGCGCCGGATTGTGGAAGCGCACGGTGGCGTCGAAGATGGCGCGGGCGGTGGCTTCAGGGTCGACCGGAGCAAACTCGCCGCCGGCCACGCCGTCGGCGATGATCCTCTGAAGCTGCGCGACGAGCGCCTCGACGTGATGCGTTACGACGCTGTGCGATTGCGAAAAGATCGCCTGGTAGGTGGCGAAGAGCTCCGGCTCGGCGAGCACCTTCTGCCGCTTCGCGGCGATCAGCGCCTGAAGCCAGCGACGCAGGCGCTTCGCAGCCGGCTCCGCGGCATCGGCGATCGCGGCGAGTGGGTCTGAGACGCGCCTCAGCCAACGCTCGGTCACGGCGTCGCGCAGTGCCGCCTTGCTCGGGAAATGCCGGTAGACGCTGCCGTGGCTGACGCCGAGCGCGCGCGCGACGTCGACGACGTTGGCCTTTTCCGGGCCGAAACGGCGGAGGACCTCCTCGGCAGCGTCGAGTACCTGCTCCGCTGTCAGCGGCTGGTCATTCACGCGGCCGTCCTTTTCAGCTCGCTGTCGAGCATGGCCATCTGTTGGGCGTTGTAGCGCTCACCAGCGGCAGCACCCTTTGGCACAGCGCGCTCGATGCGCGCAATGTCATCGGGGCCGACGTCAAAGTCCAGGGCGCCGAGCGCCTCCTCAAGGCGGTCGCGGCTGCGGGCGCCGATCAGCGGTATGATGTCCCCACCCTTGGCGAGCACCCAGGCGATGGCGACCTGTGCGACGGTCGCGGCGCGTGCCTCGGCGACCTCACGCAGCGCCTCGACGAGCGCGAGGTTGCGGTCGACGTTCTCCGCCTGAAAACGCGGCGCCATCGCGCGGAAGTCGCCCGGGGTGTTCGCGCGCTCCTTCGACCAGTGACCACTGATCAGCCCGCGCGACAGGACGCCATAGGCGGTGATGCCGATGCCGAGCTCTCGGCAGGTCGGCAGGATGTCGTCCTCAATGCCGCGCGAGATCAGCGAATACTCGATCTGCAGGTCGACGATCGGATGCACCGCATGCGCCCGCCGGATGGTCTCCGAGCCGACCTCCGAAAGGCCGATGTGGCGTACATAGCCGGCCTTTACCATTTCTGCGATGCCGCCGACCGTCTCCTCGATCGACACGTTCGGGTCGAGCCGAGCAGGGCGGTAGATGTCGATATGGTCGGTGCCGAGCCTTTGCAGCGAATAGGAGAGGAAGTTCTTCACCACGGCCGGCCGCGCGTCGTATCCGCTCCAAGAATTATCGGGGCCGCGCAGCGCCCCGAACTTCACGCTGATCAGAACCTCGTCGCGGGCGCGGCTCTTCAGCGCCTCGCCGATCAGCATCTCGTTGTGGCCCATGCCGTAGAAGTCGCCAGTGTCGAGCAGGTTGATGCCGGCGTCGAGCGCGGCGTGGATGGTAGCGATGCTCTCGCCACGGTCTGCCGGGCCGTACGACCCCGACATGGCCATGCAGCCGAGGCCGATCCTGGAGACGTTCGGGCCGGTCGACCCGAGCGGAAGAATTCTCATGACGCTTCTCCACCGTGATGCTGTTGGTGGCTAATAGAGCATCGACTGACAGATGTCAATATCTGTCAGTCAATCTTCAATCCCGAGCATCTCGCGGATGCGCTGTGCCGGCTCCGCTGCGGGATAGATCGGCCGCCGGCCGACGAAGCTCCAGTCAAGATCGTCGCGCCGTATCGGTGATACGAGGCCTTCGGCAATGATGCGTTCCAGGAACGCCTCGTGCCGCGCGCCCTGTCCGTGGAGACGCAGCACGTGCGCCGGCCGGCCCGTGGCGAGCGCCTCGGAGACCATCGAGATCGACTCGGCGGTGACGATCAGCCGGTCGGCGAGCGCGAGGATGCCGAAATAGGGGTTGTCGCCGGTCTCGTCCCAAAGCGTTCCGATCGGCTCGGCGGCGAGGGCGGCCCGGATAGCTTCCTTAGCGGTGTCGCTGGTTCGCCGCGACGGCGTGACGACGGCGCGCATCCCGTGCTCCGCATGCGCCTTGCGCAGCACCCGGATGAGTCGTTTCACGATCGACTTCGTCAGGCGATAATTGCCGTTGTTGCCGCCGACGAGGACTCCAAGCAGCGGTCGGCCATCGGCGCAGAGGCGGCTTCGCCAATCCGCGCGCGCTTCCGCCAGACGCTCGGGCGTGACGCGGTGAAGCGCAGTCGGCACCTCAACGACATTCGGGCCCTGCACGCGGTCATGCGGCATCGCTGCGACGAGATCGAACTTGGCGCGGGCGAATTCCGGGTTTTGCACGTAGGCGGCAAAAGTGCGTCCGCGCGAGAGGCGCTTCACCGCGAGCGCTGCCCCGATAGACCGGCGGCCGCAGCCGACGATAAGCCGCGGCCATGGAGGCAGGAGCTGATCGCCGGAGGGATCGAGCGCAGAGAGTGGCATCGGGAGCAGCCCGCCCGGCAGCGACGCCCATGGCCGCCGCACGACGATCCGCTTCTCCTCGATCGGCAAGCCGACGGCCTCTGCAAGCCCCAGCGCCTGGCTGCGCATGCCGGCCTCGCCGGTCGTGAGCACCCAGCAGACGTCAGTGCTCATAGACCCCTTGCGTCCACGTTGCGGAAGGAAATGCGGCTGTTCCGGAAATCAAGAGATGTGCTGGACAATGGTGGTCGTGTTGACGCCGTCCTCGATGAGCGGCTCGGAATGCAGACGCGTGGAAAGACGCACGAGCGCTACCGCGATCACGATCGCGTAGACGATGCGGCGGAGCGCCGCGGAACGGAAAAGCGACATCGCAAGAATCCGAAGCGCCGGGGACTCACCCCGGCGCTTCAAGACTATTCGCTTCGCGCGCGGCGGAAAAGCGCCGGGCGGTCAGATGTTGGCTGCGGCGATCGCCTCGGCAAGGTCGCCGTAGGGCTCGCAGGTTGTGCCGCAGCGCTTCTCGATCTCGCTGAGCTGCTGCTTGGCGCTGACGACGTCGCCTTTCACCAGATAGGCTTCGCCGAGATACTCGCGCACAAGGGTGTAGTTGGGATCGAGCGCAACCGCCTTCAGGTAGTAGCCGATGCCCTCGTCGACTCGGCCGAGCTTGCGCGTCGCATAGCCGCGATAGTTGAGCGCTTCGGCGGTGTTCGGGTTCTGCAGGCGGTCCAGCGTGGCGAGCGCCTCTTCGTAGCGCCCTTCCTTGGCGAGCACGTAGGCGTAAGTCGTCAGCGACTGGTCGTCGATCAGGTTCGACTGCGCGTCGACGCACATCTGCTTCTGCTGGCTATAGACCTGGCCGCGCGGGCAGGTCGGGGTGTTCGTGCTGCCGCTGTCGCCGGCGGCGAACGCGGGCGCTGTGACCATGCCGCCAGCGAGAAGGCTCGCGGTGAGGGCAATGACAAGCTTCATGGGGGCCTCATCAGTGTGCCATCGAAGCGGCGAAAGCCGCCTCGGCGAAATCATACGATAGAGCCCTTCTCAAGTGGCGTCACGCTGGCGTGATATACGCCGGCGCGCCGCCCGCTTTTTGCCGTCAGCTCAGGCGCTTGCGCGCGTCAGCCGGCCGCCGCCGCCGGCTTCGGCATTCGTGGCTTCGACATGCGCGCGGAAATTCTCTTCCGGCATCGGCCTGCCGAAGAGATAGCCCTGGAACCTGCGGCAGCCGAACTGCCGCAGCAGGATCGTCTGCAGCTCGGTCTCGACGCCTTCGGCGATGACGGCAACCTTCAGGCTGCGGGCCATGTTCATGATGGTTTGCACGAGCTCGCGATCGTTCTCGTCGCTCTCGATGTCGCGCACGAAGGAGCGGTCGATCTTCAGCGTGTCGATCGGCAGCCGCTTCAGATAGGAGAGTGACGAATAGCCGGTGCCAAAATCGTCGAGAGCGAAATCGAGCCCGAGCCCCTGCAGCCGCTGCATCACGGCGGTCACCGCGTCGATGTCAGAAAGCATGACGTGCTCGGTGAGCTCCAGCGTGAGGCGGTCGGCCCGCGCGCCCGATTCGGTCAACGCATCCTCCACGATCTCGGCGAACTCCATCCGGTGCATCTCGTGCGCGCTGACGTTGACGGCAAGCTTGAGCTCGCTCGTCCGGGGATCGCTCTCCCACTCCTTCAACGTCGCGCAGGCGGCTCTCAGCACCCATTTGTCGATAGAGCCGATCAGCCCGCTGCGCTCGGCGAGCGGAATGAACTCGCCGGCAGAGATCAGGCCGCGCGTCGGATGGTTCCATCGCAGAAGCGCCTCGGCGGACAGGCAACGCCCGGACGCGTCGACGATCGGCTGGTAATAGAGAACGAGATCGCCTTCCCTGTGCGGCGCGCGGCGCAGCTCGGACGTCAGGGCAAGTCGGTCGGCGGCGGCGATTTGCATCGCCTCTTCAAAGAAGCGCAAGGTTCCGCGCCCCGCACCCTTTGCTTCGTACATCGCGAGATCGGCGCGCCTCAGAACGTCGTCGAACTCCTGGTCGGCCTCGGAGAGCAGGACGGCGCCGATGCTGGCGGTCGTTTGGAAGGTCTCCTCCCCGAAGTGAAACGGTTGGTCGATGGCGGAAAGCAGCCGATGCCCCACGGCACGGACCGTCGCCTCTGCGTCCTTGGCGGTGCCGCTTAGCCCATTGAGAAGCACGACAAACTCGTCGCCGCCGAGGCGCGATACGAAGTCGGCGGAGTCGAGGCAGTCGCAGATGCGCTTGGCGACTTCCAACAAGAGCAGGTCGCCGACATGGTGGCCCTTGGTGTCGTTCAGCACCTTGAAATGGTCGAGGTCGACGAAGAGCAGAGCGGAATTGGCTCCCTGCAATTCGCCCAGCGCTTGCTGCAGGCGTTCGCGGAGCAGGATGCGGTTCGGCAGATGCGTCAGCGTGTCGAAATATGCGAGCTCGTGAACCTTCGCCTCGGACCGTTTCTTGTCGGAGATGTCGACCAGGTAGCCATGCCAGAGCGTGGAACCGTCCGGCTTGGCGCTCCGGTACGGAATGTCCCAGCACCCATTTCTCGGTCCCGTCCTTGAGGCGGAGTCGGTGCTCCTGCTGGAACGGCGTCAGCGTGTCGCGCGAATGCACGATCGACTGCTCGATGCGATGGTAGTCGTCGGGGTGCAACAGGTTGCGGAATGGGGTGGAATCTTCGGCGACATCCTCCGGGTGAATGCCGCAAAGATTGTAGATACCGCTGCTGGCATAGGGCATGGAGAATGTGCCATCCGGTCGGTACCGCAGCTGCAGCAGAAACCCCGACATGATCGACGTGATCTTGCTGTAGCGATCCTGGATATCGAGTTGGCGGATGGTCTCGGTGACCTCGCGCACGGTGCCGTCGTAGTAGAGCGGCTCGCGAGTTCTTCTCGTCGCGTACCAGGCGCACATTCTCCTCGATCCAGATGCGCTCGCGCGTCTTATGGCGGTAAACCTCCGAGACGATGTTCGTCACTTGGCCGTGCTCGAGCACCATCTGGTGGATCTCGGCGCGACGGTTCGGATCGACGTACCATTCGTTTGCGATGTCGGTGCAATTGCGGATGAACTCAGCCTCGTTTGCGTAACCGTTCAGCCTGACGAGCGCCGGATTGGCGCTGATCATCCGTCCGTCGAGCGTCGACCGGAACACGCCGTCGCTGATGCTCTCGTAGAGATGTTGGAGACTGGCCTCGGAACGCCGAGCGTCGACAAGGGCCCGATGGCGCTCGTATGCGAGGACCGCAAGGCCGAGCGCTGTCGCTGTGCTAACGGCGGTGAGCCATGCATAGACCGAAGTCGCGTCCGGCGCGCTCTGCGGGCTCCAGAAGAGAAAGGAGAGGACGACGCCGGCCGCCAGAAACAGGGCGACGGCGGCCGCGCTGACCGCGATAACCCAGCCTTGTATCCGTCGCGGCCGCTCGGACCCGCGCCGCAGGCCCTCGGCAAGCCGGCGCACAGCTAAGCCCGGCCGTGGAGAGTGACCTTCCGGTCTCCCCTCGGGTAGCTCCGTAGTCCCGTGGGCAAACATTGCGGCTCCATCCTGACCGCAAAATCGAAAACAGAGACTTAAAGTAGTTGGCCGTGCAATCCAGATGTGTGCGCCGCACTACTACCACCGCATCGTGTAGGCAGGCGCGTTTCCCGCAGGGATCGCAGGCCGGGGGCAGGCACGGCGTCGCCGGTCCCGCGCCTACGCACGTGCCGAGAGAACAACAGAAGATACAACCATAGAGAGCATACGCGTACGCTGGCCTGGAGGGAGGGCGGTGCTATCCGCCGCCCGATAGGCCGCCGAAGGTGAAGGCGATGCCCAACCCGGCGGCGAGCGCAAGGAAGGACAGCGCCGTCATGACCGCGAGCGGAGGGTGAATCGCGTGCCGCGCCTCGGCCTCGCGGCCGTGCTCCATGCCGCCCTTCACCATCCCGCTCATCGCCATCTCGCCCACGTCCATTTTCAAAGAGGCGGAAGGTCGCACAGTCATCATGCCGTGCTTCAGGTGGCTGGCGACCAGCCACCAGTTCATCGGATAGGCGGCGACGAAGCCGACCATCAAGGCGATCGACATTCGGAACCAGAAGAGCGGCTGCATCGGCTCGTGCGCCTCGGGCACGCCCCTCCAGGCGAGGGTTGAGACGACGATCATGCCGCCCATCAGGCAGTTCATCGACAGGAGCTCAGACATGAAGGTCGAGCGCAGCGAGCGGGGATAGGAGCCGCCCGCCATGCTGCGCATGAACAGCGCCTGGAAGATCGTCCAACCAAAACCGAAGCCGAGCGCATATTCGAGCACAAGATCTGCGAGGCGCGGCAGGGCGATCAGCGAGCCGATCACCGCACCGGCAAGGATGCCGACACCGTCGCCGGCTACGCAGTGCATCGTGGAGCCGAGGACTTGCCGCCAGCGGACGGCGACATATTGCTCATGCAGGCCCGGCAGTGGCTCGCGGCAGCCGAGCACGTAAAGAAAGGCGCCGAACGGCCCGGAATAGAGCGTCAACAGCACGAAGCCCCACTTCATCACCGGGCTCTCGGGCGTCGTCCTGATGTCGATTGCCACAAACACAACCGACAGCGCGGTCAGCCCGAACCAGAGAAGCATTACGCCGTCGATAATCATGTTTCCTGCGGCTGCCTTGTTCGCGTTTCCCTTACCGCGCGGCCTATCGGCGAGGGCCGCACGTTGAAAGCGCTGACCTGACGGGAGATGATGCCGCATAGTGATTGCGAGGACGTTAGCTGCTGGGAGTGAGGCATGATTTCTCAATCGGTCGGAGCGTGCCCATCGCGAGCCATGTCCCGCGTGCGCGCCACGGCGGGATGGGCGATGCTCGCCTCCGTCTGCGTCGTCACCGGCGCGATCGCCGATGAGCCGATCAGTAAGGTCAAATATGCCTGCGCGGGCGGCAAGAGCATCGAGGCGACCTACTACCCCGAGAAGGTCGACCTGGTGCTGAGCGATGGGCGCACGATGACGCTTCCGCAGACCGTATCGGGTTCGGGCATCCGCTACGCCAATGCCGACGAGTCCATCGTCTTCTGGAGCAAAGGCAACACCGCCTTCGCCACCGAAAGCGACCCGAACACGCCGACCTTCGCTGACTGCGTGGAGCAGCCGAAGAGCTAGCCCGGGCAGGCTGTCCACCTCCTGATCCGGAGCCTGCCCCTGACATGGCATGTCAGGAGGCCGCGTCGCGGCGAGGGCGGCGGTCTCGCCAATCGCCGTTCGATCACCCATATTCGCGACATGCCGCCACGCAAGAAATCCGGATTCGGCGAAGCGCCGCAGGCGCCGCTTGAGGGCGCGCCGCTGACCGGGCCAATTTCGTCCTGGGCGGACGAGATTGCGGAGGCGGGCGCTGCGAAGGAGAAGCCGAAGCGCCGCGCAAAGGGGCGCGGGGACCCGACCCTTTCCGACCGCTCGATCCCGCTCGAGCCCACGGCGCGCCGCGACGAAGACAAGCCGCTGAAAACGGCACGCGGAACGTCGATGGGCGGGCGCGCCACGGCTCGCGAGCGCGCCGGTGCCGGGCTGATGCCGGTTTCAGGGCTCGACGTGACACTGGAGGATGCGGAATCGCGCCCGCAAGGCGCGCGTGACCGCGACGGTGGAAGTCGCTCTCGCGGCTTATCGAGGAGGGCCGGCCGGAGTTCCGCGACAAGACCTGGGTTCCGCACCGCCCGCCGCGGCCGGAGAAGAGCGAAGGCGGCGTTCCGCTCAGGATCGTCTCCGACTTCGAGCCGAAGGGCGACCAGCCGGCCGCGATCGACGAACTCGTGCAAGGCATCTCCGACGCCGGCGAGCACACCCAGGTTCTGCTCGGCGTTACCGGCAGCGGAAAGACCTTCACCATGGCCAAGGTGATCGAGGCGACGCAGCGCCCGGCGCTGGTCCTCGCGCCGAACAAGACGCTCGCCGCGCAGCTATACGGCGAGTTCAAATCGTTCTTTCCGGAGAACGCGGTCGAATACTTCGTCTCTTACTACGATTACTATCAACCCGAAGCTTACGTCCCGCGCACCGACACCTACATAGAGAAGGAAAGCTCCATCAACGAGCAGATCGACCGCATGCGCCACTCGGCGACGCGCACGCTGCTCGAGCGCGACGACGCGGTAATTGTTGCTTCTGTTTCATGTATTTACGGCATCGGGTCGGTCGAGACCTATACCGCGATGACCTTCGGCCTGGAGGTCGGACTTGCCATCGACCTGCGCCAAGTGGTCGCCGACCTGGTGGCGCTGCAATACAAGCGCCTCGACATGAACTTCGTGCGCGGCTCGTTCCGCCTGCGCGGCGACACGCTGGAGCTTTTCCCCGCGCACTTGGAGGACCGCGCCTGGCGCGTCTCCTTCTTCGGCGACGAGATCGAATTGATCCAGGAGTTCGATCCGCTGACCGGACAGAAGACCGGCGACCTGAAGAGCGTGAAGATCTACGCCAACTCGCACTACGTGACGCCGAAGCCGACGCTCGCGCAGGCCGTAAAAAGCATCCGCGAGGAGCTGAAGATGGCGGCTCGAAGAGCTCGACAAGGCCGGGCGGCTGCTCGAAGCGCAGCGGCTCGCGCAGCGCTGCCAGTTCGATATCGAGATGATCGAGGCGACAGGAAGCTGCGCCGGCATCGAGAACTATTCGCGCTATCTGACCGGCCGCAAGCCGGGCGAGCCGCCGCCGACGCTCTTCGAATATCTGCCCGACAACGCGCTCGTCTTCGTCGACGAGAGCCACGTGACGATCCCGCAGATCGGCGGCATGTATCGCGGCGACTTCCGCCGCAAGGCGACGCTCGCCGAATACGGCTTCCGCCTGCCGTCCTGCATGGACAATCGGCCGCTCCGCTTCGAGGAATGGGACTTGATGCGGCCGCAGACGGTCTGCGTCTCGGCGACGCCGGGCGGCTGGGAGCTGAACCGCACCGGAGGTATCTTCGCCGAGCAGGTGATCCGCCCGACGGGATTGATCGACCCGCCCGTCGAGATCCGCCCGGCCAAGAGCCAGGTCGACGACCTTCTCGGCGAGGTGCGCGAGGTGGCGAAGGCGGGCTACCGCTCGCTGGTCACCACGCTCACCAAGCGCATGGCCGAGGATTTGACCGAGTATCTGCACGAGCAGGGCGTGCGCGTGCGCTACATGCATTCCGACGTGGAGACGCTGGAGCGGATCGAGATCATCCGCGATCTGCGCCTCGGCGCCTTCGACGTGCTCGTTGGCATCAACCTCTTGCGCGAGGGGCTCGACATCCCCGAATGCGCGCTTGTCGCGATCCTCGACGCCGACAAGGAGGGCTTTTTGCGCTCCGAGACGTCGCTGATCCAGACGATCGGCCGCGCCGCGCGCAACGTCGACGGCAAGGTGATCCTCTACGCCGATCACATCACCGGCTCGATGGAGCGCGCGATGGCAGAGACGGAGCGGCGGCGCGAGAAGCAGGTCGAATACAACGTCGCGAACGGCATCACGCCGGAGTCGATCAAGAGCGCGATCCACGACATTCTCGACTCGGTCTACGAGCGCGACCACGTGCGCGTCGATACCGGCCTCGCCGACGAGGGCATGATCGGCCACAATTTCGAAGCGCACATGGCCGATTTGCAGAAGCGCATGCTCGAAGCCGCCGGCAATCTCGAGTTCGAGGAGGCGGGACGGCTGCGCGACGAGATCAAGCGCCTGCGCGAGACCGAGCTTGCGATCGCGGACGACCCGCTCGCGCGGCAGAGCGAGATCGAAGGAAGGGCCGGCGCGTTCTCAGGCGGCGGCCGGCCCGGCGCGCCGAAGGGGCGGCGAGGCGGCCTCGCCGGCACGCGAGGGGGCGTCGGGCAGGCCGCATCTCCGGCCCCGCCGGCCTCTCTCCGCGCTCCATGGCGCGGAAAAACACGCTCGACGAGATGACCGTGGGGCGGACGGAGAAGCCGCTCGGCGGCCCGCGCCCGGCCAAGCTGGAAGACGCGCCAGGCGCGACATCGCGGGAAAGAATCGGCACTGGGTCCTACGAAGACCCGCAGGAAGAGCGCCGCCGCAAGGGCCGTTCGAAAAAGAGCGGCCGGCCAGGCCGGTAGGAGTGAGCTGACGACGTGCACTCGTCGCATTGGCACTGAAGCGAGGGAAGGGTGCATCTGGCGCCGTCCATTTACCGGCGCCCGCTATCGACACCTATGCGGATATTCGTCCGCTGCGGTCTGAAATCCGAGATGCGCCGATTTCGTTGAAGAAGTCGGTGTAAAGAGTGGCGCGGATGGGGAGCGAACGCTGATGAGAGCGGCCGCCGCCGCTTTATGCCGGCTGCGATGCCGGCATCGGGATGAGCTTGGCAAGCTTCCTGAGGTTCTGGGCGGTTGCTGCGAGGTGGAACTCGTCACGCGCACCGTTTGGGCCGCGTAATCGGAGCCTGTCGAGACGCAGGATGCGCTTGAGATGGGCGAAGAGCATCTCGATCTTCTTTCGCTGGCGCCGTGAGGTCAGGCCTTCCTCGCTTTTGGCGATGTCGCGGGCCATGTCCCGGGCTCCCTCGTGGATCGACCGCGGCACCTTGCGCGCCGGCGCCTTCGGACAGCAGCGCGGTTTGAGTTCGCAGGCATCACAATCGTGCTTGCTGGCGTGATAGAGCAGTGTCGCGCCGTCATTGACCAGCGTCCCGGTGCAGGTGAGCCTCTTGCCAGCAGGACAGACATAGACGTCGCTCCGGTGATCGTAGGTGAAGTCCTCGCGTTCGAATGTCCCGTCGGTTCTCGCCGACTTGTCGAAGACAGGAATGTGCGGCTCGATCCCGCGCTCGTAGACAAGCCACCCGAGCATCTCGGCCGAGCCGTAGGCGCTGTCGGCGGCAAGCCGTTCCGGGTAGAGCCCGAAGCGCTCTTCGGTGCGCTCGATCATGGTGCGTGCCGCACCGACTTCCGCCTGCCTGATCGCGCGGCTTGCCTCGACATCGACGATGATGGCGTGGTCGAGATCGATCAGGTAGTTCGTGGCGTAGGCGAAGAACGCATGTCCCTTGAGGGCGCCTGTCCATTGCGCCGCCGGGTCCGATCGGGAGATGAACTTCGGCTGGGTCTGGCTGGCTGCGCCCCAGGCTGCCTCATCAAGCGTATCGAGATACTCTCGGACCGATCGGCGCGTGAGCGCCATCGCTTCCCAGTCGACGTCTTCCGAGGCTTCGGCGGAGCGCTGCTTGTTGGCATCGGCTTTGATCAGGCTGGCATCGACGGCGAAGCCTTCGCCACCGACAAGGCCCTCCGCCATGCAGCGCCGCACGACCGTCTCGAACACCTTCCGCAAGAGGTCGCTCTCCCGGAAGCGACCGTGTCGGTTCTTCGAGAAGGTCGAATGGTCGGGAACGTCAACCTGCAGACCGAGACGGCAGAACCAACGATAAGCGAGGTTCAGGTGCACCTCCTCGCACAGGCGTCGCTCGGAGCGGATGCCGAAGCAGTAGCCGACGATCAGCATCCGCATCATCAGCTCGGGGTCGACCGACGGGCGCCCCATGGAGCTGTAGAACGGTGCCAGCTCCCGCCGCACCTCCGATAGATCGACGAAGCGGTCGATCGACCTCAGGAGGTGGTCGCCCGGCACATGCGCATCGAGCGAGAACTCGTAGAACAGAGCACCCTGTTCGACTTGCGGCGGTCCCATCATCAACTCAGCTCCTGCTCCTCCGCAGGACTGAATCAGCGAACCCCCGTCGCCTCAACCACCGACTTTTTCAACAAATCCGCCAGTTGCCGACATAGTCCAAGCGAAGCCGTTTCACTTGGATTTCTCCACCGCGCCGGTAGACTTCCTGCATGCCAGTAGGGGTCCAGCGCCGACTTGCGGCGATCGTTGCAGCCGACGTCGTCGGCTACTCCCAACTCATGGGGGGAGATGAGACCGGCACGCTTTCGACGCTGCGCGCCCATCGGTCGGAGTTAATTGATCCGCTGATCGCCAGGTACCTGTGGCCGCATTGTCAAGACCACTGGCGACGGGCTGCTGCTAGAGTTCCCGTCCGTAGTCGCTGCAGTGGAATGCGCCGTTGCTATCCAAACGGGGCTCGGCGAACGCAACCAAGCGATCTCCGACGAGAAGATGATCCGCCTGCGCATTGGCGTGCATGTCGGCGACATCATCGTCGAGGGCGACGACATTCTTGGCGACGGCGTCAACATCGCAGCCCGCATTGAACCGCTCGCCGAGCCAGAAGGTATCTGCCTTTCCGACGACGCCTACCGGCAGGTCCGTGATCGGCTCGAGATTGCATGGGAGGACGCCGGCAAGCACAACGCTAAGAACATCGCCCGGCCGATCCACATATGGCGTTGGCTAAGAGACAAGCCGGTCGCACCAGCTTCCGCCCCCATCGCGACAAAGCCTCTGAACCTAGCAAAGCCCTCGATTGCAAACGAAGCTCCGGCGAAGCCCTTCGTTGCGGTTCTGCCGTTCAAGAACTTGTCGGGCGACCCCGATCAGAAATATTTCGCTGATGGTATCGCGGACGACATCGTCATAGGGCTATCGAAGAACCCCGGTTTTTTTGTCATTTCCCAAGATTTCGACATTCGCGGAACGGGCGGCCCCGCTGAGCGCTATCCACGCCAAGGAAGCCTTTGGCGCCGACTTCGCGCTCGAGGGAAGCGTCCGCAAGGCTGGCGATCGCACCCGGGTAACCGCCCAGCTTACCGATACCTCGTCAGGGAGTCAGATCTGGGCGGAGCGGTACGATCGGGACCTTGAGGACGTGTTCGCGCTGGAGGACGAAATCGTCGGCTCGATCCTTCATGCCCTCGGCGCTGCGGACGGCGTCATTGAGGAGACAACGCGCCGTCGCGTATGGGCATCCGGCTCGCTGGCCTGGTCGGCCTACGACAGCTACCTGCGGGGTCGGGATCGGTTTTACCAGCACGGAGATTCAGGCTTCCGGGAGGCCGAGGCTCTATTCCGCCAGGCGATCGAGCAGGACGAAAAATTCGCGCCGGCCTATTCTGCGCTCGCGTGGCTCTATTTCGTTCAATTCAAGCTGTTTCGAACACACTCGTTTGATGAGATCCGAGGCAAGGCCCGCGAACTGGCATTGCAGGCGCTCCGGCTGGACAAGACGGAGTTTCGCGCACACTGGGTACTGGGCGGGCTGTTTCTCCACGAGGGCAGGCGCGCCCAATGTCTTGGCGAATTCGAAAAAGCGATCGCTATCAATCCTAATGACGCAAATCTGCTGGCTTGGTCAGCCGAAGCGCTGGTTTACTGTGGCGAGATCGACGAAGCACTGGAGCGCTGCGAGGCGGCAATTCGGCTAAACCCGAACTGCCCGGACTGGTACCACTGGGTCATGGCCTCAGCCCTCTTCCACATGGGACGATACGAGGACGCCCTTGCCAAGCTTGATCGGATGAGCGAGCCGGAGCATGCGGGCCGCCTCAAGGCGGCGACATATGCTCACCTCGGTCGTAATCAGGAGGCGCAGCGCGAAGCGGCGAAGTTTATGAACCTCGTTCCAACGTTCTCGATTTCGCGATGGGCGAGCACCGAGTGCTACAAAGATTCCTGCCGAGTTACAGCGATACGTCGAAGGTCAGCGCCTGGCCGGACTGCCTGAATAGCGACAAGGTACCTCCATGTTAGCGAAGCGGCTCGCGCCGTCACAAAATGTCCGTTGGTTCAGGTCCGGAAGTCTCGCTGATGCTCTCACACTCCGGCTGGGGCGGAGGCAGCGGAACTCACGGCGGCGCCCCGATCGAAGACAAATCCATATCAGCCGTCATATCATCGATCCGCCCTGTGGAAATTCGGGGGAATCACGATGGGATCGAGGTCGCTCAACACAACATGCTGCGTCGTCGGCGGCGGGCCGGCGGGCATGATGCTGGGCTTTCTGCTGGCGCGCGCGGGCGTGTCGGTGGCCGTCCTGGAAAAGCATGCGGACTTCCTGCGCGATTTCCGCGGCGACATCGTGCATCCCTCGACGCTCGAACTGATGCACGAACTCGGGTTGCTCGACGATTTCCTGAAGCTGCCGCATGAGGAGGTCGATCACCTCGCCGGCAAGATCGGCGGGCAGAGCGTTGCGAATTGCCGACTTCTCGCATCTGCCGACGCGCTGCAAATTCCTTGCGCTCATGCCGCAATGGGATTTTCTCGAACTTCATGGCCGACCACGGCAGGCGCTACGGCAGCTTCGATCTGCATATGCGAACCGAGGTGACCGACCTGATCGAGGAGGGCGGAAAGGTCGTCGGCGTGCGCGCCAAGTCGCCGGAGGGCGAGATCGAGGTCCGCGCCGATCTCGTCGTCGGCTGCGACGGCCGCCACTCCACGGTGCGCGAGCGCGCCGGGTTGGAGGTGGAGGACATCGGCGCGCCGATCGACGTGCTCTGGTTCCGCGTCTCGCGCAAGCCCGGCGACGCCACCGATCTGTTCGGCCACATCGAGGCCGGCAAGATGATGGTGATGCTCGACCGCGGCGACTACTGGCAATGCGCCTACGTCATCCCCAAGGGCGGCATCGAGCAGGTGAAGGCGAAGGGCCTGCCTGCGTTTCGCGACGCCGTCGTCTTCATGACGCCGTTCTTCAAGGACCGCATCGGCGAGATCAAGGATTGGGATGACGTGAAGCTCTTGACGGTGACCATCGACCGGCTGCGCAATTGGCACAGACCGGGGCTTCTCTGCATCGGCGACGCGGCGCATGCGATGTCGCCGGTCGGCGGCGTCGGCATCAATCTGGCGGTGCAGGATGCGGTTGCGGCGGCGAACATCCTTGCAGGGCCGCTGAGAGACGGGAACCTCACGTCCGAGCATCTCGATGCGGTGCAGCGGCGGCGCGCGCCGCCGATGCAGGCGATCCAGCGCCTCCAGGTCATTGCGCAGAATACGCTGTTGGCGCCCGCGATCTCCGGCGCGTCGAAACCGAAAGTGCCGTTCCCCGTCAAGCTGATGCAGGTGTTCCCGGTTCTCCGCAGGATACCGGCGCGCGTGATCGGCCTCGGCTTCCGCCGCGAGCACATCCAGACGAAGGAAGCATCCCCCGCGCGCGCATGATCGCGAAGCGGCCACTGCGCCCCACGCAAACCAGGAGGCAGACATGCGACTGATGCTCAAGTTCACGATTCCGGTGGAGCGGGGTAACGCGGCCGCGGCCGACGGGACGATCGCGAAGGCGATCGAACAGCTGGTCGCCGACGTCAAAGCGGAGGCGGCTTATTTCATGCTGCTCGACGGCAAGCGCGCCGGCCTCGTGTTCTTCGAGGAGACCGATCAGGCGCGCCTGCCGCAGATCAACGAGAAGTTCTTTGCCAGCGTCGACGCTGAGATCGAGATCATGCCGGCGCTCACCCTCGGCGACCTGAAGCGCGGCCTTTCCGGATAGCCGCCGCCAAAGAAGACGGAAGGCCGGGGGCGCTACAGCTTCCCCTCGGACATCCTCAGATGGCGCGCGCGGCGGAAGTGCAGAGCCATTGGGGAAGTGCCCGGCCGCACGTGTGCAACACTGCTTCGTCGAGGGGCTACTCCCAGCTGATGTGTTCCCGCACCATATCGAGACAGTCGCCCGCAACTAGCCGGATGCGATTGTCAGTAACCTCTCGGACCCAAACTTGCTCCTGATTGCCAAGGCCAACGGAATTACCAAACGCAACGCCATCTGGGATGCTTCGGGCATCAAGCCGCTCAAGGTTGGTTTGATTGTAACCGAAGCCCATGAAGAACACTTGATCCGCATTCTGTATCAGGCCCTTCGCTCGCTCAAAGTCCTTATCCCGCCCGTCGGCGATGTCTTCATGAATAATCTTGATACCACGGACGCTTGAGTTGAGCGCCCATGTGTCTAAGTCGGGGTCAAATTGCCTACCGCCAGCTTCCCAAGGAGGTGGTCCAAGTTGACCATGAAGATGGATGATTGGGAGAGATGAAAGCGCCTGGACAGCCTCCGCTTCTGTCTTACCGTACGTATTCTGCAGCGCGGTCACAAAGAATGTCTCAACGGTGCGGTCATAGTTGAACGTCACAACGGAAAGGTGGTTCTTACCGAAACTTTCAAAGGAAGTGTTGAGATTATTATATAAATGACGTAGCCAGTTCTTCTTGTAACCGAATAGCGCCGATATAGTCTCACAAGGAACCAGGGCGGCTGCTATGGCCGCTTTTCCAATCTCAACGAATATTGGATTGTGTTCAAGGAAACCATCAAGAGAGTTCTTGCCGGAAAAGTAGAAAGCCTCCCTAAAAGCGAGGATGTCTCCCTCTCGAAATCCGAACGCGCGTAGCGCTTCAAATTGCTTGAGCCCAGGGTTCAAGAAGTCCACGACCTTAGCTGAAAGTTCGATCCCGGTCGGGAACCCAAACGGCTTGCTCGCGCCGGCTCCGAGGACGAGCACGGTCTTCTTTGTGAGCATTAGGCTTTCCCTCTTGCTGAGATCCGCAAATTGAGTCGCCTCGAATCAACGGGACGAAGCCAAGGCTTTCAGCAGCGGCGTCTCTTCCCATCTCTCGCAAAGAGGAGAGGGGGTGGGGCGCGGCGCGAGCAAAGCTTTCCGCATTCCTGCTCTGCGTGCGAAACGCCGCACTCGCGGCGGGAGCTTGGCTGTCTTATGTCAGGGTGACTGCTCTAATCCTCCCGGAGCCTTCCCCAATGCAAAATGGGCCACATCTCTTTTTGCCGCTATCGCTCGGCGGCTTCGTCCTCCCGAACCGTATCGCGGTTGCCCCGATGTGCCAGTATTCGGCTGCCGATGGCTCGGCCACCGACTGGCACATGCAGCACTGGATGACGCTCGCCATGTCGGGCGCCGGGTCGGTGACGATCGAGGCGACCGGGGTGGAGCGGCGCGGGCGGATCACGCATGGCTGCCTCGGGCTCTACAGCGACGAGAACGAGGCGGCGGCAAAGCGCACGCTCGACGCCGCCAGGCGCGTCGCCGCTCCCGGCACGCGCTTCGGCATCCAGCTCGCGCATGCCGGCCGCAAGGCCTCCAACCGCTTGCCCTGGGACGGCGGGGGGCCGCTCCAGCCGGGCGAGGATCCCTGGCAGACGGTCGGACCATCCGCGATCGCCTTCGATGACGGCTGGAACGTTCCGACCGCGCTCGACAGAGACGGCATCGCTCGCCTCGTCGAAGCCTTCGTGCAGGCCGCGAAGCGCGCCGAGCGCGCCGGCTTCGACTACGTCGAGCTGCACGGGGCGCACGGCTACCTGATGCACGAGTTCCTCTCGCCCTTCTCCAACAAGCGCGAGGACGAGTACGGCGGCTCGCTTCAGAACCGCATGCGGCTGATCCTCGAAGTGGCGAGCGCCGTGCGCGCGGCACTGCCGAAGCGCATGCTGGTCGGTGCGCGGCTCTCGGCCAGCGAATGGACCGACGGCGGCTTCTCGCCCGACGAAGCGGTGGTCGTCGCGCGCGCTCTGAAGGAGGCCGGCGTCGTCTACATCTGTGCCTCCTCCGGCGGCAATCTTGCCAAGGCGCAAATACCGTTCGTGCCGCTCTACCAGGTGCCGTTCGCGGAGAAGATCCGCCGCGAGGCGGGTATCGTGACGCGCGCCGTCGGGATGATCACGGAGCCGACGGAGGCGGAAGCGATCATGGCGGAAGGCAAGGCCGACATGGTTGCGCTCGCCCGCGCCATCCTCGCCGACCCGCGCTGGCCTTGGCGCGCCGCCGCTGCGCTCGGAGCGGAATTCACGCCGCCGCCGCAATATGCCCGCGCCGCGTCGACCATGATCAGATGGGCGGCGCCGGAGAAGCCGAAGCGGGCAAGCGCCGCCTAGAACTCCGCTGCCGGCGCGACGAAAATCGCGCTATGCTCCTTGCCGGCCGCACCGCTACAGGCGACGGCTCCGACAGAGGAGGAAGCGCATGCCCTTCTACATGATCCAGGCGTCCTACAAGGAAACGGCCGCCAAGGCTCTCATTGCCCGGCCGCACGATCGCAGCGAAGTGGTCAAGAAGATGATCGAGTCGCTTGGCGGCAAGCTGCATTCGTTCTTCCTCGCCTTCGGCGACTATGACGTCGTCGCGATCGTCGAGGCGCCGAGCAACGAGGCGGCCGTCGCGGCCGGCCTCGCCACCGTCTCCGGCGGAGCGCTGTCGCACTACAAGACCACCGTCCTCATCCCCCCGAAGGAAGCGGTCGCGGCGATGAAGAAGGCGAAGAAGATCGCGTATACGCCGCCGAAATAGATCGAGGCACTGATGGCAACGAAGGGCGACGCCGGCGGCATCGTTCGTGTCGGCATCGGCGGATGGACCTATGCGCCGTGGCGCGGCCTCTTCTACCCGGAGAAGCTGCCGGCGAAGCGTGAGCTCGAGCACGCGAGCCGGCAGCTGACCGCGATCGAGATCAACGGCACGTTCTATCGCAGCCAGGGGCCGAAGAGCTTCGCCAAGTGGCGCGAGGAGACGCCGGAGGATTTCGTCTTCGCGGTGAAGGGCCATCGCGCCGTCGTCAATGCCAAGAAGCTCGCCGAGGCGGGCGGCGCGGTCGAGTGGTTCTTCAAGTCGGGCGTTACCGAACTCAAGGAGAAGCTCGGGCCGGTGCTCTGGCAGCTTGCGCCGTTCAAGAAATTCGACGCGGCCGATATTGACGGCTTCCTTGCGCTCTTGCCGAAGGAGGCCGACGGGCTTCCCGTTCGCCACGCGATCGAGGTGCGCTCGAAGAGCTTCCTCGTGCCGGAGTTCGTCGACATCGCGGCGAAGCATGGGGTCGCAATCGTCTTCGCCGAGTCCGACACGCATCCGGCGATCTCCGACGTGACCGCCGACTTCGTCTATCTGCGCCTGCAAAGGTCCGTGGCCGACATCGAGACGGGCTATGCCGCCGCCGACCTCGACCGCTGGGCGGCGTGCGCCAAGGCGTGGGCGGCAGGCGGCGTGCCCGCCGACCTTCCGGCGATCGGCGAGAACAAGCCCGAAGAAGATGAAGCGCGACGTCTTCGTCTTCTTCATCGCCTCGGCGAAGGAGCGGAATCCCGGCCGCCGCCGAGGCGCTGATCGCGCGGCTCGGCTAGGCGTCCGAGCCTTCCGACAAAAGGAGAGGGCCGGCGCGGTGGCCGGCCCCAAGGCGGACAGGAGGTAAAGCGGATGGAGCCAACGCGGGAGGAGTGCCTTGGCGTCCGATGCGCAGGTGGGAGAATGGCATCGGCCCGTGTCCGGCGTGTTGCGCTCCGCTTGAAATAGGGTTTCGCGGACGGTCCGAAATGTTTCGTCGCTGAGCGTCGGGACGTGAGAGTCCGATCGCGGGCCGTTAAGACGCCATTTAGGTTGCGGTGACATGAATCCGGAGCGCCGTGCCCATGGCGGGCTTTGCGGCGCACGGGATGTGAGAATCATGGTCACGCGTAGCCTCGCCCTTCTTGCTCCTCTCGCTCTTGTGCTCGGCGCCACCGCCCCGGCGAACGCGGGAGGCGGGGACGCGCTCCTCGGCGGCGTCGCCGGCTTCGCGGTCGGCACCATCTTCGGCAATGCCACCGCGCAGCCGCGTTACTATGCGCCGCCGCCCGTCTACGTCGTGCCCGCTCCGCCGCCGCCGGTCGTCTACCAGCCGGTGCCCGTCTATTATGCGCCCGCGCCGTGGACGCCGGATTGGTACGCCTACTGCGCACGCAAGTACCAGAGCTTCGATCCGCGCTCGGGTACCTATCTTGGCTTCGACGGCTTCCGCCGTCTCTGCGAATGAGCCGGATCTGCCCTCTTTGAGCTTCGAAGGCCGGCCCTCTCGCGCCGGCCTTATTGTTGGCCAAGTATCTGCTAAGACCCCGGGCGTTCGGGGAACTTTTCCTGTTCATTCACGGTTCAGATGAACTGCGCGAATGTTCCGCTGAAGGGGCGCGGGAGCGCCCGGGCGCCGGCAACCGGCGCGCGAACGGAGATACGAACCATGCGTTTCATGAAACCCACGGCGGCGGCGCTCGCTCTGGCGATCGGCGCGCTCTCTTTCTCAGGCGTCGCGGAGGCGCGGAACCGCCATTATCATAATAATAACAACGGCGGTGCCGCGGTCGCAGGCATCTTCGGCTTCGCCGCCGGAGCGCTGGTCGCGGGCGCTCTCTCGCAGCCGCGTTATCCGAGCAACTACTACTACTATCAGCCGGCCCCAGTTTACGTCGCCCCGCCGCCGCCGGTCGTCTATCGGCCCTATCAGCCGCGGTACCAGCCGGCTCCGGTCTACTACGCTGGCCCACAGCCCTGGTCGCCGCAGTGGTATTCCTACTGCGACGCCCGCTATCGCTCGTTCAATCCCAGCACGGGCTACTTCCTCGGCTACGACGGCCAGTACCACTTCTGCCGCTGACGCCTTTCGCCGCCCAGACCAAGGCAATTGGCCGGCCTCGCGCCGGCCTTTTTCTTTCCGCGTCCGTGGCGGTGACGGCGTGCCGTTTGTGGCTGCAATCGGATGTCAAGTCGTTCACGGCAATTCTGCCATGCGCTGAGCAAAGAATTTCTAGACCAAAAGCTTAATGGCATCGCTCCGTCGGTAGAAATGCGCGGCGTAAAGGGGAAATACCGGAGCAGGCCAGGACAATTCGCCGCCTACATTTCAAGGAATTGGTACGCCTTCGCCAAAATCTCTCTTTTTTGAGGCAAAATCTCGCCTCCTTTGATGGGCCCTTGCGCGGCTGCGTGAAACATCAAGGGAGAAGCGGGCTGATGCCCTTTTCGGTAAGACGCATGTTCATCGCGACGCTGGTCGCAGTTTTCTTTGCAGCTATTGGTGGGAGCGCGAGCGCCGAAACGGGCCGCGCATCCTGGTACGCGCTGACCTCGAAGACCGCTTCCGGTGAGCGGTGCGATCCCGGCGCGCTCACCGCCGCCCATCGGTACGCTTCCATTCGGAACGAAGGTGAAGGTGGAGAACCTGCGCAACGGTCGCTCGGTCGTCGTCCGCATCAACGACCGCGGTCCGTTCGTGGCGGGGCGCATTATCGACCTCACCAAGGCCGCGGCAGGCAAGCTGGGATTCATCAATTCCGGCGTGACGTCTGTGCGCCTGACTGTCATGGAAAGAGGCTAAAAGCTTAGGTTTCCCAACGCCGAGCCCGCTGCTTCTGCGCGCGATTCGCGCTTGCCGAGGCGGCGGGCTTGTGCATAAGTGGCCGGGCGACGGCTTCGTTTGCGGAAGCCGGCGAGGTTGGATGGGCCCCCGAAAGTTTTGGTTTCCCGGCCGTAATGTATGACTCCTCTCCGAATGCCGCACGCCTGCCCGCGCCGGCGCAGACCTTTTGTATGAGGTCGAGCGCTGGCTTTTATGTGTTTCTGCGAGAGGACTTTGAGTGATGAGCGAGAACGGCGGCGACGACGACGACTTTGAGCGTCGCGAGCATCGCGACCGCGATCGCGGTCCCCGGCGTGGCGGACAGCGCGAGTTCGGGGGCGAGAGAGACTTCGGCGGCGATGCCCCCAGCGGAGGCGGCGGTGGCTATGGCGACCGCGGCGGTTTCGGTGGCGGTGGCGGCGGTGGGTACCGCGGCGGCGGCGACCGTGATGGCGGCGGTGGTGGTGGTGGCTATCGTGGCGGCGGCGGTGGTGGTGGCTATCGTGGCGGCGGCGGTGGCGGAGGCTATCGCGGCGGCGGCGGTGGCGGCGGAGGCTTTCGCGGCGACCGCGAAGGCGGTGGCGGCGGCGGTTATCGCGGCGGCGGCGGCGGCGGCGGTGGCGGCGGCGGATTTCGCAGCGGCGGCGGTGGTGGCGGCGGCTATCAGGATCGCGAGCCGCGCGAGCGCGGGCCACGCCAGAACGGCACCCTCAAGTTCTTCAACAACGATCGCGGCTTCGGCTTCATCACGCCGGAGAGTGGTGGCAAGGACGTCTTCGTCCATATCTCGGCGATCGAGCGCTCCGGCCTTCAGCAGCTCGCGGAAGGGACCAAGCTCTCCTTCGAGACCGAGGACGATCGTCGCGGCCGCGGCCCGCAGGCGGTGAACCTGCAGATCGTCGAAGAATAGCGCGACCTCTTTCGGAGACGAATTCAGCGGCGGGGCATGCCCCGCCGCTTTCGTTTGCGCCGCGTTCGTCGGGTCAGTTCAGCGAATTGCAGAAGCGCTGGATGCGCGTGCACGCCTCTTCAAGAATGTCCGAAGACGTCGCGTAGGAAATGCGGAAGTTCGGGCCGAGACCGAACGCCGTGCCCTGCACCACGGCGACGCCCTCCGCTTCGAGAAGCTCGCGGCAGAAATCCTCGTCGTTCGCGATCGTTTTCCCGGACGGCGCCGTCTTGCCGATCGTGCCCGCGCAAGACGGGTAAACGTAGAACGCGCCCTCCGGCGTCGGGCATTTAATGCCGGTCGCCTGGTTCAGCATGGAGACGACGAGGTCGCGCCGTCCCTGGAACGCTTGTCTGAAGGTCGGGATGAAGTCCTGCGGACCGGTCAGCGCCTCCGTCGCGGCCCATTGCGCAATGGAGCAAGCGCCCGAGGTCTGCTGTCCCTGGATCATCACCATCGCGTCGACGAGCGGCTTCGGACCCGCGCCGAAACCGATGCGCCATCCCGTCATGGCATAGGTCTTCGACACGCCGTTCATGGTGAGCGTGCGCTCGTAGAGCCTCGGCTCGACCTGGGCGATCGTGGCGAATGGCGCGTCCGTGTAGAGCAGGTGCTCGTACATGTCGTCCGTCAGCACCCACACATGCGGGTGCTTCAGAAGCACGTCGGCGAGCGCCTTGAGCTCCTCGGCCGAATAGGCGGCGCCCGACGGATTCGACGGCGCGTTGAACATCAGCCACTTCGTGCGCTTGGTGATCGCCTTGTCGAGTGCTTCCGGCGTCAGCTTGAAGCCGGTCTCGATCGGGCAGTCGACGAAGCGCGCCTCGCCACCGTTCAAGGCCACCATCTCCGGATAGCTCACCCAATAAGGCGCCGGGATCAGCACTTCGTCGCCCGGGTTCAGCGTGGCGACGAAGGCGTTGTAGAGCACCTGCTTGCCGCCGGTGCCGACGATCACCTGCTCGGGTTTGTAGTCGAGCCCGTTCTCGCGCTTGAACTTCTCGGCGACCGCCTTCTTGAGCGGCGCGATGCCGGCGACCGGCGGATATTTCGTCTCGCCACGGCGGATCGCGGCAATCGCCGCGTCCTTGATGTTGTCGGGCGTGTCGAAGTCCGGCTCGCCGGCGCCGAGGCCGATCACGTCGCGGCCGGCTTCTTTGAGCTCGCGCGCTTTCTGCGTAACCGCGATCGTGGCGGACGGCTTGACCCGCGAGAGGTTGTCGGCAAGGAAGCTCATGGCTTGCTCCGGGGCGCTTGGCGAAAACAAGGTGGAAACGGCGGCGGACCCTATTGTCGGAGCGCCGCCTTCGCAAGCGCGAATACGCCGCCGGAGGAGGGTTCGCGATGAATCTGCATCAGCTTGCGCTTGAGCGTGCTGCGCGCTCCGGGCCGATCGGCGTTGCTTTGATCGGCGCGGGGAAATTCGGGTCAATGTTCCTGACGCAGGCGCCGACCATGCCGGGGATCGCGGTCCGCGCCATCGCCGACCTCTATCCCGACCGTGCGCGCGACAAGGTCGCCGGGCTCGGCTGGGACGCGCGCCGCATTCGCGACGTCGCGTTCACCGCTGACATCGACGAAGCGGTCGGGCGCGACGACGTCAACGTCGTCCTTGATGCGACGGGAGATCCGCTGGCCGGCATCGGCCACGCGCTGAAGGCGATCGCTGCCGGGAAGCACATCGTCATGGTCAACGTGGAGGCCGATGTGCTCGCCGGCCCGGCGCTTGCCGCCCGCGCCAGGAAGGCGGGCGTCGTCTATTCGCTCGCCTACGGCGACCAGCCGGCACTGATTGCCGAAGAGGTCGATTGGGCGCGCGCCTGCGGTTTTCGCGTCGCCGCCGCCGGGAAGGGTACCAAGTACCTCCCCGAATATCACGCCTCGACGCCAGATACGGTGTGGGCGCATTTCGGCCTGACGCCGGAAGAAGCGCGCGCCGCCGGTATGAACAGCCAGATGTTCAACTCCTTCGTCGACGGGACGAAGTCGGCGATCGAGATGGCCGCCGTCGCCAATGCCTGCGATCTCGAAGTGCCGGAGAACGGCCTCGCCTTTCCGCCTTGCGGTGCCGATGACCTCGCCGAGGTGCTTGGCGGCAACGGCTCGGAGAAGGGGATCGTCGAGGTCGTCTCGTCGCTCAATCGCGACGGCACAGAGGTCGAGCGCGACCTTCGCTGGGGCGTCTACGTGGTGCTTGAGGCGCCCAACGACTATACGGCGCAGTGCTTCCATCAATACGGGATGAAGCCCGGACGGAACGGCCGCTACGCAGCGATGTATCGGCCCTTCCACCTGATCGGCATGGAGCTTGGCATCTCGGTCTACTCCGCCGTCCTTCGCGGCGAGGCGACCGGCGCGCCGACCGCGTTTCGCGGCGACGCAGTCGCCGTCGCCAAGAAGGACCTGAAGGCCGGCGAGCGTCTCGACGGGGAGGGCGGCTACGCCGTCTGGGGCAAGCTCATGCCGGCGCGCGCGAGCCTCGATCGATCAGCGCTGCCAATCGGTCTCGCCAAGGATATTCGTTTGACCAGGAACGTTGCAGCCGGCGAGATCGTGAGGAAGACTGACGTTGCGCTCGACGAGGCGTGCGAGGCGGTCGCGATCCGCCGGGAGGCGGAGGGCATGGTCGCCTGAATTTGAGATGATCGCCGATGCTGACGCTCTATTCGCAACAGATCTCCGGCAATTCCTATAAGCCGCGCTTGCTCTTCGCGCTTCTGAAGATACCGTTCCGCATCGTCGACATGAACACCTATGACGGCTCGACGCGGCAGCCGCCCTATCTGGCGAAGAACCCGATCGGCCGCACGCCGCTCGTGGAGTTCGAGGACGGGAGATATCTCGCCGAGTTCGAACGCCATCCTGCTTCATTTCGCGGAAGGCACGAAATATCTGCCGGCCGACCCGTACGATCGCGCCAAGGCTTACGAGTGGCTGTTCTTCGAGCAGTACGAGCATGAGCCGTCGATCGCCGTGCGCCGCTCGATCACGACGGCGCCGGAGCGCGCGCATCTGAAGACTCCGGAGCGGCTGGCGCAGACTCTTGAGAAGGGCACCGCAGCGCTCGCGATCATGGAGAAGCGCCTATCCGGGGCGGAGTGGCTCGCCGGCGACGCCTGTTCGGTCGCCGACATTTCGCTTTATGCCTACACGCACTGCGCGGGCGAGGGCGGGTTCGACCTGCCGGCTTTTCCGGGCGTGAATGCCTGGCTCACACGGGTCGCGTCGCAGCCGGGCCATGTGACGATCGACTGGAGGCCGTAAGCCGTGCCGCTCGAGGTCGATTCTTAACTCCGCCTTAGCGCGATGCCGCGATTCTCTCGCGGCCATGGTCCGCTCCGCCAATATCGCCGCATCCTTCCGTGACGGCGCCTGGATCGACGCGGAGCGCGTGCGCGGCTACTCGCTGCTCCTCCTGATTCTTTTTTCGCTGGCTACGGTGGCGCTGTGGACCACGGGTCACGGCCGTCTCGACGTATTCGGCCGACCGATCGGTACGGACTTCTCCAACATGTATGCTGCCGGCAGCCTCGCCGTCGAGGGTCGGCCGGCCGCCGCCTACGACCTCGCCAGCCTTTTCGCGGAGCAGGCTGCCGTCACCGGCCAGTCGGAGCATCTCTACGGCTGGCACTATCCACCGATCTTCTTCCTCATTGCCGCACCGCTCGCCGCGCTGTCCTATATGCCGGCGCTAATCCTCTGGCTCGCCGCCGGCTTCGTGCTCTACCTCCTTGCGATTTGGGCGATCCTGCCGCGTTCGCTGGCGCTTCTCGCGGCCGCGGCGTTCCCGGCGGTCTTCGTCACCGTTGGCCACGGACAGAACGCATTCCTGACCGCCGGCCTCTTGGGGCTCGGGCTCGTGCTGCTTGAGCGGCGGCCGTGGCTCGCGGGCTTTCTCCTCGGCTGCCTCTGCTTCAAGCCGCATCTCGGGCTCGTGCTGCCCTATCGTTCTCGTCGCTGCGCGGCAGTGGAAGCCGTTTCTCGGCGCTGCGATCGCGGTCGTGTTGCTTTGTGCGCTGAGCGCCGCCGCTTTCGGTCTTGAGCCGTGGCGCGCGTTCCTCGCAAGCGGGGAGGTGACCCGCACCATCGTCTTGGAACAGACCGCGACGGGCTGGTTCAAGATCCAGAGCCTCTTCTCAGCGGTGCGCGGCTTCGGCGGATCGGTCGCCGCGGCCTATGTCGCCCAGGGCGCTTCTCTCGCTGGCGGTGCTCGCGATGCTCGTGCGCCAATGGGTCGGCGGGAGCAGCCCCGGCGGCAAGGCCGCAGTCGCAATCGGCGCGCTCCTCGTCACGCCCTACGTGCTCGACTACGACATGCTGCTGATCGCGCCGGCCGTGGCGTTTCCTCGTCGCGCGCGGGCTGGAGAGCGGCTTCCGGCCCTACGAGAAGGCGCTTCTCGCGGCGGCCTGGATCGCACCGCTTCTCGCCCGGCCGGCGGCGCAATTCCTGCACCTGCCGCTCGGGCTTCTCGTCATGCTGGCGTTGTTCGCGCTGGCTTGCGCGGAGCGGCCACCCCGCGCCGTAGAAACTCAGCCACCGAAGGCGATGCGCAGGATCTCGTAGCTCCGCGCGCCGCCGGGCGCGGTCACCTCGACGGTGTCGCCGACACTCTTGCCGATCAGCGCGCGCGCAATCGGCGAGGAGATGGAGATGCGGCCCTCCTTCACGTCGGCTTCGACGTCGCCGACGATGCGGTAGACCTTCTTCTCCTCGGTGTCCTCGTCGACGAGCGTAACCTTGGCGCCGAATTTGACCGTGTCGCCGGAGAGCTTGGAGACGTCGATGACCTCGGCGCGCGAAAGCTTGTCCTCGAGCTCCGCGATGCGGCCCTCGTTCAGGCTCTGCGCTTCCTTGGCGGCATGATACTCGGCGTTCTCGGAGAGATCGCCGTGCGTGCGTGCGTCCGAGATCGCCTGGATGATGCGCGGGCGCTCTTCGGACGTGAGGCGCTTCAGCTCCACCTCCAGCGCGGCATGCCCATTCGCCGTCATCGGCACCTTTTCCATCTCTTCCTCCAGCACCCGGTGTACTCGCCGGGCAACACAAAAAACCGGGCGTTCCGTCCCCGGAACACCCACTGAACGAGCTAGGTCAGGCGGCCGTGAAGTAGGATTGCAGCGGCCTGACTTCAAGCTGACCGCCCACCAGCGCCTCGATCCCGAGGGCTGCCGCACTCGCACCTGCCAGGGTCGTGAAATACGGAACCTTGTGCAGAAGCGCTTCGCGCCTGAGCGAACGGCTATCGGAAAGGGCTTGCGCTCCCTCCGTGGTGTTTATCACCAGTTGAACCTCGCCGTTCTTGATAGCATCCACGATATGTGGCCGGCCTTCAAGCACCTTGTTTATGCGCTCGCAGGGGATGTTCCGGGCGCTCAGGAAGCGTTGCGTCCCGGACGTGGCGATTATGCGAAAACCTAGCTTTGACAAGCGGTTAACCGTTGCAGCAACACGCTCCTTATCGGTGTCCTTGACCGACACGAAGGCGGTTCCACCCTGTGGCAGCATGGTGCCGGCGCCCATCTGGCTCTTGGCGAACGCAAGCGGGAAGGCGGCATCGATCCCCATCACCTCGCCGGTCGACTTCATCTCCGGGCCGAGCAGCGTGTCGACATTCGGGAAGCGGGCGAAGGGGAACACCGCCTCCTTGACCGAGATGTGGTTCGGGCTCGGCCGCTTCAGGTGGAACGCACTCAGCTTGGCGCCGACCATGGCCTTCGCCGCGATCTTGGCGACCGGCATCCCGACCGACTTCGCCACGAAGGGGACGGTGCGCGAAGCGCGCGGATTGACCTCGAGCACATAGATGTCGCCGTTCTTGACGGCGTATTGCACGTTCATCAGCCCGCAGACCTGAAGCGCTTTGGCGAGCGCGATCGTCTGCCGCTCGATCTCCGCGATCGTCGCTTTCGAGAGCGAGTGCGGTGGCAGCGAGCAGGCGGAATCGCCGGAATGGATGCCCGCCTCCTCGATGTGCTCCATCACCCCGCAAACGAAGACGTCGTCGCCATCGGAAAGCGCGTCGACGTCGACCTCGATCGCGTCGGAGAGATAGCGGTCGAAGAGAAGCGGATGCCGTCCGATCACGGCGTCGATCTGGCGCGTCGTTTCGTTCGGATACTTCGCCCGGATGTGATGCGGCACCAGCTCCGGCAGCGTGCCGAGCAGATAACTGTCGAGCGCGCCGTCGGAGCGGATGACCTGCATGGCGCGGCCGCCGAGCACGTAGGACGGGCGCACGACGACCGGCAGGCCGATGCGCTTGGCGGCGAGCCGCGCCTCTTCCACGGAGCGGGCGATGCCGTTGTCGGGCTGCTTCAGTCCCAGCCGGTCGAGGAGCGTCTTGAAGCGCTCGCGGTCCTCCGCGAGGTCGATCATGTCGGGCGAGGTGCCGAGGATCGGCACGTCCGCCGCCTGCAAGGCGTGGGCGAGCCCGAGCGGCGTCTGCCCGCCGAACTGCACGATGACGCCGAGGAGCTCGCCCGCCGACTGCTCGACGCGCACGATCTCCAGCACGTCCTCCGCCGTCAGCGGCTCGAAGTAGAGGCGATCGGAGGTGTCGTAGTCGGTCGAGACAGTTTCCGGATTGCAGTTCACCATCACCGACTCGATGCCCATTTCGTCGAGCGCGAAGGCAGCGTGGCAGCAGCAATAGTCGAACTCAATGCCTTGCCCGATGCGGTTAGGCCCGCCACCGAGGATGATGACCTTCTTGCGGTCCGACGGCCGTGCCTCGTCCTCCGGCGGCCCCCCGAACGCCGTCTCGTAGGTCGAGTACATGTAGGCCGTCGGCGCGGCGAACTCAGCCGCGCAGGTATCGACGCGCTTGAAGACCGGCGTCACGCCCAGCCGCAGGCGGAGCGCATGCACCTCCGTCTCGCTTTTGCCCGAGAGCGTCGCGAGCCGCGCATCGGAGAAGCCTTGCGCCTTCAGTTGCCGGAGGAGGCGAGGGCTCTCCGGGAGGCCGTGCTCGCGCACGCGCTGCTCCCATTCGACGATCTTGGCGATCTCACGCAGGAACCAGGGATCGACGCGGCAGGATTCGTGGACGAGGTCCAGATCGAAGCCGAGCCGAAGCGCCTGCGCGATCCTGAGCAGCCGGTCGGGGCGGGGAACACCAAGCGCGGCGCGCACCGCGTTCTCGTCGTCGTCGACACCGAGCCCGGGGATGTCGATCTCATCGAGGCCGGTCAGACCGGTCTCCAGGCCGCGCAGCGCCTTCTGCAGCGATTCCGCAAAAGTCCGGCCGATCGCCATCACCTCGCCGACCGACTTCATCGAGGTCGTCAGCACCGGGTCGGCGCCGGGAAATTTCTCGAAAGCGAAGCGCGGGATCTTGGTGACGACGTAGTCGATGGTCGGCTCGAACGCGGCAGGCATGGCGCCGGCCGTGATGTCGTTCTCAAGCTCGTCGAGCGTGTAGCCGACGGCGAGCCGCGCCGCGACCTTGGCGATCGGAAAGCCGGTGGCTTTCGAGGCGAGCGCCGACGACCGCGAAACACGCGGGTTCATCTCGATTACCACCATGCGCCCGTCTTCGGGATTGACGGCGAACTGCACGTTCGAGCCGCCGGTCTCCACCCCGATCTCGCGCAACACCGCGATCGAGGCGTCGCGCATCACCTGGTATTCCTTGTCGGTCAACGTCAGCGCCGGGGCGACGGTGATGGAATCGCCGGTATGCACGCCCATCGGGTCGACGTTCTCGATCGAGCAGACGATGATGCAGTTGTCGTCCTTGTCGCGGACGACCTCCATCTCGAACTCTTTCCAGCCGAGCACCGATTCCTCGATCAGCACCTCGTTGGTGGGCGAAGCGTCGAGGCCGCCGAGCACCAGCTCGTAAAGCTCGTCGAGGGTGTAGGCGATGCCGCCGCCGGTGCCGGCGAGCGTGAAGGAGGGGCGGATGATCGCCGGCAGCCCGGTGACGTTCAGCGCATGCAGCGCCTGAAGCTGTGCAGTCAGACGATGCTCGTCGCGCCTGAGCCGCTCGCCGAGAATTCCACTCCGCCTCGAATGCGACGAGCGCTTTGGCGCGTGCCGCGCCTTGCGGAAGCTTCGCCTCGATCGCCGCGACCCGGCTCTCGCGCTCCTCGCGGAAACGCTTCTTCAGGTCCGAGGTGTTGACGAAGGCGGCCTTCGGAGTCTCAAGCCCGATGCGCTGCATCGCCTCGCGGAAGAGCTCGCGGTCCTCCGCCATGTCGATGGCGTCGGCGGTCGCCCCGATCATCTCCACGTCGAACTTTTCGAGCACTCCCATGCGCCGGAGCGAGAGCGCTGTGTTGAGCGCCGTCTGCCCTCCCATCGTCGGCAGGAGTGCGAAGCCGCCGGGAAGGACATGCCGCTCCTTCTCGATGATCTTCGCTACGATCTCCGGCGTGATCGGCTCGACATAGGTGGCGTCAGCAAGCTCCGGATCGGTCATGATCGTCGCCGGATTGGAGTTGATGAGCACGATCCGGTAGCCCTCGGCTTTCAGGGCCTTGATCGCCTGCGTGCCGGAATAGTCAAACTCGCAGGCCTGCCCGATGACGATCGGACCCGCACCGATGATGAGGATCGTTGAGATGTCGGTGCGTTTGGGCATCGGCGGGCGCGGTTCGAACGAAGCCCCGGCACGGCGGCTCCGCCCGGGGCTGGTCAATGGAATCTGTTAGATGACGCGGCGCTTATAGGCGCAATCGGTGCTCTGGGAAAGGGCACGCCAGCGCGCCCCAGCACTCTCCTTCAGGCGGCCGTCCGCTCCCGCTCCAGGCGCACGAACGCCCCGATCGATGAATCGTCGTCTTCGCCGCTGGGCGCCGTCTCGGCGGCGGCGCCGTCGAAGGCTTCGACCCCGACGGAGAGCGCGTAGCAGGCAAGCTCGACGGTTTTCGGGATGACTACCTTCTTCGAGCCGCGGTTCCCGGTCTCGTAGTATTGGATCATCCGCTTCTTGAGGCCGAGCTTCTCGGCGGCCTCCTTCTGCTTCAACCCGCGCGACTTGCGCCACGCCCGGAACTCAGCTGGGCTCATCATCCCCTCCTGGCGTTGCTTTTAACCCCCGATTGCGGCCCCGCGACGACGGACGGCGGCAGAGTTCGGTCGGTTCTTCGTCACAATCAAGAGCGCCGGCCAGCTTGCCGCAGGCGTCGCCATGGGCAAAGTCGCTGAAAGCCGCCCGGATCGGCTATACCCGGGCGGCTTGCCCGACTCGCCGGTGGGCCCGCCGCGGAGCTGCAAATGCCATGAACCCGAACGACGACGCCATTCGCCTGCTTGCCCAGCGCCTTCTCGACATCGGTCCCGGGGACATGCCCGCACGCGAGCGCCGCGTCCTCGAGCGCATGGCGAAGCGCCTCGCCATCTCCCGCAATGTCAACAGCGAGTTCGAGAAACAGCAGACTTTCGGGGAACGGCTCGCCGACCGGGTTGCGGAGGTCGGCGGCTCGTGGAGCTTCATCATCGGCTTCGGCGTGTTCATTGTCTTTTGGGTGTTTCTGAACACGGCGCTCCTTGCCGGGCTCCTTGGAGGCTTCGACCCTTACCCGTTCATTTTCCTGAACCTGCTTCTTTCGCTGCTCGCCGCGATGCAGGCGCCGGTCATCATGATGTCGCAGAACCGTCAGGCGGCGAAGGATCGGCTGGCGGCGGCGCACGACTACGAGGTGAACTTGAAGTCCGAGATCGAGATTGCGGCGCTGCACGAGAAGCTGGATCAAATCCGCAGCCACGAGCTGGCTCTGCTCCTGGATCGCATCGAAGTCGCGCTTCGGGAGTTGCAGGAGGAGCGTTCGCGGCTTTCTTGAACGCCGCGCTTCGGCTACCCCTTTTCGGGGGCCTGAAACTTGCCGCGGTTTGGCGGCTTATTATGCAATGACTCCGGCGGGCTGACACCGGCCGGGGCGGCATGGAGGCGATCGATGCGGTGGCAAGGTCGGCGGCAGAGCGAGAATATCCGCGACGTGCGCGACAGCGGCGGAGGGCTGGACGGCGGCTTCGGAGGTGGCCTCGGCGGCGGCTTGGGAGGCGGCCTCGGCGGTGGCCGCGGGCCGATTGTCGTCCGCCGTGCGGGCGGCGGGGGCATCGGCGCGATCATCGTGATCCTGGTCGTCGCCTATTTCCTCGGCGTCAACCCGCTTGAGCTGCTGAATGGCGGGGGGACGAACGCGCCGACCTCGCAGACCCAGACCGCGTCGCGCTCCGGCGTGAGCGACGAGATGCGCGACTTCGTCGCGACCGTGCTCGCCGATACGGAGGACGCCTGGACTGCGATCCTCAAAGATCAGGAAGGCAAGGACTATCCGAAGCCGACGCTGACCCTCTTCTCCGGCGGCGTGCGGTCGGCGTGCGGCGCTGCGAGCTCCGCCACCGGGCCGTTCTACTGCCCGGGGGATCAGAACGTCTACATCGACCTCGATTTCTACGACGAGCTTCGCACGCGCTTCGGCGCGCCGGGCGACTTCGCCGAGGCCTATGTCCTCGCCCACGAGGTCGGCCACCACGTGCAGAACGTGCTCGGCATCCTGCCGGCTGTGCACGCGCGGCAGGCACGCGTGGACGAGACCGCGGCGAACGCGCTGTCGGTTCGCACCGAGCTGCAGGCCGATTGCTTCGCCGGCATCTGGGCGAACCACACGGAGAAGGAAGGCATTCTCGATCCTGGCGACATCGACGAGGCGCTGACCGCCGCCGCCGCGGTTGGCGACGACACGCTCCAGCGCCAGTCGCAAGGCTACGTCGTCCCGGACAGCTTCACGCACGGCACCTCGGAGCAGCGCGCCAAGTGGTTCCGCCGCGGCTACGAGGAGGGCAAGCTCGACGCTTGCGACACGTTCTCGGGCGATATCTGACCCAACGGTCGCGTGGACGAGGAGAGGGCGAGGAACAAATCTATGGCGCACATCACCTATCGGATCGTCGAGCACGACGGCGGCTGGGCCTACAAGCTCGGCGACGTGTTCTCCGAGACGTTTCCGACGCATGCCGCGGCCGTCAAGGCGGCGCACCGAGTGGCAGCCGAGCAGCGCGCGCCCGGCGAGACCCACGCGATCGAATACGAGGACGCCGACGGCAACTGGCACGAGGAATTGTCGCGCGGCGCGACCGGCCGGACGCGGACGTGGAGGGTTAGGCGGCGGGCGCGGCGCCCTTCTTCCGCGCCGCCATCAGCTCCACGAAGCGCTTGAAGAGATAGTGGCTGTCCTGCGGGCCGGGCGAGGCCTCCGGGTGGTACTGCACCGAGAAGACCGGTTTGTCGGTCATGCGGATGCCGCAGTTCGAGCCGTCGAAGAGCGAGACGTGCGTCTCTTCAACGTTCTCCGGCAGGCTCTTCTTGTCGAGCGCGAAGCCGTGGTTCATCGACACGATCTCGACCTTGCCGGTGGTGAAGTCCTTCACCGGATGGTTGGCGCCGTGATGGCCCTGGCGCATCTTTGTGGTCTCGCCCCCCAACGCGAGTCCGAGCATCTGGTGGCCGAGGCAGATGCCGAAGGTCGGCACGCCGGACTCCACGACCGCCTTGATCGTCGGCACGGAATATTTGCCGGTCGCCGCCGGGTCGCCCGGCCCGTTCGACAGGAAAACGCCATCGGGCTTGCGTGAGAGCACGTCCTCCGCGCTCGCCGTCGCCGGCAGCACGGTGACCTCGCAGCCCTGGTCGGCGAGGAGCCGCAGGATGTTGCGCTTGATGCCGTAGTCGATGGCGACGACGCGGAAGCGCGGGTGCGCCTTCGCGGTGCCCGTAGCCATTGCCGAGATGCCAGGTCGTCTCGTCCCACGAGAAGCTCTGGGCGGTCGTCACGCCGGGCACGAGGTCGAGGCCGGCCATCGTCGGCAGCTCCGCCGCTTCCTTCTTCAGCGCCGCGACATCGAACACGCCGTCCGGCGCATTGACGACGATGCCGTTCGGCATGCCTTTCTCGCGGATGCGGGCGGTCAGCGCGCGCGTGTCGACGCCGGCGATGCCGACGATGCCGCGCGCCTTCAGCCATTGGTCGAAGCGCCGCGTCGCGCGCCAATTGGCCGGTTCGGTGATGTCGGTCTTCAGGACGCAGCCGGTGACGCCGGAACTCGCCGCCGCGTTCACCGTCTCGATGTCTTCCTCGTTCGTGCCGACATTGCCGATATGCGGGAAGGTGAAGGTGACGATCTGCCCGGCATAGGACGGGTCGGTCAGGATCTCCTCGTAGCCGGTCATCGCGGTGTTGAAGCAGACCTCGCCCGCCGCCTTGCCTTCGGCGCCGACGCCGATGCCCTCAATGACGGTGCCGTCGTCGAGGACGAGGAGGGCGGTCGCCTTCGGTTCGCTCCAGGCCGGCGTCGTCATCTTCGCTCACCCCCCGCCGCTGTCAGCCCGCGAGCGGGCAGGCGGCGTCCTTGTCGCTTCTCGGGCTATCGCTTTTCGTAAGAGTCGCCGCCATGTAAGGGCGGGCGGCAGGCGGGTCAACGCGGGCCGCGGAGATCGAGATCATGCGCGAAGCGGTGAACGAGGCGCTGAAGGCGGCGATGAAGAGCCGCGACGCGGGCCGCGTCTCTGCGCTCCGCATGATCAGCGCTGCCTTCAAGGATCGCGACATTCTTGCCCGCGGCGCGGGCGCGGCTTCCGCCTCCGAGGAGGAGCTCGTCGCGGTGCTCGCGAAGATGATCCGGCAGCGCGAGGAGTCGGCGAAGGCCTACGAGGAGGGCAAGCGCCCGGAGCTCGCCGCGAAGGAGCAGGAAGAGATCGCCGTGATCCGCGCCTTCATGCCGGCGCAGATGTCGGAGGAGGAAGTGCGCGCCGCGGTCGAGGCCGCTGTGGCGGAGACCGGCGCGACGAGCATCCGCGACATGGGCAAGGTCATGGCGCTCCTGAAGGAGCGCCATGCCGGCAAGATGGATTTCGGCAAGGCGAGCGCGGCCGTGAAGGCGCGGCTCGGCTGAGGCGAGCGGGCGCCGCGCAGCCGAAGCGGCGCGCCCGAGACTCTCGCTACTTCATCATCTCGACGGTGCAGTGGGTGCTGGCCGGCATGTGCATCATGTGGTCGTCGCCCATCATCGCGTAGTTCTGGCTCTTCATCCCGCCCGGCGCGACCGCGTCCATGAAGTGCACGTCGCCCTGCGCCACGCCGCGCACCATCCAGTGCGCCGTGGTGCCGGCAGGGATCGCTTCTTTGCCCATGTTGTGGAACTCGACCATCAAGCCGCCGGTGTCGGACATGCCGGCGCTGCAGCTGACCTCGTTGTGCATCATCATCGGTTCCTCGCCCGCCATCATATGGTCCTGCGCGAACGCGAGGGCGGGGAAGGAGAGGCAGGCGGCGGCGAAAGCGGCGAGTGCGGTATTTCGAGCAATTGTCATCGGCGGAACCTCCGGGGTTTGGGGCTGGCCGGACCTTGCGCGCCGTTCACGCCGCTTCACAATTCAACGCGGTTCAAGAAAGCGCCAGACCGCGCTCCCGGCGACTCACGACAGCGCGAACAGCGCGTGTCGAGACCTCAGCCGTCGAGCTCCGGATAGTGGCGGAAGATGCCGTCCTCGTTGAAGGGGATGCGCTGCTCGCTCGTGAGATAGGTCTTGATGCGCGGCCTCACCGCGACCCGGTCGCGGAGCGCGACGACGCGCGGAACCTTGGCAAGCTCGCGCTTCATCGCCTTCGGAAAGGCGTAGGAGAGGCCCTCGACCACCTGGAACAGCGACAGGTCCGCTGTCGTGAGCCGGGCGCCGACGAGATGCGCGTCGCCCTTCGGGTTGCGCTGTAAGGATCATCTCGAACCAGTCGAGGAATTTCGGAATGCGGCTCTCGCGGAACAGCTTCGCCCGGCGGAGCGACTCCGGCTTCTGGTCCTCGTAATAGAAGTCGCCGCCGAGCGGATGGTGGGTGTCGTGCGCCTCGACTACGAGGTCGGCGATGGTGAGCTGGATCTGGTGCGTCCAGAGGCGCCCGGCCTCGCTTTTCGGCGCGAGCCCGTGCTTGTCGCCGAGATAGAGCAGGATGTTGGCCGTCTGGCCGATCACCTTCTTTCCGTCCCTCAGGTAGGGCGGCGCGAAGGAGCGGGGTTTCAGCGGAATCGGCGTCACAGGGCGAGCCGCCCTCGCGCCAGACGTCGACATAGGCCGCGCCCGCCTCCTCCAGCGCCAGGCGGACGAATTCGCCGCGGCCCTGGATCGAGGGCCAGTAATAGAGCTCGTAGGGCACTCGTCGCCTCCAATAGGTGTCGGCACCTGTGTTTTTCGGGCGCTCCGGGCCGAACGCTGCGCGCCCGGCAATGCGCATACCCGAATCACATGTTAAATGCCGTCAGCATGCGTTTCTCTCCCGCCTTTCTCGATGACATCCGCGCCCGCGTGCCGATCTCGGACGTGATCGGCCGGAAGGTCACATGGGACAAGCGGAAGTCCAATCCCGGGCGCGGCGATTACTGGGCCTGCTGTCCCTTCCACGGCGAGAAGACGCCGTCCTTCCACGCGGAGAACCGCAAGGGCCGCTATCATTGCTTCGGCTGCGGCGTCTCCGGCGACCATTTCACCTTCCTGGTCGAGCAGGAGGGGCTGAGCTTCCCGGAGGCCGTGGCGCAGCTCGCTCAGGAGGCGGGGCTGCCGCTTCCCGACCGCGATCCGGATTCGGAGAAGCGCGAGGCCCAGCGCGCCTCGCTTCACGATGTAGTGGAGAAGGCGGCGCGCTTCTTCGAGGAGGCGCTGCACGGCCCGGATGGCGGGAAGGCGCGCGCCTATCTCCGCGAGCGCGGCCTTTCGCCCGAAATCCAGAAGCGCTTCCGCATCGGCTACGCGCCGGCGAGCCGCAATGCACTGAAGGAGCATCTCGCCGCTGCGAACATCAGCCAGGAGCAGATGGTCGAGGCCGGGCTCCTGATCGCGGGCGAGGACATCCCGGTCTCCTACGACCGCTTCCGCGACCGCATCATCTTCCCGATCGCCGATTTCCGCGGCCGCGTCATCGCCTTCGGCGGGCGCGCGCTCTCGCCCGACGCGCAGGCGAAATACCTGAACTCGCCGGAGACGTCGCTCTTCCACAAGAGCCACGTGCTCTATAACGGCCAGGCCGCGCGCGCCGCCTCCCGCAAGGGCGGGCACGTCGTCGTCGTCGAGGGCTACATCGACGTCATCGCCTGCGTTGCCGCCGGCTTCGAGGCCACGGTCGCGCCGCTCGGCACGGCGCTTACCGAAGACCAGCTTCGCATGCTCTGGCAGATGGCCGAGGAGCCGGTCCTTTGCTTCGACGGCGACGAGGCGGGCTTGAAAGCCGCGTTTCGCGCCGTCGACCTTGCGCTCGCGGAGCTGAAGCCCGGAAAGAGCATCCGCTTCGCGCTTCTGCCGGGCGGCCAGGATCCCGACGACCTCCTCCGCACGGAAGGACCGGAGTCGCTTCGCAAGATTCTCGAAGCCGCAAAGCCTCTCGTCGACATGCTGTGGCTGAGCGCCACCTACGGGCTCGACCTCGCCACGCCCGAGCGGCGCGCCGGCGTGGAGAAGGAGCTTCGCGCCGCCGTCTCCACGATCGGCGACCTCGATGTGCGGCGCTATTACGAGGCCGCCGTGAAGGAGCGGCTGGCGCACGATTTCGGCGCTGCCCGCCGTCCAACGAATCAGGCAACGGAGCGGCGTCGGTTCCGCGACCGGCGCTTCCAGCCTCAGCCGACCGGCCCGTCGGCGAGCCTGCTCGCCAATCCGCTCGTCCGCGAGGCGGGCCGGGCGCGGTGCCTCGAGCCTCGCCGAGGCGATCCTGATCGGCGTGCCGCTTCTCTACCCGGAAATCGCCGCAGAGCGCCTGGAGGCGCTCGCCGACGCGCAGTTCTCCGGCAAGGGCACCGCGGACCTTGCCGCGGCGCTTGCGGCGGAGCTGGCAGAAACACCAGGCATTTCCGCCGCGGAGCTCAGGCAATCTCTGGAGCGCGCCGGCCATACTACTGAAATAATTGCGATTCTTGAAAAACTGCGCGGCGCCGGGCTCGGCGGGCTTGCGACGGCCGGGGCGGAGCGCGCCGCCGACATTTGGGACGACGCTGCCCACTTGCGTCTTCGCTCCGGCGCGTTATCTATCGAACGGCAGGCAGCAGCTGCGGCGCTCGGTCGTGAGGCGAGCGACGTGAATTTGAGCCGTCTGCGGGATATCCAGGAGCAGGTGAGCCGCAGCCTTCGTCCCGATCGGCACGACGAGACGGATGAGGCGGTGATCGTGCACCCGTTCAAGCGGCGCTGACGGCCGGGCCTTCGGGCCTAGATTGCCGCCGGGCGCCGGCGTGACGTGAGGCGAGGCAGCGGAAACGGCGTGGTTAAGGCGGCCTTTAGAGGGAACCGCCTAAGAAGCGCGCCATTCCCTTGAATGTGGCGGCCCTGACCGTGGGCCGGCGATACGCGAGACCAGATGGCGACAACCACTCAGACCGCAGTCGAGACCAAGGAAGAGGCCCCGGAGGCCCAGACCCACGACGGGCCGCTGCTCGATCTTTCCGATGCCGCGGTCAAGAAGATGATCAAGGAGGCGAAGAAGCGCGGCTACGTCACCGTCGACGAGCTGAATTCCGTGCTTCCCTCCGAAGAGGTCACTTCCGAACAGATCGAAGACACGATGGCGATGCTCTCCGACATGGGGATCAACGTCGTGGAGTCCGACGAGCCTGACGAGGCTGAGGCCGAGACCAACGAGGAGGACTCCGAAGAGGAGTCGGAAGGCCGCGAGCTGATGCCGTCGGCCGGCACCGCGGTCGCCAAGAAGGCCAAGGGCCGCGAGGCCAGCGACCGCACCGACGACCCGGTGCGCATGTATCTGCGCGAGATGGGCTCGGTGGAGCTTCTCTCGCGCGAGGGCGAGATCGCCATCGCCAAGCGCATCGAGGCCGGCCGCGAGGCAATGATCGCGGGGCTCTGCGAGAATCCGCTCACCTTCCAGGCGATCATCATCTGGCGCGACGAGCTGAACGCCGGCAACGTGCTCCTGCGCGACATCATCGACCTTGAGGCGACCTACGCCGGTCCCGACGCCAAGGCGCCGACCGTTGCGCCTCAGCCGGGCGCGCCGGTCGAGAACGGCGACGCGACGAAGTCCGCTGCCGCTGCCGCCCCCGCTCCCGCACACCGACCAAGGCTCCGGCCGCTGCCCGCGAAGGGTGAGAGCGAGGACGGGGAGGAGCAGCTTCCCGCCGACATGGATGCCGACGAGGACGACGACTACGAGAACAACCTCTCGCTTGCCGCCATGGAGGCGGAGATCAAGCCGGCGGTTCTCGCGACCTTCGACAACATCGCCTCCAACTACAAGAAGCTCCGCCGCCTGCAGGACGCGATCGTCGGCGGCGGCTCGAAGGCGCGCGCGCTGACGCCGGCGCAGGAGCGCCGCGCCAAGAAGCTGACCGAAGAGATCGTCACCGACGTGAAGTCGCTGTCGCTCAACCAGGCGCGCATCGATTCACTCGTCGAGCAGCTTTACGACATCAACAAGCGGCTGATCTCCTTCGACGCGAAGCTGCTCCGGCTCGGCGAGAGCCACGGCGTCGACCGCTCGGAGTTCCTCTCGCATTATCGCGGCCACGAGCTCGATCCGCACTGGACGCGCCGCATCGCGCGCTTCTCCGCGAAGGGCTGGAAGTCCTTCTGCCAGAAGGAGAAGGAGAACATCACGAAGATCCGCACCGATATCCGCCAGCTCGCCGCGGAGACCGGGCTGCAGATCGTCGAGTTCCGCGAGATCGTCCACAAGGTGCAGAAGGGCGAGCGCGAGGCGCGCCAGGCGAAGAAGGAGATGGTGGAGGCGAACCTTCGTCTGGTCATCTCGATCGCCAAGAAATACACGAACCGCGGGCTGCAATTCCTTGATCTGATTCAGGAAGGCAACATCGGGCTGATGAAGGCGGTCGACAAGTTCGAGTACCGCCGCGGCTATAAGTTCTCCACCTACGCGACATGGTGGATCAGGCAGGCGATCACTCGCTCGATCGCAGACCAGGCGCGCACCATCCGCATCCCCGTGCACATGATCGAGACGATCAACAAGATCGTGCGGACGAGCCGGCAGATGCTGCACGAGATCGGCCGCGAGCCGACGCCGGAGGAGCTGGCTGAGAAGCTGCAGATGCCGCTTGAGAAGGTGCGCAAGGTTTTGAAGATCGCCAAGGAGCCGATCAGCCTCGAGACGCCGATCGGCGACGAGGAGGACTCGCACCTCGGCGATTTCATCGAGGACAAGAACGCGGTTCTGCCGATCGACGCGGCGATCCAGTCGAACCTGCGCGAGACGACCACGCGCGTTCTCGCCTCGCTCACGCCGCGCGAAGAACGCGTGCTCCGCATGCGCTTCGGCATCGGCATGAACACCGACCACACGCTCGAAGAGGTCGGCCAGCAGTTCAGTGTTACCCGCGAGCGTATTCGCCAGATCGAAGCAAAGGCACTGAGAAAACTCAAGCATCCGAGCCGTTCGCGCAAGCTGCGGAGCTTCCTCGACAGCTGAGTCGAAGTAGAAGCAGCGGCGTGAGCATGGTTAGCGCCGCGTTACTATAATTTTTTTTAGCGCGCCATCTTTCGACCGCAGTCGCGGCGTGAAATCCAAATGTAAACACTAGTTGCGTTCGGCTGCTCCTTTCGGGGAGCGTCCGGGCGGCCGTCGGGACCCGCATCAATCCTGACCGGGTCCTGAGCAGCGTTGCGTAACTACGCCGGGATTGAGGTTGGGAGCCTCGCTCGATGTGGTGCAATACTCAGGTGACGTTCAGTTCGAGTCCGGACAACGCGCGCAGCGAATCCGAACTTGAGACCAATCCCCTCAATCCGCTGAATGTGGTCGGCGCGTCGAAGCGCTTCAACAATCCGCGCACCTACGATTTCACGCTCGCCGCCTATTCGAGCTTCGACGGCGGCGAATCGTGGAGCGAGGCGCCGCCGTTTGCGCTTCTCGGCAATCCCGATCCGCACAAGAGTTGGGCCGGCATCTCCGACCCGGTGCTTGCCTTCGACAACGCCGGTAACTGCTACCTGATCGCGCTGCCGTTCCCGGGACCGGGGAGCCCGTTCGAGACGCTCGGGATCGCCGTCTATCGCTCGAGCGACGGCGGGCGGACCTGGAGCGCGCCGAACTTCATCCATCCGAACACCGCGAGGATCGACGACAAGCAGTGGGCTGCGAGCGACCGAAGCCCGCGGAGCCGCCACTACGGAAATGTCTACGTGGCCTGGGACGATGGCTCAAACCTCGCGTTTGCCCGAACGACCGATCACGGTGCGAGCTGGCGCGGCGTTGGCACGCAGCCGGTCGGCGCGGCGCTCGCCTTCGAATTCGTTCTCGCCCTCGATCGCGGTGACCGATGACGGCTCGATCTTCATCTTCTGGATCGCCGGCAACACGATCAAGTTTGTGAAATCGATCGACGGCGGCAATTCCTTCTCAAGCCCCGCAGTCGTCGCATCGGGTCTGACGACGCTCTCCGTATTGCCGCGTCCGGGCGGGTTCCCGGAGCTTCCGGGCGGCCATTTCCGGGTGCTGACACTGCCTTCCGCCTGCGCCGGCGCCGGACAGCGGGTCATTGTCGCCTGGGCCGACTATCGGGATGGCGTTTCGCGCATCTACTGTCGCCGTTCCACCGACGGCGGCGCGACGTGGGCCGGACCGACATCCGGCCAGCCGCTGCTCTCTTTCCCGTCCGCCGCGAACCAGCACGACTTCCATCCGCAGCTCGCGAGCACGCCGTCCGGCGACATCGCCTGCACCTTCTACGAATTCGGCCCGAAATGGTCGGGCGGCCCGCCCTGGATCGATGTCATCATCGCGATCTCGCACGACGGCGGGGCGACGTTCGTGCAGCGCGAGACGGTAACCGGGCGGCCCTGGGATCCGGAGGTCGACGCACCCTGGTCGCACGGCAATTCCCGCACCACCTTCATCGGCGACTATTTTGGCCTGGCCGGTAGCACCCACGGCTTCCTTCCGTTCTGGACCGACACGCGGACGGGGATTCAGGAGATCTTCTGCGGGCGCAGGTTGACCGTCGGCCCGTGGAACGGCGTTCAATTCCGCGGTCATCTCAATGCGCACCAGACGCAGCGCTGGTTTACCTTCAACTGGCCGGCCTGCTGGCATGTCGCCTGGATGGTGGTGCCGACAAGCCCGCGCGTCGGCGCGCCGCAGATCCGCTGGCGGGTACAGGTCGAGCGCGCGTCGTCCGGCCACATCACCTACTGGATCGTCATCACAAACCTGACCGACGTCGGCGTCGACGTCGAAGCCCGCTATTCAATTTTCGCGCGCGACTAAGGAGGCCACCATGGTCGTCGGTGTTCAATTCACGGGTTCGGTCGGAGCGAGCAGCTCGCAGCGCTGGTTCACCTTCAACTGGCCGGCCGCGTGGGACGTCATCTGGACGGTGGTCTCCACATCGGTGGTGACCGGGGCGCCGCAGGTCGAATGGGACGTCGCAGTGGAGCGCGCCTCCGGCAGCAACATCACGTATTGGATCACGATTCGGAATCTCACGTCGCGGCCGGTCAATATCGAAGCGCGCTACGCGATCGTGAACATCTGAGGAGATGCCGATGAGCGCCGACGTGAACCAACGGAGCGATGTGGCGGCCGATGCGCGGAGCGCGGTCTCCGAGGAATCGGCGATGATCGTCGATGCCGGGCCTGCGCCAGTCGATCGGATCAGGCAGGCGAAGCCCGCGGCATTGGAGGAAGCGGCCTTCGATCAGCGGGCGATAGACGGCGGCTCGGTGCGCATCGTGTCGGAGCGGATGAAGACGGAATTGGCGACCGATGTCCCGCTCAACCCGCTAAGGGCGGGCGCGGCGGTCGCCCGCGGCGCGCTGCGAGCCGAGGTGCAGGAATTTCAGAGCTTGCCGGAGGGCGCGGATGGTGGCGGCGCGCCGAAGCATGGCGCGGAGTGAACGACGCAACGACGCTCCAGAACCGGGGAGCCCGGTTCATCGGGCACAGACGAACGGAAGGGTGCGATGGACTTCATCGAGCGAATGACCGGCCTCTCGCCCGATAACGGCGACGGCTCGACGGAGATGCTCTTCTTCATCGCGGTCGTCATGGCGATTGTCATCGTCGCGCGGCCGCTCTGGACGCGGCTCCAGAACCGGCGCCGGCTGCGCTGAGAGCACTCGCCTCGCTCACGCCGCGCGAAGAACGCGTGCTCCGCATGCGCTTCGGCATCGGCACGAACACCGACCACATGCTAGAGGAGGTCGGCCAGCAGCTCTCGGTCACACGCGAACGTATCCGCCAGATCGAGGCGAAGGCGGCAAGGTCAGGTATCCGAGCCGGGGTAGGACGCTGAGGAGCTTTCTTGGACAGCTAGCGCTCCGTTTTGCCTTCCCGCATGATGAAAGCCCGGCCGCCCGCCGGACTTTTTCGTTTTAGTTGCACGAATCGATTGTGGCGCGGCATCCTGGGTTCGGGAGGCGGGTGCGTTGGCCGACGGAGTCAGGATCACGAACGCGCTTGAGTTTCGGGCTTGGCTCGATGGGAAGCCGCGCGCGTGGGGGAAGGCTATTGCAGTGCGGGCCGCGCTCCGGGTGCTGCCGTTGGTCGGGCAAGGCAAGATGCGCCAAGACCTTTGTCTTGTGGTCTTTCGTGCCGTATCAATATCGTGGGCCGCGCGCACATATCCGGCCCACGATATTCGCGCGCCGCTCGACGCCGCCACGCACGCCGCCGCCGCCTACGACGCCGGCCGCCGCCGCCGCCGCCTCCTACGCCGCCGCCGACGCCGCCTCCTACGCCGCCGCCGCCGCCGACTGACCGGCCCCCACTGGGTGGTCCGTTTGCAATGTTAGTTTAGGGCTGGCGCTGACGCCAGTGGGGGCATGGCCGGCGAAGCCGGTCGGGGTTGCGCAGCCGGCCATGCGGCGAGCGCCGGCACGAACACCTCGGGTGCGGGAGCTCGGTATCCGATCGAGGCATGCGGCCGGCTGGCGTTGTAGTGGCGTCTCCAGCTCTCGATCACGATCTGCGCCTCACGCAGCGTGTAGAAGACTTCTCCGTCGAGCAGTTCGTCGCGCAGGCGCGCGTTGAAGCTCTCGATGAAGCCGTTCTCCCAGGGGCTGCCCGGTGCGATGTAGGCGGTCCTGGCGCCTACGGCTCCGATCCAGTCCTGCACGCCCTTGGCGACGAACTCGGGTCCGTTGTCAGAGCGAATATGGCCGGGGACACCGCGCAGGATGAACAGGTCCGAGAGCGCGTCGATCACATCGATGGATTTGAGCCTGCGCGATACCCGGATGGCCAGGCACTCGTGGGTGAACTCGTCGATGATGTTGAGCATGCGGAACTTGCGCCCCTCGTGCGTGCGATCCTCGACGAAGTCGTAGGACCAGACGTGATTGCGGTGCTCGGCTCTGAGCCGGATGCATGACCCGTCGGCGAGCCACAGCCGGCCGCGCTTCGGTTGCTTTTGGGGAACCTTCAGCCCCTCGCGTCGCCAGATCCGCTCCACCCGCTTGTCATTGACCAGCCAGCCGGCCCGGCGCAGCAGCGCGGCGATCTTGCGATAGCCGTAGCGCCCATATTGGCGAGCCAGCTCGACGATGTCGGCGGTCAGCCGCTCTTCATCGTCACCGCCTTGCGGAATCTTGCGCTGCGTCGAGCGATGCTGGCCGAGCGCCGCACAGGCGCGGCGCTCGGAGACGGACAATACCCGTCGAACATGCTCGATGCAGGCGCGGCGACGCGCGGGGCTTAGAAGTTTCCCTTGGCGGCCTCCTGAAGGATCAGCTTGTCCAGCGTCAGGTCCGACACCGCGCGACGAAGCCGGTTGTTCTCAAGCTCCAGGTCCTTCAGCCGCTTCACCTGGTCGCTCTTCAGCCCGCCGAACTCCTGGCGCCAGCGGTAGTACGTCACCTCGCTCACCCCGATCGAGCGGATGGCGTCGGCCGCGCTCTGACCTTGCGACGTGAGAACATCGACCTGCCGCAGCTTCGCGACAATCTCTTCCGGCTTGTGTCTCTTCCTTGGCATCTGATCCGTCCTCCTTGCTGCCAAAAGGCATACCTCAGGGCGGACCACTTCAATGGGGGAGGATCAGTTGGAGTTGCGTCAGTCTCGTTCGGAAGCGGCCGGGCTGTTGGCAACTAAGCTTTGGCTTCGCGATGTGCGGGGGAACAATCGCTATCGAGTCAACTTCCCGATCTGGGCGCGGCGACCTTGGGACGATTTGAAGAAGACCGAAGTCTTGCGTTCGGCAGGGTTCGCCGGTTGGTTCAACTGGTACGAAGCGCGCCTAATCGGATGGAGAACGGGTGGATTCGAGCGCTCGCTTCAGGATGAGGCCGCCCGCCAGCTTGACCTTCGCGTCGCCACGCAACCGCGGGCGTTCTGGGAGCGCGACGCTGCCGTCGTGAACGCTGAGATTAGTGGTTGGATCACCGAGGCGCGGCGAGCGCGCCACACGGAGTCTGGACTGGCAGAACCGGAACCGCTGTCAGATGACGAAGACCCTCGCCGTGCAGCGACGATCGCGGGCTTTATTGTTGACTACCTAAGGGCGCGTCAGCTTCCAACAACAATCGATGACATAAGATCGGCATTCAGCGAAGCGAACTACCAAGTAATCGACAAGTCAATGCGAGGGGAGTTGAGCCGCCTTGCTCAGATCGGACAAATAACCCGGCTGGAGAAGGGGCTCTACGTCCATCCAGACTTTGTAGATTCCGAGAAAACCCTACCTCCCGAAACCGCCATACCGAATCCGGAGCCCTCGGGTATTCGGTATCAAGGTGGAACTGACGAACCAATCGACCTCGCGCCCCTCTCATCAGGAGAGCGTCTCGCAGGCGGGCCCGAGCGGGAGGCGGACTACGCGGAATTGAGGGCAAAGGCGGAAGAGCTTCGTGCGCTCGGCGTCAATCAGCTTGGTAGGCTCGTCGGCCCCACGAATCGATTCTTGAGCCTCGACGAACAGATCGAGCACGTCCGCGCGAAGCTGTTCTGGTCTCGAATGAACACTCTTAGGGTCGTTCACAACGACCACGAAAGAGCACTGGGCGCGGAGGACCAGTTCGGCGATCCCGATCCCCGAAAACTCGATTCGATTGCGGCGTCTCTGCTCAAGGATTTGGTCGAGACCGCGAATATCTTCGTGGTCGGCGATCCGACCTTGATGGAGCTTGACGCTCTGCGCCCAGGCCCTCAGGAAGCGGAGATAGCGCGGGAGGAAATAGCGCCTCTCGTTCCGGTCATCGGCGATCTTGGTAGTGAGCCTGACGTCGCGACCGCGGAAGCTCGGGAGAGCATAGCCGAGCAAAAGGAAGGCGCGGCCATCTCAGATGAAAGTCTTGCCGGCCGGCAGCAGGCCGAGCTTGCTCGTCGATCTATTCGTAATTTCGTTGGGGAGCTTTTGCGGCGCGCCTATGCCCCCGTCCGGGCCTTCTCGAAGGCCGCACGATCGGAGACGGGGTTTGCATGGAAGGAGTTCCGCAGCGGCGCTTATAAGGCGGCGGGCGGCGCGCTCGCCGTGGGAGCCGCCTCCGAACTCCTCGGCACCACACACTACACCGCGGCGATTGTTCGGTTCGTCGCACAACACGCCGAACCGCTGATCACGTACGTCACGAAGGCTTTTCAGAACCCTCAGCTGGTCGAGATAATCCAGTGGGTCGTAAGGTTCTTCTCCTGATGGTGACTCGCGCGGACGCGAACCTCTACGGCTCCACCAGCTCCACCCGCCGATTTTCCGCCCTCCCGTCCTCGGTGGCGTTCGAGCCGACCGGCGCGAGGTAGCCGACGCCCGCCGTCTGCAGCCGTGCCGCGGGGATCTTGTAGGTCTTCGAAAGATCGGCGGCGACGGCCGCTGCGCGCCGCTTCGACAAATCCATATTGTAGTCGAAGCCGCCCTGACTGTCGGTGTGGCCTACGATGATCACCTTGAGCTCCGGCTGTGATTGCAGGAGCTTGGCGATCTCGTCGAGCGTCGGACGGCTCTCCGGCTTGATCACCGCCTTGTCGGTGTCGAAGTAGATCCCGTAAAGCGCGATGTGCCCGGCCTCGCCGAGACCCTTCGCCATTGCGGCGGCATCGACCATCTTGTTCTCGATCGCGCCGACCTCGGTGACGACGAGCTCCGCGGTGACCTCGTCGTTGTTCTGGCTGACGATGACGGTCGCGTAGGTCTCCGCGCCGTTCTCTCCCGCCTTGCGGCCCGCGTAGTAGCGGTAGTTGAAGCCGTCGACCCACATCAGCGGGATCGGCAGGATGTCGAGCGCCTCGCTGAAGGGAATGCCGCCGCAATCGTCGACGTTGCAGGAAAGCAGCGTCTCGAAGCCGGCGCCCTGAAGCTGCGTCTCGAAATTGCGCGAGACCTCGAGGATCGAGGGGCCAGGTCCCGTGCGGTAGGCGATGCGCGTGACCTTGCCCTCGGGCTTCAGCTCGCCGGTCGCCTGGCCGTCCTTGAATGGCGCGGTCTGAAGCCGCGTCGCATCGAAATCCTTCGCCTCGTAGCCGGTGATGACGCTGCCGGCGAAGCGGCCGATGCCGGGATAGTCGTGCGATCCGGGGATATCCGCATCTTGGGCGTAAGCGAGAGGCATCGAGAGCGCTGCCGCAAGCACGATGAGCACGAGCGAGGCGAGGCGGGGCCGCCGCATGGGTTTGCCTTTCAGGAGTGGCGAGTCATGCATTCTCGCCCGCGCAATGAGCGCGGACTAGTGCGCGCGCGCCGCAGCACGTGCGCAAAAAGAGAGATGTGGCAGTGGCGCGAAGGCCTCAGGCTGCGTCGGGCTGCGAGAGGAGTAGGTCTTCCATCTTAGGCATGTCGCCGTCGCCGATAGACGGCAGCAGGATTCCAGAGGAGAGAAACGGCTCCAATTCCTCCGGCGGCATCGGGCGCGCGAAGAGGAAGCCCTGCAGCGAGTCGCAGCCATAGGCCTGCAGGTAGAGGAGCTGTGTCGCCTGCTCCACGCCCTCCGCGATCGCCGTCAAGCCGAGCGAGTGGATCATCGCAACGATGGCTTGCAGTAGCGCCGCGTGGCCGCGGCTCTCGACCATGCGCATCACGAAGGCGCGGTCGATCTTCAGGACGTCGAAGGGCAGGTCGGAGAGGTGGCTGAGGGCGGAATGTTCCATGCCGAAATCGTCGAGCGCAAAGCCCATGCCTTCGGCCGCGAGCTCGTTCATGGTGCGGGCCGCGGCGGCGGCGTCGCGCAGGATCGCGCTTTCGGTCAGTTCCAACGTGATTGCCTCGGGCGGGATTCCCGCGTCGCGGACGATCGAGAGGATGTTGCGACCGAGATCCTGTTCGGCCAACTGAACAGCCGACAGATTGACGGAAACTGGGATCGTAGAGCCAGCGTCTCGCCACGCCCGCGCCTGCCTGCACGCCATCTTGAGGACGTGCTCGCCGATCGGGGTGATCAGTCCGGTCTCTTCTGCGATCGGGATGAAGTCGCGGGGACCGATCAGCCCGCGCGTCGGGTGGCGCCAACGGATCAGCGCTTCCGCGCCTACGAGCTTGTAGCTGTGAGTGCTGACCTGCGGCTGGTAGAGGAGGAAGAGCTCGTCCTTGTCGATCGCGTGGCGGAGGTCGGCCTCCAGCGTCGCGCGCGAAACCGCCGCCTTCGTCATCTCAGCGTTATAGAAGCAGTAGCGCTCCGCCGGCGTGCGCTTGGCGCGGCGCATCGCCGTCGTTGCATTTCGGATGATTGTGTCGGCGTCGGCTCCGTCGGAGGGAGCGACGCTCGCCCCGACCGCGACCCTGAACGGCACCTCGGTATCGTCGATACGGAACGCTTCCGCGAATGGCGTAAGCAGCGCTTCGACCGAACGCATCGCGGCGGAGTCGTTGGCAAAGCCGACGCGGAGCACGAGGAACTGTCCGCCGCCGATATGTGACAGGAACTCGCCCGGAGCCGCCGTCTCTCTCAGCCGGTGTGCGACCTCCCGGATTGCGAGGTCGCCGGCGTCGAGGCCGCGGCTGTCGCGAATGTCGTGCAGCGACGTCAGCTCGAGGCATACCACCTCGACGGAGCCGGCGGACCGCTCGGCCTGCATGATCGCCTGCTGCAGCCGCTCGGTGAACATCGACTTGTTCGGCAACCCCGTGGTGGCGTCATGCACGGCGAGGTGGTCGCGCTGCGCCTCGGCCCGCTTGAGCGCCGTAATGTCCATCCTGAGCCCGGCAATACCGCCGTTGCTCATGCGTGCTTCCGTAACGAGCACCCAGCGTCCGTCGGAGAGCCTCTGGACGATGCTGCCGGCCAACTCGCGATGGCTCTCGATCCGGTTTGCGAGCCACTCCGACTCGCGCCCCTTCGCGTCGAGGAAGACCCCGCGCTCGACCGCCGCCTGCAGGAGATCCTCGTACGCCACGCCAGGCTGAGTGAAGTCGGCGACGTTCGCATAGAGCTTGCGGAACGCCTCGTTGGCCATGACGATTCGATCGTCCGGATCGAAGATGATGAACCCTTCAGAGATGGAATCGACGGCGTCCCTAAGAAGCGCCTCGGCTTCTTCCGCTCGCCAGAACGCGGCCACGACCGGGGTCTGGTCGGTCGCCGTCCCGCGATAGCCGCGGAAAGCGCCATTGCGGTCGAGGACCGGCACGCCGCTCATGGAGATGTGGTAGCGGGAGCCGGAGCCGGAGACGAACGAGAAGAGGAAATTGCGGAACGCCTGATGTGCCTCGCGGTCGGAGAGGTGCGCCTGCCAGTGCTCGTCCTCACCCATGTCGGCGCCGGCGACCTCCCACGGTGTCTTCCCGAGGCTCGTGGCCGGATCCGCCCATTCGGCTTCCTCGTAGCGATTTGAGAAGAACGTATAGCGGTGCTGCTCGTCGGTCTCCCAGATCCAGTCGCCGGAGACCTCGACGATGTCGCGGAAGCGCTGATCGCTCTCGCGGCGCGCGGTTTTTGCGGCGACGGCGGCGAGCTCACGCTCGATCGCTGGGATCAGACGGGTCAGACTGCCCTTGAAGAGAAAGTCCGCCACACCCTGACGCATCAACGCCACGGCGTTCTCTTCGCCGATCGAGCCGGACACGACGATGACCGGCACATCCGCATCGATGGCCCGTATGGCCTGCATGAGCTCTGTGAAGCTCTGTTGCGGAAGGTTGTAGTCGGAGATGACGACGTCCCAGGCGCTTTCCTTGAACGCTTCTCTCACGCCGGCGATCGTCTCCACGCGACGGAATGACGGGTCGAGGCCGCCGAAGCGCAACTCGCGAAGCAGAAGCTGCGCATCGTCATCGCAATCTTCGACGATCAGGACGCGGGGCTGCGAGGTCATCCGCGGCTCCATCGTCATGTGGGCGCCGCTTGGTTGAGCACCAGTCGGTAGAGACGGTTGCGCGTGACAACGATCTGCTTGCCGATCTTGTGCTTGTCGAACGCACGCAAGGTCAGCGCTTCGCCGTCAGCGTCGTCTTCCACCGGGAGCAGACTCATCTCGTCCTCTGCCATCAAGGCCGCAGCCCTTGACGTGACAAACCCTTCGCGGTGTGCGCGCGGACTCGCCCGGCCGCTCCCGCTCGACTGCAGGCGCTTGCTCCTCGGGTACCGTAGTGCCGGACGCACCCACCTTTGCTTTATGGATTAAGCCTCACCGAACGGATAATGACGTCGCTAAATTCCTACTTAGGCGCGAGGCCCTCCCGCGAGGCGGAAGGTCGCAATCCGCGTCTTTTGGCCTTCGCGCGTAGACCCGACCGGGGAAATTTGCGACCCTTGGCCTCGGCAATGCGGCACGAATGTCGGAGCGCAATCCGGCCCACGGAAGGACACGACATGCCCGAGACCGGCCACGCGGCTGATGTCGACGCGCTCGGCGAGATCATGCTCCTGCAAGGCACGATGCAGCGTCAGTTCCTGCGTATCCTCATTCGCCGCCTCGCAACCGATGTCACGACCTTCAATGCGGAGCTGTTGTTGGCGGAGATCGATCTTCTGCGGGAGAGCCTGGAATCCGGGCGGGATCGCACCGCGCTTCACGCTTTCGCGCTGAAGGAGTGGGAAAGGCTCGCGGAAATGGCGCTCGACGCCGTCGCCTCCACGCGGGCGAAGACTGGGGCGCACTGAGCGCGTTTTTTCGCCATCGAGGGCCCGGTTTCGGGCCCGCTGTCGGCTTTCTGCCCAAACATTGCCTTCTCCCCATGTTCATTTTTGGTTAAGGATAATGCAGAACCTGCGTGTTTGAGGTTTGCGTTGTGAGTATTCGGCCCGTTTACGGTTCGAACGGAGCCCGCGGTAGACCGGGTTACGGCCAGGCGGCCCAAGAGGCGGCGTGGCCTACGTGGCGCGATGTCCGACCCGTCCTTCTGAAGAGCGCCGGCATTGTGGGCTTGGCGGGCGCCATCATGGCCGTCGTGTCGAGCAATGCCCTTTTTGTCGATCCGGGCGGCCCGTCGCGCGACCGGCCGAAGACGGCCGCCGAGGATCGCGCCGATCCAAAGCCGACCGTGCTGGCGTCCTCGCTTGCGACCTCCAGTGCCGAAGACCCCGTTCGGGTGATCGTGCTGCAGACGACGGTTGCGCCGCTTCCGCCGGTGGAGACGCCGGAGCCGGAGACGACGTCGAGCGTAACCCCCGCCGCGAGCGCGCCTGCGCAACTCCCGCCTGCCGAGACGGCTCCGCTCACTGCTGATGCCGCGATGGCGCTACCAGCTGAGACCGCTTCCGTCGCCGCCGATGCCTCAGTGGTCCCACCTGCCGCGGCGGGGCCTTTCGTCGCGCCCGTAGCGGCCGAGACGCAGGCGGTCGCGAGCGCAGATCCGATTCGCGAACAGCCAGTCGCGCCGTCGACGGACGAAAGCGCGCCGGCGGCGTGGCCGCAGGAAGCGGTCGCATGCCCGCGCGATTGGGTCGCGGTACCGGGGGCCGACGGCCAACCGGCGACTGGAGCCGCATGCGATACGATCGCCGCGCTCGTGCAGACCGGCGGCGAAGCCCCGCCGCTTCGCAAGGTGCCCTCCGAGGACGTGCTCGATCTCGTGGCGGTAGCGCCGACGATGCCGGTTCCGGGACCGGGCGGCGATGCGAACGCCGATGCGACGGACACCGAGAAGGCGGTAGAGCAGACGCCGCAGCCGCCGCAGCCGGCGCCCGTCCGTACGAGCCGCAGGGCCGACTGGCCGTCCGAGCCGCCGCCCGATTGCGGCGCGCTCGCACGCCTATTGGCATTTCGTCGACGGGCATCACGGCGCGAAGGAGTGGTACTGCAAATAGGCGCCCCTCGCGCCCTTGGCTCTTCGCCCGGCAGCGCTGCCAGCCTTCGATCACGCACCACATCCGGTAGATCGCCCCGCGATCGGCCGCTAGGGTCCGGCGACAACGAAAGCCGGAGCCCGAGGTCTTTTTGACTCCGATCGACACGACTGATCGCGCCACCGCCGGCCCTGACGCTGCGGAGCGTCCGTTTCCGCTCGCGCAACGCTATCGCCGCCGTGTCCTGCCGCTGATGGCGCTCTTCGTCGTGTCGCTCGTCCTGCTGACGGCGGTGTCGGTCAGGCAGGCGGTGCGCGATATCCATCTGGAGTTCGCGGCGCGGCAGGTGGATGAGATTGCCGCGGAGATGGCGGCGAAGGCGCCCGCGGCCTGGAAGGCCCTTCTTGCCGGCACGGCCGATGCCGGTCAGCGCGCGGATGTCGCGTCGCGTTTTGCCGAAGCGGCGTCGGAGCGCGGGCTTTCGCAGCTCAAGGTCTATCTCCCGACCGGCGAGGCGGTGTTCAGCACCGACGCGGCCGAGATCGGAAAGATCGAGAAGAACGATGCGCTGACCGCTGCGATCCAAGAGGGCGAGCGCACGCTGCTCCCGCATGCGGAGGCGGATGGCACGCGCTACAACGAATTTTACGTGCCGCTCCTGATGCCCGACGGCGCGGTCGGAATCGTGATGGAGCTCTATTGGCCGGCGGGCGAGCTCCGCGCCATCCTCGCGCGCTCGCTGGTGCTGCCGACGCTGGTGCCGGGGCTGCTCCTCTTCGGCCTCATCGTCGTGCTCGGCGTTCTGATCAGACGCGCACAGGCGGGCATCGACTTCCGCGCCGCGCGCGTGCGCGAGCTTTCAGCGCGGCTTGAGAGCTTCATGTCGTCGAGCGCCGTCGGCGCTGTGCGCGCGGCGCCCGTTGGCGGCGACGTGCCGCTGAAGCGGATCGAGGTATCGCTGCGTCTATTCCGACGTGCGGCGCTTCACCGATTTCTCCGAGACGGAATCGCCCGAAGCCGTCGTCGCCTTCCTGAACCGCATCATGACGCTTCAGATCGAATGCGTGACGCGCCACGGCGGTGACGTCGACAAGCTGATCGGCGATGCGCTGCTTGCGCGCTTCGAGGGGGAGGGGAAGGAGGAGCGCGCGGTCCGCGCCGCGCTCGACATGCAGGCCGCGGTCGAAGCGGCGGGCCTGCCGCGCGGGGTCGGCGTCGGTGTCTTCACCGGGCCGGCGATCTCCGGCCCGGTCGGGCCCGAAGCCCGCCGCGACTACACGGTGATCGGCGACTCGGTGAACATCGCCGCGCGGCTTTGTGCAGCAGCGGGGAGGGGCGAGATCGTTGCCGACGCCGGCACTTTGGCGAAGAGCAGGGCCGAGGGCTTCGGTCCTGCGGAGGCGATTCATGTGAAGGGCCGCGAGCGCGCAGTAGACGTGAGGCGGTGGGCGGCGGTTAGAGCATGATCCCGAAAAGTGGGAGCCGGTTTTCGGATAAGATCATGCTCCAACAAAGCGATTGAGCGCCGCCGCCCCATTCTAAAGCTCCAGGCAGATCACTGCTGCAGCGGCACCGTGCAGACCATCTCCGTGTGCGTGCTGTTGATGTAGCAGTTGGGCGGGAGCTGACCCGTCGGGATCGCATAGATGTAGTAGACCGGCTGCGGCTGGTTGGCGCCCGCAATGGCCGCGCCCGTCGCCACGCCGGCCGCATAGGCACCCGGATAGTAGTAGGGGTGATACGGCGGATAATAGGGGTGGTACGGGTGGTACGGGTGGTAGTGGCACTCGCGCGCCTGCGGATCGTGGTAGCAGTACGGCCCCGGCAACGGCTGCACGGGATAGAAGGTGCCCTTGACGCTGCCGCTGTACGACGTGCGCCGCGGCCGCGAGCCGCGATCGACGAAGAGCGCGATGTCGCTGGCGCTGGCGGGGAGCTCGCCTGAAATCACCTTGACGCTGTATTTGAGGTCCGCCCCGTCGAGCTTCGGTGAGCTCAGCTCCACGACGGCCGGCTGCGCATCGGCCTTGCTGAGCACTGTGATGGCGGCGTTGGGCGGGTCGCCCGCGAACGAGCCGTCCTTGTCCCAAAGCGTGAGGAAGGTCGCCGTATCGACCTGCCCGGTCTCCCGGTAAGGCCGGTCGGAGAAATAGATCGTCGACGGCGCCAGCCCGGAGAGCGTCAGCGTCTGGCCGTCGAACGCCATCGACGCCGCCTGCTGGATGTAGTCGTAGTCCGGCGCCGGATCGATCGAGACCGGCACCGGGGGCGTCTGCGCGGCGGCGATGCCGGGCGTAAGCGCCAGGAGCAGCGCGCCGGCGGGCAGGGAAATTCGGCTGAACAGGTCCATCGTTCCTTCCTCCGCATTTTGCGCCCCGACCTTAGCCGCACGCGCCGACATTTGCATAATTGCGCAATGTGGCGTTGCGGAGATGCCGGGGAGGCGTTTGGGCGGTCCGGTCGGGCCGGAGGCGCGCCGGGACGACACGGTGATCGGCGACGCATGCGTGAGAGCCCCGCCGCCTGACGGCGCGGGTTGAACTGACTGAAGAGGACGGGGCGCATCAAGACCACCCTCGCAAAGTGCAATGACGGCGCTCCTGAAGCGCCCCGCGCGGCTTGACCCACTCCCGACTCGTCCACTCTTGTTCTTCGCGGGCTCGTCGTGTCCGAGACCCGCGAAGTCCAGCCGTGCGACATCCGGCGGCGGGCTCGCGCCCGCGGGTGGACCCTTCCGGGATGGCCGGCACGGCGCCCTACCGGGAAACGCCGCGACGGACCGCCCGCCTGTCCGTTGAAGCGCGAAGGCCTAAGCGGACATGTCGCGCCGACGCCCCGAAGGACGAAGACGCAACTGCTCCCGAAATGCTCCGGTTGCGCACCCGGCCTCTCATGAGCAGCGGTGAGGAGAGATTAGCAGAGGCGGAAGGGGCGGGGATAAGTTCGCCGCTGTTCTCTGCTATGGTTCAAAGATGAAGCCGATCACGACCGAAAAGGAGTATCAGCGCGCGGTCGAACGCATCGACAAGCTCGTGGTGCGCCCGGACGCGGAGACGAACGAGGAACTGGAGCTGCTCACGATTCTGGTGGTGGCCTACGAGACCAAGCATGTGCCCGATCAGCCGATTGAGCCTATTGAATACCTCAAGGCCTCGATGGCGAACCGCGGACTGACCCAGGCCGATCTTTCGCGGCTGCTCGGCTCAACTGGCCGCGTCGCCGAGGTGCTGAGCGGCAAGCGCGAGTTGTCGAAGGCGATGATACAGACGCTGGTCGAGGACTGGGGCGTCGACGCGAACACGCTCATCGGAGCGAGAGGGCGGCCTAAGCATCCGTCCTTGGAGCGTTGAGAAAAAGGTGTGCGAATCAGGCACACTGCTTGCCTCGGCGTTCCTCCTATGTTCCCATGGCGCCGTTGGAGGCTAGCGGCGCATGAACGTTCATCCGGTGGGCACGATTGTCGATTTGGCGCGGCTGACCGGCGGCAAGCGCTTCCACACCGTCCTGGCCGATCCGCCGTGGCGCTTCACCAATCGCACCGGGAAGGTTGCGCCGGAGCATCGGCGACTGTCGCGCTACGAGACGATGACGACCGACGAGATTTGCTCGCTTCCCATCGCCGACCTCGCCGTCGATCCCGCCCACCTTTACCTCTGGGTGCCGAACGCGCTGCTACCGGATGGCATTCGAGTGATGCGGGCCTGGGGCTTCGAGTACAAGTCGAACATCGTCTGGCACAAGGTTCGCAAGGACGGCGGCTCGGACGGGCGAGGGGTTGGCTTCTACTTCCGCAACGTCACCGAGCTTCTGCTCTTTGGCGTGCGCGGCAAGAACGCGCGGACGCTACCGCCCGGACGAAGCCAGGTGAACTACATGTCCTCCCGCAAGCGGGAGCACTCGCGGAAGCCTGACGAGCAATACGAGATCATAGAAGGCTGTTCGAAGGGCCCATATCTGGAGCTCTTCGCACGCGGCGCGCGGCCGGGCTGGACGTATTGGGGAGCGCAGGCGGATGAGTCGTATCGGCCGACCTGGGAGACTTATGCGTACAACTCTTCAGTCGCCCGTGGGTGATGGCCTCTCTTGCACAGGTCGAGATTGTTCCGGGGTTTGAATGCTACGATTGGCGCAATGCGCGAACGATCTTGCAGCACGCGCATCCGGACGAATGGGAAGATGTCGTATCCATCCTAAGCGCGGCCAAATTGCGTCACTTGGAAATTCGGAAGAAAGGCGGTCGAAAGACGGCGGTCGCGGAAGCGATCGACGGAGCTTTCTACGAGCGAAAGTGGTCCGAGAGGAAGTTCGAAACGAAGATTGTAGTCGACGGGGATGCAAGCGACTCCCCGACGCACAAAGTGGACTGCTTTAAGGGGAAGGTCGCTTTAGAGGTCGAATGGAACAACAAGGATCCGTTCTTCGATCGCGATCTCAATAATTTCCGCTTGCTGTTTGAGCTGCGGGTGATCGATGTCGGAATCGTTGTCACCCGATCGACCGACCTGCAGAAGTGGCTTCAGGTTCGGTACGTGGAGTTCAATAAGTCAAAAGACACCTTCGGCCCGTCGACCACGCATATGGACAAGCTCGCTCCGCGAATTCTCGGTGGGGGAGCTGGCGGCTGCCCAGTTTTGGTCTTTGCGATGACCGAGCAGCTCTATCTGGACGACCGCTGAGCCCGCCTCCTACCGCGTAAACGCCTTGTATTTGATCCTGTGCGGCTCCGTCGCCTCCGCGCCTAAGCGCCGCTTCTTGTCTTCCTCGTACGCCTCGAAGTTTCCCTCGAACCACTCGACGTGGCTGTCGCCTTCGAAAGCGAGGATGTGCGTCGCGAGGCGGTCGAGGAACATGCGGTCGTGCGAAATCACGATGGCGCAGCCGGCGAAATCTTCGAGCGCCTCTTCGAGCGCTGCGAGCGTCTCTGTGTCGAGATCGTTGGTGGGCTCGTCGAGGAGGAGCACGTTCGCGCCGGACTTCAGCATCTTGGCGAGATGCACGCGGTTGCGCTCGCCGCCCGAGAGCTTGCCGACCGGCTTCTGCTGGTCGCCGCCCTTGAAGTTGAAGGCGGAGACGTAGGCGCGGCTGTTCACCTCGCGCTTTCCCAGCGTGATCACCTCCTCGCCTCCGGAAATCTCCGCCCAGACGTTCTTGTCTGGGTCGAGCGTGCGGCTCTGGTCGACATAGCCGAGGACGGCCGTGTCGCCGACGCGGATCGTGCCGTTGTCCGGCTTCTCCTGTCCGGTCAGCATGCGCGCGAGCGTCGTCTTGCCGGCGCCGTTCGGGCCGATGATGCCAACGATGCCGCCGGGCGGCAGCTTGAAGGAGAGGGCGTCGATCAAAAGCCGCCCGTCGTAGCCCTTGGCGAGATGATCCGCCTCGATGACGACGTCGCCGAGGCGCGGTCCGGGCGGGATGACGATCTGCGCATCGCGCGATTGCAGCCGTGCTTCGTTGGCTTTCAGTAGCTCGTCATAGGCCTTGATGCGCGCCTTCGATTTTGCGCGCCGCGCTTCGGGGCTGCGGCCCATCCACTCGCGCTCGCGCTCGATGACCTTCTGCCGCGCCGAATCCTCCGCCTTCTCCTGCTGAAGCCGCTTCGCCTTCTTCTCCAGGTAGGCGGTGTAGTTCCCCTCGTAAGGGACGCCGCGGCCGCGATCGAGCTCCAGAATCCAGCCGGTGACGTTGTCGAGGAAATAGCGGTCGTGCGTGACGATCAAGACGGCGCCGGGGAAGAGCTCCAGATGCTTCTCCAGCCAGCCGACCGTCTCCGCATCGAGATGGTTTGTCGGCTCGTCGAGGAGGAGCAGGTCAGGCTCTTCGAGGAGCAGCTTGCAGAGCGCCACGCGGCGCTTCTCGCCACCTGAAAGCGTCGAGACCTTGGCGTCGCCGGGCGGGCAGCCGAGCGCTTCCATCGACATCTCGACCCGAGATTCCAGGTCCCAGAGATTCTTGGAATCGATCTCGTCCTGGAGCTTCGATGCCTCATCCGCCGTCTCGTCGGAGTAGTTCATCATCAGCTCGTTGTAGCGGCCGAGGATCGCCTGCTTCGCCGCAACGCCGAGCATGACGTTGCCTTTGACGTCGAGCTTAGGATCGAGTTCCGGCTCCTGCGGCAGATAGCCGACGCGCGCGCCTTCCGCCGCCCAGGCCTCGCCGGAGAACTCCGTGTCGAGCCCGGCCATGATCTTGAGCAGCGTCGACTTGCCCGAGCCGTTCGGGCCTAAAACACCAATCTTGGCATCGGGATAGAAGGAGAGGTTGATGTTCTCCAGCACCTTCTTGCCGCCGGAGAAGGCCTTGGTCAGGCCCTGCATGTGATAGATGAACTGGCGCGCCATTCGCTGCCGCTGTCCGTTTCCAAGCGTTTCGAGGGAAGTCGCCGCTACTTAGGAGATGCCGGGCTTTTCCACAAGGCGGGTGCGGCAGGCGGCTCGACGGATTTGCGACCGTTGCCCCTTGGCCGCGTAGGTGCCGCGCAGCACCGTCAGCCGTCGGTGGCGGCTCTCAGCCGCCGAAGCGGTGTATCCGCGATCGGCCCCGGCGCGTCGGGCCAGGCGAAATCGATGGTGTCGAAAGATTCGCCGTCTATCGAGGTGCGGACGAAGACCTCGCCGGGTGCAGGACTTGTCGGCAGGCCGCCGCCGAGAAACGTCTGCGCAAAGATTTGCTGCAGCACCACCGGCTCCTCATGGATGCCCGGTGTGACGCCGGGCGCCTTGATCGCAAGCAACGTGGAAAAATGGTCGAGCCGGTCCTGCGCGGTGAGTATCTCCGGCGAGGGGGTGATGAACGGGCCCTCGGCAAGCCGCGATCCATGGTCGCCGTGGATGATGATCGTCGCGTCGTCATAAACGCCGAGCGCCTTCAGCTCCGCGAAAAGCTGATGCATCTGTTTATCGGCACAGACGAGCTGCCCGAGATAGGAGCGGTAGAGGCGGGCGCGCTCCTTGGCGCTGTAGCCACCGTCCCGGTCGAAGCTCACCCATTCCTTCGGATCGCGCAGCGAGCAGTCGCTCGCATAGAGGTAGCCGTGGTGCGGGATGAGGAGGTGGACAATATAGGCGACGCCGCGCGGCGCCCCCGCAATGTCGGCGCGGAGGCGGGCAAGCGTGTTGAGGCTCACCATCGGTTCAAGCTGCAGGGCGCGCGGGCTGACGAAGAGCTTTTGCCTGAGCACGCCAAGGCGCTGCCGCGTGCTGAGCTGCGAGCGCTGGATCGGGTTGGGAGAGAACATCGAATAGGTGTAGCAGGCGCTGACCGCCGGGGATTCGCCACACATGTCGAACCAGGTGCTCTGGTAGACCCGGATCGCATAGCCCTTCTGCTTGAGGACATCGAACCAGTCGTTCTCTTTTGGTGAGAAGCTGTAGCTGTCACCCTCAAGCAGGTCGGTGACATCAGCGCCGCGGTCACGGTTCATCAGCGAGGTGAGGGAGTATTTCGTTTCCGGGAAGCGGCTGTAGGCGCGGCTGTAGAGCGCGAAATCCTTGTAGGTCGCGGGAATGATCCGCTTTGCCGCTGCCGATCCCTCGAAGTCGGCGGGTAGGCCGGCGAGTCCGATATGCTCATCGAGGATGATGTGGATGACCGGCGGGAGAGCCGCGAGCGACTTCGGCAACGCGCCCGTCGAGACCGGTTCGCCGTCGGCTCCAACCGGAAGGACGATCGTGCTCACGATCATCGTCCCGAAGACGGCAACGACAATCGTGTCGAGATGCCGGCGCAGCGCGAAGCAGATCAGGCCGGTGAGACCAAGAAGCCCGATGCCCAGTGTCGCGAGCACAATGAAGGGGTGGCCAGTCGTTGCGCCGATGACGTTGGTCGCCTTGTTCAGGAAGGCGATGACGTCCTGCCGGCAGAACAGATAGACGAAGATCGTGAATGCGAGCAGCATCGGCGCGATTACGCGGCCGATGCGTCCGAGTGCGCCCACCGCTACGCCGAGAAGAACGGCACCGCCGATCAGGATCAGGCTCTCCGGCAGGAGCGGATTGTATTTGTAGAAGGTGAGGAACGGGACGACGATCGCGAGCAGCACGAGCGCCGGGGCCGCAAAGGGTGCAAGGCGGAGAAAAAAGCTCTGCGCGGCGGGCCGTTCAGTTGCTTCGGTCATACCAGAAGAGTTCCCGTCCCGATGGCCCAAGCACAATTGTGCGCTCGATCCGGGCGCGCTTCTCAAGCTCTGTGACGAAAAGCTCGCGGTCATAGGGGTGCGCGCTGGCGCGGCGAGCCAGCATGGCGCGCACCTGCACGTCCTCCGGCGGGACGAATTCGATCAGCCCGCGCGGCGCCAGTTCGGTGATCCATGCGGTCGCCTCCGGCAATGGAACGTTGGCGCCGAACACGAGGTGATGGATCACGGCAAGTGCCATCACCGCGTCCGCGGATGACCGCTCGCGCATGCCGGCGCGCTCCGCCTGGCTCCAGCCCTGGCTCGGGCTCGGATTGGTGAGGTCGGCAACGAGAGGCGTGAGGCGGGCGCCGGAGTCGCGCGCGGCGCGGAAGGCAATGTCGATCGCGGCGGCGTCGCTGTCCCAGCCGATCGCGTGCTCGGCGCCGGATTTCAGGGCAAGCAGCGGATATTCGCCGCTGTTGCAGCCGAGCGCCCAGAGCATCTTTGGCCGAAGTTGCGCGGCAAAGGCAGCCACCGCCGCGCGCTTGGCGGCCTGCTCGTCGTCCTGATAGCTGCAGGTCTCGGTGTAGTCGACCCACAGGCTGCGGGCACGCCTTGGTTTCAGCGTCGCCAGCCAGGCGCGCATGTTGCGCAGCATGCGGAGAAACGCTTCGCGCGGCAATGTCGCCGCTGCGGCGCTCTCGGCGTCGGAGGAGTGCACGGCCATGTCCTCCAGCGCCGACGCGACGACGACATGCAGAAACGCGCGACGCGTCAGAAGCTTCCGCCAGGGCAGAAGGCGTCGCAGGTCGGAGGTCCGGATTCCTTCGACCGCCCCGCGATACCAGGCATTGGGCATCAAGCCGGTGGCGTTGCAAAGAAGCAGCGGATTCAGAAACTGCTCGCAGAACTGCCGGTAGCCCGCCCAGATCTCGCCCTCGCGATAGGGGCGGAACGAGAGGAGGTCGATGAAGATCGGGCGCGTGCCGATGAATTGCAGATTGTAGGCGGATGCGTCGCTGAGCGTGAGGCCGCCCTGCATGGCATCGAGATGCAGGTCGAGGTGATGCAAGGCCGCCGAGCGCAGCGCCTCGAACGACCATTCGTAGGGATGCGAGATGAAGGGGAGGCGCGCGTGCTCCACGACGCGGCCCGCGTTGGCCAGCCCCAGAGTGTCGGCGGGAAACGTCAGCGGCGTGAATGCGGTGATCCGCTCCTCTTTGGCGAAGCGGTCGAGCAGGCCGGTTCGGAGTGATGCCGTGAAGTCCGCCTCGGCCTCAGGGGCGACCGCGCGCAGAATGCGCTCACCGAGCTGATAAACGCCGCCGGCGGGATCGCGATATGAGCCGGCGATCCGCTGCGCGAGCATTATTCCGGTCGCCGCTTGCGGCCGAAATTGCGGAAGAGGTCGGTAGCGCGCCGCAAATAGAGCTTGGCGACAACCGTCGCGCCGGCGACGCCGCCGAGCGCAAGCTGCAAGAGCATGCTGCCGGTGCCGGGATCGAGGTACGCGTAGGCCGGGACGACGGCCGATGCGGCCAGGAAGACGGCGCCTAGGGCGAGCGGCTCTCCAAGCCGCAAAATCCGGTGGTCTCTGCTCACTGGATGCCTCGTGTCTTGGTGTTGGCTGACATGTCGAGCCACACGGATGTCTCGGTCTCGCTGCGACCGCCCGGGACGACACGGCTGACACGGCGATCCTGGCAGACCTTTCCTAAGAATGTCTGCGCAAGCTCAACTTCTAGGATTCCCTGTTAAGGGCCGGTTAATCGGCGGCAGCCTTCAAGCCGCAGGGCCGAGCACGGGCGGGGAGCAGGTTTCTTCAGGAATTCCTGCTATCTGCGGCTCGATTCCGGATTCGCCGAGTGTCCTCCATCGACTTGACCGAATCGATGCCTTCCGACGATCGGCGTTCCGCCTCCCGAGGCGCAGACCTGACGGTGGCATTGCTGCTCGTTCTTGTCGGGCTTTTCGTCTTCTTCTGGCGGCAACCGGCCGCCATTGCCGACGCCATGCGCCTCGCGCTTCCCGACGGCGACGATGCGATGCGCCTGCTCAGCGTGCGCAGCCTGCTCGCTGGCCAGGACTGGTTCGACATGACGCAGCTTCGCTACCTCCCGCCGGCCGGGGTCGTCATGCACTGGTCGCGGCTTGTCGATGCGCCACTCGCCGGCGGCGTCCTGGCGCTGACGCCGTTCGTAGGGCGCGAGCTCGCCGAACGGCTCGTCGTCACGGCATGGCCGCTTCTCCTCTTCGTCGTTTATGCCGGAGTTCTTTTCTGGGGTACGCGGCGGCTCTTCAGAACAAGCATCGGCGGCGGCCTCGCGGTGCTCGTCGCATCGCAGATGATCGTCTTTGGGGACATCTTCGCTCCCGGGCGGATCGATCATCACAATGTTCAGATCATACTGGTCGCCGCGGCGGCAATCGCCTCTGGCTTGGCGCAGCGGAGCGCGCGGGCCGCGATTGCGAGCGGGATCCTTTGTGCGCTTTCGCTGGCGGTCGGGCTCGAGACGCTGCCCGTCGTGGCGTGCATCGGCGTTGCCTTCGCACTGACTTGGATCGTCCAGGCAGACCGCGCCGCGCCGGCCTTCGCTTATTACGGTGCGAGTCTGGCGCTTGCGGCGCTTGCGATCTTTGCGGCGCAGACCGCGCCTTCGCTCTGGCTCGCGCCGGCGTGCGACACAATCTCCCCGCCCTGGCTTCTGCTGACGACCGGCGGCGGCTTGGCCGCCTTCGGTCTCGCCGTCGCGATGCCGTCCACGTCGCCACGGTGGCAGAGGCTCGTTGCGGCCACGCTTGCCGGAGCCGTTTTGGTTGCCGCATTCAGCGCGATCTTCCCGGCCTGTCTCAACGGGCCGTATCAGATCGTGCCGCAGCCGTTCCGAGATCTCTGGGTTCACGATATCCTGGAGGCGTACTCGTTCCGCAGGTTCCTGGAAGCGAACCCGAACGCGGCGATTCAGGCGGTCGGGCCGCTGCTGGTCGCCGCCCTTGCGACGAGCTTTGTGGGATGGCGCGACAAGACCGACAACCGGGCCATGTTACTGCTGCTTGCGGGTCTGCTTTGGCTCGGAGTGCTTCTCGCGCAGTACCAAATCCGCACTGTCTACATAACCTCGGCGTTCCTTCCTCTTGCCGCAGGATGGTTTCTCGACCGGTGCTTCGTGACGCTCCACGCCCGCGTCTCGATCCTGGCGCGCTTAGGCTCGCTTGCTTGCGGGATGTTGATGTTCGGGCTGGTCTGGGCAGCGGGCCTGCACTTCTTTGGAGGGACAACCGGCCAGGCGAGGGCCAGCACTGCAAACGCCTGCCTCGACCCGCGCAGCATCGCACCGCTCGCGGCTCTTCCGACGGGTCTTGTGCTCAATCAGGTCGCGCTTGGCCCGCACGTCCTGCTCCACACGCCCCACTCGATCGTCGTAGCCGGCTACCACCGGGGGACGGCTGGGATCATCGCGGGTCTCGAATCGTTCACCGGCAGCGAAGCGGACATGCGCCGCAACGTGGACCGGTTCCATATCGACTATGTGGTCATTTGTCCGAGCGAGTTGCCTCCGAACAATGTCGAGCCGGAGCCTTTCGCCAGAGAGCTCGCACAGGGGCGCAGCGTGGCTTGGCTTGAGCCGCTCGACCTCGACGCGGGGCCGCTCAAGGTCTGGCGCGTGGTTCGCTAGCCGCCGCTAGCAGATCTGCCGAAATCACTGATCCGGAATGATTTTCCGTCGCCGTCATCAGGTTTTCCGCGCCCGATTCACCTCGCGGCAAGCATCGCCGGGCTAGCCTGCTCCCGGTTATCTGGGTGAGACTGCCATGGACGCTGATTTGCCGGACCAGAATCCGGTTCACGCCGCGTTGCTCGATGTGGAATCGGGTCTCGCAAAGGTCGCGCCGATCGAGCTTTCGATCGTGATGCCGTGCCTGAACGAGGCGGAGACGCTCGGCATCTGCATCGACAAGGCGCGGTCTTTCCTTTGGCGCACCGGAATTTCCGGCGAGATCGTCGTCGCCGACAACGGCTCGACAGACGGCAGCCAGGCGATCGCCCGCGCCCGCGAGGCGCGCGTCGTCGATGTCGAGAGCCGCGGCTATGGTGCCGCGCTGATTGCCGGCATCCGTTCCGCGCGCGGCCGCTTCGTCATCATGGGCGACAGCGACAACTCCTACGACTTCGCCAATCTCGATCTCTTCGTGGAGAAGTTGCGCGCAGGCTACGACGTGGTGATGGGGAACCGCTTCCGCGGCGGCATTGCCGCTTCCGCCATGCCGCGGCTGCATCGCTATCTCGGCAACCCCGTCCTCTCGTTCGTCGGTCGCCGCTTCTTCAGGAGCGCGATCGGCGATTTCCATTGCGGGCTCCGTGGCTTCTCACGCGAAGCTATTCTGGCGCTTCAGCTCGATGCGACGGGCATGGAGTTCGCTTCGGAGATGGTGGTGAAGGCGACGCTCGCCGACCTCAAGATCGCGGAGGTGCCGACGACGCTGCACGAGGATGGCCGCTCGCGCCCGCCGCATTTGAGAAGCTGGCGCGACGGCTGGCGGCATCTGAAGCTCCTGCTGGAGTTCGCGCCTCACTGGCTCTTCCTTTATCCGGGCGCAGCGCTCGCCAGCATGGGCACGTTGATCGCTGCCGCGGTGATCCGCGGGCCGCTCGATCTCGGCCCGCTGACACTCGACGCCGCGACGCTGCTGATGGCGGTCGCTGCCATCGTCGTCGGGACGCAGCTCGTGCTTTTCTATGCCGTGGCGAAGACGGCCGCGGTTGCGGCCGGCCGGTTGCCGATGTCGCCGCGCCACGAGCGGCTCGCCAAGGTGCTGACTGTGGACCTCTTCTGCCTCGTCGGGGGAGGGCTCTTCGCGGTCGGCTTTTTGATCGCGGCGGTATCGTCGCTGCACTGGATGGTGACGGGGTTCGGCGACCTCGACCCGGACGTGAACATCCGGCTTGCAGCGGTCGCGACGCTCGGAATGGCGCTCGGTGTCCAGAGCGCCACCGCTGGCTTCCTGATCGGCCTCGTCCGCCAGAAGAAGCAGCCCGACGCGACGGCCAAGCCTGAGGACGGTGCGTCGGCCTCCGAGGAGCCAGAGACACGCTCGCGCACCGACGAAGCGGCCTGAGGCGCGAACCGCTCAGGTCAGCGGCAGGGAGGGCGCGAGCGGAGCCAAAGCCAGCACCGCCTTTTCGATCTCCCAGCCACCCTCCCAGATCATCTGCGCCGCGACGTAGACGATGACCAGAAGTCCCACCCAGGCTAGCCAGCGGTAGCGGTCGAGCAGGCGCGCGATGAAGGTCGCGGCGATCCCCATCAGCGCGACCGACAGGACCAGCCCGATCGCCATGATCATCGGATGCTCGCGCGCCGCGCCAGCGATGGCGAGCACGTTGTCGAGCGACATCGAGACGTCTGCGATGAGGATCTGCCACATGGCCGCGCCGAGGGTCTTGGAGGATTCGGCGACCGCGCCGCCGTCCGCCGTCGATGTCAGGGCTTCCGTGCCGGCATGCTCGGCGGCGCTCTCCCTGATCTCGCGGAAGAGCTTCCAGGAGACCCAGAGGAGAAGCACGCCGCCGGCGAGGAGCAGGCCCACGATCTCCAGGAACTGCACGGCGAGCAGCGAGAGGATCACACGCAACACGACTGCGCCGGCGATTCCGTAGAAGATCACCTTCTTGCGGATCGCAAGCGGCGCACCCGCCGCCGCCATGCCGACGACGATGGCGTTGTCGCCGGAAAGCACGACGTTGATGAAAATCACCTGGAGGATGGTCGAGATTTCGGTCGAGAAGTCCATCGCCGCCTCCTTACCCCTGCGCCAGCGCGAAGCGGTGGGAGAACGGACTGCGCTCGGCTGCGTCGACGGCCTCGGCCGCGGGTGCGGACTCGGCGCCCGAGAGCTCTGCCACGAGATCGGGCCTGAGCGCCGCGCACGATCGTTCCGAGGTCGAACGGTAAAAGCGCCACGGCGTCGTGAATCTCGCCCACGCCGTTCCAAATCATCTTCAGCGCCACGTAGAGGATGATCGCGAGCCCGACGAAGGCGATCCAGCGATAGCGGCTCAGAAGTCGCGCGATGAACGTCGCGGCGATTCCCATCAGCGCGATCGACAGGCCAAGTCCGAAGACGAGGACGATCGGATGCTCGCGCGCGGCGCCGGCAACCGCGAGCACGTTGTCGAGCGACATGGAGACGTCGGCGATGATGATCTGGAACGCCGCCTGGGCGAAGGTCTTCCGCTGAGCACCTTCCGCAACATGGCCGTCGGCGTTCAGGTCCTGCCCGGTCAGCGCTTCGCGCACCGCATGAGAGTCAGTGCTGGTCGTGCGCAGCTCCCGCCACATTTTCCAGCTCACCCAGAGAAGCAGGATTCCGCCTGCAAGGAGCAGGCCGATGATCGCGAGAAGCCACGTCGCGACGGCGGCGAAGAGGACGCGCAGCACGGTCGCCGCGGCGATACCGACGAGGATCGCCTTGGTTCTTTGTTGCGGCGGGAGCCCGGCGGCGGCGAGCCCGATGACGATGGCGTTGTCGCCGGCCAGAACGAGATCGATCAGGATGACTTGCAGAAACGCCGACAACGCGTCGGCGGAGACGAGATCGAGCATGCGGCGCACCCTTCACGCGTGGCCGCCGCTGCTGCGTTCTCCTGTCGAAACGTCTGAGACCGGGGGAACGGCTGGGCCACACACTGGTCGTCCAGTCCGACATCGCAGCGGGATCGAACCGCTGCCAGAGGGGCCCGGCCTGGCGTCCGTTATTTAGCGCCCGGCCGGTGGCAAGATCAACCGCGCGCGATAAGCCGCTGATGCCAGCGCCAGGCGTCCTCGACGATGGTCGGGAGGTCGGCGATCGCCCGCCAGTTGAGAAGCGCCTCGGCGCGGCGGGGATCCGCAACGAGGACCGGCGGATCGCCGGCGCGTCGGGGCGATTCCACGACCGGAACGGGCCGGCCGGTTGCTGCTTCGACGGCGGCGATCTACTTCGCGCACCGATGCGCCGCGTCCGGTACCGAGATTGACCGCGGCGGAGGCGCCGCCGTCCATCAGATAGCGAAGTGCTGCGACGTGAGCGGCGGCGAGGTCCATCACGTGGATATAGTCGCGCACCGCGCTTCCGTCGGGCGTGGCGTAGTCGGTGCCGAAGATCGAGATCGACGGCCGCCGGCCGACGACGGCGTCGAGGACGAGCGGAACGAGATGCGTTTCCGGCTCGTGCCATTCGCCGATCTCGGCCGCGGGATCGGCGCCGGCGGCATTGAAGTAGCGCAGCCGCACCGAGCGGATCGCGTGCGCGCGGTCGAAATCCTCCATCAGCCATTCGCACGCGACCTTCGTCGCGCCGTAGGGGTTGATCGGGCGAAACGGCAGGTCCTCGGTGATCGGCACGCGCTCCGGCGCGCCGTAGACGGCGCAGGTCGAGGAGAACACCAGTTTGGAGACGCCGGCCGCGTGCATCGCCTCGAGCAGATTGAGCGTCCCGCCGACATTGACGGCGTAATAGCGCCCGGGATGCGACGTCGACTCCCCGACGAGCGTGAGCGCGGCGAAATGCAGGACCGCCTCCGGCTTCGTCTCCTCGATCGCCGCCCGCAGCGCCTCCGTGTCGCGCATGTCACCTTTGATCAGCGGACCGAAGCGGACGGCGTTTTCGTGCCCCATCACGAAATTGTCGAAGACGACCGGCTCGAAGCCGGCCTCGGCCAACGCCTTGCAGCAATGGCTCCCGACGTAGCCGGCGCCGCCGGTGACGAGGACGCGCGTCATCGCTCGGTCGCCTGCAGGAAGCGCCGGGTGTCGTCCTCGAGGGCGACGCAGGTGAGGCGGCCGGAAAAGACCGCACCAGTGTCGATATTGATGCGGTTCTTCTTAAGCTCAGGCGCGGAGACCGGCGTGTGGCCATGCACGACCATCTTTCCGAAGTCGGCGTTGGACTCCAGAAACGGCCCGCGAATCCAGATCAGGTCGTTAGGGTCCTGCGCGTTGAGCGGACGCCCTGGCTGACGCCCGCATGCACGAAAAGATAACCGCCGAACACGGCTTTGCGCGGCAGCCATGAGAAGAAGGTGCGGTGCGCCGCCGGGAGCGCTTCGATGAAGGCCGCGCGCAGGCTTTCGCTCGAGGCGAGGTCGGGCTGCGAAGCGCGGCCGCCCAGATACGACGTGATCGTCTCGTCGCCGCCGTTGAAGAGCCAGTTCGACATCGCAGCGGGGTCGCCAAGCGCCTGTAGGAGAAGGTCCTCGTGGTTCCCCATCAGGCAGATGCGCTCCGCTGCGATGCGGCGGCGACTTGATCAGCCAGTCGACGACCCTGCGCGAAGTCGGGCCCGCGGTCGATGTAGTCGCCGAGATAGATCTCGACCGCGCGTTCGACCGGCGCCGATCTTCGAGGTCGCGCGTTATCGTCGTCCACGAGTTCTCTGCAGAAGGTCGAAGCGGCCGTGGATGTCGCCCACCGCGTAGACGCGCAGGCCCGGCGGCAGCATGCCTGCCGGCAGGGTCTGGACCGGGCTTTGAGCGAGTCGGTCGCTCGTCACGGCATCGGGATTTCGGTTGTGAATTTCGGAACCTGATAGCCCGCCTTGACGGCCGGACGCGAACGCGATGTCGACGTACCAGCGCTTCACGTTCGGGAAATCGTTCAGGTCGATCTCTTGCCATTCGAAGCGGGCGAGCCATGGCCAGATCGCCATATCGGCGATCGAGTACTCGTCGACGACGAAATCGCGTCCCTCAAGCCGCCGGTCGAGCACGCCGTAGAGCCGGCGTGCTTCGTTGCGATAGCGCTCCTCCGCGTAGGGCGCCTTGCCCCGGTTGAAGTGGAGGAAATGGTGGGCCTGCCCGAGAAACGGCCCGATGCCGCCCATCTGCCACATCAGCCATTCGAGCACGCGGTAGCGCGCCTCGCCTTCCCTGGGCAGGAAGCGCCCGGTCTTGTCGGCGAGATAGATCATGATGGCGCCGGACTCCATCAGCGCGAGCCCGTTGTCGCGGTCGACGATCGCCGGGATCTTGTTGTTCGGGCTGATCTTCAGGAATTCCGGCTTGAACTGATCGTCCTTGCCGATGTCGACGGCGTGCGCCTCATAAGGGAGGCCGAGCTCTTCCAGGAGGATCGAGACTTTGCGCCCGTTGGGCGTGGTCCAGGTATAAAGGTCGATCATGGCTCTTCCGTCGCGGGGGAGGTGGCCGGCGGGCCGAGCCAAAGGACATGGCGCTACGGGCGCCGGATGGCAAGGGGAGGGCGCGGTGGGAGCCAGCGCGAGAGATGGCGGTGGGATCGATGCGGTCCGGGCGGCCGACAGGACCGGAGCGAAACGATGAGTGCCGGGGGTCAGATCGCGCCGTTCGTCTACGAAGGGCGGCCGCAACGCATTGTCTTCGGGCCGGGTCGGCTGGCGGAGGCGCCCGAAATCCTTGCATCACTCAAGGTCGATCGTGCGCTCGTCCTTTCGACGCCCGGGCAGCGCGAGGCCGGCGAACGCGTTGCCCATCTTCTAGGCAAGCGCGCCGCCAGCCACTTCTTCGGCGCGGCGATGCACACGCCGGTCGAGGTGACCGAACAGGCTCTCGCCATTTTCGACGAGCACGACGCCGATGGCGTGGTGGCGATAGGCGGCGGCTCCACGACCGGGCTCGGCAAGGCAATCGCGCTCAGGACCGACGCCCCGCAGCTCGTCATCCCGACGACCTACGCCGGCTCCGAAGTAACGCCCGTCGTCGGAGAGACCGAGGACGGAGAGAAGACCACGACCCGCTCACCGAAGGTCGTGCCGGAAGCGGTCATCTACGATGTCGAGCTGACGCTTTCGCTGCCTTCCCGAATTTCTGCGACGAGCGGCCTGAACGCGATGGCCCATGCGGTCGAGGCGCTCTACGCGAAGGATCGGAACCCGATCGTGGAGATGATGGCGGCGGAGGGGCTTCGCGCCTTCGCTGCTGCGTTGCCGGCGATCGTCGCCGCGCCGCGCGATCTTCAGGCACGCATGCGCGCGCAATACGGCGCCTGGCTCTGCGGCATGTGTCTCGCGTCGACCTCAATGGCGCTTCATCACAAGCTCTGCCACGTGCTCGGCGGAGCCTTCGGGCTCCCGCACGCGGAGACGCATGCGATCGTGCTTCCGCATGCGACCGCCTACAACGCGCCTGACGCCCCGGCGGCCATGCAGGCGATCGGCGCCGCACTCGGCGTCGAGGATGCGGCGAAGGGGCTCTATGACCTCGCGCGCTCATTCGGCGTCCCGCTCGCGCTGAAAGAGATCGGCATGCCGGAAGACGGCATTGAGCGAGTGGCGGCGACGGTCGTCAGAGATCCCTACTGGAACCCGAGACCGCTTGACCTGGACGGGATACGTGCGCTGCTCGAGCGGGCATACGAGGGAGAAGCGCCCAGCTAGCCGCAGCCGTCAAAGCACGAACCGCTCGTCGCGCAGCGTGCGCACCTAAGCGAAGCGTGGGTCCGTCACTTCCGCTTCGCCGCTGCCTTCTTTGGCTTCTTCGCCGCAGGTTTCTTCTCGGCCAGCGCGGCGCGGTCATCCTCTTCCTTGGCCAGCCGGAGCGCGCGCAGGCGGGCCGTCTTCTTGCGCATGGCATCGTGCTCAAGATCAATGATCGAGCGCGCCTCCTCTGTCGTCTTCTTGGCGCGGCCGAACCGCTCCTCCGCCTGAGACCGTCCCACCTTCAAGTCCCGAGCCATGCTTCAACCTCCGGCTGAGTCGGATGCCTCAGAGTAGAGGTGCCGGGCCAAGTTTACATCCCCCATCTCAGGCCAGGCGCATGGACCGGCGCGTCCCACAGGCGCTTCGACTCGTCGTCGAGCATGGAAACCGTGATCGAGCACCCCGCCATGTCGAGCGAGGTGACGTAGGGCCCGACCAGCGAGCGCACGGCCTTCAAGCCGTGCTTCTCGAGCAGTTTCTTCGCCGAATTGTAGACAAGGTAGAGCTCCATCAACGGCGTGCCGCCGAAGCCGTTGACGAGGAGCAGCGCCTCGCCGCCCTTCTCGCCGAGGTCGCCGAGGATCGCGCCCATCATCTCCTCGACGATCTCGTCCGCCGGTTTCAATTTCACGCGCCGGCGGCCCGGCTCTCCGTGGATTCCGACGCCCATCTCCATCTCGTCGTCACCGATCTCGAAGGTCGGCTTGCCGGCAGCAGGGACCGTGCAACTCGTCAGCGCCACGCCCATGGAGCGCGTGCGCTCGTTGACGCTGTCGCCGAGGGCCTTCAGCGACTCGAGATCGCGGCCTTCCTCCGCGGCCGCGCCGACGATCTTCTCCACGACCAGGGTGCCGGCAACGCCGCGGCGGCCGGTCGTGAAGAGTGAGTTCTCGACGGCGACATCGTCGTTGGTCTTGACCGTCATCGCTTCGATCTCAAGCTCCGTCGCCATCTCCGCCGCCATCTCGAAATTCATGACGTCGCCTTCGTAGTTCTTCACGATGAAGAGCACGCCCGGGTCGCTTGCGACCGCCTGCGTTGCTTCGATCATCTGGTCGGGCGTCGGCGAGGTGAACACGTGGCCGGGGCACGCGGCGTCGAGCATGCCGTGGCCGACGAAGCCGGCGTGGAGCGGCTCGTGGCCCGAGCCGCCGCCGGAGATCAGCGCCACCTTGCCCGGCTTTGGGTTGCGGCGCCTGACGAACTTATGGTCGGCGCCGAGCGCGACGATATCCGCGTGCGCGGCGCAGAAGCCGTCGAGGCTCTCCACCAGCAGCGTATCGACTTGATTGATGAATTTCTTCACGGTCGCCCCTCCTTCGCCGCGATCTGCTCGCTCCCCGTCATAATGAAGCGGAAAGCGGCGATCTGCATTTGAGTCCTATCAACCGGCTTCGGCACTTCGCCACCTAGTCCTTGGCGCGTGCGCAAAGCCCGGCAAGCTTCTCGACGAAATCGCCGATCAGCTGGTCGAGCTGGCGGTTCTTCGCCGGCGAGCCGAGGTCCGGCAGATGAATCACGTGGGTGCGGGTGCGCGGCTGGTCGCGCGGCGGCGCCTGCCGGTTCGGATGCGCGCGCGCGTAGGCCGCGAGGAACGCCTTCCGCTCGCTCGGAGAGAAGTGGCAGATCTCAAGCACGAGATCGACATGGCGGGCGGGGATCGGCGTGTCGTAGGCCGTCGACGTGATCTGCGTGACGAAGCTGCGGTTCTTGGCGAGCGCCACGGCGATCCGCTGCCGCGTACCCGACGGCCGCGATTCGAGAACGCGCTGCAGGATCGCCTTGTATTCGGCGACTCCGGCGCTCGCCGCGTCGTTGCCGCGCTGGGCGCGCTCACTCATCGAGCCGCGTCCGCGCGATAGCAGCCTTGACCGGTCCGAGCATCGCCGGAGCGACGGAGAGGCTCCGGAGCCCAGCTTTGAGCAGCGACGGCACCAGCGCCGGATCCCCGGCCGCGTCGCCACAGAGGCTCACTTCGATGCCGGCGAGCTTGCCGAACCCGGCGACGTCGGCGATGAGCTTCATCACCGCCGGATTGGTCACGTTGCAAAGATCGGCGACGCGATGGCTGTCGCGCGCCGCCGCAGTCACGTATTGCGTCAAGTCGTTCGAGCCGATCGAGAAGAACTCCGCCGCCGAGAACGCCTTCGGTTGGATGGCGACAGCCGGCACCTCCACCATTATGCCGAGCGCCGGTCGCGCGGCGGCGATCCCTTCCGCGGCGAGCTCGGCGATCGCTGCGTCGAGCTGGCTGCGCGCCGCCACGATCTCGACGGGGACCGTGACCATCGGCAGCATGATCTTCAGATTGCCGCGCGGTTGCGGCGCGGGCGAGCGCGCGAAGCTGCACGCGGAAGACTTCCGGCCGCGAAAGCGACAGCCGGATGCCGCGAAGCCCGAGAAACGGATTCGGCTCATCGACGGTCAGTCCCTTCACAGGCTTGTCGCCGCCCGCGTCGATGGTGCGGATGGTGACGGGGCGCCCCGCAGCCCAGTCGAGCACCTTTGCGTAGGCGCGATATTGCGCCTCCTCGTCCGGCAGGGTGTCGCCGGAGAACAGGAACTCCGTGCGCATCAGCCCGACACCGTCGCAGGTCGAGACGTCGATGTGGTCGACCTCGTCCGGCCGCGCGACATTGACCATGACGTCGATCGGAATGTTGCAGAGCGTGCGCGCATCGGCGTGAAGGTAGCGCGCGAAGCGGTCGTCTTCCGCGGCCTTGGCGGCGCTCCGCGTTGCCACGAAGGCGCGCTCCGCAGCACCCGGGCTCAGCACCAGCGCGCCGTTGTCTCCGTCCACCATCGCCTCGCGATGGCCATCGATCTCGATGGCGCCGAGGCCGACCACCATCGGCACGCCGCGCGCACGTGCCAGCATCGCCACGTGGCTGGTGGCGCTTCCCGCCGAAAGCGCGACGCCACCGCCATGCGACCAGTCGGTCTCGAGGAAGCGCGTCGGGGTGACCTCGGAGCCGGTCAGGATGGCGCCCGGAGGCGCTGCTGCGAGGTCAGCGCCGGAGAGGTTGCGGAGCACGCGATCGCGAAGATCGACGAGGTCGGCGGCGCGCGCCCGAAAATAGTCGTCGTCCGCCGTTTCGTAGCCGGTAATCTGCTCGGAGAGCGCGGCAAGCCACGCCGCTTCGGCGCTGTCGCCCGCCTCGATCAGCGCGAAGGCCGGTTCGGTCAGCTCGTCGTCGGAGAGCATCGCCGCCTGGAATTCCAGGATCCCGCGCTCGTTCTCAGCGGACGCGCCCATCAGCGCCAGCGATCTGCTCGATCGAGCGGAGCACCGCGACGTTGAGCGCCTCGCGCTCACGCTTGGCTTCGCCGGTCGGCAGACGGCGCGCGACTTCCGCGTCGAGGCGGAAGAGGGGGCCGGCCGCAATTCCAGGCGCGGCGGGCCGGCCTTTCAGCTCAACCGGTTCCGACATGGGCCACGTCTCCCGGCTCGGCTTCCGGCGCCTCCCCGAAATCGCCGGCGACGAGCGCTACCAGCGCGCCGACGGCGCGCTCCGCGTCGTCGCCCTCGGCGCGGAAGTGGAGCACGGCGTTCTGCGGCGCCTTGGTCGCCATCACCTTGACGATGCTCTTGGCGTCGATCCACGGCCCTTCGGGCGAAAGCGCAAGCTCCACCCGGCTCGCGAAGGTCTTGGCAAGCTTCGTCAGCTTCACCGACGGCCGCGCGTGGAGGCCCACCGCGTGCGTCAACAGCACCGACCCCGTCATGACCTTGCCGGACATTCGCGATCCTTCGACTCTAAGCCGGGGAAAGTTCTTCCGCCGTACGTTTCACCACGTCGAGCGGCGCGCCGCCCGAAGCTTCCGTTGCCGCGATTACCGCACCCTCAACGATCGGCGCATTGCACACGACGACCCGTCGCGCCTTTTCGCTCGGCAGCATTTCCACCGCCATCTCGCTGTTCGTCTCCGCGCCGCCGAGATCGACGAGGATTGCGACGCCGGCTTCCGTCCAGGCGCTGTCAATGGCCTTCAGGATCGATTCGACGCTCGTCCCAAGCCCGCCCTCCGGATTGCCGCCGCAATAGGCGACGCGCACCTCGTCGCCCACCATCTGGCGGACCATGTCCGCAGTGCCCTCCGCGACGAGCGGCGAATGCGACACGATGACGATCCCGACGTTTTTCATGGCATCGGCGCTCACGCTTCCGCCACCAGCACAGCGGCGGCGGCATCGATCATCAGCGCGCTCGATCGCGCGCCGGGATCCATATGGCCGACGGAGCGCTCGCCGAGAAAGGAGGCGCGGCCGCGCGTCGCGAGCATCGGGATCGTGGCCTCCGCCGCCTGATGCGCCCGCCGTGCCACTTCGCCGATCGCGGCGTTGGCGGCAACCGCTTCCTGCACGGGAACGAGCACGTCGAGCATCGTCTTCTGGCCGACATCGGATTTGCCGCGCGCCTTGACCGCGTCGATCGCGGCCTTGAACGCCGCCGCAAAGGCAGCGCGGTCCGCAGCCTCCGGCAAGGTTTTTCCGAGCGTCATGAAGAGCGTGCCGTAGAGCGGCCCTGAGGCTCCGCCAATCTTCATCACGAGCTGCATTCCGGCCGCTTTCAGTGCCTCGGGGAGGGGTTTTCCGGCAAGCGTATCGAGATCGGCAAGCACCGCCTCGAAGCCGCGCTTCATGTTGGCGCCGTGGTCGCCGTCGCCGATCGCGCTGTCGAGTGCGGTCAACTCGTCGGCATGCGCGATCACCGTCGTAGCGACGGTCTCGATCAGGGTCCCGACGCTGCCTTTCCTCAAGCATGGCCGCCTCCGCCGATGCGATTGCCCGACTGGTCGAAATAGAGCGGCTCCACAAGCTCCACCGTCACCGCGTCGCCCGACCTCAGCTCCGCATGCGGATCGGCGAGCGTGACGAGCTTATGTTCGCCGACAGAGAGGTGAAGGTGGCTCTGGTCACCGAGATGCTCGATCCAATCGACCTTCGCCTGCGATTTACCGTTCAGCGCCTTGGCAATCTTGAAGTGCTCGGTGCGCGCACCGATCGTGCGCGTTCCGGCGGGGACGCCGCCGTCGGGAAGAAGCCCGGCCGGCAGGAGGTTGATCGACGGCTGGCCGAGCCGCGCCGCGACATAGAGGCTCTGCGGGCTTTCGTAGATTTCGCGCGGCGTTCCGATCTGGATCAGCCGGCCCTCGTTCAGGATGCCGATCCGGTTCGCCATTGTCATTGCCTCGATCTGGTCATGCGTGACGTAGAGGATGGTGGCGCCGAGACTGTGCTGGATGTGCTTCAGCTCCAGCCGCATGTCGGCGCGGAGCTTGGCGTCGAGGGAGGAAAGCGGCTCGTCCATCAGATAGACGGCGGGACGGCGCACGAGCGCGCGGCCGATCGCCACGCGCTGCATCTCGCCACCTGAAAGCCGCGTGGCGCGGTTCTCGAGCTTGCTCGAAATGCCGAGGATGTCGGCGACCCTCTCCACCCGCTCCTTGATCTCGGCCGCGCCCAGCCGGCGCGCCGGTGAGCGGAGCGGGAAGGCGAGGTTCTCGCGTACCGAAAGATGCGGGTAGAGCGAATATTGCTGGAACACGAAGGTGACGTCGCGCGCCGCGGGCTCGATTCGCGTCACGTCGCGGCCGGCGATCGAGACGGTCCCCGAGTCCGGCCGCTCCAGGCCGGCAACGAGGCGAAGCGTCGTCGTCTTGCCGGCGCCGGTCGGCCCGAGGAGCACGACGAACTCGCCGTCCGCCACCGAAAGGTTCATGGCGTCGACGGCGACAGTCTCGCCGAAGCGCTTGGTGACGGTCTTGAGCGCGACGTCAGCCATGCGCGCCTCTGAGGCTCCGCGCCGTGTCGATGGCACGGCCGCTCGCCTTCTCGAAAAGCGACAAACGCTCGCCGCTAAAGGCGAGCCCAACGGTCTCGCCGTCGCTGACGTGGACGGCGGCGGGAACGCGCGCCTTGAGTGGTCCGTGCTCGGTGCTGATGGTGACGATCTGCGTCGTGCCGAGATATTCCGCGCCGAAGACCGAGCCCCGCAACGCCGAAGAATCGTCGAAGCGGATGTGCTCGGGGCGGACACCGAGCGCCAGTTCCGTCTCCGGCAAGTCCTCATGCACTTCCGGCACGTCGATCGTGGCGCCATTGACGCGCAGGCTCCGCGCTCCACGCTTGAGGCCCGCATGAACGGGGAGGAAGTTCATCGGCGGCGAGCCGATGAAGTCGGCGACGAACATCGAGGCCGGCTGGTCGTAGATCTCCTGCGGCGTGGCGAACTGCTCGACGACGCCGCGATTCATCACAGCGATCTTGTCCGCCATCGCCATCGCCTCGAGCTGGTCGTGGGTGACGTAGACGGTGGTCGCGCCGATGCGGTTGTGCAATTCGCGCAGCTCGTGAACCATCAGGTCGCGGAACTCCGTGTCGAGCGTGCCGAGCGGCTCGTCCATCAGGAACACCTTCGGCCGCCGCACGATGGCGCGGCCGAGCGCGACACGCTGGCGGTCGCCGCCGGCAAGCCCTGAGATCGAGCGGTCGAGAATGTGGTCGATCCGAAGAAGCCGCGCCGTCTCCTCCACGCGCGCCTTGATGTCGGCGCGCGGCATCCCCTGGCAGACGAGCGGGAAGGCGATGTTCTTCCTGACGTTCATGTGGGAGTAGAGCGCGAAGAGCTGGAACACGAAGGCGATGTCGCGCTCCGCCGCGCGCTTGAAGGTAACGTCCTCCCCGTCAAGCAGGATGCGCCCGGAGGTCGGCAGCTCCAGCCCGGCTATCATCCGAAGCGTCGTCGTCTTGCCGCAGCCCGACGGGCCGAGCATGACGAAGAACTCGCCGTTCGCGACCGTCAGGTTGGAATCCTTGACGGCGACGAAATCGCCGAACTGCTTGCGGAGGTTCTCGACGCGGATCTCGGCCATCGCGCTAGTCCGGGAAATGGCTGACGATGACGAACATCGCGGTGCCGGCGAGAATGGTGACGAAGGAATAGGTGAAGAGAGAGATCGCCAGCGGCTGCATCAGCATGATGACGCCGGCGGCGATCACGATGGTCGCGATCCCCTCCCATGGCCCGCGCCGCAGCCGCATCAGGCGCGTCAGGAGCGACTGGCGGTCGGGAGGGCGAACGCTCTCTTCGGGCATGCTCATTTGCGAACTGCCCCAAAAGTGATGCCGCGCAGGAGATGCTTCCTGAGCAGGATCGTGAAGACGCAGATCGGGATCAGGAAAAGCGTCGTCCCGGCCGCGACCGCCGGCCAGTCCTGCCCGCCTTCGCCGATGATGAAGGGGATGAAGGGCGGCATGGTCTGCGCCTCGCCTGAGGTGAGAAGCACGGCGAAGGCGTATTCGTTCCAGGCGAAGATCAGGCAGAAGATCGCAGTCGCCGCGATGCCTGTCGTCGCCTGCGGCAGCACCACCTTGATGAAGGCCTGTAGGCGCGAATAACCGTCGATCATCGCCGCTTCTTCGTATTCGCGCGGGATCTCGTCGATGAAGCCCTTCAGGAGCCAGACCGCGAGCGACACGTTCACGGCGGTGTAGAGCAGGATCATGCCGATCTTGGAGTCGGTCAGGCCCACCTCGCGGTACATCAGGTAGATCGGGATCGCGACCGCGATCGGCGGCATCATACGCGTCGACAGGATGAAGAAGAGAAGGTCGTCCTTGAGTGGCACCTTGAAGCGCGAGAATCCATAGGCCGCCAGTACGCCGAGGAAGACGGCGAGGAAGGTCGAGCCGAAGGCGATGATGATGGAGTTGGTGAAGCGCCCGACGACGTTCGACGGCCCGGCGATCACCATGTTCCGCAAGCGCACCAGCTTGTCGTACCAGGCGGTCGCGGGCGGCAGGCTGGCCATATATTCAGGCGTCTGCCGCGTGCGCGTCGTGAACAGGTTGACGTAGCCCTCAAGCGACGGGCTGAATAGCACTTTCGGCGGATAGGCGATCGAGTCGGGCGGCGTTTTGATGCTCGTGGCCACGATCCACAAAAGCGGGATGATGGTGATCAGCGCGTAGACGATCACGATCGCCGCTGCGACGCGCTTGGCAAGCGGCGTTGGCTCGACGACCGAATGGGCGGCTGTGGCGGCGCTCATCGGACGCTCCCAACCCTCTCCCGGGGGGAGAGGGTGCCCGCGAAGCGGGCGGGTGAGGGGGTACGACGCGGACGGGCGCGCGCCATCTTTTTCACGCCGCATCCCCTCATCCGGCTGCTCCGCAGCCACCTTCTCCCCATGGGAGAAGGGACGCCGCGCGGCGTTCTGCTGCGAGCGGCGCTCATCGCTGCTTCACCCGGTTCAGCGCCTTCACATAGATGTTGGCGAGGCCGAAGACGGTGACGAAGAGAATGATGGCGAAGGCGGAGGAGTAGCCGGTCTTCCAGCTCTCGAAAGCCTCGCGCTTCAGCGTGATGGATGCGAGCTCGGTGACGGAGCCGGGGCCGCCTCCGGTCAGGAGGTTCACCATGTCGAACATCTTGAAGTTCTCGATGCCGCGGAAAAGCACCGCGAGCATGATGAAGGGCAGGGCCATGGGCAGGGTGATGGACCAGAACTGGCGCAGCGGCGAAGCGCGGTCCACCTCCGCAGCCTCGTAGATGTCGTCGGGGATCGAGCGCAGCCCCGCGAGGCAGATCAGCATCACGTAAGGCGTCCACATCCACACGTCGACGATCACGATCGCCCATGGCGCGAGGGAGACTTCGCCGAGCATCTGGAACGACTGCGGATCGACGCCCGTCAGAAAGGAAACCGCGTAATTGAAAAGCCCGATCTGCGGCTGATAGAGGAACTTCCAGAAATTTCCGACCACCGCCGGCGACAGCATCATCGGGATCAGGATCACCGTGGTCCAGAAGCCGTGCCCGCGGAACTTTCGGTCGATCAGGTAGGCGAGTCCGAAGCCGATCAGCGTCTCGAACACGATCGTCCAGATGACGAAATGGGCGGTCACCTGCATCCCGTACCAGATGTCGGAATCGTTCAGGATGCGCTCGTAGAAGCGTAGTCCGATGTTCTTGATCTCCGCGTTCGGCCGGTTCGCGCGGTAGTCGGTGAACGAGAGATAGATCGTCCAGATCAGCGGAAAGATATTGATCGCAAGGAGCAGGAGGATCGTCGGAGCGATGAAGAGCCACGCAAGCACGCGGTCGGAAAGACCGCGAAGGCGTCTCGCCACCTCAGCCGGTGTCCTAGCGGCGGCGCGATCGGCCAAAAAGACCTTGACGGAGGAATCGCTCATTACCGGTGATCCTGCCGTTCCAGGTGGCTTGAAGGAAGCCCCTCCCGAAGCAGTCCGGGAGGGGCTGTTTTAGTCAGGCGAGCCTAGATCTTGCCGGCGTCCTGGAAGACTTCCGTCCAGTCCTTGACCAGCGAGTCGAGCGCTTCCTTGGCCGTGCCCTGATCGGCGACGACATAGTCGTGGACGCGCTTCTGCATCGCCTGGAGCAGCTCTGCGTAGGCCGGGTCGGCCCAGAAGTCCTGCACGATGGCCATCGAGTCGAGGAACGGCTGGGCATACGGCGCGCTGTTCAGGAACGCCGGATCCTGGAGCGCCGACGTGGCGCAGGAGAATCCGCCGAGCTGCATCCACTTGGCCTGCACATCCTTCCCGGCGAACCATTTGATGTAGGCGAGCGCACCATCCATGTTGTCGGTGTTGGCGAGGACCGAGATGCCCTGGCCGCCGAGCTGGGCGAAGTGACCGTCCGGGCCGGCCGGATTGGCGAAGAAGCCGATCTTGTCGCCGCCGACGTTCGGGTCCTTATAGAGGCCGGGCCACGTGAACGCGAAGTTCATGTGCAGCGCGACCTGGCCGGATTTGAACGCGTCGGCGGATTCACCCATGTAGACGTTCGACGCGCCGGGCGGCGTGCAGCACTTGTAGAGCTCCTTGTAGAACTCAAGGCCCTTCACCGCTTCGGCGGAGTTGACGAAGCCTTCCATATCGTAGGGCTTGTCGGGGTTCTGGTACTTGAAGCCGTAGTCGTAGAGGACGTTCGTCACGCCCATCGTGATGCCTTCCGAGCCGCGCTCCGTATAGATGGAGGCGCCGTAGACGGTCTTGCCGTCGATCTCGCGGCCTTGGAAGAACTCCGCGATCTGCTTCAGCTGGTCGTAGGTCTCGGGCGGGCCGAGCTCCCAGCCATACTTGTCCTTGAATTCCTTCTGCAGCTCCGGACGCTCGAACCAGTCCTTGCGGTAGGTCCAGCCAACGACGTCGCCCATGGCCGGAAGCGCCCAATAGTTCGGCGTGTTCTTCGGCCACTCGGAATAGCCGACGACGGTCGCCGGCATGAAGTCGTCCATCGAGATGCCGTTCTTGTCGAAGAAGTCGTTCAGCTTGACGTAGTAGCCGTTTTCCGCCGAGCCGCCGATCCACTGGCTGTCGCCGATGATGAGATCGCAGAGCGTGCCGTGCGAATTGAGCTCGTTCAGGAAGCGGTCGGCGTAGCTCGTCCACGGCACGAACTCGAACTTCATGGTGGTGCCGGTTGCGGCGGTGAAGTCCTTGGAGAGTTCCACCAGCGCGTTGGCCGGATCCCAGGCGGCCCAGCAGAGCGTGAGCTCTCCCTGTGCGTGCGCCGTGCCCGCGACAGCGCCGGAAATGAGCCCCGCCGACAGAACGGCAAGAGCCCCGCGATGCAGTCCCTTCATGCTTACCCTCCTAGCGTTTCCATGCGGCGACCCGCCTGCATGCCCACGGCCGCGCACCGGCCAATCAGTTGTCGGCTCAGCGAGCCGATGTTTAGTTGTTTTGTTTAGTAGAGGTGATTTTACTGAACTCAGCAAGCGCAAATTCATGCTGCAACGCAGCAGAAATCCGTCAGTATGGCTGACTTACCGGCTGGCCGGCTTTGTTTAGTGATGTTCGTCACGCGGTCGCCTGGCCTGCTCTTGGCGAGACGATCCGCGCCTCTCGACGACCCGGATTGCTCGCCAGAAAGCACCGCAAGCGGAGACAACCAAAGGTCGATAAACGTTTGACCAGGACTGGCGGAATCTCAATCTGCACACGCTAAGGATGTGGCGTAAGGTGGGGGCAGTAGAGTGACCAGGTACTTCTTGTTATTGCTTCCGATTGTTGCGCCGCTGACGTTCGCCACACCTGCTTCAGCGCAGGCGTGGTACATGTTCGGCGGCACCTATGACTGTATCGGGCAGTCTATTGGCAGGGATGTGGTGAAGTTGAACTGCAGGCAGGAGCAGAGGCGCGCCAACCGCATCTACACGCTGACTCCGAGCTTCACGATCCGCGGACCGGTCGCGCGACAATACCTGGGCAAGCACACGGATTGCCGCCAGGTCGACGCCAGCGAGTCGAAGTCGAAACAGCCCTTCGTGGACTGTCCCGGAATTCCCAAATGGTGGTAGCGGCGCTTAGCGCGCGAGCCCGCCGGCCGCCTCGATGAACGCGACGATGCGGTCGAGCCCGACGCGGCGGCGCATGTCCGCGAAGACATAGGGTCGTTCGCCGCGCATTCTTTTCGTGTCCGCTTCCATCACGTCGAGGTCGGCGCCGACATGCGGCGCAAGGTCGATCTTGTTGACGATCAGGAGGTCGGAGCGGGTGATGCCGGGGCCGCCTTTGCGCGGCACCTTCTCGCCGCCGGCGACGTCGATGACGTAGAGGGTGATGTCGGCGAGCTCCGGCGAGAAGGTCGCGGCGAGGTTGTCGCCGCCCGAATTCGATGAAGACGATGTCGAGATCGGGAAAGCGCGCGCGCATCTCCGCGATCGCCTGCAGATTGATCGAGGCGTCTTCGCGGATCGCGGTGTGCGGACAGCCGCCGGTCTCGACGCCGAGGATGCGCTCCTCGGGAAGCGCCTGCACGCGGTTCAGGATCAGCGCGTCTTCCTTCGTGTAGATGTCGTTGGTGACGACGGCGACGGAATAGCGCTCGCGCATCGCCTTGCAGAGCATCTCCGTCAGCGTGGTCTTGCCGGCGCCGACCGGCCCGCCGATCCCGACCCGCAGGGGTCCATTTGCGCTCACGTGCGGAACACCCGCGAATACTGCGTCTCGTGACGCATCGAAGCGATGTCGGAGAGGACGGCCGCCGAGCCGAGATCGTCGAGTGAGCAAGCTTCCGCGCGATGCGCCGTTGTCGCGATGAGCGGGTGCTGCGACGCGAGGATTTGTAGGCCGGCGCTTTGACCAAGCGGAACCAAGCGCACGCCGACCGACACGAGGTTGGCGACGAAGGCGTTGAGATAGGCGGGGAGGGCAGCTTCGAGCGCAACGTCGTGCGCCGCCGCGAAAGCGCCGACTGCGACGGGGTAAGCGGCGCCTTCTTTCGCGAGGGAATCGACGATCGCGCACGGCCAGGCCGCAGCGACCGCTTCGAGAAAGGCGCGGCCCTGCGCCATCGCTTCGACATGCCGCTCGCGCGAGCCGGCGAGCGCTTCCGCAAGCTCGGCGACTTCGAGGAGCTCGGCGTTCGCGCCGAGTTGCACCGCGCGATGCGCTCCCCGATAGGCTGAAACGAACAGCACCGCGTCGTTCCACAGGCTGCCGCGCGCGAGCAGCTCTGCAATCCAGGACGCAAGCGCGTCCGCAGTGCGGATGTCGCCGCGGTCGATCAGCCACTCGACCCCGTGCGAATAGGAGAACGCGCCGACCGGGAAGGCCGGCGACAGGAAGGTCATCAGCTTCAGGAGCGCCGGCGTCGCGAGCCCGTCGCCGAGGACAGCGTCATCAGCCATGGCCGTGCCCCGAACCATGCGCATGCCCGTCTTCGCCGAGCGCATAGGCGCCGCCTTCCGGGTCGAAGGGCGCTTCGATCGCCGCGACCTCCGCGCCGAGCCCGATCAGCATCTCGGCGAGCACATGATCGGGGCGGATCAGGATGCGATCGGCGTCGATCGCCGCCGGCACATGGCGGTTGCCGAGATGCCAGGCAAGGCGCGCAAGGTGATGCGCGTCTTTCGCCGTGATCGTCAGAAGTGCCTCCGGCCTCGCCCGTACCTCCACCACGCGCTCGTCTTCGAGCAACAACCCGTCACCGTCACGAAGCGCGGTCGCTTCGGAAAGGTCGAGCAGGAATTCGACGCCGCGTTCGCCCTTCATCGCGAAGCGGCGGCGGTGGCGCTCGTCATAGGGAAGTAGAACCGCGTCAGCCGAAGCGCCGTTCCAATGTCCGGCGCGGATCACTTTGGTGGCGCGGATCATGTCGGTCTCGCCGCCCGGTCGGCGAAAATCCGCCGCCACAATGCCATCACGGCGAAGGCGAGAAGCAGAAGCATCGCGATCGTTGTGAAGACGGATTTTAGAAGCGTCCACAGACTTGCGCGCGCGACAAGCTCCGGCGTCAACCCGGATCGGCCGGCGTTCAGCATCGCGGTCACGGAGATGTTCTCCAGATAGTCGAAGACCGCGCCCGGCAGCGCGACGAGCGCAAGGAGCGTCTGCAAAGCGCCGGCGCCGGGCGCGAGCGCGCGGATCGCAAAGAACAAGGTGGCCGTGAGAAGCGCGGGATAAGCGGTGTCGAGTCGATGCTGGACGTTCAGGTAGAAGGCGCTCCCCTCCGGCGTGAGCGCACCGAGAAACGTCTGCGCCTCCTCGAAGCTATAGCCGAGCGGTCGCATGTCGAAGGGCATAACACCGCCCGCCGCCGCCGAAATCTTCGGGAGCGACCAAAGGATCATGACGAGATAGATCACGGCCGTAACCGCGAAGAGCGCCCAGAACGCAACCCGACGCGCGCCCACATCCTCTCTCCAGAACCGACGCTGCGGTCCTAGAACAGAAAGTACCGCTGCGCCATTGGCAGCACCTCGGCCGGTGCGCAGGTGAGAAGCTCGCCGTCGGCGCGGACCTCGTAGGTTTCCGGATCGACCTCGACCTTCGGCGTCGCGGCATTGTGGATCATCGAGGCCTTGGAAATGCCGCCGCGCGTGCCGGAGACGCCCACCAGCTCCTTGTCGATGTCGAACTCCTCCCACAACGATAGATCGCCGCAGGCGGCGCCGGAGACGAAGGTGACGGAGGTTGCCCCAACGGCGCGGCCGAAGGCGGCGAACATCGGCCGGTAGTGCACCGGCTGCGGCGTCGGGATCGAGGCGTTCGGATCGCCCATGGGCGCCGCCGCTATCGCACCGCCGAGGAGCACGAGATCGGGCTTCACACCGAAAAACGCCGGGCTCCAGAGCACCAGGTCGGCGCGTTTTCCCACTTCCACGGAGCCGATGTGCTCCGCCATCCCGTGCGCGATCGCCGGATTGATCGTGACCTTGGCGACGTAGCGCTTGACGCGGAAATTATCGTTGTCGCCGGTTTCCTCCTTAAGGCGCCCGCGCTGCACCTTCATCTTGTGCGCGGTCTGCCAGGTGCGGATCAGCACTTCGCCGACGCGGCCCATCGCCTGGCTGTCGGAGGCGATGATAGAGAACGCGCCCATGTCGTGCAGGATGTCCTCCGCCGCGATCGTCTCCTTGCGGATGCGGCTCTCGGCGAAGGCCACGTCCTCCGGGATCGACGGCGAGAGGTGATGGCAGACCATGAGCATGTCGAGATGCTCGTCGATCGTGTTCCGCGTGTAGGGCCGCGTCGGATTGGTGGAGGACGGGATGACGTTTGGCAGCCCGCACACCTTGATGATGTCGGGCGCGTGGCCGCCGCCCGCGCCTTCGGTGTGGAAGGCGTGGATGGTGCGGCCCTTGAAGGCCGCGATCGTGTCCTCCACGAACCCGGATTCGTTCAGCGTGTCGGTGTGGATCATCACCTGCACGTCGTAGTCGTCGGCGACGGAGAGGCAGCAGTCGATGGCAGCCGGAGTCGTGCCCCAGTCCTCGTGCAGCTTGAGCGCGCAGGCGCCGGCGCGAATCTGCTCGATGAGCGCCGCGGGACGCGAGGCGTTGCCCTTGCCGGCAAAGCCGAGATTCATCGGGAAGCCGTCGGCCGCCTCGATCATGCGCGCGATGTGCCAGGGGCCGGGCGTGCAGGTCGTAGCGTTGGTGCCGGTCGCGGGTCCGGTGCCCCCACCGAGCATACAGGTCACCCCGGAATAGAGCGCCTCCTCGATCTGCTGCGGGCAGATGAAGTGGATGTGGGAGTCGAAGCCGCCGGCCGTCAGGATCTTGCCCTCGCCAGCGATCGCCTCGGTGCCGGGGCCGATGATGATGTCGACGCCGGGCTGGGTGTCGGGATTGCCGGCCTTGCCGATGCCGGCGATTCTGCCGTCCTTCAGGCCGATATCGGCCTTCACGATCCCCCAATGGTCGATGACGAGCGCGTTGGTGATGACGGTGTCGACGGCGCCGTCGGCTCGGCTCACCTGGCTCTGACCCATGCCGTCGCGGATCACCTTGCCACCGCCGAACTTCACCTCCTCGCCGTAGGTCGTGAAGTCCTTTTCCACCTCCACGATCAGCTCGGTGTCGGCGAGGCGGACCTTGTCGCCGACGGTCGGACCGAACATGTCGGCATAGGCGGCGCGGGAGAGGCGTGCGGGCATGTTGCGGGCTCCGGGGATTACACGTTTTTGCCGTCAAAGCGCTTAGACGGCGGCAGCGCGTCGAGATCGACGTCGTCGAGGCAGCGGCAGTTGATGGCGACCATCTCCGCGCCGTCCGGCCGCGTCCCGTAGGAATAGCTTTGGATGCCGCAGGTCGAGCAGAAGCGGTGATGGATGACGTGCTTGTTGAACATGTACTCCGTCGTCGCGCCTTCGCCCGACAGAAGCTTGAAATTGTCCATCGTCGTGAAGGCCATGATCGTGCCGAGCCTGCCGCAGCGCGAGCAGTTGCACGTCACGGTGTGGTCGAGATCGACTGCGACCTCGTAGCGGACGGCCCTGCACTGGCATCCGCCCATGTAAGTCTGCGCGGTCATCGCGTGCCTCCCTCTTCGCTGGCGCTTCTCAGAGGGCGCCCATGATCTTTTGATTGAAGCCGAAGACCTTGCGCGCCCCGCCGTATGGAACCAGCGTCACCTCGCGCGTCTGCCCGGGCTCGAAGCGGACGGCGGTGCCGGCCGGAATGTCGAGGCGCATGCCGCGCGCCTTGGCGCGATCGAACTGCAGCGCCGAATTGGTCTCGAAGAAGTGGTAGTGCGAGCCGACCTGCACCGGGCGGTCTCCGCTATTGGCGACGGAAAGCGTTACCGTCGGCGCGCCGGCGTTGAGCTCGATCTCGCCAGCCGCGGGGAAGATTTCTCCTGGAATCATTTCAGGGCGCTCCAGATCTTGCGGATGCCGAGGACGAGAAGCACGACGACGAGGACATAGCCGATCGCTGCGAGATCGAACGGGCTGAAGGGAAGCGGCGTATGGAATTCGGGCATTTGCCGCTACCTTATCGGCTCATGCACGGTGACGAGCTTGGTGCCGTCGGGAAAGGTCGCCTCGACCTGCACGTCGTGGATCATCTCGGCGATGCCCTCCATGACCTGCGCACGCGTAACCACATGCGCGCCGGCCTCCATCAGCTCGGCCACGGTTCGGCCGTCGCGCGCCCCCTCGACCACGAAGTCGGTGATGAGCGCGATCGCTTCCGGGTGGTTCAGCTTGACGCCACGCTCGAGCCGCTTGCGCGCCACAACGGCCGCCATGGCGATCAACAGCTTGTCTTTCTCGCGCGGCGTCAGGTTCATCGGGTCATATCCGCCAGAGTTTTGGAAGAGGCGCGCCGTCGCGGAGCGCCCCGAGGAGAGGTACGAGCGAGCGCCGGAGCGCCGCGCCGTCATGGGCCACAAGGCGAGCGACGAGCTTGCCGTCCCAGGCGCTGACGCCGCCGGCCTCGCCGACAATCTCGCGGGCTCGCTCCAGGTGCTGGTCCGGCGTGTCGGTCAGCAGCAGGGCTGTCGCCATGGCGCCATTGCATGCAAGCACGGCAGGTCTGCTCAAGATTTCGGCATTCAGGTCGAAGCGCAGATCGTCGGCGAAGACGAGCCGGCCTCCGCGACGGATGCGCCAGCGATCGGCGAAGAGCCCCGAGCGCACACGCTCTCCGTGCGCTGCACGACCGAAGATCAGAGCCTCGACGGCGAGGAGGTTGGCATCCGCTGCGAGGTCGGCGTCGAGCCGCCGCGAAAGCCGCGCTCCGTCGAAGAGAATGGTCTCCTGCGGCAGCCAATCGAGCCGCGCTCCCGCGCCGAGGCTGAGCTTGGTGTGGATTTCGGCGGTGCCGGCCGAGGCGCGATAGATCTTCTCGCAGGCCTGCGTCGTGGCGACGGCGCGGCACGCTGGATCGAGGCGGATTTCGCCGGTCATCCGGTCGCCGCCGGTGAGCCCGCCCGCGGTGTTGATCAGCACGGCTTCCGGCGGGTCTTCCGCCGGGCGGTGCGGAAAGCGCACCTTGAACGCGCCCGACTGGTAGAGCCGGTCAAGGACGGTCGCACCGTCGCGGCGCTTGAAGGCGATCCGCGCCGCGCCCTCGGTCCGCTCAAGGCGCGGCGGAGCCGCGTCAAGAGCCTCAGACGGTGAGGTGGCGGCGAACGGCAGGGTCATCGAGATCCGCGGCGGTCCCCGAGAAGACGACTTCGCCACGATCCATGATCGCAATGCGGTCGGCAAGCTCGCGCGCAAAGTCGAGATATTGCTCGACGAGCACGATGGCGAGGCCGGCCTGCTCCTTCAGATAGATGATGGCGCGGCCGATATCCTTGATGATCGACGGTTGGATGCCCTCCGTCGGCTCGTCGAGCACGAGGAGCTTCGGGCGCATGACGAGCGCACGGCCGATCGCGAGCTGCTGCTGTTGACCGCCGGAGAGGTCGCCGCCGCGCCGTCCGAGCATGCTCTTCAACACCGGGAAGAGCTCGAAGACGACGTCGGGGACGCCCCGCTCGCCGCGCTTCAGCGGCGCATATCCCGTCTCCAGGTTCTCGCGCACCGTGAGGAGCGGGAATATCTCGCGACCCTGCGGCACGTAGCCGATGCCGGCGCGGGCGCGCGAGTAGGGCGAGCCGGTGAGCGGCGCGCCGTCGAACATGATGCGCCCGCCCGAAATCGGCTCTTGGCCGACGATCGCCCGCATCAGGCTCGTCTTTCCGACGCCGTTCCGCCCGAGCACGCAGGTGACTTTGCCCGGCTCCGCCTCCAGGTTGACCCCGCGCAACGCCTGGGCCGCGCCGTAGTGAAGATCGACGTTCTCGACGGCAAGCATCTCAGCGCCCCAGATAGACTTCGATGACGCGCGGGTCGGCGCTGACATGCTCCAGCGAGCCCTCGGCAAGCACCGAGCCCTCGTGCAGCACCGTCACCCTAACGTCGAGATCGCGCACGAAGGTCATATCGTGCTCAACGACGATGACCGAATGCGTCTCGGCGATGCGCTTCAGGAGCTTGCCGTCTCAGCCGTCTCTTCGTCGGTCATGCCGGCCGCCGGCTCGTCGACGAGCAGAAGCTTCGGGTCCTGCGCAAGCAGCATGCCGATCTCCAGCCATTGCTTCTGCCCATGGCTCAAATTGCCCGCGAGGCTGTTGCGCAAATGCGAGAGCCGGATCGTGTCCAGGATATCCTCGATCCGCGCCGCTTCTCTCGCCGTGCTGCGATGGAAGAGCGTTGCGAGGACGCCGCGCTCGCCCTTGAGCGCCAGCTCGAGATTGTTCGAGATCGTGTGGAAATCGAAGACGGTCGGCTTCTGGAATTTTCTGCCGATGCCGAGCTCGGCGATCTCCGCCTCGTCGTGGCGGGTGAGATCGATGTTGCCCTCGAAGAAGACGTCGCCCTCGTCGGGGCGGGTCTTGCCGGTGACGACGTCCATCATCGTCGTCTTGCCCGCTCCGTTCGGCCCGATGATGGCGCGCATCTCGCCCGCCTCGACCGCGAGCGACAGGGCGTTGAGCGCCTTGAACCCGTCGAACGAGACGCTGACGTTGTTCAGGTAGAGAAGGCTGGTGGAGAGCTTTTCTGCCATCATGCTACTCCACCGCCGCCGCCTCGAGCCGCGTGGGAGCGGACGGCGTGCCGTTTCCCGCCGAAGGCGCATCGTCCGACGGTTCGTGCGGCGGGCCCATGCCCTTCTCCGCGAAGACCGCGCGGTGGCGCGCCACCACGATGCCGAAGCCTTGCGAGATCGTTCCGAGGATTCCGCGCGGCAGGAACAGCGTCACTGCGATGAAGAGCCCGCCGAGCAGGAAGAGCCAGGCCATCGGGAAGGCCGCGGTGAAATAGCTCTTCGCCAGGTTGACGAGCACCGCGCCGATGATCGGCCCGGCGAGCGTCGCGCGTCCGCCGACCGCGGTCCAGATCACCACTTCGATGGAGTTGGCCGGCGCGAATTCGCTTGGGTTGATGATGCCGACTTGCGGCACATAGAGCGCGCCGGCAATTCCGGCCATGCAGGCCGAGACGACGAAGGCGAAGAGCTTCACGTGCTCGACGCGGTAGCCGAGGAAGCGCGTGCGGCTTTCCGCGTCGCGCACCGCGACCAGCACCTTGCCGAGCTTCGAGCGCACGATCGCCGCGGTGACGATCACGCCGAGTGCGAGCGCAATGGCGCTTGCAGCAAAGAGCGCCGAGCGGGTCGCGTCCGACTGGATGTCGAAGCCGAGGATAACCTTGAAATCAGTCAGCCCGTTATTGCCGCCGAAGCCGAAATTGTTGCGGAAGAAGGCAAGGAGCAGCGCGTAGGTGAGGGCCTGCGTGATGATGGAGAGATAGACGCCCGTCACACGGCTGCGGAAGGCGAACCAGCCGAACACGAAGGCGAGCACGCCCGGCACCAGAACGATCATGATGGCGGCGTAGATGAAGCTGTCGAACCCGTACCAGAACCACGGCAGCTCCTTCCAGTTCAGGAACACCATGAAGTCGGGAAGGATCGGATTGGCGTAGACGCCGCGCGAGCCGATCTGGCGCATCAGATACATGCCCATGGCGTAGCCGCCGAGCGCGAAGAAGGCGCCGTGGCCAAGCGAGAGGATGCCGCAATAGCCCCAGACGAGATTGAGCGCGACGGCGAGCAGCGCGTAGGTCAGGTATTTGCCAAAGAGCGCGACCGCATAGGTCGGTACGTGCAGTCGGTGCCCGGGAGGCACCCACAAATGCAGGATCGGCACGATGACCGCGATCGCGAGCAGAATCAGGGTTATCGGGAGCGCGCCGCGGCCCAGGCCTATCAGCGTCGTCCGGGCCATCAGGATTCGACCGCCCGGCCGCGAAGCGCGAAGAGGCCGCGCGGCCGCTTCTGGATGAAGAGGATGATGAAGACGAGCACCAGGATCTTGGCGAGCACCGCGCCGGCATAGGGCTCCAGGAACTTGTTCGCGACGCCGAGCGTGAGCGCGCCGGCGAGCGTGCCCCACAGATTGCCGACGCCGCCGAACACCACGACCATGAAGCTGTCGATGATGTAGCCCTGGCCAAGATTGGGCGAGACGTTGTCGATCTGCGAGAGCGCCACGCCCGCCATGCCGGCGATGCCGGAGCCGAGCGCAAAGGTGAAGGCGTCGACCCAGGGCGTGCGGATACCCATCGACGCCGCCATGCGGCGGTTCTGCGTCACCGCCCGCATCTGCAGGCCGAACGGCGTCGCCTTCAAGACGATGTTGAGGACAACGAAGACGAGGAGTGCGAAGACTACGATCCAAAGGCGGTTATAGGTGATCGTGAGGTGCCCGACGTCGAAGGCCCCCGACATCCAGGACGGGTTCCCGACCTGCCGGTTGTTCGCGCCGAAGATTGTGCGAACCCCCTGCTGCAGAATGAGCGACAGGCCCCATGTCGCGAGCAGCGTCTCGAGCGGCCGCCCGTAGAGCCAGCGAATGATCGCGCGCTCGATGACAAAGCCCGCAGCGCCGGAGACGAGGAAAGCAAGCGGAATCGCTATCGCCAGCGAATAGTCGAAGAGGCCGGGCGCCGAGTTGCGGATCGTCTCCTGCACGAAGAAGGTCGTATAGGCGCCGAGCATCACCATCTCGCCGTGCGCCATGTTGATCACGCCCATGACACCGAAGGTGATGGCGAGCCCGATCGCGGCGAGGAGCAGGACCGAGCCGAGCGAGATTCCGTACCAGACGTTCTGCGCCGCGTTCCACATGGCGAGGCGCTGGTCGATCTGGCCGACGGCCTTTTCCGCCGCCTTGCTGACGGCATCGGGCGCGCCCTCGGGTAGCGTCGTCAGTATCGCCCTGGCGTCCTCGTCGCCGCGCGCCGCGAGCGTCGACACGGCCGCCACACGGTCCGCCTCATCGGCCTCCTGGTCTGCGACGACGATCGCGGCGCGCGCTTCTTCCAGCACGCGCTTAATCGAAGGGTCCGTCTCCTTGGCGAGTGCGGCCTTGAGCGCCGGCAGCGCCGTCGCGTCGCGCGACTTGAACACGGCGTCCGCGGCGGAAGCGCGCCGCGTCGGGTCCGGCGCCAGAAGGTTCAGCGATCCAAGCGTCGCCTCGATAGCGCCGCGCACCCTATTGTTGACGCGCACCTTCTCCAGGCCGAACGGGGCATCGCCTGTAAGGGGCTCTCCGGTCGCCGCATCGAAGAGCGCGCCGGATTCGTCCTTGATGTAAACCTTCTTGTCGGACTTGGTGAAATAGAGCCGCCCGTCCCTGAGCGCGCGCACGATGTCGGCCGCCCGGTCGTCGCCTGTCGCCGCAACCGCGGCGAGTGCGTCGACCGTCTGCGAGTAGCCGCCTTTGGCGAATCCGGTGACAGCATCGGCGAGACCCTCGGCGCGCGCCGTGCTGTCGAAGGCCGCATGGGCCAAGAACAAAAAGAGAGCTGAAGCGAGAATCCTCAGCATCTGTCACCTTGGGTTCGCGTCCGTTATTTGAGCCGAAGGCTCGGGGCCGGGCGAGGAATCGCCCGACCCGCTATTTAAAAAAGGCTGTATCGGGCTAGTTCGTCGCCGAGCCCCCGCATTTGCCCGTTGCGGTATTGAAGTTACCGCACGAAAGCGGCGCGCGCCAATCGGCAATCAGCGGCTTCGAATCGGGCAGGTAGTCGGACCATTCGTCGCCCACGACGAGGCCGGGCGTCTGCCAGACGGTGTCGAACTGGCCGTCGGCCTGGATTTCGCCGATATAGACCGGCTTGGTGATGTGGTGGTTCGGCATCATCGTCGAGTAGCCGCCGGTCAGGTTCGGCACCGAGACGCCGATGATCGCGTCGATGACGGCGTCCGGATCGGTGGTGCCGGCCTTCTCCACCGCTTTCACCCACATGTTGAAGCCGATGTAATGGGCCTCCATCGGGTCGTTGGTGGTACGCTTGTCGTTGCCGATGAACTTGTGCCACGAGTCGATGAAAGCCGCGTTCTCCGGCGTGTCGATCGAACTCGAAGTAGTTCCAGGCGGCAAGGTGACCGACGAGGGGCGCGGTGTCGAGGCCGGCAAGCTCTTCTTCGCCGACCGAGAAGGCGACGACGGGAATGTCCTCGGCCTTGACGCCCTGGTTGCCGAGCTCCTTGTAGAACGGAACATTGGCGTCGCCGTTGATGGTAGAGACCACGGCGGTCTTCTTGCCGGCCGAGCCGAAGGTCTTGATCGCGGCCACTTCGGTCTGCCAGTCGGAGAAGCCGAAGGGCGTGTAGTTGATCATGATATCTTCGTCCGCGACGCCCTTCGACTTCAGGTAGGCCTCGAGGATCTTGTTGGTCGTGCGGGGATAGACGTAGTCGGTCCCCTCAAGCACCCAGCGCGTCACCGAGCCGCCGTCCTCGCTCATCAGATAGTCGACGGCGGGGATCGCCTGCTGGTTCGGCGCGGCGCCGGTGTAGAAGACGTTGCGCTCGCTCTCCTCGCCCTGGTACTGGACCGGATAGAAGAGCAGGCTGTTGAGCTCCTTGAAGACCGGCAGCACGGACTTGCGGCTGACCGATGTCCAGCAGCCGAACACCGCGGCGACCTTGTCTTGGCTGATAAGCTCGCGCGCCTTCTCCGCGAAGAGCGGCCAGTCGGAAGCGGGGTCGACCACGACCGCCTCGAGCTTTTTGCCGAGCAATCCACCTTTCGCATTCTGCTCGTCGATGAGCATGAGCATGACGTCTTTCAGCGTCGTCTCAGAAATCGCCATTGTGCCGGAGAGCGAGTGAAGGATGCCGACCTTGATCGTATCCTCTTGCGCGTCCGCGACAGAACTGAGCCCGAGCGACGCTGCAAGCACCGCTCCGGCTAGAAGCTTTCTTCCCCTCACCCTTCCCATGACCTACTCCCTGATCGGTTGTTCACCGGGAGAGGCAAAGCAAGGTGCATGCCATCCATGACGGCCGGAATCCCGCTCTCGGCGCGGAGTCGGCTGCCTAAGATTTCGCCACAAGGCGGAAAAGCGGATGGGGACGAAGCTTATTCGGCCGCCCGGCGTTTCGCGGCAAGCTCCGCGCGAACTTCCTCGTTGTGCTCGCCAAGGGTGGGCGGCGGGGTGATGTCGAGCGACTTCTCGCCGTCGAAGGAGAGGGGGCTGCGGACGGTCGTGAAGGTTCCCATCTCGGGATGCTCGGCGGCGATCTTGAGCTCAAGATGGCGCGCCTGCGGGTCCTCCAGGGCCTCGTTCGAATCGTAGGCCGGGGAGTGGGGCACCTCCGCCGCCGCAAGCGCCTCGCACCAGACATCGCGCGCCTTCGTCTTGAAGATAGGCGCCATGAAGTCGATCAGGTCGTCCTGGTGGTCGATGCGCGCTTCACGCGTGGCGAAGCGCGCATCGTCGAAGAGGTCCGGCCGGCCGATGACCGCCGCAAGGCCCTCCCAGAACTTCGGCGGCGACGACATGTGAAGCGCCAGCCATTTCCCGTCGGCGCATTCGAACACGTAGGACTGCGAGACGCTCGGGCGGCTGAGCGGTCCCATGATCTCGCCCTCGGAGAAGTAGTGCGTGAAGGAGTCGAGGTTGAAGTGGCACATCGCCTCGAGCATCGACACGTCGATGCGCCGGCCCTTGCCGGTCGTCTGCCGCTCGACAAGCGCGCCGAGGACGCCGAGGGCGGCGTAGAAGCCGGTCATGGCATCGGCGAGCGCCGGCCCGATGACGCGCGGCCTCTCTGGCGGCATGACGAGACGCAGGAAGCCGCTTGCGGCCTGTGCGACGGTGTCGTAGGCGGGCCGGTCGCGGTAGGGTCCGCTCGTGCCGAAGCCCGAGATCGCGCAATAGACGAGCCGCGGATTGAGCGCGCGCAGCTCCTCTTCGCCCGCACCGAGCTTCTCAGCCACGCCCGGCCGGAAATTCTGGATGAAGACGTCGGCGTCCGCGACAAGCTCGTGGAGGAGGGCGCGATCGTCGGGTTTCGACGTGTCGAGCGTGATCGAGCGCTTGTTGCGGTTGTACGTCTGGTAATGCGGGCTGTACAAACCGCCCTTGAAGGCGCGGAAGGGGTCACCGGTGCCGGGCCGCTCGACCTTGATCACGTCGGCGCCGAGATCGGCGAGATACATTGCTGCCGCCGGTCCCGTGATGAAGGTCCCCATCTCGATGACGCGGAGACCAGCGAGCACTTTTGCCATGGAGGTCCGTCCTACTCGGCCGCGGCTGGCTTCTCGCCGTCGTAGGTGATCGCCTCGTCGGCGTGGCTCGACAGGATGAAGCCGATAGGCCGTTGCAATTCTTCGTAAAGATGCGCGACGAGCCCGGCGGTGCGGGCAAGGAGGGCCAGCCCCTTCAATGCCTCGGGCGGATAGCCGACATCGAGCATCACCGCCGGAATCGCGCCCGTCACGTTGATCGGAAGCTTGCGGCCGGTGATTGCCTCAGCGTGCTTGCCGAGGAGCCGCAGCATGCGGACATGGTCGCCGGAGACGCCACGTTCGTCGGCGAATTTGAGCAGGACGTTGGCGCGCGGATCGCCGGCGGAGTGCTGGGGATGGCCGAGTCCCGGCACCTTCTGCTTCGCCGCAACGAGTCGCTTCAGGCCCGCGATGGCGGCTTCCTCGAAGGAGCCCGTGCGCGCTTCGCCCACAAGCTCGATGAGGAGCCTGCCCGCAACCTCCGAGCTTCCGGCGATCACACTTCCCATCCCGAGCAGCCCGGCAGCCACCGCCCCCTGCCAGGCCTCGGGAGCTGCGGCGAGTGTCATGCGCGCCGCCTGCACGTTCGGAACGAGGCCATGTTCGGCGAGCGCGACAAGCACCGCGTCGGTGAAGAAGCGCTGGTTCTCCGTCGGCATCGCGCCGGTGACGAGGAAGTAGAAATAGTCTGTGAAGCTGACCTTGCCGATCAGCTCGCTACAGAGATCCTTGCCGCGCACGGTGATGGATTCGGCGTCCGACGTCGCGATCGCGGTGAAAGGCTCGCTGTGTTTGCCGATTCGCATCGGGCTCCCTTGTGTGTTTTCTTTTTTCTCGCCGAGAGAACCGACATCCCGCAGTTCGTGTCAAGCTGATGATATCGGCCCAGCGCTCAGGCTTCAAACAGGGTGCGGCCGGGCTCGGTAGCCCATGAGCCGATCAAGAGGGGCAAGAGGAGGATCGGACCAATGCGCGACATCAACCAGGTGACGATCACAGACGCGGTGAAGACGTCGTTCCGCGGCTGCAGGAATCAACGCCTCTCATTTCTGCTCGACGCCCTCATCGAGCATCTCCACGACTTCACCCGCGAGACCAACCTGACTCAGGACGAGTGGATGTACGTCCTGAATTTCCTCTACGACTGCGGAAAAATCTCTTCACCCGAGCGCCACGAGTTCATCCTTCTGTCGGATGTGCTCGGTTGGTCGGCGCTGGTCGACATGATCAACACCAAGGGTGGCGGCACCGAGCTCTCCAACCTCGGCCCGTTCTATCTGAAGGATGCGCCGGTGATGGCGCTCGGCATCCGACATCGCCAAGGAGCGCGAAGGCGTGATTGTGCTCGCCAATGGCACGGTGCGCGACACGCTCGGCCATCCGCTTGCCGGCGCGGAAGTCGACACTTGGCAAGCCGACGCCGCCGGCATGTATCCCCTTCAGCAGCCGGGGCAGGAACCGATGGACCTCCGCGGTCGCTTCACCACGGACGAAGGCGGCCGCTACTACTACACGACCGTCATGCCGAAATCTTACACGGTCCCCTACGATGGGCCCGTCGGGGCACTGCTCAAGGCCGGCGACCGGCACGCTTGGCGCTCCAAGCATCTGCACTACATCGTCAGCGCACCGGGGATGCGCTCGATTGTCACCGAGCTCTTCTTCGAGGGTGATGAGTATCTCGATTCCGACGCCGTTTTCGGCGTTCGCCGCTCTCTGATCGCCAAGCTGAAGCCCGTGCCGGTCGACGCCGAGCTCGAATACAAGCTGGAGCGCCGCCCCGACGCGCGCGTCGATTTCGATTTTGTGCTCGCGCCGGCAGGCTGAGCCGGGCGGCCTCGCTCAGAACGCCGCCATCTCGGTCTTCACCCGCTTCAGGAACGCACCGCAAGTCGCTTCCGTCGCACGGTTCATGCCGTAATAGGCGAGATAGGTGACGGGCGTGGTGAGGCGGCCGGACTGCGCGCGAAGCACACGCTTCACGGCCTTGCGCGGCGGGTCGCCGGCGAGGAAGGCGCGGATCCGCGTCCCGCCATAGGTGCAGACCGCCGCGACCTTCTTGATCTGCGTGAGCTTCGGCTTGACCCCGCCCTCCGGCGTCAGGTCGAACGAGACGCCGGGCAGGAAGACGCGGTCGAAGAAGCCCTTGAGGATGGCCGGATAGCCGAAATTCCACACCGGGAAGGAAAGCACGATCGCCTCCGCCGCCCGCACGCGCTCCACATAGCCGCGCACCGGCTCGATATTCGGCCCGACCTCGTGGTAGCCGATGCGCTCCTCGCGCGTCAGCCGCGGATCGAAATTCTCGGCATAGAGATCGCAATCGTCAACGTGCGTGCCCGGAGCTTTTCAGCGTCTCGACGACCGCGCAGTGAAGCGCCGCGTTGAAGCTTGTCTCGACCGGATGCGCGTAAAGCACGAGGACGTGCATTCAGTCGGTCTCCTCCGGGATGTACCGCACCATCATCAACGCGCCGCCGCGCGACAGCGCGATATCGCGTCGGTCGGAAAGATCATCGGCGAACCGCAGGGAAAGCCGCTCGTAGACCTCCAGCAGATGCGCGGCACGCGGATCGGATGAAACCCTAAAGCGCGCCGTCATCCGCGCGATCGTCTCGTCGAGTTCCTGAAGGCTCGGCACGACGCCCATCGAGGTCACTCCGCCGCTTGCAGGCCCGGGAAGAGATAGACCTTGTCGCTCTTCCAGTCGTAGTCGGGGTTCTCCCAGGCGATCATCTTGCCGGGATTCAAGAGCCCCTTCGGATCGGCCTCACGCTTGAAGGCAAGCTGCACGGCGTCGGTGCGCTTCATGCCGCCTTCCTCGAGCGTGTAGCGGTGCGGATTGAAGATCGGGCAGCCGTTCTCCTCGTGAATGCGGACGATCTCGTCGAGCCGCTCCTCGGTCGTGAAGCGCACGATCGGCAGTCCGGAGCAGCAGACGTTGCCGTCGAAGCGCTGGAATTCGAGATGCCCAGGCACCTCGTCGCCGAAGATCCGGGTCATCGTCTCCACCTTCTCGACGTGGTCCGGGAAGGGATAGAGCACCTGCAGATAGGTGATCGTCGGGTCGACACGGAGCCCGCGCAGCGTCGTGTGGTTCCAGGTCAACTCGAAGAGCGGTGGCAGTCCCTTCTTCTCTTCGGCGCTCGCAGTGTCGGAGCGGAACAGGATCTCCGCGCGGTTCTCGCTCGCAAGCGTCATCAACGGCTCGATCGCGTGCGGCGCGACCATCGTGAGCACGACGGAGTGCTCCGGCTTCAGGAATTTCTTATGGCGCAGGAAATAGTCGTGAGGCACGGGCGCTGCGACGGTGGCGATCTCCTTGAAGAGCAGCCCGTCCTGGTTGGCGATCAGGTCGGCGAAGCGCACGGCCTTCATGTAGTCGTCGAAGCCGACGATGACGTCGACCCAGTCGTAGCTCGCGTCGAGCGGCATCTCGACCTCGGTGATGATGCCGTTGGTGCCGTAAGCGTGCATGACCTTCATGAGGTCGCGACCTTTCAAGTCGAGCACGCGCGGGCTCTCCTCCATGGTGACGACGCGAAGCCCGAGCACGTTGCCGATGTTGCGGAGGCCGCCCCATCGGATCGAGCCGATGCCGCCCGAGCCGCCGGCGATGAAGCCGCCGATCGTCGCCGTGTGGTAGGTGGAGGGGCGAAGCCGAAGCTCCTGGCCGCCGGGCCGCGTTTCCTCGTCGATCTTGGCGAGCACGGCGCCCGCTTCCGCGACGACGCTGCCGCGCGCAATTCGCTTCACCTTGTTCATCTCGGCGAGGTTCAGAACGACGCCGCGCGAGAGCGGCATCGCCTGCCCGTAGTTGCCGGTGCCGGCGCCGCGCGGCGTGACGGGCACGCCCATCGCGTAACAGGTCTTGAGGACGCGAATGACCTCGTCCTCGCTCTTCGGCGACACGACGAGGTCGGCGGTCACGTGGTCGAGCTGGCGCTTCAGCACCGGCGAGTACCAGAAGAAGTCGCGGCTCTTCTGCTTCACGATCGCGGGGTTGTCCTCGATCTTGATGTCGCCGAGCGCAGCTTTGAGGGCGGCAATGTCAGTCGCCATGTCGGTCATCATTTTGCGATCTCCATCAGATCGTCGAGCTCCGAATAGTCGGGGAGGGTGCTGTCGATCGCCTGTCCGCCCCTTACCACGATCCGGTCCGATTCAGGCCGCGAAAGAAGCTCCGTCCAGTTGCGGCCGCGAAAGATCACGAAGTCCGCCGAGGCGCCTGCCTTCAGCCGCCCGACGCCATTTAGGCCGATGATCGCCGCGGCCTCGGCGGCGACCGCCTTCGGCCAGTCGTCAAAGGGATGATCGAGGTGCAGGATGCGTGTTGCCTGGCGCAGCACTTCGAGCATGTCGAGATCGCCATAGGCGTAGAAAGGATCGCGCGTGTTGTCGGAGGCGACCGCGACCTTGATGCCGCGCGCCTTCATCTCGTGCACGAGCGTGACGCCGCGCCAGCGCGGCGTGGTGCCGTCGGTGCGGCGGTCCTGGAGATAGAGGTTGCACATCGGCAGGCTCACCACGGAGACGCCGGCCTTCGCCACCTTGTCGAGCGTGTTTCGCGCGGCGTCGGCGGCTTGGCGGGCGATCGAGCAGCAATGGCCGGCGAGCACGCGGCCCCGAAAGCCGTTCCTGAGCACGGCCTCGGCGATGCGGTCGAGCGAACGGGCATCCGGGTCGCCGGTCTCGTCGGCGTGGAAGTCGAGATCGAGGCCGCGCTCCGTCGCCGCGCGGAAGATGTGGTCGAGAAGGGTATCGAGGTCGGGCACCATGAAGGTCACCGCGCCGAGCACGCCCTTTGCCGCGGCGACACGGGCGGCGAGCGACGCGAACCATCTCTTGTTGCGCACCTCTTCGACGGTGACGAGCGACACGGCTTGAAGCGCGACCCGTCCCTTCCAGCGCTCGCGTATCTTCTCGAAGACCGGCCAGGAGATCGTCTCCTGGGGGCTGAGCGAATCGAGGTGCGTGCGAAGCGCGATCGTGCCGTGGGCATAGGCGCAGCGCAGCGAGAATTCCATGCGCGCCTCGACGTCCTTCGCGCTCCAGCGCGCGGCGCGATCGAGTGCGACCGCATCGAGTGCGGCGGGGAAGGTGCCGTCAGGGTTCGGCATGCGCGGCCAGATGTGGCCCTTGTCGATATGCGTGTGGCAATCGACGAAGGCCGGAAGGACGATGCGCCCGGCGAGGTCGATCGCATCGGCGGCAAGCTCCTCAGCCCGATCGAGCCCGACGATCTTGCCGTCGGCCACGGAAATGTCGGCAAGGGCCAGGCCATCGCCGTCAGCGACGAGCGCGTGCCTCGGCGAGGCATGCTGGAACCCGGGCGCGCGCCAGCCGGTACGACCCGCCATCCAGCATCGTTTCCACCTCAGTTCTCCCGCCGTACCGCGCTCTCGTGCCAGTTCCTGAGAAGGAGATGCGAGAGAAGGCTCGTCGCGGCGAAGATCAGGACGCCGGTGAGCGACAGGAGGACGAGCGCCGCGAAGAGGCGCGGAATATTGAGCCGGTGCTGCGCCTCGATCAGGCGGAAGGCGAGGCCGGAATTCTCGCCCGCCGTGCCGGCCGCGAATTCCGCGACGACCGCGGCGATCAGCGCCAAGCCTGCCGGCAATCCTGAGCCCCGCCAGGAAATAGGGCAGCGCGTTCGGGAGCCTGAGATGGATCAGCGTCTGCCAGCGGCTCGCGCCGTAGAGCTCGAAGAGGTTGAGGAGATTGTGGTCCGTGGAATGCAGCCCCTGCGCGGTGTTGGAAAGGACCGGGAAGAAGGCGACGAGCCATGCGCAGATCAGCAGCGCCTCGCCGGTCGTCGACGTGTAGATCAGGATGAGCGGCGCGATCGCCACGATCGGCGTCACCTGCAGGATCACCGCATAGGGGAAGAGCGCGAGCTCGATCCAGCGCGACTGTGCCATCAGGATGGCGAGCGCCACGCCGGAGACGAGCGCGATTCCGAGCGCCAGGAACGTCGTCCTCAAGGTGACGAGGAGCGCCTTGCCGAGGATGGGCCAGTCGGTGACGAAGTCCTCGCCGATCCTGACCGGGCTCGGCAGGATGTAGTGCGGCACATGCGCCACGGTCACGTAAACCTGCCAGGCGACGATCAAAAGGGCGAGCATGGCTGCCGGCACGGCAAGCCGTGCCACGCGGCTGCCGATGCCCTCGCCGACAGGCTTTGGAACAAGCTGGTCGTCCGCTTCGGCCGCTGCCCGGGCTTTGCCGGCATCGATGGCGCTCAACGGGTGCGCTCCCCCATGGCCTCGTGCAGCGCGTCCGACACCCGCCGGCAATTGTCGTTGTAGACCGTCGATGTGCGGAAATCGTCATGGCGCGGATAGGGCGCGTCGATCGAAAGGTTCGTGTAGACGCGGCCGGGGCGGGCGGCCATGACGACGATCCGCTCCGAGAGATAGACCGACTCGAACACCGAGTGCGTGACGAAGATCACCGTCCAGCCGAAGCGCTCCCAGAGCTCCAGAAGATCGTTGTTGAGCTTGAAGCGCGTGATCTCGTCGAGCGCGGCGAACGGCTCGTCCATCAAGAGCAGCTTCGGCTTCGTGATCAGCGCGCGGGCGATCGAGACGCGCATCTTCATGCCGCCGGAAAGCTCGCGCGGATAGGCGCTGGAGAAGGCGTCAAGCCCGACCATCCTGAGCGCCTCCATCACCTCGTCGCGCGCGGCGGACTTGGAGATGCCCTTCAGCCTGAGCGGCAGCCAGACATTGGAGAAGACCGTCGCCCAGGGCATCAAGGTAGGCTCCTGGAAGACGAAGCCGATCTCCGGATGCGGCCGGCCGGCGGCATCATATTCGGCGGTCGGCCATTCGATCGTGCCCGAGGTCGGCTCGCCGAGCCCGGCGATGATTCGAAGCGCCGTCGACTTGCCGCAGCCGGAAGGGCCGAGCAGGCTCAGGAATTCGCCGCGACCGACGTCGAGCGACATCTCCTTCAGCGCCACGGTACCGTTCGAGAACACCTTGGAGATGGAGCGGAGCGCAAAGAGCGGCCCATTCGCGGCGGCTCGCGCGCTCCGGCTCTTTGCGTCTGCCTCTGCGACGAAGTTCAACGATGCGCCTCGTTTTTCGCCAGAAAGCCGGCGTCGGCGATCTCCCTCGCCGATGGTCCGTCCAGGCCGCCGGCGGAGCTTCGCCGGCGGCACGCTTCAGTCTGTCAAAGGTGCTATTTCGCGAGCTCCATGCCCACGCCCTTGCAGACATATTCGGTCGTGTAGACCTTCGTGAGGTCGAGCCCGGCTTTGACGACGCCCGCCTTCACCATCTTGTCGTAGAAGTCGTTGACGCCTTCGGCGGTAAAGCAGCCGATGCCCTTTTCCTTGGCCGGACCGGAGACCAGGAGCCCGTGGTCCTTGAGCTGCTTGATCGAGAAGGCGATCTGGTCGTCGGACATGTCAGGATTGTCCTTCTTGATCCAGTCATTCGCCGCTTTGTTGTCGCCATAGAGATAGTTGTACCAGCCGATGATCGACGCCTCGACGAAGCGCTTGGTGAGGTCGGGGTTGGCCTTCACATAGTCGGCCATGCCCTCGATCATCGTCGAAGTCGTGGTGTATCCCGCGTCCGCCAGGAGGAAGACCGTCGGCTCGAAGCCGCCTTCCTTCATCACCGCGAAGGGCTCGGACGTGACATAGCCCTGCTGGCCGGAATCCATGTCTGCGAGGAACGGCGCGACCGAGTAGTTGTAGGGCTTGCGCTGCTCCTCGGTGATGCCGGGATAGGCCGCCATCATCCAGCGATAGCCGGAGACGAACAGATCGTCGCCGACGAAAAGCGACTTCAGCTTGGCGAGGTCGCCGAAGGTCTTAAGCCCGCTTTCCGGATGCGCCATGATGATCTGCGGGTCCTTCTGGAACATCGCGGCGACTTCCATGACCGGCACATCCTGTTCGGCCGCGGAGAACGTGCCGAGCAGGTTGCCCTGCATGTAGAACTGGATCTTGCCGCCGAGCAGCATCGCCTGGTCGGCCTTCGGAACGATGGTGACCTTCAGCCCATACTTCTCGTAAGTGCCGTCCGCGACGGCCTGGTAGAAGCCGCCGTGCTCTGGCTCCGCCACCCAGTTGGTGCCGAAGGTGAGCTCGTCGAGCGCCAGCGCCTGCCCCGAAAACGAGAGGGCAGCCGCGCCGGCTGCAAGTCCGAAGGTCATCGCTCTGATCGTGCTCATGCTGTCTCCACTCCGCCTTGCCTGTTGCGTGGTCCGGCCACAGGGCCGCCATGCGTATTCACGTGATGATCCGTCTGCCCGCCGCGCCGCAAGAGCCATGCCAGCGGCGGCTGATCCCGATCCGGTTCGCAAGCGCACCGGGTGACGGGAAATCCTCAAAAAGCGCGGGCAGTCTAGGCGAAGGAACCTGCACAAGAAAGCGGCATGGCTGCACGAAAGCCGGACCCCTCTCTTGTCACGGGGCGGCGGCGGATCGTAGCTTTGCCGAAGCTCCAGAAAACCCATGCTCCGCCCGCTCAATCCTCCCACGATTCGCCCGCCTTTTGCACGCTACAGCCATGGCGTGGAGGTACCGGCCGGGCACCGCCTGATCCTTTGCTCCGGGCAAGTCGGCATTGCCGCCGACGAGGCGGTGCCGGAGGACGCCGGCGCGCAGGCGGAGCTTTGCTTCCGGAATATCGCGGCGATCCTCGCCGAGGCGGATTTGACGCTCGGCGCCGTCGCGCGGCTCAACGCCTTCGTGACCGACCGCGCGCATCTCCGGCCCTATATGGCGGTGCGCGACCGTCTCTTCGCCGATCCGCTCCCGGCCTCCACCCTGATGATCGTCTCCGGATTCGCGCGGCCCGAATTCAAGGTCGAGATCGAGGCGATCGCGGTCGGGCCGGCTGCGTGACGCAATCGTGAGGTACAGAGCATGAGCGAGAAACGCCGGCGGCTCCGCTGGGGCGAGTACCGGATGACCGAGTTCGACACGGTCGATCCCGACGCGACGATTGCGATCCTCCCGATAGCGGCGACCGAGCAGCACGGCCCGCACCTTCCCGTTGGCACCGACGCGCTGATCGCGGACGGCATGCTGATGACCGCAGCTGCCATGCTTCCGGAGAACCTCGACGTGCGCGGCCTGCCGCTCCAGGCGGTCGGCAAGTCCAACGAGCACCTCTGGGCCGCGGGCACGCTGACGCTCCCCGCGCACGTGGCGATCGAGGCGTGGACGGAGCTCGGCCTCTCGGTCAGCCGCGCCGGCGTGCGGAAGCTCGTGATCGTCAATTCGCACGGTGGCAACGAGGAGATGATGGGGATCGTCGCGCGCGAGTTGCGCGTGCGGGCCGACATGCTGGTCGTAAAGACGAGCTGGTCGCGCTTCGGCCACCCCGAAGGCATGTTCTCCGAGCTTGAGCGGCGTCACGGCATCCACGGCGGCGAGGTCGAGACGTCGCTGATGCTTCACTTTCGGCCCGATCTCGTCGACATGGCGATGGCGGAGAATTTCCTCTCGCTGGCCGCCGAGACCGACGCGAAGTTCAGGCACCTCGCCCCGACCGGCACGCATGCTTTCGCCTGGATCGCCCGCGATCTGAACCCGAACGGCGTCGTCGGCGACGCCGCCTCTGCTACCCCGGAGAAGGGTCGCGCGGTGGCGGAGCATCAGGCGAAGGGCTTCGTCGCGCTTCTCGAGGAGGTCCGCGCCGTGCCGCTAACCCAGGGCTTCGGCGCGTTCTGACTCGCGTCAGGCGGGCCGCTCTTCGATGCCGTGGACGCGCTCCGGGTAGAAGGCGAGGTGGTCCTTGATCGACGCCACTGCGTCGAACGGCCGCTCGTACGTCCAGACCGCATTTTCCGAGGCGCGGCCGTCGACGCGGAGCGAATAGTAGCTGGCGTCGCCCTTGTAGGGGCAATGTGTGCCATGTGCTGTGCGCTGAAGCAGCGCCATGTCGACGTCGGCAAGCGGAATGTAATGCACGGCAGCGTAGGTTGATTCCCTCAGTGTCAGCGCGCGCGTCGAGTTGGCAACCTCGCGGCCGGCGAAAGTCACGACGACTCGATTTGGATTGGGCGCGATCGTAATGGGGTGATCGGGACCGGGTAGCTTCATTGCGGTCTCCCTCCCGGCGGCCCGCCTATGACACGTGCGCTAGACTGAGCTCCTGCTCGAAGAAGGCGATGGTCTTCTGAAGGCCTTCCTTGAGCTTGACCGTCGGCTCCCAGCCGAGCGCCTTCTTGGCAAGCGAGATATCCGGGCAACGTCGTTTCGGATCGTCCACGGGCAACGCCGTACGGATGATCTTGGAGCGCGAGCCAGTCATTTCAATGACCATCTCGGCAAGTTCAAGGATCGTGAACTCCTCCGGATTGCCGAGATTGACGGGACCGGTGAATTCGGGCGGCGAATCCATGGCGAGCGAGGAAGCCGCGGATCAAATCGTCGACATAGCAGAAGGAGCGCGTCTGGCTGCCGTTGCCGTGGAGGGTGATGTCCTCGCCCTTGAGCGCCTGCACGATGAAGTTCGACACGACGCGGCCGTCGTGCTGGTTCATGCGCGGCCCGTAGGTGTTGAAGATGCGCACGACCTTGATGTCGACGTCGTGCTGACGGTGGTAGTCGAAGAAGAGCGCCTCGGCGATGCGCTTGCCTTCGTCGTAGCACGCGCGCGGCCCGATCGGGTTCACGCTGCCGGCGTAGCTCTCCTTCTGCGGATGCTCGAGCGGGTCGCCGTACACTTCGGATGTCGAAGCATGGAAGATGCGCGCGCGCGTGCGCTTGGCGAGACCCAGCATATTGAGCGAGCCAAGGAAGCTGATCTTGGCGGTCGCGATGGCGTTTCGCTGGTAAAATCGCGGCGAGGCTGGGCAGGCGAGATGAAAGATCTCGTCGAACTCTCCCCAGTAGGGCTGGCGCACGTCGTGCCGGACCATCTCGAAGTTCGGGTTGTTGAGGAGATGTGCGACGTTCTCCTTGCGCCCGGTGAAATAGTTGTCGAGCCCGACCACGTCGTAGTCGCGCGCGATCAGGGTGTCGCAGAGGTGCGAGCCGAGAAAGCCGGCCGCGCCCGTCACCAGGGCGCGGGCGCGGGTGAAGTCGTGCGGCGGCGAATCGGTCATTCGGCTGCGGCGGACTCTAGCGGCGTTTGGATTTCGCGACGGCCAAGCGACACGTAGCGCAAACCCTGCTCGGCGATGTCCTGCGGATCGTAGATGTTTCGGAGGTCGATCAGCAGCGGTGCGCGCATCGTCCCCGCGATCTCCCGCCAGTTGAGCCTGCGGAAATGGTCCCATTCCGTCAGGACCAAGGCCGCATCCACGCCCAAGAGCGTCTCCTCCGCCGTGTCGACGATCGTCACGTCAGCAAGGAGCGGCGCCGCGTTCCGGCTCGCCTCCGGATCGCAAGCCTTCACGGTCACGCCCTCGGCGATGAGCTTCGGGAGAATCGTGAGGGCAGGGGCATCGCGCATGTCGTCGGTGTTCGCCTTGAAGGCGAGGCCGAGGACGCCGACGGTTCGCCCACGAAGCTCGCCGTCGAGCGCGGAGCGGATCTTCTCCACCATCTGGTCCTTGTGGTGGTCATTGGCGCGAAGCACGGTTTCGACGATCTCGACAGGTGAGCCGAAATCCTTGGCGGTCTTCACGAGCGCGCGCAAATCCTTCGGGAAACAAGAGCCGCCGAAGCCTGGGCCGGCGGACAGGAAGCTCGCGCCGATACGGGAGTCGAGCCCAACGCCGTTTGCAAGCTCCGCTATGTTGGCGCCGGCGGCCTCGCAAAGGCGCGCGAGCTCGTTGATGAAGGTGATCTTCGTGGCGAGAAAAGCGTTCGCGGCGTATTTGATGAGCTCCGCCGTCTCTACGGTTGAGGTGACGACCAGCGGCCGGCCCCGACGCGTGAGCGGGAGATAGAGCTTCTCAAGCACCTTGCGGGCGCGTTCCAATTCGGAGCCGACGACGATCCGGTCGGGCTCCATGAAGTCCCTGACCGCGCTTCCTTCGCGCAGGAACTCCGGATTGGAGGCGACGGCGAAACGCTCGCTCGAAAGGTGCTGGCCGAGGATCCGAGCGATCTCCCAGCTCGTCCCGACCGGCACCGTCGACTTGGTGACGACCACGGTGAACTGGTCCAGCCTTGCAGGACGGGCGGCAAGGGCGCGCGCGATATCGTCCGCGGCGCCGTGGACATAGCTCAGGACGGCACTACCGTCGTCCGCGTTGGTGGGTGTGCCTACGGCGATGAAGAAGACATCGACGTCGTTCGAAGCGGCCTCCTCAATGCTGGTGGAGAAACGGAGATGTCCGCGCCCGACGTTGTCGGCGACCGTTTCCTTCAGCCCCGGCTCGTAGATCGGGATCTCGCCTGCTTTCAGCCGCCCGATCTTCAGCTCGTCCGTATCCACGCAGACGACATGGTGCCCGAGGTCCGAGAGGCAGGCCCCTGTCACAAGTCCGACATAGCCTGTCCCGATCACGCCGACGTTCAGCATGCCCAACTCTGCCCTTTCCTGGCGCCAGCAGGGTCGCACGCGACCCGGCCCGAAAACGCGCCGCTCAACCGCAGGAAACGACCGCCTCGTCCGCGGGCGGAACATGCCGCGGTTTTCAGTCAATGAGAACCCCTATTGGCCGCCAAGGTGAACGCGACGCGGGAATATGACACGGCGCCAGATCCACAGCGGCAGTCGGAGGACGGGATAGCGGAAACGCTGCCGATCTGGAAGCGGGAAGGACGCCCGATCGCCCCGCTTCGATCGCATTCCTGGACTGCGGCCCCGCCGAAAAACATGAGCCGCCTGTTGCAACGGATCACGTGGACTTGGCCGCATGCTCCGTCAGGGTGCGGCGCAAAACAATAGCAGTCACAAGAAGTTGCACGGCAAAGCTGCAGCAGCTTGCCTGCGCCGCGCCGACGACGCCGTGCCACGGGATGAAGATGTAGGCGAACACCAGGTTGCTGCTGGCGCCGAGCGCGGTCGACCACAAAAGCTTCGCTGACCGGCCGAGAGAGTACAGCCGATTCTCGAAGGCCAGCGAAAGTCCGGCCAGGCTATAGCCGAAAGCGATCCAGAGCATGATCTCGACGGCGTTCGCGCGATAGGACTCGGCGAGCAGCAGCAAGACAATCCAGTGCCCTAAGAGAGCAATGGCAGCGAGACCGCAGAGGCTGATGGCCGCGTAGAGCGCGAGCCAGGCCGTGAAGACACGGCTTGCCCGGGCGCGATCCCCGGCGGTCTCCGCATCGAAGAGCTTTGGTCGAAAAAGATCGCCCATCGCGCCGTTGGCCAGCAGGAAGCCGCTGCTGGCGATCGTGAAGGCGGCGAGGTATTGGCCCGTGGCACCGGCGCCGAGGAGGGCGGCAAGGACATAGCGGTCGCCCATGTTCGCCAGCCACTGAAACGTCGACATCAGCGGGAATGGCGCTCCATACCGCCGCAGGTTCTCCAGGAAGCGCGGGTTGCCTTGGTCTCTTTGCGAGAGGCGAGAGAGAGCGTCGAGGGTGGACCAGGGCGCAACAAAGCTGGTCGCCAGGATGGTCACTGCGAACGACCCGACCTGGCCCCATACCAACGTCGCCGGCCCCGGCGAAACGAGGAGCGCTAGGCCGGTGATGATTGCGATGAACGCGCTCTCTCCCACCCTGAGCCAGACATAAATCGGAATGCGCTGTTCGGCATGAAGGCGCGTGATGAACACCGCCGCGGCAGCTACTGAGGATGGGCCAGAGCACGGCGGCCGAGACCAAGCCGATGCCGATGGATGCATTTGTTTCGAAGGGCCAGAGCGCGACGCCGAGGAGCCACGCCGCGGCAACGAGCGCGGCGGCAACAAGAGACCATTTGAGCGCCTGCGCCGTGAAATTGTCGCCTTCGCCGGCTCTGTTCGCTGCCGTCTGATAGCGCACCTGCGTGGCGGTCACCGGTTGGACGACAAGCTGACTTCCGAGCGCAAGAATGCCGAGCACGAGGTTCGCCGCGCCGTAGGCATTCGTGGTCATGAGGTGGGTGAAGATGCGAAGCGCAACGACCCGGAAGAGAACGGTGAGAATGTTGCCGACGACGACGAGAGCGCCGAAGCGCAGGAAGGTCGGGGACGGCGCTTGAAACAACAAAGCGCGCCGTTTCAACATCCGAAGCGGATCGATTCTCATCGAGGGTTGCCGCATACGCGGCCCTCTAGCGCCGCTTGGAAGAATCGCGCTCTTCCTGCAAGGTATTGGTCAGCTCCGCAAGCCTTCGGAGACAAGATGGGCGAAACAGAGACACCGAGGGCCTGTGGGTCCGGTTACCCCACGCGCGGACGGGCGAATCCACAGTGAAACGCTGGGAAGGGCGGATTTTTCCAGCCCTCCTCTCAGGCGGCGCCGGCGTGAGGCTTTGGCCGCTTTCGCGGGAAGATGCGCCGAAACAGCTGATCCGGCTTGTGGACGGTGGCACGTTGTTCCAGCAGGCGGCCGAGCGCGCTTCCGATCCCAATCTCTTTCAACCGCTGACCGTGATCGCGGGGGCGAGCCACCGTTTTATGATCGCCGAGCAGCTTCGCGAGGTCGGCGCCACGGACGCAAGCGTCGTGCTGGAACCGATTGCGCGAAACACGGCACCAGCAGCAGCGCTTGCCGCACTTCTCGTCGCAGAGACCGATCCCGATGGCCTGTTGCTGTTGATGCCTGCCGATCATCTGATCCGCGATGTCGCGGGGTTCCGTGAAAGCGTGCGGCAGGCCGCTCCCGCAGCCCGGCTTGGCCTGATAACGCTCTTCGGCATAAGGCCGGACAATCCCGCCACCGGATACGGCTACATACGTTACGGCGAGCCGCGCGACGAAGCAGGATGTGCACGCACCGTCATTGCTTTCGTCGAGAAACCCGACCGGGCGAAGGCGGAAGCCTACCTCGCGAGCGGCGACTACCTTTGGAACAGTGGGATCGTGCTGGCGTCGGCCGGTCGGCTCCTGCGGCACGTTTTCGACTTATGAGCCTGAGCTTCTCGCTTCTGTGCGCGCGGCGCTGGAAGGCGCGGCGCGCGACGCTGACTTCGTGCGGCCGGACGCGAGCGCCTATGAGGGCTGCCGCGCCGTCTCGCTCGACTATGCCATTCTGGAGCGAAGCGATGCGTTGGCGGTTGTGCCGGCGGATTTCGGTTGGCGTGATGTCGGCTCTTGGACATCGCTTTGGGAGGTGGCGGACCGCGATGCCGACGGGAACGCCGCGATCGGCGATGTGATCGCCGAGGCGACCACGAACTCCTACCTCCGCAGCGAAGGGCCGCGGCTGGCGGCGCTTGGGCTCGACGGGCTGGTAGTGGTAGCCACCAAGGACACGGTGCTTGTCGCCGCGAAGAGCCGCGACCAGGAGATACCGAAGATCGTGAAGCGCCTCAGGGGAGAGGGCTAATCACCGAGCTGATTCCGCCTCCCGACGGCGCCCGGCTCTCTCGCGTGCTCATCTTGCCTCACGCCGTCCGCTTGAAGTTGGCGACGCAGAAGCGCTCCATCACGGCGTCGGCGCGGGCGGCCTGGTCCGCAAGCCTTCGGTAGGTCGGAACGTGTAGTCCCAGTCGATCAGGGTCGGGACCGGACCCGTGCGCTCGATCGCATATTCGTAGAGTGCCCAGATCGGATCGGCGGCCGGATCAGCGAGCGAGTCGGCGAGGAATGCCGCGCCGTCGGCATCGCGCTGCTCTGTCTGGCCGCCGAGATGGATCTCCTCGACCGCGGCGACCGGGAAGGAATCGAGATACTCGAACGCGTCGAAGCCGTGATTCGTGGCGGAGACGTGCACGTTGGTCACGTCGAGAAGCAGGCCGCAGCCTGTGCGCGCGACGACTTCGGAGAGGAACTCCGTCTCGCTCATCGTGGAATTCTCGAAGGCGACACGCTTGGACGGGTTCTCAAGCAGCATGCGGACGCCGAGCACCGTCTGCACCTGCCCGACATGTGCGGCGACGCGGGCGAGCGTCGTTTCGTTGTAGGGAAGCGGCGGAAGGTCGTTCAGACCGCTGCCTCTGTGGCCCGACCACGCGAGATGCTCGGAGAAAAGACCGGGCCGATAGAGCGCGACGAGTCGCTGCAGCCGGCTGAGATGCTCGCGGCAGAGCGGCTTCGCGCCGCCGATCGAGAGGCCGACGCCGTGGAGCGAGAGGGGAAAGCGGTCGCGGATCTGCGCGAGCGCCGCATGCGGTGCGCCGCCGTCGCCCATGTAGGTCTCAGCGCGCACTTCGAAGAAGGCGACGCTGCGCGCGTTCTCGGAGATGTCGGCGACGTGCTCGCTCTTCAGTCCGACGCCGGCGCGCGGCGGGATGCGGTGCGATGCACGATAGGTCGGAGGCGACATTGGGCGGAGCATGTTCGTTCCCCAGATTGCTCGCGTCTTCGATGGTCCGCGGGGCGGGTCTTTGCGACCCGCCGCCGCCGAGGCATGGCGCGATGCTTCGGTTGAAGGGTTGAGCGGTCGACTAGCTCGGGCGCTCGATCGGCTCGAGCGCGCCGGGCCCGAACGGCGTGTCCATGGTGACGCAGGTGCCCTTCGGCACGAGCTTCCAGGAATGGCCGTTGTAGTCGACCTTGTTGGTGCCGGCGCAGGTGGTTCCGGGACCGGCGGCGCAGTCGTTCTTGCCGGCGAGCGAGATGCCGAAGCACTTCTCCTTGTCGGCGGTCGGGGCATCCGCGGCCTTCGCGGGGAGCGAGGTGGCGGCGAGCGCGGCGACAAGCGCGCCGGCTATCGCGGCACCGGAGATTTGAGCAGTCTTTCTCATGATCGTCTTTCCCTGGGCTGGTCTTCGCCGTGTTGGCGTAATCCGTTTAAGCGAATCCTTCGCGCCGCCAGAAATATTGAAGTTCGATTGTTCCGATAGCTCCGAGCTATTGCGCCCGAGGGGCGGCGCAATTGGCCACCGATCGCGGCATTTTTGCGGTGCCACAAGGCGCCGGGCTGGCCATCCCGCGGCGTTCTTGTGACGTCGCGCATGGATTTCATAGCCGCCCTCTCTCTATCCTCAATAAAAAGCCCGCGTGATATGGATTTGAAGTGGGACTGACGTTGCGGAACGAAGGATTGAAGTCCGGGTGACTGGACGCGCTGCAGCGGTTCTTGGGGAAAAGGAATGACTTCGAAGCCGCTGACCCAAGCGATCGGAGACGCGATCGAGCGCGCGCGCCACATGGATGCATCCGTCAACGAACGGCTGAAGCTCGTCGCCGACGAGGTACGGGCCCTCAATCCCCGCTTTGCGAGCGCGGTCGACAGGCTGATCGCGCGGCTCACGGAAAGCGGGATCGGCAAGACCTCGCCGGGCCCGGGCGAGCCGATGCCGCCCTTCATGCTGCCTGACGAAGCGGGGAAGTCTCGTCAGCCTCGAAGGACTGCTTGAGAAGGGGCCGGTCGCAATCGCGTTCAACCGCGGACATTGGTGCCCTTATTGCCGCGTCAATACCGCGGCGCTTGGCGAGATACATGACAAGGTTGCCGCCATGGGCGCGCAGGTGGTGGCGATACTCCCTGATCGTCAGAAGTTCACCTTGCAGCTCAAAGAGGACTCAGGCGCGCGCTTTCCGATCCTGACGGACATGGACAACGGCTACGCCATGTCGCTGAACCTGGTGATGTGGGTCGGCGCGGAGATGGAGGCGCTGCTTCCCGCCGCCGGGGTGAACATGCCCGTCTACCAGGGCAACGAGTCCTGGATGCTGCCGATCCCGGCGACCTTCGTGGTCGGCACCGACGGCATCATCAAGGCGCGCCACGTCGATCCCGACTATCGCAGGCGCATGGAGATCGAAGACCTCCTCGCCGCGCTGGAAAGCGCCGGCTCGTCGCCAAGCTAATTGATCGTGCGCGACCAGTCGGTTGCGCGCAGGAGGTTCAGGAGCGTGGCGGCAGCGGGCGAGCGGCGGCGTCCGGCAATGCCGTAGAGCGTGATGTTCCGTTTCACGTCGACGCCCTCGATCATGCGGCGCGCCAGCTTGTCGGGGAGCGAGCCGCTGGCCGGGCCGAGGGCGAGGCCGAAATTCGACTCAAGCAGCGCGTAGAAGTCCTGTTCCGATTCCACCTCATGCGCGTCGTCCGTGTCGATGCCGTGGATGGCAAGCGTGCGCGAGATGATCGAACTCATCTCGCAGCCGGCGCGTCGCAGGAACCGCTCGCCCTGCAGCTCGGCAACGGGAACGATGTCCTTCTTCGCCAGCGGATGCTCGCGGCTGACGATCAGGTCGAATCGCTCCTCACGGAGCGGCCATTGGTCGAGCCGCTCCCAGCTGTCCGGCAACGGACCGGCGATGGCGATCTCCGCCTCGCCGTCCTTCAAGAGTTGTCCGATCTCGTCTCCGCCGCCACGCTTGATCCGGAGCTGGATGCCGGGATAGGCGCGCGAGAGCTCATTGAGCTGCGCCATGAATAACGAAATATTGATCGTCGGAGAGACTGCGATCGACACGGGCGCGATCTGGTTCTTTTTCATCGCCGTGGCGAGAGACTTCGCCGCAAGCGCCGCGTCGTAGCATTGCTGCATCAAAGGGAGCATGCGCTGGCCGAGATCGGTCAGGTGCGATTGCCGCCTTTCGCGCCGGAGGAGCTCGCCGCCGAGCTCCGCTTCGAGCAGCCGAATGGCGCGCGTCAGCGATGGCTGGCTGACGTTGCACTCCTCCGCGGCACGCGTGAAATTCAAGGTTTTCGCGAGCGTAATGAAGTAGCGGACCTGCTGCATCTCCATCAGGTCATGTCACAAGCCCGCATGCGCGAAGCCGTGCTCCCCACTAGACGCTAAAAGGATACGTCAGACGGACCCTTGCGCGTCCCATCCCCTCGGTTTCGCGCGGACGGCGATATAAGGGCTTTGCTGCTTAGCCGGCAAGCGGTTCGATCCCTATCAGGCGTCGCCGCCGTGAGCGGCCTTTGTGCGCGCCTGGAGGTCGCGGAGCACCTTCAGCTCCTCGACAGTGGGCGCTGCGGTCTCGCATAGTTTGGATGCAAACTTGATCGGCCATCCGCATTGCTCGGCGATCTTCTCCCGCGTCGTCTCGGGATAAAGCCCCGTCACCGTCAGCTCGCAGGTGTCCGGATCGGGCTCAAGCAGGCAGAGGTCGGTGATGACCTTGGTCGGTCCCTTCGTCTTCACGCCAAGCGCTTCGCGCGAGCCGGGCCCCTGACCGTGGCCGAACGACGTGATGAAGGGAAGCTTGTCGACGAAGGCGCGCTTTCCCATCGCCATGGTGATGAAGATCTCGCCGCAATTCGTCGCGATCTCCGGCGCGCCGCCACCACCCGGAAGCCTGACCTTCGGCTTCGCATAGTCGCCGACGACGGTGGTGTTCAGGTTCGCGAACCGGTCGATCTGGGCGCCACCGAGGAAGCCGACCGTGATGCGCCCGCCTTGCAGCCAGTAGCGGAACATCTCCGGCACCGCGACGGTGGTGAGCGCCGTGTCGGAAAGCTCGCCGTCGCCGATCGAGAGCGGCAGCACGTTCGGCTTCGTGCCGATCGTGCCGGATTCGTAGATCAGCGTGATGCCGGGCGCGTGGGTGAGGCGCGCGAGATTGCACGCAGCGGACGGCGCGCCGATTCCGACGAAGACCACGTCGTCGTTCGAAAGCGCGCGTGCCGCGACGACCGTCATCATCTCGGTGGCGGTATAGGAGGGGGCCTGCACGTTCATGGCCGTCTCACGCAGCTTTCTTCGCGAACTGCGCGAAATCCTCCGCGGATTTCCGCATCACGTTCTCGTCGATCCACCTCAAGAACACGTCGCGGTCGCGGGCGATCGGATCCCACGCTTTGTAAAAGGCGTTGCCGCGCTTGTAGTAGCCGTGCGCGTAGGAGGGAAAGGCGCCGCCCGGCACGACCGCGATCGCCGTCACGGTCCAGGCCGGGAGGATCACGGCGTTCGGACTGCGCGGCCCGAAGTCGTCGACGACCTCTTCCACCGTCACGATAGAGCGCTTGGCCGCCAGCACGGCTTCCTTCTGCACGCCGACGATTCCTTCCAGGAGCACGTTGCCCGCCTTGTCGGCGCGTAGCGCGTGGATGATCGCGACGTCGGGCCGGAGCGCCGGGACGGTCGCCAGCACCTCGCCGGTATAGGGGCAGGTGACGGAGCGGATCGCCGGATTGACCTTCGGCAGGTCGACGCCCTTGTAGCCGCGGAACATCGCGAAGGGGAGGTTGGCGGCGCCCGCCTCGTAGGCGTTCGCCATGGCCGCATGGCTATGCTCCTCGAGCTGAAGCGGTTGTGGCCAGCCGTTCTCCACAGCGTCGCGCAGCCGGTGCAACGAGCCGACGCCGGGATTGCCGCCCCAGGAAAAGACAAGCTTCTCCGCCGCTCCGACGCCGATCAGCTGGTCGTAGATCAGGTCGGGCGTCATGCGGATCAACGTGAGACGCTTCCGCTCCTGGCGGATCAACTCGTGCCCCGCAGCGAACGGGATGAGATGCGTGAAGCCCTCCATGGCGACCTGGTCGCCGTCATGGAGGTTGCGTCCGATCGCTTCGGACAGGGACAAGAACTCGGCCATCCGTGAACCCGTCAGAGGTCGAAGAAGACGGTTTCTTCGTCGCCCTGCATGTGGATGTCAAAACGATAGACGGGCATGGCCCCGGTTTCTTCGCGCTTCGCGATCAGCGTCGCCCGGCGATCCTCCGGCACGCTCTGAAGCACCGGATCACGCGCATTCGCCTTCGCCTCGTCGGAGAAGTACATGCGGGTGTAGGCATGGACCAGCATGCCGCGCATGAAGACGATGACGTTGACGTGCGGCGCCTGCTTGCCGTCGACGGACCCGGGCTTGACGGTGCGGAACATGAAGCGGCTGTCCTGCATGGTGCCGGTCCCGCAGCGGCCGAAGCCGCGGAAGAGCTGGTTGGAGCCGCGCGAGTCGGCGGGGTGGGCGTAGCGGCCTTCCGAATCCGCCTGCCAGATCTCGATCATCGCGTCGGGGATCACGTCGCCCGCACCGTCGATGACCTGCCCGATGATCTCCACGTGCTCGCCGGGAACGAGCGGCTCTGCCACCTCGCTCGAAGCGATGGAATTGTGCGGATAGCCGTATTGCGCCGCCGTCAGACCGTAGGCGAAGTAGGGCCCGACCGTCTGCGAAGGCGTCTGCTTGAGGCTCGCCCCATCGCTCATTTGGGCGTCTCCATCGGCGTTTCGGCAGGGCCGCGCAGCACGATGTCGAAGACATAGCCGAGCGCGAAGCCCGGCTCCGTCACGTCGAGCGAGAATTGCGATATGAGCCGCTCGCGCACGCCTTCGGGGGCAGAGAGGTAAATCGGGTCGAGCGCGAGCAGCGGATCGCCGGGGAAATACATCTGCGTCACGAGCCGCGTGGCGAGCGTCGGGCCGAAGAGCGAGAAGTGGATGTGGTTCGGCCGCCACGCATTGTAGTGGTTCTGCCAGGGATAGGAGCCGGGTTTCACCGACATGAACCGGTAGCGCCCGTGCTCGTCCGTGACGCAGCGTCCCGCGCCGAGGAAGTTCGCGTCGAGGGGTGCTGCGTGCTGGTCCGCCTTGTGGACGTAGCGGCCGGCGGCGTTGGCCTGCCAGATCTCGATCAGGGTGTTCCTGACCGGTCGGCCCGCCTCGTCGAGCACGCGGCCGGTCACGATGATGCGCTCGCCGAGCGGTTCGCCGTTCATGGCTGCGTTCTTGGTGAGATCACCGTCGAGCGGCCCGACGCTTTCGTGCCCGTAGACAGGGCCGGTCAGCTCCGAAAGCGTCTGCTTGAGCGGGACGAGCGGACGCTTCGGTCCGCGCAGCACCGTCGATTTGTAATCGGGATAGACATAGGGCGGATGCACGCCCCAGTCGCGTTGGCCAACGGCCTCTGCCGGCATGATGTCCTCCGTCGCGGTTTTCTCAGTGATCCCGCTTCAGTCGTTTGAAATCAAACTATATCGCGTTGCCGGACGCGCTCGCAACGGCGGCCGCCATGCGACCTAAGCCGGCAACCCCGCCGCCAGGAGCCCTTCGCGGTAATGCTGGAGGTCGGATTCGCGCTGGTAGTGCTGCGTTGCGAGGTGGGCGGCCACGGTGAAGTCCGGCGCTTGCTTCAGAATTTCGCGGCGATGTGCCGCGGCGGAAGCGCTGTCGCCCGTCTGCGCAGATGCAGCGGCAAGGATGGCATGGTGCGCAGGCGCGAGCTTGCTGATGCGGCCGAGAGACTGGATCGCGTCGGGGTAGAGCCGCGCGGCATATTGCGCGCGGCCGAGGTGGTTCCAGAACCGCTCCGGATGATAGGGATTGAGGCGCATCGCCTTGCGGATCCATTCGATCCCTTCCTCCGGCCGCCCGAGCCAGGTGAGAAGCTCACCTTGCTGCACGACGACAAGATCGTAGTTGGGACTGAGCTCGAGTGCGCGCCCCTGGTGATAGCTCGCCTTTTCGAAACGATTGAAGATCAGGTGCACGGCAGCAAATATGCGGTGAACGTCGGCGTCGTTCTCGTCCAGAGAGAGCGCCGTCTCCAGTTCCGATGTGATATCTCCGAGGAGGACGTTCGCGTCCTCGAACCAGCCGTAAGCGAATCGCTGACCGAGGACGCACGCTTTCCAGGCGTGCGCGTGTGCGTATTTGGGATCGAGCGCGACGGCGCGCTCCAGCATGCCGAACGCCTCCTGAATTCGCCTCCCACTGCGAGCGGTGGTGCAGGACCTTTCCGGTCAGCACATATTCGTAGGCTGCCATGTTCTCGGTGGGCTTCTTCTTGGCGCGCTCATGCGTTGCCGCCTCCACGCGCCCGCGCAGCGTCGCCACGATGGCCGACGTGACTTCGTCCTGGATGGCGAAGATGTCTTCGAGCTTGCGGTCGTAGCGCTCCGCCCAGATGTGTGTCTCGGTGAGGCCGTCGATGAGCTGGACGGTGACGCGCACACGGTCGGCCGCCTTGCGGACGCTTCCCTCTACGACGTAGTCGACGCCGAATTCCTTGGCGATGCCCCGCGCCGTCACCGGCTTGCCCTTGTGCACGAAAACGGCGTTGCGTGAGATGACGAGAAGGTCGTGGAAGCGCGACAGCTCGGTAATAATGTCCTCGGTCAAACCGTCCGCGAAGAATTCCTGCTCTGGATCGCCGCTCATATTCGCGAACGGCAGCACGGCGATCGAGGGCATTCGCGCCGCAGCCTTCGGCTGTGCCGCGCGGGCGGGCGCGCGCTTCGCGTCGAGCAGCACGCGAAACACGCGGATCGGCCGGCTGATGTTCTTGACGCTGTGCTCGCCGAGATCCTCGAACGCGATATCGAGCCTGTCGCCGACCTGGTCGCGGACGGCGGCGGAGACGTAGATGCCGCCCGGCTCGGCGAGCGACTCTAGCCGCGCCGCGATATTCACGCCGTCGCCGAAAATGTCGTTTTCCTCCACGATCACGTCGCCGACATTGATGCCGATGCGAAAATGCAAAGCGGACGCGGCGGGCACGTCCTCGGTGCGTGACGCCATCGCGCGCTGGAAGTCGGCGGCGCAGCGAACCGCGTCTGTTACGCTCGGGAATTCGACGAGGAAACCGTCGCCGGCGGTTTTGATGACGCGGCCCCGGCACTTTTCGAGCGCGGGCCCCATCAACTCGGCGCGCACGGCACGCATACGGGCGAGCGTTCCGGTCTCGTCAGCTTCCATGAGCCGACTGTAGCCGACCACGTCTGCGGCCAGGATGGCCGCCAGTCTGCGCTCGACGTTCGCCTTTTCCACGCGCGGTCCTCTCACGATTTCTGGAACCTACCAGTTGGCCGGTCGCGCAGATATAGGAAGGCGGAACCTCTCCCGCACGCAGCCCGCCCGCCCGGCGCGCGCAAGTGCGGTCGGCAATTGAAGCGGGCGCAGGATCTTCAAGTGGCGAGGTCGCCGAGCGCCCGGCGGAGCGGTCCGAGGTGCGTCTCGTAGCGGCGCCAGCGCTCCACGGACGTGCGGTAGATCGGCTCGCGGACCTGCGCGGCGCTGATCGTGTGCACGGCGCGGCTGTTCCGCTGGAAGTCGAGGCAGACGGGATCCCATGCGAGCCCGATGAAGTCGATCAGCCGCCGCGCTTCGCCTTCGGTGTCGGCGACCAGCGCTTCATAGTCGATCTCAAGCATGGGGATCGGGAGCGTCGTGCGCCAATACTCCATCAGGCTCGCATATTCGCGATAGTAATTGCCGAGCGCGGTCAGGTCCTGCGCGTAGGCATGGCCTTCCTTGAGCGGCGACAGGAAACAGGAGACGCACGTATCGAGAGGATTGCGCCGGCAATGTACGATCTTCGCGTTCGGGAAGATTAGCGCGATCAGTCCGAGAACTTCGAAATTGTGCGGCAGCTTGTCGGTGATGCGCGCGGCGCTTTTGGAGAAGCGCCCGAACTCGGCGAGGCACTGCTTCGCGATCTGGCCGCTCTCCTTGAACTTCAGCGCGTTGATACGGCGGGCGAAGGTGTGCTCGTCGGCGCCGCCGAACCCGAGCGAGATCGCGGCCTTGCGGACAATGCCGATCTCGCCGGCGCCGGCAGCGCGAGGGTGGCTTGCGATGATCTGCTCGGTCAGCGTCGTGCCGGATCTCGGCATGCCGACAATGAACACCGGCTTCTCGGAAGCGTCGCCGTAGCCCTTTCGCTCCGAGAAGAACGCAGGCGTGAAGATCGCCCGCACCTGCCGATAGAGGCTGGCGTAGTTGGTCTTCCCCGCGTCGTCGGCGAGGAGACCGCGTGCCGACCGGTAGTATTCGAACGCGGCGTCATAGTCGCCGATGTCGTTGGCGATCTTCGCAGCCGCCTGGCAGAGCCGGATCGAGTCGGAGGCGCTGAGCTCTTTGCGTTCGAGCAGCGCTCTGATTGTGGCGAGCTCCGGCGGGTTGCCGGTGAACTTCCGGCAGTCGGCGAGACCGGCGAGTGCCTGCACTTGCTCGACCCCGAGATCGAGCGCCTTACGATAGAGCGCCTCGGCCTTCTCCGACTCACCGAGATTCGCCAGGAGCTTCGCATAGCCGGTAAGCGCGGAGGGAAAGCTCCGGTCGCGAGCGAGCACGGCCTCGAACATCGCTTTCGCCTCGTCCTCTCCACCGAGCATGGCGCGCGCGTGCGCGAGCTTGCAGAGAAGCTCCGGATTGTCAGGTGCGATCTTCAGCCCACGGCGAAGATGCCGCTCCGCTGCCGCAGGATCGTTGTTCTGGATAAGAGCGTCAGCCATGCTGCCGCGCAGCGTCGGATCGTTCGGCTTGCCCGCCACTGCGCGCGCGAGCATCTGGACGGCATGGCCCGCGTGCTTCGCCTCGAGCGCGATCAGCGCCATCAGGTGCAGGGCATCGGGCTGGTTCGGCTCGTGCGCCAGGATCGCTTGGTAGTGCTCTTGCGCCTGCCAGAGGTTGCCCTTCATCTGCTGCGCGAGACCCTTCTGCAGCAGATGGCCGATCTCGGCGGGCGCCATTGGCCGCGAATCGGCCTTGGCGTCGGCGCGGACGTTCTTTCGCTGGGCGGAGATGCCCGCCGCCTGCAGCCAGCCGTCCGGGAGCCTCGCCATTCGATATCTCCGTTCGCGCGGACGCGACCTCTAGCAGGGTGCCGGATCGCGACAAAGGCCGGGACCTCTTTCGCGATTGTCGCCGCCGGGAAAGCGCTCTTTTCGGGGTCGTGCGCTCAAAAATTGATCACTTGATAAAAAATTTGACCACGCCGGAGACCCAGTCCATCCTTGCCCCGATGCGGTTGCGGCGCGCGCCGCAGCCGTGATCCCGCGGGTCGCGTGGAGGGGTCGATGTCGAATCTTGCAGAGCGTCAGCCGGACATAGCGGCGGGCCGGCTCGGGGCCGACGACTACGCCAGGAATTTTTCCGACCTGCATCCGGCGCTCTCGCGTCACGAGGCGTTCGTCGAGGCCGACCGGTGCTATTTCTGCTTCGACGCGCCCTGCATGCAGGCGTGCCCGACGCACATCGACATCCCGCTCTTCATCCGTCAGATCCAGGCGGACAATCCGGGCGGCGCCGGCAAGACGATCCTCGATTCCAACATCATGGGCGGCATGTGCGCCCGCGTCTGCCCGGTCGAGACGCTGTGCGAGGAGGCCTGCGTCCGCAATCTCGCCGAGGACAAGCCGGTCAAGATCGGCGAACTGCAGCGCTACGCGACAGACTTTCTGATGGAGCGCGGCGAGCATCCCTTCACCCGCGCGAAGCCGACCGGAAAGCGCGTCGCTGTCATCGGGGCCGGCCCGGCGGGGCTGGCCTGCGCCCACCGACTCGCGTTGCACGGGCACGATGTCACGATCTACGAAGCCAGGCCGAAGCCGGGCGGCCTCAACGAATACGGAATCGCCGCCTACAAGACGCCGGACGGCTTCGCCGCGCGCGAGGTGGACTTCATCACATCGATCGGCGGTATCACCATTGAGAACGGCAAGGCGCTCGGCCGCGATTTCACGCTCGCCGATTTGAAGCAGGACTTCGACGCCGTCTTTCTCGGCATGGGCCTTGCCGGTGTGAACGCGCTCGGTACGGAGGGCGAAAGCGCAAAAGGCGCGCTTGACGCGGTCGCCTGGATCGCCGAGCTGCGTCAGGCGAAAGATCTGGCCAAAATGCCGATAGGGCGCCGCGTCGTCGTCATCGGCGGCGGCATGACGGCGATCGACGCCGCTGTGCAGTCGAAGCTTCTCGGCGCGGAAGAAGTGACGATCGCCTACCGCCGCGGCCAGGCGGAAATGAAGGCGAGCCTCTGGGAGCAGGATCTGGCGCAGACCAAGGGCGTGAAGATCATGCACTGGGCGAAGCCCATTCGTCTGCTCGCCGACGAGAAGGGCAATGTGCATGCCATCGCGCTTGAGCGCACACGCGCGCAGGGCGGGGGACTGATAGGCACCGGCGAGATCGCGACGCTTCACGCCGATATGGTCTTCAAGGCGATCGGTCAGACCTTCGAGCCCGCGCCACTGAACGGCGCCGGCGTAGAGATCAAGCTCGAGGGCGGGCGGGTCACGGTGGATGACGAGCGCCGCACCTCAATGCCTGGCGTCTGGGCCGGCGGCGATTGCGTCGCCGACGGCGAGGACCTGACGGTTGCGGCGGCGCAGGACGGCAAGCTCGCCGCCGAATTGATCCACCGCGCGCTTTCGAATTGATGGCCGTAGGAGGAACCGATGGCTGATCTCCGCACCAACTTCGTCGGCATCAAGTCGCCGAACCCGTTCTGGCTCGCCTCCGCGCCGCCGACTGACAAGGAATACAACGTCGTGCGCGCCTTCAAGGAAGGCTGGGGCGGCGTCGTCTGGAAGACGCTTGGCGAGGACCCCGCGATCGTCAACGTCAACGGTCCGCGCTACGGCGCGATCCACGGGCCGGACCGCAGGCTCCTCGGCTTCAACAACATCGAGCTGATCACCGACCGGCCGCTTCAGGTGAACCTCGACGAGATCAAGCGGGTGAAGCGCGACTGGCCGGATCGCGCCGTCGTCGTCTCGCTGATGGTGCCCTGCGAGGAGAAGAACTGGGCCGATATCCTGAAGCGCGTCGAGGAGACCGATTGCGACGGCGTCGAGCTGAATTTCGGCTGCCCGCACGGCATGAGCGAGCGCGGCATGGGTTCCGCGGTCGGTCAGGTGCCGGAATATATCGAGATGGTCGCGCGCTGGTGCAAAGCCCACACGCGCATGCCGGTGATCGTGAAGCTGACCCCCAACATCACCGACATCCGGCGGCCCGCGCGGGCGGCGCATCAGGGTGGGGCGGACGCGGTGTCGCTCATCAACACCATCAACTCCATCACCTCGGTCAACCTCGACACCTTCTCGCCCGAGCCTTCGATCGACGGGAAGGGGAGCCACGGCGGCTATTGCGGTCCGGCGGTGAAGCCGATCGCGCTTTCCATGGTCTCGGAGATCGCCCGCGATGCGGAGACGCAAGGCCTGCCGATCTCGGCGATCGGCGGCATAACGACATGGCGCGACGCAGCGGAGTTCATGGCGCTCGGCGCCGGCACGGTGCAGGTCTGCACCGCGGCGATGGCCTACGGGTTCAAGATCGTGAAGGAGATGGTCGACGGGCTGGAGCGCTGGATGGACGAGAAGGGCTATTCACGCGTGTCCGACTTTGCTGGCCGTGCCGCTGGAAATGTTACCGACTGGCAGTTCCTCAATCTGAACTACGTGACCAAGGCGCGGATCGACCAGGAGCTCTGCATCAAGTGCGGCCGCTGCCACATCGCCTGCGAGGACACTTCGCACCAGGCGATCTCGACGTCGAAGAACGGCAAGCGGCACTTCGAGGTGATCGATGCCGAATGCGTCGGCTGCAACCTCTGCGTCGAGGTCTGCCCGGTGGAGAATTGCATCACCATGCAGCCGCTCGCCGCCGGTGAGATCGACCAGCGCACCGGCAAGCCGGTGGAGCCCGGCTACGCCAACTGGACCACGCACCCGAACAACCCGATGGCGCGACAGGCGGCGGAGTAGGCGCCTCTCGCTTCTACTGGAACGTCACCGTCGCGAGTGCGCGCTGCACCTTGTCCTGCGGCCAGAGCGTGACCGGACCCGGCGCGTCTCCGGGGTTGGCGATGTTGGTGCCTTGGCCGGGCGTGTCGAGCACCTGCTCGCCGGCTGCGTTCGTCACGCTGACTTCGCCGTCGATCAGGAACACGCCGAGCGCCTGATCGTCGATCGGCCCGCCCCAGAACTCCGTGCCGCGGATGCCGACGGTTGCGACCGGGGTCGCGACGGCGACCTCCTTGTTCGGCTGCTTGGAGATCTGGCCGGAGACGAAGCGGAACGCACCTTTGACGGCGAGCGCCATCTTTCCGGTGCCGTGCGCAGGATCGTAGACGAAGGTGTCGAGCATCATGTCGGCGTGCTCGCCGAGCGTCAGCTTCGTCCCGTCGTCGAAGGTGAGCTCAAGCCGCGCCGCCTCGCCGGTGCCGACCTTCTGGTTCTCGAAGACCGGCGCGCCGACGGCAAGCTGCGCGAGCGTCTGCCCGGCACGCCAGAAAGCCTCGCCCTGCAGGCGCGTGACCGCGCCGATCTGGGCGTCGGCCGCCGAAGAAAGATCGGCGGCAAGTCCTGTGAAGGCCGCCAGCGAAGCGGCAACGACAATACGCAGCATGCAAAAGCTCCAATCGCCCAAACGCACTCTTCCACGATATCGGCCGCGATCGGTCAACCGATCATGGTCGAGCCCCCGCCGTTGTGCACCTCTATACGCACGGAAGCGCCGCGGAGTTTGCCTAAAGGAGCGTCGCCGGCTTTCGCGGCCGAGTCGGGCCGAGAGCCCGACACCTCCGTCTTCGGCAGCCCTCTGCACGGATGATGCGCAGCGCAAGGTTGCCAGCCCATCCTCCACATGCTTCAAATCGGTGAACATCAGCGTTGCAAAAGCGTTGATTTCGGGAGGAATCGATCATGAACAAAGCTGTTTCCGCAGCGCGCGCCTTCGCGTTCGCCGCGATCTCCGTCTTCCTGTCCGCTGCTCCGGCGATGGCTTTCGAGCCTGGCAATACGGAGTGTATCGCGCCGGCTGGCGCGGGCGGCGGCTGGGACTTCACCTGCCGCCAGGTCGGCAAGGCGCTCTACGATCTGAAGGTCGTTCCGTCACCCGTGCAGGTGACGAACCTCTCCGGCGGCGGCGGCGGCGTCGCCTATGCCGAGGTGGTCAACAAGCGCAACGACGACGACAACCTGATCGTCGCCGCCTCCTCGGCGACCTCCACGCGCTTGGCGCAGGGCGCCTATCCGGGCAACACGATGGATCAGGTCCGCTGGGTCGGCGCCGTCGGTTCCGACTACGGCGTCATCGCCGTCGCGAAGGACTCGCCGATCAATTCGCTGAGCGACCTGATGGACAAGATCAAGGCCGATCCGTCCTCGATCGCCTTTGCCGGCGGCTCGGCGGTCGGCGGCTGGGACCATCTGAAGGTGCTGATCGCGGCCAAGGCCGCCGGCATCGACGACATCCGCACGATCAAATACGTCGCCTTCGAGGGTGGCGGCGAAGCGGTGACGCAGCTTCTCGGCGGACACGTCCAGGCCTTCACCGGCGACCTTTCCGAGGCGAAGGGCTTCGTCGATTCCGGCGACATCAAGGTGCTTGCCGTGCTCGCGCCCGAGCGTCTCCCGGGCGACTTCGGCAACTTCCCGACGGCCAAGGAGCAGGGCATCGACGCCGTCGGCGCCAACTGGCGCGGCTTCTATGTGCCGGGCGGCATGTCGGACGACGCCTACGGCTTCTGGGTCGACGCCGTGGCCAAGGTCTACGCTTCCGACGAGTGGAAGAAGATCATGGCCGACAACGGCCTGATGCCGCTCGACTCCTCCGGCGACGCCTTCCAGAAGTTCGTCGCCGATCAGGTGGCGGCGACGACGACGCTGTCGAAGGAGATCGGCCTCATCAAGTAGGCGCGGCTCTATTGGCCGCCCGACCGTGAGCGCTGGATCGTGAGCGGCAAACCGTGAGCGACCGCGTCTTCGGCGTCGTCTGCGTCATGCTTGCCGGATTCTTCATCTGGCAGGCGACGCTGATCGAGACCGGCTTCATCGTCGATCCGATGGGGCCGAAGGCGTTTCCGATCGTCATCGGCATCACGCTGGCGCTCGCGGCGATCTATCCGATCGTCAAAGCCCGACCCGCGGCCGGACTGGCCCGCCGCGGGTCGCTTGCTTGAAATCGTCTTCGCCGTCGCGGTGATGATCGCCTATGCGCTGGCGCTGCCGCGCTTCGGCTTCGTGCTGTCGACGGCGGTCGCCGCCGCGCTGCTTTCGTGGCGGCTTGGAACGAAGCCGCTCGCCGCCGCAGCAGCGGGCGTCGCCATCGCCGTCGGCATTTACGTGATCTTCCATCTGATCCTCGGCCTGTCGCTGGCGCGCGGGCCCTGGGGATTCTGAGCCGATGGACGCGCTCTCCTCGCTCCTCGACGGCTTCTGCGGTCGCGCTGACGCTGCAGAACCTCGGGCTGGCGCTCGTCGGCTGCTTCATCGGCACGATCATCGGCGCGCTGCCGGGGCTCGGGCCCACGAACGGCGTCGCGATCCTGATCCCGCTCGCCTTCACGCTCGGCCTGCCGGCGACGCCGGCGCTGATCCTGCTGACCAGCGTCTATTACGGCGCCATGTATGGCGGGCGCATCTCCTCGATCCTGCTCAATATCCCCGGCGACGAGCCGGCGCTGATGACGACGCTCGACGGCTACCCGATGGCGCGGAAAGGGCAGGCCGGCGAGGCGCTGGCGCTTTCCGGCATTGCCTCTTTCGTCGGCTCGTTCTTCGCGACATGGGGTCTCGTTTTCCTCGCGCCGCTCCTTGTGAAGCTGGCGCTGCTTTTTGGCCCGGCGGAATATTTCGCGCTCTACACGCTCGCCTTCGCCACGCTTGGCGGCATCGCCAGCCGCAATCAGTCGAAGGCGGCGATTGCCGCCGCGCTCGGGCTCGGCATCGCGATGGTCGGCGTCGATCATCAGACCGGCGTGCCGCGCTTCTCCTTCAACAACGTCTATCTCTACGACGGCATCAATTTCCTCGTCGCGATCGTCGGGCTCTTCGCGATCTCGGAGGTCTTCCTGTTCCTTGAGCACAAAGGCGAGGGCAGCGGGGGGAAGATCAAGCTCGGCCGCGTGACCGCGCCGCTTGCCATGCTGAAGCAATGCTGGGGCGCGATGGCGCGCTCGACCGGTCTTGGCTTTCTGGCCGGCGTGCTTCCCGGCGCCGGCGCCTCGCTCGGCTCGTTCATCGCCTACACGCTGGAGAAGCGCATCTCCGACGAGCGCGGCACCTTCGGCAAAGGCGATCCGCGCGGCGTCGCGGCGCCGGAGGCCGGCAACAATGCGGCGGCCGGCGGCGCGCTCGTGCCGATGCTCGCGCTCGGCGTGCCGGGCTCCGGCACGACCGCGGTGCTGCTCGCCATGCTGCTCGCGTTGAACGTCACGCCCGGGCCGCTGCTCTTCCAGTCCAATCCGGATGTGGTCTGGGGTCTGATCGCCGCGCTCTTCATCGCGAACTTCATGCTGCTCCTCATGAACATTCCGATGGTGAGCCTGTTCGTGCGCGTGCTTCTCGTGCCGCCGCGCTTCCTGATGCCGGCCGTCGCGATGATCTCGTTCGTCGGCATCTACGGTGTCTCCGGCTCGACCTTCGACCTGATGGTGATGATCGTCTTCGGCGTGCTCGGCTACATCCTCCGAAAGCTCGATATCCCGCTCGTGCCGGTCATCCTCGGCGTCCTTCTCGGCAACGAGATGGAGAAGAACCTCCGCCGCGCGCTCACCATCTCCGACGGCGATCTGTCGATCCTGTGGGGCTCGTGGCTGGCGATCGGGCTTTGGACGTTCGCGATCGTCGGCTTCCTCGCGCCGATCATCGTCGGCCGCTATTTCCGCCCGAAGATCGCCGACGAGCCGGCTGCCGAAGGCGCCGACCCCGACTGAACGTTGCTAGCGCGGGCGGAGCCCCTCGAAGAGCGTCGTCGTCAGCGTCGCCTTGGCGTCCGCGAAGCGCCGCGCAGGCGCTGCATCCTCGCCGAGCACGGCGCGGACCTGCACGTCGAAATCGGCATAGTGCTGCGTTACCGCCCAGATCATCATGATGAGATGCCGCGGCTCGATCGGGCGAAGTCGCCCCTCCGCGATCCATGTCTCGATGACCGCGGCCTTCTCGTCGACGAGCTTCTTCAATGGCCCCGCGAGAAAATCACCGATCGCCGGCGCGCCGTGCAGGATCTCGTTGGCGAAGAGGCGAGACGCCTCCGGCCGCGTGCGCGACATTTCAAGCTTCGCCGAGACGTAACGTCCGATCTCTTCGATCGGATCGCCGCCCGGATCGAGCGCGGCAAGCGGCTCAAGCCAGAACTCGAGCGTGTCCTCCAGGACGGCGACGTAGATCGCTTCCTTGGAGGGGTAGTAATAGAGAAGGTTTGGCTTGGAGAGCCCGGCGCGCTCGGCGATCCGGTCGATGGTAGAGCCGCCGAAACCGCGCTGCGAGAACACCTCCAGCGCCGCCTGCAGGATCGCCTTGCGGTTCTTCTTCTGGATGCGGGTCGCCTTCTTCGGCGGCGGCTCGGGACGATTCATGCTTCGATCTTTCGCCTTGACCGGCGCGCCAAGCTAGCGTTGATTTTGACCAATCAGTCAAGTTTGGCTTGGCGTTCGAAACCGGCTAGAGGAACGCCTAAATTGCTGCGCCCGCTCGCGGCGGAAAGTGTCGCCCATGCAAAAACCAGTCGCCCCCATCACCAACAATCTCGAAGCCTTCTGGATGCCGTTCTCGGCGAACCGGCAGTTCAAGAAGGAGCCGCGCCTTCTCGTCCGCGCCGAAGGCATGAACTACTGGAGCCACGACGGCCGCAAGGTGCTCGACGGCACGTCCGGCCTCTGGTGCGTCAATGCCGGCCACGGCCGCCCGGAGATCGCCGAGGCGGTGCACGCACAGCTTCTGGAGCTCGACTACGCGCCTGCCTTCCAGATGGGCCATCCGAAGGCCTTCGAGCTTGCCGCGCGGCTGGCGGCGATCGCGCCGCAGGGCCTCGACCACGTGTTCTTCACCAACTCCGGATCGGAGTCGGTCGACACGGCGCTCAAGATCGCGCTCGCCTATCACCGCGTGAAGGGCGAGGGCAGCCGCATCCGCCTGATCGGGCGCGAGCGCGGCTATCACGGCGTCAATTTCGGCGGCATCTCGGTCGGCGGCATCGTCAGCAACCGCAAGCATTTCGGCGCGCTGCTGGCCGGTGTCGATCACATCCGCCACACCCACGATCTTGCGAAGAACGCCTTCACGCGCGGCGTGCCGGAGCACGGCGCGGAGCTTGCCGACGATCTGGAGCGGCTCGTCACGCTGCACGACGCCTCGACCATCGCCGCGGTGATCGTGGAGCCGGTCGCCGGCTCGACCGGCGTGCTGATTCCGCCGAAGGGCTATCTGCAGCGCCTCCGCGAGATCTGCGACAAGCACGGCATCCTGCTGATCTTCGACGAGGTGATCACCGGCTTCGGGCGTCTCGGCACGCCGTTCGCCGCGGATTATTTCGGCGTCACGCCCGACATCATGACGACCGCCAAGGGCGTCACCAACGGCGTCGTGCCGATGGGCGCGGTGTTCGTGAAGTCGGACATCTACCAGGCCTTCATGAACGGCCCCGAGCACCTGATCGAGTTCTTCCACGGCTACACCTATTCGGGAAATCCGGTGTCGTCGGCCGCGGGGCTTGCCACGCTCGACATCTATCAGCGCGAAGGGCTGCTGACGCGCGGCGCGGAGCTCGGCAAATACTTCGAGGATGCGCTGCAAGCGCTGAAGGGTCTGCCGCACGTCATCGACGTGCGCAATATCGGGCTCGTCGGCGCGGTCGAGCTTGAGCTCGATCGCCGGCGCGCCGGCCAAGCGCGCCTTCACCGCCTTCCTCGAATGCTACGAGACGCGGCACCATGATCCGCACGACCGGCGACATCATCGCCATGTCGCCGCCGCTCATCATCGAGAAGAAGCGAGATCGACCAGCTGGTCGGCACGCTCGCCGACGTCATCAAAGGGCTGGACTAGCGCCATGAACAATCGGCCGTCATCCTCGGACGCGCGAAGCGCGATCCGAGGACCCAGGGTGAGCGAAGTACACGAATCCTGGGTTCTCGGGTCTCCGCTTCGCTCCGCCCGAGAATGACGACCTCAAGGTCAACAGTGGGCAGGGAAGCAATGGAGCGTATCGGGAACGCCATCAACGGAGAGCGTCGCGCCCTCGAAGTCGCGGGGCGCTTCTCGCCGGTCTTCAATCCGGCGACGGGCGAGCAGACGGCCGAGCTCGGGCTGTCGAGCGCAGCGGAGGTCGGCAACGCCGTCGCTGCCGCGAAGGAAGCGGCGCCCGCCTGGGGCCGCACGCCGCCCGCGAAGCGCGCGCGCTTCATGTTCAAGTTCAAGGAGCTTCTCGAGAAGCACGCCGACGATATCGCCAGCGCGATCAGCAAGGAGCACGGCAAGACCCACGCCGACGCGCTCGGCGAAGTGGCGCGCGGCATCGAGGTCGTGGAGTTCGCCTGCGGCATCCCGCATCTTCTGAAGGGCGAGTTCTCGCGCAACGTCGGGTCCGGACATCGACACCTATTCCGACCGCCAGCCGCTCGGCGTCTGCGCCGGCATCACGCCGTTCAACTTCCCGGCGATGGTGCCGCTGTGGATGTATCCGGTGGCGATCGCCTGCGGCAACACCTTCATCCTGAAGCCGTCGGAGCGCGATCCCTCCGCGCCGATGCTCGTCTATCGATCTCTTCAAGCAGGCCGGCTTCCCGGACGGCGTGCTGAACGTCGTCACGGCGACAAGGAGGCGGTCGACGCCATCCTCGACCATCCCGACATCAAGGCGGTGAGCTTCGTCGGCTCCACCCCGATCGCGCACTACGTCTATTCGCGCGGCACGGCGGCCGGAAAGCGCGTGCAGGCGCTGGGCGGCGCCAAGAACCACATGGTGGTGCTGCCCGACGCCGACATCGACAAGGCGGCCGACGCGCTGATGGGCGCCGGCTACGGCTCCGCCGGCGAGCGCTGCATGGCGATCTCCGTCGCCGTGCCGGTCGGCGAGGAGACGGCGAACAGGCTGATCGAGGAGCTCGCCCCGCGCGTGCGCGCGCTGAAGATCGGGCCGGCGACCGATCCCGACGCCGAGATGGGTCCGCTCGTCACCAAGCAGCACATGGAAAAAGTGCTCGGCTACATCGACAAGGGCGTGAAGGAAGGCGCGGAGCTCGTCGTCGACGGCCGCGGCCTGAAGCTGCAGGGCTACGAGAACGGCTACTTCGTCGGCGGCTCGCTCTTCGACCGCGTGAAGCCGGACATGACCATCTACAAGGAGGAGATTTTCGGGCCGGTGCTCTCCGTCGTTGCGCGCCGAGAGCTACGACAGCGCCGTCGATCTCATCAACAGCCATGAATACGGAAACGGCACCGCGATCTTCACCCGCGACGGCGACTCCGCGCGCACCTTCGCCGACCAGATCGAGGTCGGCATGGTCGGCGTCAACGTGCCGATCCCCGTGCCGGTCGCCTATCATTCCTTCGGCGGCTGGAAGCGCTCGTTATTCGGCGACCATTCGATCTACGGGCCGGAGGGCGTGCGCTTCTATACGCGGCTGAAGACGGTGACGACGCGCTGGCCGGCCGGCATCGCGCACGGCGCGGTGTTCACGTTCCCGAGCATGCATTGAGGATGATGCCTGGCAGCAACCTTGCAGGAATGTCGTCATGCCCGGACTTGATCCGGGCATCCATTCCGTCGCGGTCATGCTTGGTTCGAGCGGTTACGGAATGGATTGCCGGGTCAAGCCCGGCAATGACGACGTGGGTGAGAGAAGGTAGAGCGTGATGGCAGCACCCGGCTCGAACCTGAAGATCAACGCCGACCGGCTGTGGGATTCCATCCACGAGATCGCGAAGATCGGGCCGGGCGTGCGCGGCGGCTCCAACCGCCAGACGCTGACCGACGCGGACGGCGAGGGCCGAAAGCTCTTCCAGCGCTGGTGCGAGGACGCGGGCCTGACCATGGGCGTCGACCAGATGGGCACGATGTTCGCGCGCCGCGAGGGCACCGACCCCGATGCGCTGCCGGTCTATGTCGGCTCGCACCTCGACACCCAGCCGACCGGCGGCCGCTATGACGGCGTGCTCGGCGTGCTCGGCGGGCTGGAGCTGGTCCGCACGCTGAACGACCTGAACGTCAAGACGAAGCATCCGATCGTCGTCGTCAACTGGACCAACGAGGAAGGCACCCGCTTCGCGCCGGCCATGCTGGCCTCGGGCGTGTTCGCCGGCGTGATCGACCAGGACTGGGCCTACGCGCGCAAGGATGCGCGAGGGCAAGACATTCGGCGACGAGCTGAAGCGCATCGGCTGGCGCGGCGAGGAGAAGGTGGGCGAGCGCAAGATGCACGCCTTCTTCGAGCTGCATATCGAGCAGGGGCCGATCCTCGAGGCGGAAGACAAGCTGATCGGCGTCGTCACCCACGGGCAGGGCCTGCGCTGGATCCAGTGCACCGTCACCGGCAAGGAGAGCCATACCGGCTCGACGCCGATGCCGATGCGCAAGAATGCCGGCCGCGGCCTCGCCCAGATCACCGAGCTGGTGCACGAGATCGCCATGAGCAAGCAGCCGAACGCGGTCGGGGCGATCGGCCATATCGACGTCTATCCGAACAGCCGCAACATCATCCCCGGCAAGGTGGTCTTCACCGTCGATTTCCGCAGCCACGTCCTGGAGACGCTGACGGGAATGGTCGACCGGCTGATGGCGGAGGCGCCGAAGCTCTGCGAGGCGCTCGGCGTGGAGTTCGAGGCGGAGATCGTCGGCCAGTTCGATCCGCCGGCCTTCGACGAGAATTGCGTGAAGGCGGTGCGCAGCGCCGCCGAGCGGCTCGGCTACTCGCACCGCGACATCGTCTCCGGCGCCGGCCACGACGCCTGCTGGGTCAACCGCGTGGCGCCGACGGCCATGGTCATGTGCCCCTGCGTCGACGGACTGTCCCACAACGAGGACGAGGACATCTCGAAGGAATGGGCGGAGGCGGGCGCCAACGTGCTCTTCCATGCCGTGGTGGAGACGGCGGAGATCGTGAAGGAATGATCTGGTGCGCCGCCGGATGGCGTTGTGATTTCAGGAGAAGCGCTGCGTGGCGGAACCGGGAAGCAACATCAGGATCAACGGCGAGAGGCTTTGGGACAGCCTCATGGAGATGGCGAAGGTCGGCCCGGGCGTAAAGGGCGGCAACAACCGCCTGGCGTTGACCGATGTCGACAGGGAAGGCCGCGACCTCTTCAAGTCGTGGTGCGAGGCGGCCGGCTGCACGCGTCGCCGTCGATACGGTGGGCAGCATGTTCGCACGGCGCCCGGGCACGGATCCGACTGCTGCCGCCGGTGACGGTCGGCAGCCATCTCGACACGCAGCCGACAGGCGGCAAGTATGACGGCGTTCTCGGCGTGCTCGCCGGGCTGGAGATCGTGCGCACGCTTGAACGATCTGGGCATCAGGACCAGGCATCCGATCGAGGTGGTCAACTGGACCAACGAGGAAGGCTCGCGCTTCGCCCCCGGCATGACCGGGTCGTCCACCTTCGCCGGCGTCCATACGCAGGACTTCGCCTATGGCCTGAAGGATCGCGGACGGCAAGACGTTCGGCGAAGAGCTGAAGCGCATCGGCTATGCGGGCAGCGACCCCGGCCGGAGGGCGGCCGCTCAAGGCCTATTTCGAGCTGCATATCGAGCAGGGGCCGATCCTCGAGGAGGAGGGCATCGACATCGGCGTCGTCACGCACGGCCAGGGCCAGCGCTGGTTCGAGATCACCTTCACGGGATTTGAGAGCCATGCCGGCTCGACGCCGATGCCGCGCCGCCGCGACGCGCTGGTGGGCGCGGCGAAGCTGGTGACGGCGGTGAACGAGATCGCGCTGAAGAACCCGCCGCACGCGGTCGGCACGGTCGGCATGCTGAAGCCCTATCCCGGCTCGCGCAACGTCATCCCGGGCTCCGTATCGATGACGGTGGAATTCCGCCATCCGGTCGATACGACGCTGTCGGAGATGAAGGAGGCGATGTCAAAGGCGATCGAGACGATCTGCGCCGAGGGCAAGCTGACCGCGGAGGTGCAGGAGGTCTTCTACTACGCGCCGGTGGCGTTCGACCACGATTGCGTCGTCGGCCGTGCGCCGCGCCGCCGAGCGCCTCGGCTACTCGCATCGCGACATCGTCTCCGGCGCCGGGCACGATGCTTGCTACATTGCCCGCGTGGCGCCGACCTCGATGGTCTTCTGCCCCTGCGTCGACGGCATCAGCCACAACGAGGCGGAGGAGATCCATCCGGAATGGGCGACGGCGGGCGCCGACGTGCTCTTCCACGCGGTGGTGGAGACGGCGGAGATCGTGGAGTGAGGTTTCGAGATCCGGGGACGCGCATGACGCTGCGACGCACTTGTGGGTTCATGTTCCTCGCGGCTGTGCTGATCATTTCGCCGGGGCCGAATGGTGTTCTATCGCCAAGACCGTGCCGACCTCCGGCCGCGCGGCGGGATTCGCCAATATCGCGGCTTCGTGAGTGGCGTTCTTCATTCACGGAAGCTTCTCCATCCTCGGCCTGTCAGCGCTCCGTGCAGTCTGCGACGCTGTTCGAGGCGGTGAAGCTCGTCGGGCTGCTATCTCGCCTGGGTCGGCGCGAAGGCATTGCGTGAGCCTGGCAGGACGACCGCGGCTTCCTTGATGTCGCGCCGGCACGTCGCCGGCGCACCTTGCGGAAGGCCTTTCTGGAGGGGCTCTCACCAACGCGCTCAACCCAAGGTCTCGATGTTCTACTCGCCGTCTTTCCGCAGTTCCTGCTGCCGGAGAACTGTCGATCCGGCGGCTACGAGCTGGTCGTCGTCCATGCCATGCTGAATATCCTGTGGTTCGGCACGATCGTCATCGTGTTTGCGAGCTCTCGACGCTGCCCGATCCGGCCGCTTCGAGCGCGCGGTCAAGGCGGTGACGGGCCGGTGTTCATCAGGTTCGGCTTCGAACTCGCCACGTATCAGCCGTGAGCATCGGGAGAGTCCGACATGTCCAAACTCATCAAAGGCGGCACGGTCGTCACCGCCGATCTCACCACCAAGGCCGACGTCTTCGTCCAGCACGACAAGATCGTCGCCGTCGGCCCCGATCTCGACCACGACGCCGACCATATCATCGACGCCTCCGGCTGCTACGTGATGCCCGGCGGCATCGATCCGCACACGCACATGGAGATGCCCTTCATGGGCACCTTCTCCTCCGACGATTTCGATTCCGGCACCGCCGCCGCGCTTTCCGGCGGCACCACGATGATCGTCGACTTCTGCCTGCCGGCGCCGCAACCAGTCGCTGATCGACGCGCTGCAGCAATGGTACCAGAAGGCCGGCAAGGCGCGCACCGACTACTCCTTCCACATGGCGATCACCTGGTGGGGCAAGCAGGTGTTCGACGAGATGCCGAAGGTGGTCGAGCAGGGCATCAACACCTTCAAGCATTTCATGGCCTACAAGGGCGCGCTGATGGTGAACGACGACGAGATGTTCGCCTCGTTCTCGCGCTGCGCCGAGCTCGGCGCGCTGCCGCTCGTGCATGCCGAGAACGGCGACGTCGTCGCCTTCGCTGCAGCAGAAGCTGCTGGCGGAAGGCAACAACGGCCCGGAGGCGCACGCCTATTCGCGCCCGCCCGAGGTGGAGGGCGAGGCGGTCGAACCGCGCCATCATGATCGCCGACCAGGCCGGCGTGCCGCTCTATGTCGTGCATGTCTCCTGCGAGCAGGCGCACGAGGCGATCCGCCGCGCGCGCCAGAAGGGCATGCGCGTCTATCGGCGAGCCGCTGATCCAGCATCTCGTGCTCGACGAGAGCGAATACGCCAATCCCGATTGGGACCACGCCGCGCGCCGCGTGATGTCGCCGCCCTTCCGCAACAAGCTGCACCAGGATTCGCTCTGGGCGGGGCTCGCCTCGGGCTCGCTGCAGGTGGTGGCGACCGACCACTGCGCCTTCACCACCGAAGCAGAAGCGCATGGGGCTCGGCGATTTCACCAAGATCCCGAACGGCACCGGCGGGCTGGAGGACCGGCTCTCGGTGCTGTGGACCTACGGCGTCCGGACCGGGCGGCTGACGATGAACGAGTTCGTCGCCGTCACCTCGACCAACATCGCCAAGATCCTGAACATCTATCCGCGCAAGGGCGCGATCACGCCCGGCGCCGACGCCGACATCGTGATCTGGGACCCGGAGGCGACGAAGACGATCAGCGCCAAGACGCAGAAATCGGCGATCGACTACAACGTCTTCGAGGGCGTCTCCGTCACCGGCCGCGCGAGGATGACGCTTTCGCGCGGCCGCATTGCCTATGAGGACGGCGAGGTGAAGGCCGGCACCGGCGACGGGCAGTTCGTCGAGCGGCCGCCGCAGTCCGCCGGTCAACAAGGCGCTCTCCACCTGGAAGGAGCTGACCGCCCCGCGCAAGGTGGAGCGCAGCGGAATCCCGGCAGGGGTGTGAGGCGTTCCGCAACCTTCGTCCCATGGGGACGAAGGTGGCTGTCGAATCAGCCGGATGAGGGGATGCGGCTCCCATCACCTGTTCCAACCCTTCGCCCGTCGCCTTCGAGCGACACCCTCTCGCCTATGGGAGAGGTCCCCGCGCTATCTAGGCCGCCTTTGCGCCGACGGACTTCAGAAGCTCCGGCACCAGCGCCTCGAGCTCCGGCAGGAGCACGACGCTCTCCTGCTCGTGCGGGTCGGTGCGGGCGATGACCGCCGTCGCCGGCTTGTCGCCGAGGTTCATGGGAAGATGCGGCACGCCGGCCGGAATGTAGAACATCTCGCCGGCGTGCTGGACGACGTGTTCTCGAGCCGCTCGCCGAACCAGACATGCGCCTCGCCGCTCATCAGGTAGATCGCGGTCTCGTGGCTCTCGTGCTTGTGGACCTTGGCGCGGCCGCCCGGCGGGATCGTCAGGAGATGCATGCAGATCGCGCTCCGACCCGACGGTCTCCTTGGCGATCCCCTCGAAATAGCTGAACCCCTGCTTGCCCTCGTAGGTGCCGGTGGGGCGCACGATGCGGCAGGTCTTTGCGGGCGATTTGGGCATGGCGAGCTTCCTTCCGACGATCGGCTGCGCCGCAGTTCAGGCGGCCTGGCGGTTCCTTCGTGCCGACAATACGGCGGCACGAGGTCGCGCGTTCTCCGAAAGCGCAACTCCGCGGCGGATTTGCGCTAGGGTCGCGGAAGCGGGGCTGAATCGATGGCAGAAGGACTGGTCGAAAGAGGTGAGGGCGGAAGCCGCCGTCCGGCCGGCCTCGGGCGCCTCCGTCATCGACATCAGCGACCTGTCGCTCACCTTCGAGACCGCCGACGGCCCGGTCCACGCGCTCTCCGATATCGGGCTCAGCGTCGAGCGCGGCGAGTTCGTCTCGCTGATCGGGCCCGTCCGGCTGCGGCAAGACCACGCTGCTGCGCGTCATCGCCGACCTCGAGCAGCCGAGCGCCGGAAAGATCCTCGTCAACGGGCTGACGCCCGACGAGGCGCGCAAGAGCCGCGCCTACGGCTACGTCTTCCAGGCGGCGGCGCTCTATCCCTGGCGCACCATCGCCAAGAACGTCGCGCTGCCGCTCGAAGTGATGGGCGTCTCCGCGGCGGAGCGCCGCGAGCGGGTCCGCGAAGAACCTCGACCTCGTCAACCTCACCGGCTTCGACCGGAAGTTCCCCTGGCAGCTTTCCGGCGGCATGCAGCAGCGCGCCTCGATCGCCCGCGCGCTCTCCTTCGACCCGGCGCTGCTTCTGATGGACGAGCCGTTCGGCGCGCTCGACGAGATCGTGCGCGATCATCTGAACGAGCAGCTGCTTCAGCTTTGGGCGAAGACGCAGAAGACGGTGATTTTCGTCACGCATTCGATTCCGGAAGCGGTGTTCCTGTCGACGCGCATCGTCGTGATGTCGCCGCGCCCCGGCCGCATCCACGAGGTGATCGAGAGCACGCTTCCGAACGAGCGCACGCTCGACATCCGTGAGACGCCGGAGTTCTTGAAGATCGCCCACCGCGTGCGCGAGGGGCTGAGGGCAGGGCACTCCTATGAGGATTGAGCGCGGCGGCGAAGCGTCGACCCTCTCCCGTAGGGAGAGGGTGGCCGCGAAGCGGCCGGGTGAGGGGTTACAACGTTCGGTCTTTGGCCCGCCCGTCTGCGCAGCATCCCCTCATCCGTCGCCTTCGGCGACACCTTCTCCCTATGGGAGAAGGGGCGCGGCATGAGCGCTGCGCCCGACATTGCCGACCCGGCGCGGGCTCTGGCTTCGAGGCTCGCCCCGGCTGGCATCGCCGCGCCATGGCGGGAAATACCGGCCCGGTCCTCGTCATCCTCATTGCCATCGTCGTGATCTGGTACGTCGCGACGTTCGCGCTGAACGCGCCGTTCCAGCGCGATCTCGACGAGCGCGCCGGTCGGACGCCGAGGTTCTCCGAGCTCGTCGTCGAGACGATGACGCAGAAGAAGCCGACGCTTCCCGCGCCGCACCAGGTCGCCGTCGACCTCTACCAGACCGTTTTCGGCGTTGCGCCATGGAAGAAGTCGAGCCTCGTCTATCACTGCTGGGTCACGCTCTCTTCGACGCTGCTCGGCTTCGCCATGGGCACGGCGCTCGGCATCGCCATCGCCGTCGCCATCGTGCACGCGCGAAGCCTCGACAAGAGCCTGATGCCCTGGATCATCACCTCGCAGACGATCCCGATCCTCGCCATCGCGCCGATGGTGATCGTTGTGCTTGCCTCGATCGGGCTGAGGGGCCTCGTGCCGAAGGCGCTGATCTCGACCTATCTCTCGTTCTTCCCCGTCACCGTCGGCATGGTGAAGGGCCTTCGCTCGCCCGACCCGATCCTGCTCGACTTGATGCGCACCTATAATGCCAGCCGCGCGCAGATCTTCTTCAAGCTGCGCGTGCCGGCCTCCGTGCCGTTTCTCTTCGCCTCGATGAAGGTGGCGATCGCCATCAGCCTCGTCGGCGCCATCGTCGGCGAGCTGCCGACCGGCGCCGTCGCCGGCATCGGCTCTCGGCTTCTCTTCGGCTCCTACTACAGCCAGACCATCCAGATGTGGTCGGCGCTGATCGCGGCCTCGGTGATGGCGGCGGTGCTGGTCACGCTCGTCGGCCTCATCGACAGTCTGGTTCGGCGTCAGATGGGTGCGCGCCCATGAACGGCGCCCGTCGCAGATCCTCTATCCGGCGGTCGCGATCACCATCGTCGCGTTCGTGCTCCTCGTCTCTGCAGGCGGCCCGGCGGTCATGGGGTCGCCGCTCGGCGTTGTCGCGGGTATCCTGGCGCTCGCCGGGCTGATCTCGCTCTGGCACGCGAGGTGGCAGCTGCTTCTGACCGGCGTCGCAGCGCACGCCGCGGCATTCGCTCTGATCCGCGCGCTCCCTGACGTCGCGGGCAAAGCGGGGCTTGGCTATTGGGTGCTCGTCGTCGCGGCGTGGCTGACCGCTTGGGCCTTCGTGCAGGCGCTCTCCGCGCTTCGCCCGCGTGATCCTTGGGTCCGGCGGCTCGTCGGCGTCGCCATTCCCTTCGTCTTCGGCCTCTGGGTGCTGATCCTCTGGGAGATCGCGGTGCGCGGCTTCGCCGTCCCGCTCGTCCTGCTGCCGCCGCCGAGCGTGATCTGGCAGAAGATCATCGTCTCCGGTCCTACGCTGCTTGCGGACTTCCGCCAGACGTTCCTGAAGGCCGTGCTCTTCGGCTACACGGTCGGCTGCCTTTCCGGTTTCGTGGTCGCGATCCTTGCCGACCGCGTACCGTTCCTTCGCCGCGGGCTCTTGCCGGTCGGCAACCTCGTCAGCGCGCTCCCGATCATCGGCATCGCCCCGATCATGGTGATCTGGTTCGGCTTCGACTGGCCGTCGAAGGCGGCGGTCGTGATCGTGATGACCTTCTTCCCGATGCTGGTGAACACCATCGCCGGGCTCAGCGCGACGGAGGCGATGGAGCGCGACCTGATGCGCACCTACGCCGCCGGCTACTGGCAGACCCTTCTGAAGCTGCGGCTCCCGGCGGCGCTGCCCTTCATTTTCAACGGCTTAAAGATCAACTCGACTCTTGCCCTGATCGGGGCCATCGTGGCCGAATTCTTCGGCACGCCGATCGTTGGGATGGGTTTTCGCATCTCCACCGAGGTCGGCCGCATGGGAATAGATATGGTTTGGGCGGAAATCGCCATGGCCGCGCTCGCGGGCTCGCTTTTCTACGGACTGGTGTCGCTGATAGAGCGCGCGGTTACGTTCTGGCACCCGTCCTTCCGTGCCTAACGCCCTAAGAAAGCTTGGAAATTCCAAACGGAGGTAGTCGATGAAGAGAGTTCTTCTTGGTGCTGTCGTATTCGCGGCGGGCCTCGGTCTCGGCCAGGCTCTTCGCTGCCGATCCGCTGACTCTGCAGCTCAAATGGGTCACCCAGGCGCAGTTCGGCGGCTACTATGTCGCCAAGGACAAGGGTTTCTACGAGGAAGAGGGCCTCGACGTCACCATCAACCCGGGCGGCCCCGACATCGCGCCGGAGCAGGTGATCGCAGGCGGCGGCGCCGACGTGATCGTCGATTGGATGGGTGGGGCGCTCGCCGCGCGCGAGAAGGGCGTCAAGCTCGTCAACATCGCGCAGCCGTTCACCAAGGCCGGCATGGAGCTTGTCTGCCCGACCTATACCGGCATCAAGACGGAAGCCGACTTCAAGGGCAAGACGCTCGGTGTCTGGTTCTTCGGCAACGAATATCCGTTCTATGCGTGGATGCACAAGATCGGCATGTCGACCGACGGCGGTCCTGACGGCGTGACAGTGCTGAAGCAGAGCTTCGACGTGCAGCCGCTGATCCAGAAGCAGGCCGACTGCATCTCGGTCATGACTTACAACGAATACGGCCAGGTCCTCGACGCCGGCTTCAAGCCGGAAGACCTCACCGTGTTCAACTACTCGGCGATGGGGAACGACCTGCTCGAGGATGGTCTCTACGCGCTTGAGGACAAGCTTGCCGACCCGGCCTTCAAGGACAAGATGGTTCGCTTCGTGCGCGCCTCGATGAAGGGCTGGGACTACGCGCTCGCCAACCCGGACGAGGCGGCGCAGATCGTCGTCGACAACGGCGGCCAGGATCTCGACCATCAGAAATACATGATGGGCGAGGTGGCGAAGCTCACCGCCGGCGGCAACGGCGTCCTCAACGAAGCCGCCTATGACCGCACCGAGCAGGCGCTGCTCGATCAGAAGATCATCCAGGACAAGCCCTCCGGCGCCTGGACGCACGACGTTACCGACGCCGCCGGTTTGAAGAAGATGTAGAAGTCGAGGCCGCGGGGGCGCTTCTCCCCGGCGAGCTTCAGAGAGCCCGGCCCCTTGGCCGGGCTTTTCCTTTTCGTTCGCGACCAGATCGTCTCGGAATGGAGCACCTCGGCATGAAGGGATAATCTGGTCTCGGTTTTCCAGCGTTCAGGAGATGAACGATGACCACAAGCACGACGCTGCCCTGGTTTCCCTTCACCTTCAATTTCCCGAGCGGTGACGTCGACCTCGGCGGAATCTTCTCACCGAATATCTCACGTCAGCTACGCCGGCAACCCGGCGATCGAGCGCGACGTCGTTGAGAACGTCGCAAGCTTCGGCAAGCAGCTCGGCGACATCTGATCGAGGCGCTACGTCGAAATGGCCGAAGGCGACGCCCGGAGCGAGAAGTTGGGCGGCTGAAGCGAGATGGTCAGAAGGACGTCGACGACGTGAAGGAGCGCCACAAACGCGACCTGAAGCGCGATGCCGAGGCGGCGATCGAGCGTCTCGCCAAGCTCGACGAGCCGGCGCTGAAGGCGCTCCTCCGCCGCTACGCGGCCTGAGCCTCGTGCGCGCTTTCGGAGCGCGCGCTCGCCGTCGATCTCGGCGAGCGCGCCATGCACACCGACGACTTCGGCGGCGACTGCATGGCCGAGCCGCGCGGAGCGGAGCGGATCGAGCTTCATGATCCGCGCCGGCGAGATAGGCGCCGGAAAAAGAGTCGCCGGCGCCCGTCGTGTCGACGAGCCGCTTCGCCTCCACTGGAGGCACCTCGCCAACCCTCCCGTCGGCGAAGACGAGCGCCGGCTCCTCGCCATTCTTCACCACGAGCTCGCGAACCGGATTGGGCCAGCCGGTCCGCCATGCGCCAGAAGCTCTTGCCGAAGAGCGCTTCGCCGTCGGAGAGCGTCGGCAGCGCGATGTCGGAGATCGCGAACGCCGCCTCGATCGCCTCTCGCGCCGCCTTCTTGCTCGGCCAGAGCACTGGCCGATAGTTCGGATCGAAGGCGATGGTCGCGCCGGCCTTCCGCGCGGTGGCGAGCGCCTTCATGAAGCGTTGCCGCGTCGGCGGCTCGAGAACCGCCAGCGTGATACCGGAAAAATAGAGCATGCCCGCGCCGTCGAGCGCGCGCTTCAGCCACGCCGCGTTATCGGCGAGGCAGCGCGCCGCCGACTCGCCGCGCCAATAGGTGAAGGAGCGCTCCGCCCTGTCGAGCGTGATGGCGTAAAGCCCGGGGCGGCGGCCGGCGACCGTTCGGATGCGATCGGTCTCGACGCCGGCGCGCGCGAAGAAATCGCGCATCTTGTCGGAGAAGGGATCGTCGCCGAGCCCGGTCACGTAGGCGACGCGCTTCGCCTTCGGCAGGATCGCGCGCACGTACCAGGCGGTGTTGAACGTGTCGCCGGCATAGCCGAGGCGCCAGTCGGCGCCGTTGCCGGCGGAGAGCTCGATCATGCACTCGCCGATCGAGGCGAAGGCGACTTTTCTCAAGATATCTCCGCCTTAGCCACGTTGGCGTGCCAGGCGTAGCTCGTAAGAGCGAAGCCTGGTGCCCAGGAAAGGACTCGAACCTTCACGCCTCGCGGCACACGGACCTGAACCGTGCGCGTCTACCAATTCCGCCACCTGGGCAGGTAAGCCGGCCTGACTTAGGGCGTCGCTTTAGGGGTGTCAACGCGCCACCGGGTCGGCGACATGCCGGTTGCCATCCGCGCGGCCGATGGTCCAGAAACATTTGCGAACGGCGTTCGAGCGGGCGCGGCGGCGGAGGGAAGAGCATGGCGGAACTGGCGGATATCGGCGTGCTCGGCCTTGCCGTCATGGGCGCGAACCTGGCCAGGAACGCCGCGCGGAAGGGCTTCGGCGTCGCCGTCTACAACCGCCATCCCGACCGCACCGATGTGCTCGTCAAGGAGCACGGCAAGGAGGGGACGTTCTTCCCCGCGAAAGAGCTCAAGGCCTTCGTCGCCTCGATCAGGCCGCCGCGCCCGATCATCATCATGGTGAAGGCGGGCGCACCCGTCGACCAGGTGATCGACGAGCTCCTGCCGTATCTCGACAAGGGCGACATCGTCATCGACGGCGGCAATTCCGAATACACCGACACCAACCGCCGCGCAGCGACGCTGAAGGCGAAGGGCTTCCGCTTCGTCGGCATGGGCGTGTCGGGCGGCGAGGAGGGCGCGCTGCTCGGGCCCAGCATGATGCCCGGCGGCGAGCGCGAGGCCTATGCGCGCATCGAGCCGATCGTGAAGAAGATGGCCGCTGAGGTCGAGGACACGCCCTGCGTCGCCTATATCGGCCCCGAAGGCGCCGGCCATTACGTGAAGATGGTGCACAACGGCATCGAATACGCCGACATGCAGCTCATCGCCGAGGCCTACGACCTTTTGAAGTCGGTCTACGGCCTTTCTGCTGACGAGATCGCCGAGCATCTTCGAGGAATGGAAGAAGGGCGACCTCGATTCCTACCTGATCGAGATCACCGCCGAGGTGCTCCGCAAGAAAGATGCGACCGGCGGCGCGCTGGTCGACTCAATTGTCGACGAGGCGGAGCAGAAGGGGACCGGGCGCTGGGCCGCGCACTCCGCGCTCGATCTAGGCGTGCCGCTCACGACGATCACCGAAGCGGTCTTCGCACGCGCGCTCTCAGCGCGGCGGGAACAGCGGATCGCAGCGGAGAAGATCATCGCACATGCGCCGATGCCGACACGCAAGGCGACGCCCGCCGACATCGACGCGATTCGCGACGGGCTCTATGCGTCGAAGATTGTCGCCTACGCGCAGGGCTTCGAGGAGATGGCCGTGGCGTCGGCCGAGTTCGGCTGGGACCTGAAGCTCGGCGAGCTTGCGATGATCTGGCGCGGCGGCTGCATCATCCGCGCACGGCTCCTCCATCGCATCCGCGAAGCCTATGCCGGCGACGTAGCCGTTCCGAACCTTCTGCTCCACCCGTTCTTCCGCGACGCCGTGAAAAAGGCGGAGCCGAACTGGCGCAAGATGGTGGCGACTCGCCGTCGAGAGCGGCATGCCGACGCCGGCCTTTTCAACCGCGCTCGCCTATTACGACGGTATGCGCCGCGCGCGCGGGCCGGCGAACCTGCTGCAGGGCCTTCGCGACTATTTTGGCGCGCACACGTACGCCCGTCTCGACAAGCCCGGAAAATTCCATACCCGCTGGGCGCAGGACGGCAGCGAAGTCGCCATCGCTGCGCGGGAGAAGTGAGCGACCGGCGGCGCGATCAGTGCAGCGTGACGAGCTCCGGTCCCATCAGCGCGTAGGGCAGCACCGTCGAAAGGATCGGCACGTAGGTCACCAGGATCAGGAACAGGAAGAGGATCGCGACGAAGGGTAGCGCGGCGCGGACCACCTCGAAGAGGTTCATTCCGGTGATGCCCGACGTCACGAAAAGGTTGAGCCCGATCGGCGGCGTGATCATGCCGATCTCCATATTGACCACCATGATGATGCCGAGGTGGATCGGATCGACGCCGAGCTCGATCGCGATCGGGAAGACCAGCGGGGCCACGATCAAGAGTAGCCCCGACGGCTCCATGAACTGGCCGCCGAGCAGCAAGAGCACGTTGACCGCGATCAAGAAGGTCCACCAGTTGAAGCCGGCGCCGATCATCCAGTCGGTAATCGTCTGGGGAATACGCTCTGTCGTCAGCACGTGGGCAAAGAGCAGCGCGTTGGCGATGATGAACATCAGCATGATCGTCGTGCGCGCTGAATTGACCAGCACCTTCACCGTATCGCGGTGGAAGCAGCCTGGCAGGAAGCGGATCACCGTCACGATGAGGTTGCGCAAAACAGCGCGGCGAAGCGGCTCGTCGGGCCTGCGCCACGGCACGCCCTTGAGCGGCCCCATGTCGCGATAGACGAAGATCGCCACCAGGAAAGCGTAGACCGCCGCGACCGCTGCGGCCTCGGTCGGCGTGAAGATGCCGCCGTAGATGCCGCCGAGGATGATGATGACGAGGAAGAGGCCGAAAGCCGACTCCCCCGCCGCCATGGCGATCTCTCGGAAGCCTGCAAAAGGTTGGGCCGGGAGGCCCTTGACCCGCGCCGCGACGTAGATGCCGAGCATCAGCATCAGGCCGGCGACGATGCCCGGGATGATGCCGGCGAGGAACATGCGGCCGACCGAGACGTCGGTCGCCGCGCAGTAGACCACCATCACGATCGACGGCGGGATGAGGATGCCGAGCGTCCCCGCGTTGCAGATGACGCCGGCGGCAAACTCCTTCGTGTAGCCCACCTGGCGCATGCCGGAGATCGCGATCGTGCCGATGGCGATGACGGTCGCCGGCGACGATCCGGAGAGAGCCGCGAAGAGCATGCAGGCGAAGACGCCGGCCATGGCGAGCCCGCCGCGGAACTGGCCGACGCAGGCGATGGCGAAGCGGATGATGCGCCGCGCCACGCCGCCGGTCGAAAGGAAGTTCGAGGCAAGCACGAAGAAGGGGATGGCGAGCAGCGTGTAGCCTTGCGTCGACTGGAAGAATTTCAGCGCGATCGAGGCAAGCGAGTTGTGCGAGAAGAAGATGATGACGACGAGGCTCGACAGGCCGAGCGACACGGCGATCGGCACGCCGAGCGCGAGCATTGAAAGAACGAGGATGAAGAGGACGGCGGATTCCATGGCCGAACCTCAGCCCGCGGGGTCGGCCGGCGGAGCAACGTGCGCTTGCTCGCGCAACAGATCCTCCGCCTCGTGCCCGGCTGCGAGGCCGTCGCGGCGGCCGCGCAAGATCATCACCGCCGCCTCGCCGGCGCGGAGCGCGAAGAGCACCATCCCGATCGGCAGGATCGCGTAGACGATCCAGCGCGGCCAATGCAGGTCCGTCGTCTTCAGGCCGACAGCGTACATCTTGCCGACGTAGCCCCCGCCGCAGACATGGCCGGTCGCGAACGGGTTGCCGCAGGAACCGTAGAAGAGGATGCCGGCGTAGACGATGCAGGCGAGGGCGCCGAGCACTGTGATCGCCCGGAAGATCGGCGCCGGAAAAAGGCGGATCAGGATGTCGACGCCGAGATGCGCGCCGATGCGCATGGCGTAGCTGGCGCCGAACAGCACCAGCCAGGCGAACATGATGGTGGTGAACTCAAGCGCCGCCGGCCAGCCGGAGTTGAACAGGTAGCGGGCGATCACCTGACTGAAGGTCACGATGGTCATGCCCGCGAGGAGGAGGGCTATCGCCGATTCCTCCAGGCGCCGGGTAAGGCTGCGAAACGCTTCCATGGCAGACCCCTCCCCCTCGGCCGGATGCCCGGCCGGGCCGCCTTTGGCAGATCGGAGGCCCGAGCCCTCCCGCCCGGGCCTCCGTCAATCTCCCGGGGCTAGCTTCCCTGGTTGGCCGCCAGCGCCGCGTCGATGACGTCCTGGCCGATCTGGTCGGAGAACTTCGCCCAGACCGGCTTCATCGCCGCCTTCCATGCGTCGCGCTGCGCGCTGTCGAGCGTGCGGATCGTGGTGCCGGCCGCAATAATCTTCTGCTTCGCGGACGCGTTCACGTCACCGGCCTTGGCGTTCCACTTGTCGGTGACCTCCGTCAGGATCGTCGAGAGCTGGTCGCGCACGTCAGGCTCAAGCCCGTCCCAGAATTCGGTGGAGGTCACGAGCAGATAGTCGAGCACGCCGTGATTGGTCTCGGTGATGCCGTCCTGCACTTCGAAGAATTTCTGCGTGTAGATATTCGAGTAGGTGTTCTCCTGTCCATCGACGACGCCGGTCTGCAGTGCGCCGTAGACCTCGGAGAAGGCGAGCTTCTGCGGCACCGCGCCAAGCGCCTCGAACTGCGCCTGCAGCACGTCGGAGGGCTGGATGCGGAATTTCAGGCCGGCGGCGTCGCTCGGCAGGAGGAGCGGCTTGTTCGCCGACATCTGCTTCAGCCCGTTATGCCAGAAGCCGAGGCCGACAAGCCCCTTGTCATGCATCGAGGAGAGCATCGACTGGCCGTCGTCCGACTTCTGGAAGCGATCGACCGCCTCGATGTCGTTGAAGATGAAGGGGAGGTCGAAGAGCCGGAAGACTAGAGTGTACTGCTCGAACTTCGAGAGCGAAGGCGCGGCGAGCTGCACGTCGCCGAGGATCATCGCCTCAAGCACCTTGTCGTCATCGAAGAGCTGCGAGCTCGGATAGACCTCCATACAAAGCTTGCCGTTCATCTCGGAATTGACGCGCTCGGCAAGTTCGGTGGCGGCGTCGCCCTTGGGATTGCCCGTGGGCGCCACAACGTGGCTGAATTTGACGACGGTCTCGCCAGGATCGCATTGGGCAAAGGCCGGCGCCGAGAGCGCCACGAGCGCGGTGGCTGCCACCGCGGTCAGGATGGGTTTCATTCTTCTTCCTCCCAAATCGTTCGCCGGCGTCTGTTATTTGCCGGTTCCGACCGGAGGTTGCGGGCATTGACGCCGCTTGGCAAGCCGGCTCTCCGAGTTCGTCCTGGCGATCTGGCCAAGGCGAATTCCCTGTTCCGATCTTGTGGAGCGAGCTTAGCCATTGAATTTATTTTTCTTTCTCTCGATCGAGCGCTTAGGAACAGGGAATATTGAGCGGCAAAACAGGGAACTTTGCACGCTTGCAACGGGACTTTCGCGTCCGTTCGCCGGCTCACATTCTCGCCCCACCGGGGCCGCCGACTGTCGGGTGTCATCACGCGCCCGACGTTACTCAGAGGGTACGACATAGAGCGCGAAACCGCGAACAAGCCGAACTTAGGTTGATCCAATCAAGCTTAGAGCGTCGAAATCCTCCCGATCTCCAGGTATCCTTCGAGTAGAAGCTCTCTACTTGTTCTACTAATTCCCAAGAAACCTTTTATGCCGTCAAGAAATCGTCATCGTCCGAGATGGCGCTTTGTACGGTTCAGGGATGGTGTCATTTGCCCGCATCAACGATAGAAGCTTGTCGAAGCGCTTTCCACTCTCCGTCAAGCGCACGCCCGACCAGGCTCTCTAAAATATGTTTTACTCGCGGCCTCCTCCAGCTGCGTGGCGCCGGCTGCATCCGCTGCTCGAGAAGCTTCCTGAGAATGGTGTTGTGGTTCTTCGAACCCTTGGGCCTGCCCTTAGGGTTTCCCGACCGGCCAGTCCTGAAGCGTGTGTCCAAGGGTGGTCTATCGGTACCCGACAGAGTAGTTTTTCGTGTGATGCGTCATGGATCAGTCCTTTTCGCTGACTTTTCTAAGGCGCTTCAAGAGCCTTCTGCCAAGCCTCGTCTTGAATACGGTGTTTCCTCCTTCACGATCTGCAAGGACATCGAAATCGCATAGAACTCGACAATCAGCGCCACAGCCGGCGGATGGCCCCTTTCGGCCAGTTCCAGCAACTTTCGAATCATTGCTTCCCGAACCGAAATCCGCGTTCGGTTCGGGATGTTTTCTGCCGGATATCCGCTGGTCGAGAAATTCGACAAGGATCTCTTGGAAGCTTTTCCGCTGCCTTTTCGCGCGCATTGTTGCCACCGGTGCATTGTCGCTCGCTGTTGACGTTGCGGTCGTTGCCGCCGGCGGTGCTGACCGCTAGGCGACGCCGCTGGGAGAGACAGCCGACGAGTTAACGGGGACGGGACATGACCGCGCTGAAACGCTCAGTCACGGGACGGGACATGACCGCACTGAAGCGCGCAGTCACTGGGACGGGACATGACCGCACGGAAACGCGCAGTCAAAGGTATATTGAAGAGATGTGGCTCCGAAGGGCAACGTTGT
>CAWBXX010000008.1:0-110930 GCA_963792885.1 uncultured Alphaproteobacteria bacterium
TTCGGGCCCCAGGTTCCACCCGGCTTGAAAGGATGGCACTGCGGCGGAACGGGGATGGTACGTTGATCGGAATGCTCCCTTAAGGCGACCTGGGCAGCGAGCGTGATCATCGTGAGGCTTTGGTCGAGTTCTGCGCCAGTCTTGGCCTGGTCCAGATCCGGGTTGCCCAGGACCGTCGGGCGGCAGCTCTTCAGTGATTCCGCGCAGGAAGCAGCGCATCGTGCCGCGGCCGCGCCGAACGTAGAATGCTTTATTGGATCAGCTTGTACCGAAGTGCCTTGTTTCTGAGAAAGGGTAGACCCCTGCCCATGACGTCGGCTTCGCTCTTGGCAACCGGCCGCCACACCGAAAGACCTGCTCCGATCTCGGGCGGTAGGTTGATGAAGCTCTCCATGGCGAGCCCGCCCTTGAAGTCGATGGCGGCAAGGGCGGTGAAGATCGCATCCCAGGGGCAGTTGCCTTCCCCCGGCGTGCCGCGGTCGCTCTCGGAAAGATGGATGTATTTCAGATAGTCCCGCGCCACGAGAATACCTAGCGCCGCGCCCTTCTCCTCGATGTTCATGTGATAGGTGTCGAGATGCACGAAGATATTGTCCGCGCCAACGCGCTCCAACAGGTCGACGGCCTGTTGCGCCGTATTCACGATATGATTTTCGTAGCGGTTCACGGCCTCGATTCCGAGCTCGATCCCGCGCGACTTCGCGGTCTTTGCGCTCGCCACGAGCACGCGTGTTATGTTGTCGATCTCTTCCTGCGTCGGCGGCTTGCCGGTCCGCTGTCCGATCCCGCCGTAGATCACGCCGGATAGCGCTTCGCAGCCCATGTCGGCCGTCTTGTTGATGGCGACGTCGAGATACTCGATTGCCACGTCGGGCCGGACCGAAGCCCACGCCGGTTCGGGCAGGCCAAGCGAGCACACCGCTGGGAGACGGTTCTGTTCGAGGAGCTTGCGCGTGTGCGCGGCGTCCGCTGCGGCCGGCTGAAGAAGCGCGATCTCGATGAAGTCCACGTCGTATTTCTTGGCTGCGGCGACGGCGCGCTCTGCTGCTTCGTGGGTCCAGCCCATCGCCCACATGCTGGTATGAACGCCGATCCCCCTCATCGCTCACCGCTCCCGCCTCTGCCGAAGAACCCAAACCGCGCCGACGCCCAGCGCAGGACCATCACCGCGATGAGAAGAATGCCCCACATCGCCGTCGCGAGATGCTGGTTTGCCCCGAGCAGGTTGAGCCCGGATGAAAGGACCTGGAGGATGACAAGCGCGAGGAAGACGGATGTGACCCTGCCGAAGCCGCCGAACGGATTTACGCCACCGAGGAAGCAGGCGAGCACTGTGATCAGAAGGTACGACTCGCCGTGGCCGACGCGCACCGAATTGAACCGTGCAAGCATGATGATGCCGGCAATCCCGCACATCACGCCGGAGAGCACGTAGATCATGACCAGCACGCGCTTGGTATTGACGCCGGAGTAGCGCGTCGCCTCGATGTTGGAGCCGATCATGTACGTGCCGAAGCCGAGCCGCCCGCGCGACATCATCACGTGCCAGAGCACAAATGCGGCGATCAGAATGAGCATCGGGACCGGTATGCCGAGAAGCGTTCCATGGCCGAGCGGACTGATGAAATCTGGGAAGCCCGAAATGTCCCCGCCGCGCGTGAGAAACTCCCCAAGGCCGCGCACGAAGATCATCATCGAAAGGGAGACGAGGATCGGATGGGCGCCGGTGAACGCGATAACCGTGCCCATGATGAGGCCGGTCGCCGCGCCCACACACAGCGCGGCCAGCGCTCCCACCAGAAAGACCATGGGCCCGGCATCCATTCCGCCATAGGCATGAAACACCCAGGCCAGCGTCAGGCCGCAAATGTTGGCGGTGAACGTAACGGAGAGATTGAGGCCACCGGAGATGATGGGCATCAGCATCGCCAGGGTCAGTAGCCCGAGCTCGGGCAACTGGAAAGCAGCGGAATTGAACGTGGCACGTGTCAGGAACCGCGGACTGAACACGCTGAAGATCGCAATGACGGCTATCAGGGCTACGGCGAGCCCGATGGTCTCGGGGCCGACCGCTGCGACTCGGCCTGCGAGGCCGCTCGCGCCACGGCGTTTGCCGCGAAGGCCAGGTACCGCCTCAACCATGCTGATCCGCCGCGCGCCTGCTGCCGCTGAGCATGCGCGTCAGCTGGTCGCTCGAAAGCGTAATTGCGACGAGGATGATCGCGCCGATGATCATCTTGAACGCGTAAGGGGAGATCCCCAGAAGATTCAGCCCGTTCTGCGTCACGGAGACCAGGAACACGCCGAGCACGCAGCCGAGCACGGAGCCCCTCCCCCCGCCGAGACGCGCCCCACCCAGCACGACGGCGGCCAGCACGTCGAGCTCTCGCCCGATGAGCGCGTTCGGGACGACTTCCTGCGTATAGTGAACTTGGGCGAGCCCACCGATCCCGGCCATCATCCCGAGCCAGCAATACGGAATGAAGTGCATTGCCGCGATGTTGATGCCGAGCCGACGCGCACCCTCGGGGTTATCGCCAAAGGCGTATAACTGCCGCCCGGTGGTGGTGTAGCGGACCAGAACAAAGGTCGCGAACACGCAGATCGCCATGATCAGGACCGGAAGCGTGAGGTCGGCCCAAAGCCCGTTCGCTTGTTGAAAGCTGATGAGCGCCGTGCGGTGCGTCCACCATTCGGGCAGGGCATAGATGGAAACGCCGTGCGTGACGAACATCAAGAGGCCGAAGAAGATGTTGAAGGTGGCGATCGTCACCACGATCGAAATGATGCCGAAGCCGTAGATGAAGGTGGCGTTGATGGCCCCGAGTGCAATGCCCACCGCCGCCGCGAGAAGAACGCCGCTCACCCAGCCGCCGCCGCCGGCGTCGATCAGGATCGTGGCCACGACGTATTGGACCACCGAGGCCGCCACTGCGAAGGAGATGTCGATACCGCCGGAGATCAGGACGACGAGAAGGCCGACCGCGAAGATGAGATTGACGGCGCTCGTGTTCAACAGGTTGAAGAGATTTGCGAAGGTCAGATACTCGGGCGCTGCAAACGACAGCGCCACGGAAATAGCGACCAGAAGCACGAGCAGCCAGGACTCGGTGGGACTGGCGCGCAGCATCCGGGTCAGTCTACGCATAGACGGCTCTTTCGACCTCGGCGAGGCTCACGCGCCTTGGATCATACTCGCCGACGATGCTGCCTGACTTCATGTGGAGGACGCGGTCCGAATTGAAATACACCTCGGGCACCTCGTCCGAGATCAGAAGGATGGCGAGACCTTCGGCAGCGAGCTGCCTCACGATCTCGAAGATGCCGGCGCGGGCCCCGACGTCCACCCCGACGGTCGGACAGTCGAGGATGAGCAGCTTCGGTTCGGTCGCAAGCCATTTGGCGATTGCTACGCGCTGCTGATTGCCACCCGAGAGGGTCGTGACGGGATCCTCCGGCGCGCCGACCTTGATCGCCAGATTGCCGATCCATGTGGCGACGAGCCTCTGCTTCTTGCGCGGTGAGATCAGCCCCCCTTCGAGGATCTTGCTCAGAACGGTCACCACAAGATTGTCGGCGATCGACTGCTGCTGAATAAGGCCCAGCGAGAGGCGGTCCTCCGAGACATAGCCGACGCCGGCATGGATTGCGTCTCGATTTGAACGCAGCTTGATGGGTGCGCCGCCGATCGCGATTCCGCCGCTATCGGGCCGGGTCATTCCGAAGATCGACAGAGCGAGCTCCGTCCGTCCCGCGCCGAGGAGGCCGGTCAGACCGAGGGTCTCACCCTTGTGAATGGCGAAGGAGACATTACTGTATTCGCCGTGCCTCGTCAGCCCGGAGAGGCTTAACACCGGCGCGGCGGCTCCGACGTCGCGGGCGGTGACCGCCTGGTTCAAAGTCTTTCCGGTCATGAGTTCTGCGAGGCGCGTCTGTGTCATATCCCTGGTCGGATAGACACCGACTAGGCGTCCGTCGCGGAGCACCGTCACGCGCGTTGAAATCTCCAAGACTTCGGCAAGCCGGTGGCTGACAAAGACCACCGCGATCCCGCTCTTGGAAAGCGTGCGCACGATGTCGAGGAGAAGAAGGGTCTCCTGCCGGGTGAGCGACGAGGTGGGCTCGTCCATGAATATGACGCGCGCCTCGCGCACCAGCGCACGCGCTATGGCCACGATCTGGCGCTGCGCCACGCCATAGCCGCCGAGCCGGGCGTCGACGTCGAGCTGAGTCCCAAGCCTTTCGAGCACCGCCGTCGCCGTGCGGCGCATTGCAGCGTGATCAACCCGTCTCGGCACGGCGCCGAGCACCGCCTCGATCGCGATGTTCTCGGCGACGGTCATCTCGTTGAACAGGGAAAGGTCCTGCCAGATGACCTGGAAGCCCGCCATGCGCGCCTGTCCGGGCGTCATGGCCTCCACCGTCTTGCCACTGACCGAAAAGTTGCTGCCCGGCTCGGGTCGATAGACGCCGGTGATGACCTTGATCAGCGTGCTCTTGCCGGAACCGTTCTCGCCGGCGATGCACTGCACCTCGCCGGGCAAGACCTCGAAGCTCACGTCCTGCAGTGCTTTGACGCCGCCGAAGGTCACGCTCACATTGCTCAGCGACAGGATCGGCGGCGTCGCCACCGGCACGTCATCGGCAATCACGTTCGTCAAGAGCGCCCGCCACGAGTGACCAGTGAAAGACAGATGCTGGGCTGCCCGAAGGCAGCCCAGCGCGTCATCGACAGATTTATCCGCCTAGAGGCCCATCCCCGCAAGCTCGTCGACCGTGTCGACCGTGATCGGCTGCAGGGCGTCGACGATGATGTTGCCTTCCTTGAAGTCGGGATGCACGACGCCGAGACCCTCGATCGTCATGCCGTCCGTAACCTCGCCACCACTCGCGAGCAGGTCGCCGACGCGGACGAAGACCCGCCCCGCTTCCATCGGGTTCCACATGAAGCCGCCGTCGATGCAGCCGGACTTCAGCAGCGCCGAGCCCTGCCCCGGCGAGAAGGAGCCGACGAGCGGAACCTTGTCGCACAGATGCTGTTCGTCGAGGGCGCGGCCGGCACCGATCGGACCCTGGCTGCCGAAGGTCAGGAAGCCTCCGATATCGGGATTCGCCGCAATCACGTCGAGGGCAGTCTTGCGGCTGTCGTCAACGCTCTCGGCGACGCCATAGCGATCGCCGAGCAACTGCATATCGGGATACTTGTCCTTAAGGTATTTGATGGCGAAATCCGCCCACAGATTATGGAGCGGCACCGTCAGAGAGCCGACGTACACCACATACTTGCCCTTGCCGCCCATCAACTTGGCGAGCATCTCGGCATGTGCCTCGCCATAACCTTGGGCCGAGACCATCTCAAAGTCCCAGTCGGCATTCTTCTGATCGGGCGATTCGTGCGTCACGACCTTGATGCCCGCATCGCGCGCTTTCTGCAGCACCGGCTCGATCACCGCCGCATCGTTGGGCACGACGCCGATCACGTCGACGCCTTGGGCGATTAGATCTTCGATGGCGCGCACCTGCAGTGCCGGATCGGCGCTGGTTGGGCCGATCATGAAGGCGTCGTCGCCCATCTTGGCGCCCTCTTCCTTGATGCCCTGCTCCATAGCGTTGAACCAGGGGATGCCGCCGATCTTCACGACGACGCCGATCTTGGCGTCCTTGGCGTCCGCCCCGCCCAAAGTCGCAAGCGAAAGAGCCGCGCCGATCGCGGCGAGGCACGCTGTCTTTTTAAGCATTGCAAAGTCCTCCCTATTTTGGCTGAGCGCCTTTTTTGATTCTTCGGCGTCTTCTTAGAGGCCGGAGTCAATTTGTGCTGCCATCGAGCAATTGACGTGCGCCCATCGTAGAGCGCGGTAGCGTTGCTCTTCTCGCCTCCCCCTCCAGTCATGCCCTCGCGCAAAAGTGGGCGGCGTGACCTCTTGAATATGAGCAAATAGAGACCAACGCATTTGCGCGGTCAAGCCGCTAAATAGATTTAGCATCGGTTCTGCGGATCGTGCAGGACTTGCGGATGAGATCAGCCGAATGGCCCGCAATCAGGAGACGGAAGCTGGTGCTCGACTGCGGCGGACGGCATCGACTTCGCCGTTCCAGTCCTCTTCGACACCGTCGAGTTCTCCCACTTTTCCGAACTTGGTGGGCACCACCACAAGCGGGCTGAAATCGACGTTGTACGCGTCGAGCAGCGCGAAGCCTTCGCTCATCATGACTTCGACATCCTGCCGCACCATCGTGACGTCGAAGGGCAGATGCGCTCCGAAGGGATCCCAGTCGAAGGTGCCAACGACGACCGACTGAAGCTCGCTGGACGGAAGCGTAGAGGTGAAGCGCAGCGCGCCCTCCAGCGCAGTGACACCGTTGACGAAGAGGCCGGCCGGAAGACGACCGAGCTGAGCGTAGCGGTTCACAAGCGACTGTGCTGCGTTGCTTGGGGGATAACCGCAACAATCGACGGCGTGTGGCCCGAGCTTGATACCATGCTCCGCCGCCGCATCCTTGAACCCGAGCAGCCGGTTGCGCGTCGCGTCGTCCGTGGCCGTACCGCCGAAGAAGAAGATGTCAGAGATGTCGGCCCCTCGAGCAAGTAGCTTGTCGATCACCACTCTGCTCAGGTCTCTCGCGCCGCCCCGGCTGTCGGAGACGACGGAGGGCGCGCGCGATCCCGGAAGATCGATATTGACGCACCTGACCCCGGCGGCTCGACAAAGGTCGTTGAGCGGATCCGGATTGTAGACGCCCGAGAAGAAAAGGAACTCGACCTGCTGTGCGAGCAAAGTCTCGGTGACGCTCACTTCGTTGTTCGGATTGCGATGCGTGCTGACCACGATCGGACAGAGCCCGCGGCTGCGCGCATTCGCTTCAAATGCCTCCGCAAGGCCCGCAAAGAAACGGTTGCGGTAGTGCGGCAGAATCATGCCGGCGAGGCCGGATTGCGACAAACGCAACCCGCGCGCCTTCAAATTGACGGCATATCCGAGACTCTCGGCGCAGTTCAGGATCCTGGTCGCGGTTTCCTGCTTGATGCGATATCGCTGCCAGGAATCGTTGAGCACGAGGCTGACCGTTGTAGGTGACGCGTCAGCGGCAACCGCGATGTCGTAGATCGTGGACTTCCTACGTCGAGACAAGCACCCTCCGCGATCGCTCTTTGGCCAACGCAAACGGCCGCCCAAAGTGTCGTAATCCATGGTCGGGCAGCGGTCCATGGTCCGCTTCGGCGGCGGGACGTGGCCGGAGCCCCTTGGTTCACCCTTGGGCTTGATGGCACGCCGAAGGTCGGCGCGACACGAGTAGCCTTTATTTCCAGCTATTTGAGCATCCCATTCGGCTTCAACCAAACGGCTGCGCGGTTGGTCATGACGCAAATGTCGCCTGTTAGCATGCGCATGAGCGGCAGCAACGGGACTTCTTCGTCGGTGACGGCCGCCTAGTACAAACCCTAGGGCAATCGGAACCCAAGCCTGATGCTCCGGCGAGCTGCTACTGGCTGCTTCACATGATGGCCGAGGACGTGCGCAAACCGCGATCCTTGTGCAGCCGGTCTTGCCGACTGCCGACGCGAGCTGTTCAATCTCCTGGCCTTTCTCGGCCGTTTTGACGGTTCGTCGAGGGAGCTGGAGGGCATTCAGATGCCAGGTGAGTTTCGCCATCGCCTGCTGCGGGTCGGAAAGCTGGATGCTCCTATCCGGCGCATCGTCGGCACCACCTATGCCGTCCTCCTGGCCCTTGCGCTTTCAGTGGCGCTGCGCGCGCAGCTCGGCGGTCCGCTGGTGGAGGCAGAGCCGGGCGTCAAGTTCCCACTCTCGGTCGCGGTGCTGAGCGGCTTTTGCACGGGCGCCGGCGTCGCTTTGATTTTTGCGGCCGGCGCCGCGGCGCGCGGCGCTTGGCGGTATGTCGCCATTGTTCCGCTGGCGACTGTCACGGCCGCCGCGGCGGCCTATCCGTTTGGCAACGCCGTGCCGGAATCGCTTCGTCCGCTCTGGTGGGTGCCGCTCGTCTTCCTGGCGGCCGCGGCCGCCGTGCTCATCGCGGGGCAGCGCATCCAAATCCGCTGGACGCTCTTTCTCAGCTTGGCGATCTGTCTTCTCTTCGTGTCGGTCATGGCGGGCATCTCGATGGCGCTCGCGCCGACCTTCGCACCGACGCTGCTCTTCCTCTTCCTCGGTTTCTCCGCGATCGCGCTCGGGCCAGCGCTGGTCGTCCTCGGGTTCGACTTCTCGGAGATCGTGACCGTGTTCAGCGGTGCCGCGCTTTCTTGGGTGGGTCCACGAAAATATGTGGCGCCGGCAGTGCGTTGGCTACTCCCCACGATCTGCGTGACGGGAACTGCCGCTTACCTCGCGGAGGTAGCGCGATTGCAGGATGCGCTCAAGATCGCGGTGCTGGCATTTGCCTTGGCGTTTGTGTTCGCGGCGATCGTCCTCTCGCTGCGCAGCAAGGAAGGAGCGCCGCACCACGAAGGTCCGCTCTCTTACCACAGCGTACTCCTCATCAGCGTGATGCTGCTCGGAGGAACTCTTTCCGGTCGACGCAATTTTTTCGGCGCCGGACAGCCATTATTTCAGTTTTACCAAGGGGCACCACTTCTCCTTCGTGCTGGCGGAGGGATGGACGCCGGTCATTCCCTCCGAGAGCATTCTGGCGGACGAGGAGAGCCCCTACTCGGATGTCAGGCGGTCGTTTGTACCCTCGCCACGCAATGGCGCCGTGTTTACCATCGCCGCCATCCTGCGGGAGCCGCAGAGAGCGGGCGCGCCTTCTCCCGAGCGGCTCAATCAGATCATTCCGGTCCAAGCGCTCGATGTGCCCATTGCCCCCGACACCGATGCGGGTGAGGGGTGGCGACAGGGCGAGGCTCGCTACGTCGGCAGCAAGGGCACGCCCTACACACTGGAATATTGGGTGCGTGAGGACGCCACACCCACTGCCGGCACGAACGTGACGTGGTACCAATTCTGCTCGGCACCCGATGCAATCCTGGAGCAGACCCTGAAGCAGTGCGAGCGGATGCGGGAGAGCTTTCGTGCGAGTCCACGCTCAGTCACCGCGCCGCTCGCGCTCATCGCCTTCGGGCCGCTTCTGTGGAGCGCGATCGCGTTCGCTGCGTGGTGGATCGGGCGGGTGCGACGATCCGCGAAACGATCAACTCTGCTTGTGGACGTGCTGATGTGGACCGCCATCGTCCACAGCCTTAAAATCCTCTGGGGCCTATGGCTGAGCCATGGGTACTTAAAGGACCTGTTCGCCGCCTTCACTGATACCGGCCTTTCTATCGGCATGTTAATCGCCAGCATATGGGTTGCGAGTGGGGCGATCATCGGCGGGGAGCTTTGGGCGTTGCGCGCGCCCTCGAAAGTGGCGGGAGCGGTCAGGACGGCCGGGGTCAACGCCGCGCTCGCGCTTCTGCTCATCACCGGGTGCTTCTGGCTCTACACGTTTCTCGCCGACCGGTCGGAAGCGTCGCACGTGATCCGGGGCGTAGTGGTCTGCGTCGGTCTGAGCTGGGAGCTTTTCATTTCAGGGCCGACACTGAACGCGCAGGCAACGCCAGCCTTTCCGATCTCGTCGCGCGCATTTCTCTTCATGGGCTACCTGATCCTGGTAGCCACGGCTGTCTTCATGTTCCCCGCAATTGAGATCTGGGGTTCGATGGAGATGGAGGCGTTCGATCCAGAGGCTCTCGTGGCCGCCGGCATCGTCGCATTCGGAGTGGCGCTGGTCTTCGCCGAGGCCATGCGTCGCGTCGGCGCCGAAGGTGCATTCGCCGCTGCAGAGCCGAAGGCGGATACCTGAAGGCGCGTTCGGGGCACTTCAATCGACAGAGCGCCGGATTTCGTGTTCTGGCGCGAGCCCAAAGTCAAACTGACGCCGAGGGCGTCCGCTTTCAAGTCACCATCTTCAGAACGCAGCTTCCGCGGCGCCCGTCAGACGGCGAGCGCCCGACACATAGTCGCTCAATTCGCGCCGCCGGGATGCCGAAGGCTCACGGCCGCGTAGCCTTCTCGCGAATCTCGCTTAACGTCGAGCGCGTCGAGATGACCTCCGGGTCAATCAGTATGTGCACGACAGCAGGGCGGCCGCTCCGAAGCGCCCGGTCGAAAGCGGGCGCGAAGTCCTCGGTCGCGCGGACCGTCTCACCATGCGCTCCATAGGCGCGCGCGAGCGCGGCGAAGTCGGGATTGGTGCAGATCGGTTGCGAAAATTCTTCCGGGATAATTCCGCTCTTGATGCATACGGATCGTCCCGTACATGCCGTTGTCGAGGACGAGCGTGACGACGGCGATCCCGTACTGCACTGCCGTGGCAAGCTCCTGCCCCGTCATCAGGAAGCAGCCATCGCCCGCGAAGCACACGACGTCGCGCTCGGGATGAAGCGCCTTCGCCGCGATCGCCGCCGGAAAGCCATAGCCCATCGCACCGCTCACCGGGCCGAGCTGCGTCGGGAAGCTCCGGTAGAGATAGTAGCGCTGGCACCAGCCGGTGTAGTTGCCGGCGCCATTGGTGATAATCGCGTCCGGGCCTAGCCGGTCGCGCACGGCCGACATCACGGCAACGAGGTCGACGGCACCCGGGAACGAGCGGCCTCCAAGCTGTGCCTCGAAGGCGCGGCGGCCGGCCGCGGCCCAATCCGCCCATCGCGGAGCGCGCGCCGGTTTCAGCTCCGCAGCGGCCGAGAGAAACGGTCCGACGGCGGCGTTGATCGGAAGCGTCGCGGCGAAGACGCGGCCAAGTTCCTCCGCACCGGGATAGATGTGGACGAGCTTTTGCGCCGGCCGCGGGGATTCGATAAGCGTATAGCCGGACGTGGTCATCTCATCGAGGCGCGTCCCGATCGCGACGATCAGATCGGCGTCGCGGACACGCTTTGCCAGATCGGGAGAGACGCTCGTCCCGAGCTCGCCGACATAGAGCGGATGCGTGTTGTCCATGCGATCCTGGCAGCGGAACGCCGCCGCGACGGGCAATCCGAACGTCTCGGCGAAGCGGACCAGGTCGGTGCACGCCGCCGGCGACCAGCCGCTGCCGCCGATAATCGCGAGCGGACGCTCCGCCGCAGCGAGGAGCTGTGTTAGCTCCGCCATCTGCGCCGGCGCAGGCGCCGGCTCGACGATCGGGGCCGGCGTAACGTCTGCGGTCTCGGCAAGCGCCGTCAGCACGTCTTCCGGGAGGACCAGCGCCACCGGCCCACGTCGTCCTGCCATCGCGACGAGTAAGCGCGCGCGACAAATTCAGGGATGCGAGCCGGATCGTCGACCTGTTCGACCAACTTCGTCACCTCGCCGAGCATGCGGCGGTAGTCGACTTCCTGGAACGCTTCGCGACCGAGTTCCGCGCGGCCGACCTGCCCGATGAAAAGGATCATCGGCGTCGAATCCTGCCGCGCCGTATGCAGCCCGATCAGCGCATTGGCGACGCCTGGCCCGCGCGTCACGAAGCAGAGGCCCGGCCGGCCGGTCAGCTTGCCGCAGGCTTCGGCCATGTTCGCGGCGCCGCCCTCCTGGCGGCACACGACGAGCTTGACCTGGTTCTCGACCTCGCGGAACGCCTCGATAGCGCCGAGGAAGCTTTCCCCGGGTACGCAGAACACATGGTCGGCGCCGTGGGCGATCAGGTTGTCGACGAGAATGCGACCGCCGGTTCTGAGAGCCATTGCGCCTCGCTCTGGTGTCCAGCCCAGTTTGGAGGGGCCGTCTGGGTGACCTATGGCATCGCGCCGGCTCTCGGGAAAGGCGTCGCAGGCACCGGCTTCCGATTGCGCGGAGCGGGGCAGCTGGCTAGAGGAGGCAATGACCCTGAACAGCGTGCCAGAAGCCATCGCCGCCATCGCGGCCGGCGAGCTCATCGTTGTCGTCGATGACGACGACCGCGAAAACGAAGGCGATCTCATCATGGCGGCGTCGAAGGCGACGCCGGAGCAGCTTGCCTTCATGATCCGCAATACGAGCGGCATCGTCTGCGCGCCGATGGACCCGGTAAGCGCCGACCGGCTCCAGCTCTCCCCCATGGTCGCGACGAACCGCGACCCCATGCGAACCGCTTTCACCGTCTCCGTCGATTACAAGAACGGGCTGACGACCGGTATTTCAGCCGACGAGCGCACCAATACGTTGCGCGCGCTCTCCAACGACAACTGCATAGCGACGGACTTCCTGCGACCGGGGCATGTCTTTCCGCTGGTGAGCAAGACCGGCGGCGTGCTGATCCGTTCCGGTCATACCGAAGCGGCTACCGACCTCTGCCGACTCGCAGGGCTGCCGCAGGTCGGCGTGCTCGCCGAGATCGTGAACGACAACGGAACCGTCAAGCGCCTCCCGGAGCTTATTGCTTTTGCGCGCGAGCACGGGCTGAAGATCGTCTCGATTGCCGACCTGATCGAACATCGCATGCGCACCGAATCCTTCGTGCACCGTATCGAGAGCATGCCCGTCGCGACGCCCATCGGCGAAGCGACAGTCCACGTCTACACCACCTCGTTCGACGACACGCAGCATCTCGCTGTCGTCTTCGGCAAGGTTGTCGGCAAGAGCGGCGTCGCCTGCCGCATCCATCACGAGCAGCCGCTCCGCGATCTCTTCGACGCGACGCGCTCGCAACGCTGGCTCGACGTGGCGCTTCAGCGCTTCAAGGCGGCCGACGGCGGCGTGCTGATTTACGTACGCGACCCGAAGATCACGACGCTTCAACAGGCACCCGCAGCCGAGGGCGCGGCGGCGACCGATCGCCACCAAAGCTCGATGAAGCGCCGCGAGCGCTGGCGCGAAATCGGCCTCGGCGCGCAAATCCTGCGCGACCTCGGCATATCGTCCATCACCGTGCTCGCCACACAGCATCGGCAATATGTCGGGCTCGCCGGCTTCGGCATCGAGATCGCCGGGACGGAGATCGTCGAGAGCTGAGCGGCTTCGCGGCCGCATGCCGCTGCTCCGCCCGGTTCGAGCACTGGGTGCTGATATCGATCTCGGACGTCTCTATTCTCTGCTATATTCCTCGCACAGTGCTCGCGTGTTCACGCATCATTGTCGATGGCTGGAGCGGCGATTGTGGGACGAGCCATTTTCTTTGGTGTTTCTGTCGTATTCGGCCTTTTGGCTCTGAGTTTTGTAGTCGTTATTTTCATAAATGTTCCCGCCGGCCTGCGCCTTGTCGCCATCATGGCCACCGCTGAGAGCTGCACTCCACCCGAACGATTTCCCAAGCAATGCAGGAAATCTAATTGTTGCCGACCTTCGCCAAACAGGCAGCGGCAAACAACTCACTCCAATTCCGATCGAAGCCTGGGTCAATGATACAAGCGCGAAACTCCGCACGAACTCGGCCCGCGACCTTGTCGTCTATGTTCACGGCTTTCAAACGAATTTGGCAGACGCGACATGCATGGGCCAGGTGTTGCGCTCAGATCTCGCCGGGCTCCCCGCCTATTCGGCAGGCGATGGCCCGGACATTTTCGTCCTCGGCTGGCCGGGAGAATTCCTCCCCTGGCAGTTCACGCCGGCTCAAAACAATGCCGCGCAAGCCGGGCGGTATCTGAGCGGCGTTTTGCAGGCCCTAGCCGGACGACGTGTCATTCTCGTTGCTCACAGTCTTGGCGCACGAGTGGTCATGGTCGCCCTAGACGGCCTTCCGAGACGCAACCCGCCACCGGTAGCAGGCTTGCTGCTGATCCAAGGCGCGATCCCCGCGGTATCGATCCGCAATTGGCGGTCGACATTTCGTGAGACGTTCCCAGCCGCAGAACTTGCCGACCTTCGTGCGGGCAGGCCGTCGCGACCTCCCATTGAAGAGACCGAGAGCGGAGTGGGCAGGTTCGTCGCCGCTGCGGAAAGGACGGCGCATCTTGTGGTCACCGTTGCCGGCGCCGACATCCCGCTCAAGAATGCCTTCGCCCTCAACGAAGCCCTGCTCCCCTCCGACAAGAACCGGCCGATGATCCTACCCCAGATGGGTGAATCGCCTGGTGATGGACCTGAGGCACGCGCGATCGGCGCTCCTTTTCCAACCGGCAATATCTACCGCAGCTACGAAGAGGTGGCGCCCGACACAACGAAGCAATTCGACCCCAGTTCGAGGGATTTTGACGTGGAAATTCCCAGTCTCAAGCCGACCGATCCGTCACGAGTCATGAGCCGATCCGAATGGGTTTTCGAATTTTACGTGCCCCATCCATCCTATCGCGAGATTCGTCTCGATCAGGGACAATGGTGGAGGCTCCTTCACGACTGGCACGGCGTGATGAAAGACACCGCAATGCGCAACCGCATACTACGCGAAAGCTGGGAAGTCTTTGCCGCAGAACCAAACTGATTTTTCGGGTTCGGAACTTTGCGGCGCGAACTCTAGCGACCGAACGCCGGCATCTCAAACTCGGCCAAAGGCTTACCCCCGCCCCACGAACGGCATCCGGTTGGCCATCACCGTGTGGAAGAGGACGTTCGCGTCGAGCGGCAGCGAATCCATGTAGAGTACTGAATCGGCGATGATCTGCACGTCGATCAGCGGCTCCGGCGCGATCGTGCCGTGCGCCTGCGGTACGCCGTCCTTCATTTTGGCGGCAAGCTCGGTCAGTGCGTTGCCGATGTCGATCTGGCCGCAGCAGATGTCGTCGGCGCGGCAGTCGAGCGAGATCGACTTGGTGAGGCCGGTGACGGCGTGCTTCGTGGCCGTGTATGGGGCGGACCTCGGGCGCGGCGCGTGCGCTGAGATCGAGCCGTTGTTGATGATGCGACCGCCATTCGGCGACTGCCTCTTCATCTGCCGCACCGCCTCGCGCGCGCAGAAGAACATGCCGTTGAGGTTCACGTCGACGACATTCAGCCAGTTATCGTCGGTCAGATCTTCGAACGGCACGGACGGGGCACCCATGCCCGCATTGTTGAAGAGAAGGTCGAGACGGCCGAACTTGTCATTCGTGGCCTTGAAGAGCGCCTTCACCGAATCCGACATCGAGACGTCGGTCGGGACGACGAGAGCGGCGTCACCGGCGTTCTTCGCCGTCTCCTCGAGCGCTTCGCGGCGCCGGCCCGCAAGCGCGACGCTGTAACCCGCCTTCAGAAGCGTCCGCGCCACCGCGCGGCCGATGCCGCTCCCAGCCCCAGTGACGATCGCAATCTTTTCCATCGCCCTTCCCTTTCCTCACGTTGTCCGGCTGCGACGGCGCTTCTTGCATGATCGCGCCGAGCCGTCTGGTCATTGCGCCGCCCCGCCCCAATCCGGATCGGCGAGCACGTCGGCCGTATCTGCGCCGAGCGCCGGCGACGATCGCTCCGCGACCGCCGGCTCTCCATCGAAGACGACCGGCGTGCGCACGCCCGGGATCGACCCGCCTTCGGCGGCCTTATCGTTCAGCTCGATCCGCATGCCCCGCGCGATGACCTGCGGATCGGCGAAGACATCGGCGACCGAGTTGATCGGGCCGGCCGGCACGCCCGCTGCCTCAAGCGTCGCAAGCAGCCCGGCTCGCGACATCTTCGCCGTCAGCGCAACGAGGGCCGCAATCAACTCGTCGCGATTCCGAACCCTATCGGCATTGGTCAGGAACCGGGCATCGGACGCGAGCTCCGGCACGCCGAGCACCGCGGCAAAGCGCGCGAACTGTCCATCGTTCCCGACGGCAACGATCAGATGCCCGTCGGAAGCCGGGAACACCTGGTAGGGCACGATGTGCGGATGCGCATTCCCCATCCGCTTCGGGACCGCGCCGGAGGCGAGATAGCTCATCGCCTGATTGGCGAGCACCCCGACCTGCACGTCGAGGAGCGCCATGTCGATATGCGAGCCTTCGCCCGTCTCGTCGCGGTGCCGGAGGGCGGCGAGGATTGCGACCGCCGCATAGACGCCGGTGAAGATGTCGGCGAAGGCGACGCCGATCTTCTGCGGCTCCCCGTCGGGCGAGCCCGTCAGGTCCATGATCCCGCCCATCCCCTGGATGATGAAATCGTAGCCTGCGCGCGTCGCGTAAGGGCCGTCCTGACCGAATCCGGTGATCGAGCAGTAGACGAGGCCCGGGCTCGTCGCCTTGAGGCTCGCATAGTCGAGCCCATAGCGCTTGAGCCCGCCGACTTTGAAGTTCTCGATAACGACGTCCGCATGTGCGGCAAGCCGCCTCACGAAGGCCCTGCCCTCTTCCGTCTCGAGGTCCGCCGTGACCGAGCGCTTTCCCCGGTTGCAGCCGTGAAAATAGCTGGCCGAGAGATGGCCGCCGCCGGCCGCCGCCAAGAAGGGCGGGCCCCAGCCGCGCGTGTCGTCGCCGCTTTCGGGCCGCTCCACCTTGACGACATCGGCGCCGAGATCGGCAAGGAGCTGCCCGGTCCAGGGACCAGCGAGTATGCGCGCAAGCTCCAGCACGCGGAGCCCTTTGAGGGGGGAATGCATCGCGAGACTTGAAATCAGGCTTGCGCGACCGGCGCAAGCGTGTCGCGCTCAGCGAAAAGTGTGCTTTTGCAGAAAGCGGTGACAAGCTAGAACCGGCCTGCCTCATTCCGGCGCTCACTCAGGCGCCTCTCTTTCGCACATCCAGCCATATTCGGGAGAGCAGCATGAAATACGTCAATCTGGGTGCGACCGGGCTCAAAGTTTCGCGCATCTGCCTCGGCTGCATGAGCTACGGTTCCAAGGCGGGCCGCCAATGGACTCTCGAAGATCAAGAGGCCCGGCCCTTCTTCAAGCAGGCGCTCGAAGCCGGCATCAACTTCTTCGACACCGCGAACGTCTACTCGGTCGGCGTGAGCGAGGAGATCACTGGGCGCGCGCTCAAGGACTTCGCCAAGCGCGACGAGATCGTGCTCGCCACCAAGGTGCACGGCAAGATGCGCGACGACCCGAACGGCAAGGGCCTCTCTCGCAAGGCAATCATGAATGAGATCGACGCGAGCCTGAAGCGGCTCGGCACCGACTATGTCGACCTCTACCAGACCCACCGCTATGACCCCGAGACGCCGCTTGAGGAGACGCTCGAGGCGCTGAATGATGTCGTGAAGGCCGGCAAGGCGCGCTACATCGGCGCATCGTCGCAATGGGCCTGGCAGTTCATGAAGGCGCTTTCGCTCCAGCGCGCCAACGGCTGGAGCCGCTACATCTCGATGCAGAATCATCTGAACCTCCTCTACCGCGAGGAGGAGCGCGAGATGATGCCGCTCTGCATTTCCGAAGGGATCGGGGTTATCCCGTGGTCACCGCTGGCGCGCGGCAAGCTGGCCCGGCCTTGGGAGGAGACGCCGTCGACGGTGCGCGGCGGCTCCGATCCGTTCGGCGCCAGCCTCTACCAGAGCACCGCAAACGCGGACCGCGCCGTCGTGGAACGCGTGCAGGAGGTCGCGAAGAAGCGTGGGCTCCCGATGGCTCAGATCGCGCTTGCCTGGCATCTGCACAAGCCGGGCGTCACGGCCCCGATCGTGGGCGCCACCAAGCAGCAGCATCTGACCGATGCGATCGCGGCAGTGGACGTCGAGCTCTCAGCCGAAGAGATCAAGTCTCTGGAGGAGCCCTACATTCCGCACGCGGTCGCCGGCTTCTCCTGAGCCAGCGACTTTCCCGAGTTGTCGTCATTGCCGGGCTCGACCCGGCTCCATTCCGCCCCTTCGAGGCTTTCTCATCCCCTCATGCTGAGGTGCGAGCGAAGCGAGCCTCGAAGCGGGGGTGAAAAAGCACCTCAGACATGAGGGCGGAATGGACGGCCGCCGACAAGGCGCCGACTGCAAGGCGTGACGCTCTCAGACGATCCCGCCCCCGCCGCCCGGAACCCTTGGCCGAGCGCTGCCGACCGCCTGCCGATAGCCCGCGGCGCGGTAGGTGGCGACCGGCGCAATCGCCGCCCCCTTCTCGTGGCGCGCCATAGCGAGGATAGGCTCGACGTCGGTGCGGAACGCGGCCTTCAGCGCCTCGCTCGCCATCAGCGCGTCGTTCGCGTCTTGACAGGAGGCGAGCGCGGCACGGTCGACGAGATGCGCCTGCACATACGCGCGCTGGATCTCCATCGCCGAGACCATGAGGCTCTCGATCGGATCAGTGACGTTGTGCGACTGGTCGATCATATGGGCCGGCGAGAAGCCCGGTGCCTTCGCCAGCTCCGCATCAACCAGCTCGTTGAAGACGAGGAAGAGCTGGTAGGGATTGATCGCGCCTGAATCGAGATCGTCGTCGCCGTATTTCGAATCGTTGAAGTGGAAGCCGCCGAGCTTCCCGAACTGGATAAGCCGCGCCACGATCATCTCGATATTGGTGTTAGGTGCGTGGTGGCCGAGATCGACGAGGCAGAAGGCGCGCTCGCCGAGCGTCGAGGCGATCAGGTAGTTGGTGCCCCAGTCCTGCACGACGGTGGAATAGAAGGCCGGCTCGTAGAGCTTGTGCTCGGTGAACAGCCGCCAATCGTCGGGGAGGTCCGAATAGATGATGCTGACCGAGTCCAGGTAGCGCTCGAAGGCGCGAGTGAAGTGGCTCTGGCCGGGAAAGTTCGAGCCGTCGCCGATCCAGACCGTCAGCGCCTTCGACCCGACGGCACGCCCGAAGGTGATGCAGTCCAGATTGTGCTCGATCGCCTGGCGGCGCACGGCCGCGTCCGTGTGCGATAGGCTGCCGAACTTGTAGGAAAGCGCCTGGCCGGGCGAATCCTGGAAGGTGTTGGAGTTCATCGCGTCGAAGCCGAGCCCGCGCGTCGTCGCGTAGCTCTTGAGCGCGGCCGGATCGTCGCAGAGATCCCAAGGAATATGAAGCGAGACACGCGGCGTGACGCCGGTCAGCTGCTGAATGACGGCGCAGTCGTCGAGCTTGTCGAAGATGTTGCGCGGCTCGCCGATGCCGGGAAATCGGGCGAAGCGCGTGCCGCCGGTGCCGACGCCCCAGCTCGGCACCGCGACCTCGAAAGCGGCGGCTTTGCCCTTGATTGCGTCGATGTCGATGCCGCGATGACTAAGTGCGTCGCCGAGCGCGTCGTATTCACTCTTCAGGCGTTCGAATGCGGCGCCGTTGCGCTTCCCGATCAGCGCCTGATCAATTCCCGGCGTAGGCATTTCCCTCCCCCACTCATCTTATTCTCCTGCGCCGCTCATCACCGCGCAAAGCTTATCGCATTGCCGCCATCGACATTGATGATGTTCCCGGTCGATTTTGAGGACATATCGGAGACAAGGAAATAGATCGCCTCGGCGACGTCCTCCGGGAAGATGGAGCGCTTCAGGAGCGAGCGCTGACGGTAGTGCTCCTCGAGCTCCTCCGGCTTCATATGGTAGGCGGCTGCGCGCTGCTCCCGCCATTCGCTCGACCAGATTTTGGAGCCGCGGAGAACAGCATCAGGATTGACGGTGTTGACGCGGATCTGGTCGCTCGCCCCTTCAAGGGCGAGGCAGCGCGCCAGGTGGATTTCCGCTGCCTTCGCCGTGCAGTAGGCCGCAGCGCCCGGCGAGGCTGCGAGCCCGTTCTTGGATGCTACAAAGACGATCGATCCGCCGAGCTTCTGCCGCTTCATCAGGCGGAAGGCTTCGCGCGAAACGAGGAAGTAGCCGGTCGCCAGGATGTCGATATTCTTCTGCCACATCGACAATTCCGTCGTCTCGAATGGCGACGAAGACGAGATGCCGGCATTCGAGACGAGAATATCGATGCCGCCATATTCGACCGCGGTCTCTGTGAAGGCGCGCGCGACCGCGGCCTCGTCGGTGACATCGAGCACGACGCCGCGGACAGAATCCTTGCCGTGCGACTTGCGGAACTCCTCGAGCGTCGTTTCGAGCGATGCCTCGTCGATGTCGGCGAGGACACACACCGCGCCCTCCCCGAGCAGGCGCGCGACGGTTGCGCGGCCGATGCCGCCTGCGCCGCCGGTGACGAGCGCGATCTTTCCGGCGAGGCTCTTCGGCTTCGGCATGCGCTGCAGCTTCGCCTCTTCCAGCAGCCAATATTCGATGTTGAAGGCTTCCTGCTCTGAGAGCCCGAAATAGTCGGAGACGCTCGAGGCGCCGCGCATGACGTTGATGGCGTTCACGTAGAACTCGCCGGCGATCCGCGCCGTCGCCTTGTCCTTCGCAAAGCTGATCTGGCCGACGCCCGGCACGAGATAGACGACGGGATTGGGATCGCGCATCGCCGGGCTGTGCGGGTGCTTGCAGCGCTCGTAATACGCGGCGTAGCGACCGCGGTAGTCGGCGACCTGACCTTCGAGGCCCGCGAGAATGCCTTCGACATTGCCGTCTTTCGGTCGGATGACAAGCGGCCAGATTTTCGTGCGCAGAAAATGGTCCGGGCACGATGTGCCAAGCGCGGCGAGCTCGTCGAGCCGCTTGGAGCCCACGAATTCGAGCACCGCGTCGCTGTCGTCGAAGTGCCCGATCTTCGGCTCGTCCTTGCCGATCAGGCTGCGGATTTCAGGCATCAGTCGCGCGGCGAAGGCGCGGCGCGCGTCTGAGGCAAGCGGCTGGACGGTCGCACCGCCGAAAACCGGCTTTTCGCCGATCTCCCGCTCGAACCAGGCGATGGCACGGTTGATCACGTCGAGCGTCAGCTCGTAGCAGGTCTTTGCATCGTCCGCCCATGTGAAGAGCCCATGGCTTTCGAGCACGCACCCACGCGCTCCCGGGTTCTCCAGAGCAAATTTCTCGAGCCACAGTCCGAGCTCGAAGCCGGGGCGCTTCCAAGGAAGCCAGCCGATCTCCTCGCCGTAGATATCCTTGGTGAGTTGCCGCGAATTCTTCGACGCCGCGATGGCGATCACCGCGTCCGGATGCACGTGGTCGACATGCGGATAGGGAAGGAAGGCGTGAAGCGGCGTGTCGATCGAGGCCGCGCGCGGATTGAGGTTGAAGGTGGCGTGCGGCAAAAGCCCCACCATCTCGTCCTCGTGCGCGACGCCTCGGTAGAGGCTCTTCATGGCGTTGAGCTTGTCCAGATAGAGCGTCGCGAAGCCGTCGCGCTTGATGGACCCGAGGTCGCCGCCCGAGCCCTTCACCCAAAGCACCTCGACCTCTTCCCGCGTGAGCGGATCGATCTCTTTGATCTTCGCCGAAGTATTGCCGCCGCCGTAATTGGTGACGCGCATGTCGGCGCCGAGAAGGTTCGAGCGATAGACCAGCCGCTCCGGCTCGCTCATCGCCGCGACGCGCGCGTCGTCCCAGCGGTTCTCGATAAGGTTCTGGGAGGAATTGGTGTTGAGCATCGACGTCTCCCCTGCCCGTCGGAAGCTTATGCGCGCGGCAAGGACGTCACGCGGGTCCCGGCGTTTTGCGCGATGCTATCCTCCACACGCCCCAAGGTGTCAATCAGCATCCGTCAATTTCCGTCATGGTGCACCGCAGCGTGAAGGATTTTGACGGATGCTGATTGACACAGCCCTGCAACCCCGCAAATGATGCTGGGACAAGAACAAGACGAAATTCGAGGGAGGCATGCACGAGCGTGAGCGCCACAAGCTCATCCTGAACGCTGTGCAGGAGCGGCCGGTTGCCACGATCGGAGAGCTCGTCGAGTTGACGGCGACCTCCGAAGCGACGATTCGGCGCGACATCTCGGCATTGCACGTTCAGGGGCGGCTCCGGCGCGTGCGCGGCGGAGCGGAAGCGCTTCATCCGCCCGAATTCGTCGGCATCGCAGGGCGGCCATTCAAGGTTAGCGAATCCGTCAACATCGAGAATAAGCGCGCTATCGCGGAAGCCGCCGTCGGGCTGTGCTCCGACGGCGATTCCATCATTTTGAACGCCGGCACGACGACGTTCCAGATGGTGCACTTCCTGACGTCGCGCCGCATGCAGGTGATGACGAACTCGTTCCCGATCGCGGAGCACCTGATCAAGCACACGCGCAACAACGTCATGGTGCCTGGCGGCCTCATCTATCGAGAGCAGGCCGCGATCCTGAGCCCGTTCGAAGACGACGTGACCAAGAACTTCTTCGCCCACCGCATGTTCATGGGCGCGCTCGGCGTCGGCCGGCTCGGCGTGATGGAGCGCGATCCGCTCATGGTGCAGGGCGAGCGCAAGCTGATCGAGCAGGCCGAACAGCTCGTCGTGCTGGTCGATTCCTCGAAGTTCCGCCAGCGCTCAAGCCTCATCGTCTGCGCGCTCGACCGCGTGCACACGATCATCACCGACGATGGCATCGCCGACGAGGACGCCGCTATGGTCGAGGCAGCGGGCGTGACCCTCGTCGTCGCCGAAGCTTCGGTGAGGCGCGAAACCGTCAGGTTCCCGGAGTCGGCATGAGCGGGCCCATCCTCAAGCTTGAGGGAATCTCGAAGTCGTTCCCCGGCGTGCGCGCACTGGCCGATATCAGCTTCGACGTGCGGCCCGGCGAAGTGCACGCGCTCCTCGGCGAGAACGGCGCGGGAAAATCGACGCTGATCAAGATCATGTCGGGCGTCTACCAGCCGGACACCGGCACCATTTCGCTCGACGGAAAGCCGACGACCTTCGGTTCCCCGCAGGAGGCACAAGAAGCCGGCATCGCCACGATCTACCAGGAGCTTCTTCTCTTTCCTGAGCTGACGGTCGCCGAGAACATCTTCATGGGCCACGCGCCGAAGAACCGCTTTGGTGCCATCGACTGGGGCAGGATGCGCGAGCGCGCGCACGAGACGCTGGAATCGCTCGACATCCGCGACCTCGACGTGCGCGCGGTGGTCGGCACGCTCTCGGTCGGCAATCGCCAACGCGTGGAGATCGCCAAGGCGCTCTCGCACAATGCCCGTATCCTGATCATGGACGAGCCGACGGCGGCGTTGACGGAGCGCGACGTGGAGCGCCTTTTCGGCATCGTGCGCCTCCTGCGCTCGCGCGGCGTCGGCGTCGTCTACATCAGCCATCGCCTCGAGGAGGTGTTCCTGCTCGCCGACCGCGTCACCGTGCTTCGCGACGGCGAGTTCGTAGCGACCAAGCAGGTCGCCGACACCGACCGCGACGACCTGATCGAGATGATGGTCGGCCGCCGCATCGACCAGCTCTTTCCCAAGGTCGAGACAAAGCGCGGCGAGGTCGTGCTGGAGCTTGAGAACGTTTGCCACAGCCCGATGACGAAGGACGTCAGCCTGAAGCTCCACACCGGGGAGATTCTCGGTATCGCCGGGCTGGTCGGCTCGGGGCGGAGCGAGCTCGCCGAGGTCATCTTCGGCATGACGCCGGCCGAGAGAGGCACGATCAAGGTCTATGGCAAGCCGGTGAGGATCGACTCGCCCTCGCTCGCGAAGAATCTCGGCATCGCCTACGTGCCGGAGGATCGCGGGCGCCAGGGCCTCGTCGGCCCACTGCCCGTCTTCGAGAACGTCTCGCTCGCCAGTCTCGGCCGCGTCTCGCGCCGCGCCTTCATCGACCGCAAGGCGGAGAGGCAACTTGCCGAGGAGAGCGTGAAGCAGTTCCAGATTCGCGCCAGTGGCATCGATCAGATCGTCGGCGAGCTTTCCGGCGGCAACCAGCAGAAGGTAGGCCTGTCGAAGTGGCTCGCCACCGAGCCGCGCATCATCATCATGGACGAGCCGACGCGCGGCATCGATGTCGGTGCCAAGACGGAGATCCACCGCCTGATGAGCGAGCTTGGCGAGCCGCGGCATGGCGGTGCTGATGATCTCCAGCGAGCTGCCGGAAGTGATGGGCATGAGCGACCGCATCCTGGTCATGCGAGGTGGGCGTATCGTGGCCGAGGTCGAGCGCGCCGAGGCGACGCAGGCAGGGATCGCCACGGCGATGATGAGCGACGCCACCGCCCCGCTCGCCGAAGCGGCGGAGTGAGACGATGGCCGTCGAAGCCACGACCTCCCTCCCCCGCATCGCAACGCAGCTGGCTGCCCCGCTTCGCGCTCAGCCAGGAGCTGGTGCTGGCGCTCGCCATCATCGTGCTTGATGGTCGTCGTCGGCATCATCAACCCGCGCTTCGTCGCAGAGCGGAACCTGCAATCGATCTTCCTCGGGAACGCCTACATCGCGGTCGCCGCGATCGGCATGTCGATGGTGATCATCTCCGGCAACATCGACATCTCGGTCGGCTCGCTGATCGGCGTGCTCGCCACGATCTCAGGCACGCTCGCAGTCGCCGGTGTGCCGATCATCTTCGCGTGGATCATCCCGGTCGTGCTCTCCATCGCCTTCACCACGATGATGGGCGCGATGGTGGCGTATCTCCGCATCCCCTCGATCGTGGTCAGCCTCGGCTTCCTCTCGATCCTGAAAGGCGGGCTGATCAGCGCCACCGGCGGCGCCTGGATCAACAAGCTGCCGGACGGCTTCCACCTGGCGCAGATGAAGCCGTTCGGCATTCCGATGCCGATCTACATCATGGTCATCTTGACCATTGCCGCCGCCTTCTGGATGCGCTCCTCCTCGACCGGCCGCTCCTTCTACGCGGTAGGCGGCAACGCCGAGGCGGCGCGGCTTGCCGGCATCAGCCGCGAGCGCACGCTTCTGAAGGTCTTCGCCATCCACGGCTTCTTCGTCGGGATCGCGGCGCTGCTCTACGCGACCCAGCTCGCCATCATCCAATCGACCGTGCCGACCAACCTGGAGCTGACGATCATCACCGCTTCGGTGGTCGGCGGCGTCTCCATCCTCGGCGGCACCGGCACGGTGGTCGGCTCCACGCTGGCGGCGATCCTGATCGCGGCGATCGGCTCGTCGCTTATCTTCATCAACGTCTCGCCCTATTGGCTGCGCGCCGTGCAGGGCGTGCTGATCCTCCTGACAGTGCTCGCTGACCTCTGGCGGCGGGCGCGTCAGGCGCGGAGGCGGTGAAGGCATGAGCACGACCGCGCACGCCCCGTCCCGCCGCCCGTTCGTCGTCAGCCAGGAGCTGGTTCTCCTCGTAGCCCTCGTCGTGGCGTTGGCCGTGCTCTCCGTCACCGCGAACCATTTCATGACGGTCGGCAATCTCCTGAACCAGGGCCGGTTGATGACGGAGGTGGCGCTGGTCGCGCTCCCCATGACCTTCATCATCATCACCGGCGGGATCGACCTCTCGGTCGGCTCGATGATGGGGCTGGCGGTGATCCTGCTCGGCGTCCTTTGGAAGAATGTCGGCGTTCCGCTGCCGCTTGCGGTCGTCGGTGCGATCTTCGCAGCCTGCCTCTGCGGGTTCTTCAACGGGCTGCTCATCACCCGCGTCCGCGTGCCGCCCCTCATCATGACGCTCGCCACGCTCGCGCTCTTCCGCGGCCTCGCCGAGGGGATCAGCCAGGCGCGCTCAGTGCGCGGCTATCCGGAATGGTTCTTCATTCTCGGCCAGGGCGAGGTTCTCGGGGTGCCGACGCAGCTTTGGATACTGCTCGTCGCTGTGATCGTCTTCTGGGTGGTGCTGTCACGCACGACCTTCGGACGCTCGCTCTATGCCATCGGCTTCAACGAGACCGCGGCACGCTATTCCGCCATCAAGGTCGATCGCATCAAGCTCATCATCTACACGCTCTCCGGCCTGATGTCGGGGATCGCAGGCGCGATCTTCGTATCGCGGGTGTCGACGACACGCTCCGACATGGGCACGGGCCTGGAGCTCGACGTCATCGCCGCCGTGGTGCTTGGCGGCACTTCGATCTTCGGCGGCGTCGGCACCATCGCCGGAACCGTGCTCGGCTTCACATTGATCCAGCTCTTGAAAAACGGCCTCGCTCTCACCGGCGTGAAGGGCGACTCCACCATCGTCGTGATCGGGACGGTGCTCATCCTCTCCATCCTGATCACCAACTTTCTTCAGCACCGACGCGTCAGCGACGGCTGAGGACTAATGGCGACGCCACGGCGCGTCGCCGCAACCTTCGAAGGGAGGAAAGTGAAAATGCTGAGAACCATGAGTGTGGCGCTTCTTGTAAGCGTGTTCGCCGCGCCTGCTTTCGCGCAATGGCAGGGCGCCGACGACCTGCCCACCAATCCGCTTCCCTGCGACGGTGGCGCCGGGACGGTGATGGCGAAGGACTATGACGGCGGCCAGCCGACCAACCCGCCCGATCTCGCCGGCAAGGAGATCACGCTGGTCGACGTTCCGAAGCTGATCGGCATCGGCTACTTCGCCGCGACCACCAAGGGCCAGGGCGAGGCTGCGGCTGAGCTCGGCAACGTCAAGGTCTCGACCGACGGGCCGACCGAAGCCAACATCGACGACCAGATCACGTTCATCGACAACTACATCACGCAGGGCGTGAACGGCATCCTCTTCGCCGCCAACGACCCGGTCGCCATCGCGCCAGTCTTGAAGAAGGCGCTTGCCGCCGGCATCCATGTCGTTGGCTATGACGCCAATTCCCAGCCGGACGCGCGCGAGTGGTTCGTGAACCAGGCCGAGTTCAACGGCATCGCCAAGTCGATGATCAATTCGATGGCGGCTGAGATCGGCGAGGACGGCGCTTTCGCCATCGTCACCTCGACCTTCACCACGCCGAACCAGGCCCGCTGGATCGCCGAGATGCAGGCCTATCAGGCGGCCTGCCATCCGAAGATGAAGTGGCTTGAGACGGTCGAGGCGCAGGAGGACAACAACCTGTCGTTCAACCAGGCGACGACCCTCATCAACAAGTACGGCGATGAGCTGAAGGGCATCTTCGGCATGACCTCGGTGGCGACGCCGGCCTCGGCAGAAGCCGTCACGCAGGCCAGCCTCTGCGGCAAGGTTGCGGTCGTCGGCCTCGCCACGCCGAACGCCATGAAGCCCTATGTCGCGTCGGACTGCGTGAAGTCGGTCGTGCTGTGGAACCCGGTCGATCTCGGCTACGCCGCGGTCTACGTCATGCGCGCCGTCGTTGACGGCAAGCTGAAGCCGGGCGACACGGAGGTTGAAGCCGGCAAGCTCGGCAAGCTGCAAGTGGTGAACGGCTCCGAGATCCTGCTCGGCGCACCGTTCGTCTTCACCAAGGACAACATCAACGACTTCGACTTCTAAGGAAGTCCCGGCGGCTTAACCTCCCCCTTGCGGGGAGGTCGAAGTTCGCGGAGCGCAGCGAAGAGAACTTCGGGAGGGGGTAAGTTCCTCCCCCTCCCGGACTTTCGTCACTCGCTGCGCTCGCCGAAAGTCCGACCTCCCCGCAAGGGGAGGTTATCCCATGGATCACCGGCTAGGCTTTTGGATTGGATCATGGCCAGCCTTGAGAAATACGCCTTCAAGATGAAGCTCATTCCCGGCATGGCGGCGGAATACAAGCGCCGCCATGACGCCATCTGGCCCGAGCTGGTCGCGCTGCTGAAGGACGCTGGAATCTCCGACTACTCGATCCATCTCGACGAGGAGACAGGGATTCTCTTTGGCGTGCTGTGGCGGCGGAATGATCACGGCATGGACGCGCTGCCCGACCATCCGCTGATGCGGCGCTGGTGGGAGATGATGCGCGACGTGATGAAGACGAAACCGGACGGCGAGCCGGTCGCGATACCGCTCCGCACCATGTTCCATATGATGTGACCAGATGGCCGAGTTACGCCACGTCGCCATCATCGATATCGGCAAGACCAACGCAAAAGTGTCGCTGGTCGACGCGAAAGAGGCGACCGAGCACGCCCTTCGCACGATCGCCAACCCGGCGTTGACGGATGGGCCCTACCCGCATCTCGACGTCGCGCGGATTTGGAATTTCATCTCCGACTCACTCGCTGGCCTGAATCGCGAGGCGCCGATCGACGCGATCTCCATCACTGGTCACGGCTCCGCCGGGTCATTCATCGACGGAAACCCCGAAGTGGACGGCCTCACGCTGCCCATCCTCGACTATGAATATTCCGGCCCGGACGAGCTCGCCGACGAATACGACCGCGCGCGTCCCGATTTCACCGAGACGCTGTCGCCGAGGTTACCCGGTGGCCTCAATCTCGGCGCGCAGATCTTCTGGCAGGAGCGGCGCTTCCCGAAGGAGTTCGACGCGGCGACCGCCTACGTCAATTACCCGCAATACTGGGCGTGGCGGCTCTCCGGCATCGCGGCAACGGAGATGTGCTCGATGGGTGCGCACTCCGACATGTGGAATCCGCGCGCCCTCACCTGGTCGAGCCTCGTCACGCGACGTCGCTGGGAGAAGAAGCTCGCGCCGCTCCGCCCGGCGTTCGACGCGCTTGGGCCGGTCACGCCGGCGCTCGCCAAGCGGCTCGGCCTCAACCCGGCGACTGCCGTCCATTGCGGCATCCATGATTTCGAGCGCCTCGCTTCTTCCGCATCTGAAGGCGCGCAAACCGCCCTTCGCTGTCGTCTCGACCGGCACCTGGGTGATCCTCTTTGCGGCCGGCGGCGACATCGATCATCTCGATCCGGCGCGCGACACGCTCGCCAATGTCAGCGCCTTCGGCGATCCGATCGCCTGCGGTCGCTTCATGGGCGGACGTGACTTCGAACGCCTGACCGGCAGCGACCCGACGGAGCCGAGCGCGGGCGATCTGGACCGCGTGCTCACCGAGTGCGTCATGGCGCTGCCCGCCTTCACTCCCGGCATCGGACCTTTTCCCCGCGGCAAGGGTCGCTGGACGCTGCCGCCGGAGACGCTCACCGCGGGCGAGCGTGACGCCGCGGCGAGCCTCTATCTCGCGCTGATGACGGCCGAGTCGCTATCGCTTGTCGGCGCAGGCGGACCGACCATCGTCGAGGGGCCCTTCGCGCGAAACGACCTCTTCTGCCGCGCGCTCTCGGCCATCATCGCGCGCCCGGTCGAGCCGTCGGATACAGGCACCGGCACGATGCTCGGCACGTTGATGACGGCGACCGGAGAGCTGCCGCCGCATTTTGCCCCGCATGAGGCATCTGCAGTGCTGAAGCACCCCGCGCTCGCCGCGTATGTCGAGGCATGGCGCGCCGCCGCGCGCGCCTGTTTCTGAGCGCCCCCGTGCGCCGTCACGCAACCGCGCCGTGCCGCGAAATCGGCCCCGCACTGCCGCCCAATCGTCTCGTTTGTGCCGGCTCCGCTGCGAGCGCCGGAATTCGACCGCCGAATTGCTTCTCTTCGGTGCGTTGCGCTTGCTAAGAGGCGGAAGAGAACACGAACCTTGGGGAGCGCCCGATGACCTACCTTCCTGCGCCGACGCGCTACGACACGATGGTTTACCGGCGCTCCGGGCGGAGCGGCCTGAAGCTCCCCGCCGTCTCGCTCGGGCTCTGGCACAATTTTGGCGGCGACTCCGTCTACGAGAACATGCGCGCGATGTGCCGCACGGCCTTCGATCTCGGCATCACGCATTTCGATCTCGCCAACAATTATGGCCCGCCCCCCGGCTCGGCGGAGGAGAACTTCGGCAAGATCCTGAAGACCGATTTCCGCGATCTGCGCGACGAGCTGATCGTCTCAACGAAGGCCGGCTACGGCATGTGGCCCGGGCCTTACGGAGAATGGGGAAGCCGCAAGTATCTTCTCGCAAGCCTCGACCAGAGCCTGAAGCGCATGGGGCTCGACTACGTCGACATCTTCTATTCGCATCGCGTCGATCCCGAAACGCCGCTCGAGGAGACGATGAGCGCGCTCGACGCGGCCGTGCGCCAGGGTAAGGCGCTCTACGTCGGCATCTCGTCCTACAATTCGGAGCGCACCGCCGAGGCGTCGGAAATTTTGCGCGAGCTCGGCACGCCCTGCCTGATCCACCAGCCGAGCTATTCGATGCTGAACCGCTGGACCGAGAACGACCACCTGCTCGATACGCTCGAAGCCGAAGGGATCGGCTGCATCGCCTTCTCGCCGCTCGCGCAGGGGATGCTCACCAGCAAGTACCTGAAGGGCGTTCCCGAAGGGAGCCGCGCCAAAGCCGGCAAGAGCTTCAAGATGGAATTCTTGAACAAGGAGACGGTCGCGCGCGTGAGCGCCCTCAACGACATCGCCAAGGCGCGCGGCCAGTCGCTCGCTCAGATGGCGATTGCTTGGGTTCTGCGCGATCCGCGTATGACCTCCGCGCTCATTGGCGCGAGCCGGCCCGAGCAGATCACCGAGATCGCCGCCGCCGTGCAGAACACGACCTTCAGCAAGAAGGAGCTGAAGGAGATCGACAAATACGCCGAGGAGAGCGACGTCAACCTCTGGTCCCGGTCCAGCAAGGCGTAAGCGCTCGCGCCAAGGACCGAAAGCAAACCTTCGTCGTCATTGCCGGGCTTGACCCGGCAATCCATTCCGTTGGGTTGCGGCCCAGAGAACGGTCACGGAATGAACGCCCGGATCAAGTCTGGGCATGACACACGTTACTGCGTCGCGACCGTGTCGTTGCGGCCGGCCATGATCACATCGATGATCTGGCGCTGCCGGTCGCGCTCGCCGTGATCGACGGTGACGTTCAGATAGTCACTGTGGCCGGTGAGAAGTGCGTAGTTGGAAAGCGAGCAGTCGCCCTCCCCGTCGCGCACGCCCTCGATCATCACGTTGATGCCGCGCGCGTTGAGGGCGGCCGCTCTCGTTGCCGATGTCGCCGTCACCGAAATGGGCGAGACGAGCAGAACGAGATTGCGCGATCCCGCGAGCGGGCCCTTCTGATCCGGTGCGGCGGAGACCTGCATGTCTTTCGCCACCGTATCCATCGAGGCATGGCCAAGGCCGCCGGTCGGGACGTCGCCGTTATAGTTGTTGTGGAGCGCGATGATCGGCTCGTCGCTCATCAGCGCACGGAAAAACGCCGTGAAGCGCGGCGAGGCGTCGTTGCCGAGCTTGCTGCAGCCGATGCCGTCGGCGGAGAAGTTCCGGTTCGGATCGATGCCGTCCTTGTTGCGCTTGCCGCCGGTATCGACCGTCACCAGCGTGCCTCCGTAGGTCTTGAGCGCCTCGACGGCGTTGTCGAATGACATGTCCTCGTCGTCGTGCATGACCGCCCAGAGCGGCCCGGGCCGGCTCGACTTGACCGTCTCAATTACCCAGGTCCGCCGCCGCTCCTTGAAGGTCTCCTCGGCGATGCAAAGGTTGCTCCCTGATAGAGCCTCGGCGTTACGCTGGAAGTCGCCGTCCTTGTCCGTCACCTTGTCGGGCATCAGGCACGCGCCGTTTGCCACAAGCTCGGGCACAGGCAATTCCTGTGCGGGCGGCAGGATCGGCTGCGGCGACGCTTCGGCCGGAGCCACTTCCGGCGTCGGCTTCAGCGAGGCCGTCGTAAGCGGCTGCGCAAGCGGCGGCGCTGCCGCGCCTGCAACGAGGTCGATCGGCGCGGCGGCGCCAGCGGGCTCATCGTCCGCATCGCCCTGGGCCTCGGCATTGTCACCCGGGCGGTCAGGGCGCGGCCGCGGCAGACGCGCGAGGTCCGCATCCGGAATGTCCTGGATCGCCGCCGGACCACCCTCGCTCGATCCTTGTTCGACGACGGGCGTCTCGGCCGAACTCGGTGGGAACCGCGAGAGCGGGTTGGGGCGCAGTTGCGTCGCGATAGGGTAACGGGTCGATTGTGCCGGTCGCGGCGGAACGGCGCGCAAGAGCCCGGCGCGTCAGCGGGATCGCAAGGTCGGCGCTGTTGCCGATGACAAGGTCGAAGGTCCTCTCGATTCGCTGCTCGATGACCCCGATCGCATCCTGCGCGTTTGCAGAAGAGAGCAGAAACGCGCCGGCTAGCGCCAGCCATGCGCAGCGCACCGGCGGGCCGCGATACCAAAAGCAGCGACCCCCGGAATCCCGATTCGGATTCCTTGACACCTCCGCCAAACGCGTACCCCTGTTGCCGCCTGGCTTGCGGTTCGGCATGTTGCCCCGCCGTTCAAAGCACATTCTTCTCGCGAATGCGGCGGCAATGTGAACGGAAAGCCCGCAACACGAACGCAATAGGCGCGTGCTCTAGATTTGCGCTTGAAGAGCGGACAAGACCGCGCGGTGATGCTCGGCCGACGACTCGGAGAAGCAGCAGAATACCACCTCGTCGAAGGATGTGGGATGCGCGTTGACGTAATCTGCGACCGTCCTGACCGCGATCTCTGCGGCTTCGTGTGCCGGAAAACCGTAGACACCGGTAGAAATCGCAGGAAACGCGATGCTTCGAAGCGCGTGGTCCTCCGCAAGCGCCAGTGATGAGCGATAGGCGAAAGCGAGAAGCTCCGCCTCGCGCTGATCGCCCCCGCGCCAGATTGGCCCGACGGTGTGGATAACTCGGCGTGCCGGTAGCCGGTAGCCTTTTGTGATCCGCGCCTCGCCCGCCGGGCATCCGCCGATCTTTCGGCACTCGTCGAGAAGCTCCGGCCCCGCCGCGCGATGAATCGCGCCGTCGACGCCCCCGCCGCCGAGCAGGCTCTCGTTCGCCGCGTTCACGATGGCGTCGACCGGAAGCGTCGTGATGTCCGCGACCACGACCCGCAACATCAAAGCGCCGTCCAGCCGCCGTCGACGGAAAGCGTCGTGCCTGTGATCTGCGCCGCTGCGTCGGAGCAGAGGAACACGGTGAGCGCGCCGATCTCCTCGACGCGCGCGAACTCGTGCGTGGGCTGGCGCTGCAGCATCACCTCCTTGACGACGCGCTCGCGCGGCATGATTGTGCACCTTCATCTGGTCGGCGATCTGGCCTTCCACGAGCGGCGTCAGCACGTAGCCGGGGCAGATGGCGTTGCAGGTGACGTGCTCCTCGGCAAGCTCCAGCGCCACCGTCTTGGTAAAGCCGACGAGGCCGTGCTTTGCCGAGACATAGGCCGACTTGAAGGGCGAGGCGGTCAGCCCGTGCGCCGAGGCGATGTTGACGATGCGGCCCCAGCCCGAGGCGCGCATCGCAGGGATCGCTGCGGCGGTCGTGTGGAAGGCTGAGGAGAGGTTGATCGCGATGATCGCGTTCCACTTCTCGATCGGAAATTCCTCGACGCGCGCGACATGCTGGATGCCGGCGTTGTTGACGAGAATTAGAACCGCGCCGAACACCTCCGCCGCTTTCTCAACAAGCGCGCGGCATTCTTCCGGCTTCGCCATGTCGGCCTTGATGTAACGCGCGTCGACGCCATGCTTCTCGGCGAGTCCGTCGGCGAGCGCGTGATCCTCCTTCGTGTCGGTGAAGGAGTTCAGGGCGACGTTCGCGCCCTCCCCCGCCAGCGCCTCGGCGATGCCGAGCCCGATGCCGGAGGTCGAGCCGGTGACGATGGCGGATTTTCCTTTGAGCATGGCTCACCTGTAGATTTCGCGGCGATGGCCAATCTCGAGCACCAACACCGTGATCCGACGATCCTTGATCTCGCAGATTATCCTGAAATCGCCGACGCGATAGCGCCAGAGTCCGTCCGGTGGCCCCCTAAGCGCCTTGCCGATTCGCCGCGGGTCTTCTGCCACCGCAATGCGGTCGCTGAGGAAACGAAGAATTCGGACGCGGTCACCTTGGGCGATCTTCCCCAGCCGCCTTTCGGCCCGAGGCGAAAATTCGACGCGCCAGACGGGACTCAAGCTTCACGGTCCACGCCATACTTGTTCATGACTTCATCGAGCGGAATCGGTTCGCCACCCTCCTCGAGCGCTTTTCGCGCCAAGTACATGTCCTCCAGATCGTCGATGTGCTCCAGGATCGCCTCGCGCGCGTAAAAGCTCTTCGACCGCCCCGTCTTTTTTGCAAGGTCGGCGAGGCGCTTCTCGATGTCGGGAGGAAGGCGCAGAGCAAGCATGGGAATTCTCCTGTGCTATACATGTATAGCACACATCCTGCCGCAAGGAAAGTCGAGCCTGCGGCGCGCATGTCACGCTTCCATCATCTCGCGCGGCGAAAATGGCGCCCGCGTTGACTTCCCGGGCGGTATTCGCCACCTGTTCCGCGTCGAGCTTGAGACGACGATGAATCTCCACTGTTTGCCTGAAAAAGAGCCGATTTCGGCCGCGCCCCTCCCCCGCCGCTCGACCGTCGGGGTCGACGTCGGCGGGGTCACGGTGGGCGGCGGCGCGCCGATCGTCGTCCAGTCGATGACCAACACCGACACGGCCGATGTCGATGCCACCGCCAACCAGGTCGCGGCGCTCGCCCGCGCCGGCTCAGAGCTTGTGCGCATCACCGTCGACCGCGATGAGGCCGCGGCTGCCGTCCCACATATTCGCGACCGGCTCGCTCAGATGCGGGTAAAGGTGCCGCTCATCGGCGACTTCCACTATATCGGCCACAAGCTTCTCGCCGATCATCCGGCCTGCGCCGAGGCGCTCGACAAATACCGCATCAATCCCGGCAATGTCGGCTTCCGCGAGAAGCGCGACCGGCAGTTCGGCTCCATCATCGAGATGGCGATCAAGTATACGAAGCCCGTCCGGATCGGCGTCAATTGGGGCTCGCTCGACCAGGAGCTGCTGACCAGCCTGATGGACGAGAACGCGACGCGCGCCGAGCCGCTCTCCGCCGGCGCGGTGATGCGCGAGGCGATGGTGCAGTCCGGCGCTTCTCTCCGGCGCGCGCGCCGAGGAGATCGGGCTGCCGCGTGACCGCATCATCCTCTCCGCCAAGGTCTCGGGCGTGCAGGACCTGATCGCCGTCTACCGCATGCTGGCGAGCCGCTGCGACTACGCGATCCATCTCGGTTTGACCGAGGCCGGCATGGGCTCGAAGGGCATCGTCGCTTCTTCCGCCGCGCTCGGCATCCTCTTGCAGGAAGGTATTGGCGACACGATCCGCATCTCGCTGACGCCTGAGCCCGGCGGCGACCGCTCGCTGGAAGTGAAGGTCGCGCAGGAAATCCTGCAAACCATGGGTTTCCGCGCCTTCGTGCCGATCGTCGCCGCCTGCCCCGGCTGCGGCCGCACGACCTCCACGACGTTCCAGGAGCTCGCCAAGGAGATCCAGGGGCACTTGACCGCCTCGATGCCGATCTGGCGCGAGACCTATCCGGGCGTCGAAGAGCTGAAGGTCGCCGTGATGGGCTGCATCGTAAACGGCCCGGGCGAATCGAAGCACGCCGATATCGGCATCTCGCTCCCCGGCACTGGAGAGCAGCCGACCGCGCCGGTCTTCATCGACGGCAAGAAGGCGGTGACGCTGCGCGGCCCGACCGTTGCCGAGGACTTCAAGAAGCTCGTGCAGAACTACATCGAGAAGCGCTACGGCCGCGGCGAGCAGAGGGACGACGCGGCCTAGGCCGGCACGCTTTCGGCCGCCCACTCCGGGCTGTGCGCAATCCGCCGGAAGCGATAGAGCGCGAGGCCGATAATCGGCACAAAGATGTCGGTCCAGAAGATCACACCGGCATTCCCGGGCGCGAAGTTGTGGGCCGTGACCATCTGGTAGACGTGGCCACCGGCCGCGCCCCACAGGAAGAAGGTCGGCCCCAGGATCGCCGCGAGCCGCATGCCCACGCTGCCGCGAAACGCCAGGCAGCCGACAACCGCAAAGCCGAGGCTGGCGAAGCCCACCTCGGCCTGGAACGGGCTGTTCTCCCAGCCGATGAAACGCGCCGCCACGTCGCCGAAGAAGACGTGCATCACGAAGTTGTAGAAGTAGCTGATGCCTATGGAGAAGAGCAGGAAATAAGCGAGCAGCGCGTCGGCCGCGCGCTCCTGCGTGACGGGCTTCGGCCCGGCGGCCATCGCCACGAAGCCAGCGGCGAAGCCGAGGACGAGCAGCGTTAGCGTGAAGTTGGACAACAGGAAGCGGATCATTGCGTCTCTCCCGGCTCCCTCCAAGAGACTCGGATTGTGCTCCGGCGACCTCGAACCATTGCTTAATTCAACCGGTCGCATTGCGACTATTGCCGGCCCCCGGTCGTGACCTGACAATGCCGGCATGAGACAAGAAGCTGCGCCCGGAGCGCTCAACCCTTTGGAGCCGCTCGTCCTTGCCGATCGCCTCCTGCAGGTCATCGAAGCGGAGATCGTCCCCAAGACGCGCGAAGGCGTCGCCGCCGGCAACAAGCTCTTCGGCGCGGCGATCCTCAGGAAATCCGATCTCTCGCTCGTCGTTGCCGCCACCAATGCGGAGACCGAGAACCCGCTCTTCCACGGCGAGATCGCGACACTCAACGCATTCTACAAGCTCCCCGCGGCGACCCGGCCGTCGACGCGCGACTGCCTGTTCCTCTCCACGCACGAGCCCTGCCCGCTCTGCCTCTCGGCGATCACCTGGGCGGGCTTCGACAACTTCGCCTATCTCTTCGGCTATGAGGACACGCGCGACGCCTTCGCCATCCCGCATGATATCAAGATCCTGGAGGAGGTGTTCGGCGTGATGAACGGCAGGTATCGCCGCGCCAACGCCTTCTGGAAGGCACGCGCCCTCGCCGACCTCGTCTCCGAGGCGCCGGAGCCCGAGCGTCAGACGCTCACCGCCCGTATCAATGCGCTGGCCAAGACCTATGACGCGCTTTCGGCTAAATATCAGGCGACCAAAGGCCAAGCCGATATCCCGCTGAGCTGATCCCCGAACACCTGTGACAAAGCTGAAGCCAATCGAGACGAAGCGCGACATCACGCGCGCGACGAAGGCGCTTCTTGTCGCCGATCCGCGGCTTGTGCCTGTCGCGGAGGTCGCGGGCCCCCTCCCCCTCCGCCGCCGCGAAGGCGGCTTCGAGGGGCTCGCGTCGATCGTCACCGCACAGCAGATATCAGACAGCGCCGCGGCGTCGATCTGGGCACGGTTCAAGACTGCGGTCGATCCGTTCACGCCGCAGCAATACCTGGCGACATCCGAGGAAACGCTCCGTGCCGTCGGGCTCTCGCGCCCGAAGATCAAGACGCTCTGCGGCATCGCGGCAGCGGCTATTGACGGCTTCGATCTCGTCGCCGTCCACGATCTTCCCGCCGAGCAGGCGATGGCGGCGATGATGGCGCTCAAGGGCATCGGCCCGTGGACGGCGGAAATCTATCTCCTCTTCTGCGTCGGCCATCCCGACATTTTTCCGGCCGGCGACCTGGCGCTGCAGGTCGGCGTTCAGCAAGGTCTCGGCCTCAGAAAGCGGCCCGACGAGAAGAAGCTCAGGAAGCTCGCGCAGAAATGGGTGCCCTGGCGCGGCGTCGCCGCGCGGCTCTTCTGGGCCTACTACCGCAAGCGCCGTGACGCAGCGAAGGCCGAGCGCGTGGCAGCATCGACGAAGAGAAAGAAGGCGGCATGATCGACGGACCGCGCATTCCGCCGGCCGCGGGCGGAGCCGCGAAAAACCTCGTCGTCTTCCTGCACGGCTACGGCGCCGACGGGAACGATCTGATCGGGCTTGGCCGCGACTGGGCAGGCGCCCTCCCTACCACGGCCTTCGTGTCACCGAATGCGCCGGAGCTTTGCCCCGGCACGCCGATGGGTCGGCAATGGTTCCCGCTTACGATGCGCGACCCGCGCGAGCTCTCACGCGGCGTGGCGAATGCCCGCCCGGCGCTCGACACCTTCCTCGACGCGGAGCTTCAGCGCCATGGCCTCGACGAAAGCGCCTGCGTTCTCGTCGGCTTCAGCCAGGGCACGATGATGGCGCTCCACGTCGGTCCGCAGCGCAAGGGCCGTCTTGCCGGCATTCTCGGCTATTCCGGTCTCCTCGCCGATCCCGACGCGCTGAATCGCGGGCCGATCCAGAAGCCGCCCGTCTTCCTGATCCACGGCGACCGCGACGACCTGATACCCGTCGCCGCGATCTTCTCCGCAGCAGCCGGCCTCGCCGCCGCGGAGATTCCGGTCGAATGGCACATCTCGCAAGGGATACCGCACGGGATCGGCCCGGACGGGCTGGAGCTCGGCCTGAAGTTCCTGAAACGCGTCCTGCCGCGCTGATCGGGCGCCACCTCCGGGAACGAACGCCCTTCCGCGCGCGTTTCCTGCCGCGCTCCGTCGGGGAGCGCGTCTTCCGCACCCGCGATGTGAAATCGTCATGGCCGCCGTCTCCAAGAGCACCAAACTCTTCACCAAGTTTTCCAATGGCATCGCCCGCGCGGCGGGACGGCCTGCGACCTTCGTCGCGTGCTGCGCGCTCGTCGTCGTCTGGGCGCTGAGCGGCCCGATCTTTGGCTTCTCCGACACCTGGCAGCTCGTCATAAATACCGGGACGACGGTCATCACCTTCCTCATGGTCTTCGTCATCCAGAACACGCAGAACCGCGACGGAGCCGCCCTGCAGGCAAAGCTCGATGAGCTGATCCGCGCCAGCGCCGCGCAGAACGCCTTCATCGGCATCGAGCACCTGACCGACGAAGAGCTCGACGAAATCCGCAAGGAGTGCGAGGCCCGCGCGGGCGATCGCGGCCGCGAGTTGACCAAGCAGGAGCGGGCTCGCGCCGCCGCCGATATTGCCGAGAGGCGGGTCCGGCGGAAGGCCGGCACCGAGCCCGTCGGCGCGTGATCGCAGAAAGCTCGATCGGGTCGCGCCAAACGTGACCCTTTCCTTAAATTTCACCTTTTCGGTTGTGCCAATTCTTTACGCTCGGATGGGACAACGCCCCGGGAAGGGAGAGCGAACATGGGCGTTGCCGCAGGCTTCCGGCGCATACGCGCGTTGTTCGCGCGGCTCAGCTTGCGTACGAATCTCGCTCTTCTTCTCTTATTTGCCGTGGCGATTCTGGCTGTGGACCGGGCTCACGAGCTGACCGGCATTCGCGCTCATGAGATCGACGAGGCGACCGCTGAGCTGACCGGCCTTGCCCGGACCGGCGCAGAGCGCCAAGCCGACGTCATCGCAAGCGCCAAGGCGCTTCTTCGCCTTGCGGTTGATCTTCCGATAACCTCTGCGGAGACGGGCTCGGGATGCCAGCGATCATTCCGCAGCATCGTCGACGACCTTCCCTGGCTCCGCTCGCTTTGGGTCGTAGCTCCCGACGGCAGAGCGATTTGCACGAACTCAGACCAGCCGGTCGCGATCACGGTTGGGGATCGCCCCGCATTCAAGAAGGTCCTCGCGACGCATGATTTCGTGTTGAGCGACTACGTAGTCGGGCGCCTCTCAGGCAGGCCGGGTCTTGTCGCGTCGTTGCCGCGCATGAACGATGGCGCGGTCGAGACCGTCGTCTCCGCGATGATCGAGGTCGACTGGCTGAGCCGAATCGCCCGGGAGATCGGTTCCTCGCACGCCGCGGATGTGCTGCTTCTCGACGGCGCCGCGACAGTGATCGCCGCTTATCCGAACTCCGAGGCGTTGGTCGGCCAAAGTCTGGCAGCGAACCCGGCTTTCAACGCGATCGTGCACAGCCCCGATGGCACCGTCGAATCGGGGAGCTTCGATCACGCGTCGCGCGTGATCAGCCACGCGCGACTGCCGGACACCAACGCCACCCTCGTCGTCATGCGACCGCTCGACGCGGTGACCGCCAATGCCAACCGCCTCGCCCGCTATGCGACTGGCAAGATCGTCATCGCCGGCCTCCTATCCCTCCTGGTGATCTGGATCGGCGGCGAGCGCCTTGTCGTGCGCCCGATAACCAGTCTTTCGCGCGCCGCGATCCGGCTCGGCTCCGGCGATCTCGACACGCGCATCCCGACCGAAGGCCTCGCGCCGGAGCTCCGGCGGCTCGGCGAGTCCTTCAACAGCATGGCCGCGCAGCTTCGCGCCCGCGACGCGGATCTTCGGCGCGCGAACCACAGGCTGACCGACCTCGCCAGCAAGGACGCGCTGACCGGGATCGCCAACCGGCGGAGCTTCGACGCGCAGCTCACCGCGGAATGGCGGCGCTCGCGGCGTGACGAAGACTGGCTGGCGCTCCTCGCGATCGACGTGGATCACTTCAAGAAGTTCAACGACTGCTTCGGCCACGTGGAGGGCGATGCCTGTCTGAGGCGGGTCGCCACGGTGCTGGAGGACGCCGCCCGCCGCGCCGGCGATTTCGCGGCGCGCACCGGCGGCGAGGAATTCGTTCTGCTCCTTCCCGGAACCGAGCTCCGCGACGCCATGGCCATCGCAGAGGGGCTGCGGCAGAAGATCGAGGCGCTGGAGATCGCGCACCCGCAAAGCCCCGAAGCGCGCGTGACGATCAGCGTAGGCGTGGCCGCCATCTGCCCGGACCGGCTCGTAAAGATGTCGAATCTCGTCGATCTGGCCGATGCCGCCCTCTATTGCGCCAAGCGGACGGGCCGCAACCGGGTGGTGTGCGATGGGCAGGCGGTGGCCCTTGCCTCCTGAAGGCCCGGAATCCCTCATGCCGCAGATTGCCGCAGGCAGCGTCAAAGCCTTGAAGGCATAGCTTCACAAGACTGACACCGCCGCTATAGACTATTGGAAAAGGAAGGGGAATCGTCCTCGGAACAAGGTTCGCTGCGTCAGACATGACCGTTCACGCATCGCCCGAAGCGCATCCGGCGCTGGTCCTGAACGCCGATTATCGGCCGCTCAGCTACTATCCGCTGTCCCTCTGGGGCTGGCAGGACGCGATCAAGGCGGTCTTTCTGGAGCGGGTGAACATCGTATCGGAGTACGAGGTCAGCGTCCGAAGTCCGAGCTTCGAGATGAAGCTTCCGAGCGTCGTCTCGCTCAAGACCTATATCAAGCCGTCCCGCCACCCCGCCTTCACACGCTTCAACGTCTTCCTCCGCGACCGCTTCGAGTGCCAGTACTGCGGCTCCGACGACGATCTGACGTTCGACCATCTCCTTCCCCGTTCCCGCGGCGGCCAGACAACCTGGTCGAACGTCGTGACCGCTTGTGCGCCTTGTAATCTCAAGAAGGGTAACAAGGGCTGCCGCGAGGTGAGCATGTGGCCGAGGCAGAGGCCGTTCGAGCCGACCGTGCACGACCTCCACAACAATGGGCGGCTCTTCCCGCCGAACTACCTGCACGAAAGCTGGCTCGACTATCTCTACTGGGACGCCGTGCTGGAGCCGTAAGCTTCAGGCCGTGCGCCACGCTCCGCGCGCCGCGACAATGCCGAGCGCGGCAAGGAGTCCCGAGATCAGCACGTTGTAGCCGGCCAGCGAGATGCCGAAGATGCGAAGCGCCGCCACCGTGCAGCTCGGCGCATGCGTGTTCTCAAGCTGGTTCAGCATATCCGCGGCGCTCGTCACCCCGACCGAGGGTGAGCACGAGGCCGGCCCCGCCCAGAAGCCCCACTCGACGCCGGAGTGATAGGCCGCAAGCCCCGCGTTGTAGAGCATCAGCGCCGCGAAAAGCGCGAAGAGCGCAACGACGACGCCACGCGGCGCCTTCATCCACACTGCGATGGCGGCGAGCGCCGCGACCGGCATCCCGACATAGTAGGGCACACGCTCAAGCAGACACAGGTGGCAGGGCAGATAGCCGCCAAGGTACTCAAACCCCAGAGCGCCGAGGATCGTCGCCGCGGCGATCGCGAACATGGCAAGGGCGAACGGCAGAAGGCGGCGCATCGCGTCGGCCTCCGGCGGTCGGGCGGCGTTGCCCGAGATCGGACCTGGGCTGAGCATGGCCCGACCCATACACGAGAATGGGGCGGAATTCGCGGATTGACCGACCGGCGGCGCTCCGCCATATCCGCGGCCTATTGCCCCTGTGGCGGAATGGTAGACGCGGCAGACTCAAAATCTGCTGCCCGCAAGGGCGTGCTGGTTCGAATCCGGCCAGGGGCACCAATCCGCGACGAACATAGCTAATGTGCGGTCCAGCCGCCTTCGATCGGCAGGATCGCGCCGGTGATCGAAGCCGCGTCCTCTGATGCCAGGAAGACCGAAAGCGCCGCCACCTGCTCCACGGTCACGAACTTCTTCGTTGGCTGCGCGGCGAGAAGCACGTCTTTGATCACCTGTTCCTCGGTGATGCCGCGCGCCTTCGCGGTATCGGGAATCTGCTTCTCGACGAGCGGCGTCAGCACGTAGCCGGGGCAGACGGCGTTGACCGTGATCCCCTGCTCGGCGACCTCGAGCGCGACCGTTTTCGTCAGCCCGGCGATGCCATGCTTGGCGGCGACGTAGGCGGACTTGAACGGCGAGGCGACCAACGCGTGCGCCGAGGCGACGTTGATGACGCGGCCCCAGCCGCGCTTCTTCATGGCCGGGAGTGCGCGCCGCGTGGTGTAGAACGAGGAGACGAGGTCGATCGCGATGACGGCGTTCCACTTCTCCTCCGGAAATTCGTCGATCGGCGCGACATGCTGGATGCCGGCGTTGTTGACGAGGATGTCGACGGCGCCGAATTCCGCGATCGCCTTGTCCATCATCGCCGTGATCGCCTCACCCTTGCTCATGTCGGCGGCGTCATAGCGGACGGCAACTCCGTGCTCGCTGGCGATCTTGCAACGAAGCTTGTCGATCGCCGCCTGATCGCCGAAGCCGTTCAGCACGATATTGCAGCCCTGGGCCGCGAAGGCCTCCGCGATGCCCTGGCCGATGCCGCTCGTCGACCCGGTGACGAGCGCGGTCTTTCCCTTCAGCATGGTCCGATCCTCGATCTGGTGCGTGGCCGGACCATGCGGAAAACCGGGACGTAGCGGAAATACACAGGCCGTATCGTTTCGATAGCCGATTTTCGCAGGCGCCCCTCCCTGCGGCGGCGCTTCTGTCGCGGAACCGCCTGCTTGACAGCGCCGCTTCGGCTCCCGATTCAACGCCGGTCGGTCGTCCGGTTGACGCCCGCCGACGTAGCGGAGGGGATTTCCATGCCGAAGCGCATCATGTTCACCGGCGGCACCGGCAAGGCCGGCCGCCACGTCGTCAAATATCTCGTCGACAGCGGCTACGAGGTGCTGAACCTCGACCTGAAGCCGCTCGACAATCCGAAGGTGCGCACGCTCATCACCGACATCACGGATTCCGGCCAGGTCTTCAACGCGCTCTCAAGCACATGGCGCATGCACGAGTTCGACCCGGTGCTTGCGCCCCAGCCGGTCGATGCGGTCGTCCATTTCGCCGCCATCCCGCGCATCATGATCGTGCCCGACAACGAGCTCTTCCGCATCAACGTGATGGGCACCTACAACGTCATCGAGGCGGCGACGAAGCTCGGCATCAAGAAGATCATCATCGCCTCGAGCGAGACAACCTACGGCATCATCTTCGCCGACGAGCCGCGCGAGCCCGACCATCTTCCGCTCGAGGAGGATTACGACGTCAACCCGATGGACTTCATACGCGATGTCGAAGGTCGTGAACGAGAAGACCGCGCGCGCCTTTCAGCTGCGCCGCGACTTCGACATCTACGCGCTTCGGATCGGCAACGTCATCGAGCCGCACGAATACGAGACGCTGGTGCCGCAATGGAAAGCGAACCCGGAGTTCCGCAAGAAGCTCACCTGGAGCTACATCGACGCGCGCGACCTCGGGCAGATCGTAAAGCTCTGCATCGAGAAGAACGGGCTCGGCTTCCAGGTGTTCAATGCCGCGAACGATGAGACCTCCGCGGCGCTCCCGACCAAGGAGCTTCTGAAGCGCTATTATCCGAACGTGCCGGTGACGCGCGCGATGGGCGAGTTCGAGTCACCCTACTCCAACAGAAAGATCCGCGAAGTGCTCGGCTTCAAGGAGGAGCATTCCTGGCGGAAGAACGTCGGCGAGCGGTGAGGGCGGCACCAGATTTTCTGCCTGTTCGGAGGGCGGCGGTTTCTCGCCGCCGCCCGATTTCTCACGCCACCTGTAGCCCGCGCGTCAGCTCGCCCACCTGCGTCTCGAAGAGGCGCTTGTAGATGCCGCGGTCGCGGCGGAGAAGCTCCACGTGGCTCCCCTCCTCCAGCGATCCTCCCGCGATCGAAGACGAGGATGCGGTCCATCGCCCTGACCGTGGAGAGCCGGTGCGCGATGACGATCGCGGTTCGGTCGACCATCAACCGCGCCATCGCCTCCTGAATCAGCAGCTCCGATTCGAAGTCGAGGCTCGACGTCGCCTCGTCGAGGATCAGGATCGGCGCATCCGCCAGAAAGGCGCGCGCCAGCGCCACGCGCTGGCGTTCGCCGCCGGAGAGCTTTACGCCCCGCTCGCCGACCAGCGTCCGGTAATCGTTCGGCAGACGGACGATGAAGTCGTGCGCGTTGGCAAGCGCCGCCGCCCGCTCGATCTCCGCCATCCGCGCGCCGGGCCGCCCGTAGGCGATGTTCTCGGCGAGCGTCCGGTGGAAGAGGATCGGCTCCTGCTGGACGATGGCGGTCTGCGCGCGAAGCGACGCCTGCGTGGCATGCGCCACATCCTGCCCGTCGATCAGCACCGCGCCCGAATTCACGTCGTAGAGCCGCTGGATGAGCTTCACGAACGTCGTCTTGCCGGAGCCTGAGCGTCCCACGAGCCCGACCTTCTCGCCCGCCGCGATCGCGACGGAGAGCCCGTCGAAGAGCGGCGTCGCGTGCCCCTGATAGTGGAACGTCACGCGTTCGAAGGCGACCGCGCCGCGCTGGACTGCGATCGGCTGCGCGTCGACGCGATCCGGAACGCCGATCGGCTCGGCATGGAAATCGACCAGCTCCTCCATGTCGTTCACCGAGCGCTGCAGGTTGCGGATGTGCATGCCGACCTCGCGCAGATAGCCCTGGACGACGAAGAACATCGTCAGCACGTAGGCGACGTCGCCCGGCGTCGCGCGGCCCTGCCACCAGAGCCACAACACGAGGCCGATGACCGTCGCGCGAAGCAGAAGCAGCGCCGCGATCTGCGCCGTGCCGTTAGAGGTTGCGCGTATCCAGGTGCGGCGCGTCCGATGCCGCCACTTGTCGATCACGCGCATCAGCCGCGCATCCTCGCGCGTCTCCGCGCCGAACGCCTTCACCACCGCGTTGCAGGAGATCGCATCGGCGAGCGCGCCGCCGACCCGCGTGTCCCACTGGTTCGCAAGCCGCGCGGCCGGCGCCACGTAGTTGAGCGACAGCGCCGTCGTCATGGCAACGTAGAGCCCCGTGCCGACGATGACGACGAGACCCATCGCCTGCCAGTAGAAGGCAAGCACGGCCGCGGAGCCGACGAGCACCACGAGCGACGGCAAGAGCGCAATCAGAATCGTGTCGTTCATCAGGTCGAGCGCCCACATGCCGCGCGTGATCTTGCGCACGGTGGAGCCCGCAAACGAGTTCGCGTGCCACTCGGTGGAGAAACGCTGCACCCGGTGGAAGGCATCGGACGCGATGTCCGCCATCATCTTCAGCGTCAGGCGCACGACGCCGAGGAAGGCGAGATGGCGCAGGATCACCATCCCCGCGCCGAGCGTGATGATGATCGCGAACGCGAAGAGCGCAGCGTCGCGGGCCGCAACACGGTCCGCGCCGAGCGCCACCGCGTCGACGAGCCGCCCGGCATAAACGGGCAGCAATACGTCGGCGAGCGTCGAGACACCGACGGCCGTCAGGATGGCCGCGACCAGCGCCCGCTGTCGTCGCCAGTGGCCGAAAGGTGAATCCGAGTACGGCGCGGAAAGCATCCGCCCGTCGCGTCTTGCGAAACAGGTCCATGGTTTGCGACCGGCGCGAACGGCGCAGCCGGCTCCTGGAAAATCATGCGATTCGTTTGAGGCGGTCCGCTTGACCGCCGACTGGCCCGCCGCGCCCGAAGGCTGCGACGGAGGGAGAGCTCCGGATCTATGAGATGAGAGAGCTCAGGCGCCCGGCGCGATAATCCGCATGAGAGCGAGATTGCGCACTCCGGAGGCGCGGAAGAAGCCGATCTTTTCCATCAATGCCTCCCGGAGGACGTGAAGTGGGGCGCCTTGTTACTCCGGCCCGGACTTCGGCGCAAGCCGTCGCAATTCAATTTCCGCGGCTCTATGGTTGCATCGATCCCGCGCCAGGCGCTTCGCATGATCTGAACCGGGCGGCGTCCGCCGCCGACGAAATCTCGATGCCGAAACCGCCTGATAGCCGCGACGTCACGCGCGGAATCATCTTTTTGCTGCTTGCTGCGACCTGCTTCGGCGCGGTCGACGCCTTCAGCAAGCTGCTCGCTTCCACCCAGTCGGTGGGGCAGATCGTCTGGGCGCGCTACGCGTTAGCCTTTCCCGTGCTCCTCGCCTCGATGCCGCCGTCGGAGTGGCGGGGCACCTTCCGCACCGGGCGACCGAGGCTTCAGATCGCGCGCGGGCTGACGCCCCTCTTCGTTGGCGTCGGCATGGTCCTAGGCGTCCGCTACCTCCCGCTCGCCGACGCGACCGCCATCCTCTTCGCCGGCCCATTCGTCATCCTGGCGCTGTCGGTGCCGGTTCTCGGCGAGCGCGTGAGCCCTTCGAGCTGGATCGGTGTCGGCGTTGGTTTCGTCGCCGTTTTGATCGTCGCGCGGCCGGGGATCGGCACCCTGTCGAAGTACACGGTGTTTCCGGCACTGGCAGCGATTTTCTTTGCCATCTACCAGCTCTTGACCCGCCAACTGGCCGCGCTCGGCGAGAAGCCGACAACGACGTTCGCCTGGACGCTCCTTGCGGGCGGGGTCGCATGCACCCCGGTGGCGGTCGCGAACTGGGCTCCGCTCAGCGCGACGGCTTGGCTCTATATGATCGGACTCGGCACGGTCTTCGGCTTGGCACAGATCTTCATTATCCGTGCCTTTACCTACGCCCCGGCGGGCTCGCTTGCGCCTTTCAACTACTTCCAGATCGTATCCGCGGTAGTCTTCGGACTGATCGTCTTCGGGGACGTGCCGGACGTGTGGACACTGACCGGCATCGTCATGATCGTCGGCGCCGGAGTCTACGTCGCGAAAAACCGCGGCGCGTAGCCCATCTTTGAGACGCTTGCCACCCGATGCCGAGTGGCCGCTCCCTTACCCCGCCGGCATCAGCCGCTCGACGAGCCGCGCCCAGTAGCTGGAGCCGTATGAGATCGCCGCATCGTTGAAGTCGTAGGCGGGATGGTGGAGGCCGGCGCTGTCGCCGTTACCGACGAAGATGAAGGCGCCCGGCCGCGCTTCCAGCATGTAGGAGAAATCCTCGCCGCCCATCACCGGCGGGTGATTCGGGTCGACATTCGTCTCGCCCGCCACGTCGCGCGCGATCGCGATCGCCTTTTCGGTTTGCTCGGGATGATTGACCGTCACCGGGTAGTTCCGCCCGTAGTGCAACTTCGCCGTCGCGCCGTAGGCAGCGGCGACGTTCTGCACCACCTCCCGCATGCGCCGCTCGATCAGGTCGCGGATGTGCGGGTCGAGCGAGCGGCCCGTGCCGGTGATGCGCACGCGCTGCGGAATGACGTTGAAGGCATCGCCGCCGTTGAAGGTGGTGACCGAGATGACGGCGTTCATCAGCGGATCGACGTTGCGCGCCACGATGTGCTGCAAGGCCTGCACGATCGCCGAGCCGGTCACGATCGGGTCGACGGTGGCGTGCGGCTTCGCCGCGTGGCCGCCGTGGCCCTCCACCTCGATGGTGAACATGTCGGTCGCCGCCATCAGCGCGCCCGGCCGGATGGCGAAATGCCCGAGCGGCAGGCCCGGCATGTTGTGCATGCCGTAGACTTCCTCCACGCCGAAGCGGTCCATCATCCCGTCCTCGACCATGGCTCGTCCGCCGGCCCCGCCCTCCTCCGCCGGTTGGAAGATGAAGACGGCCTTGCCGGCGAAGCGGCGCGTCTCGGAAAGATAGCGCGCAGCGCCGAGGAGCATCGCGGTGTGGCCGTCGTGCCCGCAGGCATGCATCTTGCCGGGCGTCTCCGAGGCCCACGGCTTGCCGCTCTCCTCATTGATCGGAAGCGCGTCCATGTCGGCGCGGAGGCCGATGACGCGCGTTGATTCCTCCCCTCCCCCTTGAGCACCCCGACGACGCCGGTCTTCCCGATCCCTTCCACCACCTCTTCGAAGCCGAAGGCGCGGAGCTTCGCCGCGACGTCGGCCGCCGTGCGGTTCACGTCATAGAGAAGCTCCGGGTGGCGGTGATAGTCGCGCCGCCAATGGGCGATCTCGTCGTGGAGATCGGCAAAACGGTTGATAATGGGCATCTGGGGCTCTGGCCTTGGGATGGGAAAGCCCCGGAGTCTATTCGTTTAGGCGCTGTGGCGGCAACGTCCCCTTTCGTTGATCGTAATGCGCCGCCGGGGGTGCCCGTCGGATCGAAAATGCGGTATGATTTGAAATCTAGCGAGCAGGGGCCAGACTGGATGGCGACCGAGGCAGGCATGCAGCTTCGCGCCGCGGCGGCGGTGATTCTGATCTTAGGTTCTGCGTCCTTGGCGGACGCGGCTTCCAGCCCCGCGCCGGCCGATGTCGTCGAGGGACCTTATATCGTCGTCGACGTGGACAGCGGGCGCGTCATCGAGGAATTCGATGCGCTCCGGCCCTGGTATCCGGCCTCCACGACGAAGCTGATGACGATCTACGTGACTTTCGAGGCAATCCGCGCCGGCGAAATCTCGCTCGATACGGAGATCACCTACAGCGCCAACGCCGCCAGCCAGCCGCCGAGCAAGATGGGCTTCCGCCCCGGCACGATGCTCACGCTCGACAACGCGCTGAAGATGATGATGGTCAAGTCGGCGAACGACATTGCCGTTGCCGTCGCCGAAGCTGTCGGGGGAAGCATCGACGGCTTCGCCAACCGCATGAACGCCGCTGCGCTGCGCCTCGGGATGACGCGCTCGCACTTCGCCAACCCGAACGGGCTTCCCGACGAGAACAACTACTCCTCGGCGCGCGACATGGCGCTCGTGGCGCGCGCGCTTTTGACCGAGTTCCACGACTACGCCGACTACTACAAGCTCCACGCTATTCAGATCGGCGGCAAGGTCCTGAAGAACTACAACACGCTGCTTGCGCGCTATCCCGGCGCAACCGGCATGAAGACGGGGTTCATCTGCGCCTCCGGTTACAATCTCGTGGCCTCGGCTAAGCGCGGAGAGCGCGAGGTGATCGCGGTCATCTTCGGCCAGTACGGCGGCAAGATCCGCGCCGAACGCGCCGCCAAGCTGCTCAACGAAGGCTTCGCGTCCTCGCCGCCCGCCGGACGGCACGATCGTCCGCCTCGCCGACGCCGCCTCCGGCGCGAGCTATGACGAGCCTTTCGACATGCACGCCTACGTCTGCGGCCCGAAGCGCGTAAGAGTAGCCTCCGAGGAAGGCGACGACGAGGACGGCCCGCGTCTGACGGAGCATCCGATTGACCTCGGCCCTCCGGTGCGCGTCTCCGCCTATGTTCCCGCGGTCTACGGCGAGCCGGGCTACGTGGCGCGCCTGCCGCGGGCGCGGCCTGGCCCAGGCTCGGATGCGGATCCGGCAGTGCTCAACGCCTATGCGCCGGGTGACGGCACCGCAGAATCCGCGCCGGCCGACGCGATCGGCGTCGCTGCCGGAAAACCGCGCCCCCTCGATAACGTCGCGGCGCCGCCGCAATAGCGGCTAACCCTTCTCGATCTCGAAGCGGAGCGCTTCGCCCTCGCGGTGCGTCTCCAGAAGCCTGTGGCCGCCCTCGCGGCAGAAGTTCGGCACGTCGATTGCGGCCATCGGATCGTCGGTGAGGAGCACGAAGCGGGCGCCCGCCCGGTGCGGTCGCATCCGCCGCGCCGCCTTCAGCACCGGCAGCGGGCATTTCAGCCCGCGCACGTCGATCAACAGGGTTGCCGCCACATCGCTTCCAGTGCTCGCTTCGCCGCAAACCCAATGCTACTTTTCCGCCCGGGGAGCAACGCGAAGCCGGCGCGGCGAATTGCGCCCGCAAGCCGGGGAAGGCATGGGGTTCATCGAGCGGATCGGGAGCGACTACGCGTATCTGACGGGAGTGCTCCGGTCCCTTTCGAAGATATCCAAGGTCGCCAGGAACCCGGGCCGCACATATCCGCAGGTCGCGCGCCGGCTTGCCGCGACCTATGGCGACAAGGTCGCCCTCATCTCCGAGCGCGAGAGCATGACCTACCGGGCGTTCGACCGGCGCGGCGACCAGTACGCCCGCTGGGCGATCGGGCACGGGCTCAAAAGGGCGAGGTCGTCGCGCTGATGATGCCGAACCGGCCGGAATATCTCGCCGCCTGGATCGGGGTCGCACGAGCCGGAGGAGTCGTCGCGCTCCTGAACACCAACCTGACAGGTTCCGCGCTCTCGCCATTGCGTCAACATCGTCCTGCCGCAGCACGTGATCGTCGATGCCGCCCTGATCAAGAGCTTCGGCACCGCCATCAGGCATCTGACCGGCGCGCCGCGGCTCTGGTGCTATGGCGACGACATCGACGGCTTCGAGCGGCTCGACACCGAGCTCGACCGCCTGCCCGACACGCCAATCCCGGACGCCGAGCTCCCGGCGCTCACGATCGAGGACAAGTGCCTCTACGTCTATACGAGCGGCACCACCGGCCTCCCCAAGGCCGCCAACATCAACCACTATCGCGTCCAGGGGATCATGTTCGGCTTCAACGCCGCGATGAAGCTCAACTCGAATGACCGCGTCTATGTCTGCCTGCCGATGTACCATACGTCGGGCGGCGTTCTCGGGCCCTGCTCCGCGCTGACGGCCGGAGCGACCGCGGTGCTCCGCGAGCGTTTCTCCGCCACGACGTTTTGGGACGACATCGTCACGAACGATTGCACCGTCTTGATCTATATCGGTGAGCTCTGCCGCTATCTGTTGAACAGTCCGCCGCAGCCGGCCGAGACGCAGCACAAGATCAGGATCGCCTGCGGCAACGGGCTTCGGCCCGACATCTGGGAGAGCTTCCAGACGCGCTTCCGCATCCCGAAGATCCTCGAATGGTACGCGGCGACGGAGGGCAACTGCGTCTTCTTCAATTTCGACGGAAAAGTCGGCGCCGTCGGCCGCATCCCGAAATGGATGGAGAAGAAATTCTTCGTCGAGATCGTGCGCTTTGACATCGAGACGGAAGAGCCGGTGCGCGGGCCCGACGGCTTCTGCATCAGGTGCGAGCCGGGCGAGGCCGGCGAGGCGATCTCCAAGATCGTCAATGACCCGCGACGGCCGAGCCAGAGGTTCGAGGGATACGCCGATCCCGCGGCGACGGAGCGCAAGATCCTGCACGACGCCTTCGAGAAGGGCGACCGCTGGTTCCGCACCGGCGATCTCCTGCGCAAGGACGAGATGGGCTACTACTATTTCGTCGACCGCATCGGCGACACCTTTCGCTGGAAAGGAGAGAACGTCGCCACCTCGGAGGTGCAGGAGACGATCTCCACCTTTCCCGGCATCCAGGAGGCGAACGTCTACGGCGTCCGCGTGCCGGGCGCTGAAGGTCGCGTCGGAATGGCCGCGCTCGTCGTGGAAGACGGGATCGACCTCGACGGCCTCGCGCACCACGTCGTTTCGCGGCTCGCCGGATACGCGCGGCCGGTGTTCCTTCGCCTCGTGCGCGAGATCGACACCACTTCGACCTTCAAGCAGCGGAAGCGTCGATCTCGAGCGTGACGGTTTCGACCCGGATGCGACCCACGATCCGCTCTATTTTCTGGATCCCGAATCGCAGTCTTATGTCCGTCTCGACGCGGCGGCCTACCGTGACATCTGCGAGGGCAAGGTACGGCTATGAGCGAGGACTCGAAGATCGGCCCAGGCGACGTCATAGCCTTCTGGCGCGAAGCCGGTCGCGACAAGTGGTTCAAGAAGGACCCGGAGTTCGATCGCGCGATCGAGGAGCGCTTCGGCGCGCTTCACGCTGAGGCGGCGGCTGGCAAGCTGAACGACTGGGCAAAGTCGCCTGAGGGCGCGCTGGCGCTGATCCTCGTCCTCGACCAGTTCTCCCGGAACATGTTCCGCGATTCGCCGAGGGCCTTTGCGCAGGACGAGATGGCGAGCGAGCCTGGCATTGGCCGCGATCACGGCCGGATTCGACCAGAAGGTCGAGCCGGAACTGGCGCATTTCTTCCACATGCCCTTCATGCATTCGGAGCAGATCGCGGATCAGGAGCGAAGCGTCCTCTATTTCCACTCGACTCGGCGTCGACGATGCGCTGCGCTACGCGCGCATCCACGAGCAGGCGGTTCGCCGGTTCGGCCGCTTTCCGCATCGCAATCCGGTTCTCGGACGCCATATGACTCCGAGCGGAGCAGGCCTATCTCGATGACGACGGTTTCAAGGGGTGAGTATCTTAAGCTTAACGGCGCATTGAGGGCATGGTTGGAAGCTCGGGGCCTATAGCGTCACGTTGTGCCCATGGTGTTTGAGAAGGCTATCTCGATCGGGCCCGCGACGCGGGCGCAGACACGGCGCGGCACCTTTGCGCTCGAGCCGGTCGAGGCCTTGCCGCGCCTTGCCGAGCGCATCGGCGGGCTCGCCGAGCGTGCGCTCGAGACGAATCCGTTCTTCCTCCCGGAATTCCTTGAGCCGGCGATCCAGGCGCTCGGCGACAAGCGGCTCCGGCTTGCGATGCTTCTCGGATCGAGAAGACCTGCGTTTCTTTGCCCCTGTGGTCATCGGCGGCGGCCAGATTCTCGGCGGGCGCAGGTTCAGCGCGTGGACCCATCCCTACGCGCCGCTCGGCAGCCCGCTCATCGACAAGGACATGGCGCCACAGGTCACCGACAGCCTGATCGCGCATATGCGCGCAAGCGGCCGCACGCTCTTCTCCATTCCCTTCTTGCCGCTGAACGGCCCTGCCGCGAAAGCGCTCCGCGACGCCGCCGACCGCGCCGGCTTCTGGACGGTCGCCGAGCGCCAGATGCGACCAACCCTCTATCCCGCCTCCTCGCACGGCATCGCCGAGTTCGACGAGATGGTGAGCGCCAAGCGCCGGCGCGAGCTCGATCGCCAGCTCCGGCGCCTCTGCGAGACCGGCGCCGTGAGCTTCATGACGGCGCGCACGCCGACCGAGATCGAGACCGCCTTCGGCATGTTCGCTGCGCTCGAAGGCTCAGGCTGGAAGGGGCGGCGCGGCACGGCGCTCATCCGGCGAAGCAGCCTCCACGAGTTCGCGCACACCGCCGTGCTCAGGCTGGCGCAGAAGGGACTTCGCGGCAATCGACGTGATGCGCCTTGGCGACCGGCCCATCGCGGCGCTGATCCGCCTCGACCACGGCAGCATTTCGATCCCTTGGAAGGTCGCGTTCGACGAGGAATTTGCCGCCTTCTCGCCCGGCAAGCAGCTGATGTGCGACGAGACGCGGCGCTGGCTCTCCGATCCGACCATCCGCCGTGTCGATCCGGTCTGCGAGGAGGACAATCCGATGATGTCGCTCCTCTGGCCGAAACGCGAGCCTTACGGCACGCTGATCCTGAGCTCCAGCAGCTGGGGCATCTCCGCGCGCATGCGCGCAAGGCTCTCCGACCTGAAGAGCGAAACGAAGGCGCAGGTCAAGCGGCTGCTCCACGGATCGCGGCGGCGCACGAAGAGCCGGCCGAAAAGCGGACGGCGACCTGCCCCGTCACACGGCTCGCAGCCACGCCCGGCCTGAGCCGGCTGTTGATCCCCGGCTCAAGCGCACTACCTTCCCGTCTGAAGGACATCGGGAGCAGGCGATGAGCGCGAAGGAGCCGCGGCCGAAGCGCGAGCACAATGAAGAGCTTCTCGACGAGGCGCTGGACGAGAGCTTTCCGGCGAGCGATCCGGCCTCGCTCGTGCAGCCGGAGGGCGGGATCAGCGGCCCCGAGGATGCCCTGCAGCCCGGCGACGCGCTGATCGTCGTCGACGTGCAGCGCGATTTCTGCCCCGGCGGCTCGCTCCCGATCGAGAACGGCGATGCAGTTGTTCCGGTGTTGAACCGCTGGGTCGACCGCGCACGCCGTCTCGGCGTGCCGGTCTTCGCTTCGCGCGACTGGCATCCGAAAGAACATATGAGCTTCAAGCCGCAAGGCGGAGAGTGGCCGGTCCACTGCGTGCAAGGGACGCCGGGCGCGGATTTTCATCCCGACCTCGTCCTTCCTCCCGAAGTGGAGATCGTGACCAAGGGCGATCACGACGACCGCGACCAGTATTCCGCCTTCGATACGACCGGCCTTGCCGAGAAGCTTCGCAAGCGCGGCGTCACGCGCGTCTTCGTCGGCGGACTGGCGGAGGACGTCTGCGTGCGCGCGACCGCGCTCGACGCCATCGGAGCTGGGCTGAAGACATACCTGATCGCCGGCGCGACGAAGCCGGTAACCGCGGCGGGCGGGAAGGCGGCGATCAAGGAGATGCGCGAGGCCGGCGTCGTCATCGGTTGAGCCGACCCTGGCGCCACTTACGATTTTGACACAAGTCAACGCCAACCATCCGGCCGTGCGGCTTGCTGTCGTGCGCTCGGGGTGAGGCCCAATGTCCAGGAAAATCCGCGTCTTCAGCGCAATTCTGATGCTCGCGAGCCTTGCCTGCGGCGCGGTGCCGCCGGCGGCCGCGCAGCAGGGCTCGGCGGACGAAGCCGAGCTCGGGCCGGTCTTCCTGCTCTCGCTCGGCGGCAAGCTCTACGACGACTTCTGGACGATTCTCGACGAGCTCCCGCCCGAAGACCGGAACCCTGCGCTGTCCGGCGTGCTTTCGGTTTCGCGTCACGACACCTGGCGCTGCGTCACCTGTCACGGCTGGGACTACTCGGGGGCTACGATCGAAGACCACAAGTTCCCCGGCCTTGGCGCCCTCGCCGGAACCGATCCGGAGGTCGTGAAGAACAAGCTCCGCGACCCCGCCCATCCGTTCCCGGCCGACCGCATCTCCGACGTCGCCATGGACATCCTGGCGCTCTTCGTCACGCAGGGGCAGTACAATCGTAACGACTATATCAGCGAGACGGGCGTCGCCGTCGGCAATCCCGAATTCGGCCGCGATATCTTCGAAGGCGCCTGCATCTCTTGCCATCAGCTCGACGGGCGCCGCTACCTGAAGGGCGAGAAGGGTGACCGCTCCTCGCTCGGCTGGGTCTCACGGAACCGTCCGACACAGGCGCTCCACAAGATCCTGAACGGCGTGCCAGCGGCCGAGATGTTGTCGCTGCGCTTCCTCTCCGACATTCAGATCGCCGACCTCCTCGCCTACCTTCAGTCGCTCGATCCGAACGAGAACTAGCGGGCCTTACCTCGCGATGCGGGCCCGATCGGAAGAACTGCTTACGAATGGGCTCTTCGTCTTCACGGCGGGCGCGCTTGTGGGCGGCTTCGTCGCCGCTGCATTAGGAGATGCCGAGGCCGGCGACTGGATATGGCGCGCCGGCATCGTCGCTGCGCTGGCAGCGCTCGCGCTTCAAACCGTCACGACGCTGAAACGTGGCGAATTTGGGCTCGATCTGATCGCCGCGCTGTCGATGAGCGCTGCTCTGGCCTTCGACGAATCGCTTGCCGGCGTGGTCGTGGCGCTGATGTATTCCGGCGGCGAGTTCCTCGAAGGCTACGCCAGCCGGCGCGCCCGCCACGAGATGACGGCGCTTCTCTCGCGCGTCCCCCGCACCGCACACCGCCATGCCGACGGGGGACTCGAGGAAGTGTCGATCGACGCGATCGCACCGGGCGACCGGCTCCTGATCCGCCAAGGCGACGCGCTCCCCGTCGATGGATTCGTGCAAGGCGTCGCGATCCTCGACCAGTCGGCGCTGACCGGCGAAGCGCTTCCGGTCAGGCGCGCATCCGGCGAGGCCGCGATGAGCGGGTCGACCAGCAAGGGCCCGCCTTTCGACCTTGTCGCGACGAAGCGCGCAGCGGAGAGCACATACGCAAACATCCTCCGCCTCGTCGAAGCGGCACAGCGCGTGAAGGCGCCGATGAGCCGGCTCGCCGACCGCTACGCGCTCGGCTTCCTCGCCCTGACGCTGACACTCTCCGCAGCGGCGTGGCTCGCAAGCGGCGACGAGCGGCGGCTCCTTGCCGTGCTCGTCATCGCCACGCCCTGCCCGCTCATTCTTGCCGTGCCGGTCGCTCTGATCGCCGGGCTTTCGCGCGCGGCGAAGCACGGCATCCTGGTGAAGGGCGGCGGCGCGCTTGAGTCGCTCGCGCGGGCACGCGTGCTGATCCTCGACAAGACCGGCACGCTGACGAGCGGCAGCACGACGCTGGCTCTGCGCTTCGCCGCCGAGGGCGTAGCGGCGGACGAGGCGCTGCGGCTCGCCGCCTCGCTCGACCAGGCGTCGAACCACGTCGTCGCCGAGCTTCTGGTGCGCGTGGCCCACGCACGCAGCTTCTCGCTCTCGACCCCAAGCGCGGTCCGCGAGGAGAGCGGCGCCGGCATCGAAGGCGTGGTCGATGGCCATGAGGTCGCGATCGGGTCCGTCGCCTTCGTGTCGACGCGCGCCAAGACGCCGCCTGACTTCGCCCGCGCCGTGCTCGACGACGGCGCGAGTCTCGTCGCCGTCGCGATCGACAAACGAGCAGCGGCCGTCTTCGAGATCGTCGACTCCGTCCGTCCGGAGGCGCGCCAGTCGATCGCAGCGCTGAAGGCGCTTGGCGTCAGGCGCGCGGTGCTCGCGACCGGCGACCACAGAGCCGCAGCCGACCGCGTGGCCTCGGCGCTCGGCTTCGATACGGTTCTCGCGGACCTGGCGCCGGAGGCAAAGGTGGCGGCGGTGCTCTCCGAGCGCCACGATCTTAACGGCGCCGGCGCGGTCGTCATGGTCGGCGACGGCGTCAACGACGCGCCGGCGCTCGCCGCCGCCGATATCGGCATCGCTATGGGGAGCGGCGCGGCGGGCGCGAGCGAGGCGGCCGACGTCGTGCTTCTCGCCGACGATCTGGCGCGCATCCCAAGCGCTATCGCGATCGCAAGGCGCTCGCGGCGGATCGCAACGGAGAGCGTCGGGGCAGGGATCGGCCTCTCTACGATCGGCATGATCGCGGCAGCGCTCGGCTACATCCCGCCGGTCGAAGGCGCACTCATTCAGGAGGTGATCGACGTGCTTGTCATCCTGAACGCACTGCGGGCGCTCGGCGACGGGAGGCAGGGATAGGGAGATGAGCGCGGCAGTGCGGACGAGCGCCGACCTCTCCCCTTGCGGGGAGGTCGGACTTTTGCGAGCGAAGCGAGCAGAAAAGTCCGGGAGGGGGTGGCCGAACCAGCGTGCCGCAACCCCCTCCCGGATTCTCGATGCGGTGCGGCTTGCCGAGATCCGACCTCCCCGCAAGGGGGAGGTTACGGCTCAGCATCGTGTTCGAGGCGTTCACTAGTTCAGAACCGTCTGCCGTCACCCACTCCGAAACGGCATCCGCGGCGTCGATTAGGTTCTGCTTCGCGGTCCGTCCTGATTCCTTCCGCGGCCTGAAATCGTGATCGCCGTCTTCAAGCCAGTGGATGCGGATCGCCTTCGAGAGAGGATACGCCTTCACCTCCTCGCGTGCGCCGAACGGGTCGCGCGTGCCCTGGCAGATCAGCGTCGGCACCGAAAGCGTCTCAAGATGCGCGGTGCGGAGCTTGTCCGGCGCACCAGGCGGATGGAACGGATAGCCAAGGCAGACGAGGCCGGCGATCTTGCCTTCAGCGGAAAGCGCCTCGGCCACCATCGAGGCGACGCGCCCGCCCATCGACTTGCCGCCGATGAAGAGCGGCCGGTCCTCTTCGAGAACTCGCGACGAGGGTCAGATATTCGCCCATGACCCGCTCCGCCCGCGGCGGCGGTTTGCGCCCCTCCCCCGTCCGGCGTCCGGCCATGTAGGCGAACTCGAAGCGGATGACGCGAAGGCCGCGCTCGCCGAGCGCCTTCGCGAAATCGTTCATGAAGCGGCTGTCCATCGGTGCGCCTGCTCCGTGCGCAAGCACGATCGCGGCCGCCGCGTCGTCCGGCCCATCTTTGAGCAGAGACTCTCCGCGAAGAAGGCTCATCCGGCGAGGTGACGACGATCGGCGGGCGAGACCTCGCGCCGCGCGACCGGCCGGCCGCTCATCATGCCAATGAGCTGCAACCCGTACTTCGCCTTCTGGCCCCAAGGGGAATCGGGATCGAGCTCGCGGTACCGCTCCCAGAGCTGCGAAGCCTTCGCGTAGTCGCCGGCGTCAAACTCCAGAAGCGCCAGGTTGTAGAGTGGATCGGGATAGCCGGGATCGGCGGAGATCGCTTGCCTCAGATGCCGCTTCGCGGATTCCGGATCGCCGTGCTCGCGCGCGATTGCCGCGAGGTTGTACCACGCTTCGGCATAGGTCGGATCGAGGCGGAGCGCCTTGTTGAGATAGCGCCGCGCCTCCTTCCATTCGCCCTGCTTCAGAAGAGTGTGGCTGAGATTGAAGGCGACGTCCGCGTCCTTCGGCTCGATCTCCACGCAGCGCCGGTAGAGCGCCGCCGCGCGCGCCCAATCCTCCGCCTCCTCGGCCTCGCGCGCCTCCTCAAAAAGCCGCTCGGCCCGGTCGCCCTCGTCGGACGGGAGCGAGAGGACAAGCTGACCTGAAAGCTCCGACAGCGCCTCGCCACTCTGCATCAGCACCGCCTTGCCGGCGCGCGCCAGCCGCACGTTGGCGACGCCTCCCTCACGCGAGTGGGCCGCGCGCACGAGATCCAGCCAGCCGACGCCGTCGGCGGCGAGCTTCGCGTATTGCCGCGCGGCGACGAGGTCACGGAAACCGAAAGGCTCCTCGGTGGACTCGAACGCATCGAAAAGCCGAAGATGGTCGAAGGTCTCCCGACCGAGGCCGGACTGCTCGTTGATCTGCCGCATGGAAAGCTCGCGCGGCCCCTTCGGCGCATCGGCGAGCTTGAGGAGCCGCAGGAACGCATGCTCGCTTAGGAGCTGCGCGCCCGCCTTCCGCGCTTCGTCGATGCGGGCCTCGATGCTCGCGGCACTCGACCCGTCTGCCAAGCGATGGCCGAAGACTGCGAACCGCGTCCGCCGCGAAATGCCATGCCGAAGCTCCGCGCCGCGCGCCTTGATCTCACGGGCCGCCAGCCGGCGGGGAAACGCCTCGAGCGCCCCGAGGATGACAAATGCCGCACCGTCGATCGCCATCGCTTGCCGCCGATTGCCCCACCGCCCGAATCGCCGCGGACTCTATCGCTGCCGGAGCGGCATCCTACCCTAAAACCGGCGGGCAGTTTCCTTGATCTTGCTCAGGCGCTCTTACGTCGCGGTGCTGACTTCTGCGATTTTGCAGCCGTCGTCTTCTGCGCGCCGCCCTTGCGCCCCTTGCTCGCGGCGGGCGGTTTCTCGTCGGAAAGGCTCTTCTTCAAGGCGTCCATCAGGTTGATGACCTTGCCGCGCTCCGGCGCCGCCGCCATCACCGGCGTCTCGCCGGCAACCTTCGCCCTGATGATCTCCATCAGACCTTCCTCGTAACGGTCGGTGAAGGCGCCGGGATCGAAGGGCTTCGTCTTCTGCTCGATCAGCTTCTCGGCAAGCTGCAGCATTTCCTTGTCGACGCCGTTCTTCTCCGGAATCTCGTCGAAATACTCGCTCGACTTGCGCACCTCATTTGGCCGCCGAAGCGTCTGCATCAGCATGCCCTTCTCGCGCACGTCGATCGAGACGACCCGCTCGCGGTTCGACATCACGACCCGGGCGACGGCGGTCTTGCCGGTCTTCTTCATCGCCTCGCGCAGGACCACAAAGGTCTCCTCGGCGATCTTCCCGTCGGGCGCGAGGAAATACGGCGTGTCGTCGTAGAGCACGTCGATCGCGCCCTGGTCCACGAACGCCTCGATGGCGATCGTGTCGGTCGAACTCGATCTTGACCTTCTCGAAGTCGGAATCGTCGAGGATCACGTACTGGTTCTTCTGGTACTGATAGCCTTTGACGAGATCGCTCCGCTCCACTTGGCCGAGCTCCGGGTCGACCGGCTTCATCGCCACGCGATTGTGCGTGTCCTTGTGGAGGAGATTGAAGGCGATGCGGTCGCTGGTGCTGGTCGCCGTATAGAGCCGGACGGGACAGCTCACCAAAGAGAGCTTCAGATACCCCTTCCAGCTAGCCCTGGGTGCCATGCGAAATCCTCCAAACGCGACTCGAACGCTGAACGCGCCGGTTCGTTCAAGCAGAGATCCGGCTTGCCAGATCCTTGCCGAGCACCGCGGCATGCGCGTCCATCTCGGCCCAAGGATCGCCGGAATTGCTTAAAAAGCCGGGAACCGTAGCGTAATTCAGATCCTCAGGCGCGTCGATTGAGCGAAGATCCTCCCAGGCGACCGGGGTGGAGGCGGGAAGCCCGCGCGCGGCCCTGAGCGAATAGACGCCGACCGCGGTCGCGCTCCTGGCATTTCGATGAAAATCGAGGAAAATCCGACGCTTACGGGCGGATTTCGCCATCGTCGTCACGAACGTATCCGGGTGGCGCCTGGCGACCGCCACGGCGATCGCGCCGCTAAGCTCATGAAGCTCCTTCCAGCTCGCACGCCGCTCGATAGGCACGACAACGTGAATGCCCTTCTTGCCGGAGGTCTTGGCGAAGCTCTTGAGCCCTGCGCGAGAGAGCTCGGCGCGCATCGCCTCCGCCGCCGCCTTCACGTCGCGCCATTCGACGCCCTCGCCGGGATCGAGATCGAAGAACATACGGTCCGGCCGCTCCGGCTTGTCGACCCGGCAGCCCCAGGGATGGAACTCGATCACGCCGAACTGCGCGAGCGCCAGGAACCCCGCAGCATCCGCGATGACGAGATAGTTCCGCTCCTCTTCGTCCTTCTCCCGCTTCGAGACAAAGGTCTTCACCTCGGCCGGCATGCCGGCAAACGCGTGACGCTGGAAGAAACAGTCTTCGAGCTTGCCGCTCGGGCAGCGCACCAGCGAGACGGGACGCTGCAGGATATGCGGCAGCATCGCGTCGCCGACCCTGGCGTAATAGACGGCGAGGTCGAGCTTGGTTGGCCCGGTCTTGGAGAACATGCGCCGCTCCGGGTTGGTCACCCAGATCGAGGCGAGATGCGCGTCGGTGATGTAGCGCTTCATTCGGGCGGCGTTCTTCGGTGCCGAAAATTCCGGCTCGCGCAGCCCACGAAAAACGCCGTGGCGGACCTGATTGTCGCGCGTCTTGTTGCTGTAGAGCACGCGCGCCTTGAGCACCGGCTCGATCCAGTGCGCGCCCTTTCTAAGAAGCGCCGGAACCTCGACCGGCGCGTCCGTCCGCGCATATTCGTCGAGCCGCTTCGGCAGCGATTTCACCTCTGCGGAGGAGAAACCCGTCCCGACCTTACCCACCGAAACGAGCCCGTCCTCGCCCTCCTCCGCCAGAAGCAGCGCCGCCAGCCCGCCCGCCTGCGGCGAGGTCGTGTAGCCGACGATCGTGAAGGCTTCGAGTTTCTTCGATTTCGCCTTCAGCCAGGTCTTTGAGCGGTCCTGGAAATAGTGCGCGTCGGCGCGCTTCGAGACCACGCCTTCGAGGCCGGCCTCTGACGCCTTGTCGAAGAGCACGTTCCCCTGTCCCGCCACGTGCGCCGAATACTGGATCGCCGAATGGTCACCGACGACCGGCGCGAGCAGCTTTTCAAGAAGCTTCTTGCGCTCGACGAGTGCCACGCCGGTGAGGTCGTAGCCATTCAGATACGGTAGGTCGAAGGCATAGAAAACCATGCGCGAGGATTCGCCGTTGGCGATCGCGTCCTGCAGGTCGCCGAAATGGGTGACGCCTAATTCGTCGGGCACCACGACCTCGCCGTCGATCACGGCGCTCTTCACCGTGAGCGCGGCGAAGGCTTCCGCGAGCGCGGCGTACTTGTTCGTCCAATCGTGGCCGTTCCGCGTCAGCAGCCGCGCCTTGCCCTCATCGACAATCGCGATGGTGCGGTAACCGTCGAACTTGATCTCGTGCAGCCACTCCTTGCCGCTTCGGCGGCTCGTCGACTTGCGTGGCGAGCTGCGGCTTGAAGCTCTTCGGCAGCGGCTTCGCTTTTGCGCCCTTAAGCGCGCCGGGCTTCAGCACTGCGGGCGCCTTCGGCTTGTCCGGATCGACATTGCGCGGCGTGCGTGGACGCTTCGCCGGCTTCGATTGCCAGGTCGGATCGACGCCCTGCTTCAGCTCCTCGACATTGCGCCCGGATTTCACGCTCTCCGGCCGCGTCTCCAGGATGTCGATGTCGGACGCCGCGTCGTCGTGCTCCTTGATGAGAAGCCAGTTGTTCTTCTTCTCTCCCGGCCGATGTTTGAGCCGGGTCAGCATCCAGCCGCCATGGAGCTTCTCGCCTGCGAGCCGGAATTTCAGCGCGCCCTTCTCCAAGCTCGACTGGAGATCGCCCATCGGTGCCCACGTGCCGGAATCCCAGATCAGCGTCGCGCCCGCGCCATACTGCCCCTCGGGGATCGTGCCCTCGAAGCCGCCGTATTCGAGCGGATGGTCCTCCACCTCGACGGCGAGCCGCTTCTCCTTCGGGTCGAGCGACGGGCCTTTCGGCACCGCCCAGCTCTTCAACACATCCCCGACCTGCAGACGCAGATCGTAGTGAAGCCGCGTCGCGTCGTGCTTATGGATCATGTAGAGATTGCCGGAGCGCCCGGAGGGCGCGCCCTCCGGCTCCGTCGTGCGCGTAAAATCGCGCTTCTTCCGATAGGTCTCGAGCGGCCGCTCAGGCATGGCTCGATTGTTAAAGCCGGGCGGCGTCCTGCGCTCAAGAAGTGCGGTGGAAAAGATTGCACCATCAAGACCCGGATCAAACGCCTTATCTTCGGCGCAGGATAAGGGTGACGATCATGGTCTCGGACGCGTGCCGCCCCGGTTCGGCCTGGTAGTAGTCCGTAAGCCGCCGGAAAAACGTCTCTGTCATCGTGTCCACCTCCGCCGCGTCCCGCGCCGCGGGGCCGAAGAGATGCATCCGAAGGCTCGATTCGCCAAAACCGCGGATGTATCCCGCATAGAGCTTGGCATAGGTCGCCTGGGTCGCCGATCTCGTGGATATAGACATCCTGCGGATTGACGGCGGCGGGGCGGACCGATGCCTCAACGATATCGAATGCCTCGGCGAGGTCCGGTTCCTCTTCGACTGGCGCGCGCACTTCTTCCGCGGTCGGGAACCACAGCGAGAACAGGAAACCGTCCAACGCGGAGCCATCGAGCAGGCCATCGGCGACCATCTGATGCGCGACGTCGTAGATCGCCCGGTAAAGCTTCCGCGCGGACGCCCTGATCCCGTTCTTTTCCGCCTTGTCGGGCACACTTCCAAGCGTCGACACGAACAGGAAGCCGCCGCTCCGTAGTTCCTGGGCACGGCAGCGCAGGAACTGCGTCCAGTCCGCCCGCGCCAGCGCGGCCACTTCGGCGCGGGCCTCTCCTTCGAGATCGGCAAACCAGACCGTGCCCGGCGAATAGACGGAGATCGAGCGGCTCAGCCAATGGCTTGCGGCGAAACAAGTGCCGAGCGCGACCGAGCGCGGCGCGGCCATGACGCCGTAGAAGGATCCAGCGGCTATCTCGGTACGGATACCCGAACCTTGGTGTTGATAGCCGCCCTTACCGAAGATGAGCGCCATGAGCGCGCTCCAGTCGTTTCCGGGTTGGTCCGTGTGCCGGACGACCACGGTGCTGGCCGGCGAAATCTGCCGGTACGCATCGATCGCCGGCCGCACGGCATCCAGCGCGCTGCGACCGGGGCCGCATCCGTAGTCGGCCAGAACGAATTCCGGGTCGACCGCGCCGATTTCCCGCACCAGCGCGGCGACCTGGTCCTCTTTGCTGCGGACCATCTGGTCCTGCATGAACGAATTGCGGTCGTAGTCGACCATGCGCTCCGTCGACGGAACATGCGGCTCTGCTGTCGGCTTCATCTGAAACTCCTCATCCGCCCGTCCGAACGAGATGTGCTGTCCTCCATCGTGAGCAGAGGTTCGAGCGCCTCGTCTCCGCGCTCGTCATCATCGTTGTGATCTTGATCGCCATTTATGCATGAGCTTATGCATAGGTTTGTCGCGGTCGCGGCTAACACGTTGAAGGAGCTGGCGACCCCGAGAGGATTCGAACCTCCGACCCTCAGATTAGGAATCTGATGCTCTATCCGACTGAGCTACGGGGTCTCGTGCCGGTATTGGGAAGCACTTAGGGTAATGGTCTCCTTGATGGCAAGAGGACCAGTGATTTGAGTAAATCGGCCGGAGGCGGCGGGCGCCGTTTCCTGCGCAGTGCAATGGCGGCGCTTCTTTTCGCGGGCCTCTCGGCGGGTTCGTCAAATTCGTCGGCCGCCGCGCCCGCTTGCTTCAATCCTGCGGCGGGGACATTCCTTGCGGAGGCGGTCGATGCCCGCTCCGTTCGCCTAGCCGACGGCCGTGCGCTTCGCCTCGCCGGCATCGAGCCCTTCACCCTCCTCCTCGACGAAGCCGGTGACGCCGAGGAAAAGCTGAAGCGCCGCCTTGCCGCGCTTGTCGCCGGCACAGAGCTTCGCGTCGAGATCGTCGCCGGCGAGCCCGACCGCTACGGGAGATTGCCCGCCCTTGCCGCGATCGGTGGAGCGCTGCTCCAGGAAAAGCTCGCCGGCGAAGGTTTGGCCGTCGCGTTCGCGGCCGGCGACCCCCTCCCCTGTTTCGAGCGCCTGCTTGCAGCGGAGGACGGAGGCACGGCGGCAGCGGCGCGGTTTCTGGTCGAGCGCAACCGTGGCCGATGCGCGGCCCGAGGCACTTGTGTCGCGCATCGGCCGGTTCGCGATCTTCGAGGGAACCATCCTCTCCGTCGGCACCCGCCCGGCTACGACCTATCTCGATTTCGGCAGGAAATGGTCGGAGGACGTGACGATCGAGATCGCCGCGAAGGACCGCGACGCCTTTGGCGGCGACGCAGCCCTTGCGAGGCTCGAAGGGGCGCGAATTCGGGCCCGCGGTTTCCCTGTGGATAAAGCCGGACCGATGCTCCCCGTTCGCTCGCCAATGCAGCTGGAAATCCTCAATTCGGGGCCTGGCGGCGACCGGATTGCGCCTTGATTTTGGGGGCAAACCTGCGCATTTGCTGGAAATGCTCCGCAGCCTCACCGTTGCCCTTGCCAGCGCCCTTCTCGCCGGCTGCCAGCTCATGGGCCAAGCGACCGCGCCGTCCGTGCGGGTGGAGCCCGTTGCCGTTGTTGCGCCGCGCATTCCAAGCGCCGCGGAGGAGGCGATCGGCGCCCGCGAGAACCCGCGCGTGGTCGCCGAATATGGCGGGGTCTACGAGGATCCGGACCTTGAGGCGGAGGTGGCGCGCATCGTCGCCCGGCTTGTCGCCGCCTCCGACGACCCGTCGCGCGGCTACAAGATCACCATCCTGAATTCCCCGGTCGCCAACGCCTTCGCCCTCCCCGGCGGCTATCTCTACGTGACGCGCGGGCTGATCGCGCTGACCGACGAATCCTCCGAGCTGGCGGCAGTGCTCTCGCACGAGATCGCGCACGTGCTTCTGAACCACGCGCTGGAGCGCGCGAAGGTCGCGGAACAGGCGCAGATCGTGGAGCGCGTCGCGACCGACGTCCTGACCGACCCGACCGAGAGCCGCTCCGCGCGCGACGGCTCGCGGATGACGCTCGCCACCTTCTCCCGCAACCAGGAGATTGAGGCGGACAAGGTCGGCATCACCATCGCAGGCCGCGCCGGTTTCGATCCCTTTGCCGCATCGCGCTTCCTCGACAAGCTCCAAGCCTACGGCGAGTTCCGCTCGGCGATCGGCCATCACGATGAACCGGCCGGCTTTCTCGCCTCGCATCCGGCAGCGCTTGAACGCCGCCAGCTTGCGCTCGTCGTGGCGCGCCAGTTCGGCGCGCCTGGAATCGGCGAGCGCACCGAGGACCGCTACCTGAAGGCGCTCGATGGCATGGTTTTCGGCGACGATCCCTCCGAGGGCTTCGTACGCGGCCACGAGTTCCTCCATCCGCGGCTCGCGATCGCCTTCCGCGTGCCCGACAACTTCCGTCTGGAAAATACCAAGGAGGCGGTGTTGGCCGCCGCCGGCCAGGACACCGCGATGCGCTTCGACGGCGTGACGGTCGACGCCTCGACCGTCCCCGCCGCCTACCTCGCCTCCGGCTGGATCAACGGTCTCGTCGATGGCTCGATTGAAGAGACGACGGTGAACGGCCTTCCCGCGGCGACCGCCGACGCTGCAGCCGGCGCCTGGGTTTTCCGCATCGGCGCGGTCAAGATCGGCGGCAGCATGTACCGCCTGATTTTCGCCGACCGCAGCAATAGCGATGAAATCGAAGCCGCGCTGGCTTCGACGCTGGCCTCGTTCCAACGCATGACGGCGACCGAGGTCGCGCGGCTCCATCCGCTTCGGATCGACATAGTCACCGTGAAGCAAGGCGAAGGCATCGCCGATCTTGCCGCGCGCATGGAGGGCACCGAGCGGAGCCTTGAGCTCTTCGAGCTCCTGAACGGTCTCAGCCCAGGGGACGCGCTGACGCCCGGCCAATCCGTCAAGATCGTGGTCGACTAGCGCCTACTCGGCCCGGCGCGCGAAGCGCGCGAATTCCTCGGCCACCTTCTCGTAGACGGCGCGCTTGAAGGGCACGATCAGCTTCGGCACACGCTCAAGCCGCTCCCAGCGCCAGGCGCCGAATTCCGGCTTGTGCGCGCCGCCGGCCGGCCGCTCGACGTCGATCTCGCTCTCGTCCCCAGTGAAGCGGAATGCGAGCCATTTCTGCGTCTGGCCGACGTAGCGGCCCTTCCAGGCGAGCCCTGCGAGCGGCGTCGGGATATCGTAGCTCAGCCAGTCCTCGCTCTCGGCAAGCGGCGTGACGGAGCGGACGTTCGTCTCTTCATAGAGCTCGCGGCGCGCTGCCTCATCCACCGCCTCACCTTCGTCGATGCCGCCCTGCGGCATCTGCCAGGCATGACGAAGGTTGCCGTCCTTGAGGCCAACCTTGCGGCGCCCGACGAAGACCAGCCCGTCGCGGTTGAAGAGCGCGATACCCACACAGGGACGATAGAGTCCTTCGGACTTCTCCATGGACTTCAGGAGGCGATGGCCGCGCTTGCCGGGACGACGATGATCCCGCGTGCTTCGGCGTCGCGCGCCCATTCGGCGATCACCTCGACCGAGACCGGGAACGCGGAGGCGACACCGACGGCAAGCCCGTGTGAGCGCGCAAGCTCCTCAAGTCCCGCGAGCTCGCTTTCGATCGCCGCGCGCGTGCGCACCCGGTCGAGCGTCACGTCGGCGGTCACGACCGGCACTTTCAGCGCCGCGCCGACCTTTGCCGCAACGCTCTCCGGCGTCGACCCGTCGTCGAGATAATAGAGCCCGCGCTCGCCGATCTCGCCCAGGAAGGGCACGAGCGCACGCTCGTCCTGCAGGAAGCGTGCGCCCATGTGGTTCATGACGCCGGCATAGGAGGTCATGCGGCCGAGCACCCAATGGAGGTCCTGGCGATTGGCGGCGCCGCCGGAGACGAGCAGCGTGTGCTCGCCAGGATCGACATTTGGATAGTCCATCGGCTCCAGCGGTACTTGCAGGAGCACCTCGTGGCCCTTCTCCCGCGCCTTGCCGACCCAGCGCTCGAGGCTTGAGCCATAGGGCGCGAAGGCGAGCGTCACGTCCGACGGCAGCGTCTCGATCGCCTTCTGCGTACCTGTCTGGCTAAGACCGAGACCGCCGATCACGATGACGACGCGCGGCACACCGTCCGGCACTGGCGCGGCGCGGCCGGCATAGGCATCGCGCGGGCGCCGCCCGTCGGGCGAGACGCGCGGCAGCGGCCCCTCGCTCGACGGCTCGAAGAGGCTCGGATCGCCGGTTACGGCGGGCGGCAGCATCGGCAGCGAGGCAAGCTGCGTCTCGTCGGACGGCGGTGGCTGCATGGCCGGAAGCGGCGAGACCGGCGCGGCCGGGTGCGGCACAACGATGCTCCCTGTCGCCACCGGCATCGGATCCTGGATCGACGCGACCGCCACCGGGTGGCCGCCGTCAGGATCGTCGACGACTGCGATCCAAAGCCCTGCGAGAACCGCAACGATCAGAGCAATCGAGACGAGGACCGGCGCCAGAACCGGGCGCCTGCGGTGAGCCAAGCTTCGACGGGGGCCGCCGGCAAGCGGCCTGTGGAGTTCGTTCTTCCGCATCGAGCCCCAGTCGAGCATTTTGCCGGCGCAAGGAAAATCCGAGTGCGCCCGTGATTCGTATCAAGAATACAAGCAGTGCCGGTCAGGTGAAACCGCCGGCAGCGGCGCGACTTTGCAAGCCGCGCCGCCTCTAATTGGAGCTAGTTCGGAACGCCCTGCTCGGCCGTTGCCGGAAAGCGCGCGTTCACCTGAATCCCGCGAAGCAGGTCGAGCGCATAGTTGAGCTGCTTGTCTTGCTTCGGATCCTCCGGGACATAGGAGGCAAGAGCGCCCGTCGGCGTCTTTTCTTTGTCGGCCGCCGGCGGGGTCTGAGACTCCGCACCCGTCGGCGCAGACGCGGAAGCCGATGCATCGTTAGGCGGCGTCTTTTCGCCGTCGCCGAGAAGATGTCCGCGAAGCTCCGCTTCCGTCACGGTATCGAAGTCCTGAAGGTCAGCCGGCAGCTCTGGCAGGACCTCGATATCCGGATCGATGCCCTTCGCCTGGATGGAGCGTCCGGACGGCGTGTAATAGCGCGCCGTGGTGAGCCGGATCGCGCCCGCGCGCCCGATCGGGATGATCGTCTGCACGGATCCCTTGCCGAAGGAGCGCGTGCCGATCAGCGTCGCGCGGCGATGGTCCTGCAAGGCGCCGGCAACAATCTCCGATGCCGAGGCCGAGCCGCCGTTCAAGAGAACGATGAGCGACTTTCCGTCGACGAGGTCGCCGGCTCGCGCGCTGAAGCGCTGCACTTCGTCGGCGTGGCGACCGCGCGTCGAGACGATCTCGCCGTGGTCCAGGAACGCGTCGCACACAAGCACCGCCTGGTCCAACAGGCCGCCCGGATTGCCGCGAAGATCGAGCACGTAGCCCTTCAGCTGATCGGCCGGGATCTGCGACTTGATACTGTCGATCGCCTTCTCAAGGCCGTCCATCGTCTGCTCGCTGAAGGAGGCGATGCGGATGTAGCCGACGTCATTCTCCACGCGGGACTTTACCGACTGCACGCGGATCACGTCGCGCACGACGGTGATCTTGAGCGGCTTCTTCTCGCCCTCGCGCACAACGGTCAGAACGATCGACGAATTCGCCGGCCCGCGCATTTTCTCGACCGCGTCGCGCAGTGTCAGCCCCTGCACCGGCTCCCCGTCGAGCTCGGTAATGAGGTCGCCGGAAAGGATGCCGGCCTTGAACGCGGGCGTATCGTCGATGGGCGAGATCACCTTGATCAGCTCGTTCTCCATCGTAACCTCGATGCCGAGGCCGTAGAACTCGCCGCGGGTCTGCACCTGCATGTCCTGGTAGTCTTTCGCATTCAGGTAGCTCGAATGCGGGTCGAGCGAGGACAGCATCCCGTTGATCGCGGATTCGATCAACTTCGCGTCATCGGGCTCTTCGACGTAGTCGGCGCGGATGCGCTCGAACACGTCGCCGAAGAGGTTGAGCTGTCGGTAGGTATCGGTCGCCGCCGCGGTGGCTCCGCCGACGCCCCCAAACTGGGTGACGCCGCCCATAATCACGGCGCCGAGGACGGCTCCCGCCGCCAATAAGGTAAACCTACGCATCATCCGTTGACCTCGCTGTCCCCGGGCGCCCACCAGGGCGTTGAATTGATCGAATTCCCATCCTTGCGGAACTCAATATAGAGAATCGGCTGGGCAGAAGTATGGTCGATGTCCCCGATACTTGCCAGTCGGGTGGCGCCCATGACGGCGACCGGCTCGCCACCCAGGACGAACTGGCCGAGCGCGGCGTCGATCCGCTCCATGCCTGCCAGCACGACGTGATAGCCGTCCCCGGCGTTCAGGATCAAGACCTGTCCGTAGGAGCGGAACGGGCCGGCATAAACGACCCAGCCGTCGGCCGGGGCAAGCACCGAGGCGCCCGGTCGGGCAGCCAGCGTCACCCCCTGGCTTTTCCCTCCGAGACCGTCGGGATCGCCGAAGCCCGAGACCTTTTCGCCGGAGACGGGCCACGTAAGGAGGCCCTTGGTGTCGGCGAAGTGCACGGCGGGTGCGATGCGGCTCGTATCGGCGAGACGCCGAGCCGCTTCCTCGCGGCTCGCGCGTGCGGTGTGGAGCGCCGCCTTCTTCGCCTCCTCCGCCGCCTTCGCCGCGGAGGCGACCTCGCGCTCCAGGCTACCGATCAGAGATTGCAGGTTATCGGCTTTGCCGGCGAGCTCGGCGGCCTTGTCGCGCTCGGCGGCGAGCGCCGCCTCCGTCTGCTCGCGCTGCGCCTTCTTCGCTTCCTTCAAGAGATCGATGCGCGCCTGTTCGTCGCCAAGCGACGCATAGCGGGTAGCGAAGCGAATCCCGCTCCGTCTCGATCTCGGAGGTAAGCGCAGTGAGCTGCGCAAGATCGGCCGCGAGCTTCTCCGCTTCGCCCCGTATCTCCGGCAGCACGGCGCCGGCAAGGATCGAGCCGCGAATGGCCGCGAGCGCATCTTCCGGCCGCGAGAGGATTGCGGGCGGTGGCGTTCGCCCGATCCGTTGCAGCGCCATCAGCACCTCGGCCATGACGGAACGCCGCTCCGAAAGCGAGCCGCGGAGATCGTCCGAGTCGAGATGAAGCTGGTCGAGCCGCGCCTCGATACGGCGGATATCCTCTTCGGTCGTGCGCTGCCGGCGCGCGGTCGCGATGAGGTCGGCATTGAGCGTCGCAGCATCTTTGTCGAGTCCATCGATTTCCTCGCGAAGCGCTGCCTGTCGACGCTCGGAGACTTCGATCGAGCGGCGGATCGCTTCAAGCTCCGCCTCGCGCGCCTGCTTGCGCTCGGCCGGCGTCTGGTCGCCGCTTCGCAGCTCACCGAGCGCGTCGTCGGCCACGGGAGCCTCCGTCGCGCGCCCGCCATGCGGCTCAGCAAGGAGCGCAAGGCCCGCAAGGAGGAGGAGCGGAAATACGCGGGGGCGAAGAATCATTCAGACCATATGGACAACAAAGATTTAACATTATGCCCGATGGTAGGGGTGGCCGGAAAGGATTGTCGTCGTTCGGTAAAGCTGTTCCGCCAGCAGAATCCGGGCCAATTGGTGCGGCCAGGTTGCCCGTCCGAAGGACAATCTACGGTCGGCGCGCTTCAGCAGCCCCTCGCCCAGCCCGTCCGCGCCGCCGATGACGAAGACCGTGCGAGGCACTGCGGACTCCGCGTCCCTGGCAAGGGACGCCGCAAAAGAATCGCTGTCGGCGACATCGCCATCGATGGCAAGGCAGACAACGCGGTCGCCCTTCTCGACGCGATGGAGCAGCGCCCGCTCTTCCTCGGCGACGCGATCCTTCGCCCGCGCCGCGCGTGACTCCGCGACTTCCTCCACCGCGAAGCCACGCAGGCCGAGCGCCCGCCCGCTCTTGCGCGCGCGATCGAGATAGCGCTCGCAAAGCTCGCGTTCGGGGCCGGCCTTGAGCCGTCCGACCGCTTCTATGACAACATCCATCGAGACTCAGGCGAGCGCGCGCCGCTCCGAATAGGGCTCAGCCGCCCACATCTTCTCGATGTTGTAGAACTCGCGCACCTCGGGCCGGAACACATGCACGATGAGGTCGCCGGCATCGATCAGCACCCAGTCGCAATGGCGCAGACCCTCGACGCGGACGGGGCCGAGGCCCGCCTGCTTCAGGTCGGCAACCAGCCGGTCGGCGATGGCGCCTACGTGCCGATGCGAGCGGCCGGAGGCGACGACCATGTAGTCGCCGAGCGCGGACTTGTTCTGGATGTCGATTGTGACGGTGTCCTCGGCCTTGGCATCTTCGAGGCTCGCAAGGACGGTTTTCAAAGCTTCCCTGGACGCATTGGCCGCCAACAGGGAGGCCGCGGAAGGCGCGCCGAACGTGGCGCCTCCAACAGATCGGGTCAGGTTGGACAGTGTCTGGTCCCCTTTCTCCACGCGAATCGCGGCGAAGCCGCGCAAGAGGTTAAGATAGGATCGCAATCGTAACCGTTTCAAGACGCGCCGCGAAGCGCCGTTGAGGAAACGGAAACCCGCGGCCCGGTCAGGAGAAGCCAGGCCGGCGGCTTGCAATCGGCCAGAATCGAGGCATCTTCACCGTCGATCCGGTAGCGGGAAAGCGCCTGCGCGGCGCGCGAACAAAGCGGGGCCAAGAGCGTCTGCGGCCGGTTCACGACGGCGATCGGCACCGAGGCGGCGATCGCCTGCCAGTTCTCCCAGCGGTGGAAGTCCAAGAGGCCGTCGCTCCCCATGATCCACACGAACCGTGTCGTCGGAGCGCGCGCCTTGAGGATCGCGATCAGATCTGCCGTGTAGCGCGTTCTGAAGACCGAACTCCGCGCCACTGATGAAGATGCGCGGATGCGAGGCGACCCGAGCCGCGGCTTCCATCCGCTTGGGCAGAGCCGGCAGCCCTCCGTTCGCCTTGAGCGGATTGCCCGGCGTCACCATCCACCAGACGCGGTCGAGCTTAAGCCGCCTCAGTGCCAGCAGGCTCGCGCGGCGATGCCCCTCGTGCGGGGGATTGAACGAGCCGCCGAAAAGCCCGATCCGCTGCCTCGCGCCATGCGGTGGCAGCCCCTAGAAATATCCGGCTCGGCCGATTTTCGGGGCTCAAGGCCGGGTTTGGCCGGAGCCGCGCACGCGATACTTGAAGCTGGTGAGCTGCTCGAGGCCGACTGGCCCGCGCGCATGCAGCTTGCCGGTCGCAATCCCGATCTCCGCCCCCATGCCGAATTCTCCGCCATCGCCGAACTGCGTCGAGGCGTTGTGAAGCACGATCGCCGAATCCACTTCGTCCATGAAGCGCTCGGCAGCGCCCGTGTCGTTGGTCACGATCGCGTCGGTGTGATGCGAGCCGTAGGTGGAGACGTGGCGGATCGCTTCGTCGAGCCCGTCGACCACGCGAACGGCGATGATGGAATCGAGGTATCCTGTACCAGTCGTCCTCGGTCGCCGGCTCGACACCCTCCACTGCCGCCACGGTCGCGGCGTCGCCGCGGATCGTGCAGCCCGCCTGCTGCAGCGCCTCGACCAGCGGACGCAAATGGCTCGACGCGCAGGCCTTGTCGACGAGAAGCGTCTCGGCAGCGCCACAGATCGAGGTGCGCCGCATTTTGGCGTTGACCGCGATCTTCTTCGCCATTTCAAGATCGGCCGCGGCGTGCACGTAGACATGCACCACGCCTTCAAGATGCGCGAAGACCGGCACGCGCGCTTCGCTCTGCACGCGGGAAATCAGGCTCTTCCCTCCGCGCGGGACGATGACGTCGATCGCGCCGTCGAGACCGCGGAGCATTTCGCCGACGGCCTCGCGATCGCGCGTCGGCACGAGCTGGATCGAATCCTCCGGCAGCCCGGCCGAGCGCAGGCCGTCGACCAAGCAGCGATGGATCGCAGCCGAGCTTCGATGCGTGTCCGAGCCGCCGCGCAAGATCACAGCGTTGCCGGCCTTGAGCGCCAGCGCGCCCGCATCGGCAGTGACGTTGGGCCGGCTCTCGAAGATGATGCCGATCACGCCGAGCGGCGTGCGAACGCGCTCGATGTGCAGCCCGTTCGGGCGGTCCCATTCGGCGATGACCGCACCGACCGGATCGGGAAGCGCGGCAATATCCTCAAGTGACTTCGCGATCGCTTCGACCCGCGCATGATCCAGCATCCCGCGATCGATCAGCGCCTTGGTGCTGCCGCTCGCCTGCATGCCGGCAATGTCTTCGGCGTTCGCCGCGAGGATCTCCGCCTCGCGCTCCCGAAGCTCTGCCGCCGCGGCGCGAAGCGCCTTGTCTTTCGCCTCGCTCGAAGCATTGGCGAGCACGGCCGCAGCGGCGCGCGCGCGGGCGCCGATGCCGTGCATCAGGGCCTCGACGTCATGCGCCTCGCCGGCGGCAAGCTCGTTGCGCTTCGCGTTCATCCGGTTTCTCAACAACGGAACGGAACGCTCTATCGCGCCGCGCGGCGGCTGACAACAGAGCGGATCCGGTCGACCCGGCTTGCGGAAATCCAACCAATGTGTATACATATCTAAAATATACACATTGGTCTGCAAAATGCGCACGAATATCGACATCGACGATGCTCTGCTGACCGAAGCAAGGCGGCTCTCCGGTCACCCTACCAAGAAAGCGACCGTCGAAGAGGCACTCCGCCTGCTCGTCAAGCTGCGGCGCCAGAAGGACGTGGATCGCGCGTTCGGAAAGTATCCGTGGCGGGGAGATCTTGACCGGAGCCGCACAGGACGCGGCGCCAGGTGATCGTTGTCGACAGCACGATCTGGATCGACTTCCTGAACGGTCGCGACTTGCCAAAGGTCCGACAATTGCGCTCGCTCCTCGGCGCAACCGAGATCGTCGTCGGCGATCTTATGCTGTGCGAAGTGCTTCAGGGTCTCGGCAGCGAGCGCGAGGCCGGGGAAGTCGAAATGTTCCTTCGCCGGTTTGAAATTGCGCCGATGGCCGGTGAAGCAATCGCCGTTGAAGCCGCGCGAAACTACCGGCGCCTCCGAGCCGCCGGCGTGACGGTCCGAAAGACGATCGACCTCCTGATCGGCACCTGGTGCATCGAGCACCGACTCCCGCTGCTGCACAACGACCGCGATTTCAATCCGATGACACAACACCTGGGCCTGAGGGAACTGCCACCGGCCTGATGTCTTCCAGGGCCGCTAAGCCCTTATCTCCTGCCTCTGGAACGCCACATAGGCGAGCGTGAAAACCACCACCATCGCGGCGATCAAACCGGAAAGCTGCGGCCAGATCAGAAGCGCACTCTGCCCGAAGGGGAGCGGCGCCCCGACGAGCGCGCCTTGAAGCTGCGACAGGAAGACGAGCCCGAGGCTCCGCGTCCCAGGGTTCAGGAGCGCCAGCGTCGCCTCGCCGTAAAGCGTGTTCGGCGAGAAGCGGGCGAGCGCTTGTCCGAGCTCGGCTTGGAACACAGCGGTCTGCGGATCGAAAGGATTGACGGGGGCGAGCGCCGTCGCGATGAGCGGCGAGAGCATGCTCCAGAAGATCGCGAAGAAGAGCCAGAGCGTCAGCGCGGCAAGCGCCGAGGTCGCCGGCGAGCGGAAGAGCGTGGAGAAAAGAACGGCGATCGCCAGCCACACACCCGCATAGGCAAGCGAGGCGATAAGGAAGGCGACGCCGCGCAGCGTCTCCTCCCCCGACGGCGGCAGGCCGAGCGTCAGGATGCCGAGCCCCGTCAGAAGCAGCCACAAGGTGACGAGGCAGATGCCAAGCACCATCAGCCCGCCGATGAACTTTCCAGTGAGGAGAGCGTCGCGATAGATCGGCTGAGACAGCACGCGGCTGATCGTGCGGCGATTGTATTCGCCGTTTATCGCGTCGAAGCCGAGCGAGATGGCGACGAGAGGCAGAAGCAGCGACAAGAGCGAGACGAAGGACGGCAGTGGATCGCGCGCCGTGGTGAAGAGGCGCAGGAACAGGAACGGGTCTTGCCCGATCGTGTCCTTGATCTGCCCGATCGCCGCATAGACGGCGCCGAAAGCAGTGAGCAGCACGAGCAGCATGACGAGATGCATGCGCGCACTCGTCAGATGGTCGGCCGCCTCCTTCATCGCGATGGCGGAGAGGCCGGTAAAGGGGGAGCCCTCACGCCGCATGGGCCACCTTTTCGAAATAGCGGACATAGACCTCGTCGAGGCTCGAGCGGTCCATGCTGATGTTGGTAAGCGCGCCGCCCGCCTCCACGATGCGTCGCGCGATGTCGGCACGCGCGTCGCGCGTGCAGTCTGCGCGGACGGCGCCGCCCGCACCCGAGGTGACGGCAGTGACCCCGTCGAGCCCATTCAGAGCGGCGGCGACGTCGATCCCGGTCGCGTCGATCTCGATCACGTAGGAGCCGCCGAGCACCTGCGCAGCAAGGTCGGCGACACGCCCGACGAGTCCGACCTGGCCCTGATTGAAGAGCGCGACGCGGTCGCAGATGCTCTGCACCATGGAAAGAAGGTGCGAGGAGAGAAGAATCGTCATCCCCCGCTGCGCCATGTTGCGGATGAGCTCGAGCAGCTCCTGCGTCGACTGCGGATCGAGGCCGGATGTCGGCTCGTCGAGGATCGCGACCTCCGCCTCCTTCAACAGGACATCGGCAACGCCGAGCCGCTGCCGCATGCCGCGCGAGAAGGTAGAGACGCGGCGGTTGGCGACGTGGTCGAGGCGCACTTCCTTGAGTGCCATGGCGATCCGCTCGGCAGCTTCGGCGGAACGCAGCCCCTGCAGCCGTGCCGCATAGGCGAGATTCTCGCGCGCCGTGAGCTGGTCGTAGAAGCCGACCGCGTCCGGCAGGTAGCCGACGCGCTTCTTCACCGCGAGCGGCTCGCGCAGAGGATCGCGTCCGAGCACGCGAACCGTCCCCTCGGTCGGATCGGTGAGCCCGAGGATCATCAGGATCGTCGTGGTCTTCCCCGAGCCGTTCGGGCCGAGCAGACCGAAGACCTCGCCCGCCTCGATCGTAAGGTCGAGATGGTCGACCGCCGTGACGCCGCGGTAGCGCTTGGTCAGGCCGCGCGTCTCGATGACGGGCGCGCTCATCTGCGGCCGTAGCGCGTCACGGCGAGCGCCAGCACCAGCACCGCTGCGGAGATGATCCCGAGACCGGCGATGCCCCAGACCGTGGAGGTGGTGACCGTTGTGCGGAAATCCGCATTGGCTGACGTCCCCTCCCCGTTGGCGCGGATGGAGACCATGTAGTCGCCCGCGATCGCCTTCTCCGACGGTGTGACTTCGACCTGCACGGGCTGATGCCCGTCGATGTCGAGGCCGGGAAGCTGATCCGGCCGGAACGTCACTTTCCATCCCGACGGCGCATTCGCAGAGAATTGGATCGCCTTCGCGGGAGCCGAGCCGGAATTGCCGACGTCGAATGCGAAGGTCTCGGCCTTGCCCGCTGTCGCCTCGCCCGAGAGTTGCCCGCCGGGTCCGGAAAGCGTGAGGTTCGGCTGACCTGTAACCTGCACGACGAGGGGGGTCTGGGCCGAGGCGGCGGTGCTTGCCGCCTGCATCATCAGCGGATAGTTGCCGGCCGGCGCGTCGTGCGGCGGCTTGACGGAGAGCTTCACTGTCTTCGTCTCGCCGGCTTTGACCGGAAGGCTCGTCAGCTCCTGCGCCCCGTACTGTTCCTTGAACGTGGCAACGAAGCCCTCCGGCGTCTGTGCGAGCAAGTTGACCGTCGCGTCGTCGGGGCTCTGGTTCTTGATCCCCACCTGGAAGTCGAAGGAGGAGTTCGGCGTGCCGCGAAGCGCTGGCAGCTCAGGCTCGAGATCGAGCTTCGCCGGCTCCGCAGCCGTGAGCCGCATCGTGATCGGGAGCGCCAAGCTTTGGTCGGGCGCCTTGGCGACGATGCGGAAGCTCACCTGATCGGTCTTCGCGTCGGCCGGCGGCGTCACCGAAAGCGTGAGATTGCGCGTCTCGTCCGGGCCGACCATTGCGGCGGAGACCTCGCGGCCGCCCCCGGTCAGCTTCCAATCCCAACCCTGCGGAAGCCCGTCGACCGAAAGCTCGACGCGTTCCGGCGGCAGGTTCGAGTTTTGGAGCGTGAGATTGATCTTCGCCTCGTTGCCGATCTGACCGGTCAGCTCCGGGTAATCGGTGAGAAGCCAGAGTCCGGTGGCCTTTTGCGAAGTGGCAGCGGCCGCTCCGCCGATCGGCGTTTGCGCGAGAGCGGCACTGAGAGGCACGAGCGTGAGGAGGAGTGCGGCGGCGATTGGAAAGGCGCGTCTAGGAAGCATCGTCGTGTCCCAGGATCGTTGTTGAATTTCTTGTGCGCTTGCGGGCCGGCGATGGGCTGCCGAGCCCGTCGGCAGGGCGGCTTTGCTGTGACCGGATTGCGTCCGAAATCTGGCCAAGCGCTTGGCTCCAGATTAAATAATCGTAAGATTTCAATGGGTTGGAGTTGGCTTTCGCAGCGAACTTTCCCGGACTTCACAAACACTTATCGAAGCTGCTTTCGTCCTGCGAAGGCCGCCGCAACCTGCGTGCGACATTTCGGCCCGCCCGGAGCGCTCGTGCAGCGACGGTCGACGAGATTGGATCGCGCAACGCAAAGGCGGAATGCGGAGTGCCGCCGAGTTGGGACGGTGGCACGGACCTCTCGTCAGGGCCGCAGCGTCCCGCTGACTGTCAGCCTCCTGTCGGCCCCTGTCAGCCTCCTGTCAGCGCGCCTCGACTAGGCATCGCCCCCGCAAACATCGAGCCTCCTTTCGAAGAATGTTTGCGCACCGATCCAACCGTGGAGACCTTCATGAAAGTCGCTTTGCTCGCCGCTACGGCGTTCGTTTTCGCAAGCCCCGCCTTCGCAGCGGGAAGCTGCAGCACCGCACCGCAGGCGAGCTGGCAGCCGCAGTCCAACCTCGAGGCGCAGCTCAAGTCTGAAGGTCTCACGGTCCGTCAGATCAAGGTCGAGAACGGCTGCTTTGAGGTCTACGCGACGGACAGCGCCGGCAAGCGCATGAACCTCGCTTACAACGCCGAGACGCTCGAGAAGCTCGACAACGCCGAAGCCGGCGAGAATTGATCGAGCGGTCGCGTATCTGAACAATGCCGAGGGTCCGCGTCTGGGATCCCCTGGTGCGGCTCTTCCATTGGAGCCTGGTGCTGAGCTTTGCCATCGCATGGCTCAGCGCCAACTCCTGGAACGACTTGCACATCTGGGCTGGCTACGCGGCGGGCGCGCTCATCATCGTTCGGATCGCGTGGGGCTTCGTCGGAACACCCTATGCCCGCTTCTCGCAATTCGTCCGCTCGCCGGGCACCGTCCTCTCCTACCTGAAGGCCATACTAAGAGGCGGCGAAGAGCGTTACATCGGCCACAACCCCGCCGGCGGCGCGATGATCGTCGTTCTGATGCTGGCGATGATAGGGACTGCGATCACCGGCTGGCTGCTGACGACGGACGCCTTCTGGGGCGTCACGTGGATGCAGCATTTCCACCACTACTTGGCGCACGGCCTTCTCCTGCTCGTCGGCCTTCACCTCGCGGGCGTGGTGCTCGCAAGCTTCCGCCACCGGGAAAACCTCGTTGCGGCCATGATCTCCGGGATGAAGCGGCCGTCGGAAGCCGAAGACATCAACTGAGGTGGCTCGGGACGGTGGACCGGCAGATCAGAGCTGATCGGCGAGCGCTTCTGCGGTGTCCCTGCCGGGCACGACCGGAACGATTTCGAATCCAGTGACATCCGACCATTCGGCGACCCAACGCTGCAGCAGCGTCACATCATCCGTCTCCATGATCTGGAAGCAGCGGCTCAGATCGGCCGCGGTCCAGCTCCCGACGAACTTCAACCCGTCGGGCATCATGCGTCCCTTGTCGCGAAAGCGCCGATAGACGGCCTTGCCGTCCTGGTTGCGGAAGCTCTCGATGACCATGAAAAGCATCTGTTTGCTCCGTTCCCGTCAGGGCGGACTCTTTCACCCGTCTCTCAGCACCATGTCGTCGCGGTGGATCATCTCGGCGCGGCCGCGATAGCCGAGGACTGTTTCGATCTCGCTCGAACGCCTGCCTATGATCTTCTTCGCATCCTCCACGTCGAAGGCGATAAGGCCGCGACCAAGCTCGGCGCCGCCAGCGCCGCGGATGACAACAGCGTCGCCGCGCGCGAAAGCGCCGGAAACCGACGCGACGCCGGCCGGGAGCAAACTCTTGCCGGCCTTGAGCGCCGCCTCCGCGCCGGCGTCGACCGTGATCGTGCCGCGCGGCTCGAGGTGCCCCGCAATCCACGCCTTGCGTGCACTCGCCGGAGTCGATTGCGCCGCAAACCAGGTGCAGCGCTCGCCGGCATCGATAGCCGCGAGCGGGTTCTTGCGCCGCCCGCTCGCAATCGCCATTGCGGCGCCGGCCGCCGTCGCGATCTTGCCGGCCTCGATCTTGGTGCGCATGCCGCCGCGCGAAAGCTCCGAGCCGGCGGCGCCCGCCATCGACTCGATCGACGGCGTGATCGATGCCACGAAGTCGACGAAGGAAGCGGAAGGATCGGACGCGGGCGGCGCGGTGTAGAGCCCGTCGACGTCGGAGAGAAGCACGAGGCAATCGGCGCCGGCCATCGCGGCGACGCGCGCGGCGAGGCGGTCGTTGTCGCCGTAGCGGATCTCGCTGGTCGCCACCGTGTCGTTCTCGTTGATCACCGGTACCGCATGCAGCTTGAGAAGCGTCGCCAGCGTGGCGCGCGCATTGAGATAGCGCCGCCGCTCCTCGGTGTCGCCGAGCGTGAGCAGCACCTGAGCCGCCTTGAGCCCGCGATCGCCGAGGCATTCGGCCCACGCGCCGGCGAGCGCGATCTGACCGGCGGCGGCGGCGGCCTGGGCTTCCTCGAGCTTGAGCACGCCGCGTCCGAGCCCGAGCGCGCCGCGGCCAAGCGCGATCGCACCGGAGGAGACCACGAGCACCTGCCGCTCCTTCGCAACAAGTGCGGCGATGTCCTCGGCGAGTGCGGCGAGCCAGTCGCGGTCGAGCCTTCCCGTCGGACTATGGACAAGGAGTGACGAGCCGACCTTCACGACGATGCGGCGATAGTCCGCGACGTGCTTGCGCTTCACGGCCGGCTCCAGCGCGTATCCAATGCCGCGGCGTCTTCCGCTTCCTTCTTGCCCACGACTTCAAGGCATCGATCGAGCAGAGCCTCGATCCCCTGCCCCGTCGCGGCGGAGATCACGAGCGGCATATGGCCGGCGCGACGGCGTATCTTGGCCTTCGCAGACTTCAGTTGCTCCGGCGTCGCAATGTCGGCGCGCGAAAGGACGACGATCTCGTCCTTCTCCGCGAGGCCGTGATCGTAGGCGTCAAGTTCGCCCCGCACGGTATTGTATGCCTTGCCGGAGTCTTCGCCGGCAGCGTCGACGAGATGGATCAGCGCGCGACACCGCTCGACATGGCCAAGGAAACGGTCACCGATTCCGGCGCCCTCATGCGCGCCTTCGATGAGCCCGGGAATGTCGGCAAGCACGAACTCTACGCCCTTGTGACGGACCACGCCGAGATTGGGGTGAAGCGTGGTGAAGGGATAATCGGCGATCTTTGGTTTCGCCGCGCTGACGCGCGCAAGAAGCGTTGATTTCCCTGCGTTCGGCAAGCCGACGATGCCGATATCGGCGATGAGCTTGAGCCTGAGCCAAACCCACTTCTCTTCGCCTTCCTGGCCGGGATTGGCGCGGCGCGGCGCGCGGTTGGTCGAAGACTTGAAGTGCGCGTTGCCGAAGCCGCCATTGCCGCCTTCGGCAAGAAGCTCGCGCTGCCCGAGCTTTGCGAGGTCGGTGACCAGCGTTTCGTTGTCGTCCTCCAATATCTGCGTGCCCACCGGAACACGGAGCACCACGTCGGCGCCCTTGGCGCCGTGCCGGTCTCGCCCCATGCCGTGGCCGCCGGTCTTCGCCTTGAAGTGCTGCTGGTAGCGATAGTCGATCAGCGTGTTGAGGCCGTCGACCGCCTCCGCCCAGACGTCGCCACCGCGCCCGCCGTCACCGCCATCCGGCCCGCCGAACTCGATAAACTTCTCGCGCCGGAACGAGACGGCGCCCGCGCCGCCATCACCCGAGCGGATGTAGACCTTCGCCTGGTCCAGGAACTTCATCGCCCCGCCCCGGCCGACCAGTCCGCGCGCGTCAGCTGCATGTCCTCGACCTCGACGGCGGCATCCCGCGAGCGGCAGTGAAGCGAATAGCCGCCGACCTGGCGCAGCCCGCACTTCTCAAGCACGCGTCGCGAAGCGGGGTTGTCGGTAAAAACGCCGGCACCGAGCCGGTCCTGCGGATGCGTCTCGAACGCGAAGGCGATGAGCGCCGAGATTGCTTCGGTCATGTAGCCCTGCCCCCAATAAGGCCGGCCGAGCCAATAGCCGAGCCGCGGCATCTTGCGCGGCGGACTGCTTGTGCCCGGACGTTTGACGCTGCCCACGCCGATCGCCGCGCCGCCGCGAAGAATCGCGAACTCGTCAGCTTCGCTCCGCCCTTCGGCGTGATTGCGCGCGTGCGCTTCGACCTCGTCGACCGTGATCGGCCACGGTACGACGGCGAGCATCCGCGCGACCTCCCAATCGTTGATCAGCGGATGAAGTTCTGCCGCGTGTTCCGGCGCGAGCGGGACGAGCGAAATCCGCGCCGTGCTGGGCACGTCGCGCTGCGCTTTCCTCTCGTCCTTCGCCAGCATCGTTCTCTCCAACGAAAAAGGGGAAGCGGCTTCCCGCTTCCCCTTCGATAACTCGGCGCCGGGTCGGCGGGACGCCGGCGGCTCATGCCGGCCTATTCGGCGGGCTCCGGGTGCGGATCGACCGAGACGTAGGAGCGTCCGCCGTCCTTCGTCTTGAATGCCACGCGGCCCTCGACGAGCGCAAAGATCGTGTGGTCCTTGCCGACGCCGACATTGTCACCTGGGCGCCACTTGGTGCCACGTTGCCGCACGATGATGTTGCCAGGCACCACCGCCTCGCCGCCGAACTTCTTGATGCCGAGGCGCCGGCCCGCGGTATCGCGGCCGTTCCGCGAAGAGCCGCCTGCCTTCTTGTGTGCCATCGTGAAATCTCCTTCGAATCTCTGAGGCGCCGCCGCTTAAGCGTCGTCGCCCGCCGCTTCCGTCTCGCTCGCCTTTGGCTTGCGGGCGCGCGGCTTCTTGCGCGCCGCCTTGGCTTCCGCCTTCGGCTTCGTCTTCTTTTCGACCTTCGAGGGCTCTGCACCGTCGGTCAGGATCTCGGTGATCTTGACCAGCGTGAAGTCCTGGCGATGGCCATTCTTGCGCCGCGAATTATGCCGGCGGCGCTTCTTGAAGACGATGATCTTCGGACCGCGTTTGTGCTCGACGATCTCAGCGGCCACCGATGCGCCGTCAACGAGCGGCGCGCCATACTTAGGTGCGTCGCCCCCGAGCACCAGCACATCGGAGAACATAACCTGATCGCCCGCCTCTCCGGCGAGCTTGGAAACGGCAAGCGTATCCTCCGCGGTGACGCGGTACTGCTTGCCGCCGGTTTTGATGACTGCGAACATCTTATCCTCGCGTTCGACGCCGCGCCCTGCTCTTTATCTTTATGAGCGGACGGGCTTCTTCCAGTCGCGTCTCGCGGCCCCGGCGGGAGCTTGTGCGAGACAAACGATTAGGGCGCGGACCGGGAACGGTTCGCGCCGTCGCGGGGGATAAAGTGCAAGGAGTGCCCAAAGTCAAGGCTTTGGGGGTTCTTTGGGGCTTCCCGACGCCATTTTCGGCAGCGGCCAGCGGGTCGGGGGCGCCTCACCTGCCGATCGCCGCCGGGCCGCAAACGCCCGCGGAGCCCTCTGTTGGCCAGGCCCTGTGGTTGGCGGGGTAGAGAATATGTCAGCGTCCAATAGCGGCGAAGTTGGCATGCGCCACGACAAGCCAGGTGTCGCCGTCTTTGCGGAAAACGGTCAGCCGGGGTGCCTGAGGTTGCTCCACGCCGTTGGCGAGCACGCCACCGGTCGTCAGGACATAGCGCGCGACGAGGAGGTCGCCGTTACCTGTGACGACTAGCTTGCTCATCACCGGCACGTTGGGAAAGCGCGGCAGATTGCTCTTGAGGTAGGTTTCCTTGTCGTAGGCTGTACCGTCGGACCGCAATATCTGGAATTCCGGCGCGAGCACCGCTTCGATCCGGGCCACGTCGCCCGATACTACGGCGTCAACCCACGCCTGCACCGCGGCTTGCCCTTCGGTCTGAAGTTCGCTGGCGTCCTGCGCAACCGTGATCGAAGCAGGGGCAAGGACGAACATAACGGCACACAGAGCAGCAACCAGCAAACGGCGAACGCCATTGGTCGTGCATGAAACATGGATCATCGGGAATCCTCTCCATCGCAAGGATCGGGGGGCGACCGACCTGCCAACTTGGTACTCGACATTACTAGCGCGCCGCCTTTCGTCTACACGAGCCTGAAACGAAGCAGCCTTCACGATCAACGGACTCGGTCTAGGACTTGCGGCAGCCGAACAGGTCGGCGATGCGTGCGGGCTGCGTATCTTGCGGCTGACTCTTCTCGCGCCGATCCTCGAAAGCATGCGACGCGGGCAGCAGGGGGCAGGCATGCGGTTGAAGAGCTTCGCGCCCGGAGCCTCCCGCTGGCTGGTACAAACAATTCGACAATCGCGCGCTGGGTCTACGCGCACCCTTTCCGAAAGGGTGACAGCAACGAAGCCCAGGCTGGCAATGCAGCTTTGACTGAGCTGCGCAGCGCATGATAAGCGGGCCGTTCCCGAGGACCCGTTGGGTGGCGGTCGGGCGGCAAAGTCCCAAGTGTTCGACAGGACATTGCCTCCAAGCCATTGATATTCCTCACGCGGAGGGATGCCGGAGTGGTTGAACGGGGCGGTCTCGAAAACCGTTGTGCGGGTAACCGTACCGGGGGTTCGAATCCCTCTCCCTCCGCCAGTATGCTCACCCAGCATTGACCGGCCCCCACTGGGTGGTCCGCTTGCAATGTTAGTTTAGGGCTGGCGCTGACGCCAGCGGGGGCATGGCCGGCGAAGCTGGTCGGGGTTGCGCAGCCGGCCATGCGGCGAGCGCCGGCACGAACACTTCAGGTGCGGGAGCCTGGTAGCCGATCGAGGCATGCGGCCGGACGGCGTTGTAGTGGCGTCGCCAGCTCTCGATCACGATCTGCGCCTCACGCAGCGTGTAGAAGATCTCGCCATCGAGCAGCTCGTCGCGCAGGCGCGCATTGAAGCTCTCGATGAAGCCGTTCTCCCAGGGGCTGCCCGGTGCGATGTAGGCGGTTCTCGCGCCGACGGCTGCGATCCAGTCCTGCACGGCCTTGGCGACGAACTCGGGTCCGTTGTCGGAGCGGATATGGCCGGGAACGCCGCGCAGGATGAACAGGTCGGAGAGCGCGTCGATCACATCGATGGATTTGAGCCTGCGGGCCACCCGGATGGCCAGGCACTCGTGGGTGAACTCGTCGATGATGTTGAGCATGCGGAACTTGCGCCCCTCGTGGGTGCGATCCTCGACGAAGTCGTAGGACCAGACGTGATTGCGGTGCTCGGCCCTGAGCCGGATGCAGGACCCGTCGTTCAGCCAGAGCCGACCGCGCTTCGGTTGCTTTTGGGGAACCTTCAGCCCCTCGCGTCGCCAGATCCGCTCGACCCGCTTGTCATTGACCAGCCAGCCGGCCCGGCGCAGCAGCGCGGCGATCTTGCGATAGCCGTAGCGGCCATACTGGCGGGCCAGCTCGACGATGTCGGCGGTCAGCCGCTCTTCATCGTCACGGCCTTGCGGAATCTTGCGCTGCGTCGAGCGATGCTGGCCGAGCGCCGCACAGGCGCGGCGCTCGGAGACGGACAATACCCGTCGAACATGCTCGATGCAGGCGCGGCGACGCGCGGGGCTTAGAAGTTTCCCCGGGCCGCCTCCTGCAGGATCAGCTTGTCCAGCGTCAGGTCCGACACCGCGCGACGAAGCCGGGTGTTCTCCGTCTCAAGGTCCTTCAGCCGCTTCACCTGGTCGCTCTTCAGCCCGCCGAACTCCTGGCGCCAGCGATAGTACGTCACCTCGCTCACGCCGATCGAGCGGATCGCGTCGGCCGCGCTCTGACCTTGCGACGTGAGAACATCGACCTGCCGCAGCTTCGCGACGATCTCTTCGGGCTTGTATCTCTTCCTTGGCATCCGATCCGTCCTCCTTGCTGCCAAAAGGCATACATCAGGGCGGACCACTTCAATGGGGGAGGATCAGGATCAAATGTCGCCTACGGGTCAAAATGCGAAATGGGCGGTCGTCCACGCCATTTTCCACTAAGCGGCCAAAATCCGATATGCTCTGCGCGCCCGCCGACTTCTAAGAAGCTCCAAAGTCAGACATCCACAAGGAATGCTTTCGGCTCACAGGTTGCAAGCCCCCGGCGACCGATCAATTGGAAGAGTGTGAGGTGGACGACGAGGGCTCTTTTTTTCGGGAGGTACATTCAAACCAGCCCTGATCCGGAAATCATCGCTGGATACCTCACGGCAATGGCAGCGGATCGGGGCTCTGGTTCCGCAAATAAAGGATCAGGTCGGCCCGCTCATCGCTGTCAGGCAAACCAGCGAAGCTCATCGCCGTTCCCGGGATCGCAGCTCGCGGATCGGCAATGAAATCGTTCAGCTCCTCGTAATTCCAGTGTCCGCCCGCGGCCTTCAGGGCCTCGGAATATTCCTGGCCGTCAATGCTTGCCCTGGCGCGGCCTACGACGCCCGCCAGCGCTGGCTTATGTCTGAAACTCTCCGTCAGCTGGTGACAATATACGCATGTCTTGTCGAAGACAGATTTGCCGTTCGCGGCGTCCGCATTCTTCAGTGCCGGCGAAATGGGTGCGAGACGGAGCGGTTCATAGCCGTGAGCCAGGAGAAGCGCCACAATGTCCGCCTGCCCAGCGAGCTTGGCCAGATGAATGGCGGGTATTCCATCGGAGGTCAGAGCGTTGACGTCGGCGCCCGCCGCCACGAGCAGTTCCGCGCACTTCAAGCAACCGAACTCGGCGGCGCGATGAAGGGCTGTATTGGTGTTCGTCGAGAAGCGGGCGTCGGCGCCCTTCTCCAATAACATCTGCACGATGGTCGTATCACTCATGCCGCACGCCATCGGCAGCGGCGTATTGGAACCCGCCCCTTTGTTAGGGTCCGCGCCCTTGTCGAGCAGCAGAGCGACCATTTCGTGGTTCGCCGCCCGGACAGCGGCGATCAACGGTGTCCGAAAGCCGGTCTTTTCATTGACGTCCGCACCTTGCGAAAGCGCAGCCTCCGCGCGGGGGAGATCGCCCGCGGTCACCGCATCGAGCAACTCACCGGCCCTCACGTTGGTGGTGAAAGCGAGGATCGCAATGGCAGCGGCGCAGAACCTTAGCATGGAACGACACCTCCCGCGGAGGGTGTGAACGGTAGCCTAGATTTCTATTCGCAGTGCTGCAAACCATTTCCACCGGGCGAACCGGCTTAGCCCCGGCGATCCGGGGGCGCATGCTTTATTGACTGGAACCGCCCGCGCACAGATGGTTCTCGGCGACTTTGCGTTTCGACCCGGAGCGGTCTTTGGGAGCTGGAGCGGGCCGGTTCCAAATATGGTCCGCAAATCACTCGACGCCGCCATGAACTCGCAAAATCTCGATCGCCGGTTGACGGTCACGATTGATGGCGAGGAAGCGCTGTGATCCCGGTCCTGTCGCGCACGTTAATCACAGCGCCATGCGCAATGAGGAAAGGGACGAGATTTACCGCGTTTGGTCCAAGAACCGCATAGAACAAGGGGGTTTGGCCACGCACATTCTTAGCCTCAACGTCGGCCCCCTCCGCGACGAGAACTTTGGCGGCGTCGAGACTACCTCGCCAAGCAGCTAGTGCTAGAGGCGTTGCCAGCTCGCGATTGCGTGGATCAAGTTGGGCACCCTTTCTAAGCAGGAGCCTCACCATGTCGACCAAGTCGTGCTGCGCAGCCACATGAAGAGGCGTTCCGATGGGCCCCTGTGCCTCAAGGTCCGCACCTGACGCGATCAGCAGCCACGCCGCAGCCTCATCCTGCTCGAGTGCTGCGAGATAAAGCGGAGTACGCAGTGATGCGTCGACTGCATTTAAGTTTGCGCCTGCCGCTATCAGACGCTTGGCCACGGCATAGTACCGGCCCATGATGGCGCGGTGAAGAGGTGTCCCCATGGAGTCGACCTCGTCTAGGTCGACGGTGCTGCTCAGCAAGAGCGCATCGACCGCTGCCAGATCGCCGCGTGAGGCCGCTTGGTGCAGTTCTCCCGCATGCACCGTCGCCGACATGAGGCTGCTTAAGACGACGGCGAAAAAGCCCCTTCGGTATCCTTCCGGGTTCATGTTCCCCTCCCATCGACGGCACTGACAAACAAACCATCACGTCGGCGGCAGACCCAAACGGTTCCCGGATGCACCCTTGAATTGCGGATGTCATTTGCGCCCGCCATCGTGCGGTCTCTGGCGTGTGCGAGATGCACGCGAGGAGCATACAGCGACCCGGGCCGAACTCAGCATCCGACCATCGTGCCGCCACGAAAACATGTGCGAAATGGGTCAAACCCGGACATCCTCAGCTTGTTCGGCGACTTCTCAGAAGCGCCAATGTTGACCTTCTGGCGGCGTGACTTCTTTGAGTTCCGGGTTGCTTAGCTGTGACATATTTTCCGAGCGCAGGGTTGGGATTAAATGTAGTGCATTTCTCCTGCACGGAAGGCTGCGCAAAGTGACCCGCGATCAGATGCTCGCCCACATTCGCGTCGCCGATGCCGTCGCGCGCGAGGCCGCAGCGCATGGCCATCATCCGTTCGGTGCGATTCTGGTCGGCCCCGACAACACGATCCTCATGCGTCAAGGCAATATCGACACAGTGCATCACGCTGAAGCCGAGCTCGCGCGGCGTGCCGCCGCCGCATACGAGCCGGAGTTCCTTTGGCAGTGCACGCTGGTCTCAACCGGCGAGCCCTGCGCGATGTGCACCGGAACGCTTTACTGGGCGAATATTGGCCGCTTGGTCTACGGTTACGAGGAGGCGAAGCTCCTCGCGCTGACGGGCAACCATGCGAAGAACCCGACTATTGACCTGCCCTCTCGCACCGTGCTCAGCCACGGACAGAAGAAGATCGAGGTGCACGGCCCCTTTCCTGAGGTCGAGGACGAACTCCTCGCGCCGCACCGGACCTTCTGGCAGCCGTAGCCTAACGCATTGCCAATGCGCTACGTCCACCGCGATGTGTTTCGCAGCGCAGCAAATGACCGGTTGGGGTCCACTCTGGCCGTGAGCTGGCGCGACCGTGAGGACCGTTCACCGCTCAGAGACGGACGCTGGCAATTCTCAATGCGACTTCGGTAGAGCGCCAACAACAGACATGACGGTACGAAGGCGCGCAGGTTGACAGGGCTCAACAAGGAACTCGTCGCGACGCTAATGCTTCAGCGGCCCACTTCATCTACCCTAATCAATTCCAGCAGCTTCGCGTAGCGCGGATGGGTGCGGAGCGGATCGAGATCGGAATCGTTCTTGAACCAGAGCTTCATGTCGGTCCCGACCTCTTTCAGATAGACCTCCAGTATGTCGAGGGCGCGATCCGTGTCGCCGACGAGCGCATAGACGCTGGCTGCATTGTAGCGGGCCTGGTTGTCGTCGGGATCGATCGCCAGCGCTCGCGCGGTCCATTCACGCGCCCGTTCGTATTCGCCGAGGCCAGCGAGGGCGCAGGCGCCGAGTTGTGCTGGATCGGAGCTCTCCGGATGCGCCTTCAGAACTTGCTCCGCGCGTTCGATACCCAGTCGTCCGAACTTCACTTCTTCCTCCTGCCGATTGAGGGAGCGGAAGAGGTTCTGAAGATGGATAGGCGAACGGTAGTCATCGGCCTGAATATCGGTGGCTCGCGTGAAGAGCTGGACGGCTTTCTCCAGAAGTCCCTGTGCCATACAGAACCTGCCGTAGAAGTAGTTCACTTCATAGAGATCGGGCCTGAGGGCGAGCGCGCGTTCGAATTCGGCAGTGGCTTCCTCGCGACGGCCGCTGGTGGCCAAGGCTAAGCCGCGCGACGCGTGCGCCTCGGCCAAATTAGGGTCTAGCGCTAGCGCCTTAGCGGTCGTAGCCAGGAGCTCGTCGAGCGAAACCTCGACACCGTGCCAGCCCTTCAACATCGAATCGCAATCTGCCATGCCGGCGTAGGCGCGTGCGTAGAGTGGGTCCAGTTCGACCGCCTTGGCGAACATCCGCCGGCCGAGCTGCAGGAATGACTTCGTCTTCATGTTGAGGAACTGGCGGCCGCGCAGGTAGTAGGTGTACGCCTCAACGTTCTCCGTCGGCGCCTTTTCGATTGCTTTCTGCTCCTCGGGCAGGAGTTTCACCTTGAGCTGGTCGACGATCGTCTTCGTGATCTCATCCTGAATTGCGAAGATGTCGGTGAGATCACGGTCGTAGCGGTCGGCCCAAAGGTGAAGGCCGTCCTGGCCGTTGACGAGTTGTGCCGTGATTCGAACGCGCTGGCCGGCCTTGCGGACGCTGCCTTCGAGTACGTTTGTGGCGCCAAATCGTCTGCTTACCTCCTGCACGTCGGCGGGCTTGCCCTTGTAGGTGAACACAGAATTGCGAGCGACCACTGACAGGCCGGATATCTTCGACAAATCCGTGATGATGTCCTCGGTGATGCCGTCCGAGAAATATTCCTGCTCCGGATCGCCACTCATGTTGTTGAATGGCAGCACGGCGATCGACGGCATCTCCTTTGCGAGCGGCTGTGCCCTGCCTTGCAAGGCGGTCGTTCCAGCGGCGGACGAGGTGCCCAACGAGACGTTGTAAACCTGTACCGGCCGGTCGATGTTCTTCAGCGTCTGTTCGCCGGCATCTTCAAATATGAGATCGAGCCGGTTGCCGACGTTTTCGCGCACCGAACCTGACACCGCCACGCCACCCGGCCTCGCAACGCTTTCGATCCGCGACGCCACATTTACGCCGTCGCCGTAGATATCGCTCTCGTCGACGATGATGTCGCCGAGGTGGATGCCAATGCGGAACTGGATCCTGCGTTCCGCCGGGATGTCGACGTTGCGCTCCACCATCTTGCGTTGGATATCGGCGGCGCAGGCGACGGCATTCACCACGCTCGGGAACTCCACGAGCATTCCGTCGCCGGTCAGCTTGACAATTCGCCCATGATGTTCCCCGATTTTGCCGTCGACCAGTTCTCTGCGATGCGCCTTCAGCGCCTGCAGGGTGGCCGCCTCGTCGACGCCCATTAGCCGGCTGTAGCCGACCACATCGGCGGCGAGGACAGCAGCGAGCCGTCTTTGGACCCGCTCCTCGGCCATGGCGACGGTGTCCTCCGCCTTGGTGTCGCGGAAAATTCTACGCTCGTGTTGAAGTTGCGTCTATCAAGATCGAATGTCTAATAAGGGTCAAAACCCGAAGTCGGTACCAGTCCGTATCAGGTCCGCTATGTGCTCAAATACGGACATGCCCACGGCTCTCAGGGACTTCTGAGAAGCGCCACTGCCAGACGTTCGTCTCCGATCAGTGGGGCCGAACCGTTCAGTCCATTCGTCAAAGAGGAAGCGGGCCGCGCATGCGGCTCGGCGGCGTTCATCACCGACAGTCTGCAAGGCGGCCGGTGGGGCCAATCAGGTCGCGCGTCAGTTCACGGTCTCCGCGACTTGCAACAGGTCGAGCGGTGGAAACAGTTTGAGCTTCTTGGCGACGCCCATGTTGATGACGACGGCGAAGTTGGTCATTTGCACGACCGGCAGATCGCCAGCGGCTGTGCCGTCGACTAAGATCTTCTCGGCTTGCCCGCCGGCCAGACGCCCCACGTCATAGTAGCGCGCCGCGACCGAGATCAGGGCGTCGGACTCCCGCACTGATGCCTCGTATGGGCTGAGCACCGGAATGCCGATTCCGACCGCCGCGCTCGTCGCGGCGACTTGGTTCTTTTGCAGGAACGAGGAGGAACCGAGATAGATGAAATCGACTCCGGCCGCCTTCAACTCCGCCAGCTTCGGCGCGATGGTTTCGACTTGCGGCTCGCCATCGGCGCCAAGCGGCAACTCCAGGGCCGTCAATTCGAACTTCATGGGTTCCGTCAAGGCCGCAACCTCGTCGCGCTTGAGGACGGAGTTCTTCTCGTTGGTATTGTAGAGCATGCCGAGGTGCTTGAAGCTGGGCAGGTAGGTGCGGATCGTCTCAATGTTCACCGCTTCGGGCACCCGGTTGTAGGTTCCGGTCACATTGCTCCGGCCCGTGTGGCCCAGGCTCTCGACGATACCGGCGCCGACTGGGTCGGCGACGATCGTGAATACGCTGGGGATGTCGTGTTCGAAGGCCGGATCGGCGAGTTCGGAGAGCGTTCCTACAATCCCATGCGTGACGCTGGTGCCCCAGGTGAGGATGAGATCGACGCGGTCGGCGCGAGCCCCCGCCAGAATGCCGGGGAGAGCCTCTTTGCTCTGACCCGCGTCGCGCATTATGAACTCAGCGTCGACACCCGCCTTGGTCAAATAGTCCTGAAATCCTTGGCAGGCTTCCTCGCAACCACGCCAAGTGGCGACCATGATCTTGTACTTGGCAGCGACCGCAGAAGCCGAGAGCCCAATCGCGAGCGTCATGCCAACTAGAAATGATCGCCACATCGTTGCCTCCCATCAACGGTGTCGAAATCGCCCGACAATCAGGACGATAACATAAAGGGTCACGCCGGTGACAGTTGAAATTCCGAGCCAGCGGATGCCGCTCTCGGCGCCGATGTCAGGCAGGAGGAGCGCGATCGCGGCAAGACCGAGGATCGCACCGACGCGCTCGGTGAGCCGGAGGGCGCTGAGGCCGGCGCTCGAACAGCCGGTGATCTCGAGCGCCAAGCCGTAAAGCGGTGCCCGAACGAGGGTGTGGCCGATACCGAGCCCAGCGACAGCCACGACCACGGCCCAGAAGCCGCTCCACGCCGTCAGCGACAGGAACGCCGCGCCCGAGACAAGAGCGCCCGACACGACGAGAAAACGGGGACCGAGGCGCCCGTCCGAGACGCTTGCAACGGTGGGACCGATGAGAATGACCGCCAGATAATAAAGCATGACCACCCGGGCAATCTCGGCGGGACCCGAACCAGAAGCGGCCAGGATCAGAGGCGTCAGGTACCAGATGAAGATCGCCGTGGCGGCACTCATCGGCACGGCAAGCCCGACGAGGAGGGCGACGAAGCGCGCGCCGAACCATCTCCGCGGGGGAGGCCCGCCGGGGGAGGGAATGGGAGTGGCCTCGGGATCTCCGGCCCTTCCCCGCATCGCCACCATGCCCAGCACAGCGGAGATGACCGCTATCGCCGCGCCCGAGAAGAATGCCGCCTCGAATCCGAAGCGACCCGCGAGCACGCCACCCAACGCCGAGCCGCAGAAGACGCCGCCATAGACCACCGCGACAAAAGCGCCGAACGGGCGCGTACTCCTCGGATCTCCGATCGTGCGGATGGCGTATTCCTGGCATGCGATCGTGGCGGTGGCGTAGAAAACCGCCATGACTGCGCGCCATAGCGTGATCGTGACGATACTGCTGCTGAACCCCATTGCTGACAAAGCCAATACGGTCGGCGGCACCGAGGCGAGAAACAGGCGCCGGGCACCGAACCGCCGCGCCAGCGCGCCGCCGAACGGGGAAAGAACCGCCAAAGCGACCAGATAGAGGACGAGCGGCGCTGCGGCCGCGAGTTCGGGGGAGAGCCATGACGGCCGCGCCGCGGCCCGGGCATAAAGCGGCAGGAAGGCAGCGGCGATCTCGGTCGCCACCGAGAACAAAAAAAGAGGCAGCCGGATGTCGTTAATGTCGGACATGCGCATCCGCAACGGTCGGGCGACGGCGAGAGTCGCATTGGTACTCGCTGCCAAGCGTGTGCGCGCGGAGGCGGGCAATGCGGCCAGTCGCTCGCACAAGTCCTCGGCGTGATCGTTGAAACGCACCGCGACCCGGCTGAGGCCGCCGAGCCCGCCAGGGCGGATGCGGTGCAGGAAATTGCCGTCGCTTTGTTCGCGCAATAAGCGGACGATGCGGTCAAGCGGCTTTCCGACTGAGGTCGCAGCAACCGCCTGCGCAAGCTCAAGCGCGACAAGCGTCGCGATCAGCGCGATCACCATCACGTCGAGGAGAACCTCCCGCAGCCGACTTTGAACGAACCGCGGACTGATCCCGACAGTGATTCGTCCAGCCAACTGATTGCCGTCCAGGATGGGCAGCACGAAAGTGGTCTCGCTGAAGCCGATCACTTGGCCGAAATCGGACTGCTGGAAAATCGAGGGTGCGGCGGGGCGTTGGATGGTGGCGATGGTTTGGCCAGATGCCGAAGTAACCGAGAGACGATCGACCTCATCGAAATTATCGAGCACCGCGGATAGGTAGGGATCCAGTCCGACGATCTCATCGAAGGGAATTCCGAGCCCAAGTGCCCGCTGAATCTCGCCGCGGACGATTGAGCCGATCAGCCGGGTGCGGTTGGCCAGCTCGGGCTCGACCGCCCGGTCGAAAGCAGCGACGGTGGCCACGCCCACGGCGACAACGGACGCAATGATTGTGGCGGTCAATGCGACCACCAATCGGGGGCGGAGACTGCCGCCGTCGAGGCCACCATCGCCTCTCATGGCGCATGGTCTCGGGTGGCCGCCAACGCCTCGCCCTCGGCGCGGTAGCGGGCCTCCGCGGTTTCCAGCAGGCCATGCAGATCGTGGACGTCGCTGGCGGCGACCAAGGTGGATTGACCCGCCGCGCTGCGCCAGCTGACGCGCTCGAACCTCGCTACGGCACCGTCGATCGCCTCGAACAGCCGGATTTGACTGGCAAGGCTGAAGCGCAACACGAGCGCGCTGAACACGGCCGCGGCGAGGACGACCCCGATCGCGACCAACCCGAGCTCGGCTGCCATCGCCCGGACGCGGGTCGCGTTACCGTCGCCGGGATAGACGACGAGAATGCCGCCTAATGATGCGCCGTCGCGTGAGACGATCTCAACGCCGCTCAAGAAATCGTTCGCGGTTTCGCTGCGCCAGGGCGCGCCATTGGCAGCGGCGCGGGCGTCAGATGCCGCGGCTGGGATTTCGGAGGGAGATGATGTGGCAGTCGAGTGGATGATCCGCCCGGCCGCATCGAAGACATCAATGGCGAGGATCGCGTCGTCGGTCTGACGCGCGCTCTCGAGCAAAGCGTCCGCGTTGCGTACCGTCGAGAGTGGCAGGCCAATCCTCGCCGCTGCCCTGAAGGGCGCCGCCGTGCGGTCCGCCAGAACGAAAAGACGCTCTCCAATTAGACCCGAATTGATACTGCCGAACTGGAACGTCGCGACGCTGACGAAGATCGACAGCACGACAATGTTCACGAACGTGACCGCCACCCAAATACGCCAGAAAAGCGCCAATCAAGCCCCACCTTGCCGGCCCGCGTTGTGCACCGGGCAAGGTGCTAGACTAGACTCCTCCGCCCACGATGTAATGTCGGCGTGGACGAATGAACCCTGGCTTTGACGTTCGCGGCCGGGGGCTGACCCGGCAAGACCGCTATGGAATGCCGACGCCGGTCCTGACGAGACTGGCCTCAGTGACCTTCCCGTCTTCTTTGGGTCAAAAGTCCCCGTCCAACCAACTTGAGCTGATGTCCGCATTGCTGCCGAGTCCGGGAATTAAGGACAGTTCCCTACGGTCCCTGCCAGGCGACCGAGCTGCCCTTCAGCACAGTCGCGCCGCGAACAGCTACCGTCCATGTCGTATCGCAACACAGATAGCCGTTTATTTCCAGTTAGTTAGGCGCAACTTCCGACTTCAACCAAACGGCAAACGGTGGTATGCTGTTTGGTCATGAAGCCTGCCGTTGCCTACTACCGGGTCTCTACCGAACGGCAGCGGCGCTCTGGTCTTGGAATCGACGCCCAGAGGCAGGCGGTGGCACGTTTCGCCGAGGCCCAAGGCTTCACCCTCACGGCCGAGTTCGTGGAGGCAGAGAGCGGCAAGGGTGCGGATGCGCTCGACCGCCGGCCACAGCTGGCTGCTGCCCTCTCCTCCGCGCGTAGCGGCAAGTGTCCCGTCATCGTGGCCAAGCTCGATCGCCTCTCCCGCGACGTCGCCTTCATCTCAGGGCTGATGGCACAGCGCGTGCCGTTCATCGTGGCGGAGCTCGGCACTGACGCCGATCCCTTCATGCTGCACCTCCATGCGGCGCTCGCCGAGAAAGAGCGGCGCCTGATTTCCGAGCGCACACGCGCCGCACTTGCGCAACGCAAGACGCAGGGGAAGCGCCTCGGCAATCCGCGAAACGTCGAATACGCTGCCGCGCTCGGCCGTGCTGCTCAGGTCTCGGAGGCTGACTGCTTCGCGGCGAACGTCTTGCCGATCGTCGAGGCGATACGAACCTCCGGCGTCAATACCCTCGCCGGCATCGCCGAGGCGCTCAACGCCCGCGGCATTCGCTCAGCCCGCGGGGGCCAATGGCATGTGTCCGCTGTCCAGAATCTGATCACGCGGGCGAAGGCCGAAGCTCTTTAATAGGCGGGAAAAACGGCGGCGAGGCGCTGGGTTCCACGACCTCATCAGAGTTCGGCGGTAAGTGGCAGGTCTCCGCCGTGTAGAACTGATCGCGCGTTCGAGCGGCTCAGGCCTTCAATAGTCGGAAATTAGGCGTCCCACGGCGTCAAATTTTGGCCGAGTCCAGCACACTCCGGGTCGGCACCGAGATCTCAGAGCCATAGCGGGCCACCACCGGATTCCAGTTTCTCCCGCAGACAAAGAGCCGGGTCGAGATCACAACACGTCCGGAGCTGGCTGCCGCGTCTTCGATGTTGGCGTCGTGCACAGCTTGTGGGAGTATTTGGATCGGGTTGTCGCAGGGTTGGCTTCTTTCCCCGCCGAGATCCTCCGTTCGAAGGTGCCGCATGTCTTCGTCGCACTTTGTCGTCGTCGGGGGCGGAACCGCCGGATGGTTGGCTGCTCTCATTGTTCAAGACAGCGCCCGCCGGAAGCGGCTCGACGTTAAGATCTCCGTCGTCGAATCGTCGAAGATTCCGACGATCGGCGTCGGCGAGGGTACGACCGCAGTCTTCCGCGCGCTCTTCGAGCATTTTGGCTTCGACGAGTTCGAGTTCCTGCGCGAGACCGAGGCGACGATCAAATTCGGCATTCGTCACAAAGATTGGCGCCGCGTCGGCATCACCTATGATGGCCCGATCGACGACCCGCATCAGGTGGTCCAAGCGCCGCCGGGCGCTCCGTCGGAATATCTCAATGTGTATTCGGTCGCGAGCGCGCGACCCGTCGCGGAGATGCATCTCTTCGACCATCTTCTGAAGCGTCAGAAGAGCCCCTACGCGCGCCGCGCCGACGGCCGGCTCATCCCCGTCGGTCCTTTCCACTACGCCTATCATTTCGATCAGGCGCTGGTCGGACGCTATCTTCGCAAGAAGTCGGAGGACATCGAGACGATCGAAGGCACCGTCGCCGGTGTCGAGAAGGATCCCGAGGGCGGCTTCATTACCGCCTTGAAGCTTGAGGAAGGCGGAACTCTTCCCGGCGACTTCTTCATCGACGCGACGGGCTTCCGCAAGCGCCTGATCGTCCAGGAGATGGGCGGCAAATGGATTTCCTACCGCAAAGATTTGCCGGTCAATCGCGCGATACCCTTCTGGATCGACATCAAGGAGGGTGAGGAGATCGCGCCGTTCACGCTCGCTTGGGCGCGCGAAGCCGGCTGGATGTGGTCGATCCCGACGCAGGCGCGCTACGGCTGCGGCTACGTCTATTCCGATGAATTCAAGACGCCGGATGAAGCGAAGGCAGAAATCGAGGCGGCGCTCGGCCGCCGGATCGAACCGCGCAACGACATCCGCTTCGACGTCGGCCGGATCGAAGAGGCGTGGATCGGCAATTGTCTCGCCGTCGGACTGAGCTCGAGCTTCCTCGAGCCGCTCGAGGCGACATCAATTCACGGCACGGTGGTGCAGATGATGATGTTCGCCAACGGCTTCCTAAAAGAGCCATCGCGCATCACCGATCCGGAGCGCCAGGACTACAACTCGCGCGTCGGCCGGCAGCTCGACGATTTCCGCACCTTCATCAACCTCCACTATGTGACGGAGCGCGACGAAACGCCGTTCTGGCGCTTCGTGAAGGCGGAATGCATCAACGCCGAGACAAAGGATCGGCTGGAACGCTGGCGGAAGGAAACGCCGCGCATTGAGCACTTCCCGCATTTCCTCGGTGGGCTGCCGCATGTCGAGGCGCAGCTTCATTATCCTGTGCTCGACGGCCTCGGCCTCCTCGACCGCGCCGTCGCTAAGGCGGAGATGGCCGCGCAGCCAAAGGTCCGCGCCTTCGCGCGCAAGACGGTCGAGAGCCTCGTGAAGGAATACCGTCTGAGCTTCGGGCAAGGCGCTCGGCCACGCCGAGTTCCTGGCTTGCGCCCGCGACGCGGGGCGGTAGCTCATTTGCAGCGTACGCGCGAGCAACCCTCCAAACTCCGGGGCCCCGGCTTTCGCCGGAGCCCCTGCAGCACGCGCCAGGGAGGAAACTAAGCGACGCGCTGCTTTCGTGAACCGCGCGCCCAGCCGGGGAGCCAGTCGCCATGCGCCTCGATCAGGTCATCGACGAGATTCCAGATCTGGTCGAGATCAAGCTCTGCGCCCGTGTGCGGGTCCATCATCGCCGCGTGGTAGATGTTCTCGCGGCTCTCGTTGATGAGCGCCGAGACAGTCAGCTCCTGCACGTTGATGTTGGTGCGCATCAGCGCGGTGAGCTGCGGCGGGAGCGAGCCGATATAGGTCGGCTGGATGCCGTTGCGGTCGACGAGGCACGGCACCTCCACTGCGCAGCCGTTCCGGCAGTGACGTGATGTAACCGGCATTGCGGACGTTGCCGTAGATCACCGAAGGCTCGCCGGTCCACACCGAGTTCATGATCGAAGAGGCGTATTCGCGGCTCTCGCGGACCTCGATGCGCTCGGCCTTGCGGTATTCCTCCGCCTGGCTCTTCCAGCGCTCGATCTGCGAGATGCAGCGCTTCGGATATTCGTCGAGCGGAATGCCGAATTTCTCGATCAGGTCCGGCCGATCGCGCTTGATGAACCACGGCGTGTATTCGGCGAAATGCTCCGAGCTCTCGGTGACGAAGTAGCCGAGCCGGGTCAGCATCTCGTAGCGCACTTTGTTCGGGCAGCGCGGGTTCCAGCCCGGCTTCGGCGCCCTCCCCTCGCGATAAGCCCTCAGGAGGTCGGGATAGAGATCGCGGTACGACCCGTCCTCCATGACCTCCTCGAAATTCAGATAGAAGGCCATGTGGTTGATGCCGGCGGCGCGATAGCGGATGCGTTCCGGCGGGATGTCGAGGTCGAGGGCGAGCTCGTGCGCCGTCCCCTGCACGGAGTGGCAAAGCCCCACTTGGCGGATCGTCGGATATTTCTCCGCGATCGCCCAGGTGTTGATCGCCATCGGGTTCACGTATTGGAGCATGATGGCGTCGGGGCAGACGGCCAGCATGTCCTCGCAGAGCTTCCAGAGATGCGGCACCGTCCTGAGCGCGCGCATGATGCCGCCGACGCCGAGCGTGTCGGCAATCGTATGCCGCAGGCCGTATTTCTTCGGCACCTCGAAGTCGGTGACCGTGCACGGTTCGTAACCGCCGATCTGGAAGGCGACGACGACGAAGTCGGCGCCCTCCAAGGCGGCGCGCTGATTGGTCGTGGTCGTGACTTTCGCCGGAACGCCGAGCGTCGACGCCAGCTTGTTGGCGACGATCGCCGATTCCTCCAGGCGCTGCGCGTTGGGGTCCATCAGCGCAAGATGCGCGCCGGCGAGCGCCGGGCGCTGCAAGGCGTCGCCCACGATGTTCTTCATGAACACCGTCGATCCTGCGCCTATGAATGCGATTTTAGGACTGGCCGTCATTGTCAAAAACTCTCCAGGGTCAAGCTGCAATGTCGAAGGCCGCGCGCACGAGGCGGCGGGTGTAGTCGGTCTGCGGGTTGGTCAGGACTTCGGCGACGGGGCCCTGCTCGACCACCTTGCCGTGCTGCATGACGATGACGCGGTGGCAGAGCGCGCGCACGACTTTCAGGTCGTGCGAGATGAAGAGGTAGCTGAGACCCTTCTCGTTCTGGAGCTTGCGCAGAAGCTCGATGATCTGCGACTGGACAGAAAGGTCGAGGGCCGAGGTCGGCTCGTCGAGCAGGATGAATTCCGGCTCCAGCGCGATGGCGCGGGCGATCGCGATGCGCTGCCTCTGCCCGCCGGAGAACTCGTGCGGGAAACGCGACAGGATGTTGTCCGGCATGCCAGCATCGCGGAGCGCCTGGCGCACGCGCTCCAGGCGTTCGCGTCCGTCCTTGCCGATCTTGTTGACGATCAGCCCTTCCTCGATGATCTGCCGGATCGACATGCGCGGGTTGAGCGAGGCGAACGGGTCCTGAAACACGATCTGCATGCGCGAGCGCAGCGGACGCATCTCGCTTCGCGTCTTGGCGTGGATCGGCGCGCCGTCGAAATAGATCTCGCCGGTCGAGCGCGGAATGAGTCGGATCAGCGCCTGGCCGAAGGTCGTCTTGCCCGATCCCGACTCGCCGACAAGACCGAGCGTCTCGTGCCGCTGCAGCTTGAGGCCGAGATCGTCGACGGCGACGAGATCGAAATAATCGGGGCGGAACATCCCGCCGCGCTTGAGCGTGTAGACGACGCGAACGCCCTTTGCCTCCAGGATCGCCGGCGTGCTCTCGGGCAGTGGGTTGGCGACGCCCTTCGGCTCCGACGCGAGAAGGTGCTGCGTGTAGGGGTGACGCGGGATTGGTGAACACCTCCTCCGTCGTGTTGTGCTCCTTCACCTCGCCGTTCTGCATGACGTAGACGTATTCGGCGAACTTCCGGACGATCGTCAGATCGTGGGTGATCATGATCACCGCCATCCCGTAGCGCGCCTTCAAATCCTTGATGAGATTCAGGATCTGCGCCTGCACCGTCACGTCGAGCGCCGTCGTCGGTTCGTCGGCGATGAGCACGTCGGGGCGGTTGGCGAGCGCCATCGCGATCATCACGCGCTGCCGCTGGCCGCCTGAAAGCTGGTGCGGATACTGCCGAAGCCGCGCGGCCGGTTCCGGAATCTGCACTTCCTCCAGGAGATTGCGCGCACGCTTCGTCGCCTCGGCGCGGCTGATCCTGTTGTGGAGGTGCAGGATCTCGGTGAGCTGCGCGCCGATCGTATAGACCGGATTGAGCGACGACATCGGCTCCTGAAAGATCATGGAGACACGATTGCCGCGAAGCTTGCGCATCTTTGCGGCGGAGAATTTCGTGATGTCCTCGCCGTTCAGCCGGATGCAGGTCTTCGGCGAAACGGTGGCGCGCTTTGACAAGAGCCCCATCACCGTCCGCGCCGTCACCGACTTGCCGGAGCCCGATTCGCCGACGAGCGCGATCGTCTCGCCCTCGTGAAGCTGGAAGGATACGTCCCGCACGCCGTCGACGATGCCGTGCTCCACCTTGAAGCTGACCGCGATGTCCCGCGCGTCGATGACCAGCTGACGGCCATGCGCGCCGAGGTCGAAGCGCTCGGTCGGGGCGAAGGGGTTCGCGGTCTGCGGCCATGCTGCGGTTCGCCTCAATAAGGATCGATGGCGTCGCGCAGCCCGTCGCCGAGCGCGTTGAACGCGAACACGGTGAGAAGCACGAAGACCACCGGCGAGAGGATCCACGGATAGGACCCGATGACGGAGAAGGTGTTCGTGTCCTGCAGCATCAGGCCCCAGGAGATCAGCGGCGGCTTGACGGCAAAGCCGAGGAACCCGAGGAACGATTCAAGAAGCACGATCGTGGGAATCGCCAAGGTGATCGCCACGATCACGTGGCTGATGACGTTGGGCAGGATGTGCCGGCTGATGATGCGGAAGTCGCCGGCGCCGACGGCCATCGCGGCGCGCACATATTCAATGCGCGCAAGCGCCAGTGTCTTGCCGCGCACCTCGCGGCTGAGCTGCGCCCAGCCGAGCGCCGAGATGACGAAAATAACGAATGCGATGAAGATGTTGGAAGGCACCGTCACCGGGATAAGCGAGGTCAGCGCCAGATAGAAGGGCAGCTGCGGGAACGCCAGCACGGTGTCGACGAAGCGCTGGAACCAGGTATCGAAGCGGCCGCCGATATAGCCGGACGTGATGCCGAGAAGCGTCCCGACGACCGTCGTGATCGAGACGACGACGAGCGCGATGGTCAGCGAGATGCGCGATCCGATGATGCCGCGCGAAAGGATGTCGCGGCCGAGCTTGTCGGTGCCAAGGATGTTGAGCGGCACATCGTCCGAGCCGGTGAAGAGATGGATGTCGGTCGGAACGAACCAGAGGAGCTTGTAGCGATAGCCGTGCGCGAAGAAGCGGATATCGGCAGGGTTATCGGTGTCGTATCCGGTCTTGGGCTGGAAGGTGATCGGATCGAACTCGCCCGTCTCCACGACCGCGTAGTAGAACGGGCGAGAAGTGGAAGTTGCCGTCCTCGTCGAAGAACCGGATCGCGGTCGGCGGCGCGAATGCGAGCGCAGGCTTGTTGGGATTCACCGGCGCGAAGAAATCCGCGAACAGCGCCATGATCAGAAGCGCCACGACCCCGATCAGCCCGACCATTCCGCTGATCGAACGGCGAAAGCGGCGCCTGACCAGATTGAAATAGCTTTCGTCGGTGGCGAACCGGTCGACCTTTACCGGGTCGGTGACGATCGGCGTTTTAACGAGCGTCGAGTCGGGCTTGAGGGAGGTATCGGTCATTCGCGCTGCTCTCCCCCGAGGCGAACGCGCGGGTCCATGAGCGCGAGCAGAATGTCGGCGATGATGTTGCCGACGATCAGCGTGACGGCGAGCATCAGCATGAAAGACGCGGTGACAAACACGTCGCCGACGGCCATCGAGCTCACGATCGCCGGGCCGACCGTTGCGAGCGTGAAGACGATCGCCGTCTCGATCTCGCCGGTCAGCATGTAGGGAAGCGCGACGCCCTGATACATGATCAAGGGATGCAGCGCATTCGGGAGCGCATGGCGAAGGATCACCTTGCGCTCCGACAGGCCTTTGGCGCGCGCCGTCTCGACGTATTGCGTGTTCAGGACGTCGAGAAGGTTCGAGCGCACCACGCGCATGTTGTAGGCAAGGCCGCCGAACGTGGCGATGAAGATGACCGGCCAGACGTGCTGGACGAGGTTGACGAACTTCCCCCATGACCACGGCGCGCCGCCATAGCGCGCCGAGAAGAAGCTGCCGATCTCCTGCACGTTCAGTTTGAAGACGAGCAGATAGAGGATGACGAGCGCCATCAGGAACCGCGGGATCGTCATCCCGAGGAATGCGAAGAACGAGAACGCGGTGTCGACGAAGCTGTATTGCCGCGTCGCCGCGATCAGCCCCATGCCGATGCCGAGGCCCGACGCGAGGATATGGCACGTGAGCGCCAGCAGCAGCGTTCGCGGCAGTCGCTCCGCGATCACCTCGCCGACGGGCCGGTTGTAGACGAAGGCTCTGCCCGAAATCGAAGCGGGTGACGATGCCGTAGATCCAGCGCAGATATTGGACGGGAAGCGGGTCGTCGAGTCCGTGCGTCTTCCGATAGACCTGCGCTTGCGCATCCGCCGCCTCGAAGCTCGCGCCGCCCTGGTTCATGAGCGTGGCGCGGATGTAGTCGGAATAGTCCCCCGAATGCGATTTGATGACGACGAAGGTCACCACGCTGAGGACGAGCAGAATGGGGATGGCCGAAAGAATCCGAATGACGATGAAGCGCAACATCGGCCCGACCGCTACCGCTTTGCAAAGCTCTGCGGGATCAGGAGGATCGCTCCCCCTGACCCCGCGTCGTTATCGACCGATCTCTAGACTATTTCATCGGCCCATCGCTGCCCGGCTCGCCCGGCAGCGTGCCCGGGAAGAGCTCGTAGTTCTGCTGCAGGTCCTTGGGCACATACATGCGCTCGCGGACGGCTGAGTCCTCGGCCCACTGGAAGGCCAGGATCGGCGTGCCGCTCGACACGTTGCGGATGCGCTTGTTGATGATCAACGCACCAGGATAGTTCGTCAGACCGGCCTCATAGACGTTGGTCGTGAAGATGTTCTGGTACTGCTTCATCAGGTCGGCGCGTTCCGCATTGTCGCTCGAGTTGATGAACTTGTTGACGATGTCGACAAGCTGTTGCTCGAACGGCAGCAGGTCGAGCTTCCCGGAGCTGCCCGCCTTGTGCCAGGGGCTGGTGAGCGGACCGACCGGCGCCAGCTGGTAGGTCTGCTGCACGACGGTGATCAGCTCCTTGTCGCCGCGGCGGACGATCCAGTCGTACTGACCGGCGCGCCACTCGCTGTTCCAGCGGTTGCCGTCGGAGAAGTCCGGGATGACGCGAAGGCCGATCTCACCCATCATCGCCACGACCGCCTCGCCGAGATTGTGATCGGTGGCGTAGTCGGTGTTGGCGAGAAGCGTGATCTCGACGTTCTTGCCGCCCTGCACGTCGGACGGATAGTTGACGAAGCCGTCGCCGTCCGTGTCCTTCAGGCCGGCCTTCTCCAGATACGCCTTCGCCGTGTCGACCGAGTAGGGATAGTAGACGGTCGAAGCGGCGTCGCCGTAGCTCGTGCCGACATAGATGCCGCCGGGATAGATGGCGGTGAACGGACCCTTGACCAGCGAGTTGCCGAGCCGCTGCCGGTCGAGGCCCGAGGTGACGGCTTTGCGGAAATCGAGGTTCCGGTTCAGGTCGCGTATCGGCCTTGGCGCGATCGTCGGGATCGCCCCAGCCCTCGTTCGAGAGGTTGAAGTCGACGCGAGTAGCCGATGATGCGCGGGCCGAACTCAAGCCGCGCCGGCGCCGTCGGATCGGCGGAGCGCTTCAGAGCCTCGACGTAGCTTTCGGCCTGCTCGAGGTTCGACCAGTCGCCCGAGCCGGCAACTGCCTGCACGTCGCGATCCGCCCAGGTCGACAGCTTGTAGTGGACCTCGTCGAAATAGGGCAGCTGATTGCCGTTCTCGTCGACCTTCCAGTAGTAGGGGTTGCGCCGCTCGACGATGATGTCGTCGGGCCGGTACTCGACCGGCACCCAGCGCGCCCATCGTCGGGTAGTTCAGCATCGTCGGCGGAAAGGCGTTCTGGTACTGGTCGTAGGTGTTGTTCGAATACTTCGGATGCTGCGGCTTCATGATGTGCGCCGGGCCCGGGCAGAACGATCCGAACGCCATGGCGTAGAGGTATTGCTTCGGCGCGGCCGCCTTGAAGGTCCACAGAACGGTGTAGTCGTCGATCTTCTTCAGCGTCGTGCCTTCGCCGAACGCTTCAGCGGTCGCCCCGCCTTGCGGCGCGACGTTTGGATCGAGGATGTTGTCCTCCCAGAAGAACATCACGTCGTCGGCGTTGAACGGCGCGCCGTCCGACCACTTGGCGCCTTCGATCAGGTGCATGGTCAGCTGGTGGCCGTCGTCGGACCATTCCCAGCTCTTGGCGAGATTGGGAAGCGGCTCCAGCTCGTCCGCCTTGACGTGGAAGAGCGGCCCGGTGCGGGTCAGGCATTCCCACATCGCGTAGGACACGCCGCCCCAGCCCTGCACCTGCCCGGCCTGCCAGTTCCACCCTTGCGGCCGGCCGCCGATCACGTGGCGCAGGGTGTCGCCGTAGACGCCGACGCCGTCCGGCATGTCGCCGGTCTTGAAGACCAGCGGCTCCTTCGGAAGCCGTTCGGCGACCGGGCGGAAGCTTGCCGGTATCGACGAAGTTCTTCGTCACCCAATCGGGCTCGTGATAGGCGGGCAGCGCCTTGTATTCTTCGATATCGCCAACGCCAACGAAGTTGATCTTCCCCTGCGCCTCGAAGGTCGGCGCCGGCGGGATCGTGGTCGGCTCCACCATCTCCGCATGCAGGGCGGCGATCGATACGCCCAGCATGAGACCCGCCCCACCAAAGGCCATGATGTGTCTGTGCAATGCTTCCTCCCTCGTTCTCGGCGGAGGCGCGGAGCCTCGGCCTATCGCGTTTCCTCACTTTCCGGGGCCGGGATCTCCCGGCCGTTCACCCGGACGTAGCGGTTCGGCCCGCCCGTCGGGTATTCCAGTCAGACGCTGGCACGCCGCGGTCGCGCCTCCTCGGCATGAGAATGTTCCGCGCGCACCACGTCGAGCGGGCGCACCTCGCGCCGCGCCGCGCCCTGCCAGTCGCGCGTGGCAACCGTGCTCTTCGCGAGCCGCGCTTTCGCCGGCTCTATCGCGTGAGCGTATTGCGGTAGCCACGAAGCCTGCGCGACGAGCATCTCGTCGACCATCTGCCAGACCTCTTCCGGCGAGCAGATCGCGCCGACGAGCGGGTCGTGGAGCACGGCAAGCTTCAGGAGATCGACGTCGCCGGTGATCGCCGCGTGCACGGACATGCGCTGAACATTGATCGAGGCGATGCAGGTCGCGGCGCAGGCCTCCGGCAGCGTGATCCCCGCCGCCATGTTGAGGCCGAAGCGGTCGACGAAGCCCGGCGACTCCACGATCGCATCCGACGGCAGGTTGGTGATCAGCCCGTCGTTCTTGACGTTGAAGTGGCCGCGATACACACGGCCCGTCTCAAGCGCCTCGATGATGTGGCTGGCGTGTTCGCTCGAGCGCTCCTTCGGGTCGAGCGCCTTGCCGGCCTCATCCAGAAGCTTCGGATAGTCGGTCTCGAACCAGTTGTTGCGCTCGATGCAGTGCCGGAGATATCCGCCGGTCTCACCGTGGATCCAGTTCGACATGTCGATCCAGCGGCCGATCTCGTTCGGACGCTTGCGGTACCACGGCAGATACTCCGAAAGGTGCCCATTCGACTCCGTCGAATAGAAGCCGAAGCGGCGCAGCACGTCGATCCGCACCTTCTCCTGCTTGGAGATGGCCGGATGCCGCTCGAAAGCGGCAAGCAGCTCGTCGCGCTCGATCTTCCGCCCGCGGAAGCGGACATCGATGTACCAGGTCTGGTGGTTGATGCCGGCGCAAACGTAGTCGAGCTCGCTCAGATCCTTCGGCGCCGAGAACCTCCGCGATCTGCTCGCCGCCGTGCTGGACGCCGTGGCATAGGCCGATCGTGTCGACCTTGCCGTATTCGATCGCCGCCCAGGTGTTCATCGCCATGGGGTTGGCGTAGTTCAGGAAGCTTCGCGCCGCGGTGCCGCAACCGCGCGGATGTCGCGCAGAAGTCGAGAATGACCGGGATGTTGCGCTGCCCATAGAGAATGCCGCCGGCGCAGATCGTATCGCCGACGCACTGGTCGACGCCGTATTTCAGCGGGATGCGGATGTCGTCGGCATAGGCCTCAAGCCCGCCGACGCGGACGCAGCTGATGACGTAGTGCGCGCCCTCGAGCGCCCTCTTCCGATCGAGCGTCGCCGTTATCCGGGTCGGCAGCCGGTTCGCCTCGACCATGCGGTCGAGGATGCTATTTGATCATCGAGAGATTGTGCTCGCTGATGTCGGTCAGCGCGAACTCCACGTCCTGAAGCTCGGGCACTGAGACGATGTCGCTCACCAGCTTCTTGGTGAAGCCGATGCTTCCCGCGCCGATGATCGCGACCTTCAGTCCGCGCATCCCCTCACCCCGCAGCGCTCCCCGGCAGAATTTCAGCCCTTCACGAATGGGTGAAAATGGCTCTCCCGCCTTGCCTATGTGAGCCTATTATCCGCCTTGCCAAAGCGCGGAACAGAGAGGAATTGTGCTTATATGGGTAATTCTGTGCTCAAGAAGTTGGCGAGCCGCGCGCCGGTCATGAAAAGCATCTCGCTGCCGCGCGGGCGCCATCGGCTGCACGCGATGCCGACCAGCACCGGCTACGAGATCCGCACCGATTCAAGCTACGAATGGAATGGCCGCCTGCGTGGCCACGCGCCCTTCACGGTGCTTCAGCACACGATTTCCGGGGCCGGCAACCTGCTGTACGAGCGCCGCCGGTACCGCCTCCGCCCGAAGTGAGACGATGCTCGTCATAGTCCCGCACAATCACCGCTACTGGGTGGAGGACGGAGGGCGGTGGGAGTTCTTCTGGATATCGATGAGCGGACAGGAAGCCGTCCGCATCCACCGCACGATCCAGGCGACGACCGGACCAATCCTGAAGCTCCGGCCGGAGACGATCGAGCACATCGCCGATTGCTGCCTGCGGCTGATCGACGGTGCCGGCGAAACCGCGGGGGCGGCCTCCGCGATTGCCTACGAGGCGGCGACGGCTCTCTACGACGATGTCTTCAGCTCGCCGGCGCTAAACGCCGAGTACCGATGGCGATGCCGGCATCCGGCGAGTGGTGGAGCATGTCATTGCAAATCTCGACCAGAAGCTCTCGGTCGATCAGCTCGCGGAGGTCGGCGGCTTCAGCCGCGCACATTTCTCGCGCCTTTTCACGGCAAGCGAGGGGGTCTCGCCCGCCAGCTTCGTGCGTCAGGAGCGCATGCGCCGCGCCGCGCGGCTCCTGCGTAGCCATTCCCATCTCGCGTTGAAGGAAATCGCGACAATGACCGGATTCGACGATCCGAACTATTTTGCCAAAGTCTTCCGCCGCTACTTCGGCGTGAGCCCAACTGAGTTTCGCGCGGCTGATCTAAATTCAATCGAGAAGATGACGCCGGCCGAACCGGCCGTTGGATGACCGCGTGGTCTTCAGCCGGATCGGCGAACGGGAGATCGACTGCCGCGTCGCGCCAAAGAGTGCATCAGGCCAACATGAACCACCACTGGGCGGGGTCGTTTTGCCAAGGCGATTTATGTCGAAGTCGAATGACCGCTAACGGGATGGTCCGGCTGCTCCCCCGAAGCGGTCTGCCTAGACTGCTTAGCATCAACCGGAGAAGCAACCCATGGACACCGCCACACCGCCCGTTGCCTCGATCGGCATCCATATCGGCAAGGGAATCTTCCACATCGTCGGCTTCGGCGCCGACGGCAAAGTCGCCTTCCGGCGCGGACTTCACGCAAGAGATGTCGCGCGCGTCCAAGCGAGCGTGTGAAGACGTAGGCAGCCAGTCCGTATTCCGTATCGTTCGCAGTTCGATCGCCTGGTCGAGATCGCGGAACGTGTTTACCGTTGCGACCGAAAGGCACGCGGCTCGCGCGTACCACTAGAGATGATGCCTTCGCCGCGGTTCCTGCGGCTGGATGAGTGCGGAGCTCAGCCGCAGAGTAACTCGCGACTTCTGCGCCGGGTCAGTTTCGGAAGAAACCGTTGTCCGCAAGGCCGGAACAGCAGTTCTTTCAAACCGCAAACGGTGGTACGCGGCTTGGGTATCTCAAGAATGCGAAGTTCGTTCTAGGAGGCATTGTAATTGTACCTCGGGACGCAGAATCCTCCGCGCGACGACGAGGAATGTCGTCAGCTCGCGCAGCTTGGCGTCCGGCACGTCTGCTTCGACCCGCCGGGCAATCCGCACGATTGGACGATCGATGACTTGAAGCGCCACCGGGATCGCGTCGAATCGCTTGGGCTCGTGCTCGACATGGTGCAGCTGCCGCTGAGCTCGCATCCGATCGAGAAGCAGCACAGCCCCGACATCCTCTCCGCCGGGCCGAATCGCGACCGTCAGATCGATTCCATTTGCCGGTTGATCGAGCGGCTGGACGAGGTCGGCATCCCGGCGGCGAAATACAATCTCAACATCATCGGCATTCCGCGCACCGAGCCGGAGGCGGGCCGCGGCGGGTCGCGCAACGCGTCCTTCCGCTGGGACAAGGCCGACCAGAATGCACCGCCGGGCATCGCGGGCGTGCTTGCCGAGGACGAGAACTGGGAGCGCATCGACTATTTCCTCGAGCGCGTGGTGCCGGTCGCCGAGTCGAACCGCATCCGGCTCGCCTGTCATCCGCACGATCCCTACACGCCGCCCGGCTATCGCGGCGTCACGCGCGTGCTCGGCACCGTGGAAGGGCTGAAGAAATTCGTGACGATGCGCGAGAGCCCCTATCACGGGCTGAATTTCTGCCAGGGGACGGTCGGCGAGATGCTCGACGATCCGGCGAACGAGATCGCCGACGTGATCCGCTGGTTCGGCGAGCGCAAGAAGATCTTCAACGTCCATTTCCGCAACATTCGCGGGCGCAAGCTGTCCTTCAGCGAAGTGTTTCCCGACGAGGGCGACATGGACATGTGGGCGTCGATCCGCCTCTACGCCGAGCTCGGCTACGAGTACATGCTGATGCCGGACCACGTGCCGGAGATCAGCGGCGCCAAGCCCGAAGCCGCGTCGCCTTCGCCTTCTGCTACGGCTATATGGCCGCGCTTCTGCAGGCCGCGGCCGAGCTCTATCCGGGATCGGTGAACGCTGACGCGCGGCGTACGTCGCGCACCGCTTCGCGTCGCCGTCGCTACTTGTGCTCTTCGCTGCGAGACCTGACGACATGAAGATCACGTCGGTCAAGACCGCCGCCACGACCGGCCATTGCATGCACCTGTGGGTGAAGATCGAGACCGACGCGGGCGTGACCGGTCTCGGCGAATGCGTGCATGGCGGCCACCAGGCGATCGCGCTCATCCAGCACGAGCTCGGGCCGAAGCTGATCGGCCGCGACCCGTTCGCGATCGACGCGCTCTTCGAGGAACTGCGACGCGGCCCGCGTCTTCGAGGGCGGCTTCGCCGGCGCGCTGATCACCGCGCTGACCGGCATCGAGATCGCCCTTTGGGACCTGAAGGGCAAGGCTCTGAAGACGCCGGTCTACGAGCTGCTCGGCGGCAAGTTCCGCGACAAGGTCCGCGTCTACGCCGACTGCGAAGTGACGCCGGGGATGAACTTCGACGAGTGCAAGAAGGTCGTCGACGAGGTGCTGGAGGCGGCTTCACGGCGCTCAAGATCGACCTCGATATCGGCGCCTACGGCAAATATCAGAGCGAGGTCGCCAACTTCGTCAAGGACCCGTTCAACCATACCGCCGGCGAGTGGGAGCACGAGCGCATGGTCCGCCTCGCCGAGATGGTGAAGACGGCCGCCGGCAAGACCGTCGACGTCGCCTGCGACGTGCACACGCGCCTCGACGTGACCAGCGCGATCCGCCTCGCCCGCGACCTCGAGCAGTTCCATCTGATGTGGCTGGAGGAGCCGGTACCGCCTGAGAACGTCGACGCGATGCGCGAGGTCAAGCGTTCGACGACGACGCCGATCTGCGCCGGCGAGAACCTCTATCTGCGTCAGGGCTTCCGCGATCTGATCGAAAGCCAGGCCGTCGACATCATCATGCCCGACATTCCAAAGTGCGGCGGGCTGTCGGAGTGCCGCAAGATCGCGAACATGGCCGAGATCTATTACATGCCGTTCGCGCCGCACAACGTCGCCTCGCCGATCGGCACGATGGCCTCGGCGCACGTCTGCGCGACGGTGCCCAACTTCCTGGTGCTCGAGTTCCACTGGCTGCACCGCGACTACTGGGCGACGATCACCGACGGCGGCGAGATCATCAAGGACGGCCACATCAGCCTCACCGACCGGCCCGGCATCGGGCTCGAACTCAACGAAGAGGTGGCAAAGGCGCACCAGTATCCCGGGACGACGTGGTTCGAATAAGAACTGCCGCCGGCGATCATCCGCTGGCGCTGTATCAAACGCGCGCCGAACTGCTTGATCCGCCGTAACGGCCGACCGACGTCGCACGGATTATCGCCGACGAGACGGCTCTTCAGCATCAGTGCGAACGTCTTGCTCGCTCCGTCGCGGACCTCGCCGGGGCCGACAATACCTTGATTGGTGAGACCTTGAGGAGCGAGGAGGTGAACGGTGCGCCCACAATGTCGGGGCAGCGGAGGATGTCGGTGATGCGCAGCGGATATCGGTGATGCGCAGCTCGGACGGACGCGAATGCGTTTTGATCCGGTCCAGCACCGCTTCGCTTCTGTCGTCACCGGCCATCCAATCTTCCTCCCCAAGCGGGCGGGCTTGCCCCAGCACCAAGGCTGCATCGGCCTCGGCAACCCACCCTGCGAGCCTTCTGACGTCTGCGATCCGCGACGCTTACCGCGTGCGTCGGCACTCCAGATATCCGTCTCCGCGCGGCCTTCGACTCATCACAATGCCCTCGCAGCCTGGGAAATTCCGACCCTCGGAATTTTACACTTGGCCTGAAAGCGCATTCAGAGGAAGAATAGCGCGCCGTGCCGCACGCAGGAGGGGCAGAGAGGAAACCCAATTCTTCATCACCGCTGAAACTTTCAAGCTCCGCCGGCCCGCAAAAACAAAGACATTTCGGGAGGAAACGACACATGAGCTTTA
>CAWBXX010000009.1:0-164285 GCA_963792885.1 uncultured Alphaproteobacteria bacterium
CAATGCCGCACCAAACTCCGCCGCAAAGAGTGCGAGCTAGATTGGAACCGAGGCATGCCTCTGCATGCTTTCGGTTGTGATGGCTGGTTGCAGATTATGCTCCCAAAGCCCGTGGAACAAGTTGGAGCCGGGAACCGGGCTATGGCCTTGAAATCTAACTCCGGCAACCGCCGGGGCGTCGACGCAACTCGTCGGTCGAAAGCGGCTGCGCCTGCGCCTGTTGAGGTGCCGACTGGCGTGGAGGTTTCGTCGATGTTTCACGGCGCCGCGGGTCGCCGGCCAGCGAGCTCGCTAAAGGTTCGCCGCTTGCGCCCGGGGATGCCGTTGGAACCGTTCTTGACGCTGCAAATTCATCGCCTGAAAGCCCGCAAGATCTTGGCATATATGATGAAGCGAGTTCCGATTCCGGGCCAAGGCGGGGGACCTGGCAGGGAGCACGTGAAAGAGGCGCCCATGAAGCCCGAAGTCTCACTCTTTTTGCATATTCCCGAGGCCCGTTTTCGCCCCGGCGACACCCCCGATTTCGGCTACCTGAAGCTCCCGAGGGCCGGGGAGAGGCGCGGCCCGAGCACGAGTCAATGCGCCGGCCACACGCGACCTTGCCTACGGGCTGGTGCGGGTGATCGACGATGAGGGCAGAGCCGTCGGACCATGGGACCCGAAGCTCGATCCGGACGCTGTCGGCGCGGGCTCCGGGCCATGGTGCTGACGCGCGCCTTCGATGAGCGCATGTTCGCGCCCAGCGCCAGGGCAAAACCTCGTTCTACATGCAATGCCTCGGCGAAGAGGCGATCGCGGTGGCGCAGGCGATGGCGCTCGACCGGACGATATGTGCTTTCCGACCTATCGCCAGCAGGGTCTGCTGATCGCGCGCGACTATCCGCTCGTCGACATGATGCACCAGATTTATTCGAACGCCGCCGACCCGCTGAAGGGCCGGCAGTTGCCGATCATGTATTCGTCCGAGCAGGCCGGCTTCTTCACCATCTCCGGAAACCTCGCCACGCAATGCCCGCAAGCGGTCGGCTGGGCGATGGCGTCAGCCTAAGCGGCGACGTGCGTATCGCCGCGACATGGCTGGGCGAGGGTCGACCGCGGAAGGCGACTTCCACTCGGCGATGATGTTCGCCTCGGTCTATCGCGCGCCGGTGATCATCAACATCGTCAACAATCAGTGGGCCATCAGCTCGTTCCAAGGTATCGCTGGCGGCGAGAACACCACATTCGCCGCGCGCGGTGTCGGCTATGGCATTCCCCGCTGCGTGTCGACGGCAACGACTTCCTCGCCGTGTATGCGGTGACCCAATGGGCCGCCGACGCGCGCGCGCCAACCTCGGCCCGACGCTGATCGAACACTTCACCTATCGCGGCGGGCCGCACTCAACCAGTGACGATCCCTTCGCGTTACCGCCCAGCCGAGGAGGGCCGCCAGCTGGCCGCTGGGCGATCCGATCGAGCGCTTGAAGCAGCATCTGATCTCGCTCGGCGAATGGAGCGAAGAACAACACAAGGCTGCGCAAGAAGAAGCGGCGGAGACCGTTCGCGCGGCGGGGCGGAAGCCGCGGAGAGGTCGGCACCTTGGCTGACGGGCCCATTCACGCGCGACCATGTTCGAGGATGTATACAAGGACGTGCCGTGGCACCTGCGCCAACAACGGTGATGAAGCGGAGGCCTGAGCCGTGGCGCTCGATGACGATGATCCAGGCGCTGAATTCGGCGCTCGACAACATGCTGGCCCGCGATCCCAACGTGCTACGTTTCGGCGAGGACGTCGGCTATTTCGGTGGCGTGTTCAAAGTTACCGAGCACTTGCAGAAGAGTACGGCGTCAAACGCTGCTTCGACGCGCCGATCAACGAAGGCGGCATCACCGCGGCTGCGATCGGCATGGCCGTATATGGTCTGCGGCCTGTCGTCGAGATCCAGTTCGCAGACTACATGTACCCGGCTTCGACCAGATCTGTCAACGAAGCCGCGCGTATTCGCTATCGCTCAGCCGGCGAGTTCACTGTGCCGATGACGGTCCGCGATCCCTACGGCGGCGGCATCTACGGCGGCCAGACGCATAGCCAGAGCCCGGAAGGCCTTTTCACCCACGTCTGCGGGATTAAGACCGTGATCCCCTCGAATCGCCGTATGACGCCAAGGGTCTGCTGATCGCCGCGATCGAGGACGACGATCCGGTGATCTTCCTCGAGCCGAAGCGGCTCTATTCGGGGCCGTTCGATGGCCACCACGATCGCCCGATCGACGCCTGGGCTGGTCGTCCGGAAAGTGAATGCCGATCGATCACTATCGTGTTCCGCTCGGCAAGGCGGCAGTCGTTCGCGAAGGGGAAGACCTCACCATCCTGTCCTACGGCACCATGGTGCATGTGGCTCTCGCCGCTTTGCGAGAGACCGGGGTCGACGCCGAAGTCGTCGACCTGCGAACTCTATTGCCGGTCGACATCGAGACCATCGTCGCTTCCGTCAAGAAGACCGGGCGCTGCCTGATTGCGCATGAGGCAACCCGAACCGGCGGCTTCGGTGCGGAACTGTCGGCGCTCGTTCAGGAGCGGTGCTTTCACCATCTTGAGGCGCCGATCGTGCGCGTCACCGGCTGGGACACGCCCTATCCGCACACCTTCGAATGGGAGTATTTCCCCGGCCCGCAGCGGCTCGGCGCCGGGATTAGAGAGGCGATGGCAAGCTAGGGCTCGGCACGCAATGGGCACCTACACCTTCAAACTGCCGGATGTCGGCGAGGGCATCGCGGAAGCCGAGATCGTCGAATGGCATGCCGACGTCGGGGATAGGGTGGAGGAGGATCAGCCCCTCGTCGACGTCATGACTGAGAAAGCTACCGTGGAGATCGGCGCGCCGGTTTCAGGCACGATCCTGTCGCGAAATGGTGGCGTCGGGGATATGGCCCCCGTTGGTGCGGAACTGGTCGTGATCGCCACCGCGGACGCCGAGGTGCCGCCGCCTTCGACCAGCACGGCGACAACAATGCCGGCGACCCCCTCAGCTAAGCCCAACGAGACGATTGAGAGGCCCTCTCGTAGCGTCCGTCGCGACCGGGAGCGCAAGCCCACGGCCGCACCGGCCGTGCGCGCCCGGGCTGACGCTTTGGGTATTGATCTCGCGAGCGTGGCGGGAAGCGGCAAGGAGGGGCGTATCCTGCATGAGGACCTCGACGCGTTGCTGCTTCGCCACGGGAGCGGGTTCGCGCGCCCGGCGATAGGCGCGCCGCGTGAAGGGGTCGAAGAAATCAAGGTGATCGGGCTGCGCCGGCAGATCGCGCAGGCGATGCAAGATGCCAAGCGGCGCATCCCGCACTTCTCCTACGTCGAAGAAGTCGATGTGACCGCGCTTGAGACATTGCGCTGCGATCTGAACGACGATCGCGCCGCGGGCAGGCCGCGATTGACGGTCCTACCATTCCTGATCCGGGCGCTTGTCGCTGCATTGCCGGATCACCCCGGAATCAACGCGCATTTCGACGACGAGGCCGGGATCATCTGCCGCTACGCCGCCATTCATGTCGGGGTGGCGACGCAGACCCGGCGCGGTCTTGTCGTCCCGGTCATCCGACATGTCGAGACGCTCGATCTGGTCGCGATCGGCGCTGAGATCGAGCGATTGAGTGAAGCCGCCCGCTCCGGAAAGGCCAGTCGCGAGGAGCTCTCCGGCTCAACCGTCACCGTTTCCAGCCTCGGGGCTCTGGGCGGCGTCGCGGCGACGCCGATCGTCAAGCCGCCGGAAGTCGCGATTATCGGCGTCAACAAAATCGTCGAACGCCCGGTCGTACACGACGGGCGCATTGACGTGAGGAAGGGGTGACGGCCGATGGATGGTATACAACCCAATCTTTGGACGCGCCAAAGTCCAATCTCACTGGCGATCCCTCTTTGCACCTCCAACAGCCGGGGAGCGGATCAGGTGCTGGGCGGTCCGGCAACTCGGCCGGCCAGAAATCGAAGGCAAGCTATGAAATCGGCTATGGCAAACCCCCCAAACACACGAGGTTCAAGAAGGGGCAGTCGGGCAACCCAAAGGGGCGAATGCCGTTGCACGCCCGCTCCATCAGCAAAAGCCAAATCGACAGGGACGTCCTCGTCGTGATGCAGGCGGAGGTGACCACCAAGCTTGGCGGCAAGCGCGTGCGTATTCCGGCCGTAACGGCGCTCTTCTGCGCGATGATCGAAAAAGCGCTCAGCGGCGACGTGCGGGCGATGAAGTTGGTGATGAAGTCGTATCTGAGTTCATTGAGCCGGCCACCAGGCCGTCGCCTCGGAAATGTACAGGACGCTGAGTTGGACGGAAAAGGCAGCGATGCTGAACTCACGCGCGGACACGCGTCTCCTTCGCGAGGAACTCAACAAGCTGCGCAAGAAGACCCACATACGAAACATTCGGGCATCGAAACCTTCTTAGTTTCAGCTGCCATGTGCACCGCCATCGTTGGCAGCATTGCCTTCATTGATACGCCATCCGCTTCGCAGCTTCGCGCCCAGCAATGTTCGTTGTTAGCGACGATGCCATTTGACGCGAAGGGGACTGCCGCGGACATTAGCAATTTCTCGAACTGCGAAGACATCAGTATTCGGACGCGCTGCTCGTTGCAGAGCCCCAGCCATTCATGCTTGCTGAGCGACTTCGTTTTCCAACTGTGCGCCTTCGAGACGAACGAGCGTTTGCGGCTGCAGCCTGTGGCGTCGCTCTGCTCTGCCGATTTGCGTTCCGTGTTTTGGATGGGAGAATTCCGTGAAAGCGACGGAGGCGTTCCCTGTTATTCTTGGCGAGATTCCCTGTTTCGAAAGCAGGGAATTGGCCTCAGACTCCAGGCGATGTCCGGGGTTTGAAGGGTTTCGACGGTTTGAGAGTATTCCCCAGGCATTGCCGCTGCTTTTCCCGATCTCGGGGAAGATCGAGGAATCGGCGTCGCTGACCTTCGAGCGCATGCGGCCGACATGGCTACCTGTGCGCTCGCTCTTGATATGCAAGGCCAGAAATCTCAATCTGATAGCCAGTCGTAGGATCGTGCGGGGGCGTATGGCGTCGAAGATTCGGGTCGTCGTTCACCAGGACGACGTCGGCATGAACCACGGGGCGAACGCCGCCTTTGTCGACATGACCCGGCGCGGCATATGCACGGCCGGTTCCGTTATGGTCCCGTGCCCGTGGTTTCCTGAAGTCGCCGAGCTGCAGGCGCGCGATCCGCGCCTCGACATCGGCGTCCATCTTGTTCTCACCTCCGAATTCAAGGCGTATCGCTGGCGGCCGCTGAGCGGTACGTCGCAGGCGTCGGGTCTCGTCGATCCCGATGGCTACTTCTGGCCGACGGCGCGCCAGGCGCGAGAGCATGCCCATCCGGATGCCGTCGAGGCAGAACTGCGCGCCCAGATCGACGCGGCGAAGAAGGGGGGCATCGACATCACCCACATCAACTCGCACATGTTCACCGTTCTTTGCCCGCAATTCATCGAAATCTACACACAGCTCGGCCGCGAGGAGCGCGTGCCCGTTCTCCTGGTGCGCCAGGACGCCGCTTACGGGTCGATGGAAAAGGGACCGGCTGTCGACGCTGCTGTTCGCGCCGCCGGTGGCGAGGGACACCCGGTGTTCGACCGCGTGCTGGAGACGCCGTGGCGTCGCGGTGCCTCGGTCGAAAGCGACTACGATGCGCTCCTCGACCAGATCGGCCCCGGCCTCAACTATCTGGCGCTGCATTTCAACGCGCCCGGTGAGATCGCCTCGATCGAGCCCGATCCCGAAGACATCCGGACGGAGGAATACGCGCTTTTCTCCGGCGCGCGGATACGCGAGCGGCTCATGTCCGACGGCATCGAGCTGATCGGCATGCGCGGATTCCGGGACAGCCTCCGCAGCAGCAGGACCGACTCTGCAACCAAAGCTGACTCGCCCGCGGCCCGCGTGCCGGTCTAGAAATGCAATCTGGCCCGGTCCCTCTCGGGGCGACCGGGCTATGAGTGACATCTCGGCAGGCCGGCATGCCGAGGCGCCGAGAGTATCCATGGCCGGGAGGGAGAGGGGTCTCATGAATATGAAACGAACGCGCGCCTTCCTTCGCGCCGGCGCGCTTGCGCTCGGCGTAGCGGCGGCGTCTCTCGCCGCGACCGCCGCCTCGGCGCAGATCAAGGAAGCCAAGGACGTCCACATCATCTTCGTCACCCATGGTCAGGCGGCTGACGTTTATTGGTCGGTCGTGAAAAATGGCGTCGAGGCGGGCCAGAAGGTCATGGGCAGCCAGGTGGAGTATCATTCCCCCGACACCTTCGACATGGTCCAGATGGCGCGCCTGATCGACGCCGCCGTGGCGGAGAAGCCGGATGCCATCGTCGTGTCCATCCCCGATACGACGGCACTCAAGGACTCGATCCTCAACGCGAAGGCTGCCGGCATTCCGGTTGGCGTCATCGACACCGGCATCGACCAGGTGCCGGAATGGGGCCTCGACCTCTGGGTCGGCGGCGGCTCCGAATATGATAACGGCCTCCACGCCGGCGAAATCATGGGTAAGGAGGGCGTGAAGTCGGCCGTGTGCGTCAATCAGGAAGTCGGCAACGTCTCCCTTGACGACCGCTGCAACGGCTTCAAGGACGGGCTCGCCAAGACGGGTGGCAAGATCGAGGTCGTGGCGGTGACGATGGATCCGACCAAGTCGGCCGGCCGCGTCGAAGCGTTCATCACTGCTCATCCGGAAACCGACGGCGTTCTCGCGCTCGGGCCCAGCGTCGCCGACCCGATCCTGCAGCGTCTGCGCGACAACGGCATGATCGCCAAGATCAAGATGGGCACCTTCGATCTCTCGCCCGTCGCGCTTGAGGCGGTCGACAAAGGTGACATGCTCTTCGCCATCGACAGCCAGCAATATCTGATGGGCTACCTTCCCGTGGTCTTCTTCACCATGAAGGCGATGTACGGGACGCTCCCGACCGCCAACGTCATGACCGGCCCCGCCTTCATCATGAAGGGGCAGGGCAACAACGTCCTGGCGCTGAGCAAGCAAGGCATCCGATAGCGTGAGCGGGCGGCGCCGGGTCTCGATCGGCCGGCGCCGTCCTCTTCGCCCGGTCCCTACACGGAGGCGATCTTGGCGATCGCGCTTGACGAAAGACTGCGGCCGGCATCGCAGCTGACCCGGCTGCTCAGGCGCCCGGAGTTCGGCGCGCTTGCCGGCACGTTCCTCGTTGTCTTGGCCTTTGCCATATTCGCTGGCGATACCGGCCTCTTCTCCTCCCGCGGCGTCATCAACGTGCTGCAGGTCTCCGCCGAGCTAGGCATTCTCGCCACGCCCGTTGCGCTGCTGATGATCGGAGGAGAGTTCGACCTCTCGATCGGCTCGACCGTCGGCTTCGCCGGCGTCGTGATCGGGCTGGGTGTCACCGAGTTTCACCTGTCGGTCGGGATTTCGGTTCTCGTCGCCTTCGCCTTCGCTCTCCTGATCGGCTACGTGAACGGGCTTCTCCTCATCCGCACGAAGCTCCCATCCTTCATCGTGACGCTCGCGTTCCTGTTCATTCTGCGTGGGCTGACACTCGCGGTGACCAGGGGCATCACCGGAAGGACGCAGATCCCCTACATAACGCGAGGGCGTGAAGGACACCTGGATCGTCGAGCTCTTCGCCGGAGACGCTTTCGGTGGCTTGTTCCGCTGGTTCGGCGAGATCGGCGTAATCGGGCTCCGCCCCGACGGCCTCCCCAATGTTCCGGGCGTGCCGGCGTCGGTGCTGTGGTGGATCGGTTTGACGGCGCTCGCGACCTGGGTCCTTCTCAACACGCGGTTCGGCAACTGGATTTTCTCCGTCGGCGGCGACCAGAACGCAGCCCGCAACATCGGCGTGCCCGTCGCGCGCGTAAAGATCGTGCTCTTCATCCTCACCGCCTCCGCGGCGACGCTCTTTGCAACGATCCAGGTGCTGAGCGTCGGCTCTGCCGACACCCTGCGCGGGACGCAGAAGGAGTTCGAGGCGATCATTGCCGCCGTCATCGGCGGCTGTCTCCTGACCGGTGGATACGGGTCGGCGATCGGCGCCGCGTTCGGCGCCCTTATCTTCGGCCTGGTCCAGATGGGCATCTTCTACACGGGCATCGATACCGACTGGTTCAAGGTCTTCCTGGGCTCGATGGTTCTGATCGCGGTGCTCTTCAACAACTATATCCGGCGCAAAGTCACGGAGGCCCGATGAGCTCCGGGGACCCAATCGTCGAACTGCGCAACGTATCCAAGCGCTTCGGCTCGGTGATCGCGCTCGAAGACATCTCGCTCAAGGTGCAAAGCGGCGAGGTCTGCTGCCTGCTCGGCGACAACGGCGCCGGCAAATCGACGCTGATCAAAATCCTTTCCGGAGTTTTCCGCCCCGACGCTGGGGAGGTTCTGCTCGAGGGCCGACCGATCCATTTCTCGAGCCCGCGAGACGCTCTCGATCGTGGCATCGCCACTGTCTACCAGGACCTTGCGACCGTTCCGCTGATGTCAATCATGCGGAACTTCTTCATGGGGCGCGAGCCGGTGAAGGGATGGGGGCCCTGGCAGCGCTTCGACCGGCGCTTCGCGAACGCCGTCACCAATGAGGAGATGGGGAAGATCGGCATCCGCATCCGCGATCCTCACCAGGCGGTCGGAACCCTTTCGGGAGGCGAGCGCCAGTGCGTAGCGATTGCGCGCGCGGTCTATTTCGGTGCGCGTGTGCTCATTCTCGACGAACCGACCTCTGCGCTCGGCGTCAAACAGGCGTCGCTGGTACTGCGCTACGTCGCCCAAGCCCGCGCCGACGGCCTCGCGGTGATCCTGATCACGCACAACGTCCACCACGCCTATCCGGTCGGTGACCGCTTCATGCTCCTCAATCGCGGCCGCTCGATGGGTTTCTTCGCCAAGAGCGAGGTCACGCGTGAGGAGGTCACAACGATGATGGCGGGCGGCGCGGAGCTCCGCGATCTTGAAGAGGAGCTCGCGGGTATAACGCCGACGCGGCCGGAGGCGGGAGCGGCGGCGCGATAGCCGGGTCGCGGTGGCGCGTCTCGGGCGGCCGCCAACGAGACGTGGCTACGCGTCGACCTTTAGGTCGAATTTCTGAGCATCAACCGGCTTTGCGTCGCGCAGGTCGGCCTGGTCAGCGGGCAGCCCGCCGAGCACGACGCGAGCGGCGACGCCGATATTGTGCACGATGTCGGCGATCTCCTTTTCACTGTGCTCCGGATGGGTCGCGACCATCACTGTGCGATTGAGGATTTCCAGAGACCGCGCGCACATGTCCTTCGAGTAGGCCTTACGGCACTCGGCGTTGGCGGGCATCAGATAGGGGTTCATCGCCGGATGTGCTGCGCCGGCGCCCATCAGCACTTGGTCCCATTCGGTATAGGTGTGGCGGCCGGTCTTGCCCACGACGACGCTCGGGAAAATCTTCACGAAGCGGTCGGCCGCGTCGGTCGAGGGAAGGGTGTACATGACCTGCGTCGAGCAGTCGTGGTCGGGACTGTTCATTGGGGCGCGGCGAAGGCCGAGATTGTCGAGCGATGCCGTGCCGGCGAGGATCGTCTTCTTCTCCGCGCGCATCGCAGAGATCATGCCGTCGAGGCGGTCGAGCTGAACGTTCAGCATGGCGCCCATCAGTTCCGAAGCGCGCGCGCCGTTCGACGAGAAAGGTTTGTCGGCGTCGTTGCGGCCGTGCCAGTAGAAATGACAGGGGTCGATCGAGCAGCGCACACGCTCCGCCAGCCGGTCGTCGTTCACCGACACGCCGCCGCCTTCGCCCGACGTCATGTTCTTGTAGTAGTTGAAGCTGAATGCGCCGATGTGACCGATCGAGCCGAACTTCCGCCCCTCGTAGCTGCCGCCGACGCCTTGGCAGGCATCCTCGATGACGATCAGGCTGCGACGTTCGGCGATCTCCATGATGGCATTCATGTCGCAAGCCGCGCCCCACATATGTACCGGCACGACGGCCTTCGTGCGCGGGCTGATCGCGTCCTCGACCGCCTGCGGGTCGATGGTGACGCTCTCGTCGACCTCGACGATGACCGGAATCGCGCCGACCGAGAGAACCGCGGTCGCGGTCGCCATGTAGGTGTGAGCCGGTATTAGAACTTCGTCGCCTGGGCCAAGTCCGACGGCTGCCATCGCCGCGGCAAGCGCCTGTGAGCCGCTCGCGCCGAGCGCGAAGTGCTTGACGCCGAGATATTTCGCATAGCGCGCCTCGAACCGATCGCACTCTCCGCCGACGCCATATCGAAAGAGGGTGTGGTCGCGGATCACCTTCGTGATGGCGTCGATTTCTTCCTGGCCGGCGATGTACATGACGGTCCCTCCCGACGAGACGGTGTTCGGCCGGGAACTCTAGTGCAGAAGACGTGTATCCCGCAAACCGATCGCCGGTGAGTGTGGTCGCCTGAGTGCCTCTCGCAATTTCAAGGATTCCTGGGTCTCACCGCTGCTTTTCGCGCCAGGCCGGGTCGATCCAGGGCTCGACGTTGGAGGCCGGCAGCGGCGGGCGCCCGAGGATCATGTCGGCGGCCTTCTCCCCTACCATGATCGAGGGGGCGTTGATGTTGCCGTTGGTGATCTCCGGGAAGATCGAGGAATCGGCGACGCGCAAGCCTTCGGTCCCGATCACACGGCACTCGGAGTCGACCACGCTCGTCACGTCCTCAACCGCTCCCATGCGGCATGTGCCGCAAGGGTGATAGGCGCTCTCGACGTTCTCGCGCACAAAGTCATCGAGCTCCTCGTCCGATTGCGCAGTTTCGCCGGGCATGATCTCGGCGCCGCGATACCCTGCGAGCGGGGCCTGCCTGAATATCTCGCGCGTCAACCGGATCGCGGCGCGGAAGTCGCGCCAATCCTCGTCGTGGCTCATGTAGTTGAAGCGTATCGCCGGCGCTTTGTCGGGCGCCGGCGATTTCAGCCGTACTTCGCCGCGCGAAGGCGAGCGCATCGGGCCGACATGCGCCTGGAAGCCGTGGGCCGTTGCGGCGGCGCGACCGTCGTAGCGCACCGCGGCGGGCAGGAAGTGGAGCTGCAGATCGGGGTAGGGGACACCGGCAGCAGAGCGGATGAAGGCGCAGGCCTCGAAATGATTGCTGCTGCCGAGCCCGCTTCCGAGAAGAAGCCATTCGAGCCCGATCTTCGCGCGCGCAAGAAGGCCGAGATGGGCGTTCAGCGTGATCGGCTGCAGGCACGCCTGCTGCACGTAGACTTCGAGATGATCCTGCAGGTTGCCGCCGACCCCCGGCCGGTTGGCGACGACCTCGATCCCGTGCGCGCGAAGATGCTCGGCCGGGCCGATTCCCGAGAGCATCAGGAGCTGCGGCGAATTGAACGCGGAGGCGGCGAGAATTACTTCCTTGCGGGCGCGAAGCGTTTCGACATGACCCCAGCGGCTCACGACGACGCCGACGGCTTTCCGCCCTTCGAAGACTATGCGCTCGGCGCGCGTCCCTTTGCGGAGCGAAACGTTCGGGCGCTTCAGCGCGGGCTTCATGTAGGCGTTCGCCGTCGACCAGCGGCGGCCCTTCCAGACCGTCATCTCCATCGGGCCAAAGCCTTCCTGCTTGGTGCCGTTATAGTCGGCGGTGAAGGGATAGCCGGCCTCGACGCCGGCGTCGGTGAAGGCGCGGTAGAGCGGGTTGGTCATCTTGCCGCGGGTCACGTGAACCGGCCCGTCCTTTCCACGCCAGCCCTCCGCCCCATTGTCGGAATGGGCGCCGCTGCCGTTCAGGTGCGCGGTCTCCATGCGCTTGAAGTAGGGGAGCACGTCCTTGAAGGCCCAGCCCTTGGCGCCGGCCGCCTCCCAGCGGTCGAAGTCCGCCGCGTGGCCGCGCACGAAGACCATGCCGTTGATGGAGGAAGAGCCGCCGACCACTTTTCCGCGCGGCGCGGCGAGGCGCCTTCCACCGAGACGCGGCTCGGGCTCGCTCCGGTAGCCCCAGTCATAGGCGCGCATGTTCATCGGGATCGAGAACGCCGCCGGCATCTGGATGAGCGGGCCGAAGTCACTGCCTCCGAACTCTATGACGAGCACGGTGTTCTTGCCGTCATCGGAGAGCCGATAGGCGAGCGCGCAGCCGGCCGAGCCGGCGCCAATCACGATGTAGTCGGCCTCATGCATCGGCGCGGCGGAGGGCTTCGAAGATGGCGTCCTCGACCAATCGCGCTGCGCCGTCCGGATCCGGTTCGGCGTCGGCCAGCGAGCGGCGGATCCACAGCCCGTCGATCAGCGCCGCAGCGGTCTCGGCGATGCGGAGCGCTTGCGCGCGCGTCGTAATCTCGCCGAGCGGGTGAAGCAGGTTGCTCTCAAGCCGCCGGTGGTAGATGCGGAGCAGCCGCCGCGCCTCGGGGTCGGTCTGCGCCTGCCCGTAGAACGCCAGCCAGGCGGAGATCACCGCCGGGCGGAACTGGCACGCCGCGAAATTCCCGCGGATCACAGCTGCAAGGCGCTCGTGCGGGGTTCGCGCCTCGGCGAGCCGAGTCTGGATTTCCTCGCCGAGCTCGGTCAGCAGGTGGCGCATCGTGGCGAGGAGAAGCTGGTCCTTGCCGCCGAAATAGTGATGCGCGAGAGCCGGCGAGACGCCGGCGCGCCGGGCGATCTCCACCATCGTCACCTGGCCCATCCCGCGGTCGTGAATCGTGTCGATCGCCGCGGCGATAAGCGCTTTCCGGCGTACCGGCTCCATTCCAATTCGGGGCATGCGGGACCTCCGGGATTCCGGGCGTCGAGTACCGGTTTTTGATTGGCCGATCAATCAAGATAAGCTTGCCACGCTCTACCATTGATGTTTCGATGGTTGAAGCGTGCGGCTTTCGGCGGCGGGGCGGCCAGCCGCGCATTTCATGTCCGAGGGAGACTTCAATGCAGGTATTTATCAAGGGTTGTGCGCTCGCGGCGCTCGCCTTCGCCGTCTCGGCGGGCTCCGCGGCGGCGCAGGATTCGGAGAGCTGCAAGACCGTCCGCTTTTCCGACGTCGGCTGGACCGACATCACCGCAACGACCGCGGTCTCCTCCGTCGTCCTGAAGGCGCTCGGCTACGATCCGGAGGTGCAGGTGCTCTCCGTGCCGGTCACCTACGCTTCGCTCAAGAACAAGGACATCGACGTCTTCCTCGGCAACTGGATGCCGTCCATGGCGGCCGACGTGCAGCCCTTCCTCGACGACAAGTCGGTGGAGCAGCTACAGCCGGCGAATCTCGAGGGCGCGGGCTACGGCCTCGTGGTGCCGACCTATGTCGCCGATGCCGGTGTGAAGAGCCTGACCGATGTCGGCAAGTTCGGCGACAAGTTCGACCACAAGATCTACGGGATCGAGCCTGGCAACGACGGCAACCGCATCGTGCTCGGCATGATCGACGACAAGGCGAACGGGCTCGACGGCTTCGAGCTGGTCGAATCCTCAGAGGCGGGCATGCTGGCGCAGGCCCAGAAGGAGATGAAGGACCAGGGCTGGATCGTCTTCCTCGGCTGGACGCCGCATCCGGTGATGGGCGAGATGGCGATAACCTACCTCGACGGGATGGGCGATTCCGGCTTCGGCGCCGCAACCGTCTTTACAAATGTCCGCGCCGGCTACGTCGGCGACTGCCCGAACGCCGGCAAGTTCATCAGCAATCTGAAGTTCTCATTGTCCATGGAGAACCACATCATGGACGAGATTCTGAAGGGGACCGACGCCGAAGAAGCGGCAACGGCTTGGCTCAAGGCGAATCCCGACGTCGTCTCGCCCTGGATCGACGGCGTGACGACCTTCGACGGCGGCGATGCGATGGCCGCGGTCAAGGCTTCGCTCGGTACGTGACGTAGCCGCCGAGGCCCGCTCTTCAAAGGCGGGCCTCGGCGCTTTCAGGTGCGGGGGCGTGGCGGGAGCGGCGCGCCCGGGGAGAGCGCATGGAGAAGTGGTTCACCGCCTACAAGATTCCGGTCGGCCTTTGGGGCAAGGAATTCTTCAATTTCCTCACCACCTGGCTGGACTGGTTCTTCAATGGACTCTCGACCGGCATTTCCGACGTGCTGAAGGCGATGATCGACGTGCTCCTTTGGCCGCCGCCCATCGTCATCGTCGCCCTCGTCGCCACACTCGCTTGGTTCCTGCACCGCTCGTGGGCTTTGACTCTCGGCGTCGCGCTCGGCCTCCTCTACATCCTGAACCAGGGCCTCTGGAAAGAGACCATGGAGACGCTGGCGCTGGTCATCGGGTCGGCTGCCGTCGCAATGGGAATCGGCGTGCCGATCGGCATCGCCGCGGCGCACCGCGAATGGCTTTTCAAGCTGCTTCGCCCGGTGCTCGACCTGATGCAGACGTTGCCGACCTTCGTCTATCTCATACCGGCACTGGTATTGTTCGGGCTCGGACTCGCGCCCGGCCTCATCTGCACCGTGATCTTCGCGGTCCCGGCGCCGATTCGCCTCACGCATCTCGGCATCACGACCGTGCCGAGCCAGCTGATCGAGGCCGGCGAGGCTTTCGGCGCAACCAGGCGCCAGCTGCTCTGGAAAGTGGAGCTTCCCGCAGCATGGCCCTCGATCATGGCCGGGCTCACGCAGTGCATCATGCTCTGTCTGTCGATGGTGGTCATCGCAGCGCTGATAGGCGCGAACGGGCTTGGCAAGCCGGTGGTCAGAGCGCTGAACACCGTCAACATCCCGATGGGGATCGAAGCCGGCCTTGCCATCGTCGTGCTCGCCATCGTTCTCGACCGTGTCTGCCGCATCGGCGACGCGCCGAGCGATCGGAAGTGACCCGGCGATGAGCGAGACGGTCGTCGCTTTCAAGAATGTGGACATCGTCTTCGGCCAGAAGGCGGCGGAAGGTCTGGCGCTCCTCGACAAGGGCATGACGCGGAACGAGATCCTCGCTGAATGCGGCGCGGTGCTCGGCGTGGCCGACGCCTCGCTCGACGTGGGCGAGGGCGAGATCACGGTGCTGATGGGGCTTTCCGGCTCCGGCAAATCAACTCTTATGCGCGCGGTGAACGGCCTGAACCGGCCGGCGCGTGGGACCGTCCTCGTCAAGGACGAGGACAAGATGGTCAACGTCGTGACCTGCGACGCGAACGTGCTCCGCAACATCCGCATGCGGCGCGTGGCCATGGTATTCCAGCAGTTCGCGCTCCTCCCCTGGCGCACGGTCGCGGAGAACGCCGGGTTCGGGCTGGAGCTTGCGCGTGTCCCCGAAGCAGAGCGGCGCGAGCGCGTCATGAAACAGCTCGAGCTGGTCGGGCTGACGCCGTGGGCGGAGAAATACGCGCAGGAGCTTTCTGGCGGCATGCAGCAGCGCGTCGGCTTGGCGCGCGCCTTCGCCACCGACGCACCGATCCTTCTCATGGATGAGCCGTTCTCGGCGCTCGATCCGTTGATCCGCACGAAGCTCCAGGACGAGCTCCTTGAGGTGCAGAAGGAGCTCAAGCGCACGATCATATTCGTCAGCCACGATCTCGACGAGGCGCTCAAGATCGGCACCCGTATCGCCATCATGGAATCGGGGCGCATCGTCCAATACGGCCCGCCGCAGGACATCGTGCTGAACCCTGCGAACGACTACGTGCGCGACTTCGTTGCCCACATGAACCCGCTGAACGTGCTCCGGGCGCAGGAGATCATGACTCCGTTCGCGGCGCTGCCACAGGGTGCTGCGAACGGTGAGGCACGGATCGACGACGATCTAACGCTGACGGAAGCCGGAGTGGCGCGGCGACGGGGCCAGAGCGCCCCGATCATGGCCCTCGACGAGGTGGGGCATGCCCCCGAGAGCGCCTTCATCGCGGTTCCACGGGAGACGCCGCTCCGCGTCATGATCGACGCGCGGCTCAAGCACGCGGGGCCCTTCGTGGTGCGGGAGGAGGGCATGATCAAGGGGCTGATCCGCGACGACGACCTTTTCCGCTGCCTAACCAGCGCTCCCGGCAACGGGGCTACCCAGGAGCCGGAGGCCGGGCCGACGTGAGCCCTGAGATTCGTTCCGGAATCGCCGCTAAGCTGCCCCTGGGCATTGACAATCCGGGCTCGGCCTCCCTATGTGCGGCGCTTGGAATTTTGACGCGCCGGCGGCGCGCGGGAACAGCCTCATGAAGATCAAGAATTCGCTCAGGTCGCTCAGGGCCCGGCACCGCGGAAACCGCCTGGTCCGCCGCAAGGGCCGCGTCTACGTCATCAACAAGACGCAGAAGCGCTTCAAAGCCCGCCAGGGCTGAGCTGGGCACCGGCTCGCCTGGGTCACGCCAAATCAATCGATCGCGTTTTGACGCCGTCGGCTGGCAGGCCTATCCTGTCGGCATGAATCGGCGTCTTTTTGCCGTCATCCTCGTCGCGCTTCTTGCGGCGGTCCCGGCGCGAGCCGAGATCGAAGAGCACGTTCCGACCGTCCTCACGCCGCGCATTATCGCCGAGATGCCGCTCGACGACCTCTTCACGAAGCTCAAGGAGAACGCCGAGTCCCCTGCGGGTGGGCGGATTGAGCAGGAAATCCTCCGGCGTTTCGCTCATTCCGGCAGCGCGACGGCCGACCTCCTCCTGTCGTGGGCGGTCGAGGCGATCGAGGCGAAGAATTTTCCGCTGGCGCTCGACCTTTTGGACCAGATCATCGTGATCAAGCCGGATTTCGCGGAAGCGTGGAACAAGCGCGCGACCGTTTATTACCTGATCGACGACTATTCGGCTTCTCTTGCCGACATCCGCGAGACGCTGGCGCTCCAGCCGCGGCACTTCGGCGCGCTGGCGGGCTTCGGGATGATCCTGGAAACGCTCGACCGCGGGCCGGAAGCAATCCGCGTTTTCAAGCGGGCGCTTGAGATCAATCCGCGGCTGAAGCAGGTGCGCGAGACGCTGGAGAAGCTCGAGAAGGAAAACGAGGGGCCGGCGATCTGAAGGCGCGGCCTCTGCTCCTCAGAGCCTAAATCCCCGACGTCCCGTCCGGGCCGACGAAAGCGATCCTGAGCAGATTGGTGGCCCCCGGCGTGCCGAAGGGGACGCCGGCGGTGATGATGACGCGCTGCTCGGGATGCGCGAAGCCTTCCTTGAAGGCGATCGAGCAGGCGCGATGCACCATCTCGTCGACATCGTGCGCATCTTCGGTAACCACGCAGTGGAGTCCCCAGACCATCGACAGACGCCGCGCCGTGCGTCGCACGGGCGAAAGCGCGATGATCGGGACGTTGGGCCGCTCGCGCGAGGCGCGCACGCCGGTCGAGCCGGAGGAGGTGTAGCAGACGATCGCGGCGAGCCCGAGCGTCTCGGCGATCTGCCGTGCCGCGAAAGTGATGGTGTCGGCGCCGGTCGATTCCGGCTCCGGGCGCTGCGCCTGGATGATCGTGCGGAAGAGCTTGTCCTTCTCCACTGCCTCGGCGATCTTGTCCATTGTCGCGACCGCCTCGACCGGGTATTCGCCCGCCGCCAACTCCGCCGACAGCATGACCGCGTCGGCGCCCTCGAAGACGGCGGTCGCGACATCCGACACCTCGGCGCGCGTCGGAACCGGGGCCGTGATCATGCTCTCCAGCATCTGGGTCGCGACCACCACCGGCTTCCCCATCTGCCGGCCCATACGCGTGATCTGCTTCTGCACCCCGGGTACCGCTTCGAGCGGCATCTCAACGCCGAGATCGCCGCGCGCCACCATCATGCCATCCGCGAGCTCCATGATCGCCTCAAGGTGCAGCAGCGCCTGCGGCTTCTCGATCTTGGCCATGATGCCGGCTTGGTTCTTCACGGTCTTGCGCGCATCGGCGATGTCGTCGGGCCGCTGGATGAAGGAGAGGGCGATCCAGTCGACCTCGGCGGCGAGCGCCGCGTCGAGGTCGCGGCGATCCTTCTCCGTCAGCGCGCCGGAGCGAAGCATCGTATCGGGAAGGTTGACGCCCTTTCGGTCCGAAAGCGCCTTGCCCGCCACGACCTCGGTGACCGCGCGGCCATTACCGACCTCCAGAACGCTCAGACGCACGCGGCCGTCGTTCAGAAGGATCGCGTGGCCGGGCTCGAGCGCTGCGAAGATTTCCGGGTGGGGAAGAAGCACGCGGCTCTGGTTGCCGGGCTGCTTGTCGCTGTCGAGCACGAAGGTCTGGCCCTTCGCCAGCTCAATAGAGCCGCCCTCGAACGTTCCGATGCGAAGCTTCGGCCCCTGCAGATCGGCGACAATGCCGAGCGGCCGATCGTATTTCGCCTCCACCTCACGGATGGCCGCCACGTAGGCCCGCATCGCGTCGTGCGCGGTGTGGCTCATATTGATGCGGAAAAGATCGGCGCCCGCCCGGAAGAGCTGTTCGATCGTATCAGGTGTGTTGGACGAAGGCCCGAGGGTGGCGAGAATCTTGCTCTTGCGACCGCGTCTCATCGGCCTCCGACACCCCGGCTCGCAGGTTCAGTCAGCTGGATCGTCCAGCTCTCCTGGTTGCCGGTGTCGACCTCGTAGAAGCCGGTCTTCTGGTAACCGCGCGCCACGCAGTCGCTAACGCCTTCGATAGTGAATTCCTTTTCCTGCGTGCAGAGGAAGGCGCTGTTGCCTCCCCACTCGCCGCCTTGATCGTAGTCGACCGCATACATGTAGTAGTAGCGGCCGCCGAGGGGCCCAGTAAGGATCGTCGCGCAGCTATCGGAATCGACGGTCCACCAGCCTTCGGTCGTCCAGTCGTGAGCGGCTTTATATCCGACGGCGATGCCGACCCGGCTCGTGGTCTTGTTGCAGACGCGCAGGTCTGCCTTCGAAGGGGAGCTCATCAAAACAGTGAACGCGGCGCACACTAGGGCGACGAATCCGCTAGAGCGGAGAAGCCTCATTGCCCCACCCTTCTCCGTTGGGCGCATACCTACCTATTCCTTAACCTTATGGCCCGCCGGTCTTTCCCTTGTCAACGACGCCACAACGGAAGTCGTTGACGTTCGTCCCGGTTGGACCGGTGACGAGAAGGTCTCCGATTCGGTTAAAAAATTGCTTTGAGTCATTATTTTTCAGGAAGTTGGCGGCATTGAGGCTCTGCGCTCGTCCACGCGCAAGCGTTGTTGCATCGGCGAATGCGCCGGCCGGATCAGATGACGCACCGCGTCCGCCGTCGGTCCCGTCGGTGTCGGCAGCAAGCACAGTGATTCCATCCGCGCCATCGATCGCCGCCGCGAGCGCCAGTGCATACTCCTGGTTGGGGCCGCCTTCGCCTTCGCCTCTCACCGTCACCGTGAGCTCGCCGCCGGAGAGGAGGATGACGCGTCGGCCGGCGTTCAGCGCTTCAACCGCCATCCTGCCGTGCGCTGCGCCGACCTCCGACGCTTCGCCTTCGAGCGAGTCGCCGAGCATCGCGACGTCGTATCCGGCTTGGCGACCGAGCGCGGCCGCAGCTTCGAGCAAATCCGCGGGGCGCGCGACAATGCGATAGTCGGCAGTCGAGAACACCTTGTCGCCGGGCTTCGGCGTCTCGCCGTCGGCGGAGTCGAGAACCGTAGCGATCTTCTTCGGGATCGCGATCTTCCAGCGTCTTAGGGCGTCGCGCGCATCGGCGGACGTGGTGCGGTCGGGCACGGTCGGGCCGGAGGCGATGATGGAAGGATCATCGCCGGGCACGTCGGAGATCGCGAGCGAAAGGGAGCGGGCAGGGTAAAGGCGCGCGGCGAGCCGTCCGCCCTTGATGCGCGACAGGTGCTTGCGCACGGTGTTGATGTCGGAGATCGGCGCGCCGGAGGCAAGCAGCGCCTCGGTCAGGCGCTGCTTGTCATCGATCGTGAGTCCCGGAGCAGGGGCGACCCAGTTCGCCGAGCCACCGCCCGAGAGAAGCACCAGCGCGAGGTCATCAGGGCCGGCCTCCTTGGCGAGCGCGAGTACGTCGGCGGTCGCCTGAAGGCCCGCGGCATCAGGTACCGGATGCCCGGCCTCCACGCAGCGGATGCGCCTGAGGCTGCGCGCGTAGCCGTGCCGCGTGATGCAGATGCCGACGAGACGCTTGGGCTCAAGCAGCCCGCCGTCGAGATAATGCGCTTCACAGCTCTCGGACATGTGCGCACCCGACTTGCCGCAAGCGAGCACGATGAGGCGGCCAGACGGCGGCGGCGGAAGATGCGACGGCAGGCAGACGGCAGGCTGTGCCCTGGCCACAGCGGCGTCGAACATCGCGCGGCAGAGCTCGCGCGGGCTCATGCCCGCCTCGGGCGGGCGACGCTGATCCCGATGGAGATCGCGACGGCGCCGAGCGCCTGCACCAGCCCGATCGGTTCGCCAAGGATGACCCAGCCGAAGCATGCGGCCGCGACGGCTTCGAGGAAGATCACGAGTGCAGAGAAGGCGGCGGGCAGGTGGCCGAGCGCGTAAGAGAGAAGCCCTTGTCCGCCGGCATGGCTGACGAGGGCGAGCGCAAGGAGCGCCGCCACGGCGGAGAGCGCGAGCGGCCACATCTGGTCCTCGAACATGACGGCCTCGACCAGAAGAACGAGCGCCGTGACGACGCTCGAGATGAGGAGCGTGCGGCCGGCGCCGTAGACGCGCCGCGCGCGCCTGACGGCGAGGAAGTAGGCGCCGAAGAAGACCGAAGTCGCGACTCCGTAGATGTCGCCGTCGAGCTTCTCGGGGTTCATCGACCAGGTGTTGCCGATCAGCGCTGTCGCACCGACGAGGCAAAGCGCCAGTCCAAGCAAGACCGGCCAGGCGACGCGCTCACCGAGGATCAGGCCCGAGCCGAGCACGACCCACACGGGCGCGAGCGTGGCAAGAAACGTCGCATTGGCAACCGAGGTGTTCATGATCGCGAGGTGCCAGAAGGTCAGGTCGCCGGCGAAGAACAGTCCCGCAAGAACGACCGAGAAGCGCGCCGCGGCGTCTGGTCGCGTCGTCGCAGCCGACTGGCGTTCGATCGCCGACCACAGCCAGAGCGCGGGAAGGGCAAGGCCCACCCGCCAGAAGGCGCTCGTGAAGGGCCCGACCTCGGCGAAACGGACGAAGATCGGCGAGATTCCCATCGCCGTCGCTCCGGCGACCAGGGCGAGGAAAGGGAGCGGAGCGGCGTCGAAAGTGGCAGGAAGCCTTGAGGCGGGGGGAACCATGAACATTTCGCGACGCTGGAAGGCGGGCGCGGCAGCACCTATCATGTTCCCACGGTTCCGCGCGAGCCGTTCTTTGGTTTCCCCCCGGGGCTCGAATGATGAAGGCGGATCCGGTTGGCGCCGGACAAGCGCTCCACAGCGATTCTTTTGAGGAGCTCGACGGCGACAACGGTCTCGGGCTGCTCGTGCTCGTCGATCACGCGAGCAACCTGGTACCGCCCGAATACGACAACCTCGGGCTGCCGGAGGCAGAGCTTCGCCGCCATATCGGCTACGACATCGGCGCTGCCCCACTCGCGCGCGGGCTCTGGGAGCGCCTTAGCGCTCCGACGATCCTCACGCGCTTCTCGCGGCTCCTCGTCGATCCGAACCGGGGCGAGGACGACCCGACGCTGCTCATGCGGCTTTCCGACGGTGCCGTGGTCCCCGGCAACCAGTCTCTCGAAGCAAAGGAGCGGGAGCGGCGGCTCGTGCGTTTCTATCGGCCCTATCACTCGGCGATCGAGCGGCGGATCGGTGCGATGATGGAAGCGGGCGTGCCGCCGGCAATCCTCTCCATCCACTCCTATACGCCTGACTGGAAGGGCATGCGGCGGCCGTGGCACGCGGGCATCCTTTGGGATCGCGATCCGCGCTTCGCGCATTTGATGCTCGATCGGCTACGCGTGGAGCACGGCCTTCGCATAGGCGACAACGAGCCCTATTTGGGCTCGCTCAAGAACGACACCATGTACCGACATGGAACGCGTCGCGGCCTGGCGCACGGGCTCCTGGAGGTGCGGAACGATTTGATCGAGAGGCCGGCCGGTGTCCAGGAATGGGCCGATCGGCTGGAGCCGATCCTGCGCGAGGCGATTGCCGATCCCTCGCTGCATGTCGTGTGTCACTACGGCTCGGAGGCCGATGACGACTGAACGGGGCGGCGACGGAACGAGGCAAGGAGAGGACGATGCTGCAAATGGACAAGGCAACCCGCACGGCGCTCGAGGCGGCGGCGTTCCGCCGGCTCGTGGAGCATCTCCGCGAGCGTACAGACGTGCAGAACATCGACCTGATGAATCTTGCAGGCTTCTGCCGCAACTGCCTGTCGAACTGGTACCGCGACGCTGCCGAGGAGCACGGTCTTTCCATGTCGAAAGAGGAGAGCCGCGAGATCGTCTACGGCATGCCCTACGACGAGTGGCGCGCGAAATATCAGGCGGAAGCGACCGATGGTGCCAAGGCGGCTTTCGAGAAAAATCGCCCATCGCACGACTGACCTTTGGATAGTGAGGATTGCCGGCCGCGAGGCATTGACGTTTCGCGGGAGGAGGGCCACGCCGACTCCAACCGACAAGGAGTTCTTGGTATGGCCGAGAATGGCGTTTCAGCCGAAATATCCCCCACCGCAGCTTCCGCGTCTTTAGGCTCTGGAACGGTGGCATCGGGGCAGCTCAAGTCGCTGATAGAGCGGATCGAGCGCCTCGAAGAGGAGAAGAAAGCGATCGCCGACGACATCCGCGACGTTTTCGCCGAGGCGAAGGGCCAGGGCTTCGACACCAAGATCATGCGGCAGGTGATTCGGCTGAGGAAGAAGGACACCGCGGAGCGGCAGGAGGAGGAGGCGCTTCTCGACCTCTATCTCCACGCGCTCGGGATGGCGCCCGCCGACCTGTCCTGACGGCGGCTCAGAAGAGGCGCGCAGTGGCGCTCTTCCGGCGGATCAGCCGGCCGGCCGGGTCGAAGTCGAAGAGCAGCCGCCGCTGCGCGAGCGCTCGGGCTAAGAGCCAGGCGGTCAATCCGCCGAGAAGGCCGCCGGCAAGTACGTCGGAAGGATAGTGCGCGGCGGTGAAGAGCCGGCTGACCGCAATCCAGAAGCCGAGCGACAAGCACACCCAGCGGAGGCGCGGGAAGAGCAGCGCCAGCGAGACGCCGAGCGACATCGCCGTCGTCGCGTGGCCGGACGGGAAGCTCGCCCAGCCAGGGTCGCCGGACAAGAAGTCGAACGCATAGCCGCCGGCGTCGGCGAAGTGCTCCGGGCGCGCGCGGCCGATCACGTATTTCGCGACGTTCGCGACAATGCCCGAGCTTGCAACGGAGACGAACACGTAGAGGGCGGAAAGCGCGCGCGCCGTTCTTCTGGCGCGCGTGTGCCTTGCCAGCGCCTTGGCATCGAGACCCAGCATCACGATCACGAAGACGCCGGTGCCGATGAGAATCCAGTCCGACTGGCCGAAGCGCGTCACGTGGCGGAAGAGATCGACGACCGATTCCGACAGGCTCTGTTGCCAAGCAACGAGGAAAGGATCGAGCGCGAAGGCGAGCATCAGAAGGATCGTGATGCCAACGGCGGCGGCGTTCAGGAGCGTCAGCGCGTCGCAGGGGACAACGCGGAATCGGACGTCGCGCCGGCGGCGCGCGAGGAACGCGGTCGACTGCACCAGATTCGTCCGCAGCCGCTCGTAGAGGGCCAGCGACCGGGTGCCGAGACGGTCCACGATGGGTGTGCGTTCAAGCTCTGCTGACATCGCCGGCGGACGATACAGGTCAGCCGCGCCCGGGTCGATACGGGAGCGGGAAGCGGCGGAGCGCCGTTAATATTGCGGCTTTGCGCCGAGCGAGATGCTGATTCCGACGGCAAACTGGTGCGTCAGGACATTTGTCTTGAGCGAGCCGCCGCCGACCAGGTCGGCATTGTTCAGGCTGTAGTTCGCCTTGTATTCAGCAAAGAGCGAGAAGCCGTAGGCGACGTCCATATTGACGCCGATCAGCCCCTGAAAATCGGGGCCGGTGAGCTGATAGCCCCACGTCGTGCCCTGGTAGGGGATCGTCTTCACCTCGACATGCGGAAAAGCCGCACCGATGCCCGCGCCGGCGTAGGCCGTGAAGCGGTTGTTGAGCGGCATGCGATAGAGGCCGTTCAGCGTGATCGTGTTCAGGCCGTCGGTGAACTCCAGATGCGAGAAGGGAATGATGCCGAGGTCGCGGGCCTTCACCTTGGCATGCGTATAGTCGATCGCGACGCCCCAGCGCGGACGGTTGAAGTCGGTGAGCCACCATGTCCCGCGCAGACCCCAATAAGGCGGCATGTGGAAGGAATCACCGTACCAGTCGACATCGTAGGTGCCCGACACCAGCGGCGACGTCAAAGTCACGTCGCTGTTGTTAGCGGTGTTGGCGCCGCCATAGCCGGAGATCTGGAATTCGGCATCGGCCGCCATCGGCAATAGCGCGCCGGCGGCGAAGACGATCAATCGCAACGTACGCATCTGGCCCCCGCCCACTCTCCAGGGCGTCGAAACGCTAACACGCGAGCCATGCACACGGGAATTCCAGGACGGAACGATCCCCTGCGCCGTGGCGCTCCGGCAACAGCGTCTCTGCGGGGCTCATACGCGCGAAGGAGCGCGCGGTCGCTACTCGATCAGGCTGGCGAAGAGCTTGGCGAAAAAGCCTTGATCGTCGTGATTCTCTTGCTTCGGGCGGAAGCCGTCGATCGGCGGGCCTGCCTCGGCGTGAAGGCTGGTGACGCTCGACGCTGCCTGCGGTGCGACAAAAAGCTCGGAGACCTTCTGCGGCTCCGGCATCGCGAGGTTTGCCACGCGCGGGTCAGCAGGCGTCTGCGCATCGATCAGATCGAGAAGCGCGTCCTCGTCGCCCTCATAGGTGGGAAGATCGGCGGCGGCCACGACGACCGCGGAGGCGGCGTCCACGGTCTCTTCGTCGCCGGCAACGACGCCGCCGGTGAGCGCGGCGACGAGCGTGGGGTCGGCTTCCTTCACGGCATCGGATGCATCGACAGCGTCGAAGGCCGCAAGGATCGCACGGTCGGCATCGGATGCGGCGAGCGCCGGCGCATAGGCGAGCTCGGGCGATGCGGGCGCAACGGGCGACGCAGTAGTCTCAGGCGCGATCAGCGTGGCGATCGCATCTTCGGCTGCCACAGTCGGCTTCGACTCAGCACCGATCCCGAGCGCCTCGGGGCTTAACGTTGCGCTCGCGGGCATGACCAGCATCGACGATAGCGCCGCAGTGTCGGCAGAGGCCATCAAGGTCGGAGCGGATGCGCCGTCGGTGGCGATCGACGGCCGCGCGCGCGGCATGCGCACGTCAGCTCCGCCGCCTTCATCCGCTGCCGCGACGGTGGCGGGGCTCTCGGCAGGCGCTGGCGCGGGCGCCTCCTCCGCGACGTCCTCTTCGTTCGACGCCGAGCCGGGGAAGACGCGGCTCAGCCAGCTCCGGGTGTTTGCATCTGTGCCGGTGCGGTCGGCTGCATCTGCCGGCGACGGCTCGGTCTCCAGATAGGCGAGCGCAGTCGTGCCCGTCGTATTGCGGCGTGCGAGCGCCTGTTCGTAGCCGGGCAGCGGCTTGCCGTCGGCCGGGATATGAAGCGTGTTGCCGTTCGGGAAGAGCGCAATGAGCTGCTCGCGAGTCATGCGCGGCCAGGCGCGCACGTTGCCGGTGTCGGTGTGGATGAAGGGCGAGCCGGAGCGCGGATAGTAGCCCACGCCGCCGCCCTGCATCTTCATGGCGATAGCGCGCAGCTTGGAGAGCGGCACGTCGGTGACGAACCAGTCCATCGCCTTGCCGAGCCGATGCTGGCTGTTCTTGGCAACACCGCTCGAGCGTTTGCGCAGCATCTCGTTGGTGGCGGGAGAGCGATAGGCGGAGACGACGTGGATGTAATCCTTTGAGCCGCTCTCCTGATAGATCGCCCAGACGAGATCGAGGAGCTGCGGGTCCATGTGGGTCGGCTCGTTCTTACGCCAGTCACGCAGGAAGCGATTGATCTTCTCGAGTTCTGCACGGTCGTAGCGGCCGTTGTGCTTGAAGGTGAACTCGGCGCGCTCGCCGGTGTGGCTGAAGAAGAGCTTGAGCGTCTTGTCGGGCTCGCGCGATTGCGCCGGCACTGATGGCAGCACGAGGAGCGAGATGATCAGAAGACCAGCCGCAAGGGCGACGGAAAGCCCGATCGACAGTGGCGCGGCTGGGTGTCTCAAACGCGGTCGCCCTCGGCGTTCTTGGGGTCGCCCATCCCCTGCACCAGAGGGCGCAGATCGTCGCGTAAGATGCTTAACCGCGAATTAAAATTCCGGCTATGGCAGAATTGGGGCGCTCACCGCGAGATTACGGCGGAATACGGGCAACTCCGGGCGCTGATCGCTATGAGCCAAGGTACGCCGAGATCTCTCCGTCGTAACCATAAATGTCCTCGAAGTGATGGAGTTCGCCGTCGGGCGCCACCCATTCGGTGAAGTAGGCAAGGTGTACGGGGACCGGGGTGTCGAGATTGACGCGCCGCTCGGGCCCGCCGAAGAGCTTCTCGAGCCGCTTCGAGTTCCATTCCGGCGCGGCGACGACGAGGAGCGCGTCGGCGAAGTCGAGCGGGTCTTCTACCCGAACGCAGCCGTGGCTGAAGGCGCGCTGGTCACGCTTGAAGAGAGATTTCGCCGGCGTGTCATGGAGATAGACGGAGTGCTGATTGGGGAACATGAACTTGATGCGGCCGAGCGCGTTGAAGTCGCCGGGGATCTGGCGAATCTGCACGGAGCGAGGATTGATCGAATACCAATCGATCCAGCGCGGATCGACCTGTCGCATCCTGCCGCCGACGCGCACGAAGACCTCGTAACCCTGGCGCGCGAAATAGCCGTAGGGGTCGTTCCGAATCTCCGGCAGCATTTCCTTGCTGATGATCGAGGCCGGGACGTTCCAGTACGGATTGACGATGAGATAGCTCATCATGTTGGAAAAGGTCGGTGTGGGGTTCGTCGGCTTGCCGACGACAACGCGGGTCTCGTGCACCGTGGCATCGTCTTTGACCACGCGGACCACGAACTCCGGTACGTTGACCATGACGTAGAAGTCGCCTAGCTCGCGCGGCATCCAGCGCCAGCGTTCGAGATTGGCGATCACCGCGGCGATCTCCTCTTCGCGGCTCCGGCCGTTCATGACCCCCAACGTCTGCGGCCCGACGACGCCGTCGGCATTGAGCCCGCTCTCTGTCTGGAAGGTCCTCACGGCCTCAACCAGCGTCTGGTCGTAGATCTCCGGGTCGGCGTCGGGAGCGAGCGTGACGTCGAGGCGCGCACGCAGGATTGGCGCGCGGTCATCGCGCTTGCCGGGCCGCATCAGCCCGCCGTCCGGCACGACGATACGCTCTTCCTCCTCGGTGGCGCTGGCGCGAAGCTTCGCAAGCTGTGCCTTCAGCGCCACATATTGCGGATGCTGCGGCTCATAGCTCGCAAGATCGGCGGCCACGTTGACCGACTGCGACAGCCGCGTCAGCGCCTCGGCGATGTCGGGGCGCTCCGGCTCAAGCGTGATCAAGTGGCTGATGGCCGCCGGATCGACGCGGCCCGAGGCGATGTGCGTCACAAGGCGTGCGACCGCGAGACTGAACTCGACATCCGCTTCGGCGAGGCGACGGGGATCGTCGGGGTAGTGCTCCGCAAGCTTTGGCGTGGCGTAAGCGTGCGGGTCGAGTCCGTAGTCGGCGGCCTTGTCCATCGCCGTGCGAAGCGTGGTCGCCTGCTGTGGCGCATCGAGATGGCCGACCCACAAGAGGTCGTCGTTTCGCGCTGCATAGAAGTCGCGGACGCCGCCAAGAACGATCTTCTCGATCGGGTCGCCGGTGTCGCTTGCCTCATCGAGGACCGCGCGAACCGCAACGGCGCGTGGGGAGGGAGTGGTGATTGCCTCGGAGAAACCATCATCGATGCGGGCGAAAGCCGGCATAGCGAAGCCGGCGAGCGCGGGAACGAGGAGGGCGACGCACAATACTCTCATCATCGAGACCCTTCGGTTCGCCTAGGCCCGCGCCATCTCCTTCAAGCCCGCCGGCACGATCCCGTAGTCTTTCATCTTTCGGTAGAGCGTCGAGCGGCCGATGCCGAGACGCCGCGCCACCTCACTCAGCCGGCCACCATAGTGGCCGATGGCAAAGCGGATAACTTCCTCCTCCAGAACGCCAAACGCCCGCATCTCGCCGCGCTCATCAAGGAGTCGGGCGATACCATACCGGGCGAGGCCAACGCTGTCAGCGCGAGGGGTCGGCATCTCGACCGGTTCAGGTCGAACCTGTTCCTGTAATGCAACACCAGCGTGGGGCGGAAATTTCGCCGTCTCACGTTCAATTTTTGCCGCCGAGCCCGGAATTGAGGGAAAGTTGGGCGGTATCAGCTCGCCGCCTTCGGATAGCATCACGGCGCGGAAGATCGCATGCTCAAGCTCGCGGATATTGCCCGGCCAGTCGTGCGCGGCAAGAATCTGCATGGCGGAGGCGGAGAGGCCGCAGATCCCGGGCCGCCCGGCCTCGGCCGCGAGCCTCGCCAGGAACCCGCGGGCGAGAACCGGAATGTCGGCGCGGCGCTCGCGGAGCGGCGGCAGCCAGATCGGAAAGACGTTCAGTCGGTTGAAAAGATCCTCGCGGAATCCTCTTTCGCCGACGCTCTCGATCAGGCGGCTGCCGGTCGCGGCGATCAATCGAATCTCTCCGCGCGGCGAGCGGCGGGCGCCGGAGTCCTCGTCTGCAAGGATCCGCGCGAGCTTCGCCTGCGCGGTCGGTGGTAACGCGCCGATCTCGTCGAGAAAGAGCGTGCCTCCTGCGGCTTCCGAGATCCGGCCGACGCGGCCGTCGGCTCCGAAGAGCGTCGTTTCCACGTCCACGGCACCGATCCCGTCGCAGCGTACGGTCACGAAGGGGCGATTCTTGCGCGGGCTCGATCCGTGGATCGCGCGCGCCAGAAGCTCCTTGCCGACGCCACGCTCTCCCTCGATCAGAATGGCGATCTGCGAGCGGGCCGCGCGCGCCGCGAGTTGGCTGACGCGCTCCATTGCGGGCGACTGCATCACGATATCGCCAAGGGTCAGCGCACCGGTGCGTGACAGGCGCATCTTCAGAATCTCGCCTTCGAGCGCACCGATCTTGAGCGCGTTCTGGAGCGATACGGCGACGCGCTCCGGCGGGGTTGGCTTCACCAGGAAATCGATCGCGCCGGCGCGAATCGCCGAGGCACCGCTATCGAGGCCGCCGGGCGCAGTCTGCACGATCACGGGCACCGAAAGAGCGTTGCGCGCCATCCGCTCCAGGACTGCCATGCCGTCCATGTCGGGCATGACGAGATCGAGGATCATCGCGGAGACCGGCGGTGCGTCGGACCGCAGGAGACGCGCAAGAGCAGCTTCACCGCTCGGCGCTCCCTCGACCGAGTGACCTTGGCTCTTTAGGATTTCCTCGATGTGGCGGCGTTCGGCGGGATCGTCATCGACGACCAAGACGTGAACTGCCATATCACCTTTCCGTAGGCACCAGCCGGCGAGCGCCGGGGCGAAGCGAGGGGCGCACTTTCTCTTGCTTACGGTTAAGAACGGATTAGCAGCCGGCTAAATCGGATCAGCTGAGGAGCACGAGCGTGGCGAAAGAGGCGCGTCTGGCCGAGCATGAAACAGAATCCCTCGGCGCGTTGCCGGTATGGGACCTGAGCGACCTCTACGCGGCGATGGATGCGCCGGAGGTGAAGCGCGATCTCGACCGATCCGCCGAATCAGCTCGCGCGTTCGAGGCGCGCTACAAGGGCAAGCTCAAGGCGCTTTCCGAATCGCCGGAAGCGGGTACTGCGCTTGCAGCGGCGATCATCGAGTTCGAAGCGATCGAGGAGGTTCTCGGGCGTCTCGCGAGCTATGCCGGCCTCGTCCATGCCGGCGACACGACCGACCCTGCGCGCTCGAAGTTCTTCGGCGACATGCAGGACAGGCTGACCACGATCTCCACCCATCTTCTCTTCTTCGGTCTGGAGCTCAATCGCCTCGACGATGCGGCGGTGGAGACGGCGCTTCAGACGCCGGCGCTCGGCGCCTACCGGCCTTGGCTCGAGGATTTGAGGCTCGAGCGCCCCTATCAGCTCGAGGATCGGATCGAGCAGCTTTTCCACGAGAAGTCGGCGACGGGCCGGGGCGCATGGAACCGGCTCTTCGACGAGACGCTGGCGACGCTCCGTTTCGACGTTGAAGGCGAGATGCTGCCGCTCGAGCCGACGCTCAATCGCCTCGTCGATCCGAATGAAAAGAAGCGCAAGGCCGCCGCCGATGCGCTCGCCGTGACGTTCAAGGCGAATGTCCGGCTCTTCACACACGTCACGAACGTGCTCGCCAAGGACAAGTCGATCTCCGACGGGTGGCGCGGCTTCAAAGATGTGGCGGCAGCGCGGCATCTTTCGAATCGCGTCGAGCCGGAGGTGGTCGATGCGCTGGTTGCGGCAGTGCGCGATGCCTATCCGCGGATTTCGCACCGTTACTATGCGCTGAAGGCGCGCTGGCTCGGCAAGGACAGGCTCGAATTCTGGGACCGCAACGCGCCGCTGCCGGATTCGAGCGACCAGCGTATCGGCTGGGAGGAAGCACGGAAGACCGTGCTCGCCGCCTATGGCGACTTCGCGCCGGAGATGGCCTCGATCGCGGAGCGCTTCTTCGACAGGAGCTGGATCGACGCGCCGACGCGGCCGGGGAAAGCACCTGGCGCTTTCGCACATCCGACAGTGCCGGGGGTGCATCCTTATGTGCTCCTGAACTATCAGGGGAAGGCGCGCGACGTGATGACGCTCGCGCACGAACTTGGTCACGGCGTGCACCAAGTGCTCGCCGCCGATCAGGGCCTGCTGATGTCGCAGACGCCGCTGACGCTTGCCGAGACGGCGAGCGTCTTCGGCGAGATGCTGACCTTCCGCGCGCTGCTCGCCGCGGCGCCCGACAGCAGAGAGCGCAAGATCATGCTCGCCGCGAAGGTCGAGGACATGATCAACACCGTGGTCAGGCAGATCGCCTTCTACAGCTTCGAGCGCCACGTGCATCTCGAGCGTCGCGAAGGGGAGCTCACCGCGGACCGGATCGGCGAGCTATGGCTCACGGTGCAAAGCGAGAGCCTCGGACCGGCGATCCGTCTCGGAGCCGGCTACGAGACCTATTGGGCCTATGTCCCGCATTTCATCCATTCGCCCTTCTACGTCTACGCCTATGCGTTCGGCGACTGCCTGGTGAACTCGCTCTACGCCGTCTACGAGAAGGCTGAAAGCGGCTTTCAGGAGAAGTATTTCGCCATGCTCAAAGCGGGCGGAACCAAGCGCCACAAGGAGCTGCTTAAGCCTTTCGGTCTCGACGCCAGCGATCCCGGCTTCTGGAAGATGGGGCTTTCGGTGATCGAGGGGCTCATCGACGAATTGGAGGCGGCGGAAGCCTGAGGCTCTGCCGATCCATCAGCGCTGGACTGCAAGCGTCTGCGGCTCGTTCTTATCCAGGGGAGAGAGCGCGACGGCCTCGGCGATTCTTGCGACCGCCCCTTTAAGCGATGTCGCGACGTAGTCGGCGCGGGTCGCCTCGAGCGGGTCGCGGCGGCCGGCCTCTTCCTCCTCAAAGGACCAGAGCGCGACAATGATGCGCGCCTCCGGCAACCGTCGTCGGAGGCGTCGCACGAGGAAGCGCGCATGCGCGAGGGAGTCGCTGTTAAGGTAGGAGAGCACGATCGCTGCCGGACGGCCGAGGTCGAGCTCGCGGAGCGCCGCCGTCTGCAGCGACTCGTATGAAAGGAGGCGCACGTTTGCGCCGCGTCGCTCCAGGAGCTGTAAGAGCGCGGCCGCCGCCGCGTCGTCAAGATTCCCACGCGCTCCGGCACAGAGCACGGGCACGTCCGTCAGCTGAGGAATGTCGCCCTCCTCCTCCTCCGGCTCGTCCTCATCGTCGCTCTTCGCCTTCGACCGTCCGTTCTCTTCCCACTCATCGAGATTGTCGATCAGCGCGAGGGCGCTCTCGGTGACACGCAGGCGCTGCTCTTCGGTGAGGTGCAACTCGTCGCGGTCGAACTCGGCCAGACGGAGCGCCGGTAGAGCCACATCGTCGTAGAATGCTTCGAGCGAATGCTCGCGCAGATACTCCTCGGCGCGCTCCGTTGCCTCGGTTGGATCGCCGGCGAGAAGCCGGCGATAGAGGAGCTCCGGTGGCGAGAGTGCCGGCTCGTTTCCGAGGAGGACGTCGAGGAAGGCGAACTGCGGTACGTGGCGACCGAGCACCACAAGGCAGACCGTGAGAGGCGTCGAGAGAAGCAGCCCAACCGGGCCCCAGAGCCATGTCCAGAACACCGCCGCTGCGATGATGGCGAGCGGCGAGAGCCCGGTGCTCGCGCCATAGAGCCATGGCTCCACGAGGTTGTTGCTGACCAGCTCCACGGCGATGAAAAGGGCGCCGGTCAGGAGCAGCGTCGTCCAGCCCGGGTCGACGGCGATCGAGAGCGCGAGCGGAAAGAAGGCCGCTACGATCGGGCCGATATAGGGCACGAAGCGCATCAGCCCGCACAAGAGCCCCCAGAGCACCGGGTTCGGGATACCGATCACCCAGAGACCGAGAACGATCGGGATCGCGTAGGTCGTGTTCACGACGAGCTGCATCAGGAGATAGCGACCGACCCGCTGTGCGGCGTCTTCGAGCGCCTGCGTCGTGCGCGGCAGGCCGCGCGCGCCGGCCAGGCGGATCAGCCGGTCGCGCAGGTCCTCGCGCTTCAGAAGCAGAAAGATCACGAAGACGATGACGATGCCGGCGGTGGCGAGCGGGCTGACGAGCGGGCCGAGGATCGTCGAGATGATCTGCATCGACGTCGGCGCCGGCCGATGGATTTCGACCGGCAACGGCTTCGGCTCATCGCTGGCGGCAGGCGCAGCCTGTTCCTTCGCCGCCTGCTTGTCCTCTTCTTCGATCTTGCGCCCGAGGTCGCGCACCATGCTGGTCGCGCGCTCGAAGAGGTGTCCGCCTGGCGGCGACTGCCTCAGCGAATCGATCTTCGCCTCGATGTTGAAGCGATAGGTCGGGAGCTGCTCCGCAAGGTCCGCGACCTGCCAGGCGACGATCGCGCCGAGCGAGAAAATGACCAGGAAGGCGAACGCGACGACCGAGAGCACCGCAGCCAGGTTCGGGATGCCGACGCGACGGAGCCAGCGCACGGCCGGCGCAAGCGCGAAGCTCAAAAGCATCGCGAGCGCGAGCGGAACGAAGATGTCGCGGCCGAAATAGAGCGCGGCGATCGCGATGACGATCATCGCGAGCATGAAGAGCGCCGGGTTACTGCCGGCGCTCGGGAGCTCGCCGCGCGGCGGCCCGGGTCGGTGAAGGGATGGATTGAACGCCAAGTACCGTTGCCCCCGTGTCCTCCGGCGCTAAGTCGGCGAAGCTTAAATGCGCCGGACCGGGTTCCGGTTGCGTTGCGTCGCGTCCCGGCCCACCTATCGGCGAATGTCCTCCAGCGACGACGAAGGAAATCGGCTTTCCGGGCGGCTCACGCGCTATGCGCGGGTCGGGACCGGTGTCGGGGGCTTTGCGGCGCGGGCAATCGGCTCGCGCGCGCTTGGGCGCGGCTTCGACCGGAGCGCCCAGGCGGTGGAGCTTGCGCGGATGCTCGGCGGGCTGAAGGGCCCGATCATGAAGGTGGCCCAGCTCGCAGCGACCGTCCCGGACGTGCTGCCGCCGGAATATGCCTTCGAGCTGCAGAAGCTCCAGGCCGAGGCGCCGCCCATGGGCTGGGCCTTCGTGAAGCGGCGCATGCGGGCGGAGCTTGGGCCCGATTGGGCTGAGCGATTCCAGTCTTTCGAGCATGAGCCGGCCGCCGCCGCCTCGCTCGGCCAGGTGCACCGCGCGACCGCGCCCGACGGAACGCGGCTTGCCTGCAAGCTGCAATACCCCGACATGGATTCGGCGGTCGAAGCGGATTTGAGCCAGCTCGGCATGTTGCTCGCCATGCAGCGCCGGTTCAGCCCCGAGATCGACACCCGCGAGGTTCTGAAAGAGCTCGGCGAGCGCCTGCGTGAGGAGCTCGATTATGCGCGCGAGGCCGCGCACATGCGGCTCTACTCCGCGATGCTGGCCGATGCCGAAGAGGTGCGCGTGCCGCGCTTCCGTGCCGAGCTCTCGACACGCCGCCTTCTCACAATGACGTGGCTCGACGGGGAGCGGCTGCTTTCCTTCGTCGGCCGGCCACTCGAAGAGCGGAACCTGATCGCGACCGCGCTCTTCCACGCATGGTGGCGGCCTTTCGCCCGCTACGGCGTGATCCACGGCGACCCGCATCTCGGCAACTATACGGTCGTGCAGGACGCCGATAAGCCGGCCGGGCTGAACCTTCTCGACTATGGCTGCATCCGCATCTTTCCGCCGCGCTTCGTGGAGGGCGTCATCTCGCTCTATCGCGGCTTCCAGCACGACGACCGTGCGCTGATCGCGGAGGCCTATCGGATCTGGGGATTCCGCGATCTGAACGACGACTTGATCGACACGCTCAGCCTCTGGGCGCGCTTCATCTATGCGCCGCTCCTCGATGACCGTGTCCGCACGATCGCCGACGGCGTCGCGCCCCACACCTACGGCCGCCGCGAGGTGTGGCAGGTGAAACAGCGGCTGAAGCCGAAGGGCCCGGTGACGATTCCGCGCGAATTCGTGCTGATGAACCGTGCTGCCGTCGGGCTCGGGGCCGTGTTTCTGCATCTCAAGGCCGAGCTCAACTTCCATCGGCTCTTCGAGGCGGAGATCGACGGTTTCTCGCGCGAGGCTTTGGAGAAGCGACAGAGCGCTGCGTTGAAGGAGGCCGGGCTTCCGCCTGTCGAGCCGGCGCGATGAGCGCCACGGGAAACGTGGGCTGGGGCGAGCTTCGCGGCGTCGGCAACCTCGTTCGGCTCACGATCGTCTGCCTCGGCGTTTGGCTCCACGCGGCGGACGGCCTGCTCGTCGCGACGATGCTGCCCGACATCGTCGCCGACATCGGCGGCGTGCCTTTCGTGTCGTGGACATTCGCCCTCTACGAGGTCGGCTCGGTCGCGGCCGGCGCTTCGGGCGCGATCCTCGCGATGCGCTACGGCCTCAGAAGGGCCATGACCGGCTCGGCGCTTGTCTACGCCGGCGGCTGCGCGATGAGCGCACTTGCGCCGACGATGCCCGTGATGCTCATCGGCCGGCTGGCACAGGGGCTCGGCGGGGGAGGGCTCCTCGCGCTTTCGCTCGTCGCCGTGTCGCTGCTCTTCTCACGTGCGCTGATGCCGCGTGTGCTAGCGGCGATCTCTGCGCTCTGGGGAATCTCGGCCTTCATCGGACCGCTCATCGGCGGCGTCTTTGCCGATCTCGATCTGTGGCGCGGCGGCTTTTGGGTCTTCGCGGCGCAGGCGCTTCTCCTCGCCGCGATGATCGCGCCGGCGCGTGCTCTCGACGCGCGCCGGGAGCAGCCCGCGGATGCGCGATTGCCGCTGGTGCGGCTCGGCGTGCTGGCGCTCGGTGTGCTCGCGATCGCGGCGGCGGGGATTGCTCTCTCGCCGGTCGCGTCGCCGGCGCTGATTCTTGTCGGCCTCGCGCTCCTTGGATTCTTCCTGCGCCAGGACGCGAGGCGCAAGGGAAGCCGGCTGTTGCCGCGGGCACCGCTCGATCCACGCAACGGCGTCGGGGCGGCGCTCCTGATGGTGCTGGCCTTCTCGGCGGCGACGGTGCCGCTCGGGATCTACGGCCCGCTGCTTCTGACGCGGCTTCACGACATCTCGGCGCTGACAGCGGGCTATGTCGTGGCGGCATCGGCGATCGGCTGGTCGGTGATGGCGATCGTCGTCGCCGGCGCGCCCGAGAAGCGCGACGGCGCGCTGATCCTGGCTGGGATGCTTCTGACGCTTCTCAGCATTGCCGGCTTCGCCATCGCCATCCCCTTTGGTCCGGTTTGGAGCGCCTTCATTGTGGCTGTCGTGGAAGGCGCCGGCTTCGGCATCGCCTGGACCTTCATTCTGCGCCGCGCCACGGCGCTTGCGCCGGAAGGCGAGGTGGAGCGCGTCTCTGCGGCGATCCCGACCGTCCAGCGTATCGGCTACGCGCTCGGTGCGGCCTATATCGGCATCGTCGCGAACGCTGCCGGAATGGCCGGCGCAGCCTCCCCGGCGTCAGTCAGAGGCGTCGGAATCGCAATCTTCTCGGCCTGCCTGCCGCTTGGAGCGATCGGTTTCTTCGCGGCCTGGCGATTTGTCCGTTTTCGACCCCAATCGGGCCGATGTGAGATGCCGTAAAATTCGCGGCCGCTGCGTCGCGCCGGCACGTTGCCGAGTTTTCCGAGCCTGTGTTAAAGGCTCCGCAACAGCTTTCCTGCCGCAGTTGGGGGCATCATGGCCGAACACACGCAATCCGGACCCGTCGAGCTCGGCGCCCCGATGGATTATGCCGAGCACCGGCGCACCTTTGCCGCCTTCGTCGCGCTTTTTAAGATTGGGGGCCTTGCGACGATCGCGATCCTCCAGGCGTTGACGCTCTTCGGCATTGCCGCGCACGGTTTCTGGCTCGGCGTCCTACTGATCCTGGGCATGATGGTCGCGACTGCGATCAGCGTCGTCATGAAGGGATCGGTCACGTCGCTCATTGTGGTCGTTGCCATCGGGTTCGTCTTCATGGTCCTGGCGCTTGGCTAGCGGGCGCTCTTGATGCGCGTCGCCGTTCTGAAGGAGGATCCCGCCGTCGAGCCGCGGGTTGCGGCGACGCCGGAATCCGTGAAGAAGCTCGCGGCGCTTGGCGCCGTCGTGGCGGTCGAGACCGGAGCGGGCGCGGCAGCCGGCATGTCCGACGCGAGCTATCGGGACGTCGGCGCCGAGATTGCCGATAGCAGGCAGGCGGCGCTCGCGGATGCCGACCTCGTCCTCAAAGTGCGGCGGCCCGACGACCTTTCCGGCTACAAGCGTGGTGCGGCGGTGGTCGCGCTTATGGACCCCTACGGCAACGAGGACGCGTTGAAGCGCATGGCCGACGCCGGCGTCGAGGCGTTCGCGCTGGAGCTCATCCCGCGCATCACCCGCGCGCAGGTGATGGACGTGCTGTCGAGCCAAGCCAATCTCGCCGGCTACCAGGCCGTGATCGATGCGGCGGCGCATTTCACGCGCGCGCTGCCGATGATGATGACGGCGGCAGGCACTGTGCCCGCGGCGCGCGTCTTCGTGATGGGCGCCGGCGTCGCCGGCTTGCAGGCGATCGCGACGGCGCGGCGGCTCGGCGCCGTCGTCACTGCGACCGACGTGCGCCCCGCCGCCAAGGAGCAGGTGGCCTCGCTCGGCGCGAAATTCATCGCGGTCGAGGACGAGGAGTTCAAGGCAGCGGAGACGGCCGCCGGCTATGCCAAGGAGATGTCGAAGGACTATCAGGCGAAGCAGGCGGCGCTGGTGAAGGATCACATCGCCAAGCAGGACATCGTCGTCACAACGGCGCTGATCCCCGGCCGCCCGGCGCCGAAGCTGGTCAGCGCCGAGATGGTCGCCTCGATGGCGGACGGCTCGGTCATCGTCGACCTGGCTGTCGAACGCGGCGGCAACGTCGAAGGTGCCGTGCCCGGCCAGATTGCCAAGGTTGGCGGCGTTACGATCATTGGCCACCTCAACATGGCCGGGCGCATCCCGGCATCGTCCTCTGCGCTCCTCGCGCGCAACATCTACGCCTTCGTCGAGCCGATGATCGACAAGGAGACGAAGGCGCTCAACATCAAGCGCGACGACGAGATCGTCGCTGCGACGCTGCTGACGGCGGATGGCGCCATCGTGCATCCGGCCTTCGCGCCGAAGGCGCCGGCCGATTCCGCGCCGGTGGGAGGGCAGGGCTGATGGAGAACGAGGCGCTGACCGACGCCGTCCGTCAGGCCGAGGCGGCAGCGCAGGCCGCTGCGCAGGCGGCCGAGCAGGCGAGGGTTGCCGCCGAGCAGGCGGCGCAGATCGCGCTTCAGCACGAATCCGCGGTCGATGCGGCGGGCGCCGCCGCGCACGCGATCTCCGGCGGCGTCATCGATCCCTTCGTCTTCCGGTTGTCGATCTTCGTGCTCGCCATCTTCGTCGGCTACTACGTGGTCTGGTCGGTCACGCCGGCGCTCCATACACCGCTGATGAGCGTCACCAACGCCATCTCCTCGGTGATCGTGGTCGGCGCGCTTCTTGCCGTCGGCGTCGATCTCGTCGGTGAGGGGACCGGGATTGCCCGCTTCTTCGGCTTCTTCGCGCTGATGCTCGCGAGCGTGAACATCTTCGGCGGCTTCCTCGTCACGCAGCGCATGCTCTCCATGTACAAGCGGAAAGAGAGGGCGGCGCGCTGATGTCCGCGAACCTCACCGCCTTCCTCTATCTCGTCGCCGGCGTCCTTTTCATCCTGGCGCTGCGCGGCCTCTCGCATCCGGAATCGAGCCGGCAGGGCAACCTCTTCGGCATGATCGGCATGGCGCTCGCCATCCTGACCACGCTCTTCGGCAGCCCGCCCGCCGGCTTCCTCGCCTGGGTCTCCATCGTCGTCGCGATGGCGGCGGGCGGTGCGGTCGGCGCGGTCACTGCGCGCCGCATCCCGATGACGGCGATGCCGCAGCTCGTCGCTGCTTTCCACTCTTTGGTCGGCCTTGCCGCCGTGCTCGTCGCCGCAGCGGCGCTCTATGCGCCGCAGGCCTTCGGGATCGGCACGCTCGGCGACGTCCACGCGCAGGCGCTGGTCGAGATGTCGATCGGCGTCGCCATCGGCGCCATCACCTTCACCGGCTCGATCATCGCCTTCCTGAAGCTCGACGGGCGGATGTCGGGGAAGCCGATCATGCTGCCGATGCGGCACGTCATCAACATCGCGCTGGCCGTGCTGATCGTGTTCTTCATCTACAGCCTGGTCACGACCGAGAGCCGTTTCGCCTTCTGGCTGATCGTGATCCTCTCGCTGGCGCTCGGCGTTCTCATCATCGTTCCGATCGGCGGCGCGGACATGCCGGTCGTGATCTCGATGCTGAATTCCTATTCCGGCTGGGCGGCGGCCGGCATCGGCTTCACGCTCGGCAACACCGCGCTCATCATCACCGGTGCGCTGGTCGGCTCCTCCGGCGCGATCCTCTCCTACATCATGTGCAAGGGGATGAACCGCTCGTTCATCTCCGTGATCCTCGGCGGCTTTGGCGGCGAAACGGCGGGTCCCGCAGCCGACGCCGGCGACAAGACGGTGAAGCAGGGCTCGGCGGAGGACGCCGCCTTCCTGATGAAGAACGCGTCCAAGGTCATCATCGTGCCGGGCTACGGCATGGCGGTCGCACAGGCGCAGCATGCGGTGCGCGAGCTCGCCGACAAGCTCAAGGCGCACGGCGTCGAGGTGAAATACGCCATCCACCCGGTCGCCGGCCGCATGCCGGGGCACATGAACGTGCTCCTTGCGGAAGCGAACGTGCCCTACGACGAGGTCTTCGAGCTCGAGGACATCAACTCGGAATTTGCGCAAACCGACGTCGCTTATGTTATCGGCGCCAATGACGTGACCAATCCGGCGGCGCGCGACGACCCGTCCTCGCCGATCTTCGGCATGCCGATCCTCGACGTCGACAAGGCCGCGACCTGCCTCTTCGTCAAGCGCTCGCTCGCCTCCGGCTATGCCGGCATCGACAACTCGCTCTTCTACAAGCCGAACACGATGATGCTCTTCGGCGACGCCAAGAAGATGACCGACGATATCGTCAAGGCTCTGTAGCGCGTATCAGGCGACAGGCCATGGACGGCATCGAGCGCTTGCGAATGAGCGGGGATTGGTGAGGCGGCTTCTTCTCATTTTGATCGCCGTGATCGCCACGGGCTATGTCGGCGCCGTCGGTTATCTCTATGCGTTCCAAGAGAGCTACGAATATCAACCGAGCGGGACGCTCAAGACGCCGGCGGAGGAGGGGCTTCCGTCGGTCGAGGTCATCACGCTGCGGATGGCGGACGGGACGCCGCTAACCGGATGGTATGAAGCAGCAAAGGCGGGCATGCCCGTGCTCCTCTATTTCCACGGCAACAGCGGCAATATCTCCGGGCGTGCCGACCGGCTCCGGCAGGTGCTTGCTTCGGGCTTCGGGCTTCTTGCGATGAGCTATCGCGGCTATCCCGGCAGCGGCGGAAGACCAAGCGAAGTGGCGCTGTTTTCAGACGCGTTGGAGATCTTCGACTGGCTGGCGGAGCGGACATCCGACATCGTCATACACGGCGAGTCGCTCGGCACCGGGATCGCCACCTATGCGGCGTCGAAGCGGCCGGCCCGAGCGCTGGTGCTGGAGGCGCCGTTCACCGCGGCGGTCGATGTCGCGGCGATGGAGTATCCATGGGCACCCGTTGGGTTCCTCATGCGCGATCAATACCTATCGCGGGCCTATATCGATGCGATCGATGCACCATTGCTCGTCGTCCAAGGCACCGCCGACGAGACGATTCCTGTGCGCTACGGGGAACGGCTCTTCGAGATCGCGCATCAGCCGAAGCAGCTCGCTCTTATCGAGGGCGGCACGCATGGCAATCTGTGGGAAAACGGCCTTTGGCCGATCGTCTTAGGCTTCCTGCAGCAGAACGGCGTGATCGATAGACCGGTGCCCTAGGTGCTTCAGCCCGTCCCTTGTGTCCGGCGCATGCCGTCTCTCGCTGGCTGGTAATTCTGGTTCAAGGTCGAGGCGCGGGCGAAGGCGGCGTTTGCCTTCTGCCGCTCGCCGAGGGCTTCGAGCGCCAAGCCCTGGTTCGTCCAGGCGATATAGCTTGAGCGGTCGAGCTTCACGGCCTCGTTGAAATCGTCCAGCGCGGTGCGCGCGTCGCCGATCGCGAGATAGGAGAGGCCGCGCCCGTTATAGGGCTCGGGCGATTTCGGTGACAGGCCGATCGAGCTGGTGAAGTCCTCGATCGCCGCCTGCTGATTGCCCTGCGCCTGATAGACGAGGCCGCGATTGTGGAACGCCTGCGCGTCGGTACGGTCGAGTTGGATCGCCGTGTTGTAGTCCGCAAGCGCCAGGTCGAGCTGACCGTTCAGTCGATACATGTTGCCGCGCCCGACATAGGCGGAGGCGTAGCGCGGGTCGGCGGCTATCGCGCTGTTGTAGTCGGCGAGCGCGTTCCGGAGATCGCCGTTCCGGCGGAAGATCAGTGCGCGATTGTAGTAGGCGCGGGCGAAGTTCGGATTGAGCTCGATCGCCTTGTTGAAGTCGGCCATCGCGTCGTTGTAGCGGCCGGCGCGGCCGAAGGCCGAGCCGCGCACATTGTAGGCCTCCGGATTGTTCGGCTCGCGCTCGATCACGGCGGAGAGCGAATCGATGTTCGCAACCGAGGCGGTCGCCGGATCGACGGAGACCGGAACGCGGGAGAGCTGCGACTGGCAGGCGCCGAGTCCAAGCGTGAGCGCGCCGGCAAGCCAGAGGGTAGGGGTGCTAAGGGGCGCGGCGCACTTCATCAGATCTTTTCCGTCGAAATCCTTGTTCCGCTCAAGGCGCGTCCCCCTAGAACGCCGTGAGCGGCGAAAAGGATCAACGCGCGGCGCGGCGCTTGCTCGGGATCAGGCCCTCGCGCTGCGCGCGCTTGCGGGCGAGCTTGCGTGCGCGCCGGACGGCCTCGGCCTTTTCGCGCGCCTTCTTCTCCGACGGCTTTTCGTAGTGGTTGCGAAGCTTCATCTCGCGGAAGATGCCTTCGCGCTGCATCTTCTTCTTCAGCGCTTTGAGCGCCTGGTCGACATTGTTGTCCCTGACGATGACCTGCACGTGCGTCCGTTCCTTTCGCGCCCGCTTCATTCAAACGCCAAGAGTGCGGAAGAGCGGGCGCTCCGCCGAGGCGCGCAGGATTGGTTGCTGATCGTTCCGCCGTCGCCGAGGCGCGGCAGGGTGGCCGCATATACTGCTACTCGGTTGAATTGTCCACCGGGGTGCTCTCCTTCTGCGGGGTCATCGCGGTCTGGAAAACCCCGCGCTTCAGCCGCTCCCAGTCGTTCGCTGCCGCACGCGCTGCTTTCTGTGCCTCCGGGTCGAGCCGGTCGAACCAGGTCTGCATGTGCTCGTCCTCAAGACCCTGGTCCTTGGCGGCCAGGTACCAGCGCGCAGCGTCGGCGAAATTGGCGTCGATGCCCCGGCCGTCGGCGAGCATGCGGGCGAGGCGGAGCTGCGCGACCGGATTGTCGAGCTCCGCGGCCCGGTTGAACCAGAAGGCGGCTTGCCCCTCATCCTTCGGGACACCGCGTCCGTTCGCCAGCATAATCGCGTATTCGACTTCGGCGCCTACATGGCCGTTCTTCGCTGCGTCGCCGAACCAGCGCGCGGCCTGCGTCGCGTCGGCGACCACGCCGATGCCGTCGACGTAGAGTCCAGCGAGGGTGTACTGCGAATCCATGTCGCCGAATCCGGCGGCGCGGCGAAGGTAGGCCGCGGCCAGCATCGGGTTCTTTTCGACGCCCTTTCCCTGCAGAAGCAGATAGCCGAGCTCGCGCGCGGCGCCTGGCTGCTCCTTGTCGGCGGCTGTGCGGAAGAGCTCGGCGGCCTTGGCCGGGTCCTGGGCGACGCCGACGCCGTCGAGATAGAGCTGCCCGAGCGCATACATCGCCTCGGGGTCGCCGCCATTTGCGGCGAGCTTGTACCAGTCTGCGGCGGCGGCGTAGTCCTGCTTCACACCGAGGCCGCGCGAAAGAAGCACGCCGAGGAGCGTCTGCGCGGTCGGGTCGCCGGCCTTAGCGCGATCGAGCGCCAGCGAGAAGGCGGTGAGGAACCAGCCGCGCTGAAACGCGCCGTAGGCGTAGTCCGGTGGAAAGGCGGATTCTTCGCCGGCGGCGGTCAGTCCTTTGTCGATGCGCTGCCCGATGCCAAGCGGATCGAGCGTCGTGTGCAATCGGCTCTCACCGGCGGGCGCTTGCAGCGAGGCGTCGGATTCGCCGGGCACCGGTCCGATCCCGGGGTTCGTCGTGAGGCCGGACGAGGGCGCTTCCGCAGGCGGCTGCGTGCCGACGTCGATACCTTGCTCGATCCGCTGTTCGATCGATTGCGGGCTGTCGCCTTCCGCGGCATTTGCGCAGCATGTCGCGAGCGCGAGCATCAAAGGCGGGAGGAGCGCGCGCCTCATGCCGCCCGGCGCCCTTTCTTCGCCAGGATCGTCAGCGCGGCGCGGATCGCTTCGCCCGGGCCGGCGGTATGCGACCAGACGGCGTCGTTCAGCGCGACGAAGTCGGCGCCGCTCGCCGCCGCCTCACCGACGCTGTCGAGCGCCCGGCCGGCCATGACGACGGCGGGGACCTGCATCAGCTCCGACCACCATTCGGCAAGATCCAACGCCTTCGGATGCGGCGCGTCGTGTGTATCGCCGTGCGGCCGGCCGAAGAAGAGATAGTCGGCGCCGGCTTCGCCTGCCTCCATCGCAGCATGGCGCGAATTAATGTTCCCGGCGCCGACGATTCGCTTCGGCTTGAAGGACTCCGCTGCGAGCTTCAGGTCGGCGGCGCCGGTCGTGACGTGGACGCCGTCTGCCTTCACATGCCCGGCGAGCCGCGTGTCGTCGATTACAAGGGCGGCCGCGCCGGCTTCCTGGATCACGGGGACGAGTGCCGTGGCGAAGGCTTCGATACCGCCATCCGGTGCGCCCGCGATCAGCACCGCCGCCACGTCGCCGGCCGACAGCGCTTCGCTCAGTTGGGGCAGAAAGCTTGTCGCGTCGCGCGCCGGCGGCGTGATCAGGAACAAGCGCGTGGCTGCGGCTCTGTCCGTCATGTCCGATGACCGGAAGGAGGTGCCTCCTTCCAGTCGATCAATCCGGCGATTTTCGGGTGAGAGCCTTCACGCCGCCTTGAGCTCCAGGTCCCGCTTCCAGGCGCCGGTCGCGGCGAGCCCGTTCATCTTTGCCCGGTGCGTGAAGGCGGCTTGCGCGGCCTTCACGTTCTCCGCCTTGCCACCCCACGCCGTGAGGGCCGCAGCCTGAAGCGCGCGGCCATAGGAGAAGGTGAGCTTCCACGGAAGGTCGTAGATCGCGTTCATCGCCGACAAATGCGCGGTCGCCTCCTCGTCCGACTGCCCGCCGGAAAGGAACGCGATGCCTGGAACCGCGGGCGGCACGGTGGCCTTGAGCGCCCTTACCGTCTTCTCGGCGACCTCCTCGACGCTTGCCTTCGTCCCGGAATGCTGGCCGGGGACGACCATGTTCGGCTTCAACACCATGCCTTCGAGCTTGACGCCGGCAACGAAGAGCTCGTGGAAGACGGTCTGCAGCGTCCATACGGTCACGTCGTAGCAGCGGTCGATCCCGTGCTTGGCGTCCGGTCCATCCATCAGCACTTCCGGCTCGACGATCGGGACGATCTTCTGCTCCTGGCAAAGCGCGGCGTAGCGGGCGAGCGCCTGGGCATTGGCGTGGATGCAGTTCCAGCTCGGCCGACCGTCCTCGCCGATGGTGATGACGGCACGCCATTTCGCGAAACGCGCACCGAGGCCGTAATATTCCTTGAGCCGACCGCGCAGCCCGTCGAGGCCCTCGGTCACTTTCTCGCCGGGAAAGCCGGCAAGGTCTTGCGCGCCCGCATCGACCTTGATGCCCGGCACCGAGCCTGCTGCCGAGATCAGGTCGACGAGCGGCGTGCCGTTTTTCGCCTTCTGGCGGATCGTCTCGTCGAAGAGAATGACGCCGGAGATGTTGTTCTTCATCGCGTCGGCGGCGGAGAACATCAGCTCGCGATAGTCGCGACGGTTCTCTTCGGTGTTCTCCACGTGAATCGAATCGAAGCGCTTCTTGATCGTGCCGGTGCTCTCGTCGGCCGCGAGGATGCCCTTGCCCTCGGCGACCATCTTGATGGCGATGTCTTCCAGCCTCTCGCTCATGGCTGTCCTCCTTCGGATGTCTGGCTTGCTTGTTGTCCTCCGCCTTCCGCGCGGTGGCCGATTCCGGTGCGCGACGGTAGGCGCTTCATCATGAAAACGCTGAGCGGTGCATCGGGATAGCTCCCGAAACGCGCGCAGCGACTGTAGCCGGCGCGCTCATAGGTCCGGATCGCCCAAGGCGAGCGTACGCCTGTCTCCAACCGCACATCGTCATACCCCAGCTCGCCTGCTGCGTCCTCGAGCGCCCGGATGATCTCCTGGCCGAGCCGTCTGCCGCGGGCCGTCTTCAACACGAAGACGCTCTTCATTTCGGCGTATCCCTCATGGCGCTGCAGGGCGCCGCAGCCGATGGGAATGCCGCGCTCGCGGGCGACGAAGAAGAGCACGCCGCGATCGGCGTGCTGACCGGCGGGAATGCCGAAGCGCGCCTCGGGCGGATAGAGCTTGAAGTTCTCCTCGTCGCGCGCGGCAAGCAAGGCGAGGGCGTCATCCGAATCCCCTGGCTCCTGTGCAATCGTCAGCGCCATCCGAAGCTTCCTACTTTGCGCGAAGCGCCTCGACGCCCGGAAGCGCCTTGCCTTCCAGCCATTCGAGGAAGGCGCCGCCCGCCGTCGAGACGTAGGTGAAATCGTCGGCGACGCCAGCGTGATTGAGCGCGGCCACCGTATCGCCTCCGCCCGCCACCGAAAGCAGCTTCCCTTCGCCGGTGCGTTTCGCCGCATGCCTGGCGGCGGCAACCGTGCCGCGGTCGAAGGGCTCTTTCTCGAAGGCGCCGAGCGGGCCGTTCCAGACCAGGGTCTTCGCCTTGTCGATCCACGCGTTGACCGCTGCGACGGTTTTCTCGCCGACGTCGAGGATCATCTGGTCGGGGGGAACCTTGTCGGCAGCGACGGTCGCGCGCGGTGCGTTGGCCTCAAACGCGGTCGCGACGACCACATCGGAGGGAAGCACGATGGCGCAGCCCTTTTCGGCGGCGGAGAGCATGATCTGCTTTGCCGTCTTCTCCAGGTCCGGCTCGTTCAGCGACTTGCCGATCGCGACGCCTTTCGCGGCGAGGAACGTGTTCGCCATCCCGCCGCCGATCACAAGCGCGTCGACCTTCTGGATGAGATTGGCGAGGAGCTCGAGCTTCGACGAGATCTTGGCACCGCCGACGATGGCGACGATGGGATGGCTTGGATTGCCGAGCGCCTTGTCGAGCGCCTCAAGCTCTTCCTGCATCGCGAGCCCGGCATAAGCGGGGAGCTTGTGCGCGAGGCCCTCGGTCGAAGCGTGCGCGCGGTGCGCGGCGGAGAAGGCGTCGTTCACGTAGACGTCGCCGAGCTTCGCAAGCTCCGCGACAAAGGCCGGATCGTTCTTCTCCTCGCCGGGATGGAAGCGCGTGTTTTCCAGGACCGCTATGCCGCCGTCCGCAAGATTCTTCACCGCCGCCTCGGCTTCCGGGCCGATGCAGTCGTCGACGAAGCCGACGGGGCGGCCGACGACCTTGGCGACCGCGGCGGCGACCGGCTTCAGCGACATCTCCGGGATGCGCTTTCCCTTCGGCCGCTCGAAATGCGCAAGAATTGCCACTTTGGCGCCGGCATCGGACAGCGCCTTGATCGTCGGTGCGACGCGCTCGATGCGCGTGGCGTCGGTGACCTTGCCGTCCTTCACAGGCACGTTCAGGTCGACGCGGAGGAGCACGCGCTTGCCCTTGAGATCGCCCGCGTCCTTAAGGGTTCGGAACCGCATTCTCTGACCGTCGCCTTGGATTGAACGGCAGCCTCTTATCATCCGATGCCGCCGGTTGACAGGGGGAGCCGGCTTGCCGATTGAGGTAGGAAAGGACGCCTGACTTGACCCCCTCCGGCCAGCCGCTCACTCGCCTCGACAAGGCCATCCGCCGCTTGAAGGCGCAGCGCACCTGCCTCGACTGGGCGGTCGCCGAAATCGCAGGCGTTCCGGGCATCGTCCTGGAGCTCGGGCTCGGCAACGGCCGCAGCTTCGATCATCTTCGCGCCCGCCTGCCGGGGCGCGACATTTATGTCTTCGAACGCAATCCGCAGGCGCATCCCGCCTCGACGCCGGCGGCAGATCGGCTGATCGTCGGTAATCTTGAAGACACGCTGCCGGCTGCGCGCGAGCGCTTCGACGGCAAAGCGGCGTTCGTGCATTCCGACATCGGCACCGGCGACGACGAGCGCAACCGCCGCTTCGCTGCCTGGCTCGGCCCGCACATCCTGCCGCTTCTCGCACCGGGCGCGATCGTGGCGAGCGACCAGGCGCTTCCCGCGCTCGACCACCTCAGAATCGCGCCGCCGGAGGGCGTCGGCGAAGACCGCTACTACCTTTACCGGGTGCGCCGTTCAGGCTGAACGCGCTTGCTGGCGACGACGCAAAGAACGATCATCGCCGGAGCGGTCGGCAAGTGCCGCAGATAATCTTCCGGGAGGGTATCACGATGAGAATGCTTCAGCTTTGCACCGCGCTTGCGGCGGTGATCGTCGCGGCCCCGGCTTGGGCATTCGAGATTTCCAGCCCTGCCGTCGGCAGCGACGGCACGATCCCCGACAAGTACACCGCCAATTCGTTCGGCTGCAGCGGCGAGAACGTTTCGCTGCCGCTCGAGTGGAAAGATGTGCCGGCGGGCGCCGCCAGCCTGGCGCTGACGATCTATGACCCCGACGCGCCGACCGGCAGCGGCTTCTGGCACTGGGAGGTGGCGAACCTCCCGCCGACCACGACGAGCCTGGCGGAAAATGCCGGAGCAGCAGGGAATGCGAACCTTCCCGCCGGCGCCGTGCAGTCGCGGAACGACGCCGGCACCTCCGCCTATTTCGGCCCCTGTCCGCCAGAGGGCGACGCGCCGCACCACTACGTCATCACGATCTTCGCGGTGAAGGCGGACAAGCTCGCGGTCGACGAGAATGCGTCCGGGGCGGTTGTCGGCTTCAACCTGCACTTCAACACACTCGACAAGGCGAGCGTCACCTACACCTACGGGCGCTAGGTAGGCGGGCTCGCGCCCGCGAATCCGCAGGCGCGAGCTGTCTTGAATCGCGACGGAACGAATTGCCGGGCCGAGCCCGGCAATGATGACAATGGCTTGGGGCGGCTTTCTAACCCAGCTTGCCCATTGCGACGGCCGTGTCGGCCATACGGTTGGAGAAGCCCCACTCGTTGTCGTACCAGGAGACGACGCGGACGAACGTGCCGTCGATCACCTTGGTCTGGTCGAGAGGCACGGTAGAAGAGGCCGGATCGCCGTTCAGGTCGGAGGAGACGAGTTTCTCCTTCGTCACTTCGAGGATCCCCTTCAGCCGGTTCGACTTGGTCGCCGCGATGATGGCGTCGTTGACTTCTTCGGCAGTCGTCTTGCGCTTGGCGACGAACTTGAAGTCGACCAGCGAGACGTTCGGCGTCGGCACGCGCATGGACGCGCCGTCGAGCTTGCCGTTGAGCTCGGGGATGACCAAGCCGACGGCCTTTGCTGCGCCGGTCGTCGTGGGGATGATGTTGAGAGCCGCGGCACGGGCGCGGTAGAGGTCCTTGTGCAGCGTGTCGAGCGTCGGCTGGTCGCCAGTGTAGGAGTGGATCGTGGTCATGAAGCCGTGCTCGACGCCGATGGCGTTGTGGAGCACGTGGACAACCGGGGCCAGGCAGTTGGTCGTGCAGGACGCGTTGGAGACGATGACGTGCTCCTTGGAGAGCTTGTCGTCGTTGACGCCGTAGACGACCGTCAGATCGGCATTTTCGCCCGGCGCCGAGATCAGCACGCGCTTGGCGCCGGCCTTCAGATGCGCAGACGCCTTCTCCTTCGACGTGAAGATGCCCGTGCATTCGAGCGCGATGTCGACGCCGAGCTCCTTATGAGGCAGCTTCGAGGGGTCGCGCTCGGCCGTCACCTTCATCGGCCCGAGGCCGGCGTCGATGGTGTCGCCGTCGACCTTCACCTCGTGCGGGAACTTGCCGTGAACGGAGTCGCGGCGGAGCAGATGAGCGTTGGTCTCCACCGGGCCGAGGTCGTTGATGGCGACGACTTCGATGTCCTTGCGACCCGATTCGACGATCGCTCTCAGCACGAGGCGGCCGATCCGGCCAAATCCGTTGATGGCAACTCGCGTGGTCATGTCTTCGTCTCCGGTCGGTGTCAGGCGTTGTGCCGCTTGACGACTGCGTCAGCGACCGCCTCGGCGGTAATGCCGAAATTCTTGTAGACGTCCTTGTAGGGCGCGCTGGCGCCGAAACTGTGCATGCCGACGAAGAGACCGTCGGGGCCGATCACGGCATCCCAACCGAAGCGGACCGCCGCTTCCACGGCCAGCTTCACCGGCGCATCGCCGATTACTGTGGCGCGGTAGTCCTCCGGCTGCGCAAGGAACAACTCCAGCGACGGAACGGAGACGACGCGGGCTGCGATGCCTTTGTCCCGCAGGAGCTTCTGCGCGTTGATCGCAAGTTCCACCTCCGAGCCCGAGGCGAAGATCGACGCAAGTGCCGTTCCGGACGCCGGCGATACCTCATAGGCGCCCTTAGCGCAGAGATTGGCCTTCTCAGCTGTGGTTCGCGCCGGCGCGAGGTTCTGACGGGTCAAAGCCAGCACCGTCGGTCCGTCGAGCCGCTCCAGCGCAAGCTGCCAGCACTCGGCCGTCTCCATTGCATCGGCCGGGCGGAAGACGCGCATGTTCGGCATGCAGCGGAGCGCCGCCAGATGCTCGACCGGCTGGTGCGTCGGCCCGTCCTCGCCGAGCCCGATCGAGTTGTGCGTCATCACGTAGACGACGGGAATCGATGCCAGCGCCGCGATGCGCATGGCAGGGCGCGCATAGTCGGTAAAGACGAAGAAGGTGCCGCCCGCCGGCTGCAGGCCGCGGTGCATGGCGATGCCGTTCATCGCTGCGGCCATGCCGTGCTCGCGGATGCCGTAGTGGATGTAGCGGCCGGAATAATCGCCGGGCTTGATGTTGGTGAGGTTCTTGGTCTGTGTGTTGTTCGAGGGCGTCAGATCGGCGGAGCCGAGGATCAGCTCCGGCATCGCGACGGTGATCGATTCCAGCACCATCTCGCTCGATTTGCGCGTCGCAAGCGTGGGCTTGTCGGCTGCGATCTTCTGCTTGAGCGCGGCGAAGGCCTCCGCCAACGCCGCGGGGCGCTTGCGGGCGAGGCGCCGTTCGAACTCGCCACGCTGCGTCGCGTCCTTCGCCGACATCCGCTTCTGCCACGCGGCGCGCGCCGGGGCGCCGCGTTTTCCAACGTCACGCCAGGCCGCGAGGATTTCGTCCGGCACGATGAACGGCCCGTACTCCCAGCCGAGCGCCTTCTTCGCCCCGGCGAGCTCCTCGGCGCCGAGCGGCTCGCCATGCGCCTTGGAGGTGCCCGCCTTCTTCGGCGCGCCGTAGCCGATGACCGTCTTGCAGGCGATCAGACTCTGGGCGATCCGATTTCAGCGCGGCGTCAATGGCCTCCGAAACGGCTTCGTGGTTCAGCCCTTCGATCTGCACGGCGTTCCAGCCCGCCGCCTTGAAGCGCGCGACCTGATCGACTGAATCTGCGAGCGTAAGCGGGCCGTCAATCGAGATGCCGTTGTCGTCGTAGAGGAAGATCAGCTTGTTGAGCCTCAGGTGTCCGGCAAGCGCGATCGCCTCGTGGCTGACGCCCTCCATCAGGTCGCCGTCGGAGCAGAGCGCGAAAGTCCTGTGGTCGACGATGTCCTCGCCGAACTCCGCCGCGAGCATTCTTTCGGCGAGCGCCATGCCGACGGACGTGGCGACGCCCTGGCCGAGCGGCCCGGTGGTTGTCTCCACGCCAATCGTGTCGAAGCTCTCCGGATGCCCCGGCGTCTTGGAATGCAGCTGCCGAAAATGCTTCAGCTCGTCGAGCGTCATCTCCGGGTAGCCGGTGAGATAAAGCAGCGAATAAAGCAACATCGATCCGTGCCCCGCGGAGAGCACGAAGCGGTCGCGATCGGGCCAGTAGGGGTCGGCCGGATCGAACTTCAGGTAGCGCGTGAAGAGCACGGTGGCGACGTCGGCCATACCCATCGGCATGCCGGGGTGACCGGATTTCGCCTGCTCCACGCGCATCCATCGCGAGCGCGCGGATCGCGTTGGCCATCACTTTCGGATCGACAGCATCCGTCATCGGGTCTTCCGCCGTGGCGAGGCGCTCCACGGCGCGCCGCAAAGCCGCCTATCCGTCAAACGCTCGGGATTGCGGCGGCACTGATATCAGCTTGCCCTTCCGAGTCAATTGCAGGGCGTGCGCACTAATCCGTCCGGTAGCTCTTCCGGCACTTGGTCGGCGGCGGGCAATGACCTGTCCCTAAGCCGTGCCCTGACCTGCATCCAGATGTGCTGCGCCTCAAGCCGTCCGGCGCATGCAAGCGGATCAGGAGATCGCGCCGAGGTCGGCTCGAAGACGGCTGGGTGCAGCGCTCGGGAGATCACGTTCGAGCGCGGCGTGGGCATCGATCCAGAGCGGAACGGCGCCGGCAAGAACCTTTCGTCCCTTCTTCGTCAGCGCCAGCACGCGGCTTCGCCTGTCGTCCGGATCGGCGGCGACGGTGATGAGGCCGCGACGCTCGAGCGGCTTCAGGTTGGCCGTCACCGTCGTGCGATCCATGGCGAGAAGCGCCGCGACGTCGCCGATCTTGGGCGGCGCCGGGCGATTGAGCGACATCATCAGCGAGAACTGGCCGTGGGTCAGGCCGGCGGGCTTGAGCGCCTCGTCGAACCGCCGGGCAAGCTGCCTCGCCGCCCGCTGCACCTGCAGACAGAGGCAGGTGTCGCGCACACGGTGCGTGGTCGCGTAGGAAAGCGTTGCGCGTTTTGCCATCGCGCTATAATGTGGATATCAACGTATTTGTCTACAAGGTTCTGGGAGGTCCGCGCCGGTGTCCAAGATCGTTCCCAATCTCTGGTATGCCGAAAAAGCCGACGAAGCGGCGCGTTTCTACGCGTCGCTTATTCCGAATTCGCGCGTCGACAGCGTGACCACGCTACCTGCCGACACGCCGAGCGGACCGGAGGGCGCGGTCAAGATCGTGGAGTTCACGCTTGCCGGGCAGAAGTTCATGGCGTTCAGCGCCGGCCCGCTCGATTCCTTCAATCATTCCATCTCCTTCGTCGTGAACTGCGACGATCAGGCGGAGGTCGACCGCCTCTGGGACGCCCTCTCGAGCGGCGGGACCGTCGAGCAATGCGGGTGGCTCAGAGACCGCTACGGCGTTTCCTGGCAGATCGTCCCGAGGGAGTTCGGCGCGATGATGAAGGACAAGGACAAGGCGAAGGTACGCCGCGTCGCTGCGGCGATGCTGAAGATGGTGAAGTTCGACATCGCCGAGCTCAGAAGAGCCTTTGAGGGAACGGACTAGGAAAACGCGCCTGGGTGCGGCGGGAACTGCTCTTGGGAGGAAGCAATGGCGAAGGTCTTGATCCTGCTCGGAACGACGAAGGGCGCGTTCATCGCCGAGAGCGATGCGAAGCGGAAGGCGTGGTCGCTTCGCGGGCCCTTCTGCGACGGCTGGCCTTTGAACCACGTGTTCGCCGACCCGAAGAGCGGCGCGATCTACGCCGGCGGGGGCAACGGCTGGGTCGGCCACGACGTGTGGAAGTCGACCGATCTCGGCGCGACCTGGACGAAATCCGGTGAAGGCCTCGCTTACGAAGAAAAAGAGGGCGTGGAGCAGGTCCAGGCGGTGTGGAGCTTCGGCGCGCGGAACGGCAGTCTCTATGCCGGCGTCAAGCCTGCCGGCCTTTTCAGGAGCGACGACGGCGGCAAGTCGTGGCAGCACGTGGCTGGCCTGCAGAAACACCCGACGCGTCCGGAGTGGCACGGCGGCGGGGCGGGGCTCATCCTCCACTCGATGGCGTTTCATCCCGATGACGAAGATCAGATGTGGGTTGGGATGTCGGCGGTCGGCGTCTTCCACACCAGCCGACGGTGGCGAGACATGGCAGCCGCGGAACAGCGGCACGCGCGCCGATTTCATGCCCGAAGACCAGCGCTATCCCGAATTCGGGCAGTGCGTGCATCATCTTACGCGCTCGCCCGGCTCGCCGCGCCTCTATCAGCAGAACCATTGCGGCATGTACCGAAGCGATGACGGCGGCGTAACGTGGCAGAGCATCGAAGCCGGTCTACCGTCTTCGTTCGGCTTCCCCGCGGCGCCGCATCCGCGCGACCCGGAGACGCTTTATCTCCTGCCGCTCGTGAGCGACCAGAAGCGCGTCCCGCCTGACGGCAAAGCCGCCGTCTGGCGTACCCGCGACGGCGGTGGCACCTGGGAGGCTCTGCGCAAGGGCTTGCCGCAGGAGAATGCCTACTTCTCGGTGCTGCGCCAGGCCATGGCGACGGATCGGCTCGACCCGGCCGGCGTCTATTTCGGCACCAGCACCGGCTCGATCTTCGCCAGCGCCGACGAAGGCGACTCGTGGAGCGAGGTTGCGGAGCACCTGCCGACGGTCCTTTCCGTGGAGACGCTCGTCCTCGACGCTTAGGCGGCGAAATCTTTCGTTACCCTGTGTGATCCGAAACGGCTTTCCGCCCGCGCCGACGCATGTTTGGATGCGGTCGGGGACGCGGGCGGCTGATGCGGAGACACACATGCGGCGCGGGCTCATCCATCTCATCAATCCGAAGACGGATTCGCTGACGACGCGGCCGCTTTACCTGAACCGCGCGCTCTACTCCCCAATCGCCGGACTGCTCGCCGTCGCCGCCGCCATCCCGCGGGAGCGCTACGAGGTCGTGCTGACCGACGAGAATATCGAGGAGATCGACTTCGACCTGAAGTGCGACATGGTCGGAATCTCCGCGATGACCGCCTACGTCAATCGCGGCTACGAGATTGCCGACGAGTTCCGTCGGCGCGGCGTGCCGGTGATCATGGGCGGCGTGCATCCGAGCTTCATGACGCAAGAGGCGCTGACGCATTGCGACGCCGTCTGCATCGGCGAGGCGGAGCTGGTGCTCCCCAAGATCCTCGACGACCTCGAGGAGGGATGCATGGGCGGCACATACCGCTCCGACAAGCTGCATCCGATGGCCGGCATCCCGATGCCGCGCTACGACCTCGTCAAGCGTCACCGCTACGTCAACAAGACCTTCGTGCAGACATCGCGCGGCTGCCATCAGGGCTGCACCTTCTGTGCCGAGCCGCTGATGAACGGCCTGAAGTTCCGCTACCGGCCGATCGACGAGGTCATGTACGAGGTCGACAATTGCGGCTCGCGCATGATCTCCATCAACGACGCCGACTTCTTCGGGACGCCGGAGCGACCGAAGGAGGTGATGCGGGCGTTGAAGGGACGCAACGTCCGCTGGCAGGCCGGCGTCACATCGAAGCTCGCTCAGGACGATCGTATGCTGGAGCTCGCCGCTGAGAGCGGCTGCACCATGCTCTCAATTGGCTTCGAGTCGATCTCGCGCGACACACTGAAGAGCGTGCACAAGCACGTGAATCGGCCCGATCAGTTCGCCGCGCTGGTCGAGAAGGTGCATTCCTACGGCATCGCCGTCTTCGGCCTCTTCATGTTCGGCTTCGACGGCGACGACACGGACACGTTCCAGGACACCGCGAAGTTCAACATCGAGGCGAATTACGACGCCGTGGCCTATTCGGTGCTGACGCCCTATCCCGGCACGCTCACCTGGTACGAGATGAAGAAGGCGGACCGGATCGTCTCCTACGACTGGGAGAAATACGACCAGGGCAACGTCGTCTATCGTCCGGCGAAGATGAGCGGCGAGGAACTCAGGCTCGGCCACATCGGCGCCTACAGGACCTTCTACTCGCCGGGCTCGATCGCCCGCCGCTTCCCGTGGAAGGGCAAGCGCAACGTCGTCGAATGGTCGATCTACAACTTGTTCATGAAGAAGGGCTCCGCCAAAGACCTGAAGGGGGCGATTGCCGCTCCGACGGCGGCGCCCGACCTTGCGCCGGTTCCGCCGCTCCTCCCGGTCAAGCGGGAATGGCGTGACGCGGTGCTGGAGGCGATCGGTGCCTCGGAGGAGAGCTATTCGGCGGCGCATCGCAGCGCCCCCATGCGCGAAGGGGCCACGCCGATCCGCCTTCCGGAAGTCGCAGCAGCGCCGGGCCACGCCCAGGTACCATAGAAGCTGCGGGTTTCCGGCGCGGCCGGTCGGCAACAGCCGGGAGCTTCAAGTATCGCTGAATTTTCCTCTGCCAACCGCTTGAATGAACGGCGCGATCGGGTAGAAAAGTAACTCTCCACGCGAGCAAGAAGAACGGGCGGGCGGATGCCGTCTACGACGGAACAGGCGGTGAAGCGGCTGGAGACGGCGCTCCAGACCCTGGAGCATGTCGTTGAGGCGCGCATTTCGTTCTCTGCGGGCACCGGCGACCTTGCCGAGGAGGTGCAGATGCTCTCCTCCGACCGTGCACGACTTGCCGAGACACTTGACCAGGCACAGGCCCGCGCGGCTAAGCTCGAAACGATCAATCGCGACGTGTCGCGGCGTCTGGACAGCGCGATCGACACCATTCGCGCGGTGCTCGCCGCGGACGAGGAGGGCAGCTGATGGCGCAGGTCAATCTCAGCGTCAACGGTCGCGTCTACCGCATGGCCTGCGAGGACGGGGAGGAAGAGCACGTGGCCGCGCTCGGTGAGCGATTCGACGCGGCGATCAACGAGTTGCGCGGCGTGCTCGGCGAGATCGGCGACCAGCGGCTGATGGTGATGGCCGGAATCCTGATGACCGACCGCCTGGGCGATACCGAGGGGCGGCTGCGGCGGGCCGAGCAGGAGATCCAGATGCTGCGCGACGGGCGCGCCGACACCGCCATGCGCATCGACGGGTTGGCGCAGAACTTCGCCGAGAGCCTGAACCGGGCTGCGGCGCGGGTCGAGCAGATCGTAGAAAGGCTGCGCGGCGACTTTCCGGAAGAGCAGCAGGGCGACGCTGCTTAAGCGCTGGGCTACAGCGCGCTGCCGTTTCTTTTGGCGGGCGGAGGGCGCGTCCGATTCGTCGCGTTGCGAGTCACCACCGCGTTGTGCACAACCTGGCGCAATCCTCACGCCATAGCCCTCAATGCTCAGCGATCCTTGGTTCTACGCGGCGGCGATTCCCGCCGTGGTCATCGTCGGCCTGGGAAAAGGCGGGTTCGGCGGCGCGTCCGTACTCGGCGCGCCGCTCCTGTCGCTGGTGGTTCCGCCGCTCGAAGCCGCGGCGATCATGCTGCCCATCTTGGTGGCAATGGACGTCGTCGCCGTCTCCGCATGGTGGCGTGTCTTCGATCGCAGAAGCGTCATCATTCTTTTGCCGGGCATGCTCCTCGGCGTCGCCATCGGCTGGGCGATCGCGGCCCATGTGACGGACGAAGGCGTTCGCCTCGTGGTCGGGGCGATCGCAGTCGGGTTCACGCTGAGCTACCTGGTTCGTGGAGGAGAGCACCAGGCCGCCCGGCAGCCGAACAGGCTCAAGGGGACATTCTGGGGCGCGGTCGGCGGCTTCACGAGCTTCGTCAGCCATGCCGGCGGGCCGCCGGTGCAGATGTACCTGCTTCCGCTCAAGCTCGACCCGAAGCTCGTTGCGGGGACCTCCGTCCTCGTCTTCGCCGCTACGAATGCCGCGAAGCTTCTGCCCTATGCCGCGCTCGGGCAGTTCACGACGGCGCATCTTGCCGTCTCAGCCGTTCTGCTGCCGCTTGCGCCGATCTCGACGTTCCTAGGCGCACGCCTCATCAAGATCGTTCCGATGCACACCTTCTATCGCGTGAGCTACGCGCTGCTGTTTCTCGTGGGGCTGAAGCTCCTCTACGACGGAGCCACGAGCCTCTAATGCGAAGGGCGCCCGAAGGCGCCCTCTCACACAAATGGCGCCGTAACCGGCGCTCCCTTACTCACCCGCACATTCAGTGCATGGTCTCCTGCTTCAATTTCGCGATCTCATCCTTGAGACGCAGCTTGCGACGCTTCAGCGTAGCGACCTCAAATTCGTCGAAGCCGGGGTGGCTTTGGGCCTCCTGGATTTCCTGCTTCAACGCCTGGTGACGCCGTTCGAGCTCCACAAGGTGCGATTTAACGGGCATTCGCGCCTCCATCTCAGCCGGAATGTAAGAAGAATGACACAATCCACAGATTCGTGTCGAACCGCTTCGGCCGGTTACCTACCGTTACGTAAAGGAGCCGATGCGATTTCGCGCGATCCGCCTCCATGCTAGAATTCCCGGGAAATCCGAGGAGGCGGACACCGGATGGGCGACGAAGGCCGGGTGGTCCAAGTCACTGATGCTGCGGTCAGAAACGAGCTCGCGAGGCTGAGGCAGGAGCATCGCGATCTCGACGATGCGATCGCGGCCCTGGAATTGCAGACGCGTCCCGACAATTTACAGATTCAGCGGCTAAAAAAACGCAAGCTGATGCTGAAAGACCGCATCTCGGCGCTGGAGGATAAGCTGCTCCCCGACATCATCGCTTAGCCGGCTTTTTCACGTCCCGGCGTAGAGCGCGCTCAGGAAATGTGGCATTCGGGACTTTCGCCGCATCAATAAACTTATCCACAGGTTCGAAAGCATGGCACCGAAGCGGCCGCGAAAGCTCAGGCCTGCCGCCCCTCTGGTCGCAATCGTGATGGGGAGCCAGTCGGACTGGACGACGATGCGCCACGCGGCCGAGCGCCTCGACGATCTCAAGGTGCCCTACGAGGCAAAGATCGTCTCGGCGCACCGGACGCCCGACAGGCTTGCGAAGTTCGCCAAGGGCGCGCGCGACGCGGGCTTCAAGGTGGTGATCGCGGGAGCAGGCGGGGCTGCGCATCTTCCCGGCATGGTCGCGGCCATGACTACGCTTCCGGTACTCGGGGTTCCTGTCGAGACCAGCGCGCTCAAGGGCGCCGACAGCCTTTATTCAATCGTGCAGATGCCGGCCGGCGTTCCAGTCGGGACGCTCGCCATCGGCAAAGCGGGCGCGGCGAATGCCGGGCTTCTCGCCGCCGCCATCCTGGCGACGGCCGACGAAGCGCTCGCCAAGCGTCTCCAGGCCTGGCGGCAGGCGCAGACGGAAGCTGTTGCGGAGCGCCCGGCGGATGGCGATGCCGGCCACTAAGGCTTTAGCGCCGGGCTCCACGATCGGCATTCTCGGCGGCGGCCAGCTCGGCCGCATGCTGGCGCTCGCGGCGGCGCAGCTTGGCTTCCGCTGCCACATCTTCTCCCCGGATCCGGTCAGCCCGGCCTTCGACGTCGCCGCCACGAGCACGGTCGCGGACTACAACGATTCAAACGCGCTCTGGCTTTCGGGCGCGCCGTCGATGTCGTGACTTACGAGTTCGAGAACATCGACGTTGGTGCCGTGGAGGCGCTCGAGGCGATCGCGCTCGTGCGGCCAGGCGCGAGGGCGCTTGCCGTCAGCCAGGACCGCTTCGCCGAGAAGTCGTTTCTCCGCGAACTTGGCGTTGCGACGGCGGCGTTTGCGGAAGTCGGCGACCGGCACTCGCTCGACCGCGCGATCGGCACTCTGGCGCTGCCGGCGGTCTTGAAGACACGGCGGCTCGGTTACGACGGCAAGGGCCAAGCCGTGATCCGCTGGGTGGATGAGGCAGGCACGGCGTTTGCGCGGATGCAGGGCGCCCCCGCGATCCTCGAGCGCTTCATCGCCTTCCAGCGTGAGATCTCGATCATCGCCGTGCGCGCGACAAAGGGCGCGGTGGCCTTCTACGATCCGGCGGAGAACGTTCACCGGAACGGCATCCTCCACACCTCGAGCGTGCCGGCGCGCGTGCGGAGCGAGACGGTGGAGGACGCATGCGGCATTGCGAAGACGCTGCTTGCGGCGCTCGACTATGTCGGCGTGATGGGGATCGAGTTCTTCGTCGTCGGCGAGGGGGAGAAGGAGCGTCTCTTCGTCAACGAGATCGCGCCGCGGGTCCACAATTCCGGCCACTGGACGGAAGACGCCTGCGTCGTCTCGCAGTTCGAGAACCACATCCGTGCGATCGCCGGCTGGCCGCTCGGCCCGACTGCGCGGCGCGGCGACGTGGTGATGACCAACCTGATCGGGCGCGAGGCGGACGACTGGGCGAAGCTCGCTGCCGATCCCGGGGCGCGCCTCCATCTCTACGGCAAGCGCGAGGCGCGGCCGGGGCGCAAGATGGGCCACGTGAACCGCGTGACCGAGCGCACCGTCAGCCTGGCGCTTGCGGGCGCCCAAGCCTCAGCGCTCGAGCACGTTCAGCTCGCGATGCCGGAGGGGCAGGAGGGGAAGGCGCGTGCGTTCTATGCCGGCCTTCTCGGGATTCCGGAGGTGGAGAAGCCCTCCAATCTCAAGGCGCGCGGCGGCTGCTGGTTTCAGACGGGAGAGCTTCGCGTCCATCTCGGGGTGGAGAAGGACTTTCGCCCGGCGCGCAAAGCGCATCCGGCGTTTCTCGTCGGCGATCTCGCGGCCATCTCGGCTGCGCTCAATGCGGCGGGCTATCCGGTGCGGAGCGAGGAGCCGCTCGTCGGATTCGTGCGTGTCTACGTGGACGACCCTTTCGGCAACCGCATCGAGCTGATGCAACCGCTGCCCGTGCGGAAGTAGAGCGACGGGACGCCTTGCCTCCCCGGATGAAGTGTGGTGGATGGCGCGCAACGCCGAAAATCGGCGCTTTCCAGGACATTTTCATGAAGATCAACGGCAACGAAGTCCGGCCCGGCAATGTCATCGAATACGACGGCTCGCTCTGGGTGGCGGTGAAGACCGGCGCGGTGAAGCCCGGCAAGGGACCAGCCTACAATCAGGTCGAGCTCAAGAACCTTATCGACGGGCGCAAGCTCAACAACCGCTTCGGCTCCGACGAGAAGGTCGAGCGCGCGCGCATCGACACCAAGGACTTCCAGTACCTCTACAGGGAAGGCGACATGCTCGTCTTCATGGACACCGACACCTACGAGCAGCTCAACCTTGCCGAGGAGTTCGTCGGTCAGCGCGCTGCCTTCCTGCAGGACGGCATGACGGTGACGCTCGAGATGCATGAGGAGCGGCCCATCGGCATCTCGCTTCCCGATCAGGTGACGCTTCAGATCACCGAGACCGAACCGACGATCAAGGGACAGACTGCGGCCTCCTCCTACAAGCCTGCGATGCTTGAAAACGGCGTGCGGGTGATGGTGCCGCCGTTCGTCGGCGTGGGAGAGAAGATCGTCGTCGACACCAACGAGATCGCCTACGTGCGTCGCGCCGAATAGGCGACGCGATGGCGCGCTCAGCGATCTTGAACGTGATGGTCGCTGCGGCGACCAAGGCGGCGCGTGGGCTGAGGCGCGACTTCGGCGAGGTGGAGAACCTTCAGGTCTCGCGCAAGGGGCCGGCGGACTTCGTCTCCGCCGCTGATTTTCGCGCCGAGGCCGTCATCCGCGCGGAGCTTGAGCGTGCGCGACCGGCCTACGGCTTCCTGATGGAGGAATCCGGAGAGACGAAGGGAACCGATCCGCAGCACCGGTGGATCGTCGATCCGCTCGACGGCACCACCAACTTTCTGCACGGCATCCCGCAGTTCGCGATCTCGATCGCGCTCGAGCGGCAGGGGCGGCTGCAGGCGGCGCTCGTCTACGATCCGCTCGCGGAGGAGCTCTTCACGGCGGAGCGCGGCGCGGGCGCCTTCGTTAACGATCGGCGAATGCGTGTCGCCACGCGACAGAACCTTGCCGACTGCGTGATCGCGACCGGCATGCCCTTCAAGGGGCACGGCGAGCATGCCCATTATCTTCACGAGCTCGCTAAAATCATGGAAAACGTCGCGGGGATACGCCGTTTCGGGGCAGCCGCGCTCGACCTTGCCTGGGTCGCCGCGGGGCGCTTCGACGGCTTCTGGGAGCACGATCTCAAGCCCTGGGACGTTGCCGCCGGCGTGCTCCTCATTCGCGAAGCCGGGGGCTTCGTCACCGATCTCGACGGGGGCGACACGATCCTTAAGACGGGCGGGGTCATCGCCGGTAACGAGGCGGTGCACCGGGTGCTCCTCGAGCGGCTCCGCGGCTAGGAAGCGTTTCCCTTTCATCTGGCTGCTGAAACGCTTACAAATTGCCATCCGCGGCGCAGGGTGCGAACAGATTCGATGGCACGCGACTTCGACCCGTATATGCTGTCTAGCCCACGGGTATTCTTGGTCAGGATGATCATCTTCCTGATCATCGCCGGCTTTGTTCCGCTCGTTCTCTATCGCGAGGTCTGGGACGCCTTCATGCACAATCCGGGGCTCAATGGCCTCATCGTCGGCGTCCTCGTCGTCGGCATCGCCATGGCGATGCGCAACGTCGTCGGGCTCATGCCGGAAGTGCGCTGGGTCAACTCCTTCAGGCGGCGGGAGATGAGCCTCGACCAGGCGCCGCCGCGGCTCGTCGCACCGATGGCCGCGCTGCTCCGCGACCGCCCCGACATCGTGGCGCTCTCCACTTCCACCTGGCGCTCGATCCTCGACTCGATCGCTACGCGCCTCGACGAGAATCGCGAGATTCTTCGCTACTTCGCCGGCCTGCTCGTCTTTCTCGGACTACTCGGCACTTTCTGGGGCCTCGTCACCACCGTCGGCTCAGTCGGCGCGACCATCCAGTCGCTCAGTGTCGGCTCCGGCGACGCCGGCATCATCTTCGAGGACTTGAAGCAAGGTCTCGCAGCGCCGCTCTCGGGCATGGGAATTGCGTTCTCGTCCTCGCTCTTCGGCCTGTCCGGCTCGCTCATCCTCGGCTTTCTCGATCTCCAGGCTGGCCAAGCGCAGAACCGCTTCTACATGGAGCTCGAAGACTGGCTCTCCACCATCACCGATCCGGAAGAGCTCGGACTGGCGGACGAGGAGATCGGCAATTCGCAGCTCGAGATCCGCGCCTCCGTCGAGCGTCTCGCACGCATCGTGCAGGAGGGCGGCGGCGGGCGTGCTTCGACCGCCGCCATGGCCAATCTCGCGGAAGGCATCCAGGGCATGGTCCAGCACATGCGCAAGGAGCAGCAGATGGTGCGCGACTGGATGGAGGCGCAGTCGCAGCAGCAGCAGGCGCTGCAGGATACGCTGCGCAGGCTGACGACTGCGGCGGAGCGCAACGTTTCGACGATCAAGCGCGTGGAGGGCGGCAGCGGCGGAGACGACGACTGGCGGGCGACGGGCGGCGTCACGGAAATCCGGCGCGAGACCTGAGGAACGACTGAGCGATGGCGATCCACCGCGCGCATCGGCTCTCGCGATTCGACTACTGGCCCGGCTTCGTCGACGCGATGGCGACGCTGCTCCTCGTCTTCGTGTTCCTGCTTTCCGTCTTCATCCTGGCGCAGTTCTTCCTTGGCCAGGAGGTGACCAGCAAGGACACTGTTCTAACGCGGCTTAACGCCCAGATCGCTGAGCTGACGGAGCTTCTGGCGCTGGAGAAGTCGGAGACGCGGGACCTGCAGGCGAACCTTGCGACGCTGCAATCCAATCTCACCGTCTCCGAGGACGAGCGGACGCGGCTCCAGGGGGTGATCGATTCGAGCGGCACTGCGGAGGGCGAGGCGGCCGGGCGCATTACGACGCTGCAGTCCGACCTGAAGTCGGAACAGCAGGTGAGCCAGCGTGCGCTGGCGCAGGTCGAGCTCCTCAATCAGCAGATCGCCGCGCTTCGCCGGCAGCTCGGCGCGCTGGAGGAGGCGCTCAACGCGTCGGAGAGCCGCAACGTCGAGAGCCAGACGCAGATCGCCGACCTCGGCAAGCGCCTCAACGTGGCGCTGGCGCAGCGCGTGCAGGAGCTCTCGCGCTATCGCTCGGACTTCTTCGGCAAGCTCCGGCAGATCCTTGCCGACCGGCCCGACATCGAGGTGGTCGGCGACCAATTCGTGCTGCCGGCGTCGGTGCTCTTCTCCACAGCGAGCGACGACCTGAGCGATGCGGCGCGCGGCGAGCTCGACAAGCTGGCCGACGCCATCCTGGAGCTTGAGAAGGAGATCCCGCCCGACATCAACTGGGTGATTCGTGTCGATGGGCACACCGATGTCCGGCCGGTGCAGTCGACCAACCGCTTTCGCTCCAACTGGGAGCTTTCGGCGGCGCGCGCGATCGCGGTGGTGAGATATCTGATCGATCGCGGCATCAATCCCCAGCATCTCGTGGCCGCGGGCTTTGGCGAATATCAGCCGCTCGATCCGGGCGACTCAGAAGAAGCCTATGCCCGTAACCGCCGGATCGAGCTCAAGTTGACCGAGCGCTAGCTCCGGTCGCTAGCCGTGGCGGCGGCGCTCCTCAGCTTGAGGGCAGGGGTGCGAAGAAGCAGCGGCGCGAGCCGTCGTAGCGCTTGCAGCGCCAGTATTCGCCGTCCTCCGACGGCTGCGCTTCGGAGAAGGGAACGAGCTCGCCGTTCGTCAGCACGTAGCCGCGCGGCGTTATCTTCACGTCGTCCGGCGCGAGGGCTCTGCAATCATTGTCTCCGCAGCAATGCACACCGTCGATCGGCGATTTGTAATTTCCATGGTTGATCCAGAAATCGTGCGCGAAAGCCGGGGAGGAGAGAAACGCCAGCCCAAGGATCGCACCACAAAGGGCAGTCTTCGTAGAGGTCATCTCGGCACTCCATCTTGCCGGGCATCTCTGCCCGGGGAGCGCTCGCTTAGAGAGAAGGTCTCGGGGCGAGCGGGAAAGCTGCGGCTCCCCCACCGTGCGTGCGCACCTCCCCAAAACGCCTCGGGCCCTGTGGGCCCGTACCTTTGCCTCCCGAAGACAGTGGATTGTTGCACGATTCGGCAACCGGCAGTGTACGATTGTGCGCTGCAGCAAAAAGACGCTACGAAATGAAGCTTTCGAGCAACAGTGCGGCGGATTGGCCGCAGAGATCGTCTCAGGCCAGGCGCTTGACGCGCTCCGCGGCAACGTCCTCGAACTGCAGCTCAGCCAGGCGGGCGTAGAGACCGTTGCGCGCAACGAGGCTCTGGTGCGTGCCTTCCTCGACGATCCGTCCCTCGTCCATCACCACGATACGGTCCGCGCTTTTGATCGTTGCAAGGCGGTGCGCAATGACGAGCGTGGTGCGTCCTGCCATCAGCGTTTCGAGCGCCTGCTGAACGGCAATCTCGCTTTCCGCGTCGAGCGCGTTCGTCGCCTCGTCGAGAAGGAGGATCGGTGCGTTCTTCAAGATCGCGCGGGCAATCGAAATACGCTGCCGCTGCCCGCCGGACAGCGTGACGCCACGCTCGCCGATCACCGTTGCGTAGCCCTGCGAGAGCGCCGAAAGGAAGTCGTCGGCGTGCGCAGCGCGCGCCGCGGCACGGATCGCGTCCGGCGCGGCGTTGATCTCCCCGAAGGTGATGTTCTCCGCTGCGCTCATGGCGAAGATCGCGGCGTCCTGCGGCACAAGCCCAATCCGCCCGCGAAGCGCGGTTGGATCGACCTGCCTTACGTCTACGCCGTCGACGAGGATGTGTCCGCCGGTCGGATCGTAGAAGCGCATGAGGAGCGCGAAAAGCGTCGACTTGCCGGCGCCGGACGGTCCGACGATGGCGACGCGCTCGCCCGGCTTCACCATTAGGCTGACGCCGCGAAGCGCCGGAACGCCGGCCCCTTCGTAGCTGAAGCGCACGTTCTCGAACGCGATCTCGCCGCGCGGCGCCGGCAGCCTTTCAGGCTCGGCAGGCGCGGCGATCTTCGGCTCAGTGGCGAGGATCTCCGCGAGCCGCTCGCTGGCGCCGGAAGCTTGGCTGACCTCGCCCCAAACTTGGCTCAACTCGCCGAGCGCGCCTGCCGCGAACACGGAGTAGAGCACGAACTGACCGAGCGTTCCGGCCGACATCTCGCCGGAAAGCACCGAATGCGCACCGAGCCAGAGCACGGCGACGACGCTGCCAAACACCAGGAAAATTGCGAAGGCGGTCAGCGACGCGCGCGCGACCGTCGCGGTCCGCGCCGCAAAGAAGGCTTCGTCGACGAGCGCGGCGAAGCGGCCGACGGTGCGTGCCTCAAGCGTATAGGCCTGCACGGTGCGCACGCCGCCCAGCGCCTCGGAGGCGAAAGCGGAGGCGTCGGCGAGACGGTCCTGCGCGAAGCGCGAGTTCCTCCTGACCCGTCGCCCGAAAACGACGAGCGGAAGCACGATCACCGGGATGACGATGAGGATCAGCCCGGAAAGACGCGGGCTCGTTACCACCATCATCACGGTCGCGCCGAGAAAGAGGACCAGGTTCCGAAGCGCGACCGACGCGCTCGCGCCGACGGCAGCTTTGATCTGAGTCGTGTCGGCGGTGAGCCGCGAGACGATATCGCCGGAGCGCGCGGCGTCGAAGAAGGCCGCCGACAGGCGCATCAAATGAGCGAAGACGTCGCGGCGGAGGTCGGCGACGATCCGCTCGCCGAGGGTCGTCACGAGGTAGTAGCGGCCGGAGCTTGCGAGCGCGAGGATGCCCGCGAGCACGATCAGCGCCATGAAGGTGCGGTTGACGAAGCCGGCGTTGCTCGAGGAAAAGCCGACGTCGATCATGCGGCGGATCGCGAGCGGCATGGCGAGCGTCGCAAGCGCTGCCGCAACGAGCGCCACCAGGGCCGCAAGCGCGCGTCCCTTGTAGCGAGCGACGTAGGGAAGCATCACCGCGAGCGCGCGGAGCCGCTTCTCTCCACCGGCAGGCAAGGGCAGGCGCGAAGAAAGAGCCATGTGGCGGCGATTGGGAGCAAAGTTCGCCGGCTGGCGCAAGGCCGGCGGGCACGCCTTGATGCCGCAACCCCGCTCCTATATAGAGCCGGCCGACGAATGGCGGCGGCCAGCGCCCGCCCGATCCCCACGAAATGCGGGGCGTGAGACGCCAGCGGGCCGAAGCCCCAGGACCGAGACAAGACGATGAAGAAAGAGATCCACCCCGACTATCACGCCATCAAGGTGGTGATGACGGACGGGACAGAATACGAGACGCGCTCCACCTACGGAAAGGCGGGCGACGTGCTTCACCTCGACATCGATCCGAAGACGCACCCGGCGTGGACCGGCGGCGGCCAGCATCTGATCGACCGTGGCGGACGCCTGTCGCGCTTCAAGTCGAAGTTCGACACGTTCCTGGGCCCTAAGAAGTAGGGATTGGTCGGCGGAGTGCGGTGAGTAGGGAGCTTCCCTACTCGCGGGCCGCTACTTGCTCCCGAATGCCGCGGCCAGCTCGCGAAGCTGGGTATTGACGGGATTCTCGTCCACCTCGGGCGGCGTCTCCTCGAGAAACGCAGCATCGATTCGCTCTACCCGCTTCTGCAGGCTGAGCGAGCGCGTGATCAGCCCGCGGAACGCCTCGGGAAGCTCGTCCCAGCCGGGCCCGGCCGTATTGGTGGCGAGACGCTCCAGCCGGATCTTCTTCTTCTCCTCGCGGGCGCGCTCCGCGCTCATGTCGCCTTCGCGGACGGAGCGGTGCAGAAGCAGCCACGAGGCAAGCTGCATCAGCCGCGTCGTCAGCCGCATCGATTCCGTTGCGTAGACGATGGAGGCGGGACGCGGCAGCTCGCGCGCCGCGCGGCGGCCCTCGCCGTCGAGATAGTCGGCGGTCTCCTCCACGAGTGCCATTCCCTCCTGGAAGAGGGTGCGGAACGTGTTGGATTGCGCGTACGCCTTGCCGAAGGAGATTGGCTCCTTGTGGTCGGTCTTTCGGCGCTTCGGATTCGGATCCACGGCTACTCCGCCGAACTTGGTACAAGCGTGGCGGAAGCACACCGAATGCCCCCGCCGCGAAAGCGCAGTGTCGCTCGGGAACCCTCGGTCTTCAATCCGTTAGTTACGAAATGGTGAAGAAAAATGCAGCCGGCTGCGGGGCTTGGCATCGGCCGGGCGGGCAAGAAAAAAGAGCCGCTCGGGGCGGCTCTAGAGAGTTACAGGGAGGCGTCAAACAGAGTGGGCAAGAGCCACTCGCGTCCATCGCTGGACAGACGCATTAAGCCCCCCCAAAGGTTAACGCCGCGTAAACAGGCATGACCTTTCCCTGGGCAGTTTGGTTAGCGGCGGAAGAAGGCGTCGGCCGCCTTCAGGTGCTTTTCCTTCGCCTCGATCTCGCGCGTCAGGCGCGCGATCTCCTCCTGGTAAAGCGCGATCCGCGTCTTCAGTTCGTCGACGGAGAGATCGGCAAGAGCTTCACCGGGCTCCGGCTTCGCCGCCTTGCGCGGCCGGTCGTCGTCGAGAAAGGACATCGGGCTTCCTCGGTCTGTTTCCTGGGGCGGAGAGGATAACAGCCGTCGCGGTTCTCTGTCAGGTTCCGTAATGCTAGGAACCGTTTGCTTTTGCGGAGGAGGCGACATGGCCGGCAGGCACCCGACGACGATGCGGGCGGTCGCGATCGCGGAGCCCGGCGGGCCGGAGGTCCTCACGCTCGAGGAGCGGCCGGTGCCGCAGGTCGGGGAGGGCGAGATTCTCGTCGCTGTCGCCGCTGCGGGCGTGAACCGTCCCGACGTGATGCAGCGCAACGGCCATTACCCGCCGCCGCCCGGTGCGTCAGACATTCCGGGCCTGGAGATCGCCGGGACGGTCGCTGCGAGGGGCGAGGGCGCCAGGCGCTTCAAGATCGACGACGAAGTGATCGCGCTCGTCCCCGGTGGCGGCTACGCGGAATATTGCGTCGTCGACGAATTCGAACGCGCTGCCGCTTCCGAGGCCGCTGACGCTGGTCGAGGGGGCAGGCGTGCCCGAGACGACCTTCACCGTCTGGCACAACGTCTTCGAGCGCGGCGGCCTTCGTCCCGGCGAGTGGCTTCTCGTGCATGGCGGGGCTAGTGGCATCGGCACGACCGCGATCCAGCTCGCCAAGGCCTTTGGCGCCTTCGTGGTGGCGACCGCCGGCTCCGATGAGAAGTGCAAGGCGCTGATGCGGCTCGGCGCCGACCATGCCATCAACTACAGGACCGCCGACTTCGTCGAGGCGACGATCGAGGCCTCGCTCGGCCACGGCGCCGACCTGATCCTCGACATGGTGGGGGGAGACTACCTGATGCGGAACGCCGCGACCGCCGCACCGGAAGGGCGGATCGTGCAGATCTCTACGCTCGCCGGCCCGAAGGCCGAGATCGACCTTCGCGTGATCCTGCAAAAGCGGCTGACGCTGACCGGCTCGACGCTTCGCAACCGCCCCGTCCCCTTCAAAGCGGAGCTTGCGCGGGCGCTCGAGGAGACGGTCTGGCCGATTATCGAGAAGCGTCGCTACAAGCCGGTGATCGACCGCGTCTTCCCGTTCGGCGAGGTGGTCGAAGCGCATCGTCGGATCGATTCCGGCGAGCATTTCGGCAAGATCATCCTGACGATGATGGAGTAGGCCGCGGAGATACCTTCTCCATGGGAGAAGGTGGCTACGAAGCAGCCGGATAAGGGATGTGGCGGCTCGGGATTGTCTGCAATAGCCCCTCACCCGGTCGCTCCGCGACCACCCTCTCCCTCTGGGAGAGGGTCTCTTCCTTGCCTCTTAGCCCTCTGGCGAATATATGGAGGCCAATTCCCGTCATTCTCGACGTCGAATGCGGCTTTCCCGGCCGAAATCCCCGGGAGAGCGCCTGAGGAGGATTTTTCATGGCGACTGCCCCGCTCATGCCCAAGGCGACCGCGGTCTGGCTGCTCGACAACACCACGCTCACCTTCGAGCAGGTGGCGGCCTTCTGCGTGCTGCATCCGCTTGAAGTGAAGGCGATTGCGGACGGCGACGCCGCGCAGGGGATCAAGGGCATGGACCCGATCCTCTCCGGCCAGCTCACACGCGATGAGATCGAGAAGGCGCAGGCCGACTCGAACTACCGCATGAAGATCTCCGAGCCGAAGGTGCGCGTGCCGGAAGTGAAGCGGCGCGGACCGCGCTACACGCCGGTCTCCAAGCGGCAGGATCGGCCGAACGCGATTCTCTGGCTCGTGCGCAATCATGCGGAGCTTAAGGATTCTGCGATCATGCGCCTCGTCGGCACCACCAAGCCGACCATCCAGGCGATCCGCGACCGCACGCACTGGAACTCCGCGACGCTGACGCCGACTGACCCGGTGACGCTCGGACTCTGCACGCAGCTCGAGCTCGACATGGAGGTGCGCAAAGCTGCGAAAGCCGCGCCGCCGCCGGCCGAGCCGCAGGGCGCGCGCCTCCTCTCCGCCGAGGAGACGACGGCGCTTCGAGCGCGACAGGAGGAGTCGGAGGCGGCGGCGCGTCAGCTCTTCTCGGGCGAAAGCGCGGGCGGCCGCGGGGGCGCTTCGATCGATGCGGATTCGGTCTTCGCCAAACTGAAATCCAGGAAATCCGACGAAGACTGACCGTGTCGCGGCACGGTCGCCGCAAAAGAGGACGAGACCGTGCCGAGCTTCGAATTTCTCTCAGATCCGCTCTTCTGGGCCGTCGCGCTGACGGCGCTTATTGCGGCGGCGGTGCGCGGCTTCTCCGGCTTCGGTGGAGGGCTGATCCTGATGCCGGTCGCCGCCGCGTGCTTCGGCCCGAAGGTCGCCGCCGGCGTATTCTACATCATCGACACGATCCTGATCCTACCCTTCGTCGCGAAGGCGGTCGGCAAGGTGGACTGGCGGGAGATCGCGCCGCTCGGCATCGGAGCGGCGGCGACGGTGCCGGCGGGTGTCGCCGTGCTCGTCTACGTCGATCCCATCCCGCTCCGCTGGGGTCTTTCGATCGCCATCCTCGTTTCCGTCGCCCTGCTCGCCGCCGGCCTTCGCTATCGCGGGCCGACGCGCGCCTGGCTGTCGCTTCTCGTCGGCGCGTCCGCCGGCTTCATGGGCGGATCGGCGCAGATCCCCGGACCGCCGGTGCTGATCTACTGGCTCGGGCGGCAACTCGTGTCGGCTACGATGCGCGCGAACGCGCTCGTCTTCTTCATGTTCACGACGGTTATCTCCGGCATCGCGTTCTATGTGGGCGGCATCTTCACCGGCGCGGTGATGGCGCGCTCGATCGCGCTCATTCCCGTCTACGGGCTGGGGCTCTTCGTCGGCGGCCGGCTCTTCGGCCGTGCCAGCGACACGATCTACCGCCGCATCGCCTACATCACGATCCTGGTCTCGGCGCTCGTGTCGATGCCGGTGTTCGGATGAGAAGGTGGAGGACGCGAGAACCTTCTCCCATCGGGAGAAGCGCTGCGGAGCAGCCGGATGGGGGAGGCGAGTCGAGGGGAGGTCGTAACCCCTCACCCGTCGCCTTCGGCGACACCCTCTCCCGATGGGAGAGGGTTGGCGCCTCCTACGCGGCGCTCAGCTGCCCGAGGGTCGCCTCGTCGAGGTCGTAGTTGGCGTAGACGTTCTGCACGTCGTCGTCGTCGTCGAGCGCGGCGATGAGCTTCATCAAGGTCTCCGCCTTGTCGCCCTCGACCGGCGTCAGTGTCTGCGGCTTCCACACGGCGCGGACGGATTCCGCCTCGCCGAGCTTCTCTTCGAGCGCACGGGCGACGGTGCTCAGGTCCTCGAACGCCGTCTGGATGACGTGGCCGTCGGCGTCGCTCGTCACGTCGCTTGCGCCAGCCTCGATCGCCGCTTCGAGCACCGTATCGGCATCCCCGGCCGATGCCGGATAGACGATCTCGCCGACGCGGTCGAACATGAAGCCGACCGAGCCGGTCTCGCCCATCGCCCCGCCATGCTTGGTGAAATAGGAGCGCACCGCGCCCGCCGTGCGGTTCCTGTTGTCGGTCAGCGCCTCGATGATGAGCGCCACGCCGCCTGGGCCGTAGCCCTCGTAGCGGACCTCTTCGTAGGTATCCGCGTCGCCGCCCGCCCCCTTGTTGATGGCGCGCTCGATATTGTCCTTCGGCATCGATTGGCCCTTGGCCGCCTGGATGGCGAGGCGGAGCCGCGGATTGCCGTCCGCGTCGGGGCCGCCTTCCTTGGCGGCGACGGTGATCTCGCGCGCGAGCTTGGAGAAAAGCTTCGACTTGGCCGCGTCCTGGCGGCCCTTGCGATGCATGATGTTCTTGAACTGGGAATGGCCGGCCATAGGGGCCCCTGTCACTTGTACGGAATGTCTGGCGGGTCGCCGAGGATATAGGCCGGCCTCGAATTGGCGTAAAGCCGGGCCTATCCGGCGTCGCCGAGCCGCTCCCGCGTTGTCGCACCGTATTCCGGCAGCCCGTCTTCCAGGTGCATCCAGAACAGCTTCGATGTCACATAAGCGTGGCGGTCGGGAACGAGCCGGTCGGCCTCGTCGAAGAGGCCGGCGTGGATGTAGATCTCGCCCGGCAGCTCCTCGTGCTCGTAGCTGATCGGCGTGCCGCAATCGGCGCAGAAGGTGCGGGTCACACGCTCTGAGGAACGCCGGCGCTTCGGCGTCCCTTTAAACGTCACCTCGCCGGCGCGGAAACCTGCCCACACCACCGCCGGCGCGCCGGAATGGAGGCGGCAGTCCTTGCAGTGGCACCAGCTTACCTGGAAGGGCTCGGCGTTCGCCGTGAAGCGTATCGCGCCGCAGGCGCAGCGCCCGTGCAGGACGTCGCTCATCCCGCGTCCCCGAAATCCGGCTCGGCCGGGGGCAGACCGGGACCCATCCGAAGCGGCGCGACGCGGCGAGCGAGCCCAGTCCGGTCGTCGATCTCGACCGCCAAACCGGAGAGCGCGGCTGGTCCCGATCCCGGCTCCAGGCGACCGGAGGGGATCTTGGTGGTGGAGCGGCGGAGCGGCTCGTCCTTCTCCATGCCGATCACCAAGTCGTAGTCGCCGCACATCCCGACGTCGGTCATGTAAGCGGTGCCGCCGGAAAGAATCTTCCAGTCGGCGGTCGGAACATGCGTGTGCGTGCCGATGACGAGCGAGGCGCGGCCGTCAAGGAAAAAGCCCATCGTCTGCTTCTCGCTCGAGGCCTCGGCGTGGAAGTCGATGACAGCCGCGTCGCAGCCGCTACCGATCGCGCAGGCGGAGAGCTCGCGCGAGACAGCCTGGAACGGATCGTCGAGCGGGTTCATGAAGAGCAGGCCCATCACGTTCACGACAAGCACGCGCGCGCCGTTCTTCGCGGTCAAGACATTCGCGCCGCGGCCCGGCGTTCCGACCGGATAGTTGACGGGCCGCAGGAAGCGCTCGTGGCGATCGGCGAAAGTCAGCGCCTCGCGCTGGTCCCAGACGTGGTTGCCGGTCGTCACGCAGTCGGCGCCCGCGGCGAGAAGGTCGCGCAGGATATCCTCGGTAATGCCGAAGCCGCCGGCGGCGTTTTCTCCGTTGACGACGACGAAGTCGAAGCGGTGCTTCGCGATCAGGCCCGGAAGCTGGTTGATCACCGCATTGCGGCCGGGGCGTCCGACGACGTCGCCGAGAAAGAGGAGCCTCACGTCACGGGCTCCGCTTCGATCAGCTCCCGCTCCGTCGCGACGATCACGAGGCGCTGGTCGTGCGGCTCGACGGGAACGGCGTCGACCTCCTGGCAGGCAAAGGCAATGCCGGCGATGCGTGGCTCTTTTCCACGCGCATGGAGGTCGGCGATGGCTGCGTCGTAATGGCCGGCGCCATAGCCGATGCGTCCGCCGCGGCGGTCGAAGGCGGCAAGCGGCGCGACGATCAGATCGGGATCGATGACCGGCTGGCCGGCATGCGGGTGGCGCGTGCCGAAGACGCCAGGCTCGAGACATTCCTCGCCATCGAAGCGGCGGAAGAACATCCTGCGCTTCTCTACCACCGGCATGGCGACGCGTCCGCCCACGGCCTTCACGTCGTCGATCAGGGCGCGCGGATCGATCTCGCCGCGCATCGGCCAGAAGAGGGAGACGGTCTCGCCGCGCCTCAACAGCGGCCTCAGCCTCTCTACCGCGCGCGCTGACGCTTCGCACCGTTCGTCTTCCGTCATCGCAGCCCTGCGCGCCAGCCCGAGGGCGCGAAGCTCAGCCTTGCTGACGGTCGAATCGAGCATTGCGCGCCACCGGCTCCTGACCTTCGAGCCGCGGGGACTCGCTAAAGACGCATGGCCGCCTCGGCCGTTGGAGTTTTCGATCCCGGGAACCTACTCGCGTAGGTGGGCGCCGTATGTCCGAGCCCACGGGCCTGGCCAGGGACAGCTCCCTAAGAATCGATAAGGCCCCGAGAATTGTTCTCCTGACGCACCGCGCAGCCACGCGGCTGCAAGATATAGGTTGCATCGTCGGGCGGAGCAAACGCCATGGCCGGCGGCGCCGCTTCGGAGCCCCCTCGATTGGCGGCAACTAGCGGCCGGGCTTGCCTCCGACCGCTGCGCCGCGCGGCGGATATTCGATCGTATCGCGAAGCTCGCGGATCGTTTCGGGGCGGAATTTAGGTACCTGCATCTCGCCCTTTTCGCGCCGGCGGCGCACGGTCTCCTCGGCCTCCTTCGATTTCTCTTCGTCGAGGCCACCATCGCGTCCGAGATAGAGCGTCTGCGAGGGGAAGGCGAAGCCGCTTCCGCTCTTCTCCACGATCTCCATGCAGCGAAGCAGCAGATCCTCCTGAATCTCGAGGAACTCCTGATAATCGCGCCCGTGCACGTAGGCGAAGACCTCAATGTCGATCGAGTAGGCGCTGAGCGCCGTCAAGCGGACGCGCGCCGGATCTGGATCGACCTTCGGATGCGCGTAGAGCATCGCGCGGAGCTCTTGCAGGAGATATCGAATCTGGTCGGTGCTCGTCTCGTAGCGAAGGTTGAGCGTCGGGTGGAACCAGTAGCGGTCGCGCTGCGTGTAATTCTCGATCTGAAGCGAGGCGAACTCTCCGTTCGGAACGGTGACGACCGTCCGGTCGAGCGTGCGGATGCGGGTGGAGCGGATGCCGATGTCCTCGATCGTACCGAGCTTGTCGCCGAAGCCGCAGAAGTCGCCGATCCTGACTGGGCGGTCGGCGATCACCGTCAGACTGCCGATCAGGTTCTCGAAGAGCTTCTGCGCGCCGAGGGCGACTGCGAGGCCGCCGATGCCGAGGGCGGCGAGGCCGGTCGTGATATTGACACCGAAGGCATGCAGCAGCGCGGCGATGAAGAGCACCGCGAGCAGCGCCTTGAAGGCGCGGTTCAGGAAGCTGACCGCCGAATAGGCGGTGAGTTGGCCGCGCCGCGACATCTGGCCGAGGGCGAAATCGACACCGGCATCGGCGATCCGCCAGAGCAGCCATGCTACCGCGAACCCGGCTGCGATTTGCGTCAGGAACATCGCGTAATAGCGGGCGAGCACCGAGACGCCGGTCGAGTGGATGGCGATGCCGAAGATGATCGTGGTGATCAGAAGGCGCGCCGGAGCGGCGGACGCATCGACGAAGCGGGTCAGCTTGGTCTCGCCGTAGAAGCGCCTGACCAGCATCACGAACACGCCGCGCGCCGCCGTCAGCACCCAGGCGACCGCGAAGCTCAGGCAGAGCACCACGAGAAGCGCTCCCCAATGAGCGACCGGCGCGCCGAAGACGGACGGACCGGCCGGGATCCAGCCGATCAGCGGGGTGGTGCCGCTTGCGACCGAAGCGCTGGCGAGCGCCTGGATGTCGGCGAGGGTCGACGTTGAGACCACCCAGACGGATTTGCCGTCGCGCTCGACGCGTGCGGCAAGCAGCGGCTTCGTCCCGCCGTCCGGCATCCTCAGCGTGCCGAACGGGTCGAGGTCTTCGGCAAGGCCGTCGTCCACGCGGCCGCCGGGATCGGCACTGAGCTCGGCCGGCGTGATGACGCTGCCGGCGCGATCGAGTACCTCCTGGAAGCGTCGCGCGAGCGTCGCGCCGGAGAGCGTCAGCCGGCCGACGCCGGCGCCCATCGTGTCGGTCTCGAAGAAGCGAACGGCGCGGTCGTAGTCACCGTCGCTCAGAGCGCGAATCAGCCCGGCGACAAGGCCTTGCGGCGTGTCGCGTCCGAGCGGGTCCTTCGGCGTCTCCGTGGTGGCCTCGGCGGGCGCGGCACCGGGAGTTCCCGGAATCTGTGCGTGTGCTCCGGTGACAAAGGTCAAAAGCAGCAGGAGGGTGAGAAACGCTCGGACGGGCGGGATAGACGTGATGGTCATTGCGTGGCCTCGTTTCGAGGGCGCGCACGCTACACGCATTCGCCCGAAGGGCAAATTTCGGGCGGCGGGACGTGAGCATCCCGCCTCCGCGTCCAATTCCCGCGTGAAAGCATCAGGCGCCGCTGCGGCATTAATCCGGTTGCATCCGGCACGCGGGCAAAGATGATTGAAATCAATGCCGTCGCGCGAGACCGGACGCCACAAAAGCGCACGGGGGAGGAGTGGAGAAATGACCAGTCGCTATCACGAGGTCTACGAAAGCTGGCGGCGCGATCCGCAGGGCTTTTGGGCGGGCGTCGCGTCGTCGGAGATCGATTGGTCGAAGCCGTGGGACAAGGTGTTCGACGAGAGCCTCGGCGTCTACGGCCTCTGGTTCCCCGGCGCGGAGTGCAACACCTGCTTCAACTGCGTCGACCGCCACGCGGCGAGGCTGCCCAACGCGCCGGCAATCATCTACGACAGCCCGATCACCGATCAGAAGCGGGTCATCAGCTACGGCGAGCTTCTCTCCGACGTGCAGGCGCTTGCCGCCGTGCTTCGGGATCACGGCGTCACGAAGGGCGACCGCGTTATCCTTTATCTGCCGATGATCCCGGAAGCGGCGACCGCGATGCTCGCCTGCGCGCGTCTCGGGGCGATCCATTCCGTCGTCTTCGGCGGCTTCGCAGCGCCGGAGCTTGCGACCCGTATCGACGACGCCAAGCCGAAGCTCGTCATCTCCGCCTCCTGCGGGATCGAGCCCGGGCGCGTCGTGCGCTACAAGCCGCTGCTCGACGCGGCGATCGGGCATGCCAAGCACAAGCCGGAGACATGCCTGATCCTGCAGCGCGACGAGGAACGCTGCGATCTCGTTGCCGGCCGCGACCACGATCTTGCCGAAGCGATGGCGAAGGCGCGCGGGCGCACAGTCGAATGCGTGCCGCTCAAGGCAACCGATCCGCTCTATATCCTCTACACGTCCGGCACGACCGGGCAGCCGAAGGGCGTGGTGCGCGACAATGGCGGCCACATGGTCGCGCTCAAATGGTCGATGAAGGCGATCTACGACATCGATCCGGGCGAGACCTTCTGGGCGGCCTCAGACGTCGGCTGGGTGGTCGGCCATTCCTACATCGTCTACGGGCCACTGCTTCATGGCTGCGCGAGCGTGCTCTACGAGGGCAAGCCCGTGGGCACGCCCGACGCCGGCGCCTATTGGCGCGTCATATCGGAGCACAACGTCGCCGCGCTGTTCACGGCGCCGACGGCTTTTCGCGCCATCCGCCGCGACGATTCCGACGGCTTCTTCATCAAGAAGTACGATCTCTCGAAATTTCGCACGCTCTTTCTCGCCGGCGAGCGCGCTGACACGGCGACGATTGAGTGGGCGGAACATCATCTCGGCCGGCCGGTGATCGATCATTGGTGGCAGACGGAGACCGGCTGGTCGATCTGCGCCAATCCGGTCGGGCTCGGGCTGATGCCGGTCAAGTACGGCTCGCCCGGCGTACCGATGCCGGGCTACGACCTGCGCGTCCTCGATGATGCCGGGCACGAAGTTTCCGCCGGCACCCTCGGCAACATCGTCGTGAAGCTGCCGCTGCCGCCGGGCGCGCTTCCGACCCTATGGAACGCGGACAAGCGCTTCCGCGACTCCTACCTCACGGAATTTCCCGGCTACTACAAAACGGCGGATGCCGGGTACAAGGACGAGGACGGCTACGCATTCGTGATGTCGCGCACCGACGACATCATCAACGTCGCCGGACACCGGCTCTCGACCGGCGCGATGGAGGAGGTGCTCGCCGGGCATCCCGACGTTGCGGAATGCGCAGTGATCGGCGTCGCCGATCAGCTGAAGGGACAGGCGCCGTGCGGTTTCGTGGTGCTCAAGGCGGGTGCGACGCGCGAGGCAATCGAGCTTCAGGCGGAATGCGTCGCGCTGGTGCGCGACGCGATCGGGCCTGTCGCCGCCTTCCGCATGGTGCATATCGTGAAGCGGCTGCCGAAGACGCGGAGCGGCAAGATCCTGCGCGCTACGATGCGCCAGATCGCCGACGGCGAGACGCCGAAGATTCCCGCCACGATCGACGACCCTGCGATCCTCGACGAGATCAAGGAGGCGCTGGCGGCGGAGTAGACCCTTCTCCCGAAACCGGGAGAAGGTGCCGTCTGGCAAGCAAACGTCGGCGCGTCGTTGTCACGCCGTCGGTTTGCTGAAGCCGATGGCTTCGTTGTCTGCGTCGTCACACAGAGGCTGTATGCCAGGCAAGCCTCAAAGAAACCGCCGGAAACCAAGCACATCACGGGCCGACTTCTCAGCATGCCTTCCCGCACCGCAAAAACAGTCGCCTCATATGTTAGAGGGCGTAAGCCCATCGAGAAAATCGCTTCCAAAGAACTTGTGAGCGATGGGCTAGCCGATTATTGCTCTTACGGTGTCACACGCTGCCCCGACAATCTCGGCGCCGTGGCCGATAAAGGTTAGAATGATGGCGCTGCCGCAAACAGCAGCCGGCACGATCACATCAAGTACAAGCGCTCGAGTTCTTATGGATATGCTCCAGGTCCGCACCCGCCTTTGGAGCGTTTGCAAGCTCGCGAGGAATTGCCGAATCTCAACATCTATGTTGGTCGGCTGCGGAAGCGCAGGTGGGGCTTGAACGCGGGCGATACTCTCGGAGGCTTGTTCCTGCTGCACCTCCAATCCTCTGAGACTGGACTCAAAGCCTCTAACGAGTTCACTCGCTTCGAAGCTGTGAGTGCCTCGTCGCTCGGCAGTCTCGATTGCTTGTTGGCGAATGTTGGCTATGCCGCCCATCACCCCATCAATTGTCTCTTGCCATCTCACGCGTTCCCTTTCGAGGCTATCCGCCCAGCGGTCGGCACTCTGACGGTGCTCGGATATTGCTTGGGCAAGGTCGGAGATTCGCATGGGGAGCGCTTCAGTGCCGCGAGCTGTTCGGAGAATGGCCTCTCTGATCTCGGAAATGTCGTCTCGTTGCAGGGATGACCAGCGGGCGATGACGTTGAGCGCCCATCGAGCGAGCGTGTAGCTGCACGCGAGCGAGGCGAAAAGCATCGCTCTCGCATGGTCGAATTCGAACCCGAATAGTGAAATTGTCCCGGAAGTGTCCGGGTGCGATATGAGTGCGACAAGTGCACCTGTGATTGCGAAAAGGACCACACGTTCTCGGCTGATTGCCTCGACCGTTTCCGTGGGTACCCCGTTGGGTGGTGGTCCTGCCAAGACGTGCCCTCCCTTTTTCAACCAGCAGAATCAAACAGACATCTTCCGCTCATGTGCTCTCGCCCAACTGCTCAAGCGTGCGCGGCTTCACCATCCACCGACAAGTAAGGCGCTTGGCTGGGTGCCGCTACTGCGGGGGGCGACACCAGCGGGGCGGTGTTTGTAGCGAAATGCGAACAAAACCCACTTATCCCCATTCTCCAATCCCCCGTTACACTCCTCGTCACCGCTGCTCATGAGGGACCGGATGGCCACCGGAACCAGTCGGGAGCAGCGGGCGGCGCCGCGGCGCGTCTCCCGGAGAGGCGCGACACGGCGAGCCCGGAAGGGTCCACCCGGAGGCGCAAGCCTCCTGCGGGATGTCGCATCGCTGAGGCCCATATCGAAAGATGCGGGGCAGAAGAGTGGACGAGTCGGGTTTCGTAATCGCCGCGCGGGGCGCTGGGGAAGCGCCACACAAAATCGAAATCGAGGTGCCTTGTCGGCGCCCCGCTCCCTCCTTCGGGAGGCGTTCCTTGAAACTCGGGCCATCTTGGCTGCGAGGTCGATTCTTCCTGCGCAGGGATAGGCCAATTCGACCGAATCTGTTCCGCCATCATTAACCCGCGTTCGCCACGACTTCGGCTCCCGACAAGGCTGACGTTGGAGCGCAGAAATGCTGATTGGCGACATCCTCATCGCGCAGGGTCTCGTGTCGCAGGAGGATGTCGAGGCGGCGCTCGAACGGCAGCGATCCGAGGGCGGTATCCTCGGCGAGCACCTGATCGCCATGGGCAAGCTCGACCCCGCCGACCTCGAGCGGGTGATGAGGAGCGCGCCACCGTCGCCGAAGGATCTCGAGGATACCGGCCTCAGCGTCAACGACCTCCTGAACCTCGTCTCGAAGGCGATGTACAACGGCGCCGAGATGCCGTCGGTCATCGGCGGCATGCTCAAGCTGCCGGTGCGCGTCGTCCAGCTCGTGTTGGAGCAGGCGAAAGACCGCAAGATGATCGACATCCTCGGCGCGGCCGGCGGCTCCGTCGCCTCGGAGCTCCGCTATGCGCTGACCGAGAAGGGGAGGCAGTGGGCCGCCGACGCGATCGCCCAGAACCAGTACTTCGGTCCGGCGCCGGTACCGCTCGCGGCCTTCGTCGAGCGCATCCAGCGGCAGCGCATCACCAACGAGCGCGTCGATCGCGAGGCGATCGAGAAGGCGTTCAGCAATCTGATCGTTGCGGACGAGTTCATCCACCGGATCGGGCCGGCGATCAATTCAGGCCGCTCGATCCTTCTCTATGGACCACCGGGGAACGGCAAGACTTCGGTCGCCGAGCGGGTCGGCTCGCTCTTCAACGACACGATCTACATCCCCCATTGCTTCGAGGTCGAAGGGCAGATCATCAAGGTCTTCGATCCGGGGATTCACGAGCGCGTCGAGCGGGGCGCCGGCGGCAACGGCCGCAGCACGCTCCGCCGCCAAGATTTCGATCTTCGCTGGGTACCGTGCAAGCGGCCTTTCATCGTGACGGGCGGCGAGCTGACGCTCGAAATGCTTGATCTCAGTTTCAACGCACTGGCGAAGTTCTACGAGGCGCCGCTTCACATCAAAGCGCTCGGCGGCATCTTCACGATCGATGATTTCGGCCGGCAGCTGGTCAGCCCGGAAGCGCTCCTGAACCGCTGGATCGTGCCGCTCGAAAGCCGCGTCGAATATCTGAAGCTTCACACCGGCAAGAGCTTCTCGGTGCCCTTCGACGAGCTCGTCGTGTTTTCCACCAACCTTGCGCCGCGCGACCTCATGGACCCTGCTTTCCTCCGCCGCATTCCCTACAAGCTGGAGATCGCCGGCCCGACGTCCGACGAGTACCGTCAGATATTCAAGCTCGTCGCGAAAGCCTTCGAAATGGAGGCGACCGACGAGATCGTCGACTTCGTCATCCATCATCTGCGCGTGGAGCACGACTTTCAGCTGGCGAGCTACCAGCCGAAGTTCCTGATCGATCAGGTGCGCTCAGCCTGCAAGTTCGAAGGGATTGCGCCGCAGTTCCGGATGGATCTCGTCGCGATGGCGCTCGGCAATCTCTTCACCAAAGATACGCCGGGCTTCCGCGATCGAGAGGCGCGCCCGGCCCCGCTCGAAGCGGCCGCCTGACTTCAGGCCCCCAACGTGTTCGGGTCGCGCCAGGCGCGCTCGAAGGGAAGCCGCCAGGCGTGCGGCGCGATGAGCTGGTGGATCGATTTCGGCCCCCACGAACCCGGAGGGTAGAGGCGCACTGGCGGAGGCGCTTCAAGCAGCGGGCTCGACACCTCCCACAGCCGCTCGATGCCTTCCGCTGTCGTGAAGAGCGTGTGATCGCCGCGCATCGCGTCGAGGATCAGCCGCTCGTAGGCTTCGAGCACGTCGCCGATCCAGTTGGTGTCGTGCATGGCGAATTGCAGCGAGAGCTTGTCGAGCCGCATGCCGGGGCCGGGGCGCTTGCCGTAGAAGGAGAGCGACATCTTCGACGCGTCGGCGAGGTCGAAGGTCAGATGGTCTGGCCCTTGCGCGCCGACGCCGGAGCCGATCGGGAACATGCTTTTCGGCGGCTCGCGGAAGGCGATCGAGATGATGCGCTGGCCTTCCGCCATGCGCTTGCCGGTGCGCAGGAAGAAGGGCACATCCGCCCAGCGCCAGTTGTCGATGAAGCACTTCAGCGCGATGAAGGTCTCCGTTTCCGATTCCGGGTCGACGCCTTCCTCGTCGCGATATCCGGTGTACTGCCCGCGCACGACGTCTCGCGGATCGAGAGGCACCATGGAGCGGAAGACCTTGTTCTTCTCTTCGCTGATCGGCTTCGGCTCGAGCGCCGTCGGCGGCTCCATCGCCATGAAGGCGAGGATCTGGAAAAGGTGCGTCACCACCATGTCGCGGAACGCGCCGGTCGCCTCGTAGAAGCCGGTGCGCATGCCGAGGCCGAGGGTCTCCGGCACATCGATCTGCACGTGGTCGATGAAATTGCGGTTCCAGATCGGCTCGAAGAGGCCGTTGGCGAAACGGAACGCCAGGATGTTCTGCGCCGCCTCCTTGCCGAGGAAATGGTCGATGCGGAAGATCTGGTCTTCGGTGAAGAACTCGTGCAGCTCTTTGTTGAGCTTCACGGCGCTTTCGAGGTCGGTGCCGAAGGGCTTCTCCATGATGATGCGGCAGCGTTCGACGAGGCCGGCTTCCGCGAGGAGCTGCACCGCCGACAAGGCGGCGCTCGGCGGAACGCTCAGATAATTCACGCGCTCGCACTTCGCGCCCAGCGCCTTCTCGGCTTTAGCGACTGCCTCCTTCAGCGGTCCGCTGCCGGCTGACAGCGGCACGTAGTCGAGCGTCTCGGCGAAGGCGCCCCAGGCGGCTTCGTTCTCCTTACGTGTGTCGGATTGGGCGATCGCTTCGCGCGCGATCTTGCGGAAGCCCTCGGCGTCGATCTCGTCAAGCGAGACGCCAATGATGCGCCAATCGGGGATGAAGCCTGCGCTGCAGAGATGAAAGAGCCCCGGCAGAAGCTTGCGGTGCGAGAGGTCGCCGGTCGCGCCGACCAGCACGACGACCTGCGGATTCCGCGGACCGACCCGTGAAGCGTTCTTCGCCATCCTATCCCCCGCGCGCATCTTCTTAAGCCGCTACGGAGCCCGAGCACGGCGCGTGCCAGTCTGCGCCGGCCTCAGGCGCGAGGCCGATCGGACCCGGTGCGTCCTTCTGTCCTTTCCTCCGTTTTGATCTTTGTCATGCTGCATTAATGTGCCGAGATTAACGTCTTCGGAACGCGCCCGAAGCCTCGCGGTTTGCCCGGTTCTCCGCGGGCGCGCAACGAGAAGAAGCGCATGCGCGCCGTCCCCTCGAAGCAGCAAATGCCGAAAATACCTGAGGCGCATCAAGCGCCCGCGGCGGCCGACGCCCTCATGGACGAGGTGCTGGCGCTGCGCACCTCGGTAGCCGAGGGCGCCGCGCCGCTCATCGCCCGCCTCGGAGCGGACGCCGGCGACCCTTCGATCGCAAATCTCGCGCACTATCTCACGCTTCGCCACCGTGACCTCCGCGCGCTGCAACGTCAGCTCATGCGCCACGGCCTCTCGTCGCTCGGGCGGCTCGAAAGCCGGGTGCTGCCGACGCTCGACGCGGTGCTCTCCGCGCTTTCAGCGATGACCGGTCGGCCGAGCCCGTTTCCCGCTCCGGCGGAAGAGGCGTTCTTCGCCGGCGAGGTGCGGCTCGTGCAGAGGACCGACGCGCTCTTCGGCCCAAAGCCGGCGCACAGGCGCACGCGCATCATGGTCACGCTGCCGAGCGAGGCGGCGACCGATCCCGAGGTCGTAGCCGATCTTGCACGGCGGGGCATGGACATCGCGCGCATCAACTGCGCGCATGACGGAAGGGTCGCATGGGAGGCGATGGTCGCGCACGTCCGTGCGGCGAGCGGTCATATCGGCCGTCGCCTCACCGTGCTCATGGATATCGCCGGACCCAAGATCCGGACCGAGGCCGTGCTTCTGCGCGAGGAGAAGCCGAAGCTTCAAGCGGGCGATGCTTTCCGCCTCGTTGCGTCGGGCGCGCCACGGACCAGCGCCGACGTGCCGTTCTCGGCCGCCGTCTCGCTGCCGGAAATGGTGACGCGGCTCGAGACCGGCCACCGGCTCCTCTATGACGACGGCAAGCTCGAAGGCGTCGTGGAGCGCGTCGACGACGGCGAGGCGATCGTGCGTGTGCTCCGCGCCAAGGCGGGCGGTACAAAGCTCAAGCCGGAGAAGGGGATCAACCTTCCCGACACGGCGCTCGGCCTCTCGCCGCTCACCGCCAAGGACGAGGACGACCTCGCCGCCGTCATCGAGTGCGCCGACATGATCGGCTATTCCTTCATAAGCTGCCGCGAAGACATCGACCTCCTCGAGTCCGCGTTGGAACGGCGCGCCATGCACGGGCGGCGGCTCGGCCTCGTCGCGAAGATCGAGCGGCCGGAGGCGGTGAAGAATCTTCCGGAGCTCATCGCCCGCGCGCGCAGCCGCCCGTTCGGCGTGATGATCGCGCGCGGCGACCTTGCCGCCGAGATCGGGTTCGAGCGCCTCGCGGAGATGCAGGAGGAGATCCTCTGGATTTGCGAGGCGGCGAGCGTCCCCTCCATCTGGGCGACGCAGGTGCTTGAGGACCTGGTCAAGCACGGCGTGCCCTCGCGCGGGGAGATGACCGATGCCGCGATGGCGGCGCGCGCCGAATGCGTGATGCTCAACAAGGGTCCCGCCGTCGGCGCTGCGGTCGAAGTGCTCGACCGGCTGCTCGCGCGCATGGACGAGCATCTCTTCAAGAAGACGCCGACGCTTCGCGCGCTTAAGTCCTGGTGAAATGCGCCGGCTCCGCCGGCAGCTGAACCCCCGAGTTGGCATTGCGCTCGCCCGGTGCTAAGAGCGGCCGGACGGAGGTGCGCATGTCGCTTGAGAACAAGGTCGCGATCGTCACGGGCGGAGCGAAGGGAATCGGCTTTGCCGTCGCCAAGCGCTTTGCGCAGGACGGCGCGCGTGTTGTGGTCGCCGACATCGACGAGGATGCCGGCAGCCGTGCGGTGGAGGAGATCGGCGCGCATGGCGCGGTGCGCTTCATCCGCTGCGACGTGGGCGACAAGGCGGACGTCGAGAACCTCGTCGCCGCGACGGTGCGAGGCTGGGGATCGATCGACGTGCTCGTCTCCAATGCCGGCATCGTTCACGGCTCAGACTTCCTCGAGATCGCCGAGGCGGATTTCGATCGCGTCATCCGCGTCAATCTGAAAGGCATGTTTCTCGTGGGTCAGGCGGTGGCGCGCCAGATGGTGAAGCAGATCGAGGACGGCGGCGCGCCGGGCGCAATCGTCAACATGAGCTCCAACAACGCGGTCGTCGCGATCGCGACCCAGGTTCCCTACTCGGCGTCGAAAGGCGGCGTGAACCAACTCACCAAGGTGATGGCGCTATCGCTGGCGCCTTACGGCATCCGCGTGAACGCGATCGGGCCGGGCTCGATCATGACCGACATGCTGGCCTCGGTGAACACGAACCAGGAGGCGAAGCGACGGCTTCTGTCGCGCACGCCGCTCGGGCGAATCGGTGAGCCGTCTGAGATCGCTGCGGTGGCGGTTTTCCTGGCGAGCGACGAAGCAAGCTACATCACCGGACAGACCATCTACGCGGACGGCGGCCGCATGCCGCTCAATTACACCGTGCCGGTGAAAGAGGACTGAGCGTCCCGTGCGTGGCGGGGGAGAGCCGGTCGGAAAACCAACCGTCGGTTCCGCTCGTATACCCCCTGTCGTGCTTGGAGCAGCGTATGTCCATCACCCCATTTTATGCCGGAATACTCGGATTGTGGCTGGTTCTCCTTTCGACGCGCGTCCTCCTGCTGCGCAGGAGCGCCCGCGTCAGCCTAGGGCACTCGGGAAACGCGGAGCTGGAGCGGCGGATCAGGGCGCAGGGGAATCTCGCCGAGTATGCACCGATGGGCCTGATCCTGATCGGTCTCCTTGAGCTCTCGGGCCTGCCTCATCTCCTCATACATATTCTGTGCGTTTCTCTCGTTGTAGGGCGGCTGATCCACGGTTGGTCTCTGTCCTTCACCGCCGCCAACAGCACCGGGCGCGTCGCGGGAATGATTCTCACGCTCTCGTCGATCGTTATCGCGGCGATTCTGAATGTGATCACGGCAATCTCCTGACGAAGATGCGTCGCCTGACAGTCTCCTGACAGATGGCTGTCAGGAGGGGTGTGCGATGACTCTCTTCCAAGATTCGGAGAGATGCGATGAGCGCGATTGCAGAGGCACGGACGCAGTTGGCGTCTGCGCGTTTGGCGGGATCCGATGCCCTGACTGTCGGCCGGTTCGACGACCCGCAGGAGGAACAGCGGATCGTCACCTTCATGGATTTGGTCGGATCGACCGGCATTGCCGAAAGCCTGGGCAGTGTTCGATTCTACGCGTTGCTGTTCGATGTCTTCACGCGGCTTTCAAATGTCGTGGCGGATTTCGGCGGCGAGGTGCATCGCACGGTCGGGGACGCACTGATCGCGACCTGGCCGCTCGGCAGCTGCCATGAGAACGCCCGCGCCATCAAAGCCGTGTTCGCGTGCCGTGAGGCTAATGAAGCGGCCCGCACCGATTTCCTGCGTCGTCACGGACACGTGCCGGAGTTCCGGGCAAGCCTTCATTGCGGCCCGCTTGTCGCCGCGGCGATGGGCCCCTTCAGAAGCGAGGTCGCTCTTATCGGCGATGCCATGAATACAGCGGCGCGTATCGAGCAAGCTTGTCGGGCGACGGGACACCCCGTCCTCGTTTCGGGGTCGCTTCTCATGCGTACGGCGATGCCGGTCGACGTCGAGGCCATGAGCATCGGGACGCGTGTGCTGCGAGGCAAGGCGGAGCGCCTTGAGCTCTTTGCGCTCAGGCGGTGCGCGGCCGGAGAGGAAGAACCGCGTTGTCGTCTTCGCGCGTGCGCTTGAATATCGTTCGGTCGGAGGACGAGGCTAACGCGGCAGCTCCGTCTTCTTCACGACGCAGGCGCCTCCTGCGGCCATAAGCCGATCGCAGAACGACTCCGCCTCCGTGCGGGTCGGCGCCGGAACGACGACGCGATAGTAGCTGCCTGAGCCGCCGCCGGCCATGATCCCCTGGACCACGACGGGCGTCTGCCCTGAAAACACGGACGGGAATTTCTTCTCCATTGCGTCGTAAACGGCCGTGGCCTGGGCCTCTGAGAAGGCCCCGGCCACCTGCGCCGCCCAAGAAGGCGCGGCGGCGGCCGGCCCGACCAGGACGAAGCTTCCCGCCGCCAGCGGGAAGAGCAAAAGCAGCGCGATAGCTGTGACAGACAGGTTCCTCATGTGCCGGTCTCCCGATGGGGTGGAGAGCAGACTTGGCTCTCCGAACGCCCGACATTTGCGCATGAGGCTTTCGGCGGGGAAAGCAGAGAGCCTCAATGGTTCCGATAGCCACGGTCTATCGGTCCAACGCCCCCTTCACCGGACGTGCGAGATGCGCTTGTGCGCGCTGCATGCTCCTGACAGAAGGCTGTCAGGAGCCCTGTGCGAAGCTGTCTCCGTCGAGAAGAGGAGACTTCCCCATGTCCAAGGTCACGCCCGAGAACGCCGCTGTCTGGTTCGAGATTCCGGTCAGCGACATGAAGCGCGCCAAGTCGTTCTACGAAGCCGTTCTGGAGACCGCGCTGAAAGACGAGAACGGCGGCCCCAATCCGATGGCAATGTTCCCTGCCGGCGGGAATGGGGCGGTCGCAGGCCATCTTTATCCTGGCAAGTCCGCCGCCTCCGGAAGCGGCAATACCATCCATCTCGCTACGCCGGCGCCGCTTGAGGACGCGATGGAGCGCGTCACCAAGAACGGCGGCAAGGTCGTGTCGCCAGTCGTGACAATTCCGGCCGGCCGCTTCGCCTATTGCCTCGATCCCGACGGCAACAGCATCGGCCTCTTTACCCGCTGATCCGATGCGCCGCGCCGACCGCCTCTTCCAGATCGTTCAGCATTTGAGGGGCGGCCGGCTCGTCACCGCGCGCACGCTGTCGGAGCGGCTCGAGGTCTCCGAGCGCACCATCTACCGCGACGTCGCGGACCTGATGGCGTCGGGCGTGCCGATCGATGGCGAAGCGGGCGTCGGCTACATCCTCAGATCCGGCTTTGACCTTCCGCCGCTGATGTTTACCCGTGATGAGCTCGCCGCACTGACGCTTGGCGCGCGTTTCGTGAAGGCGTGGGGCGGAGCGACGCTCGCGCTTGCCGCGGAGGAGGCGCTGGTCAAGATCGAAGCTGTGCTGCCGGAGAAGGAGAAGCGCGTCGGTGCGGAGACCAGCCTCTTCGCGATCGGCGCCGGGCTGCCGGATTCCGTGCGGCAGACGATCGACCATCTCGACGTCGCGATCCGCGAGCGGCGCCGCGTCCACGTCGTCTACGACGCGCTCGACGGGGAGACGAGCGAGCGCGATCTTCGTCCGCTCGGCCTTTATCACTGGGGCAAGGTGTGGACGCTCGCGGCATGGTGCGAGATGCGCACCGACTTCCGGCATTTCCGCGCCGACCGCATCACCGCGATCGCCGATTGCGGCGACACTTTCCGCGATGAGCCAGGACGCACGCTCCGCGATTTCCTCCGCCTCCTGATGGAACGGCGGCCTGGCGCGGACGCCAATCCCTGATCCGCTCTCGTCACAAGGGCGGCGGTCCAATACGATTTGCGGCGATGAGCCAGGCGATTCGCATCATCGGCATCGATCCCGGCCTCCGCCGCACCGGCTGGGGCGTGGTCGAATGCATTGGATCGCGGCTTTCCTTCGTCGCGGCCGGCACGATCAAGCCAAGCGAGAAGGTTACGCTCGCCGAACGGCTCTGCGCCATTCACGACGCGCTGGCCGAAGTGCTTGCAAGCTTCACGCCCGACGAGGCGGCGGTGGAGTCGACGTTCGTCAACCGCGATGCCGCGGCCACTTTGAAGCTCGGCCAGGCGCGCGGCGTCGCCATGCTGGTGCCGGCGCGCGCCGGTATCACGGTCGCCGAATACGCGCCGAACGCGGTCAAGAAGGCCGTGGTCGGCGCCGGCCACGCGGAGAAACAGCAGATCCGCATGATGGTCTCCGTGCTGCTCCCGCGGGCGAAATTCGACACCGACGATTCCGCCGATGCGCTCGCCATCGCCATCTGCCACGCGCATCATAGGAGCGCGGCCGCACTCAGGGTCGCGGCGGCGGTCTAGCTGACCGCGATTGTGCTCGTTTGCGGAATGTTCTAGCGACTCACTTGTGAGGTCAGGCGGGATGCGTGCGCAATGATCGGCAAGCTTACCGGCGTGGTCGATTCCTACGGCGAGGATTGGGTGATCCTCGACGTGAACGGCGTCGGCTATCTGGTGCATTGCTCTGCGAAGACCCTGGAGGCGCTGCCCTCGCGCGGCGAAGCGGCGCGGCTCTTCATCGAGACGCAGATTCGCGATGAGCAGATCCGCCTGGTCGGTTTCCAATCGGAGGTGGAGCGGGAATGGTTCCGACTGCTCCTGACCGTGCAGGGCGTCGGCTCGCGCGTCGCGCTATCGGTGCTCGGCACGCTCAACGCGTCGGAGCTTGCCTCTGCCGTTGCTCTGCAGGACAAGGCGATGATCGCACGTGCACCCGGCGTCGGCCCGAAGGTTGCGGCGCGCATCGCGGCGGAGCTGAAGGATCGCGCACCGGGGATCACCGGTGTCGACATGGGCGTGATCCGGCTGCAGTCGGAGCTCGGCGACAAGGTCGCGCCGAAGCCCGCTTCCGATGCCGTCTCCGCCCTCGTCAATCTGGGCTATGGGCAGATGCAGGCATCCGCCGCCATCGCCGCGGCGATGCGAGAGGCGGGGGAGGGGGCGGAGACGGCACGACTCATCCGGCTCGGGCTGAAGGAGCTTTCGCGATGACGGACGTTAGCGGACCTATCGAACGCCGAGGGCTCCCGAGCGGTACCGGTGCGATCGTCATCGCACTGGTCTACACGCTTGTGGGTCCGCTTATCGGGGCCGTCATTGTTATTCCAATCGGTACCGTTCTGGCGGCCCAGTTCAGTTCCGGCACGTTGATCGACACTTTTGACTCCGTGCTCGGCACGATGCCGTCCAGCCTTCTTCTTGCCTACGCCTTTGCCGGTGCGCTTGCCTTTGCGACCGGAGTTGTCGTGGCGACCGTCGCCTACCGGCGCGGGCGCGCGCCGGTCGGAACTGCGATTGCTGCGCCGGTCGCCGTTTTCGTCGTCTTCGTCCTGCTTCGCCAGTTCGTGCACATCGACATACCGGGCACTGGGATCCTTCGCGGAGGGGGACAAGCCGGCATGCTGCTCTGGCTCGCGGTCTGCGTCGCGGCGTCGCTCGTGTGCTGGGCTCTTACCCTGCCGATACAGAAGCGCGCCGCATGAGCCGCATCGTCTCGGCGGAGCTTCGTGGCGAGGACGAGGACACGACGCTGCGTCCGCAGAGGCTGGCTGACTTCGTCGGACAGCAAAAGGTCCGCGCCAATCTCAAGATCTTCGTCGCGGCGGCGAAGCAGCGCGGCGAGGCGCTCGACCACGTGCTCTTCGTCGGCCCACCAGGGCTCGGCAAGACGACGCTTGCGCAGATCGTCGCGCGCGAGCTCGGCGTCAATTTCCGCGCCACCTCCGGTCCGGTCATCGCCAAGGCAGGGGACCTCGCGGCGCTCCTCACCAATCTCGAGGACCGTGACGTTCTCTTCATCGACGAGATCCATCGCCTCTCGCCGGCGGTCGAGGAAATCCTCTATCCGGCGATGGAGGAGTATCAGCTCGATCTCATCATCGGCGAGGGGCCAGCGGCGCGCTCCGTGCGCATCGATCTCTCGCGCTTCACTCTGATCGGTGCGACGACCCGCATCGGACTACTGACCACGCCGCTTCGCGACCGCTTCGGCATCCCGATCCGGCTCGACTTCTACACCGACGCCGAGCTCGAGCTGATCGTCAGGCGCGGCGCGCGCATCCTCGGTGCACCGGTCTCGGACGACGGCGCGAGGGAGATCGCGCGGCGAGCGCGGGGCACGCCCCGCGTCGCCGGCAGGCTGCTTCGCCGCGTGCACGACTTCGCGGTGGTCGAGGGCGCGAAGCAGATCACGAGCGAGATCGCCGATCGCGCCCTTCTTGCACTCGAGGTCGACTCGCACGGCCTCGACACGCTCGACCGGCGCTACCTCTCAATGATCGCGGAGAATTTCTCCGGCGGGCCGGTCGGGATCGAGACGATCTCCGCGGCGCTGTCGGAGCCGCGTGATGCGATCGAGGACATCGTCGAGCCCTACCTTATCCAGCAGGGGTTCGTGCAGCGCACGCCGCGCGGGCGGCTCCTGACCTTGAAGGCCTTCGGCCATCTCGGGCTTCCTGCACCGGCCCAGGCGAACGGCGTGCAGGCGGGCCTTTTCAGCGACGAAGCGGATTCCTGAGCGCGGAACGCACGCCTTCCGCCCATCGTTTTCTCTCCCAGAACGATGGAGGACGCGATGAAGACCGATCAGGAAAAGGCCAAAGAGGTGCTGAAAGAGCGCGAGCGTGCGCGCAAGGGTTTCGCCGTGACCAATGACGAAGGCGAGGATCCGCTGGAGAATCCGGAGAATCCGAACGAGCGCGAGGACAAGTGGAAGACGCTAGTCTCGCCCTCGATCTCGGCCTAAAGCGCTAGGAAATCCGCGCATTTATCGACCGCGGGGTGCTAGGGCTTTCTCCTCGCCGAATCGACGGCGATGATGTAAAGACCCTTCACATGAGCTGGAAAGAGCGCGGCCGGGGCTACCATCACGGCAATCTCCGGGAAGCGCTTGTCCAGGCGGCGCTCGACCTGATCGCGGAGAAAGGGCCGACCGGCTTCACCTTCGCGGAGGCGGCCCGCTCCGCCGGCGTCAGTCCCGCCGCGCCCTATCGGCATTTCCGTGACCGCGACGAGCTTCTCTCCGACATCGCGATGCGCGGCTTCGATATGTTCGCGACCGCCTTGGAGAAGGCCTGGGACGGCGGGCGCCCCGACGTGCAAGACGCCTTTGAGCGCGTGGGCCGCGCCTATCTCGCCTTCGCTCGCGCCGAGCCCTCCTACTATTCGGCGATGTTCGAGTCCGGGCTCTCGCTTTCGGACATTCCCGAACTGCGCGAAGCGGCGGATCGCAGCTATGCGGTGCTGCGCAAGGCAGCCGAAGACCTCGTCGCCACGCTTCCGGCGAAAGGGAGACCGCCAGCGTCGATGGTGAGCTTCCATGTCTGGGCGCTTTCGCACGGCATCGCGTCGCTCTTCGCGCGTGCCGACGCGGGCCGTCGAAAACTGCCGATGACGCCGGAAGAGCTGCTTGAAGCGGGCGTGCTCATCTACCTTCGCGGCCTCGGGATGCCGGGCATCTGAGCGGCCGTTCGATTTTTCTCTCCTGGGCCGCCGGATGCCACTTGACGATGCGAATAGCCGCAGCTATGTAAATGTTATTAACATTCACACACACGAGGTCCGGATCAATGAGCGCTGCGGGTATCGCAACAAAGCTCGATGACATCGGGACGCCCGCGTGGATCGCGGTGATGGTTCTCGGTTTCATCATCTGGTGGCCGCTCGGTCTGGCCACTCTTGCCTTCATTCTGTGGAGCGGACGTATGGGATGTCATGCACGCGGCTCGGTCCGCTGGGAACACAAGATGCAGCGCATGCAGGAGAAGATGGAGCGCATGAAGGGCCGCATGGACGGCTCGGGGTGGTGGGGCAGCTCGCCCTCGAGCGGCAACGCTGCCTTCGACGAGTACAAGGCCGACACGCTGCGCCGGCTTGAAGAGGAGCAGAAGGAGTTTCGCTCGTTCCTCGACCGCCTGCGCATGTCCAAGGATCGCGTCGAGTTCGATCAGTTCATGGCGGAGCGGCGTCGCGGCGAGAGCGGACCGGCTCCACAGCCGCAGGGCTGATCGCCTAAAGATACCTCCAGGCCCAAGGTCGACGCCCCCCGATCAAAGGCCTCCGTGCCGCCCGGTCTACCTCACGAGACCGGGCGGCTTTTCGTTTGCGCCGACGGCGCGTCCCTTGCTGATCGTCGCTCTCCGCGTCTAATGCCGGCATGGATGAAGAGAGCGCAGCAGCAATTGCCGGCCGCCTGACCGAGTCGGGCCACGAGCTCCTCCAGCGCGTCTACTTCGAGGACACGGATTTCTCCGGCCGCGTCTATCACGCGCGCTACCTGCAATTCATGGAGCGCGGACGCTCCGACTATCTGCGCCTCCTCGGCGTGCAGCATCGTGCGCTCGCCGCCGAAGGGCTCGCGTTCGCAGTCCGCCATATGGAGATCGACTTCCTGAAGCCGGCTTCGATCGACGATGTGCTCACCATACGCACCGCCACCTTGGAGGCGCGTGGCGCGCGAATTGGTCCTGACGCAGGACGTGCTTCGCGGCGAGGAACGTTTGATTGCCTCGGTGGTGACTGTTGCGCTGATCGGCGCGAACGGGCGCGCCCAACGGCTTCCGCACGAGCTTCGCGCGGCGTTCGCGTGCGGACCGGCAAAGCCTTGAGATCACAACGGTTCGGCGCATTGTGCACGCCTTGATCGCGCCAAAGCAATTTCGGTAAGCTGATTTCGCTAAAGTGCTGCGTTATCGCGGCGGGATAAGGCTATGCCGAGCCGCGCTTTGGACACATTCGGCGGCCACAAGCGCCGCGATCGGAGCCTGGCGATCCCCTCATGAATCCTGATCTGGTACAGACCGCATTGGCTGGTCCGGCGGGCGGCTTCTCGCTGTTCGCGCTCTTCTGGCAGTCGCACATCGTCGTCAAGCTGGTGATCCTCGGCCTGATCACCGCGTCGATCTGGTGCTGGGCGATCATCGTCGACAAGCTGCTGCTCTACGCGCGCGCCAGAAAGCAGATGGACGACTTCGAGGCGGTCTTTTGGTCCGGCCAGTCGCTGGAGCAGCTCTATCAGCAGGCGGCCGGGCGCGATGTGCACGGCGTCGCGGCGCTCTTCGTCGCGGCGATGCGCGAATGGAAGCGCACCTACGAGTTCCGGCGTGCGCTCGCTGCAGGGTCTTGGAGGGCGCATCGACCGAGTCATGGACGTGACGCTGGCGCGCGAGGTGGACCGGCTCGAGCGTCGGCTCCTGGTGCTTGCGACCGTCGGCTCCGCCGGCCCCTTCATCGGGCTCTTCGGAACGGTGTGGGGCATCATGACGTCGTTCCAGGCGATCGCCGCTTCGAACAACACTAGCCTCGCCGTCGTAGCGCCGGGCATCGCTGAGGCGCTTCTCGCGACGGCGCTCGGGCTTCTCGCGGCGATCCCGGCCGTCGTGTTCTATAACAAGTTCTCCGCCCAGGTTTCGCGGCTTGCGACACGCATGGAGGGCTTCGCCGACGAGTTCGCGGCGATTCTCTCGCGGCAGATCGATGAGCGGGACGCGGCCTGATGGGCGTCGTTCCCGCATCCGCCGTCCCGAGCGGCCGCCGCCACAAGGCGCGGCGTCGGCACATGCCGATGTCGGAGATCAACGTCACGCCGTTCGTGGACGTGATGCTGGTGCTCCTCATCGTCTTCATGGTGGCCGCGCCGCTTCTGACCGTCGGCATCCCGGTCGACCTGCCACGGACGGACGGCGAGCAGCTCGGCAACGAGGTCGAGCCGCTCTCCGTAACCATCGACGCCGACGGCAAGATCATGCTGCAGGAGGCGGAGGTCAGCCTCGACGACGTCCTGCCGAAGATACAGGCGATCATGCAGATCGATCCGGAGAAGCGCATCATCCTGCGCGCCAACAAGGACGCCGACTACGGCGCCGTCGCGCAGGTGCTCGACCGCATCAAGAAAGCCGGCTCGCGGCACGTCGCGCTCGAGACGCGCGCGCTCGGAGAGCCGGATAGCTGACGCCATGCGGGTCGGGCTCACCGTCTCCATCATCGGCCATGCTGTCATTCTCGGTTTGGGGCTCGTCGCGCTCGGCACGAAGCCGCTCGAGTCGGAGAAGATCGACGCGTTGCCGGTCGAGCTGATCTCGGTCGACGAGGCGACCGATCTCCTGAAGGGCGACAAGACCTCCAGAATTTTGCCGGAGGAGAAACCGCAGCCCAAGCCGGAAGTGCAGGCCGAGGCGCCGGCGCCGAAGCCGGAAGAGAAGCCGGCGGAGAAGGTCGTGGATGCGACACCGCCGCCGCCACCGGCGCCCCCGCCGCCGCCGAACCGGCGCCCCCGCCGCCGCCAGAGCCGGTGACGCCGCCGAAGCCGGAAGCGCAAGTCGCCGCGCTGCCCGAGCCTGCCCCCGAGCCTGCGCCGGAGGCCACCCCGGAGCCGGCGCCGCAGGTGCCCGTCAATCCGAACATCCCACGTCCGCGCCCCAATCCGCCAAAGCCGGTGGCCGAGCCCAAGCCCGAGCCGAAACCGGCCACGGAGGTCGCGCGGCCAGAGACGCAGCAGTTCAATCCGGACGATATCGCCGCGCTCCTCAACAAGCAGGAACCGCGCGGCGGCGGCGACCCGGAGCCGGCGAACGAGCCGCAGACGATCGGCTCGATCGAGGGGCATCCCGACGCGGCCATGACGCAAAGCGAGATCGCCGCGCTCAAGGCCCGCCTCTACCGTTGCTGGAATCCGCCGGTTGCCGTGCGTGAAGCCGGGGAGCTTGTGGTGGAGGTGCGGATCAGCCTACTCCCGGACGGGAACCTGGCCGCCCCGCCGGAGCTGATGCGGATCGAGCAGGCGGGCAATCCGCTCTCGCAGATTGCAGCGGAAGCCGCGATCCGGGCGGTGGTGCAATGTGCGCCGTTCGGAGACATATTGAGGCCGGAAAAATATGCCATCTGGAAAGATATCGATTTCGTCTTCGACCCGCGCGAAATGCTGGGCGGATAAGGGAGATCCTGTTTGATGAGGTTTGCGCGGCCGATATTGCCGCATCTTCTTCGCCTGGCTTTGCCGCTTGCCGTCGTATTCGCCGTGACCGGGGTTGCCGGATCTGCGCTCGCGCAGCTTCGGGTCGACATCACGCAGGGTACGCCGCGGCCGATGCCGATCGCCATTCCGCCCTTCGTGGGCTCGGCCGGCAGCGTCGACGAGCTCAGCCAGAACGTGGCTCAGGTGGTCACCGCCGACCTGAAACGCTCCGGCCTCTTCGCGCCGGTCGATCCGTCGGCCTTCATCGAGCCGGTGGTGCCGCCGACCGTCACGCCGAACTTCGCCAACTGGCGACCGCTCAACGCGCAGGCGCTGGTCTCGGGCAGCGTGACCACGACTGGCGACGGGCGCATCATGGCCGAGTACCGGCTGTGGGATGTGTTCTCCGGCCAGTACCTGGTGGGGAAGCAATTCTTCGCTTCACCAGATAACTGGCGCCGGCTCGCGCACATCATCGCCGATTCCGTCTATGAGCGCCTGACCGGCGAGAAGGGCTATTTCGACAGCCGCATCGCCTTCGTCGACGAAACCGGCGGCAAGGCGGAGCGCGTCAAGCGTCTCGCCATCATGGATTCCGACGGCGCCAACGTGCGCTACCTGACCAGCGGCGACGATCTGGTGGTCACGCCGCGCTTCTCGCCGTCCCGGCAGGAGCTCGCCTACGCGTCACTCACCGGCGACAACTGGCACGTCTACGTGCTCAACATCGAGACCGGCCAGCGCGAGCTGATCGGCAACTTTCCCAACATGGCCTTCAGCCCGCGCTTCTCGCCGGACGGCCAGCAGGTCGTCTTGTCACTGCAGCAGGGCGGGAATGCCAACATCTATCGCCTCGATCTAAGGACCCGGCAGCTCACGCGGCTGACCAACTCGCCCTCCATCGATACGGCGCCCTGCTATTCGCCCACCGGGACGCAGATCGCGTTCGAATCCGATCGCGGCGGACAGCAGCAGATCTACGTTATGAGCGCGAACGGCGGACCGGCGCAGCGCATCAGCTTCGGAACCGGCCGCTACGGCACGCCGGTCTGGTCGCCGCGTGGCGACCTCGTCGCCTTCACCAAGCAGGAGGAGGGGAGCTTCAAGATCGGCGTGATGCGGCCCGACGGCACCGGCGAGCGCATCCTGACCGCGGGCTTCCACAACGAAGGGCCGACATGGGCGCCGAACGGCCGCGTCCTGATGTTCTTCCGCGATACCCCCGGCTCAAGCGGCGGGCCGCAGCTCTGGTCGGTCGATATCACCGGCTACAACGAGCAGATCGTGCCGACGCCGAGCTTCGCCTCCGACCCCGCATGGTCACCTCTTTTGAGCTGAGAATTTTTGGAACCCGGCAGAGGCGTTAACCGTAAGCCTTGACCGGCATTTAACCATCGCTTGGTTACTGCTTCGCCAATCAATTCAGGCCAAGGAGCCTCCACATATGCTGTTTCGTCAGTCCGCCGGACGTTTCCTTGCGCTCCTGATGGTCGCGGCCGGGCTTCTGGCCGGCGGCTGCGCCAACCAGAAAAGCGCGCTCGAGTCCGGCCTTGCCGGTGCACCTGCGCCGGGAAGTCCCCAGGAGTTCCAGGTCTCGGTGGGCGACCGCGTGTTCTTCGAGACGGATTCCTCCGCGCTCACGCCGCAGTCGCAGGCGACGCTCGACCGGCAGATCCAGTGGCTGGCGCAATACGGGCAATACGCCTTCACAATCGAGGGCCACGCGGATGAGCGCGGCACACGCGAATACAACCTGGCGCTCGGCGCGCGGCGCGCCAACTCCGTCCGCGACTACATGATCGCCCACGGCATCCAGGCGAACCGCATGCGCACGATCTCCTACGGCAAGGAGCGTCCGGTCGCGGTTTGCGACGACATTTCGTGCTGGTCGCAGAACCGCCGCGCCGTCACGGTGCTGGAAGGCGGCTGACCGATTCGCAACGCTTCCAAATCAAAAGCAGGCCCGCTCCGGCGGGCCTTTCCATTTTCACCAATCAGTCGAAGTTTGGCCGAATTGCTCATGCGGGTGTAAAAGGATGCGAACGCCCGGAGCTTTTTGTCCCATGCCGCGCGCAATCTTCTCGCTCATTGTCTCGCTTTGGCTCGTCGTGCCTGCGGGCGCGCAGACGCAGCAGGAAGGCGAGATGCTGATCTATATCCAGCAGCTCGAGGCCCGTGTCCGACAACTGACCGGCGAAAATGAGCAGCTCGCCTACGAGATCAACCAGCTTCGTGCGCAGCTTGGCATGCCGCCCATGGAGGTGGGCCCGGGTCAGACGGGCGCACTCACCGGCGCTCAGGGAAGCGACGTCGTCACCACCGGCCCCGATGTTCAGCCGGGGGTGGCGCCGCAGGGCGCTGCGCCGGACTCCGTCGCCGTCAACGATCCACTCAATGCGCCCGACGGGGCCGGCCTGGACAGCCAGGCACCGATCGATCTTTCGACGCTCGCCGGCGGCTCCGGGCAACTCCTCGTGCCGGGCGTGACGCAAGGCGAGGAATCTGCGCCGGTTGCGCCGGCCGAGCCGCCGGCTGAGACCGCTGCGATCCAGCCGACCAGTCCCGCGCCGACGACCGCGCTCTCCGGTTCCGCACGCGACGAGTACGACCTCGCCTACGGTTACATCCTGACCGGCGACTACGCACTCGCGGAAGAGAACTTCAAAGCCTGGCTCGCTGCATTCCCGAACGATCCGCAGGCGGCAGACGCCGAGTTCTGGCTCGGTGAGAGCCATCTCCAGCAGGGAGAATACCGCGACGCGGCGGCGGCATTCCTCGCCGTCTACAAGGCGGCGCCGGACAGCAGCAAAGGTCCGGATGCGCTGTTGAAGCTCGGCGTCTCGCTCTCGGCGCTCGGCGAAAAGCCGACGGCCTGCGCCACCTTCGCCGAACTCGGCCGCCGCTATCCTCGTGCGGCCGAGTCGGTCATGAGCCGCGTCCGTGACGAAAAGAATCGAGCCGGCTGTACAGGCTGACGCACTTCAGCCTGCGCGCCTCTTCCGCCGGCTTGTCGGAAGGCGCGGACTGATCCTCGCCGTTTCGGGCGGTGCCGATTCAACAGCTTTGATGGCGCTCGCCGCGGCCTGGCCTGAGCGTCCGCCGACATTGGTCGTCTGCGTCGACCACGGGCTCAGACCCGAAGCCGCGGCGGAGGCGCGCATCGTCGCGGAGAACGCCGCTCGGCTTGCGCTTCCCTGGCGCATCATGACGGCGTCGAAGCGGGCATCGGGCGGCAACGTGCAAGATTGGGCGCGCCGCGCGCGCTATTCGCTCCTTGCCGAGGCTGTGCGCGAGGCCGGCTTCGACACGATCGTCACGGCGCATCACGAAGACGATCAAGCCGAGACGTTCCTCATGCGGCTTGCGCGCGGCTCTGGTGTCTACGGGCTAGCGGCGATGCCGGAGGAGGGGACCTACGACGGCATTGCACTGGTGCGGCCGCTTCTTTCGGTGTCGCGCGCCACGCTGCACGAGGTTGCGACGGCAAGCGAGCTTCCGATCGCGGAGGACCCGAGCAACACGAATGAGCGCTTCGACCGGGTCCGCGTCCGCACCGCCTTGCCGCAGCTCGCGGCGATCGGATTGACGCCGGCGCGACTGGCGGGAACGGCGGCGCGGCTCAGCCGTGCCGCTTCGGCGCTCGATCACTATGCGGGCTTGGTGCTCAAGGAGCATTTCCAGGCTGACACCCTCGGCGTCGTCGGCGGTGCGGCGAGCGCGTTTGGAGCTGCGCCAGAGGAAGTCGCGCTGAGGACACTCGCGTTGATCCTGAGAGCCGTCAGCGGCGCGGATTACACGCCGCGGCTCACCTCAGTGGAAACTCTCCGGACCGCGATCCTCTCGCTGCCGTCGGGCGGCAAGCTGAAGCGCACCCTTTCCGGAGTCGTCGTTTTGGTCGCCAACGGACGCTTCACCGCGCGGCGTGAATGGGGGCGCCAGGGTCTTACGGACACCGACGCGCCGGCCGGCGCAACGCTCCTTTGGGACAGGCGGTTCGAGGTTGCGGTGCCGCGGATCAAGGGCGCGCTCCGCATCGGTGCGCTCGGCCGGTCCGAGCGCCGTTTTCGCGCTGTTCCCGCCGGTCGCGGGGCGGTGCAGGCGTTGCCCGGGCTGTATCGGAACGGGACGCTTGTCGCCGTCCCGTCTTCGGTGCGGCCCTCCGACGAGGGGGCGCAGCTTGAGACCCTCAGCGCCGAGTGCATCGTCGGCCGCGAGCTCGGAATTCTCGCGGAAAAGGCGGCGCTACGGCCTTGAACACCATTTCGTCGGGTTTCGTTTGCAGGATCGTTTGGCCGCGGTTCTTCTTGGCATCAACGATGCTAGAACCTATTTAGACCTAGAAAGGTTGGCGGCCTTCGATCGGGCCGCCCCGGGGATCGACCGAATGAACCAGAATTTCCGGAATTTTGCGCTCTGGGCAGTGATTTTGCTGCTTCTGGTCGCCCTCTTCAACCTCTTCCAGAACCCCACCGGCCAGACCGGCGCACAGGAGATCACCTATTCGCAGTTCCGGAGCGATACGAACGACGGGCGGGTGAAAAGCGTCGTCATTTCCGGCCAGGAGATCACCGGCAAATACGACGACGGCTCGCGCTTCCGCACGATCGCGCCGGTGAACGCCGATTACGTGACCCTGCTTGAGGATCGCGGCGTCAGCATCCAAGCGCGTGCCGACGATCAGAAGATGTCCTTCATCTCCGTGCTCGTCTCCTGGTTCCCTATGTTCCTGCTGATCGCCGTCTGGATCTTCTTCATGCGGCAGATGCAAGGCGCGGGTGGCCGCGCCATGGGCTTCGGCAAGTCCAAGGCGAAGCTCCTGACCGAAGCGCACGGCCGCGTGACCTTCGACGACGTCGCGGGCGTCGATGAAGCGAAGGAGGATCTTGAGGAGATCGTCGAGTTCCTGCGCGACCCGCAGAAGTTCCAGCGGCTCGGCGGACGCATTCCGCGCGGCGTGCTTCTCGTCGGCCCTCCGGGCACAGGCAAGACGCTGCTTGCGCGCGCCATCGCCGGCGAGGCGAACGTTCCCTTCTTCACGATCTCCGGCTCCGATTTTGTCGAGATGTTCGTCGGCGTCGGCGCGAGCCGCGTGCGCGACATGTTCGAGCAGGCGAAGAAGAATGCGCCCTGCATCATCTTTATCGACGAGATCGACGCGGTCGGTCGTCATCGCGGCGCGGGTCTCGGCGGCGGCAATGACGAGCGCGAGCAGACGCTGAACCAGCTCCTCGTCGAGATGGATGGCTTCGAGGCGAACGAAGGCATCATCCTGATCGCAGCGACCAACCGTCCGGACGTGCTCGATCCGGCGCTGCTTCGTCCCGGCCGCTTCGACCGCCAGATCGTGGTGCCGAATCCGGACGTGATCGGGCGCGAGAAGATCCTGAAGGTGCATGTGCGCAAGGTGCCGCTGGCGCCGGGCGTCAACCTGAAGACCGTCGCGCGCGGCACGCCGGGCTTTTCCGGCGCCGACCTGATGAACCTCGTCAATGAGGCGGCACTGCTCGCTGCGCGCCGCGGCAAGCGGCTCGTGACCATCCACGAGTTCGAGGATGCCAAGGACAAGGTGATGATGGGCGCCGAGCGCCGCACGCTTGTCATGACCGAGGACGAGAAGCGGCTGACCGCCTATCACGAGGGCGGCCACGCGATCGTCGCGTTGCACGTGCCCTCGACTGATCCTGTGCACAAGGCGACGATCATACCGCGCGGGCGCGCGCTGGGCATGGTGATGCAGCTTCCAGAGCGCGATCAGCTTTCGATGTCGCTTGAGCAGATGACGTCGCGGCTTGCGATCCTGATGGGCGGCCGCGTTGCCGAGGAGCTCGTCTTCGGCGGCAAGAAGGTGACGTCCGGTGCGGCCTCCGACATCGAGCAGGCGACCAAGCTTGCCCGCGCGATGGTCACACGCTGGGGCTTCTCCGATGCGGTCGGCCGCGTGGCGCTTGGCGAAAACCAGGAAGAGGTCTTCCTTGGGCATTCGGTGGCGCGTCAGCAGAACGTCTCCGAAGAGACCGCGCGAAAGATCGACCACGAGGTCCGCCGCCTCGTCGACGAAGGCTATGACGAGGCGAAGGCCCTCCTGACGGCGCACCGGGATCAGCTCGAAGCGTTGGCTCAGGGTCTCCTTGAGTTCGAAACGCTGACCGGCGAGGAGATCAAGGATCTCTTGAACGGCAAGCGGCCGGTCCGTGAGGACCCGAGCGAGGACACCCATCCGCCGCGCGGCTCCGCCGTGCCGACGACCGGGGCGGCCAAGCCGCGTCCCGACAAGGGCGGTGACACCGGACTTGAGCCGCAACCGCAGGCCTGATCTGCCGACCGGCGCGGTGGCGCCGGTCGCCCATCCTTGATCTCGCTGCCGTCAATCGCCGCGGCGGGTGCCTTCCGTCGCTGCTGATTGTCGCGTTGCTCCACCTCCTGAAGCCGGAGCTCGACCCGTCCTGGCGCATGATCAGCGAGTATGAGATCGGCCGCTGGGGCTGGCTGATGCGGCTCGCATTCGTCCCGCCATGAGTTGTCTGTCGCTCGCCGTTGCGCTTGCGCCCTACGTGCGGATCGCCGCCGCGTCGCTGCTGACGCTCGCTGCCGCGGGCCCGCTCGGTGCCGCCGTTTTTGTAACGGAGCCGATCACCAATCCGCCCGAGCGTAGAAGCACGGTCGATCGCATCCACGCCGCCTGTGGCGCGCTTTTCATCTTCGGATTTCCGCTCGCCGTCACGGCGATCGACTGGAGGCTTACCGATCTCGATCGGTCCGCGCTGCTGCCCTGGCTTCCGTGGATGACGCTCGCGGTCTTGGGCCGCTCTGGTCCTCTTTGCGGGATCGATTCTCTACTACGGAGGCGGCAAAGGGGTGTTCGGGCCCGAAGTGCGGATCGGATGGTCGAACCGGATCATGATGCTCGTCAATCTAGGATGGTTGATCGTCATCGCGTTGGCGATTGCACAGCCTTTCCGGCAGGCCCCGGAGGGGAACGCGCTGGCAAGTTGGAATCCGCGAGTGGAACCATAATGCAGGCTTAAGCGATTGATTTCATGATGGGAAGTGAGAGGCGGGCGGTTGCCCCACCAAGCCCGTGAAACCATAGGTCACAAAAATTGAGGCTGCGGCCTCTGCTGCGCCATTATTCTTGCATTCGGCTGCCTTACAGGAATCATGGGCGAATCAGCGTGGGAGGCGGCCTTCCGGGTTCGCCCGCGTGGGGACGGGATCTTGGCCAAGCGCTATTTCGGAACTGACGGCATCCGAGGCAGGGCGAACGGCGTGATCACGCCTGAGCTTGCCATGCGGGTCGGCATGGCCGCCGGCATCGTGTTTCGCAACGGCGACCATCGCCACCGCGTCATCATCGGCAAGGACACGCGGCTCTCCGGCTACATGATCGAGAACGCGCTGGTGTGCGGCTTTACGTCGGTCGGCATGGACGTGCTCGTCACCGGGCCGATCCCGACTCCGGCGATCGCCATGCTGACCCGCTCGATGCGCTGCGATCTCGGCGTCATGATCTCCGCCTCGCACAATCCCTATGACGACAACGGCATCAAGCTTTTCGGCGCGAACGGCCTGAAGCTCTCCGATGCGCTGGAGGCCGAGATCGAGGCGCTGATTGACGTCGACCTCAAGAACCGGCTCGCAAGCTCGGAGAAGATCGGCCGCGCCCACCGCATCGACGGCGTCCAGGATCGCTACATCGAATTCGCCAAGCTGACGCTGCCGCGCGCCCTGTCGCTGCAGGGTCTCAGGCTCGTCATCGACTGCGCCAATGGTGCCGCCTATCGCGTCGCCCCGGAGGCCCTGTGGGAACTCGGCGCCGAAGTCATTCCGCTCGGCGTCGAGCCGGATGGTCTCAACATCAATCGCGACGTCGGTTCCACCGCGCCGAAAGCAGTCTCCGACAAGGTGCGCGAGATGCGCGCCGATCTCGGCATCGCGCTCGACGGCGACGCCGACCGCGTCGTCTTGATCGACGAGCACGGCCGCGTGATCGACGGGGACCAGTTGATGGCGGTCGTGGCGCATTCCTGGCGCGAGGACGGCCGGCTCGCGAAGCCGGGTATCGTCGCGACCGTGATGTCGAATCTCGGCCTGGAGCGCTATCTCCAAAGCCTCGATCTTGCGCTCGTGCGCACGCCGGTCGGCGACCGCTACGTTGGCGAAGCGATGCGCGAGGGTGGCTACAATGTCGGCGGCGAGCAGTCCGGCCACATCATTCTTTCGGACTTCACCACGACCGGCGACGGCTTGATCGCGGCGCTGCAAGTGCTTGCGGTCATCCAGCGCGACGGGCGACCGGCGAGCGAGGTTTGCCGCCGCTTCGAGCCGGTGCCGCAGGTGATGAAGAATTTCCGCTACAAGGGCGGCCAGCCGCTCGAAAGCGACCAGGTGAGGCGCGCCATCTCCGCCGCCGAGATCAAGCTCAATGGTGGCCGCCTCGTGATCCGCCCCTCAGGCACCGAGCCGGTCATTCGCGTCATGGGCGAGGGCGACAACGTCGAACTGGTCGAGGCCGTGGTCAACGACATCGTCGACGTGCTTGGACGGGCCGCCTGAGCCTTGTTTCGCTCGCCGCTCGGACGGCGGCGCATTCATGAATCTTACCGGGATATTAACAACTCTTACCGGGATATTAACAACGTCGTGCGCAATTGTACGCGCCGCGAAACCTCTGTGGGTCGAGGCGCGGTGCCGCTTGCGTCGTTCTTTGGGCTTGGAAGTTGAGTGAAGTTAACCATCGTTCTTTGCTTCTGATTCACCATTAAACGCTTCTTAAGCATTCTTGTTTACCACGTTTTCCGTGGCGGGGGCCGTGCACCGCATCTCAGTGCGCCGCGATTGCGAGAGGACGTGGAATGTTCAGTCTGGGCAAATTAGCGCTTGTCGCCTGCGCGGGCGCCGCGGCTGCGATATCGACGGCCGAAGCGGCCGACATACCTCAACCCATCCCGCAGGTCATCTTCAGAGGCTGGTATCTCCGCGGAGACATCGGCTACTCCAATCAGCGCGTCGACAAGCTCGATAACGCGCTCTATTCGAGCTACAATTCGGTCACCAGCGTATCGAAGGATTTCGACGGCGCGCCGATCTTCGACTTCGGTATCGGCTATCAGTTGAACCGCTGGCTCCGATTCGATGCGACGGGCGAGTATCGCTCCAAGTCCGACTTTAACGGCCACGATATCGGGCACATCGGCGTCAACAACATCCCGGACGACTACACCGCCAAGAAGTCGGAATGGCTGGCGCTTCTTAACGGCTATGTCGACGTCGGCACCTGGCACGGCATCACCCCATATGTTGGCGCCGGCGTGGGTGCGGCGAACATTAAGATCAGCGACTTCACTGACGTGGGGGTATCCGTCGGGAGCGTCGCCTACGGCGGAACTCACGACCAGTGGAACTTCGCATGGGCTCTCTACGCGGGCCTCGGCTTCGAGATCACCGACGCACTGACGCTCGATCTGTCGTACCGCTATCTTGATCTGGGAGACGCCCGTTCCGGCGATCTCGTCGATTTCAACGGCACCAACAACGTCAACAATCCGATGAAGTTCAAGGACATTACCTCTCACGACCTGCGGCTCGGTTTCCGCTACGGGTTCTGGTGATCGTCCGAGCGCTCGGTTTCGGGAGGCGCGGCTCGCAAGAGCCGTGCCTTCTTCATTACGGCAGAAGTGACGCATGCAATCCAATTGACTTCGCCTAAAGCGTCGGATAGCCCGGCCAGTGGGACACCCCTCCCCAACGAGGGGCACCTATCTGGAAGGGTAGAAGGCAATGACGAATGTCGAAAAGCCGGCCGTGCGGCCGGCGAATCCGTGTTTTTCCACCGGCCCCACTGCCAAGCGCGCCGGCTGGTCCCCTGAAATCCTGAAATCTGCTCTTGTCGGTCGAGCGCACCGCTCGAAGCCAGCCAAGGCGCGCCTGAAAAAGGCGATCGAGGAGACGCGGCGTCTGCTCGGTGTGCCGGCGGACTATCGGATCGCCATCGTTCCGGCCTCCGACACGGGCGCGATGGAGATGGCGCTCTGGTCGCTTCTTGGGGCGCGGGGGGTCGATATCCTCGCCTGGGAGAGCTTCGGGCTCGGCTGGGTGACAGACGTCGTGAAGCAGCTGAAGCTCTCCGACGTGCGCGTGCTCGAAGCACCCTACGGCGAGCTTCCCGATCTTTCCCAGGTGGATTGCGATCGGGACGTCGTGTTCACCTGGAACGGCACCACATCCGGCGTGCGCGTGCCCGACGGCGATTGGATCAAGCCTGACCGAGAAGGCCTCACCATCTGCGACGCTACGAGCGCCGCCTTTGCGCAGCCGCTCGCTTTCGACAAGCTCGATGTCGTGACCTTCTCCTGGCAGAAGGTGCTCGGCGGCGAGGCGCAGCACGGGATGCTGATCCTTTCACCGCGTGCCGCGGAGCGGCTGGTGACCTACAAGCCGGCCTGGCCGTTGCCGAAGATCTTCCGGATGACCTCCGGTGGCAAGCTCACCGAGGGGCTCTTCGCCGGCGAGACCATCAACACGCCGTCGCTTCTTTGCGTGGAGGACTATCTCGACGCGCTTGCCTGGGCCGAGTCGATCGGAGGCCGCGACGCATTGTTCAAGCGGGCCGACGCCAATGCCGCCCGACTTGCGGACTGGGTGGAGAAGACGGACTGGGTGGACTTTCTCGCCCTCGATCCGAAGACGCGCTCGAACACGTCTGTCTGCCTGACGGTCGTCGACCCTGCGGTGCGCGCGCTCGATCAAGCCGCGCAGGCGGCTTTTGCGAAAGCGCTCCCCGAGCTTCTCGAAGCGGAGGGCGTGGCCTTCGATATCGCGTCCTATCGCGACGCGCCGCCCGGCCTCAGGATCTGGTGCGGCGGAACGGTCGAGCTGAAGAATCTCGAGGCGATGCTGCCATGGCTCGACTGGGCTTTTGCCGAGGCGAAAGCCGGCCTGCGCAAGGCGGCCTGACCGGGAGGCGCGCGCCACGCGCGCGCGCCCCGCAATCCCGCATCTGCATTTCAGAGGTATTTACGATGACACCCCGCGTTCTCATTTCCGACGCCTTGTCGGATACCGCCGTCAACGTCTTCCGCGACCGCGGCATCGACGTCGATTTCCAGCCTAAGCTCGGTCCGGATAAGGAGGCGCTGGCGCGGCTCGTGGGCGAGTTCGATGGGCTTGCGATCCGCTCCGCGACCAAGGTCACGCCGAAGGTCATCGAGGCGGCGAACGGGCGGCTCCGCGTCATCGGGCGGGCGGGGATCGGCGTCGACAATGTCGATATCCCCGCGGCGAGCGCCGCCGGCATCATCGTGATGAACACGCCCTTCGGCAATTCCATCACCACGGCTGAGCACGCGATTGCCATGCTCATGGCCTGTGCGCGGCAGATCCCGGCGGCGGATCAATCGACGCAGGCGGGGAAGTGGGAAAAATCGCGCTTCATGGGCGTCGAGATCACGGGAAAGACGCTCGGCATCATCGGCTGCGGCAATATCGGCTCCGTGGTCGCGAGCCGCGCGATCGGACTTGAGATGCGGGTCATCGCCTACGATCCCTTCCTCTCCGAGGAGCGCGCCGCAGAACTCGGCGTGGAGAAGGTCGACCTCGATACGCTCTTCCATCGCGCTGACTTCATCACGCTTCATACGCCGCTCACCGAGAAGACGCGGAACATCGTCGACGCGGCGGCGATCGCGAAGATGAAGAACGGCGTCAGGATCGTGAACTGCGCGCGCGGCGGTCTCGTCGTCGAAGAAGCGCTTCGCGAAGCGCTCGACAGCGGCAAGGTCGCCGGCGCTGCGATCGACGTATTCGTGACCGAGCCGGCCAAGGAGAACGTGCTCTTCGGCGCGCCCAACGTCGTTTGCACGCCGCATCTCGGCGCCTCCACGACCGAGGCGCAGGAGAACGTCGCCATCCAGATCGCCGAACAGATGGCCGACTATCTGACGAGCGGCGCCGTCAGGAACGCGCTCAACATGCCGTCGATCACCGCCGACGAAGCGCCGCGCCTGACGCCGTTCGTGCGGCTCGCCGAGCAACTCGGCTCGTTTGCCGGGCAGCTTACCGAGACCGGGGTCAAGGGGATCAGGCTCGAATATGAGGGCGCGGTCGCGGAGATGAACACGCGTGCATTGACCGCGGCGGCGCTAGCCGGATTCCTGCAGCCGGTGCTGCAGACCGTGAACATGGTCTCCGCTCCCCTCTACGCCAAAGAGCGTGGCATCCATGTCGAGGAGACGCGGCGCGAGCGCGTCGGCGTCTACGAGAGCTACATCCGGTTGACGGTGGTCACCGAGCGGCAGGAGCGCTCCGTCGCCGGCACCGTCTTTGCCGATGGCAAGCCGAGAATCATCCAGATCAAGGGCATCAACATGGAGGCGGAGCTCGGGCCGCACATGCTCTATGTGACGAACCACGACAAACCGGGCTTCATCGGCCGGCTCGGCACGTTGCTCGGCGAACGCGGACACAACATCGCGACTTTCCATCTCGGGCGTCAGGCACAGGGCGGCGACGCCATCGCGCTGGTGGAGATCGACGGCGAAGTGCCGCAGGACACGCTCGCCGCCATCATGACGCTCGAAAGCGTGGTGCAGGCGCGCCATCTCACCTTTTGAGCGCAATTGCGATTTGGGCTATTGCTGAGGAGCAAACAAGGCTCGAGCAAGCGATGCAGCCGACATTCTACGTTTGGGCGAAATGGGACCCGGAAGCCGGCGTTTGGTACACGGCCGAAACCAGCATCCGTGGCCTGAACTCCTCTGGCGACACTCTTGAGGAGCTCCGAGAGCGCCTCATGCTGGTGATTTCAGACTTTCTGGAAGATCAGATGCCGCCTGGCGCGCACTTGCGCATCATTGCAGAACGAGAAGACGAGCTGGTGCCGATCGCCGCCGAATAATCCTGTGGATTGATGGCTTGACCGCTCGCCCGCCGCACTAGGGTTGCCTGTTCGATTCCACTCCCGGTGCGGCGATGACGGACTTCACACGCGAAATTCGCAGGCAGCTCATGGATGCTGGCTGGCGCTTTCACCGTCATGCCAGGGGTGATCACGAAATCTGGATCAATCCTGCGACGGGTGCAAAGGTGACTGTTGACGGGAAAGTCCGCAATAGGGCGCTTGCGAACAAGATTCTGAGAGACGCCGGCATCGGAAAGAAGTTCTGACATGGCCAACGTCGTTGTGGTCGGCTCGCAATGGGGCGACGAGGGGAAGGGCAAGATCGTCGACTGGCTGTCGGCGCGCGCCGATGTCGTCGTGCGCTTTCAGGGCGGACACAACGCCGGCCACACGCTGGTCGTCGATGGGGTGACGTTCAAGCTCAGCCTGCTTCCTTCCGGCGTCGTGCGGCCGGGGAAACTCTCGGTCATCGGCAACGGCGTCGTGGTCGATCCCTGGGCGTTCGTCGACGAGGTCGAGCGGCTGAAAGGGCAGGGGGTCGCGGTCACGCCGGAGTCGCTCATCATAGCGGAGAACGCCGTCCTCATCCTCCCGGTTCACCGCGAGCTCGATGTCACCCGGGAATCGTCGAACAGCCTGCATGCTATCGGCACAACGCGTCGCGGCATCGGCCCGGCTTATGAGGACAAGGTCGGACGCCGCGCCATCCGCGTCGTCGACCTCGCCGATCCGGCAAGCCTGCCGGCGAAACTCGACCGTCTGCTTGCGCACCACAATGCGCTGAGGCGTGGTAGCGGCGCGGAAGAGGTCGATGCCGATGCGCTGCTTGCGTCGCTTCGAGCGATCGCGCCGAAGATCCTTCCCTTCATGGGCTCGGCATGGCGGCGTCTCGACATGGCACGCCGGGAAGGGAAGCGAATCCTTTTCGAGGGAGCGCAGGGTGTGCTCCTCGACGTCGACCACGGCACCTATCCCTACGTCACCTCGTCCAACATCGTCGCCGGGCAGGCATCGACGGGGTCGGGGCTTGGCGCGCGATCCGGAGACTTCGTCCTCGGCATCACCAAGGCCTACACGACGCGCGTCGGCGAGGGGCCGTTTCCGACCGAGGACAAGGGCGAGATGGGCGATCGGCTCGGAAGGGTCGGTAAGGAGTTCGGCACAGTGACCGGTCGCAAGCGGCGCTGCGGCTGGTTCGACGCGACGCTTGTCCGACAGGTCGCCAAGATCTCCGGAATCGACGGAATCGCGCTCACCAAGCTTGATGTTCTCGATGGCCTGAAATCAATCAAGATCGCCGTCGGCTATCGCCTGGACGGGCGCACGATCGACTATCTGCCCGCCTCGCAGGGCGATCAGGCCCGGGTTGAGCCGGTCTACGAGGAGATGGAGGGGTGGGAGGAATCGACTGCCGGGGCGCGCTCATGGGCCGCACTTCCCGCTCAGGCTGTAAAATACGTCCGCCATATCGAGGAGTTGGTCCAGGCCCCGGTTGCCTTACTTTCGACCAGCCCGGAGCGTGACGATACTATTCTTGTCCGCGATCCGTTTCAGGATTAACCCCTTTTTCGGATTCGCTAGGGTTAGTAATGTATCACAATGCCCGATTATGCGTCGATCCTGAAGCGGTCAATTTCTGGTCTGGCCGATCCGAGCCCGGAAATGCGCGAGGCGGTTTACCAGCGCGCCCGCGCCGCTTTGGCGCGGCAGCTAACGGCCGTCGAGCCGCCGCTTTCGTCGCGAGAGATCGAGCTGCAGCATCAGGAGCTTGAGGACGCGGTTGCCCGGATAGAGGCGGAATTCGCCCCGGCGACGCCGGACGACGGTCTCTCGGCCGAGCCCGTGGACGACGACTTCCTCTACACGCCGCAGCCGAGCGGTCACGAGCGCCGGCAGCAGGCGTCGCAGCCGGCTGAATTTGGTGCTGCGCCGAGCGGCGGGGCGGCCTTCGACGAAGAAGATGACGAAGAGTACGAGGACGAGGAGGAGCCGGGCGGCTCGCGCCTCCCGCTCCTCATCGGCATCCTTGCGGTTGTCCTGGTGCTGGTCGGGGTCGGCACCTATGTCTTCGCCGAGCGGGCCACGCTCTTCGGGTCCTCGAAGAGCGAAGAGGCCGCGGATCATGTCGCCTCGGCCGAGCCCGAGCCGGTCGCGGCGGCCCCGGAGCCGCAGCCGGCCGAACCCGAGAAGCTGCCCGACCGTTTGACAAATGGGTCGGAGGCACCTGCGACAACCGCCACTGCCCAGCCCGAAGCCCCGATCGTTGCGCCGCCCATTTCGCCGCCGGCGCAAACCGATTCATCCACGTCGCCGCAGGGGCTGCCGCTTGAGAATCTCTCTGGGCTTGGGCCGGAGGCCAACCCGTCCTCCGAGAGCGATACGAACCTCGTCGAGCAGCGGGCTATCTATTACTACCAGGGCTCTGAGGGTCAGCCCGGTCAGGCGAGCGAAGGCTCGGCGACCTGGGCGGAGATCACCAAGGACAATCGCCCCGCAATCCAGGCGACGCTCCGGATTCCTGAGCGCAACGTGTCGGTCACCGTCACGATCTACAAGAACTACGATACGGCACTTCCCGCGAGCCATTTGGTCGAGGTGCAGTTCAATGGGGCGCTCGCCGACAGCCCGATCCAACGTGTGCCGGCGCTTGTCCTGAAGCAGACGGAGCAGGCGCGCGGTCAGCCGCTTGCGGGCGCTGCGGTGCCGGTCACCAACGAGCTCTTCTGGATCGCGCTGTCCAACGCCGAGGAAGACGTCGCCCGCAACGTGCAACTCCTTCGGGAAGGCTCCTGGTTCGACATACCGATTCTCTTCGGCGATCAGACGCGTGCTCTCATCACGTTCGAGAAGGGGATTCCGGGCGACAAGGTGTTCGAAACCGTGATGGCGAGCTGGACGCCTTCGTGACGCGGGCCGCTTTCAAGCAGATCGCTCCAGAAATCGCAGCATCCTAACGGCGCTACGCTCATTATCGGCGGCGTAGTGGTCGCCGGCCGGCGAAGCTCGGCGTGCGCATGAATCGGGTGGCGCCGCCGCAAGGCCGCACCTAGAGAGCCGCGATGACCGAAACCGCACCGAGGCTCGACGGCCGCAGCTGGGCCTTGCTCGTTGCGCTCGCGCTTCTCTGGAGCGCGTCCTTCATCTTCATCAAGGTCGGGGCGGAGGCGATTCCGATCCTGACGCTGGTTCTCCTTCGCGTCGGCATTGCCGCGATCGCTTTGAACGCCGTCGTCATTGCCAGCAGGCGTCGCTATCCAACGCGGGCGCCGGTCCTCGGCAGCTATCTTGTGATGGGCCTCTTGAACAATGTGCTGCCCTTCGTGCTGATCGTATACGCAACGGCGCGGCTTGGGGCGGGCTCGGCCTCGATCCTGAACGCGGCGACGCCGATCTTCGCGCTTCTCGTGGCGCATATCGCGACGCGTGACGAGAAGATCACTGCGGCCAAGCTTGTGGGCATCCTGCTCGGATTCGCAGGCGTTGCGGCAATGACCGATGCGTCGGCGATTATCGGATTGACCGGTGACTTCGTCGCTGTCGCTGCAATGCTCACGGCGACCTTCTGCTACGGTCTTGCAGCCGTGTACGGGCGGCGCTTCGGCAGCATCGACCCGATTGTCTCGGCGACCTGCCAGCTCACCGCCTCGACGCTCGTGCTCTTTCCGATCGCGCTTATCTACGACGACCCGTTCTCGCTGCCGCTTCCGGGAACGCTGGCTTTGGCTGCCGTCGCAGGGCTGGCGCTGCTCTCTACGGCGCTCGCTTACGTGATCTTCTATGCGCTCATCGCACGCGCGGGCGGGACGAACACGATGCTCGTCACGCTGCTCATTCCGGTTGGGGGTGTGTTTCTCGCCTGGTCGCTGCTCGGCGAGGCCTTCACGCTTGCCGAGGCCGCCGGCATGACGCTGATCGGCCTCGGGCTCGTGGTAATCGACGGGCGGGGGCTCGCCCGACTACGCCGGGCGCCGCCTGCAATCGCCCGGCGCTAGGCCGGCGCCATCAGCGCGGCGTGACCGCGGTCGCGGTCTTTCGTCGCCTTCAGCATCGCCTTCTGCACCTTCTCGAAAGCCCGCACCTCAAGCTGGCGGACGCGCTCGCGGGAGACGTCGAACTCGGTCGACAGCTCTTCCAGCGTCAGCGGCTCATCGGAAAGCCGGCGCGCCTCGAAGATGCGCCTTTCGCGATCGTCGAGCACGTTCAACGCGTCACCAAGCATGGCGCGGCGCTGGTCAAGCTCGTCGTGCTCGGCGAGGGTTTCCTCAGGCGAGCTTCCCTCGTCCGCGAGCCAGTCCATCCACTCGCCCGATTCGCCTTCGCCGGCGCGGATCGGGGCGTTGAGCGACGCGTCGCCGGAAAGCCGGCGATTCATCGAAACAACCTCTTCCTCGCTGACGTTCAGCTTCTTGGCGATCTGCGCCACCTGATCGGGACGGAGGTCGCCCTCGTCGAGCGCCTGGATCTGGCTCTTCACCTTGCGGAGGTTGAAGAACAGCCGCTTCTGGTTCGCGGTGGTCCCCATCTTCACGAGGCTCCAGGAGCGCAGGATGTATTCCTGGATCGCCGCCTTGATCCACCACATGGCGTAGGTGGCAAGCCGGAAGCCGCGCTCCGGATCGAAGCGCTTCACCGCCTGCATCAGGCCGACGTTGCCTTCAGAGATCACTTCGCCGATCGGCAGGCCATAGCCGCGATAGCCCATGGCGATCTTGGCCACGAGCCGCAGATGGCTGGTGACGAGCCTATGCGCGGCGTCGCGATCCCCGTGCTCGAGGTAGCGCTTCGCCAACATGTACTCCTCCTGCGGCTCCAACATCGGGAACCGTCGGATCTCTTCGAGGTAGCGCGTTAGGCCTCCGTCTCCAGACTGGAAGACCGGTATGTTGCCCTTGGCCATGCTCTTTCATCCTTCTCGGCTCGTCGGCGTCCAAGCGGCCCGCCGTCAAACCATCAAGAGCCCCGTACATTATCACGCCGAGTTTGCGACCGCGAAAAGAACGGCCCTTCCGCTAAACGACGTGTTTTCGGAACAGTTCTATCAGATCGGTCAAATCCGTTGGCCAATCTGTCTCAAATTTAAGAATCTCCCCCGTGATCGGGTGGCGGAACCGCAGCGTGCGGGCGTGCAGGGCCTGCCTTCGGAAGCCTTTGATTTTGGCTCGCAATTCTGCCGGCAACGTCTCAGCCTTCGTGCGAAAGCCGGCTCCGTAGACATCGTCCCCGATAAGTGGATGGCTGATATGCGCCAGATGCACGCGTATTTGATGGGTCCGGCCAGTCTCCAGCCGGCAGTTGAGGAGCGCCGCTGCCGTCCCGAAACGCTCCTTGACGCCGTAGCGCGTCACCGCTCGGCGGCCGCCGCTCTTCGCAACGGACTGCTTCAGCCGGTTCTTCGGATCGCGATTTAGGGGAGCATCGACAGCGGCCATATGGAGTTTCGGCACGCCCCAGACAAGGGCGTCGTATTCGCGAAGGAGCGGCCCCTCGCGTCCATGGTCGGCGAATTGCGCGGAAAGCGCCCGGTGCGCCTCGTCATTCTTGGCGACGACGAGAACGCCGGATGTGTCCTTGTCGAGGCGGTGGACGATGCCCGGCCGCCTGACGCCGCCGATACCGGAAAGGCTCGCGCCGCAATGGGCGATGAGCGCGTTGACGAGCGTGCCGGATCGGTTGCCGGCGCCGGGGTGGACGACGAGACCGGGCGGCTTGTCGATGACGATGATGTCGGCGTCCTCGTAGAGGATCTTGAGCGGGATCGGCTCTGCTTCCGGTTCCGCCGCCTCCGGCGGCGGCAGCGTGAGGGCGATCTCGGCCCCCACCTCGACGCGCGTGTTCGGGTCGCCGGCCGGCTTCCCACCGACGGTGACCCTGCCATCTTTGATGAGCGCCTTCAGCCGGCTTCGCGAAAGCCCTTCGGCGTGTTTCGCAAGGAAGGTGTCCAGCCGGTCGCCCGCGGCCTCGGGCTCGACCCGGAACGTCCGCTTCTCTATCAGGTCGCCCATGACCTCCTACGACGACAGCGAGGACCTTACGCCGCTCGACCCGGCGGCGGCGCGGCTTCGCAAGAAGCTGGTGCGCCTGCTCTTCGTCTCCGGCGGGATCATGATCCTCGGGCTTATCGCGGTGTTCGCCGCCATTGTCTACAAGCTGAACGAGAGCGGGGCGGGGAGGGGAAGCCGGATTTCGCCGGCAGCGCCGATCGAGGGCCGCGTCGTCATCCCCGCCGGGCAGCGGATCGTGGCGACCGCGCTCGATGGGGACCGCGCGCTGCTGACGCTCTCCGGCCCCGACGGCGGCACGTCGTTCCTTCTCGTCGATCTTGCAACCGGAGCGGTCATCGGCCGCTATTCGGTCGGCTCGGAGTAACCCGCCCGTACTTCCGGCATGCTCCCGCCGCGGGGAAAAACCGTAGCCTTTGGCGTGAACAGCTCGTTAACCCGGCTTACCAGGGCGTTTTCGCGCAACGTGCAATTCGTGCGGCGGGGTATCGTTTTGCGTTTACAGGTTTGTGTCAATCTCCAGGCACTTCGCGCGATCGCGGCATGACCGCGGGGTCGATAGCGATGCGAAAATCGTAATCTAGCCGCGGACATGAGGGGCTGAGATGCATATCCCAAGATTTGAGATCCCGGACTACTCCAACGAGGCGTCGTGGCGGGGGCAGATGCTTGCCGCACAGATCAGCGTCAAGCAGTCGATCAGCGAGCTCGGCTTCCTGATCGCAGGTCTTTTCCTGGCCTACCTCCTTTCGGCGTACTGGCCGGGTCTGGCAATCGTTGTCGCGGCCGCCATGTGCGCCGGCGCGATCTATGCCGTGTGGCGCGAGGCGCGGTCCTACGTGAAGCTGCACGAAATGCTCTCGGATGAGAGCAAGAAGGTCGAAGACTGAGCAGAGGCAGTGCGCTCCGACGCCTAGTCGGAGCGCGCTTCAGCCACGTCTCTTTCCCTTGCGCGGGGTCACGTCCGTCAACGTGGTGTAATTTCGATGGTGGCCTGAGGAGGTCATCGGTCAGGCGGCCTTGGGTGTAATCTGGAGGGGTTGAGCCTCGACGGCGGGTGTCATGATCTCGGCCATTCCCTCGATCTGCATGTAACGGTTCTGGGTCTGCCACTCGTCGTTCTGCTCGAGGAGGACGGCGCCGACGAGGCGGACGATCGACTCCTCATTGGGGAAGATGCCGACGACGTCGGTCCGACGCTTGACCTCCTTATTGAGGCGCTCGAGCGGGTTGGTGCTGTGGAGCTTGGTGCGATGCTGCGCCGGGAAGGCGATGTAGGCGAGCACGTCATGCTCGGCCTCGTCCATGAGCGCAGCGAGCTTGGGCCAGCGGGATCGGAGCTGATCGGCAACGTGGCGCCAGGTCTGGCCAGCGCCCTCGCGATCCGGCTGAATGAAGGCTTGGCGGATTGCCGCTGCAACGACGGTGTGCTGCCCCTTCGGCACATGCGCCAGAGCATTCCTCATGAAGTGAACGCGGCAGCGTTGCCAAGTGGCGCCGACGACGCGGGTGATCGCGGCGGTGAGGCCGTCATGGGCATCGGAGATGACCAGCTTCACAGCTCTCAGGCCGCGCTTGACCAGGCTCTTCAGGAAGGTCGACCAGAAGGTCTCGGCCTCCGAGGGACCGATGCCAAGGCCGATGATCTCGCGCCGGCCATCGGTATTGGCAGCGACGGCGATTATCGCCGCCACCGAGACGATCCGGCCGCCCTCGCGGACTTTGAGGTAGGTGGCGTCGAGCCAGAGATACGGCCATTCGCCCTCCAGTGGTCGGTCGAGGAAGGCGCGGACCCGCTCGTCGATCTCCTTGCACAGCTTGGAGACTTGGCTCTTGGAGATGCCGGCGAGCCCCATCGCCTGCACCAGATCGTCGACGCGCCGGGTCGAGACGCCACTGATCCATGCCTCTTGAATCACCGCGACCAGCGCCTTCTCGGTCGTCCGGCGGGCTTCCAGGAAGGGCGGGAAGTAACTGCCCTGGCGGAGCTTCGGGATCTCAGCGCTTGCGCGGCGCGCGGGGCGGCGCTTATATGCGCTCCTCTGCGCGCCGCTCCCTTCGTCTAGTGGTCTAGGACGCCGCCCTCTCACGGCGGAAACAGGGGTTCGAGTCCCCTAGGGAGCGCCAGCACCGGCGCTGCCCAAATCCCTCCTCGAATCATGTCGCCCCGCAGCTGTGACGCGTCCGTGCGTGGGCGTCTGTCTGCGCTCCTTTCGCTTCCTTTGCAGCGACTAGTGCTGCTAATGTGAGCATGCCGCCCATGTAAGGGCGCTCCCATCGGAGAGGGCGCGTTGGATTCGACTCCGGCGCTTTGAGCATAACTATCTGATCTGTTTTTCTTTTCTATTCAAACGTCGCGATGCAAGGGACTTGGCACTCAGATTGCATGCAATTCTGTTAACGGCGCGGTTCCCGCGGAATCCTGCCACTCATTGCTTACGATCTGCATAGAAAAGGAGCACTCGATGCCGCGCCTGCTTCATCCCTCTCGTCGCGATCTTCTGAAAGCCGGCGCCGCCGGTGCGGCGCTCACCGCGCTCGGGTCACCGATAAGCCGCGCCTTCGCCGCCGAGCTCACGGCCGGCTTCATCTATGTCGGGCCGAAGGACGACTACGGCTACAACCAGGCGCACGCCGAAGGCGCCGCGGCGCTCAAGGGGATCGAGGGGCTCACCATCGTCGAAGAGGAGAACGTGCCCGAGACCGTCGACGTCCAAAAGACCATGGAGTCGATGATCAACCTCGACGGCGCGACGCTCATCTTCCCGACCTCGTTCGGCTACTTCGACCCGCACATGCTGGCGATGGCCGAGAAATATCCGGACATCCAGTTCCGTCATTGCGGTGGGCTCTGGACCGACAAGAACCCGGCCAACACCGGCTCCTATTTCGGCTACATCGGCATGGGCCAGTACCTGAACGGCATCGTCGCCGGCCATACGACGAAGTCGAAGAAGATCGGCTTCGTCGCGGCGAAGCCGATTCCGCAGGTGCTCCTCAACATCAACTCCTTCACGCTCGGCGCGCGAAGCGTCGATCCATCGATCACCACGCAGGTGATCTTCACCGGCGAGTGGTCTCTCGCGGTGAAAGAGGCGGAGGCGACGAACGCGCTCATCGACCAGGGGATCGACGTCGTCACGTGCCACGTCGACGGTCCCAAGGTGACCGTGCAGACGGCAGCCGGGCGCGGCGCGTATGTCTGCGGCTACCACGCCAATCAGAGCCCGCTCGCACCCGACCTCTATCTCACCGGTGCGGAGTGGAACTGGGCGGAGGTCTACAAGATGTTCGTCACGAAGATGATGGCCGGAGAGCCGCTGCCGAACTTCGTTCGCGGCGGCATCGCGGAAGGCTTCGTCAAGATGAGCCCCTACGGCCCGGCGGTCAGCGATGAGGCGAAGAAGAACGCCGATGCTGTGCTGGCCGACATCATGAAGGGCGGCTATTCGGTCATCAAAGGCCCGCTCAACGACAATGCCGGCAACGAGGTCGTTCCCGCCGGCACTGCCTATGTGGAGACCGCGATCGAGCTCGAAGGCATGAACTACCTGGTCGAAGGCGTGCTCGGCTCAACGTCCTGACCGGCTCGGGCGTTCGTCGTGGCACAGATCGACCACGCTGCGGCCGCAGCCGACTTGCGGCCGTCAGCGGAAAGCGTCCCGCCGCTCGAATGGCTCGCGCGGCGCTCCGAGGGAGTCGTCATCCCGGTCGCGGCGGTCCTCCTCGGGCTCGTGCTCTTCGGCATCTTCATCCTGGCGCTCGGCAAGTCGCCCGTTCAGCTCTACTCGCTGATGTACAAGGGTGGGTTCGGCACCTGGTTCTCGATCCAGAACTCGCTGCAACGCGCCTCGCCGTTGCTTCTCGCGGGGCTTTGCGTCGCGCTTCCCGCGCGGCTCGGCCTCGTCATCATCGGGGGCGAGGGCGCGATCGTGCTCGGCGGCCTCGCCGCCGCGGCGGTTGCGCCGCCGCTCACATTCGCGTCGGCCTTCATCGTTTTGCCGCTGATGGCAATCGCCGCGATTCTCGCCGGCGGCATCTGGATAGGCGCCGTCGGCGCGCTCCGGCAGTATCGCGGCGTCAACGAGACGATCTCCAGCCTCTTGATGGCCTACATCGCCATAGCGCTCATGAATCAGATCGTGGAGGGGCCGCTCCGCGATCCCGCCAGCCTGAACAAGCCTTCGACGGCGCCGATCGACGCCGCCTTCCGCGTCGGCAACATGCCGGGCATGGATGTCCATTGGGGCTTCGCTGCCGGCGTCATCGGCTGCATCTTCGCCTGGATCCTGATCGAGAAGACCACCTGGGGCTTTTCCGCGCGCATCGCCGGGGGCAACATCCGCGCCGCGCTTCTTCAGGGTTTGCCGGTGCAGCGCCTCGTCATCGGCTTCACCGCGCTCGGCGGTGCCTTCGCCGGCCTCGCCGGCATGTTCGAGGTGGCGGCGATCCAGGGAAACGCCAACGCCTCGCTAGCCGCCGGCTACGGCTACACCGGCATCCTGATCGCGTTCCTGGCGCGGCAAAACCCGCTCGCCATCATTCCCTTCGCCATTCTGCTCGGCGGCGTCGAGGCGTCGAACGGCCTGATCCAGCGCCGCATGGGCCTGCCTGATGCGACCGTCCTGGTGCTCGAGGGGCTGCTCTTCGTCGTCGTGCTTCTCTCCGAGACGGTCTATGGGCGCCTCCGCATCTTCCAGCCCGAACTCTGGTCCGCGAATAAAGGAGTCTTGCGCTGATGGACGACAGCTGATGGACAATACCGGCATTGGGCTATGGGGTGTGCCGCTCGCGGTGCTCGGCGGCGCGATCCGCGTGTCGACGCCCTTCCTCTTCGTCAGCCTTGGCGAATGCATCACGGAGAAGAGCGGGCGCATCAATCTCGGGCTCGAGGGCACGCTCGTCTTCGGCGCGATGTCGGGATATGCGATCGCCTACGAGACCTCGTCGGCGTGGATCGGCGTGCTCGCAGGCGGGCCTCTCCGGCGCGTTGTTCGGCGCCTTCCACGGCTGGATCTGCAAGTTCCCGCGCGTCAACGACATCGCCGTCGGCATTGCGTTGATGCTGTTCGGCACCGGGCTTGCCTTCTTCTTCGGCAAGCCATTCGTGCAGCCGGTCGCCCCGCATCTTCCCGCCATCCCTTTCGGCGCCTGGTCGGACGTTCCGCAGGTGGAGGCGGCGCTCAAGGTCAACGTGCTCTTCCTGATCGGCGCCGTCCTGGCGGTGCTGCTCTGGTGGGGCTTCCGCAACACCAAGGTCGGGCTCGTGGTGCGCACGGTCGGCGACAGCGCCGACGCGGCGCGCGCCATGGGCTACAACGTCGACTGGGTGCGGCTGCTTGCGACCGCGGCCGGCGGCGTGCTCGCCGGAATCGGCGGCGCCTACCTCTCGCTCTACTATCCGGGAAGCTGGAACGAGCGCATCTCGTCTGGCCAAGGGTTGATGGCGGTCGCGCTCGTAATCTTCGCGCGCTGGAATCCGCTCGCCTGCTTCGGCGCCGCGCTTCTCTTCGGCGGCGCGGGCGCGCTCGGGCCGGCGCTGCAGTCGGTCGGCGTCACGCACGGCTACTACCTCTTCTACGCCGCGCCCTATGTGCTGACGCTTCTCATCATGATCGCGACCTCGTCGCCGAGCCGTTCGCTTGCCGGCGCGCCGTCCGAGCTCTCCATCACCAAATAGGACACCAGGGGGAAAGCCATGCCCGCCGTCAGTCCGAAGCTGGAAGCCGTCGCTGAGACGACCGGAACGACGATCGACGCCGATCCTTATCCCTGGCCCTTCGACGGCGATCTTCGGCCGGAGAACACCGCGCTCATCATCATCGACATGCAGACCGACTTCTGCGGCAAGGGCGGCTACGTCGATTCGATGGGCTACGACCTTTCGCTGACGCGCGCGCCGATCGAGCCCATCAAGAGCGTGCTCGCCGCCTTCCGAAATGGCGGCTACCACGTCATCCATACGCGCGAAGGGCATCGGCCCGATCTTGCCGACCTTCCAGCCAACAAGCGCTGGCGCTCGCAGCGCATCGGCGCGGGGATCGGCGACGCGGGGCCGTGCGGACGCATCCTGGTGCGTGGCGAGCCGGGCTGGGAGATCATCCCCGAGCTTGCACCGAAGGCCGGCGAGCCGGTCATCGACAAGCCCGGCAAGGGCTCGTTCTGCGCGACCGATCTTGAGCTGATCCTCAATCAGCGCGGCATCCGCAATATCGTCCTGACCGGCATTACCACCGACGTCTGCGTGCACACGACGATGCGCGAGGCGAACGACCGCGGCTTCGAGTGCCTCATCCTCGAAGACTGCTGCGGGGCGACCGACCATGGCAATCATCTCGCGGCGCTGAAGATGGTGACGATGCAGGGCGGCGTCTTCGGCGCGGTCGCGTCGTCTGCGGCGCTTTTGGAGAAGCTGCCGTGATCGAGCGTGCGCTCGCGAAAGCATCGGACGCTGCGACGCCGGCAGCGGCGCCTCCTTCGCACGCGCCGGTGGCGAAGACCGCTGCGCTGTCGGTCGAGACGATCGGCATGACCAAGCGCTTCGGAGCCTTCACGGCGCTCGATGACGTTTCGATCAAGGTGCATGCGGGCACGTTCCACGCGCTGCTCGGCGAAAACGGCGCAGGGAAGTCGACGCTTGTCAAATGCATGATGGGCTTCTACACGCCGACCGAAGGGTCTCTTCTGGTAAATGACCACGAGCAGGAGATATCCAACCCGCGCGACGCGCACGATCGCGGGCTCGGCATGGTCTATCAGCACTTCACGCTGATCCCGTCGCTGACGGCGGCGGAGAATCTCGTGCTCTCGCGCAGCCATGTGCCGGTGGTGATCGACTGGCGGCGCGAGAAGAAGGACCTCGAGGCGTTTCTCGCCACGATGCCGTTCCGCGTGCCGCTCAACCGGCCGATCTCGGAGCTTGCGGCCGGGCAGAAGCAGAAGCTCGAGATACTGAAGCAGATCTACCTGAAGAGCCGCTTCCTGATCCTCGATGAGCCGACATCGGTGTTGACGCCAGGCGAGGCGGAAGAAGTGCTCGGGCTCCTCAAAGCCATGGCCGACCGTGGCGAGATCACTGTGTTCATGATCACGCACAAGTTTCGCGAGGTCGAGGCCTTCGCGGAAGACGTAAGCGTGCTACGCCGTGGCAAGCTCGCCGGCTCGGGCAAGGCGGCCGAGCTTTCTCGCGACGACATGGCGGCGATGATGATCGGGTCGCGCACGGTCGCACAGGTCGCGACGCGCGAGGGCGCCGCCGCAGACCGGCCGGTGCTCGAGATTCACGCGCTCTCCGCCAAGAACCAGTCAGGCACGAAGTCGATCGCCGTCGACGAGCTTATCGTCCACAGCCGCGAGATCGTCGGCATCGCCGGCGTCTCGGGCAACGGGCAGAAGGAGCTTGCCGAGGTTCTCGCCGGCCAACGCCTCGCGGAGGCCGGCGAAGTGCGCGTGGGCGGCACGGCCTATGGCGCGACGCGGGCGGAGACGCGCGAGCATCAGGTGCGCTTCATCCCCGAGGAGCCGCTTCGGAACGCCTGCGCTCCGCGCATGGCGGTTGCCGAGAATCTCTCCTTCCGGACTTTTGACGTGAACGGCGGCGAGAAGCCTGCTTTCTGGCTGAAGCTGAAGAGCATGCGGAGTGCTGCCCGTGTGCTCGTCGAGCGCTTCCAAGTGAAGACGGCGTCGCTCGAATCGCCGATCGCGACACTCTCCGGAGGCAATGTGCAGCGCGCGGTGCTGGCGCGCGAATTGACCGGCGACGTCGATCTGCTGGTCGTCGCCAATCCGTGCTTCGGGCTCGACTTCTCGGCCGTCGCGGAAATCCGCTCGCGCATCGTCGCGGCGCGAAACGGCGGCGCTGCCGTTCTTCTGATCAGCGAGGACCTCGACGAAATCCTGGAGCTCGCCGACCGCATCCTGGTGATGTCGGAAGGGAAGATCGTCTACGAGACGCACGGCGACAGAGCGGATGTCGGAATCATCGGACACCACATGGCGGGGCATCACTGATGCCGGAGATCGCCGCCCAGCCGTTCTCCTTCCGCTTCGAGCGCGAGACGACCGCGCTTATCGTCATCGACATGCAGCGCGACTTCGTCGAGCCGGGCGGCTTCGGCGCGAGTCTCGGCAACGACGTCACCCTGTTGCAGGCGATCGTTCCGACGGTCGCGCGGCTGATCGAAGGCTTCCGCGCCGCGGGTGTTCCCGTGATTCACACGAAGGAATGTCACCGCGCCGATCTCTCGGACTGCCACCCGGCAAAGCGAGACCGCGGCACGCCGACGCTCAGGATCGGCGACCCGGGCCCCATGGGCCGCGTCCTGATCGCCGGGGAGCCTGGGGCCGACATCATCGCGGAGCTCGCGCCGCTCGATGGCGAAACGGTGATCCATAAGCCGGGGAAGGGGACCTTCTACCACACGCCGCTCGCCGACATCCTCTCCGGACTCGGCACGAAGAAGTCTCGTCTTCGCCGGCGTCACCACGGAAGTCTGCGTGCAAACCACAATGCGCGAGGCGAACGACCGCGGCTTCGAGTGCCTGCTCGCGGAGGACGCGACCGAAAGCTACTTCCCGGCGTTCAAGGCGGCGACGCTCCAGATGATCCGCGCACAAGGGGGGATCGTCGGCTGGACCGCAACGACCGACCAGGTCGTCGAGGCGCTCCGTGGCTGAGGCGAAGGCGCTTTCGAAGCTACTCAGCGGCGGCTGGCGGGAGCTTTCCTTCGCGCCGTTCCGCGCGGGCGTCGAGATGTGCAAGCTCGTCGAGGGCGGCGACGAAGCGGCGAGCGTCGCCGTGCTTCGCTACCGGCCCGGCGCTTCGGTGCCGCTTCATCTCCATCATGGGCTTGAGACGGTGCTCGTGCTCGAAGGCTCGCAGTGCGACGAGCGCGGCTGCTATCGCGCCGGCGACGTCGTCCTCAATCCTGCAGGTACGACGCACTCGGTGTGGTCGGAGGACGGCTGCGTGGTGCTCATCCAGTGGGAGCGCCCGGTCGAGATTTTGGAAGAAGAAAGGGGGAGCGGAACGTCCGGATGAAAGCGATTGAGAGCCTGGCCTTCACAATACCGGAATTGCACGCCGCCTATCGCGACGGCCTTTCGCCCGCCGACCTCGCAGCGGAAGTCCTTGCCCGGATCGCGCTTGCCGACGATCCCGGTATCTTCATCTCGCTTGCCTCCGAGAATGTGCTGAAGGCCGAAGCGAAGGCGCTCGGCGCCTTCGATCCGAAGACGAAGCCGCTTTTCGGGATTCCGATCGCGGTCAAGGACAACATCGACGTCGCCGGCCTGCCGACGACGGCGGCGTGCCCGGATTTCTCTCACACGCCGGAGCGCGACGCCGAGGTCGTGGTGCGGCTTCGCCAGGCCGGCGCGCTCATCATCGGGAAGACGAACCTCGACCAGTTCGCGACCGGGCTCGTCGGCGTGCGCACGCCCTATCCGGTGCCGAAGAACGCCTGCGATCCCGCGCTCGTGCCGGGCGGGTCGAGCTCCGGCTCCGCGATTGCCGTGGCGCGTGGGCTCGTCGCTGCGGCGCTCGGCACCGATACCGCAGGCTCGGGCCGCGTTCCCGCGGCGCTCAACAACATCGTGGGACTTAAGCCGAGCCTCGGCCTCGTCTCCAATCGCGGGGTCGTGCCGGCGTGCCGCACGCTCGACTGCGTTTCTGTCCTTTCGCTGACGGTGGCAGATGCGTGGAGCGTGCTTCAGGCGATCGCGCACTATGACGCCGCCGATCCGTTCTCGCGTCCAGTGCCTTCGCCGGCCTATCAGCCGCGCCCGCCGTCCTTCAGCGTCGGCGTGCCGGCCGAAGAAGACCGCATCTTCGGCGATGACGCTGCGAGGCGCGCCTTCTCGGGGGCACTCGATCAGATCGAGGCGCTCGGCGCGGCGATCGTGCCGGTTCCTTTCGCGGACTTCTTCGCGGTAGCGGCCCTCCTCTACGAGGGCGCATGGGTTGCGGAGCGCTACGCGGCGATCAAGGAGATGATCGAGGAGCGGCCCGAGAGCCTGCATCCGGTGACGCGGCAGATCATCGGCGGAGCCGCATCGCTTTCCGCAAGCGCCGCCTTCGAAGGCATCTACAAGCTCAAGGAGCTTCAGCGGAAGATCGAGCCGGTGTGGGCATCGATCGATCTTCTCTGCGTGCCGTCGATCCCTGCGCCGTGCACGCTGGCGGAGGTCGAGGCCGATCCGATCGGCGCGAACTCGCGCCTCGGCACGTACACGAACTTCGTCAACCTCCTCGACCTTTCCGCCATCACCGTCCCTGCGGGGAAGCGATCCGACGGGCTTCCGAACAGCGTGACGCTGATCGGGCGCTCCGGCGACGACGGACGCCTCGCCGGGATTGCGAGCGATCTCCATTCCGCGACGACCGAAGTGCTCGGTGCGACTGGCTGGCCGCTGGAGCGGCGCGCATTCCCCGAGGCATGCTCCGCCGATCGCATCGAGGTTGCCGTCGTCGGCGCGCATCTTTCCGGCATGCCCCTCAACGGCGAGCTCCTCGCGCTCGGCGGCATCTTCTCCCGTGTCGTGCGGACGGCGCCCGAATACCGTCTTTATGCGCTCGACACGACGCCCGCGAAGCCCGGGCTTCACCGCTGCTCCCCGGCGGAGGGCGAGACCATCGAAGCGGAGGTGTGGTCGCTCTCGCCAGAGGGCTTCGGGCGGTTCGTCGCGGAGATCGCGCCACCGCTTTCGATCGGCTCGCTCAAGCTCGATGACGGGAGCCTGGTGAAGGGCTTTCTGGCGGAAGCGGAGGCGCTTAGCGGCGCGCCGGACATTTCGCGGTTCGGCGGCTGGCGTGCCTATGTCGAGAGCAGATCGGTGCTTTCAGCCGCGCTAGCGTGATCTGCCGTGCCGGCGCGATCCGTCGCCGGCGCGCCGCGGCGCGCGGGAACGCCAACCACATCGTCCACCGCGTCGCGCACGACCACGATGTGGCGGAGCATTTCCCGTGCTGCCGTCTCTGCGTCGCCGCGCAGAATCGCCTCGACGACGCGGCCATGCTCCTCGTGGGATTTCACGAGGCGGCCAAGACCCTCGAACTGTGCTTTGCGAAATGGCGCCACGCGCTGCCTGACGGACGCCGTCAGCTCGGCGAGAAAGCCGTTGTGAGCGCCGTTGTAGACCGTTTCGTGGAAGTGATTGTTGTGCTCGGCGTAGTCGGCGATCGAGCCGGCAGCAGTTAGACGCCCCCCTTCAGCCTGGACCCCCTCCAGCTCACGCCGCTCCTGCGGGGTCATGAAGAGCGCCGATCGGCGCGCGCAGAGCGCTTCGAGATCGCCCATCACGGCGAACATCTCGTCGAGCCGCTCAGTCGAAATGCGCGCGGCGACGGCACCGCGATGCGGACGCGCCTCGGCGAGCCCGATCGCCTCAAGCTGCCTAATCGCTTCGCGGATCGGCGTTCGCGACACGCCGAAAGAAGCCGCAAGCCGCGCCTCGTCGAGCGGCTCGCCCGGCGCAATGCGGCCGTGAACGATGTCGTCGGCCAGCGCCACCTGTATCTTCTGCGCTCGCGTCAGTGCCTTCTTCACAAACCATCCCACCCCGGCGCCCAAGGTGCAGCATCACAGGGCCGCTGTCACGAAATACGGCGCAAAGCCGGGGCGTTGCGTGTGATCCGGGCAATATGTCGCTCGTAAGGCATGCGTGAGCAGCTGCGCTGCATTGCAACATCAGCGTTTGTGCGATGCACAAGCAGCAATAGTCTCCGGCGCATGGTGGGGCGTACGGCTCAACAGATTCGGAGAGCGCAAAATGTGGCCCTACACGGCCGAAGAGGCTGAATCCTGGTCCACGCCGCGCGGTGAGCTTGCCTCGCGCGTGCTGGCCATGCCGGCCGATACCAACCCCTCCGGCGATATTTTCGGCGGCTGGATCATGTCGCTGATGGACGCGTCGGGCGCCATGGCGGCATCGAGCTTCGCGAAATGCCGGGTTGTCACCGTCGCGGCGACCGACATGTCGTTCCATCATCCGGTCAAGGTCGGCGACACGGCTTGCTGCTACGCGGCGCTGGTGCGCGTCGGGCGGACGTCGCTCACCTATCACATCGAGGTCTGGGTGCATCGCGCCGGTCACGGTGCCCAGACCAAGGTGACGGAGGCGGAGTTCACTTTCGTGTGCGTCGACGATACCGGCGAGCCGCAAATGATCCCGGCCGACCACAACCGGAGTGGCGAACTTCCGCCGGAGCCGCGCGTCTGGTGATGCCACTGGCCGCTCGCCGCGGCTGTGGGTGGCATCCATCTTGCATCGATCTTTTAATGCAGCGCGTCTAGGGTTCCGGCCGCCTTCCAGGTGGCGCTGGTCCGAGAGACGCACTCGTTGCGGCCAATGCCGTTTCGAGACACGGCGGGCCAAAATCCCGGGAGGTCACTGCATGGGTCAGCCGAGCGCGACCCGCCTCCCGTGCTCGGCAGACATTCGCGACGATTGGCCGATTCCGGCCGTTACGACACGAAGGAGCCGAGGGCATGTCTTTCAAGAGAGCCGCCGTCTTGACCACTGCGTTTGCCGCGTTCGGCATCGCTGCGTTCACCTCCATGTCCGCGCTTGCGGAGGAGAAGAAGGACTTCAAAGTCTGCTGGTCGATCTATGTGGGCTGGATGCCCTGGGGCTACATCCAGGACTTCGGCATCATGAAGAAGTGGGCCGATAAATACGGGATCTCGATCGACGTCGTGCAGATCAACGACTACGTCGAGTCGATCAACCAGTACACGGCCGGCGAATATGACGGCTGCGCCATGACCAACATGGATGCGCTGTCGATCCCGGCGGGTGGAGGCGTCGATACGACCGCGCTCATCGTCGGTGACTCCTCCAACGGCAACGACGCGATTATCCTGAAAAACGACGATACGCTTCCCGCGATCAAGGGCCAGAACGTCAACCTCGTCGAGCTCTCCGTCTCGCACTATCTCCTGGCGCGGGGGCTAAACTCGGTCGGCCTCAAGGAATCCGACATCACCGTCGTCAACACCTCAGACGCGGACATGGTGGCGGCCTACCAGACGACGGACGTGACTGCTGTCGTCACGTGGAACCCGCTGGTCTCCACGATCATGGCCGGTGGCAACGCGCACGAGGTCTTCAATTCCAGCCAGATCCCCGGCGAGATCATCGACATCATGATGGTCAACACGCAGACGCTGAAGGACAACCCGGACTTCGGCAAAGCGCTCGTCGGCGCCTGGTACGAGATGATGGACCTGATGAAGAAGGACGACGACGCGAGCAAGGCGGCGCGCACTGCCATGGCGACCGCCTCCGGCACCGACCTTGCCGGCTACGACGCGCAGCTTTCGACGACCTCGATGCTCTATGTTCCTGCCGCGGCCGTCGAATTCGTCAACAACGACAAGCTCGTCGAGACGATGCACTTCGTCGCGCAGTTCCTCTTCGACCACGGCATCCTCGGCACCGGGGCGACCAGCCCTGACGCTGTCGGCATGGAATTTCCGCAGAACCGGATCTTCGGCGACACGAACAACATCAAGCTTCGCTTCGACCCATCCTTCATGGCAATGGCCGCGGACGGTGCGCTCTGAGCAAAAGCCTGCCGGCGCACACGTGACGAGCGGGCATTGCGGCCTAACCTCCCCCTCAAGGGGGAGGTTACCCAGCTTGCGCGCTTCGTGAACACGGGGAGCCAGTCCCTGCGCCCATGGTCACGCCTTCTCCTCGGTGCGCTGCCGTTTGCTGTGCTCGTCGCTATTTATGCGACCGGCAGCCATTTCCGCCGGCTGGAGAATCCATCCGACAAGCTCCTCCCGTCGCTCGGTGCGATGGCGAGGACCTTCTGGGAGATGGCCACAGTGCCGGAGCAGCGGAGCGGCGACCTGCTCCTCTGGTCGGACACGGTGGCGAGCCTCGGCCGGCTTGGCGCGGGAATGCTGATCGCGGCGGCGATCGCGCTCTTTCTCGGCGTCCTGATCGGCTACCTGCCGCGCGCACGCTTCACGCTCGCGCCTTTCGTCGCCGCGGTCTCGCTCATCCCGCCGATCACCATCCTGCCCGTCCTCTTCATCGTCTTCGGACTCGGCGAGGTCTCCAAGGTCATGCTCATCGTGATCGGCACCGCGCCGATCATGACGCGCTCGTTGGCGCAGGCGGTCATGGACATACCGCGCGAGGAAATCGTGAAGGCGGAGACGCTCGGCGCTTCTTCGCTGCAGCTCGTCTTCCGCGTCGTGCTGCCGCAGATCTGGCCGCGTCTCGTCACCGCCATGCGGCTCGGGCTCGTCCCGGCCTGGATCTTTCTGATCTCGGCAGAGGCGATCGCCTCCACCGGCGGGCTTGGCTATCGCATCTTCCTGGTCAGGCGCTATCTCGCGATGGACGTGATTCTGCCTTATGTCGCTTGGATCACGTTTCTCGCTTACGCGCTCGACCGCCTGCTGCATCTTCTTTCGCGGCGGCTCTTCCGCTGGGCGCATCTCACGGGAGAGAGCCTGTGAGCGCCTCCACAAACCTCGTTGACGTGAGCGGTGTCGGTGTCCGCTACGGCGACTGCACGGTGCTCGAGCGCGTGAACCTTGCGGTCGGGGAGGGCGCTTTCGTTACCATCGTCGGCGCGTCGGGCTGCGGGAAGTCGACGTTTCTGCGGCTGCTCTTGAGTCAAGAGCGGCCGACGACCGGCACGATCAAGATGGCCGGCACGCCGCTTCCGCCGCGGCCCACGCCCGACCGCGGCATCGTCTTCCAGCGCTACTCGGTCTTCCCGCATCTGACGGTGACGGAGAACCTGATCCTGCCGCTCGAGATCGAGCGGGCGAAAATCTTTGGAAGGACGTACGGTCGGCAACGGCGGACGCTTCGCGACGAGGTGCAGGCGACGCTCGACCATATCGGGCTGACGCCGGCGCGCGACCGCTACCCGGCGCAGCTTTCGGGCGGCATGCAGCAGCGGCTCGCGATTGCCCAGGCGCTTCTGAAGAAGCCGCGTATCCTGCTTCTCGACGAGCCGTTCGGTGCGCTCGATCCCGGCATTCGCCGCGACATGCATGAGCTCCTGCTCTCGCTCTGGCAGGAGACGGGCATGACGATCTTCATGGTGACGCATGACATCGCCGAAGCCTTCAAGCTCGGAACGCGGCTCATCGTGTTCGACAAGATGCGCGGCGGGGAGGCGGCCGCGACCTCTGCCGCAACCATCACCTACGATCTGCCCTTGAGGCGACCTGTGGTCGGCGTGGCCGATCTTGCGAGCGCATCGGTCCGAGCGGCTGAAACGCTCGAGCGAGCTGTCTCGATGCTCGGCGGGGAAGCAAAGGAAGAAAAAGGAGAAGCGTTATGATCGGGAAGAGTGGGCGCGCGCGAGGCCATCACGTGGCGGGCCTTCGAGGGCGAAGGCCGACGAGCCGCAAGCACCATCCGGACTTCAACGCGCGCGAGACGCGCGGCTGGAAAGCGGTCGAAGCGGAAGAGAAACTCTCGCACGACGGCTGGCGCAAGGAGCAGAAATGGGCGCTCGACATGGGGCTGCCCGGTGCCGACTCGCTCACGGACAAGACCATCCCGACGTTTTCGCGCGGCGAGCTTCCGCACTTCGCCGGCATCAATACTTTCATGAAGGCGCCCTACGTCGAGAACGTCCGCGACGTCGGAAAGTACGACGCGGCGGTCGTCGGAATCCCCTTCGACTCCGGCACCACTTATCGGCCAGGCACGCGCTTTGGGCCGCAGGGAATCAGGCGCATCTCCGCGCTCTATACACCCTACAACTACGAGCTTGGCGTCGACCTCCGCGAGCAGATGACGCTCTGCGACGCCGGCGACGTCTTCACCATTCCCGGCAATCTCGAAAAGAGCTTCGATCAGATCACCCGCGGCGTTGCGCATATCGCTTCGTCGGGCGCCGTGCCGATCATGCTCGGTGGCGATCACTCGATCGGCTTTCCCTGCGTGCGCGGCATCGCCGAGTGTACCTCGAAGAAGATCGGCATCATCCACATCGACCGCCACATCGACATCCAGGAGAAGGATCTCGACGAGCGCATGCATACGACGCCCTGGTACTGGGCGACGAACCTGCCGAACGTGTCGCCGACCAATCTCGTGCAGGTCGGGATCGGCGGCTGGCAGGTGCCGCGCGACGGCGTGCAAGAGGCGCGGCGGCGCAACACCAACGTGCTGACTATTCAGGATGTCGAGACGCTCGGCCTGGAAAAGACCGCGGAGATCGCGCTTGAGCTTGCCTGGAAGGATACCGACGCGGTCTATATCTCCTTCGATATCGATTCCGTCGATTGCGGCTTCGTGCCGGGCACGGGTTGGCCGGAGCCGGGTGGTTTCCTGCCGCGCGAGGCCCTGAAGCTTCTCGGACTCGTTTGTGCGCCCGGCATCTGTGGGCTGGAGGTCGTGGAGGTCAGCCCGCCTTACGACACCTCCGATATCACGGCGCTGCTCGGCGTCCGCGTCGTCGTCGAGGCGCTCGGCGCGATGGTCGCAAGCGGCAACCTTGGCAAGCACAAAACGATCATCGACAAGCCGGTCGCTTATTGAGGAGGAGGGCGCCATGCACGACCATGACCATCGCAACGGACACCACCATCACCACGATCATAATCACCTTGCCGGCGTCAGCGGTTACGGACTCGCCCCGGCTCAAGGCCACAACACCGCGGCGCAAGTGGCGCAGTGGCAGGAGCCGCACCATCACTCCGAAGAGCACGGCGACGCGCCGGAGCCTGACTTCGATCTTGTCGAGGCGTCCTTCGCTGAGAACTTCCCGAGAGCCTCCGACCCGACGAGCTTCCTGCGCATGGCGCGCATCCCCTTCGTCGGCCGCGACGGCGCAGGGCGCTTGCTCAGGCTGCTGCGGGTGGAATTCGAGCAGGTCACGGATGTCGGGGCGCTGACGCCGGCGCTCGGCGGGACCTCGCATCGTCACGATCCGCTCCCGGCCGCGCTCGTCTCGATGCGCAAGCGGCTTCGCTTCGCCTACTTTGACGGAGAGGGCGTTACGCGCCTGACGCTTGCCGAGACGCGTGGACTTGCGGATGACGCGGCGTGAAGCGTTGCGTTGGCGCTTTGGGGCGGGCTACCTGAGCGCTCCCATCGCGACCATGTCCATGTCGGCGAAATCCTGGTTGTCGCCGCCCATCGCCCAGATAAACGAATAGGCGCTCGTGCCGGCGCCGCAATGGATCGACCAGCCGGGCGAGATCACCGCCTCTTCGTTGGCGACAACAAGATGGCGCGTCTCGGTCGGCTCGCCCATGAAGTGGAAAGCCCGCGTTTCCGGCTCCATGTCGAAATAGAGATAGACCTCGGAGCGCCGGTCATGAGTGTGGCACGGCATCGTGTTCCAGATGCTGCCGTCAGCAAGCGTGGTGACGCCCATGACGAGCTGGCACGATCTGCAGATGTCCGGATGAATGTATTGCCGGAGCTTGCGGATGTTCGCCTGCGACTGCGAGCCGAGGTCCAAGCAGTTGGCGTCCGCCTCGCTGATCTTCACCGTGTCGTAGCGCGCATGCGCCGGATAGCTGACGAAGTAGAACCGCGCCGGATCGTCCGCGCCGTCGCTCGCGAAGGAGAGCGATGCGGTGCCCTTCCCGACATAGAGGCAATCACGGGTGGCGAGAGGGTAAGTCGCGCCGTCCGCCTCGATCGAGCCGGTGCCGCCGATATTGATGATTCCCATTTCGCGGCGGGCGAGGAACGGATCGGACCCGATCGGTTTTGAGGAGAGGAGCGGTAGCGCCTGATCCACAGGAACGGCGCCGCCCACGACCATGCGATCAAAATGGCTGTAGGTTATCGCGACGTGGCCGGGCGAAAACAAATCCTCGACGAGGAAATTGCTGCGCAAACCTTGCGTGTCGAGCCGTCTGGCCTCCACGGGACTGCAGGCTTGGCGGACGCTGATCGTCATCAGCTCAGAAGCTCTTCGTCGAGCTCGATGTCGTGGATGAAGTAGTCGGGCCGCATGTCGCGGAACTCGGCAATCTCGGATCTGAGCTTGTTCAGATGCTCCTCCATGTGAGCGACCGCGACTTCCGCCTGTCGCCGTTCGATCGCGTCGAGGACGGCCGTATGCTCAGAGATCACCCGCTCCATGCGGCCTTCCTGCGGAAGAGTCAGCCGCCGGTAGCGATCGACATGGACCTTTACCTGCTGGATCAGATCCCAAATCCCGCGATAACGCCCGGCGGCTGCAATCGCGGCGTGGAAATCCTCGTCCGCAGCGTGGAAGGCCTCGCGATCGCCATCGGCGGCCGTTTCCTGCTGCCGCTGGATGATAGCGCGGAGCGCCGTGAGCTGGCTGGCGCTGGCGAAGCGCGTCGCAGCGCGTACGGTTACGCCTTCGAGCGCACGGCGCACGACGAGTGCCTCGGGCAGCGCGGAGAGCGGAATGCGGGCGACGTAGGTTCCGGATTTTGGTGCGACCTCGATCAGCCGCTCTTCCGCCAACCTGAGCACGGCCTCGCGCACGGGCGTGCGGCTGACGCCGTACTTACTAGCGATCTCCTTCTCGATGATCGGCGTTCCCGGCACGAGCCGCATCGACACGATCTCGTGCCGAAGCTGCTGGCGGATGATCTCAGAGTGGGTGTTTCCCGATCCGTTGGTCTGCGTGACGCCAGTTGGGCGGGCGTTCGGCGCGCGTCGCCTGCGCGTCGACGGTGCCCCTTCCGGCGCCTTTCTGGAAGGGCCTTCGGTCATTCGGCGAACTCTCCGGGCTCCAAGCTTCGTCATGGCCTAAGGGCGGGCTGCGCGAAGGAAAAGCACCTTGTGTCGGATTGCGCCCTCCCGGAGCCCGCCGCCTCGCGGATCTTCGTGCATTCCGTGCGGCCGTTCATGTTGATCGTTCCTAATATACTAGATATATTAGCTGAGCGAAAGACAGCCGGCAACGTTTGGCGGCCGGCATGAAGAGCCGGGAATCCGGCGCGAAATCCGGGAGGACTGCCATGAAATTCAGGAAGCTTGCGATCGCGCTGACGGCTCTTGGCGCGGCGATGCTCGGCGCGACGGGCGCGTCAGCCGAGACATATAAATGGGCGCACGTCTACGAGCCCAATTCCTCGTACCACAAATGGGCGACGTGGGCGGCCGACCAGATCCGCGAGAAGACCGACGGCCGCGTCGACATCCAGGTGTTCCCAGCCTCTCAGCTCGGCAACGAGTCAGACATCAACGAGGGTCTGACGATCGGCTCGGTCGATATCATCTACACCGGCCCGAATTTCGCCGAGCGCGACTACGGCCCGATCGCCATCTCCGACTATCCGTTCATGCTGAAGAACTACGACCACTGGAAGGCGTATCGCGACAGCGATCTCTTCAAGGAGCTGTCGGAGGGCTACAAGGAGGCGACCGGCCACACGGTGATGGCGATCACCTGGTACGGCTACCGGCACGTCACCTCGAACTTTCCGATCACCAAGCCGGAGGACATGAAGGGCCTCAAGATCCGCGTGCCCAACTCGCCGGTCATGGTGATGTTCCCGAACGCCGTCGGAGCCAACCCGACGCCGATCGCTTTCGCCGAAGTCTACCTCGCGCTGCAGCAGGGTGTGGTTGACGCGGAGGAGAACCCTCTGCCGACGATCAAGTTCAAGAAGTTCTACGAGGTGCAAAAGGACATCAACCTCACCGGCCATATCGGCAATTCGCTGATCATCATCGTCTCCAACGGTGCGATGGGCCGGATGGGCGACGACGCGGCGACGGTCGAAGAGGTGATGAAGCAGGCCGCCGCGCAATGCGCCGATGAGATCGCCCAGTCCGAAAAGGACCTCGTGCAGTGGTTCCGCGACCAGGGCATCCAGGTGAACGAGGTGGACAAGGCGGCCTTCCAGGCTGCGGTCATGCCCGTGGTGACGGATGAGTCCAAAGTGCCCTACACGCTCGACCAGTACAAACGGCTGCAAGCGCTCGCGAACTGACGGGCGGCCGTCTTAAGCGGAGGTGCGTCGGACGATGACGCAAGGGGGTGAGAACGGCGACGGGCGCGGCGACGACGCGCCCGTCGCCATCAAGATCGAGGACGAGCGGGTCTCGATTGCCGACATCGGCTGGATCGACGCACCCGGGCTCCTGGTCTTCTGGACCCTTGCCGTCGTCGTCTTCCTGCAATTCTTCACCCGTTACGTCCTGAACAACTCTCTCGCCTGGACCGAGGAGGTGGCGCGCTATCTCCTCATCCTGGTCACGTTCCTCGGCTCGGTCAGCGTCGTCCGGCGCGGCACAAGCATCACGCTGGAGTTCGTGCTCCGGGCGGTGCCGCCGATCTACTGCAAGGCGCTGGCCGTCCTCGCCGAGCTCATCACATTCGGCTTCTTCGGAACGCTTACCTGGATCGGCATTGGGCTGACCCAGAAGACGCGCCAGAAGATGGTGACGATCCCAGTCCCGAAGGCTTGGATCTACAGCGTCTGCGTTGCGGCGCTCGCCATCATGACCGTCTACTCGGCACTCTGGCTCTGGCGAAAGATCCGGCTGACGCCGGAAGAGGTCGCGGCCGACCTCGACCGTCACCTGACGACCGACTGAAACTCTGGGCCCCTGCCAGATGTCGATCCTCCTGATGATTGCGCTCCTGTTCGCGCTGATGGTCATCGGCGTCCCCGTTGCGGTAGCGCTTGCCCTTGCGTCGCTCGCCTTCGTCGCGACCAACGGCATGCCGCCGATGATCGTGCTCGCCAACATGGTGAACGGGATCAACTCCTTCCCGCTGATCGCCGTGCCGTTCTTCATCCTCGCCGGCCATCTAATGAACACCGCCGGAATCACGACGCGCATCTTCAATCTTGCGCGCGCCACCGTGGGCTGGATGCATGGTGGGCTCGGCCACGTGAATGTCGGCGCGAGCGTGATCTTCGCCGGCATGTCCGGGGCGGCGGTGGCCGACGCCGGCGGGCTCGGCAATATCGAGATCAAGGCGATGCGCGACGCCGGCTACGATACCGATTTCTCCGTCGGCATCACCGCCGCGTCCTCCACGATCGGTCCGATCATTCCGCCGTCGCTGCCGCTCGTCATCTACGGTGTGATCGCCAACGCCTCGATCGGACAGCTCTTCGCCGCCGGTATCATTCCGGGCCTGTTGATGGCGGTGATGCTGATGATCATGGTCGCCTGGTACGCGCGGCGGCGGAACTACCCGCGCGACACGCGCTTCGAGTTCGGACGGTTTTTCCGCGCGCTTGCGCACGCCGCGCTTCCGCTCTTGACGCCGGTGATCATCGTCGGCGGAATCGTGTCGGGCATGTTTACGCCGACCGAGGCGGCGATCGCCGCGGTCGTCTACTCGCTCTTTCTCGGCCTCGTCGTCTACCGCACCCTCGATTGGAAGAAGGTGCTGCGCGTCTCGATGGACACTCTGGAGACCACCGCGGCGATCATGATGATCGTGGCGGCCTCGACGATCTTCGCTTGGATTCTGACGGCCAATCAGGTGGCGCTCCACTTCGCCGATCTGCTGTTCAGCCTCACCGACAACCGGGTGGCGGTGCTTCTCCTGATCACCGTCATGGTGCTCATCATCGGCTGCTTTATGGAGACGATCGCGGCGATCACCATTCTCGTGCCCGTGCTTCTTCCGATCGCCGTCAAGATCGGCCTCGATCCCGTACATTTCGGCATCATCCTCATCCTGAACCTGATGATCGGTCTCCTGACGCCGCCGGTCGGGATGGTGCTCTACGTGCTCTCGAAAGTCGCCAAGGTGTCGTTCGAGCGCTGTGTAACGGCGACTGCGCCGTTCCTTATCCCGCTGGTCTTCGTGCTGATGCTGCTGACTTTCATCCCGGCGCTCTCCATGTGGCTGCCGATTGCGCTTTATCGCTAGGCAAAGGCGAAGGCGCCCCACGTCGGGATGCTTCGGAATTGGCATGCGGTCGTCGCAATAGTCCGCTAAGTGCTGGGCTGTCCGACAACGCAATTGGCGGCGCGAACCCATGAACCTCGACGTCTTCAAGCGGCCTGGCCGATTCTTCCGCGGCAATCTCCACACGCATTCGAAAATATCCGACGGCGTGCTTGAGCCGGAGGCGGTCGCAGCGCACTATCGCGACGCGGGCTACGACTTCCTGGCGCTGACCGACCATTTCCTGCCGCGCTACAATTTTCCGATCGTCGACACGCGGCCGTTCCGCACCAACCGCTTCACGACGATCCTCGGCGCCGAGGTGCATGCGCCGGCGAACTCGCAGGGCGAGATGTGGCACATCCTCTGCGTCGGCTTGCCCGAGGACTTTCCGCAGACGGGGAAGACGGAGACAGGCGCGGAGCTCGCGGCGCGCGCTGTCGAAGCCGGCGCCTTCGTCGCCATCGCGCATCCGCAATGGTCGGGGCTCAACATCGAGGACGGCCGCGCGCTGCCGATGGCGCACGCGGTCGAGGTCTACAACAACACTTGCGCGCTGGAGAGCAGGCGAGGCGATGGCGCCTTCTTGCTCGACCAGCTTCTGTGCGACGGCCGAGACATCCTGGCGATCGCGACCGACGACGCGCACTTCAGGGTTGGCGATGCCTGCGGCGGGTGGGTGATGGTGAAGGCGGAAGAGAACGAGCCGAGCGCACTCCTCGCGGCGCTCAAGGCCGGGGATTTCTATTCCACGCAGGGTCCGGAGATCCATTCCGCCGAAATCGTCGGTGGAGCGCTCCACGTGGAATGCTCGCCGGCGGTCACCATTGCCGCGGTCGGCCGGGGCTCGCGCGCCGTCAACATCCACGGCCGTGCGCTGACGCGCGGTGAGCTGGCGCTCGACCGCTTTGCTGGCGACTGGTTCCGCTTCGTTGTCTCCGACGCCGCCGATCGCTGGGCCTGGAGCAATCCGGTGCGGCTTTCCGCCTGACGCTCTCAGAGGCCCGGGCGCACATCACGGCGGTTTGTATTCGGGGCACAAAGTGCGGCCTCGGCAAGGTCCCTTTCTCGGTCCAGAATGCTTCCGATCAGCGGAGGCTGAGGATGCGGATCCGAACGGTGCTGCTTGCCGCCGGCGTAGCGTGCCTTTCTCTCGGGGCGGGCGCCGGCGCTGCTACGGCCGAGGATATGGATGTCGATCTGGAGCTGGTGCTTGCGGTCGACGTTTCGCGCTCCATGGACCCCAGCGAGCAGGAACTTCAGAAGCAGGGCTATATCGAAGCGCTGCAGCATCCGGAGGTACTGGCAGCGATCCGCGAAGGCTTTCTCGGGCGGATCGCGGTGACCTATGCCGAGTGGGCAGGCCCCGGCTCGCAACAGGTCATCGCCCCATGGACGGTCGTCGATGGCGCCGATACGGCCAAGGCGCTCGCTGACGAAATCGCCTCGAGGCCGCTTTCATTTCTCCACGGCACATCGATATCGAGCGCGCTTCTCTTCTCCTCAGGGCTCTTCGACGGAAACGGATTCAGAAGCTCCAGACAGGTCATCGACGTCTCCGGCGATGGCCCGAACAACATGGGCTATCCAGTGCTGCAGGCACGCGAGGCGGTGCTGAGCCGCGGCATCACCATCAACGGCCTGCCGATCATGATCCACGCCGACTTCTTCGGCGGCTACTCGATCCCGAACCTCGACGTCTACTACGAGGATTGCGTCATCGGCGGCCCGGGCGCCTTCCTGCTGACGGTGGATAACATTGACCGCATCGCCGAGGCGATCCGGCGCAAGCTGGTGCTGGAGATTGCGGGCGGGAGGCCGACGATCGTGCCGGTGGCGGCAGGGCTTCCGGAGCACGAGCGGCGCATCGACTGCCAGGTCGGAGAGAAACTCAGACGGCATTGGATGGACCCCTAAGACGGGGGGGCGCGAGTGCTGAGGTCGGAAAGCTATTCGCCCGCCTGATTGGCGGTGCGCTTCAGCGCACGGATCTCGGCAAGCGCTGCGAAGAAGCGGTCCTCGGCGCTGCCGTCCGCTCCGGGCTCCTCCGCTTTCGCTTTGGCGCCCTCCGGTTTCCCCTTGCCACCCTCCGGCGCCATGCGAAGCGCCACAAGCTCCCCAACATTGGCTGCCGTGCTCGCGCCTTTGATGCGGGCCGCTGCGGCGGCCTCTTCGCCGCTGACTTTCGGCTCCGCCTTGGCTTCCTCGGCGAGTCTCTGCAGGTCGCGCGTCGCCTCGGCGACGACGGCGACGGATTGGTCCGGCGATTCCTGCGCGGCATGTTTCTGGCGCGTCGGCAGCGGCACGACGCTTCCGCCCGGCTGCGGCTGCGGGACCGGCTCGCCGTTCTCAACGGCGGTCGGGGCGTTTACCGCGCGCGGCAGCTGCCCGTGCTCGACCTCGAACGGGACCGGATCGCCGGGCTCTTCGTCCAAGCGGGCGCGGAGCGAGTCGTTCTCTCCCCTGAGCGCCACCACTGCGAGACGGCGCTGATCAGCGAGGACGGAAGCCTCGTCGAGCGCCTCTTCGGCGGTCGCGCGGCGCTTCGTCTCGAGATTCAGCGCATACTGGGCGGCACGGAGCGCCGCACCTGCTTCCGCGTGCCGGCGCTCAAGGTCCTGAACGAGATCGCGCTCGGCTGTTAGGCGGCGCTCGATGTCGCGGAAATCCTCGGCGTCGGCGATCAGCTCCGCCTGCGCATTCAGGAGATCGCGTTCCTTCAGGTCGGCTTCGAGGCGATAGGACGTCGCCATGTCCAGTACATGGCTGACCTCGCGCTCAAGCCTGTGCATCTGCACGGCATGGCGCGCGCGCAGTTCGTCTCGCTCAGTCTCGAACTCGGCGCGTCGTGTCGCGATTCCGGCAAGCAGCCGCCGCTCGGTCAAACGCCGCGTTCGACGAACGAGCGCGACCGAAAAGGCGAGCCAAACCAGCCCGCTTACGAAGAAGCCGAGGGCGAAGATCATCGCCGACTGGATCATTGACGGCTCCGCTACACCTCGCGGGCGGCAGTATAGGCCGTAATGCCGGTCGACAACAGCAGTGGGCTCTGGGGCCCCCTATTTTCAAGCCGGATCGCGTCAAATCCTTGCCAGGTGTGACGAATCTGGCACGTAGTTGATGGCCGCGACGGCTTCAAAACGGGTTCCAGGTCGGCCTTGCCGTGAACTTCAGGTAGCCGACATTGATGCCGAGTCGGGCGCCGACGCCGCTGCGGATGGGCACGACATAGACCGTGCTGTAGGGCGCCTCGGAGTTGGCAAGCACGGTCATGCCGAGACCGCCGACCAGATAGGCCGAGCCGTTGACGCCGGCGTAACGGCGATAGATCGCGAGCGAGTTCGGCAGATCGTAGACGAGCATCATGGTGCGGTTGCCGTCGCCGCCGAAGTCCCAACCGATGGAAGGGCCTTGCCAATAGACCTGCCGGCGTCCCTCAGCTTTCGTATAGAGGAAGCCGTCGCCGTAGCGGAGGCCGCCAACGATCGCGCCGGAGCCTTCCTGGCCGATGATGTAGCCGTTGGGCAGCCCGTAATGCGAGACCGCCTTCTCAACGAGCGTGGCAAGGCCGCCGGAGACTTCGCCGAAGAAGTGATGTCCGGCGTCGACGATCTCCTCCGCCGTGAAAGTCTCGTTCGACTGAGCGGCGGGGGGTGGGGCCGGGGCGGTGATCGCCGAAGCGGCAGGGACGGTCGCCGCGACAAGCAGAGCAGCGCAGAAAAAGCGGGAAAAAACGCTGGAAAGGGACATTGACGGTTCCTCGCCTTTGCCGAATTCGGGGGGCCGGAGCAGCACAACGCTCAGGTCTTCTACAGTTCGCGCATCACGGTAAAGGCGGCGTTAAGCCACCCGCCGCGCGAAGAGCGCTTGGCACGCGCCGAGGTGGCCTGTAAGCGTTTTGCCGGAGGCGCTTTGCGGCGGGACCGCCGACGAATGCCTCATTTTCGACGTTGGGGGCGGCGACGCAATCCGCATGAACGACCACAATATCGATCCGCTCGAGCTTGCAGCGCTCGTCGCGAGCCGTGTCTGCCACGACATCATCTCGCCGGTCGGCGCGATCGTGAACGGACTTGAGGTGCTGGAAGAGGAGAAGGACGAGTCCATGCGCGAGTTCGCGCAGGACCTAGTCCAGAAGAGCGCGCGCCAGGCAAGCGCCAAGCTGCAGTTCTCCAGGCTCGCTTTCGGTGCTTCGGGAGGCGCCGGGGCCGAGCTCGACATGGCCGACGCCGGTCGCTGTGCTGCCGCCCTGATGGAGCGGGAAAAGCCCGAGCTCGACTGGCAGGTGAAGGCCGGGCTCCTGCCTAAGGCCGAGGCAAAGCTCCTCCTGAACCTTCTGATCATTGCGCTCAACTGCGTCGCCCGCGGCGGCACCATCACGGTCAACGCCGACCGCGACGGAAACGAGACGGTGATGCGGGTCGTCGCGGAAGGCGACCGCGCCAAGCTCCCCGCCGGCGTCAAGGAGGTGATCGCTGAGGGGGCGATGCCCAATCCACTCGATGCCCACGCCGTGCAGCCGCTCTATGCCGCGCTCCTCGCGAAGGAGGCGAAAATGGCCGTGACGGCAACGCAGGAGGAGAATCGCGTCGTCTTCGCGGCGCGGCCGGCCGCCTGAGAGGCCGCCCCGGACGCCGAGTCTTGCCAGCCTCCTAACGCTCCAGCTCAAAGCTTATTTGCCGGGCTGCAACCCTCTTAATCACGGTCCTTGACCGCCAAGTAACCCGTCCCCGCTAAGACGTTCGCTCAAGATTGCCGCAAAAAAAAGCGGCCAGGGCGTCAAAGCAGGGGCCGAGTCCCATGAAGCACTGTCTCATCGTCGACAATTCCAGCTCCATCCGGAAGGTCGCACGCAAGATCCTCGAAGAATCGAGCTTCCGCGCCAGCGAGGCGGAGACGCGCGCGGACGCGATCGACATCTGCCGCACCGAAATGCCGGACTGCGTGGTGGTCGACTGGCAGATGCCGGACGGCGACGTCATGAAGTTCCTGACCAAGATCAGGGCGCTGCCGGGCGGCGCACAGCCGACGATCATGTACCTCACCTCCGAGAACGACCCGGAGAACGTGGCCCGCGCCATGCGGAGCGGCGCGGACGTCCACATCATGAAGCCGTTCGATCGGGACAGCTTCATGAAGCCCTTCGCCGAGGCGGGCCTGGTTTAGGAATTCACGCGGCGGACCGAAGCGAAAGGCCGGCCCTCGGGCCGGCCTTTCTTATGGAAGGTAGGGAGCGGATCGCCGTCAGGCGCTCTCGCGGAATTCCTCTTCGTCGGGCTCGCGCAGCACGTAGCCGCGGCCCCAGACCGTCTCGATATAATTCTTGCCGTCGGTGGCCGCGGCGAGCTTCTTGCGGAGCTTGCAGATGAAGACGTCGATGATCTTCAGCTCCGGCTCGTCCATCCCGCCATAAAGGTGATTCAGGAACATTTCCTTGGTGAGCGTCGTGCCTTTGCGGAGCGAGAGCAGCTCCAGCATCTGGTATTCCTTGCCAGTCAGGTGGACGCGGCTGCCGTTCACCTCGACCGTCTTGGTGTCGAGGTTGACGCGGAGATCGCCGGTCTGAATCACCGACTGGGCATGGCCCTTGGAGCGGCGAACGATGGCGTTGATGCGCGCGACCAGTTCATCCTTGTGGAAGGGCTTGGTCATGTAGTCGTCGGCACCGAAGCCGAGACCGCGAACCTTGTCCTCGATGCCGCCGAGCCCGGAAAGGATCAGGATCGGCGTCTTCACCTTGGCGACGCGCAACGTCTTCAAGACGTCGTAGCCGGACATGTCGGGTAGGTTCAGATCGAGAAGGATGATGTCGTAGTCGTAGAGCTTGCCGAGATCGACGCCCTCCTCGCCAAGATCGGTGATATAGACGTTGAAGTTCTCCGACTTCAGCATCAGCTCGATCGATTGCGCGGTGGCGCTGTCGTCTTCGATCAGAAGGACCCGCATTCCAATCCCCTTGTCAGCCCTCTTCCGCGGACACCGCCACCCTCGACCACGCCGCTGCGAGCCAGATCAAAATCCGACGCACACGCTAGCGTGGAATGGTTAACAGATTCTGTTCGGCGACGGCAAGCACACACCCTGGAGTTCCCTTGATAGACTCTTGAATCCACTCTCGAATCCGAGCCGACCTGGCCCTCATGTCCCGTTCAACAAATCCGGCTAAGGAAAACTGCGTGTTGCTGTTCGACGGCGGTACTTAGGCATCGAACCGAGCGCATCGCGCGATTTACCCTGCTTTAAAACCTGTCCTCCATGATTAATGCGACCTGTAAACGAAACGTTACCGTCTGACGGGAGAAGCCAACGGGTCGAAACAGGGCTGCCAAATGCAGGCGGGCCTCGGGGCTTTTTGGGGGAGTATTGCGTTATGAAGTCACGAGAATCCGCTGTGCGCATGATGCGCTTCCAGGTCGAAGAGCGGCGGCGGCAGGTGGGGCAGATCGAGACGATGATCGAGGAGTTCGGACGCATGATCTCCGACCTCGACCTTGAAATCGCCGCCGAGCACCGCCGCACCGGCATCGACGACGAGAAACACTTCGCCTATTCGACCTTCGCCCGCGCCGCCAAGCAGCGGCGCGCCAACCTCAATGCTTCGGTGGCCGAGCTGAACGGGCAGCACGAAACGGCCAAGGCGGCGCTTGATCTGGCGCTCGCCGAGCTTGAGCGCGAGGAGGAGAAGCTCGAGCGCGAGGGCGGCCAGGAGAGCGGTCGGCACGCCACGCGCGCCGCAAGCTGACCGAAGCTACCGCAGCGCGTACCTCGCGAGCCGTTCGTAGATCGGAAGCGCCTCGGCTTCGATGCGCTTCAGGTGCGGATCGTCGAGCTTCGGCATAACGCGAACCGGCCCGAACCCGGTCGAGCGATTCACCGCGTCGTACCAGTGCGCCGCCCAGACTCCATCCGTATCGCGCTGGCCTGCCGGCCATGACAGCATCGTCTCACTGAAGGGGATTGCAAGCGCATCGCAGAGTGCGCGGAGCACGCCAGACGGATCGGCGAGGAGCGCGTCGGCGTCGATCACCGGCGGCGTCCGGCCCATGATCTCTCGCGCCTCCTCGAAGAGCGCTTCCTGCTCGACGAAGCCGATATCGGAGAGCGCAACCGCTTCGCGCTTGGCGGCGTAGGAGGCCAGAACCCGGGCAGGATGGCGGATCAGGAAAGCGTGGCGGCAGGCGCGCATCCACTCCCGCCCGATCTCGGGCAGCATGTGATGCGTCATGTGCTTCTGGTACCAGAGGGCTCCGCCTCCAGGCGGCGGCCCGGCGACCGCCTCCGCGACCTTTCGCCAGTCCGTCTCGTGGTGGCGGAGAACCTCCTCGCGCATCGGATGGCCGGTGCCGGAAATTGCGAGATACGCCGCGTAGAACGGCTCGTCGGAGACGACGCAATCGGGGCGATTGCCGAAGGCGCGCATGAGGGCGGTGGAGAGGTTCCGCGGCCCGGACCACATCGCGATGCGCACCGGTGCCCGGATGCTCTCGGTCACGTCGAGAGCGCAGCTGACTTGGGGCTTACACGCCTCATTGCCGGTACCAGATGTTTGCCCAATCTGGCGCGCTCTCTGAACTTCCGGTGAGCGTAAGGGCAGGCGGGGATCACCTTCTGTGCGGCTGCACGGAAATCCGCGACCGCCCGTTCGACCAGTGCTGCGGCGACGCCGTTTCGGCGATGCTTCACCGGCGTCTCAGTGTGGTCGATCGTGACAAAGCCCGGAGGACCTTCGTGGTAGGTCAGCTCCGCCTCCGAGCCGTCCTCGAAAGCGTAGCTGTAGCGGCCTCGCTCGCCACTCGTTTCGAGGCGGATCGCGTGCGGGTCGATCGTCACGCGGAGTCCTTTCCAATCGGCGTCAGCGAGCGTTTGACGAGGTCGAGGTAAAGGGCGCGGAGCCTCTCCGTGAGCTTGCCGGAACCGGGCTCACCGATCGTCCGCCCGTCGACGCTTCTGACCGGAACCAGGCCGGCGAAGGTCCCGGTGACGAAGGCCTCGTCGGCGCCGTAGACATCAGTCAGCGAGAAACGCTTCTCAAGTGCCGGTAATGCCAGCGTCACGCGCGACCTTCAGCACGTTGCCGCGGGTGATGCCGCCGAGGCAGTAGTCGGGCAGCGAGGTCCAGAGCTCGCCCTTGCGCACGATGAAAAAGTGCGTGGAGTTGCACGTCGCCACGAAGCCTGCCGGGTCGAGCATCAGCGCTTCGTCGGCGCCCGCCTTCGTCGCCTGGATACAGGCGAGAATGCAGTTCAGCTTGGAATGCGAATTGAGTTTCTGGTCCTGCTCGGCTGGGCCGGTTCGACGTACGTGGACGGTGAAAAGCGTGATGCCCCTGTCGACCACCTCCGGCTTCGGCGCCTTGTATTCAGGAATGATGACGATCGTCGCCGGGCCGATCGTGAGGCGGGGGTCCTGGTAGGGCGTGCGCTTGACGCCGCGCGTCACCATCAGCCGGACGTGCACGCCGTCGCGCATGCTGTTTGCGGTGAGGCAGGCGAAGAGGCGCTGCGAGAGCTCGGCGCGCGTCAGACCGATATCCATGTCGATGGCCTTCGCGCCTTCGTAGAGCCGGTCGAGGTGCTCTTCGAGGAAAGCGACGCCGCCGTCATGGACGCGAAGCCCCTCCCAGACGCCGTCGCCGAGCACGAAGCCGGAATTGAAGACGGAGACGACCGCCTCTTTGCGCGGCTTCATCGCGCCGTTCACCGAGATCAGAATCCCGGCGTTGCGGGGATCGTCCTCGTATTCATGCGTGCCGGTGGTCATCTGCTTCCCAGCGGCTTGTGAACCCGCGAGCCTCGTCGTCATTGCCGAACTTGATCCGGCAATCCATTTCTGTCGCCGCTTTGGTTCGGCGCGACGGTGAGAATGGATGCCATGGTCAAGCCATGGCATGACGATAATGAGGGACGGAAGCAGAATTTGGGGGCAGTCGCCCCCACAGGTCAGTTGCGGTATTTCTGGATCTTGGTCGTGCGCAGCCCGGCCAGCCCGTGCTGGTCGATCGACATCTGCCAGGAAAGGAATTCCTCGACCGTCAGCGTATAGCGCTCGCAGGCCTCTTCGAGGCTCAAGAGGCCGCCGCGCACCGCTGCCACGACCTCCGCCTTGCGGCGGATGACCCAACGCTTGGTGCTCGTCGAAGGCAGATCGGCGATCGTCAAGGGGCTTCCATCAGGCCCGATCACGTATTTGACGCGCGGACGAATGTGTTCGGCCATGAACATGAACTCTTACGCGACTGCTGCTTACTTCGGCATTTGTACGGTGCCTCCCCTTAAAAATCGGCTAAGTGACCCCCTTCGGATTCCTTTAAGATTTGGCAACGGACGGCCCTTGCTGGCGGGGTCTTCTGCGCCTAGTTTTCGCCCGCCGGAGCAAAGCCAGATGCTGGATATCGACCTCGAAATACCCGGTCCGCGGGAGAAAGCGCGCGTGCTCGTTGCGATGTCGGGCGGCGTCAATTCCTCCGTGGTGGCGGCGCTCGTCCGCAACGCCGGATACGACGTCGTGGGCGTCACGCTGCAGCTTTACGACCATGGCGCCGCCACGCATCGCGCCGGCTCATGCTGCGCCGGCCAGGACATCCACGATGCGCGCGAGGTCGCCGCGCGGCTCGGCATCCCGCATTACGTGCTCGACTACGAGGCGCGCTTCCGCGAGGCCGTGATCGAACCTTTCGTTGAGAGCTACGCAATGGGCGAGACACCCATTCCGTGCGTGTCCTGTAATCAGACGGTCAAGTTCGCCGACCTTTTCGGCACAGCGGGCGAGCTCGGGGCGGCGGCCATGGCGACCGGGCATTACGTGCGCTCGCGCAAAGTGGGGGAGCGGCGGTCGCTCTTCCGTCCGCGAGATCTCAGTCGCGATCAGAGCTACTTCCTTTTCGCCACGACACGAGCGCAGCTCGATTTCCTGCGCTTCCCGCTCGGCGATCTCTCAAAGGACGAGACGCGGGCGATCGCGCGCGAGATCGGCCTCAAGGTCGCCGACAAGCAGGACAGCCAGGACATCTGCTTCGTGCCGCAGGGCCGCTACTCCGACGTGGTGGAGAAGCTGAAGCCGGGCGCGGTCAGGCCGGGCGAGATCGTGCACGTGGACGGGCGCGTGCTTGGCCGCCATGAAGGCGTGATTCACTATACGGTCGGTCAGCGGCGGGGGCTCGGCATCGCGGCGGGTGAGGCACTTTTCGTCGTGCGGCTCGACGCGGAGAAGGCGCAGGTGGTCGTTGGTCCGCGCGCAGCGCTTGCGACGCGCTCGATCGTGCTTCGCGACCTGAACTGGCTGGGCGATGATATCGCGGAGGAGGGCGTGCCGGTCTTCGCGCGCGTCCGCTCCACGCGTCCGCCTGCGGCGGCAATGCTTTCTGTCCGTGACGGGCGGATCGTGGTGGAGCTTGCGGCCGACGAAATCGGCGTTGCGCCGGGGCAGGCCTGCGTCCTTTACGATTCCGACGGGACGGAGGCGCGGATCCTCGGGGGCGGGACGATAGCGGCGGCCAGCGGCGCGGAGCACTCCCGGGCCGCGTAAACAGGGCCACAAGCCTAGGGTTCCCTGGATTTTTGACCTGCCGCAACAATTCTTCAACGGAACTTCGCCATTATGCAATCGTTATCCGGCACACCGGAAACATGGGAGAGGCGTAATGGCGAACGAGTCGACGGCTGCGTCTGCGGCCAAGCAAGGATCGCGTTCGACGGCAAGCGAGGTGGAGTCTCTGCAAGAGCAGATCGAGGCTCTGAAGAGTGACATCACAGCGATCAGCACGACTTTGACCGGTCTCGTGAAGACGGGCGTCCGCGAAGGACGCGCTCGGGCAGAGCGCACCGCCGAGAACTATAAGCAGCAGGGCATGGAGCAGGCGGAAGCGGCGATGGAAGGAGCGCGCGCCTACGGCGAAGCGCTCGAAGGCCACATTGAGCGCAACCCCTTCTCCGCGGTGCTCGTGGCGCTTGGGCTCGGCTTCCTGATCGGCCTGATGTCGCGCCGCTAGCGTCTGATGCTGAAGCTGGCAAGCTCGATCGGGATCGCGTTCGCGCTCGCCGAATTGAAACAGCGGGTGCGCCGCGTCGTCACGCAAGGCGTGCTCGGAGCGATCGGCGTCGCCTTCCTGCTGATCGGGATCTGCTTCCTGCTCGTCGCGGCACATCTTTGGCTGTCGCAAGTCTTGAATCCCATCGCATCCGCCGCGATCATCGGCGGCGCGCTCCTTCTCATCGCCCTGATCTTCTTTCTGGTGGCCGGCATGAAAGGTCGCGGTGCGGCAAGGCGACCGCCGCCTCCGCCGCGTGTCGACACGGCGGAGGAGAATATCGGCCGGCTCGGCGACGCGCTGGGCGCTGCGCCGCTTGCGAGCCCCGCGCTTCTGATCGCAGGTCTCGCTCTCATCCTCGGCTTCGTGTTCGGCCGACGCTCGCGCGGCGAGGACTAGGGGAGGGGACTGAGCAGCGGCCTGCCGGCGAAGTACGCGGCAAGATTCGCCAGCATGAGATCGCCCATGGCGCGCCGCGTCTCGACTGTGGCGCTTCCCTGGTGTGGCTGCAGAACGACATTCTCCATCGGAAAGAGCGCCGGCGGAACATTGGGCTCATCGACAAAGACATCGAGCCCCGCGCCGCCAAGGCGTCCCTCCTGAAGGGCCGCGACGAGCGCCTCCTCGTCCACGACCGAGCCACGGGCGACATTGATCAAGACGCCCTCCGGGCCGAGCGCGTCGATGACGCTGCGGTCTACAAGCTTCTCCGTTCCTCGCCCGCCCGGAACGATGACGATCAGGATGCTGACATCGGAGGCGAGCTTCACGAGGTCGGAATGGTGCGGGTAGGGAACGTCGGCGCGCGGCTTTCGCGTGTGGTAAGCGACCTCGCAGTGGAACGCCTTGAGCTTGTCGGCAATCGCCTTTCCGATCCGGCCCATGCCGAGTATCCCGACCTTGCGTCCGGCGATCGTGCGCGTGAGCGGCGGATCGCCATCCTTCACCCAGCGTCCCTCACGCACGAAGCGATCGTAGGCGACGAGCTTGCGCGTGACGGCGAGGAGGAGGGCGATTGCCAGATTGGCGACCTCGTCATCGAGCACGCCCGGCGTATTGCAGACGATGACGCCTCGCTTCTTCGCATGCCCGACGTCGATCGCGTCCGTGCCGACGCCGACAGAGCTTATCAGCTCAAGATTCGGAAGCGCGTCGATCAGCGCGGCGCTCGCGCCGTGATGGCCGCCCGTCGCGATCGCGTGGATGCGCGGAGCAACGCCCTTCAGGACCGCATCCATGTCCTTGGGGTCGAAGAGCTTGTGGAGCGTGTAGTCGCGTTCGAGCGCCTCCATGACGTGCGGCATCTGCATCCCGTTGACGAGTACGTCCGGCTTCATCGTCACTCCTTGATTCACGGATGAGCCGCGGGCAGCGCGGCGAGAGATTTGCGAAGCCGACTAGGAACCGACCTCGATTGATTGGCGTTTATCTCGCAACCGGCGCCCGCGATCGACGATCAGGCGCGGGGGCGAAACAACTCGGTCACCCGACCGCTGGAGATGCTGCGATGCTTGGTACGATACTCATCATCATCCTCATTCTGATTCTCATCGGAGCGATACCGAACTGGGGATATAGCCGCGGCTGGGGTTATGGTCCCTCGGGCATCGTGGGCGTGATCTTGATCATCGTCGTCGTGCTTCTGTTGATGGGCCGCATCTGACGCGACGAATTAATCAGTGGGCCATCAGAAGCGGCAGGGTCATGTCGCGAAGGATTAGCGTCGTCGCTCCGCCGAACACCGTCTCGCGCAGACGCGAATGGCCGTAGCAACCGATCGCCAGCAGATCGGCACCAAACTCGCCGGCTTGCTTCAATATCTCTTCGCCAACGGAGCGCCCTTCACCCTTCGAGACTGTCAGCGGGAGGATCTTCGCTCCATGGCGCGAAAGCGCGTGGGCGAGACCCCTTAACGTGGAATCGCCGCGCGGGCTGTCGACTGTCAGCAGTCGGATCTCCGCATCGGGCTGAAGCAGCGGGAGGCAATCGAAGACTGCACGCGAGGCTTCGCGCGATCCATTCCAGGCGACCAGCACGCGCTTGCCGATCGCGGCAAGCGCACCGTTGTTCGGAACGATCAGGTACAGGGCGGCCGGTGCCGAGCACCAGCTCGTCGGGGGTATATCCGGAGGCAGCCGGGATCGTGTCCTGATATTGGGTGGCGACGACGAGGTCGGCGACGTTGCAGAGCGTGGCGGCAGCGCGCATGGTCGGCTCGTCGCCGGTGTCGGCGTTCTGCCACTCATAGGCGATCCCTGCGCCCTCGACGCGTGCCTGAAACGCTGTCTCAACGGCCTTGGCGTCCTCGCGGAAAACCTCCTGCTGCGCAACGATGAACTCGGTCGACATCGACACAGTGGCGTCGGCGTAGACGATGACGGCTGGAACCACGTGGACGCCGATCAATGTCGCGCCATGCGCCTGTGCAAGCGGGATCGCGGCATCGAGAAGCCGATCCACCAGCGTGGCGGTCGGAAAGTGCACCGCGATCGTCTTTATTGCTGCTCCCGGCATTCTGCCTCCGCCTCGACGAAACGCCGGCACCGCCTCGCCGGCGGCGCGATCTTACAAGAGCAAGAGGCAAGAACAAATGCTCGAGGCGCGGCCCCTCTGGACCCTGCCGGCCGGCTGCTTGACCCCCCGCCGGGCCAACCGTATATGCGCGGCCATACCGGCGCCATGGGGCGGAGTAGCTCAGTTGGTTAGAGCAGCGGAATCATAATCCGCGTGTCGGGGGTTCGAGTCCCTCCTCCGCTACCACCGTTATCATCCGATCGCGAGGGTCAGGCAGGTAACCGCCGGCCGCCACGAAGAGCTCGGCGGGCTCAGCTTGAATTTCCACGAAAAGTGTCTCCCCGACCCGAGGCGGGACGGATCGTAATGTGATCGATCAGTGATCTCAGGATCAGTCCGGGCTTCCGCTGCAGTTTTTTCGTCTGAGCTCAGAGACTCCTCGAGCGTCGCAATCTTCTTCTTGAATAGGATCTCGGGCGCGGAACTGGCGCGCGACGACGACGTGCTTTCGGATGGGGGAGGCTCTCGGACGCTGCAGCTTTTTCGCTCTCAAGGCGCATCAGGGTGTCTCGGAGGCTCGGGCTGTCCGTGCCCTCTGCGATCGCTTGAACGATGCGCTCGATCTTCGCCTGGAGCTCTTCCAACCGCCTCTCGGTCGTCATGTTGGCCTGCGAGGCCGCCGCTCTCAGTCGATTTAGCTCAAGGTTAAATTCCCGCACGAACTCGACGAGGAGTTCCGGATTGCAAAGGTGCTGTTTCAACCCGGCCAGCACGCGGCGCTCAAGCTGGTTCACCGAAATCTGCCTGCCGTTCCTGCAGGTTCCCCTCTCGCGGTGTGTTGCACAGCCATACTTTCCCGGTCGAGCTATGGTGAAGGATCCTCCGCACTCGCCGCAGACCAGAAGGCCGGAAAGGAGACGCTTGGGCCGCCTCGCGGTCTCCGGACGTCGTGTTCCATAGCTTGCCTTCCTTGCCTGCACCCTTTCCCAAAGTTCATCTGGTGATGATTCGCAACTGCGGAACCTCGACCGTGACCCACTCGCTCTTTGGGTTCGGCCTTGAAATTCGTTTGCCGGTCTCCGGATCTTTCACCATTCGGACCCGGTTGTAGATGAGCACGCCTCGATAGAGGTCATTTTGCAGGATGCCGTTACGACGGCCGCGGTGACCATTGATTGTCGAGGCGTTCCATTCTCCCCCCTTCGGTCCGGGTATCCCTCGGACATTCAAATGGGCGGCGATCGTTCGAGGCGAATGACCGTTTACGTAGGCGTCGAAAATTTCTCGCACGATCTGAGCGTCTTGGTCTTTGATAACACGCTGCCCTCTGATCAGGTCGCCGCCATCGTCGATGGAACGGACAACTTGGTATCCATATGCGAGCCCGCCGGCTGCGAAGCCGGCTGCAATGCGTCCTCGCTGACCGCGCCTGATTTTCGAGGCAAGATCTTTGAGGAACAGAGCGTTCATCGTCCCTTTCAGGCCGATGTGCAGCTCGTTGACGACTCCCTCAGCCAACGTGCAGATGGAGACGTCGGAGTAGGAAAGCCGCTTGTAAATTCCCGCTACGTCCTCCTGGTCGCGGGACAAGCGATCAAGAGCTTCCGCAAGCACCACTTCAAAGTTGTTCGATTTTGCAGCCTTCAGGAGCGCATTCATGCCGGGCCTGTTGGCGAGACTTGCTCCACTGGCCGCTCGATCGGTGTACGTGCCAACCACCCTCCAACCCTCTCGAGAGGCTTTTTCTGAACACACTCGGATCTGGTCCTCGATGCTGGCGTCGCGCTGGAGGTCTGTGGAGTATCTGGCGTAGATGACAGCGCGGATGGCGTTCTTCATGGTGATCACCTTACCGCCGGCCGGAGCCGGACTTTGAGAGCTGAGAGGGTCTCCCCGTGGCGCCGACTCGCCGATACGCTGCAGGAGAGATTGTAATAGCGATTCCCGGTGTCGGGCGAGGTGTGCTGCAGAATGCCGGGGGTCAACCCGACCTTCTCCGGTGCGTCCATGGCGAGGAAGGTCGCAGCGGCGCGGCGGAAGTCGTGCAGCGCCATAGAGGTTCCGAAGGCCGCGGCGGTGCGGCGCGCGACCAGAGCGTAGATCGCGCCGGCGTTGAGAGCTGTTCCGTGCTGCCCAACCCAGAGCGCGTCGTGGTTGCGGCGGCGGAGGAGCCTTGGCCGGATATCGTTTAGATAGTGCCGGAAGAAGGGGACAAGCAGCTCGGGCACCGGCCAGCTCTCCTCGCGCTTCGACTTCATGTCCTCGGGGAAGAGGCAGAGGACAATGCGGTCGCTGGCGATATCGAGATGCCGGTCGAGGGTGAGCGCAGCGAGGCTGCGGCGGCGGATGGGCCAGAGGCTAAGCACGGCGATGATGAGCCCGTCGCGGTATTGGATCTCGCGCTCTCGGTGTCCAGCGCCCCGAAGGTCGTCCGCTCCCTCCATGAGGGCGATGCCAAGCTCGAGCGTGCGGTGCGCCGGCACAAGGCGCTCGAACCGGTCCTCGGTGGTGGCTCGCGTTTGCAGGCGAGTCTTCAAGGCCAGGAGCCAGCGCCAGTCGTCGCCCAGGCGCGACGAGGCGGGCGCCGGCGTAGAGGTGGGCGACCAATGTGGCGACGGAGCTCGAGGCCATGCCGGCGGAGAGGTGCTCGACATAGCCGCGCACCCGCTCCGGCGTGACGCGCTCGGCGGCAGGCAGCTGCAGGGCCTTGGGATCGTGTTCGGCCAGGAAGCCCAGCCAGCGCCGCCACGCGAAGCGGATGGACCCGCGGCTGCCGTCGGCGAGATGGGCGCCGGCGCCGCGCTTCTCGTCAAAGATGTCGCCCGGCGCATAGGCGGCCTCGAAGAGCCGATGGTCCTCCGCCGGCCAAAGCCTTTCGGGAAGATGTTTGAGCTGTCGGGGCGGCTTCATTTGCGCCTCCTCTTGCGCTTTTGCATCAGCGCCGATGCCTGACGTTGCTCGATCACATGCTCGCCATAGACGCGGCTGGCACGGCGGGAGGAGGCGCCGGCGTAGATCACCGTTGTCTTCGCCCAGGCATGTCCGAGGAGGTTGTGACGGACTGGAAGTCCTCAGGGTGCGCTTCGAGATAGAGAGTCGGCCGCGAGCGTGCCGGAACTGGTGCGGCGACATGTGGATGCCGACCACCTCAGCAATGGTCTCGGTGATCTGTTGCGACAGCGTCTTCTGGCTCTTCCGCCGTCCGCCCGTGAACGACGAAGAGGTCTCCGTTCGGGTCGGCGCCCAGCCGCGGCAGGATCTCACGCCGATAGAAGCGGATGTTTTCGGCAAGCTCAGGCGGAATCTCGAAGACCAGGTCGCGCCGCTTTGTCTTGGTGTCATCCTTGGGGATGTAGAGCACGAGCTTGCCTTTCGGCCCTTCCGGCTCCGGAAGTGCCGGCTCCAGTTGAGGCTGATGAGGTTTTGCGGGCGGAGCGGCGCGGAAAGGAGCATTTCGACCGCGACCGCTACTTGCGCTGTCGCATGTCGGAGTGCGCCCGCCGTCAGCCCCGCCTTCGACGCGCCGCATCAACTCGTCCGGCATGTAGAGGAGCCGCGCTCGGACCTGCTCACTCTCCAGGTCTCTCAGCAGCGCTTTATTCTTTTCACTGAGGTCGAAGGGGATGGATGGCAGTTTGGAAGCCAGCCGCTTCAGTTCGGCCAAATCCGCCCCTGATACGCGAACGTGATAGCGGGCCACGTCGATCAGGGTCTTCGCGATCAGAATGGCGTGGGAACTGGGGTTGCCGCCTGCCTTGTTGTGATAGTGGCGCAACACCGTCTTGAAGCAGTCGACCCGGACGAGGTCAGCAAGGCTGCAGAGGCTATCGAGAGGGACTCCCTGCCGCACCAGGACTGATGTCGCCATGCGGATGTGCTCCTTCTGCTGCCGGACCGTAGACTCGGCCAGTGGCCGCGCCGGCACGTTCGGATTGGTGTCGAAGAGGTCGGGGTTGGCGCGCATGTCGAGATAGGCTTCGGCTTCGGCTCGCAGACCGGAGGGCAGGTCGTCCCACCGCAGATTGGGCGAGGGAGGCCGGAAGCTGATTTGCGTCAGCTCCTGCTGAGGCCATCCGGGAGCATCCCGACGCGCAACACTCCAAAACTGGGGGATTTGCCACATCAGATTGCGCGGCCGGGCGTGCAGGGTGCGGTTTTCCAGCCAAACGCCGAACCGCTGCAACGTCTCGTCGTCAACGTCAGTCGGTTTGATGCCGTTCGTGGCGCACCAGTTCATGAAGGTGGCCAAGCCCTTCGACAGCGCTTTGTTCTGAGCGATGCTGGTGACAACTGGTGCCCAGGCGAGACTCTTCTTTGCGGTGCCCCGATGCAGTGTTTCGACAACACCTGCCCACGCGAGTGTGGTCGCGAAGAGGCTGCGTAGGTTGAAGAACGTCTTTTTGGAGATGCCGTGCGCTGCTGGCCGGATGCTCGAAAGGCGGGCGCGCAGCACCGGCACTTCCAAAGGCAGGCTCTCGGGCGAGCAGCCAGCCATGGCGCAGATTCGGCGAACCCCGGAGATCATGTCGCGTTTCTTCGTCGCCGGAAGGTTTGCCTGCTCCAGAATTACCAGCACATCGGCGGCGGTTTGGACGGGGTGGAAGGGCGCGTTCATCGTGTCAGAACTCCTGTCTTCAGGTGGATCATGTCAAACGGTGACAAAACGTGACATTCGGGAACACTATATCAGATAAGATGGAACAATTACTTGGATAGAGCTTTCCCGAGACTTCCCTAAGACATTATAATACGTGACGAAAATCTGTAGCCCTCGATTACGGGAACTGGCCACATTAGTTGAGGCCGAGCATTCGCGGTAGGTCGGCCTCAACAGGGACCAGCCTGGCGCCACCGATCTTGACCGAGGGGAGGGTGCCGTCGGCGATAAGCCGTCGGATGGTTCGCACGTCCATCCCGACCAGTTCGGCGATCTCGCGCGCGCGCAGATATTGCGGGCGCCCGCTCATTTGCCTGGTTCGATGGCGCCGCCGAGAGTGCGCTCGTCGGAGGTCACTTGCGCATCTTCCGCGAACAACGTCCGCCGCGGCTCGCCGCGCGAGCAGGCGCACAAGCGCGATCAGCGCCGCCTCGGCAGGGCTCTGGTCTTCGCTATCACTGGGTGATTCTGGGCGCGCCATGGCGCCCGCATCTAGGAGGCGACGTTTTCCCGAGTCACACGGGCCAATTCGAATTTATTATTGGACCGGTTCGACCCGTTTGCGGAGAATGTCCGCGCCCTGCGTCGCCAGGCTTCGGCGCTATAGTTCAACCCGATCGGGGCGCCCGCCGTCTCAAGAAGCCGAATGAAACGGCTCCGCTCGCCGGTGGGGTTGATCCAGACCGTTGGGCATTCGCCAGTCACGACCTCGTAGAACTTCGCCATGTCCTTGATGAATCCATTGACATGCCAATCTCCGCCCGAGCGGCCTTTAGGCACAGTGAGGTTCCCATGATGCAGGACTCGGTCGGAAGCCTCGCCGGCAATCCGTTCCAGGTCCACAACTGCGGCGAGGATTTCTTGCGGGGTGGTGCGCCCTAGTTCGGAAAGCGGCCGAGCGCCAGGATTGAGGAAGGGGGAGAGTTCACCCAGAGCCGCTGTTAGATCGATGATCTGATCGAGGTCGACCCCCTCGGCGTAGTTAAGTGCTTCGAGCATATGAGGGGACGGGCCATCGATTGCGTCGCGCCAGTCCGATAACCCTAGGTGCTTGAGGACTTTGCCCAGTTCTCGTCGCACTGCGTCGGCTGGAGCCCTTTTCTCGGCCGGTTGCCGTTCCTCGGAATCCTGTTCGGGCTGCCCGCAACCAAAATCGGGACCGAGTGCGGTCAGCCAGCGCAGCAACCGTCGAAAAGCTGCGGCCAACTTAAGAAGCTCGTCCCTTATCTTGCTCGGAGGCGCGTCCATGGCCTTCCCGGCATATATGGCAAACACGCTTACCCCGTCCAGAAACGTCGCGTGCCGATTCATGACTTCGGGAGCGACGCCGAGCGCCTCGGCGATGGCTCTTATGTCCTCCGGTGTGTAATTGTTCATGCGCGTAGCCTTGCCACGTGGCTCGACAGCGGCAAGCTTCTCAGGGGGTTTTCCACCGGCGCGGCGACGTGGGGTGCCCCTAACGCGTCCTCGGCGGTAATCGGAGCTTTCCGGCCTAATCGGTATCAGCGCCGGAACATCGTCGCGGCCCGTGACCGACGGGCAGCTGGGTCAGAGCTGGTCCCGGTTTGTGAGACAGGTGGCTAAGGTGGTTCGCCGATGAGAAGGACGATCCACCATGAGGACGCGCAGACGGTTCGCGGCCGAGTTCAAGGCGAAGGTTGCGCTTGAGGCGATCCAGGGACATCGGACGATCGCGGAGCTGGCCGCTCGGCATGAGTTGCATCCGAACCTGATCACTCAATGGAAGCGGCAGGCGATCGAGAAGCTGGCGAAGGTCTTCGACGACAAGAGCTTTGAGGTTCAGGCGAGCCGCGAGGCCGAGGTGACGAAGCTGCACGCCAAGATCGGCCAGCTCGTGGTGGAGCGCGATTTTTTGGCCAAAGCCTTCGATCGCTGAGCCTGGATCGGAGGAAGATGATGATCGAACCCGGTCACCCACGGCTCTCCATTTTGCGGCAGTGCGAGCTCGTATCGATCTCACGCGCCTCGTTCTACCGCCAGCCGGCGGACGAGAGCGAAGAGAACCTCGCGCTGATGCGGCTTGTCGACGAGACATTCCTGGAATGCCCGTTCTACGGCGCCCGACAGATGGCGCGGCATCTGCGGCGGCTCGGCTGGTGCGTCGGCCGCAAGCGCGTTCGGCGTCTGATGCGCAAGATCGGCCTCTCGCCGATCTACTAGGCGCCGAAGACGAGTGAACCGCACCCGCAGCACAAGGTCTATCCCTACCTGCTGCGGCACCTGGCAATCGAGCGGCCGAACCAGGTTTGGTGCGCCGACGTCACTTACATCCCGATGCGACGCGGCTTCCTCTACCTTGTGGCAATCATGGACTGGGCGAGCCGCAAGGTTCTCGCCTGGCGGCTGTCGAACACGATGGAGGCCGACTTCTGCGTCGCGGCGCTGGAGGAGGCCATCGCTCGCTACGGCAGGCCCGACATCTTCAACACCGATCAGGGCTCGCAGTTCACCAGCTTCGCCTTCACCAACACGCTCAAGGACGCCGGCATCCGCATCTCCATGGACGGGCGCGGGCGATGGATGGACAACGTCTTCATCGAGCGGCTGTGGCGAAGCCTGAAATACGAATGCGTCTTCCTCAACGCCTTCGAGACCGGCAGTGAGGCAAGGAGCGGGATCGGTCGTTGGATCGGCTACTACAACGCCTCGCGCCCTCACTCTTCGCTCAGTGGCAGGACGCCCGACGAGGTCTATGCTATCACAGCGAGCAACAGAAATTGGCGGCGTAATCAGACCCAGAATCCACCTTAGGGCGTGTTCTCATTAACTGACGCTGCCGTCAGTTCGCTGCCACGACCGCTTTCAGCGGTGTTCCGGACATCGCTGGCTCGTCTCGGCGCGGCAGAAATGCGCCAGAGGCAGACGTTGGGAGTGCGTAGGCCGATCCGTCGCAGGTTGATAGGTCACAGCGACGCGGCAGCAGCCGAGGCTTCTGCTTCGGCGTCGTAGTTCCAAATCCAGGCGCGTTCCTGCGGTTGGACATCGAGCTGTCTGTCGCGGGCCTTCAGGTCGCCCCCGGCCGCGTCATAGCGTGCGCCGTTCACGCGAGAGATGCGCTGAACGCCTGCGGTCCGCTCGCGCCGCAGCTTCTCGTAGATCAGCAACGCGCGCGGCGCCGACGCGCTGTCCGCCCTGCTCAAGATACCCGCAAGAGCGACGCCGTCCTCGATGGCTTGATTGGCGCCTTGGCCGGTGTGGGGCAGCATTGGGTGCGCGGCGTCTCCGAGCAGGGTCAGGCGCCCGCACGTCCAAGTCGAGAGCGGCTCGCGATCATAAAGGCCAGACCGGAACATGGTCTTCACTTGCGCGATGATGGCCCCGACCATCGGGTCCCAACCGGCGAACGCCTGGGCGAGGGCGGCAGGACCGTCGGCGGTCAACCATGATTTCGTTCATACTTTCGTCGGTTGTTACGAAGCCGACGTAGTTGACGAGCTCGTTGGCGCGCACCGGAAACACGAGGAAATGCTTGCCGGTGCCCATCCAGTTGCGCATCGCGCCCGGCGGCCACGAAACGCTCGCTGCGGAGATAACACCCCGGTAGGCGACCGATCCGGAAAACACCGGCGCACTTGGGGCAACGACAAACTGCTGCAGTGTCGAATGAATGCCGTCCGCCGCGACGACGACATCGGCCATGACTTGCGCGCCGTTCGCGAATGTTAGGACCGCTTGTCGGCTATCTTGCTCGAAGCCGACGCACTTGTGGTCTGTGTGCACACTGCCGGCGGGCAAGCGGTCGACCAAAATGGCGAGCAAGTCCGCACGGTGCATGCCGTAGAACTCGATCCTGTTCGCTAGCTCGGGGGGCCACATCGCCGCGGCGTAGGCGCCGTCCGGGCGCCGAAACTGTGGATCGACCCATCTGGCGCCATAGCGGACCAGATCATCTCCGAGACCGAGGCGCCGTAGCATCCGCACACCGTTCGGTTGGATCGCAACGCCAGCGCCGACCTCGGTCAGCGCTGATGCCTGTTCGTAGAGGTGGACCTCAATGCCGCGCTGAAGAAGAGCATTGGCAGCGGTAATACCACCGATGCCGCCGCCGACGATTGCCACGCGAAGCGCATTTGTGCTCATGGGTTCACTCCGAATTGACTTTGGACTTGTCAATGATGTTGCGCCACAGCATCCGCTCTCGCTTCGGAAACGCTGCCTTCTTCTCGGGCGTGATGCCGATGGGCAGGGCACCTCGGGCCGGTCGCAACGAAGGGCGCGGTCGATCGCTAAATCAAGGCGAATTTCGTCGTCTCATGGAGCACTCACGGGCTTGAGCGCCCAGTTGAGCTGTAACGGTGGAAGGTGAAGCTGGCACACCTGATTGGAATGGTGATCTGTTACGGCGCTGTTTGACACCAAGAAGCGGCTGTTTCCGGTTCGGGTCACGAGCTGTCTTCGTCGGGCGGCAAGGGGACGGCCGCTTTTGCGCGATCTTCGGACATAGGCGAACCGCTTGAGGTTAGTGATGGTCGCGTGATTTAAGCTCCGAAAAGGAGCCTGATTTATGCGATACGCGCTCAGCGAAGCAGAATGGAAAATCATCCAACCAATCCTGCCGACCAAATCACGCGGCGTCCCGCGCGTTGATGACCGGCGTGTCCTGAATGGCATCTTCTGGGTGCTGCGGTCCGGCGCACCGTGGCGCGACCTGCCGGACCAGTATGGCCCGTACACGACTTGCTATAACCGGTTCGTCCGTTGGCGACGCGCCGGCGTTTGGGATCGCATCTTCGAGGCCGTTGCCGATCTCGAACAAGCAGACCTGAAGATGATCGACAGCACCATCGTGCGTGTTCATCAGCACGGCGCGAGTGTTCGGCGCGGCGCTCACCACCGCACCGGACGTTCCCGCGGCGGGCTGACGACCAAGATTTACGCCGTAGTCGACAGGCAGGGACTGCCGCTGCGCTTCATGCTGAGCGCCGGCCAGGAGCATGACAGCCTCAGGGCGTTTGATCTCCTACACGGCCTTCTCGGAGACGGGGTGCTCCTCGCCGATAAAGCCTACGATGCCGACGCCGTCCGGGCGTTTGCCCGATCGGAGGGCGGCTGGGCGAACATCCCGCCGAGGCGAACGCGAAAGGACCCGATCTGCTTCAGCCCGTACCTCTACCGCGCACGCAATCGGATCGAACGGTTCTTCAACCGGATCAAGCAGTGCCGTCGGATCGCGACCCGCTACGACAAGCTCGCTGAGAACTTCCTCGCCTTCGTCAAGCTGGCAGCCATTCGGCTATGGGTGCGCGTTAACGAGTCCACGCCCTAGCCAAGCCGCCAAACTGTCTCAAAAAGCGGACCAACCTCTTTTTGGCTTCTCGCGATCCGTTCACTGCGGGCGGGCCTTGCGATTTTGTTGGCTTTTCACGTTTCGTTGATTGAAGGCGGCATGTGCTTCAGCTGACGGTGCCCGACCTCGCGATAATACCGGAGGTTGACTAAAGGCAGCCAAATGGACATGTCATGCTTGTAGAATCACGTTATCAGAGCCGTGCTCTCCTAGAGAAGAGCTGCCGCCTACGCGCTGCAGAACCTCGGTCTTCGGTTCCTTCCAATCTGTACCTTTGAGACTATCGAGCCGATCCGCACTTTCTCCTGTTTCTGCCGCGCCACTTCCTGCTGTTGCTGCTCCTGGCGGCTGGCTTGTTGATCGTAGTCCTGTTGGTCGAGCAGCCAAAAGACGATGACGCCCAACACGATGGCCGGCGGTACGGCGATGAGCAATCCCTTCTGCCGCACCTCAAATGGGTCGCGCGAAGACGAGGAAACCCAGTTATTTTCAAACGAAAAGACGTGGCCCACCACCATCCCTGCGACCGTCAGACATAAGAGCGCCCGTCGTCTTCTCGCGCTATTCGCCGAAAGGCCTGCCACGCGGGACAGACTTCCGCTCTAGACGGGGAGCGCTATCGATCACTCTGGCGCCGAGAGGTCCGATCCTTCAGCCCGGCGCTTTCTATGACCTTATCGAAGAGTGCGTCAGCGAAAAGCCCGCGGAGAAGGCGCGGCCCACTGGTGGTCCAAGGAACTGAAGGTGTGGTTGCCGCCGGTCGAACGTCTCCCGCCGCTCGGAAACTTGGTCGTGAAGGTCTCGTTGAACGTTTGTTGCCGATTTCGACTGCCACGCCGGCTCCAGCAGCAGCCATGATGATACGATCCTCAAGTTGCCGCTCGCTTAGGCCGCAAGTCGGGTAGACGCGCAAGATTTCGGAAACAGCATCGGACGTTGAAAGAAAGCTACCGGTCTCGATTGCCTCGGCGACCATGCGCCGGATTTCCTTAGAGACGAGTGTTTCAATCAAATCTGGGCGGTTGACCGACCCCATCGTTCCCTCCCTCGTTCCAGGGCAACAACAGAGCGCCGGAAAGGCTCCGGCTGGCTAAAATCTAGTAACCGGAATTTCCGGTGGCAAGAGGGGGTATTGGCTCACTTCCTGGCGTCGCGTGGTCGAGGAGCCGCCTTCGCTCTTTCCCGGCCTCCGCCGGGGGGGCGGCGCGTCGATCTGGCTTGGGACGTTCATCATGGGAACGCGCAGGCGAAAGGCTGGCGCGCTTTCGGATCATCGGTTGATAGCCCCCGGTCAATGGCCGGGACTTTCTTTTTCATTTGAGGGCATCGAAACGGCAGCCGCCCCAAAGGGCTTCTGCGTATTCCTTCGCCATCTTCCGGCTACCGTCCCAAGTGAAGCCTGTTTGACAGACACCAAGGTAAAGGTCATCTACGATGGGGATCGTTTTCTCCAACAGCGTCCTCTCATAACCGTACTTGTAAGGGAGGTCGGGCCGAACCTTGGCGCCTGCGTCAAGGGAATGAGCCATGTGGAACGCTCGGAATTGGCGCACAGCCTGCAGCATCTCCGACTGTTCAGTCTCTCGAATGGCAGCTATTGCTTTACGCAAGGCAGCGTCCCGCTCCGCCACGCCCTTCTCAACTTCTTTGTCGCTCATTTCAGTTATCCAGGCGAGCAGTCCTGGATCATCCCCCTCGGCCTCAAGATGACTGTGGCTTCTTTGATTTGCGGCGGCGCGGATTTTGATCTCATTCAGCACGGCTTCTTCGTCAATGAGAGCTGCAATTGTCGGAAGGCTCATGCGGTCCTTCTTGACCCCATCCCACAATGTGCAGAGCCGCAACGCTTCACCCTTAAGCATAGTGTGCTGGAAGAGCTTGAAGTGGTGTCCAGCGTAGGAACGCGGGATTTGAGAGCCGAGCTTGTCAGAGTAGCAGACAATCCGGTTCGTCTCGTGCAAGTGGATCAGTGTGAGGAGGTTGTCGACGATTTGCGGCAAGCGTTCGCGTGCGATACGAATGCGTTCATCGACGGTCAGGTTATTTGGCCAAGCTTTCGACATCTCGCGCGGACCATCTCTCCTGGCATCGCGTTGTCACATTTCTAATGCTACGAGCACGATGGCGGCGACGTACAAGAAGAGCAACAGGAATGAAAAAACTAAGGCATAAAATGACTTCCGGAAGTCAGGTCTCTCAGCAAGCGTGAGTGGCTCAGACCGCAGCCATTTTATGCGCTCCATGAACATCATGGCGTATCCGTGGCGTCTCGACCCGGCGCGTCGACGATCTGGTGCAGGCGATGGGGCTCGCCGGCATCTCCAAGAGCCAAGTCTCCAAGCTGTGCAAGGAGATCGACGAGCGGGTGGGGACTGTCGGATATCTTGTGCGCGAGGCCGGTTTCGTCATTGGCCGACGAAGCGCTCGCCGAAGATGACGGCGAACTGGGTTCTGGCCTCGACCCACTCACGCGGCGGTCGTTTCCATTCCTCGGCGGCGTGGTTGAGAACCAGATATAGCAGCTTCATCGCCGCATCGTCATTGGGGAAGTGACCGCGGGTTCGGACCGCGCGCCGCAGTTTTGAGTTCAGCGCCTCGATCGCGTTCGTGGTGTAGACGATGCGGCGGACCCCTTCGGGGAAGGCGAAGAAGGGCACGACGTGCTCCCAGTTGCGCCGCCAGCTCAGCGCTATGGCCGGGTACTTCTGGCCCCAGGCACCGGTCTCGAACACCTCCAGCGCCTTCATGCCGGCCGCGGCGTCTTTGGCCCGATAGATCGCCCTGAGCGCCGGCATCACGGGCTTACGGTCCTTCCACGACACGAACTCAAGCGAATGGCGGATCAGGTGAACGATGCAGGTTTGGACGACCGTCTCGGGGAAGACCGCGGTGATCGCCTCTGGGAAGCCCTTGAGGCCGTCAACGACGGCGATCAGGATATCGCCGCCGCCGCGGTTCTTCAGCTCGTTCATCACCCTGAGCCAGAACTTGGCGCCCTCCGTCTGCTCGATCCAGATGCCGAGAATCTCCTTCGTGCCGTCCGCCAGGATGCCGAGCGCGATGTAGACGGCCTTGTTCCTGACAAAGCCCTCGTCCCTGATCTTCACCCGGATGGCGTCGAAGAAGACGAGCGGATAACAGGCGTCCAGCGGCCGGTTCTGCCACTCGGCCACCTCCTCCAGCACGGCATCGGTGACGGCCGAGACCAGGTCCGGCGACACGTCGATGCCGTAGAGTTCCTCCAGGTGGCCGCGGATCTCGCGCACGCTCATGCCGCGCGCATACATGGAGATGATCTTGTCGTCGAAGTCGGGAAAGCGGCGCTGGTATTTGGCGATCAGCTTCGGATCGAAGGTGCCGGAGCGATCGCGCGGGATCGTCAGCCGCATCTTCGAGGTGCCTGTCAGAACCGACTTCTTCGAGGCGCCGTTGCGGCGATTGGCGTTGCCTTCGTCGCGCTCGTCCTCAAGGTGCGCGTCGAGCTCGGCGTTCAGAATCCGCTCCGACAGAGCCTTCTTCAGGTCGTCCAGTAGCCCGTCCTTGGCGAACACCTCATCCGGATCGCGGCCGGCAAGCAGCTGGTCCAGAACTTCCTTCTCAATAGCCATGTGATGATTCTCCCTTCCATCATCATGGCCTCACGCACAAAATTCCTGACAGTCCCAGCGGGTCCGCTCCTTCCTCGACCGACCACTGGAGGGCGAATGGCCGTATCTCTGGCTCGACGCCACCTACCTCAAAGTCCGCGAGGGCGGCCGGATCGTCTCGGTGGCGGCGATAATCGCCGTCGCTGCCAATACCGATGGCCGGCGCGAGATCATCGGCCTTGGCATCGGTCCCTCGGAGGCCGAGACCTTCTGGTCGACCTTCCTGAAGAGCCTGGTCAAGCGCGGCCTGAGAGCTGTGAAGCTGGTCATCTCCGATGCCCATGACGGCCTCACCGCCGCGATCACCCGCGTCGTCGGCGCCACTTGGCAACGCTGTCGCGTTCACTTCAAGAGGAATGCTCTGGCGCATGTGCCGAAGGGGCAGCACACCGTCGTTGCAGCGGCAATCCGCCAAGCCTTCATTCAGCCGGATCGCGCGGGCGCTGGCCAAACCTGGCGCCACGTTGCCGATCAGCTCCGATCCCGCTGGCCCAAGCCAAGTCAGTTAAGCGGGCGTCCCCCGGGAGTGACAGAAATCGCGACCACCGGTAGGAGAAGCGACCGAATGCCCCGGCGAGGAACTGTGTCTTGAACCTTCAAACCGGTCCAAACTGATTGCGAGCTTTCGCGGAGCTTGACGAGACGATCGAGCTCCCGAGCGACCCGGATGCCCGACAGCGAAGTGTCGACGACCAGCGCCAGGCATTCCCTCGTGAAGTCGTCGACCACCACCAGCACGCGGAACCGCCGTCCGTCGGCCAGCATGTCAGAGACGAAGTCCAGGCTCCATCGCTGGTTCGGCTCTTGCGGCAGGGTCAGTGGCGCCCGCGTTCCGAGAGCGCGCCTGCGCCCGCCGCGTCGCCGCACAGTCAGCCGCTCCTCGCGGTAGAGGCGGAACAGCTTCTTGTGGTTCAGGGCAAGGCCCTCCCGCTTCAGCAGGATGTGCAGGCGACGAAGCCGAACCGCCGGCGCTCGCTCGCCAGCGCCTTCAGCCGGGTGCGTAGCTCGGCGTCGTCGGACCGACGCGAGGCATAGCGGTAGGTCTTCGGGTCGATGCCAATCAGCCCGCAGGCCCGCCGCTGCGAGTAGCTCTTCTCTTCGATCGCCGCGTTCACGAACGCTCTCCGCGATCCGGGCCTCAGAAGTTTTTTCCGAGCGCCTCACGCAGCGTGGCGACGTCCAGCATGGATTCCGCAAGCAGCTTCTTCAGCTTCCGGTTCTCATCCTCCAGCCCCTTCAGCTGGCGGGCGTCAGAGACATCCATCCCGCCATACCGCTTGCGCCAAGTGTAGAACGTCGCGTCGCTGATCCCGTGCTTCCGGCAGAGCTCCGCCACCGGGATCCCCGCCTGGTGCTCCTTCGGCACCGCGATGATCTGCTCTTCGCTGTATCGGCTCTTCTTCATCTCCGTCTCCTTCCGACGGAGTCCAGTTCAAACCGAGGGCGCTTCAGGGGGCAACGTCAAGGAGAACGGGCATCCGAACGGACCGGGATCGCCCACACATGGCCAATCGTTTTTCGCGTCTAACGCTGAGGAGCTGAAAGCACGTGGGGAAGCAGACGGTCACGACTGAGATGGTTTAGCCGTCGGAACCGCGCACTGCCATGCGCTGGTAGATCGCCCGGTCGATGAGGTTCTTCACCAACGGATCCACGTTGCGCAGCTCGATCCGTCTTGAGAAATCAATTGGCCCTAATTCTGCGAAGAGCTTTCCGAAAACTTCATCCGCAAAGCTGCTCGATACCAGAGCGATATCCTGAAGTTCGACCATCACCCGACCTTCCCCGAGACACGCCACAAGGTTTGAGAGCTTTCGCCGAACGATCTCTCCCGCCGCACGAGAACCGAAGCCCTGACTCGACGCGCAGATCGAAAATGGAATTACCGCTGCTGTCCACTTCGAAGTGAGTATCGATGTAGTCAACGGGGACATGCCGGCGCCCTTGAAAGACAAGAGCGTCCGCCAGATCAAGTTTCTCCGAATACCCGATCCGCGCGCTGATCAATGACCCACCGAGAGGGATTTCCTGCTTGTCAATTTTGGTTGTACCCTGGGTAGCTTCGAGGCGAGCATATCCCGAACTGATAACGAGTGTGCCGGCGCTTTGCTGCGCGACCCTCCATGTTCCGTACAAACCATTCCCTTGCCCGATCCGCCTATCTCTTGTGACCCCTTCTCGAATTGCTTTGTCCAGCGCTTCTTGATCAGAGTGAATCTCTTTGTTTGTGGTTCTGAGTGAATTTGGAATTCCGACACCGCAGTCGCAGACAGTGAATTCGATTTGGTCCCGACGCGCGTGATTGACCACCTGAACGAAACCACCCACCGGAGATTGAGAGTGAACGATCACATTGTCAGT